>CACEFQ010000001.1 GCA_902558885.1 uncultured SAR116 cluster alpha proteobacterium
TGCTAATTGAAAATATTGAAAAAGAACACATTGCAAAAATGAGCGAAAAATATCAATCTTATATAGAAGAGAGATCAAAATATAATAACAGATTAAAAAGATATAAAGACAAATTATTAAGAAAAGTAATAAAGTCTCCAATAACAGGAATTATTCAAGAAATAAAATTTTTTACGCAAGGAGGAGTTGTTAAGCCTGGTGAAGAAATAATGTCAATAGTTCCTCAAGATGAGCAACTCATTGTAGAAGCTAAATTGCCCGTATCAGATATAGGATATGTAAATTTATCCCAAGATGTTTTAGTAAGACTTCAAGGTAATGAAGGCTTTGCATATGCTCCTATAAATGGCAAAATTAGTTTTATTAGTCCAGACACAAAACCCGATGATGAAGGTAAGTCTTTTTATGTTATTCATGTTAAAACAGACGCAAAAGAATTTTATAATAAACAAAGTAATTATCTTCTTTATCCAGGATTAGTTGTTGATTGCAATATAATAGTTGGAAAAAGAACCTTGCTTGAAAATATCTTTATACCTTTTAAGAGGTTTAAAAACAATTCATTCACAGAAAATGTATGGTTTTACAAATAATTTTATTAATCTCTTCTTCAACTTGGTACAATACTTGCTTCTCTATATTTAAATATAATTATGGAGAAGAAAATGTATGGTATAAAAGTTTGGTCTTCTGCAAAAGAGAATGACTGGTATTTATTAAGAGACATGAATGACGGAGTAGTTCATGTTTGGGATAAAAAAGAAGAAGTTGAACGGGTACAAAAAAATTTAAGTTGTAAAAAATCAGTTATTACTAAAATTATGTCAAGTGTGATAATTGATAGAGCTCTAAATAAACGTAAGGAAGAAGAAAACTTAAAATATTTTCTAAAATAAAAAATTAAATTTTTCTGTTTTAATGTATCTTTTTTTGTTAATCATTTTTTATGCATTTTATTAAGAAAAATATCATTGGTGCTATTACAATTTCTTGCTTAGTTGTTTTTTCTATTTTAATAAGTCAATTTTTATCTTCTCAAAATATATTAATTTCATCTGCCTTCATATGTATTTTTCTTGGTTTGATCTCAGGAAATATTTATTCTTTCAAAAAGATTGAACCATTTATAAATTTTTGTTTAAAAAAACTATTAAGAATTGGAATAGCTTTTCTTGGTTTAAGTTTAAGTTTTACAGAACTTTTTAATTATGGCTTTACAGCTATTTTGTTAATTGTCATGAATATTATATTAGCATTTCTGATTATAAAATATCTATGTATTCTATTTAAAATACCCAATGTTCTAGGTTATCTAATTACTATGGGCACGTGTATTTGTGGTGTAACAGCTGTGATCGCAACCTCTTCAATTATAAAAACTGATAAAGATCAAACTAGCTATGCAGTAGGTGTTGTTACATTATTTGGAATTATTGCTGTGTTTTTTTATCCTTACATAGCAAACTATTATTTTCATTTGTCACCAGATCTTGCAGGTATTTTTCTTGGCACAGCAATTCATGATACTGCTCAAGTAAGCGCTGCAAGTGTAATTTATTCTGATATGTATAATAGTGAAGAAGCTCTCAATTCTGCTATAACTACAAAACTTTTAAGGAATTCTTTTTTAATAATTTTAATTCCTTTGATTGCTTATCTTTACAACAAAGAAAAAAAAGTCGATGTAAAAAGTTCAATCAAAGATTTTTTCCCATTTTTTGTTTTAGGATTTATAATCTTATCTTTTGTAAGAACATTAGGAGATCATTTATTTCTTGATAATGATATTTTGGATTACTGGAAATTTTCATTAGTTTTTTTCAAAGAAATCTCAATTTATTGTATTTTGTTTTCAATGGTGGCTCTTGGATTGCAAACAAATCTAAAAAGCATGTTTAAACTTGGTTTAAAGCCATTGCTTATTGGATTTGTAGCATCAGCTACAGTTGGTGTGGTAAGTGTTGTGTATCTTTATTAAACTGTACTACTAAAGAATTTAATATGACAGTAATTTCAATTTTTTGACTATGTATGTTACTAAAATTGGAACAGTAAGAGTTAAAATACAAACAATAATTAATAAAATGCCAAGTTCTGAATAGTCTGCTGGTATTTTTATAATTCCCATATCATTTTTTACTTCTCTGGTTATAACATATATTTGATTTAAATATTTAGTACCTAAATTACTTGCTGAAAGAGCTAAATTAGTAAAACTAGCTAAAACAGCAAAGAATGTGGCCTTTAAATGATTAGGGGCTGACTGGGCTATCCAAGCAAGAATAGGTATCATTGATACTTGGCCTAACGGACTCTCTAGTGCTGTATTAAAAATAGCGATAAAACGAGCATCTACAAATCCATTTGTAAATTTTGATGTGAATTCGTGAAACCCATAAAACATTGCAATTGATGGTAAAATAAAGAAAGAGCCAGCAATAGAAAGTATAACTATTAATCTAGTCATTGAAGACTTTTCCATTAACGGCCTTAAAACAAATATACCTAAAATAGTAAGGAAAGATGCTATTAATCCAAGTAAGGATAAAAACTCTTGATCAAAACCTAAAACATCTATTTCAAACCAACTTCCTCCTTGACCGACACCTGGCATTGCTCTGAACACAAATATAATTATAGCAGTTCCAATTAACATTTTTTTTGCATTGGCATCTAATTCATTTGATAACTTAAATAGTAAAAACAAAATAATCATAAATGAACCAACGAAAACTATTTCTTGTGAAAGAGCCATTTTAGATGTTCCAACAAGTAGGGTGAATATTACAAAAAATATAGAGCCTATTATGATTAATAAATTGGGCTTAGTTACTTCTGGAATATTAAATATGATATTTGCAGCTTTTTTAGGATTAATACCATTACTAATAAGTAATTTATACCTTTTTTGCTGATTAAAATATGATAAAAATATACCTGATACTGATATAATAGGCACTATTAAAGAGTATAAGTAAATATTTCCATATGCCGTGACTTTTTCTAATTCGGTCATATCTGAAGAGTTTGAAAAAACAAATAAATTTATCATTGACACAAGCAATGTACCAAAAATGATAGATACTCTTCCAAGAAGTTGCATTGAAACGTTCATAGACTTTAATTCATCAAAACTTATTTCATTCCCTTGGTCATCAGTTTTAGGTACAGCCTCAACTGTCATTGCATCAGCAACAACGTCTTGTAAAACAAATCCAATAGGTGCAAGCAAAGTTGAAATTACAAACCATGTTTCTGCATTAAAAATAGCAATCATTTCAGATTTATATTGAATAAGAAAAAACATAATTATACTACTAGCTGCCATTACAAGTGCACCTAATATCACAAGAATTGACTTAAACTTCCAAAGTATATCAACTAAGTGTCCCAAAGGCATTTTTAATACCCACGGAAGACCAGCCCAAAAACCTAAACCAGCAAGAAAAACTGCAGATAGATCCAAATACTCTTTCACAAAAAAAAGACCAACTATATTTGTAATGCCTGAAACACCTGCGGCTAGATAAATCATTAAAGGTGGAACAAATGAAAATTTAAAAGAACCAAAAATTTTATAAAAATTTTTCATTTAATTAACCTTAAAGCTGTGTATTATTTCAAGATAAGTGTAATTATATTTATATATTAATAATATACTATTAAAATAATTTGGGTCCCCTAATGATGTCAAACAAAGAAATTAATGGTAAGATAGTAGTAATACTTACCACTGATGTTGTTGGTTATAGCAAACATATGGAAAAAGACGAGGACGCTACTCTAGCTAGTCTTCATGACTGCAATAAGATCATTGAGCCTCTGAAAAAAAAACAAAAAGGCCGTATCTTCAATACAGGAGGGGATTCTGTATTTGCCGAATTTCCTAGTGCCGTCGCTGCAGTTAATACAGCTGTAGAGTTCCAAAAGCAGATTAAAGACCGTAATGACAAAGATACAACTTAAGTTAAATTAGAATACCGTATAGGTATCAATATGGGAGATGTTGTTAAACAGGGTGATGCTAACCTTATGGGTGATGGTGTTAATGTAGCGGCTAGATTAGAGGCATTAGCTCAGCCAGGTGGTATAACTATATCCAAGAATGTTTATGATCTAGTAGCAAATAAGACGAAATATGAGTTCAATGATTTAGGAATACAGAAAGTAAAGCAGAACCAATTCCATGCTTATGATCTGATGTTAGATCCATCACAAAAGAGAAAGCTTAAGACACAATCATCTAATGCCAAGATAATAGCCATGATAGGGGGTGCTATAGCTGCTGTTTTCATAGGATTATTCTTCTCAGGTCTTCTAGAAAAGCAAAAGAAAAAGGATTGACGCGAAAACGTTTAAGTTTATTTGTTAATTGTAAAAAAGTATTAGATGACTTTATTGAAAAGTTAAAACCACTAGGAAGTTTAGACTAATTACTTAATTGCTAATAGCTATTCCCTTTAAATAATGCAATTAAATTTTAATATTATTTTTTGATCTTACTTCATTAGAAAATGGACCAAGAACAGGAACTTCACCTTCAACAGTTCCCCTAATCATTGCTCTTCTATATTTACCGTAATCATAAGGTATAACTCTATGTAATAACACTCTATTATCCCACATTATAAGATCATTTTTTTTCCAATTATGAGTATAACAAAATTTAGGCTGGCTTATATAATCAACAAGCCATTTATGTAATTCCTTACCTTGTTCTAAGCTCATTCCACCAATTTCTAAACTCGTATTAGAAGTAAAATAAAGAGATTTTCTAAAGTTTCTGTCAGGATGAACTCTAACTACAGGGTGAGTTACAGGTGGAAAATTAGATTTTTCTTCATAAGTTAGTTCTGGAAGACTAGGTTCTAATCTTCTTATATCGTTGTAAGAATGTACTTGATGAAGTGGTTGTAAAAGATTTTTTTTATCTTCTGGTAGATTATCATAAGCGGCTAACATGTTTGAAAATTGAGTTTGTCCTCCTTCTACTTCAGGGGGTAAAGTTTCTTGACCATAAAGAATAGAAAAAACAGATGGTAAATATCTGTAAGAGCTATCTGTATGCCACCTTGAATTATTTTTTTGGAGAATGACTCTTTGGTCATTAGGATCTAAATGTATACCATCTTCAGAAACATTAGAAACGTTAAATATTTCTATTTTCCCTTTGGTTTTATCTTTTTCTGGATAGGCTTCTAGTTTACCAAAGTTTTTTGTAAAAGCAGCAAGTGTATTGCCATCTAATTTTTGATTTTTAAAACATATGAAATGTTTATCTTGAATAGTTTTTTTAAGTAAATTCAATTCACCATACTCTATCAATTTTGAGCAATCAAAATTTGATACTTCTGCACCAAAATCGTCAGTTAAATTTTTAAAATCCATCGTGAATTTTCCCCGTACAAAAACTCATTATTTAACTTTATTGAAATTGTTCTTTTTGTAAACATTTGTTAGATTAACAATTTCATGTTCATAATTATAAATAGAAAATAAGGATAATAAATGAATTGGACAATTTTAAATGTCTCTATTCCTGTTTACGATTTACAAAAATCAAAACAATTTTATGATATGCTTATTGGTTATAATGAAAACCAAAAATTACTTTACCAAAACTTATATAAAAATGAAGAAAGTATTTTTTTTGGTGATAAGGGATTTGGATTAAGATTGTTCAAACCAATTCCAGATCTATCAATTTCAAATCATATTCAGAGTAGAAGAAGTTATATTACATTATTGGTAGATAACCTTGAAAACATCAAAGAAAAATTAGAACTCAAATATATAAAGTTTATTTATAAAAAATCAGACAATGGATTATTTAAGAGTTTATATGTTCAAGAGCCTTCATTAAATTTAATACATTTAGTTGAAAACACTTCTGGTTTTGAAGATCATATAAATGGTTGGTCGATGGGTTTGGATTGGGGAATTCATCACATGAATTTAGAATCTTTGGATGTTAGAGAGTCTATTTATTTTTTTTGTGATTTGTTAGGTATGAAAGAAGGGCAATGGGTTGCACCAATTAATAAAGGTGATTTTAGTATTGATCCATCTGAATTAGCAATATTACCATTATCTGATAATAATAGAGGATTACATGTTATAAAGCCTGATGATGGGTTTGGTTATAGAAATAATTTTGCACATAATCCATCAATTGCAGGGCATCCAGCATTCACGATTAAAAATTTATCGAATTTAACAGCTAAACTTGATGAAGAAAAAATTTTATACTCCGATGCCAAAGTATATGCAATGCCTGGGTTTCATCAGATTTATCTTTATGACATTAATGCTAACATGTTAGAAATTAATCAAGCAGTCTAGTTTAAATTGAAAAAATGATGAATAGGATTTTTAAAAATGTATGTGTTACTGGAGCTGGAAGTGGCATTGGTAGAGCTGTTGCGATTGCAATGAGCAATGAGGGGTATAATGTAACTTGTGCAGATATAAACTTAAAACAAGCTAACGAAACACTTGAAATCATATTAAATAGTAATGGGTCTGGAATTTCAATTGAAACTGATGTTACTAAAATTAATGATATAGAAAATATGATCCTACAAACTGTTAAGCTTTTTGGTACAATTGATATTTTAGTAAATAATGCAGGAGTAACTAGAACATCGAATATCATGGATTTAACTGAAAAAGATTGGGATTGGATACATGATATTAATGCGAAAGGAACATTCTTTTGTTTACAGATAGCAGCTAATCAAATGATAAAGCAAAACAAAGGAGGAAGAATTATTAACATGGCCTCTGTAGGTGGAAAAGGCTTTGTAGATGTGTCTAATGCTATTTATGCCGCCAGCAAAGGTGCTGTAATTAGTTTGACAAAAACAGCAGCTCAAGAACTTGCAAAATACGAAATAACTGTAAATTCAATTTGCCCAGGTATTACATATACAAATATACTTTCAGATATAGTAAAGAAAAGAGCTTCAGAACAAAATAAAACTGAAGAAGAAATAATGAAACATTATGTAAGAGATATCCCTTTAAATAGACCAAATAATCCAGAAGATATTGCATCAATGGTAGTTTTTTTGTCCTCTGAAGGTGCTAGAAATATTTCTGGTCAATCATATAATGTAGATGGTGGATTAATTCCAAGTTAATTTAAGTTAAAGTTAGGATTTTAATTTGAAAAGATGGCGTCATTTAATTGTGGTAATTGGAATAATCCCTTCATTAATTATTTATGTAGCATTTTTTATGTATATTTTTGATTATATAACAGGTTATCACTGGTCAATAGACTGGTTGATATACATTTTAGCAGGTTTCCTGTGGTTATATCCTGCAACTAAAGTTATAAAATGGTTAGCAGATAACGAAGCTCATTAAAATGAAATAGGTTAAATATGAAAATAACTAATTTAGAGGTTTACGAATTAAAAGTACCATTTTCAATCGGCATAAAATCATCTTCGGCTGACTTTTTGAAACAAGATGGAATGGATTTTTGTGTTATCAAAATTGAAACAGATAAGGGTATTACTGGTTGGGGTGACGCATTTTCATTTAATTGTAGAAGAGCTGTTTCAGAAGTAATACTAAATATGGTTAAACCACACCTAATTGGAAAAAACCCACTAGATGTGCAGAATATAAATTTTGAATTACAAAAAAAGCTACATCTTTTTGGACGTTATGGAATTACGATGTTTGCAATCAGTGGAGTAGATATAGCTTTGTGGGACATTGTAGCCAAAAATAGTAATTTACCATTGTGCAATATTTTAGGATCAGCAGGTGTTAAAAAGATACCCGCATATGCAAGCTTATGGCGCTATGAAAATAAGGAGGCAGTTAAAGATAGATGTTTATCCGCAAAAAATTTGGGATATAATTATATAAAATTACATGAAGTATTTACATCTGAAGTTAAAGCAGCAAGGGAAGCAGTTGGTGAAGATATCCCAATTATGGTTGATACAAATTGTCCATGGACAAAAGATGAAGCAAGACAAATACTAAATAGTTGGGAAGAATTTAATTTATATTGGGTAGAGGAACCCATAAATCCACCAGAAGATTTTGAAAGTTTATCTAATATTAGATCTGAGTCACTTATTCCATTAGCAGCAGGAGAAAATGCTTGTACATCATTTGAATTTAAAAAAATGTTTGAAGCTGAAGCTGTTGATTATGCTCAACCCAGTGTAACAAAAGTTGGTGGTATCACTGAATTTAATAAAGTTGTTTCAATTTCTCAAAGTTATGGAGTACAGGTAATGCCGCATTCTCCTTATTTTGGGCCCGGGTTTTTAGCTACAATGCATCTTGCTCAATCAATGCCCAATCCAGGACTTTTAGAGAGGTTTTTTATTGACCTTGAGGCTTACCTATATCCTGAAGATATTTTTACTCCGAAAGATGGTTTTTTTAAAATTAATGGTGGTATAGGATTGGGATATGAACCTGATGTAAATGTATTAAAAGATTACATTGTAAAATAAATTAATATCCTGCTCCAGATTTGGAAGTTTCACTTTCTGGCACATAAGTTTCAAAAGCCAGTGATTTTAATTTTTGCCAACATTGAGCGTTGAGTTTAGTAACATTTTTATTTTTTTTAAGATTAGTAAATTTAATATTTTTTTTCTTTATAAAATCATATGTTTTTAAGAAATAATAACTTGAAATTTTGGTATCTAAATTTGTATTAACATATATTTCTTTATCTTTTGTAAATGCAATAATATCTTTTTGTTCATTTTCTAATATTAAATTAATTTTTTGTTCTTCTGCAATTATTCCCATAGCAGCAAGTAAAAATTTTGAGTTATCGATATAACCCTCCCAAGTTATTTTTTTTGCAGAAACATATTCTACTAAAAGCAATCCCAATAAAGCGGTAGCTAATGGTTTTTTGTTTGTATTTTTATTAATTGAAATACTTATTTTATTATTGTTATAAAGGTCTGCTGTTTTCAAAATTGATCCAAGAAAATATTGACCGTGTTGTGCCAACCATTTTGCTTTGTTTGCACAGTCTTTAGCTAAACTCCATTCAATATTAACACTTCTGAGTGCTCTATAAGTTTCTGAGTATACCTCATTTAAAGATACACTAATCATAATTATACATTTGGTAAATTGGGAAAAAGCCAATCATTTACATTTGTTTTCCATAATTCATTTGGCAATGGGGCTCCTTGAAATAGAGTTATTCTTGTCCATAGATCAGACTTAGGATCAAACTTTGAGGCTCCAAAAAAACTTAATTTACATCTTAAAATATCAATTGGTTTCATATCTTTACCAATTAAATTATTTTGTATTTCACTGTATGGTAGTGATTTATTTATTATTATTCTCTTAATTATATTTCTTAATTCTGGTTGACTTACCATTACTTCAGAAGCTGTCATATCATAAGGTAATTTATTCAGAATATTTAATGTTTTTTTTATCTGGTGAGCAATATCAAAAGGGAGTTGTTTATCTATTCCAGCATCTTTTTTTGTAATACCTAGACGTGGTTCTAATTTTGTTTGAGAAGTATACCAGAAACAATAATTTTCTGCAGGTTTGGTGGTGTCTATTTCAAGGGCCCATTTATAATTATCTTTAATAATATTTAAAATATCATTGACGTTAAAATCTATTAACACAGATTTTTGTTCTTTTGCTCCCATATTATTTATTAAGTCTTCAAATAACTCAGGAAATGGTTCAATAAAGACAGAGTTAAGAATTTCTTGTGTTTCTAAAGTGATATCATCTTTATAAAAATCAAAAAGAGTTTTTATAGGATAATTAAAATTCAAAAGTTTAGTAAGATTTGTATTTTGTAAAATTTTTTTCAGGTCTAAATTAAGTTCGTTAATCTTTTTTGACTGTAGTTGATCATCAACTTTCCATTGTAAGCTGTATTTGAATGCTTCATGAATATAGTTAACAATTTTATTTTGTGTTTTTTTATCTAATCTCTTTATTGAGAAAACTCTTGATAGGGCTATTTCTCTGTTGTAGATCCATTGATGGATTAATTCTTGATGATTTACTAGAAATGGGGCCATCCCTAAACCTGTTGCATTGCCAACTCCTAAATGTTTTGCAAGATGTTTAGAGAGAGTTAGAAACTTTTTACCTCCTCTTTTTTTAGCTAAAAAATTAATTAATTCTATTGAAAAATATCTAATTAGATATACGGTCAACATTTCTGCTTGAAAAGGTTTTTCTAAAAATTCATTGCCTTTGGTATTAGAAAAATCTCCAATTCCAAATTTACCATTGCCATATACTGCAGTAGTTCTAATAAGATAACCTACATCATTAATCAGTTTTTCAGATGGCTGTTTTCCAATTGATAAATCATTTAATACTTTTTCAAATATTCTTTGAGACTTGTTAGCTCTACTTAAAGTCAACTGTTTTGAATTGTGTCTTCCTGATTCCTGTATTTTTAAATTTTTGGATAATTGATTTAATTCATTTTTATTTGGGATACCCCTAAAAAGTGAGAAAGTCATATCCCATTTCTCAGCTATAACTCTATCAGTTCTTTCTTCATCATTAATAGAATGACAAAAGATTATGAGTGACAAAATTTCATTTTTAAAAATTATTTTAATAATGGCACTTCCAATCCCATTATTATCAATATTCCATTGGTGAATTTCTATTTTGCTTTTTTGATACTTAAGATCATCTATAAGACGCCTTGTGAAAGATAGTCGTGTTTGATGAAAGCTTCCTAATCTATCAAGCTTCATTACAGTTGAGGGTGGTCTTATAGGATGGTTATACTCCAAATTATTTTGAGTGTTTTGAAAATTCATCTTTTTAAACTGACCTAAATGAGTTTCTAAAAAAATTTAACCAATTTTTACCTTTTATTTTATCAATTTCTTCTTCATTAAAACCAATATTTTTTAAACCAGTTAAGATATTATTCCAGTCTCTGTTATCTCTAAACCAAGTTGGCATTTTGGGAAAACCTGGATTTGACGCAGAACCTTCACCATATTCAATATTTTTGGTCCATTTGCCTATTCTCATCCATTCTACAATACTATCAGGTTGATCTTGGCATAAATCTGATCCGAACCCTACGTGATTGATTCCCATAATATCAACTGTTTTTGCTATCATTGAACAAAAATCTTCCAATGAACAATTACTACTATTATTTAGGTGGTGTGGATAAAGTGAAAATCCTAAAATTCCTTCATTTTCAGCGAGTATAGATAAAACATTATTAGATTTATTTCTTTTAGCTGGATGCCAAAAAGACGGGTTGGCATGACTTATAACAATTGGTCTTTCGGATATTTCAATAGCTTGCAGAGTTGATTTTTCAGCAGAATGAGACATATCAACAACCATTCCAACTCTATTCATTTCTTTTATTACTTCTTTACCCATTCTTGTAATACCTGGATCATTTTCTTCATAACAACCGGTGGCTAACAACGACTGATTATTATATGAAAGTTGCATAAACCTTCCGCCAAGTCTGTGAAGAATTTCAATTAAACCAATATCATCCTCAATGGGTGATGGATTTTGAAATCCAAAAATTATTGCTGTTTTATTTCGTTTTTTTGCTATTTCAACATCTTCGGCAAAATATGCAGGCATTATTAATGAAGGATATTTCTCAAACCATCTATTCCATTGTTCAAAATTTGAAACTGTTTCTCTGAATTGTTCATGATAAGAAATTGTTACATGTATAGCAGTGACATTAGAATCTCTTAACTCACTAAAAATTTTTTCAGACCAATTACAATATTGTAAACCATCGATAAGCATGTAAAAAAATTATCATATTTATTCATTAAGGTGAATTATTTAATTGCTCTAGTTTTTTTAGTTAGAATAACTTGTTATTACTTGAATTTTACTATTCAATAGATTTAATAAAATTTGTTTTTAAAAGTGAGAAATTTAATTGAATTATAAATTTTTAGGCAACTCTGACTTAAAGGTTTCAACGTATTGTCTTGGTACTATGACATTTGGAGAGACAACTTCTGAAGAAGATGGTCATTATCAACTGGATGAGTCAGTAGCATCAGGAATTAATTTTATTGATACAGCTGAAATGTATCCTACATGTCCTTTAAGACCTGAAACCACTGGTGATACTGAAATTATAGTTGGAAATTGGATTGCAAAAAATAAATCTAAAAGATCTTCGATAGTGCTTGCAACTAAAGTTTCTGGTAAAGGCTATATGGCAGTAAGAAATGGTGAAGGTATAAATGCCGAATCTTTAAAAATTGCAGTTGAAGGAAGCTTAAAAAAACTTAAAACTGACTATATTGACTTATATCAACTTCACTGGCCAGACAGAGGTTCATACCATTTTAGACAAAATTGGAATTATGATCCTACCAAACAAAATTACAATGAAATTAAAGAAAATCTACAAGGTGTTATAAATTCTTTATCTGAACTTCAGAAAGAAGGTAAAATTAGATATCTTGGACTGTCAAACGAAACCTGTTGGGGTACACTACAATTTATTAAATTTTTAAAAGATTTTCCAAATCTTAAGTTAGTTTCCACTCAGAATGAGTATAGCTTGCTGTGTAGATTATACGACCTAGATATGGCAGAAATGTCTCATCATGAAGATATAAGCTTATTAGCATATTCACCGCTCGCGGGTGGATTTTTGACTGGTAAATACATGAATAATAATGTGCCAAAAAATTCTCGATTATCTAGAGTTCCAAGTCTATTCGGAAGAGTTAATGAAAATTCTTCTTTAGCAGTTTCTGAATATGTGTCTTTATCTAAAAAATATCAAATTGATCCAGTACACATGGCTATTGCCTTTTGTAATCAAAGACCTTTTATGGGCTCAGTTATTTTTGGAGCTACTGACAATACACAATTTAAAAATATTTTAAAAGGTGTAGACGTTATACTTTCTGAAGAAATCATGTTAGAAATTAATCAATTATATAAAAAATTTCCTATTACTTTCTAATTAGACTAAAGCATTTCCAATTTCCTTAAACACAGAAAACATCAACTCTTCTGTTTTTATATTAATGGGATCAGATGCTGAAGACATTCTAATTATTGTAAGTTCTTTTTTAGGATTAATCCAAATATTCTGACCATGTATACCTATTGCACAGAATTCGTTTTCATCAAAACCTGTTTGATACCATTTTGATCTATAATTTCCATGAGGAAACCTTTCCAATTTGTCTTGATTTAAATAGCTCGAATTATCTTTGTATTTCTTTATATCATCTATCCAATTTTCTGGAACAATTTGCCCATTTTTATTTGTACCATTATTTCGTACCATCTCTGAAATTAATAACAAGTCGTATGGTGATATACTAATTCCACCTGCCGATCTAGTAGCACCAAATCTATCCAACGTGACATCTGCATGATTTGTTATTCCTGAGGGTTTGAATAATAAAGCAGACATGATTTTAGAATATTTTTCTCCTGAAACTCTTTCAATTATCCAACCCAACAAATCGCTATGTGGAGAGCAATAATGATATTTGTTTCCGTGCAAATCTGTAGATTTTGGAATAGTTGAAAGAAATTCATGTAAACCACTTAAATTTTTTACATCATTATTTGAAGGTATATCCCATCCTGTAGAGGATCTATACCTTTGAAATATTTCAGCTTTTCCTGAATAATCTTCTATAAAATTAGATGCTACATTCATATCAAGTACGTTTCTTATTGTTGCATCTTCATAAGCTGTACCAATTGTTTCTGGTAATATTTTAGATACAGTGATATTCACATCAATTAATTTTTTATCTACTAAAATACCTGTTAACAAACTAGTCAGTGATTTGGAAATTGAAAATATAATGTGGGGTGTTTCATAAGTTGTAAAATTATTAAAAAATTCAAAAACTAATTTTCCTTTGTGCATAACAAGAAAACTGTCAGTATTGCAATCAACTAAAATATCTTCTAATTTTTTTTCAGTATTATTATGAGAAATCTTAATATCATTTAAGTCTACCAATTTTTTGATAACATCTATTCTTTTTTTGGGATCAAACATAATTGGTGACGTGGGAATGATGCTTCTCACGTTTGTAAATGCCCAAACATTATAAGGATATTTTCTCCAATTTTCTAACGTAACTTGGTATTCTCGTGGTGGAGGACTACCTTTCATAATTTTATTTGTATCTAATTTAACCATTTATTATTTCTACAAAACATTTTTAAAAAAATAATTACATTTGACAAATATCTAAATTAAACATACCCCATTATAATCCTAATAAATGAAGAGATACTAATGAATTTAACATTTAACGATATAAAAAACATTCATAAAAAAATTAAACACAATGTGAAATGGACTGAAACAACGTTCACATCTTCTATTTCAGAAAAATTAGGTATTAATACCTTTTTAAAGTTAGAAAATAGACAGCATACTGGCGCATTTAAAATAAGAGGGTCTTATTCAAAATTATTATCTTTGTCAGAAGCAGAAAAGAAAGCTGGGGTAATTGCCATGTCAGCTGGCAATCATGCACAGGGATTGGCTTATATTTCTAATAAAATGAATATTAAATCAAATATTGTTATGCCTGAAGGCACACCATTTACTAAAATTAGAAGGACACAAAATTTTGGTGGTAATGTAATTATCAAAGGTCAAGATTTAAATGAATCATATCAACATGTTCAAGACTTAATATCAAACAATGGATTTATAGAGGTACATCCATACAATGACCTTAACGTGATTTCAGGGCAAGGTACAATTTCATATGAAATGATTACTGATTGTAATGAAATTGATGTTTTGTTAGTTCCTGTAGGTGGAGGGGGGTTAATTGCTGGTTGCTCACTAGCAGCTAAACATATGAAAAGAGATATTGAAGTTATAGGTGTAGAATCTGATCTCTACCCATCATTGTCTAATAAAATGTTTAATAAGAAATCAAGGTGTAAGGGTTCCACTTTAGCAGAAGGTATTGCAGTAGCAGAAATAGGTGAAATTCCTTTTTCAATATTAAAGGATTTTGTTGATGATGTTTTAACTGTTTCTGATAAATCTATTGAAAGAGCAATTGCAATGTTAGCAGAGCATGAAAAAATAGTTGTTGAAGGAGCAGGTGCTACAGGTTTGGCAGCTTTAATACAACATGGTACAAAGTTTAAAAATAAAAAAATTGGAATTGTCATCTGTGGAGGTAATATTGACTCTAAAGTTTTATCTTCAATTTTGATGAGAGATCTAGTGAGATCGGGTCAAGTAACAACTTTGGGTATTACTATGCCTGACAAACCTGGTCAATTACAGATTATTTCCAAAATTTGTGCTGTAAACGGTGCAAATGTCCTACAAGTTGAACACAGCAGGTTTGCTATGGATTTATCAGCTAGTTTAGCAAAATTAAATATAACTATTGAAACACAGAATGCTTCTCATCTTAAAAAAATTATAAAAGAAATTGAAACAAACGATTTGCCAGTTAATATCGAAGGTATTATTTAATTTATATTTTGCCTAATTTTAGATATACAATTTCATTTTTTGAACCAAGTCTTATCTTTGGTCCCCAGCATGCCACACCTGAACTTACATATAGGTTTGAGTTACCCTTATTATATAAACCATAAATAAATTTGAATTTTAATTTTACTATAAAATTAAAAGGAAATATTTGCCCATTGTGAGTATGACCTGATAACATAAGGTAATTTATACAATTTATTTTTTGCCAAATATCTGGTTTATGACAGACAAACAAATTAAATAAATTATTATCACAAAGCTTGTTTGCAAAATTAATTTTTGAACTTTCTGTCTGGTTATCATCAATACCAATGAGATTAATACCATCAATTTCTATTTTATTATTTTTTAAATGATTAATATTAAAGGATGCTAGTTGATTGATTTTATTTTGATAGTCTTTTAAATAATATTCGTGATTACCACTTACAAAATAAATTGGTTTATTAATTTCCTTAAGAATATTTAGATCTTTAAAATTAAAAGAACTAGAGTCAATCAAATCACCTCCAATCAATAAGAAATCAAAGTTAAGTTTATTAATTTTTTTTACAATTTTTACTAGGTGTTTTTTATTGTTAGTACCAAGATGAACATCACTTATAAATAATATTTGATGATTTTTATTAATACTTGATGATTTTATGTCTATTTCTTTAATATTAATGGTTCTAGCGTTGTATGAACCATACAAGTAAATCAAAATTATAAATATCAGAGAACTTATTCCAAGGAATAATGTGCTGATTTCTAAAACATAATTAAAAACAACACATATGGATATTATAATAAAACTGATAAAACCAATTCCTAAACCTTCATAAACAAAGATTTTTAATGGTTTGAAAGTACTATGTGATCTTAAATAGTATAATATTAATATATAAAATATCAGGGTGTTAATCAGAGAATATTGAAAAGATTGTGTTTGATTCAATAGTAATTTATTAAGTATTTCGAATGGAAAAACATAAAATAAATAAGTGATCATTAAAAAAATAACATTAAATAAGATCCTGTAGATATTTTTTTTCATTTTAAGGTATTTTAGTTTTTGCAAATGCGTCTAGAGCATGTTGTCTTGAACTTTTAATATCTACAATAGGTTTTGGATAATTTTTACCGAGCGTAACGCCTGCTTTTTCCAAAATATCATCAGGCGCCTCCCATGGATTAAAAAGGTATTTATTTGGAACTAATGCCAATTCTGGAACAAATTTTCTAGTATATTTGCCATTGGCATCAAACTTAACACCTTGTGTAACTGGATTAAAAATTCTAAAATATGGCGCAGCATCAGCACCACATCCAGCTACCCATTGCCAACTTGCACTATTGCTTGCTAAATCTGCATCAACTAAACAATCCCAAAACCATCTTTCTCCTTCTTGCCAATGTGTAAGTAAATTTTTTACTAAAAAAGATCCAACAATCATCCTAAGTCGATTATGCATATATCCAGTTGACCATAGCTCTCTCATACCAGCATCTACTATAGGATATCCAGTTTGACCAGTTTTCCATGCTAACAGATATTCTGAGTTATTAATCCAAGGAAAATTATCAAATTTTGTTTGTAGATTTATTTTTGGTAATTCAGGATAAAAATACAATAAATAATTTGAAAATTCTCTCCATCCCATTTCAGACAAAAAAATTTCAGTATCTTTTTGATGTTTTATTCCCATTTGATTTAGGTCTTTTACGGCATGCCAAACCGTATTGGGAGAAATTTCACCCCAATGTAAATGTGGAGATAGTCTAGATACATTCTTCTTATTTGGAAAATTTCTACCTTCTTTATATCCATCTAACTCAGTATCAATAAATTGGTTAAGCCTTGCAGTTGCAGCTTTTTCACCAATCTGCCAACTTTTCAATATTTTATTTTTCCAATTAAGCCTTGGTAATAAATGTAAATCATCGAGTTTCAAACTTCTAAATTTTTTTAACTCAAAGTAATTAATACTTTTTGGTTTTTCTTGAGGTCTTCTTGGTTCTTTTGCATTTAAACAACCTCGTCTAAAATAAGGAGTGAAAACTTTGTAATTTGTTTTGTCTTCTTTGAGTATATTCCATGGTTCCCATAAGAGTGAGCTATTAAATGAGTATGTTTCTATTTCTAATTTCTTTAAATTAGTTTTTATTTTTTTATCTCTTCTGATGACCCATGGTTCATAAATTCTATTCCAATATATTTTATTTATTGTTTCTAGTTGACATATTTTAAATAATATTTCTTCTGGATCACCTTTGGCTATTACCAATTTGTTTTGGAATTGTTTATCAAGCTCTTTTAAAGATTGATGAAGCCAAACCCTCCCAGCTTGTCCAATTTTGTGATCCTTAGAATTAACATCATCAAGAATATAAAGTGGAATTATTGAACCATTTTTAACAGACGCAATTAGTGCTGGATTGTCGTGTAATCTTAAGTCTTGTCTTACCCAATATATACTAGCGTTTGCGCTCATTTTATTTTGCTTTTAAAAGTTATAAATATTCTTTGTCTTATTAATAAATTAAATTAAGGTTTTGGTTGAAGTACATATTTGGTGTTTTTTTTACTGTATATCAATAGATAATAATTAAAAATTTATTTTATGAGGAGTTACATGTCATATCAAAAACCTTATCAAGGTTTAAAAGTTATAGATTTTTCTCAAGGTGTTGCTGGTCCATATTGCGGAATGCTTTTGGCTCAACACGGCGCAGAGGTAATTAAGATAGAACCTAAAGATGGTGATTGGGCAAGAAATCTTGGACAGGAGTATGGAGAACATTCTGCTTTTTCGGTAGCAGCTAACTTAGGTAAAAAAAGTATTATAATTGATTTGAAGAATAAAAAAAGCCAATCTATTTTAGATAAAATTATTAAACAATCCGATATTTTTATTGAAGGGTTTCGACCAGGGGTAATAACACGTCTTGGTTATGATTATGACAGGCTAAAAAAAATAAATCCAAAATTAATTTATTTATCTATATCAGGGTTTGGACAAATTGGACCTATGAGTCAGAAGCCTGCTATGGATCCTGTTCTTCAAGCTTTTACAGGTTTTATGTCAGAAAACAAAGGCCCAGACGATATTCCTCATAGAACACCTGTTATTATATTTGATATGACTACTGCTTTATACGCAACTCAGTTAATATCAGCATCCTTATATGCAAGAATAAATGAGAGGTTTGGAAGAAAGATTGAAATAAGCCTAATGGAAGCAGCGGCGGCAATGCAATCTATAAGACTTATGAGTGGATATATGGAAGGGCCTTATACTCATGCTTCATCTCCCTCTGGAACATTTAAAACCAAAGATGGTTGGATACAGATTATAGTTGTAAAAAATCATGAATTCCTCAAATTTTGTAATGCTATTGGTTGGAAAAAATTTATTAACGATAAACGTTTTGTAAATAATGCAGAAAGAAGAAAACATGAAGCAATTCTTTCAAAAGAAGTCCAAAAACTATTTATTAAAGAAAAAACTGACTATTGGAAAAACTTACTTAACAATTATGAAGTTCAAAACGAAAAGGTACAAAACTACAAAGAATTTATAGAAAGTGAGCAAACAAAAGCATTAGATTTAATTTCTTGGTTAAAACAACCATCTACTGAAGAAATATGGCCAGTTCCAAATATTCCAGGGATGCCAAAATTAACAAATGATAATGAACTTTCTAAAGCACCATCTTTAGGTCAGCATTCAAAAGAAATTTTGAAATCTTTAGGTTATAAAGATCGTCAGATAGATGATCTTATTAAAGAAGAAGTTATAAAATAAATTATAATATTCCAGTGATAGTAAATAGTAGAGGAAAAAAAATTATCACTGCTAAAATTGTTTCTGATTTAAAGCTTTCAGTAAACGTGTATTCATCTTTACTCATAATCTATTCCTTTTGTTTTTTTATTACTTTATTTTTTTTTTTATAGAATTCAAGTCTTTTTAAATTTATTATAGTTTAATTAAGAGTTAGGGGGTAGTCATGACTTTCATATTTGGAATAATAATTGCTGCATTAGTTTTTTTCTTTTCAAATGAAATTCAAGAAATTATGGTTACAACTGGTTTAAGAGACTATTTGGTAAGTTGGCTTCAATCTTGGTGATTTCTGATAATTTTTGTAATTGTATAAAAATAATCTTTAATTATTATCAATTCTTAAAGATAATTCTAATTTAATAATTTGGACCTTAATAATGATCAATAATTTTGACTACATCGTAGTAGGAGCAGGTTCTTCTGGTTGTGTTTTGGCCAATAGACTAAGTGCAGATGGAAAAAAATCAGTATGTTTGTTAGAAGCAGGACCTCCTGATTGGAACCCTTTTATACATATTCCAGCTGGATTTATTAAAACACTTGTAAATCCAAATGTGAACTGGTTGTTTAAAGCTGAACCTAGTTGGGGCACAGATGGAAGAATAATAGATATTCCAAGAGGTAAGACACTGGGTGGATCAAGCTCAATTAATGGTATGGTTTTTAATAGAGGACAAAATCTAGATTTTGATACTTGGGCTCAAAAAGGTAACAAAGGTTGGAGTTATTCGGATTTACTTCCATATTTTAAAAAGTATGAAAAAAGATATGGTGTATATGATGAAACTTACAGAGGAACAAAAGGAGAATTACCCATAACTGATCTCGAATACCGAGATCCATTATGTGAAGCTTTCATAAAAGGTGCAATAGAAAATGGAATACCATTAAATAAAGACTATAATGGTGAATTCCAAGAAGGGGTCTCGTATGTACAACGAAACACACGAGGAAGATTTAGAGTAAGTGCAGCAAAAGCATTTTTGAATCCAGCAAAATCCAGAAGTAATCTTCAAATTATAACAAATGCATTTGTAACAAAAATTACTTTTAAAAACAAAACAGCTACAGGTGTAGAATACTTTAAAGGTGGTAGAAGAGGTGAAAAGGTTAATCTTTTAGCAAATAAAGAGGTGATTTTATCATCAGGAGTTATTAAATCACCTCATTTACTTCATATGTCAGGTATTGGTCCAGCTGAAGATCTTCAAAAAATAGGTATTGATGTTGTTCACGATCTAAAAGGTGTTGGAATGAACTTAAGAGATCATTTCGCTCCAAGATTAACAGCGAGAGCAAAAAATGTTGAGACCATAAATGAAAAAGCTAGAGGAATAAAACTTCTAAGAGAAATTGGAAAGTACGTTATTGGTAAACAATCAATAGTTAACTTGAGTCCTACATTAGTATATTGTTTTTGGCACTCTAATGAAGAAATTAAAAATCACGATCTTCAAATGACTTTTACTCCAGCATCATACAAAGAAGGTGTTCAATCAACTTTAGATACTGAGCCTGGATTTACTGTAACTGCATGGCAGCAAAGACCAGAATCACTTGGTTGGATTAAATCTAAAAATAATGATCCATTCGATTCACCAATTATCCAACCCAATTACTTAGATGCAGAAGAAGACAAAAGAGTTGTAGTAGCTGGATTAAAATTATCTAGAAGACTAATGAATTCTAAAGCTCTATCAAATTATTTTGATTATGAAGTTTATCCTGGAATAGAAAAAGAAAGTGATGAAGAATTACTTCAAGTTGCGAGAGAAAGAGGAACAACAACTTATCATCAGATGGGAACATGTAGAATGGGTCCAAAATCAGATCCAACAGCAGTTGTAGATCATAATCTTAAAATCTATGGCTTAAAAAATATTAGGGTTGTTGATGCTTCGATTATGCCAACAATGCTCTCTGCCAATTTACACTCTGGAGCTACATTAATAGGAGAAAAAGGTTCAGATTTAGTGCTTGGTAACGAACCAATTGATCCAATATTGTTAAATTATTAATTACAGTTTTATAAGAGGAAAATTGTGACAAAATCAGAAAAATATGTGCCTCCAAAAAAATGGGTTTGGGATAAAGAAAATGGTGGAAAATTTGCAAATATTAATAGGCCAATCTCTGGTAGCACCCATGTAAAAGATCTTCCAATTGGCGAACATCCATTTCAACTTTACTCTCAAGGAACACCAAATGGAGTCAAAGTTACAATTATGCTTGAAGAACTGCTTAATTTGGGTATTCAAGAAGCTGAGTATGATGCGTGGTTAATAAGGATTGGCGATGGGGATCAATTTGGTTCTGGTTTTGTAGAAATTAATCCAAATTCAAAAATACCAAGTTTGTTAGATAGATCTGAAAATGAGCCTATAAGAATTTTTGAATCTGGTTCAATATTATTATATTTAGCTGATAAATTTAATAAATTCATTCCTAAAAAATTTGAAAATAGGACAGAATGTCTTAACTGGTTATTTTGGCAAATGGCAAGTACACCTTATTTAGGAGGAGGTTTTGGTCATTTTTATGCTTATGCTCCAGAAAAATATGAATATCCAATTGATCGATTTGCTATGGAAGTTAAAAGACAATTAGATGTTCTAGATAAATTACTATCTGACAAAAATTTTATTTGTTGTGAAGAATATACTATAGCTGATATATCAATTTGGTCATGGTATGGAGCCTTAGTATTAGGCAGGTTGTATAACGCAGAAGAATTTTTGGATGTAAAAACATACAAAAATGTTCTGCGATGGGCAAAAAAAATTAATGATAGACAGGCTGTCAAAAGAGGGATCATGGTAAATAAAATTAAAGGTAATCCATCATCTCAGCTTCATGAAAGACATAGTTCATCTGACTTCATACATAAAACTCAAGATAAATTAGAAAAATTATAAATTTTTTTTTATAATTCTTCAATTCCCAGATCTGCAATATATCTTCTGTGCCATGTTGGACTAATTGTTAACTCGTTTATACATACATGCCTAGGCATCTGACATAAGAATGCTATTGTTTCACCTAAATCATCTGGTTGTAACATTTTATTTTTTTGTTCAATAGAGAGTTTTTTCGGACGTTTGTCTAATATTGCTGTTGAAACTTCACCTGGGCATAATGCAGTAGCTCTAATACCAAGATTACAATATTTCATATTAATCGTTTCTGTCATAGCGTTGAGCGCATGTTTCGAAGAAGTATATGACACACCCGATAATAAACTTACATGGTTACCAGACCATGAAGATACATTAATAATTAACCCATCTTTTTTATCTTTCATAAATGGTATAACTGCCTTGCAGCAGTAAAATAAACCATTAATGTTGGTTTGTATTACTTGGTCCCATTCATTTTCATCAATATTATCCCAATCTCTTTTTTCTATATTAATTCCAGCACAATTTACTAAAACATCTATATGCTCAATTTCATTTTTTAATGTATAAATAAGATCTCTTACAGATTGTTTATTAGAAATATCAACAGGTTTTATTTCAGTATCTCTATCACATTTATAAGCTGTATCTTGAAGAGTTTGAATATTTCTACCTGATAAAATTACTTTCATACCAAGTTTAGATAATTTTATAGCCGCATCTTGTCCAATACCTGATCCTGCACCTGTTATCCAGGCTACTTTATTTTTTAAATTTCTTATCATTTATTTTACCCTCATATATTATGCATAAATAAATCTACTGTGCTGTTAAGCCCCCATCAACAACAAGACTAGAACCTGTCATAAAACTTGAAGCGTCAGAGGATAAGAATAAAATTGTTTTAGCGACTTCATCAGCTGTCCCAAGACGACCAATAGGTGTTTGATTAATACCTGAAGAATAAGATTCTTCTGCTGTCATTCCTGGATTTTGATTAATCCTTGCATTAGCAACTTGTTTTCCCATTTCAGTGTCAATTATACCTGGATGTACTTGATTAATTCTAATAGGATAATTTTTTTTTCCAAAATATATAGCCATTGATTTTGTGAAAGTAGTAATCCCGCCTTTTGTCATTGAATATAATGGGTCAAGTTGAGAGCCAACAAGACCAGCCACAGAGCTTAAATTAATTATAGTACTTCCAAATTTTGTTTTCTTTCCTGCATCTGTCAATAAGGGCACTAAATGTTTAATGCCAAGAAAAACTCCTGTTAAATTAATTGATATTAGTTTTTGATATTCTTCTTGTGAAACACTATCAATATCTTTGCCAATCCAAATACCCGCATTATTTACTAATATATCAACTAAGATTTTTTTATTTTTTAAAACATTTGAAAAATCAATCCATTCAATCTCATTAGAAACATTTATTTGATAAAAATCTGATTTAACACCTAATTCAGAAACTTCTTTTACGGTCTTTAAACCTTCATGTTTATCGATATCTAATATATATACATTTGCTCCAGCATTTGCCAAAGCAACACAAACACTTTTACCAATCCCTTTTGATCCACCTGTGACTATTGCGTTTTTGCCTTTTAAATCTCTCAAATTATTTCCTTTTCATAAAAATTATTTAAAAATTTTATTTGTTAATATCATATTCATAAGTCTATATATTTTGATAAATTTTGAAATCTTAATTTGTTTTTCATAATAAATCATAATCAAGATTTTTATTTTTATTAAATTTACAATTTAAAAATTTCTATCTAGTGTAAATTTAATTGTTCAAATTTTAGGTATCATATGAGTTCTTATAAATTAGAAGTGTTCACTGATTACGTATGTCCTTGGTGCTATCTTGGTGATTCAAGAGTTAAAAAATTAAAAAAAGTATTTAATATAGGTATAGAAATAATTCACTTTCCATTGCACCCTGATACCCCAAAAGAAGGTAAATCTTTATTAGATCTGTTTGGTACCAATCAAGAAGATATTGATAATAAGAATCAAAACATGAAAAATTTGATGTCCAATGAAAATCTCCCTTACAGGAATCGAACTCATACTTTTAATAGTAGACTAGCGCAAGAAATAAGCTCTTGGGCTCAATCTTTAGATAATGAAACATCAATTCATGATAATTTCTTTGAAGCATATTTTGTTAAGGGATTAAATATTGGTTTAGAAAGCGTAATATTGGAAATTGTAGCAAAATCAGGATTAGATGAGAATGAGGCTAATGATATAATAAAAAATCGAACATTTAAAAGTTCAGTTGACAAAGACTGGCAAAAATCCAGAACATGCGGTGTTACTGGAGTTCCTACTTATGTATATAATAGTCATAGTGTTGTTGGTGCGCAACCATTTGAAAATCTAGTTGAATTTTTAAATCATTTTGGTGTTCCCAAATTATAAATATGATTTTAATATGAAGAAAAAAAACATTTTATTTATCCATCATTCTCCATCTGAAAATACCAAAAAATTATCTAAGCTTGTAGAAAACAAGATTAAAACTGTAAACTCAAATATAAATTTAAAAATGCTAAATTTGAACGAGGCAAGTACATCCTCTTTTAAAGAAATAGATGGTCTAATAATTGGAACAACTGAAAACTTTGGATACATGTCAGGTTTAACAAAAGATTTTTTTGATAGATGTTATAATGATTTAAAAGGCAAAACAGAAGGTCTTCCTATTATTTACTATATTCGAGCAGGATTGGATGGGGAAGGTTGCAAAGTTGCTTTAAATAAAATTTTAACAGGTTTACGATGGAAACAGGTTTTACCCCCTTTAATACTCAAAGGTTCTTGGCAACAAGGTTATATGAAACAATTAGAAAAATTTGTTTTAACTTTTGCCAGTGGTATCGAATTAGGCATTTACTAATTATTTGGAAATGTTGGAATATTTTTTAATCCATTCAAAAGAGCATTTTGAAAATTAACCATTGCATCGTTAGTACTAGAATTTGAATTAGCTAATCCATCCAAAAAACTTCTTACATCTTTTTCTAAAATTGCAATTGTATTATCTGTGTTATAGTTTTCTTTAGCCCAATCTATATTTTCTAAATTTTCACTAAACCAAGTTTGACCTGATGAACTATTTAAAATTTTTAGTAATTGATTAGTTGTGATATTTAAATTTTTAGCCTCAGATAGGACATGTCTTACAGCTAAAACTGAACAAGATGCTACAAAATTATTTAAAACTTTAACAGACATCCCAGAACCAAATTCTCCAATATGATAAATTTTATCACCTAAAATATTTAAAATTGGTAAAATTTTTTCAAACTCATTTACCTTAGATCCAACCATAAAAGTTAGTGATGCATCTTGTGCTCTCATTGGAGCTCCTGACATTGGCGCTTCTATCATTGTAATATTATCAGGTGATTGTAGAAAAAATTTTTTTAAAAAGGCAGGAGATAGTGTTGAACATATTATAATTGTTTTAGGTGAATTTAATTTAAAAAGTCCATTATGACCTTCACAAAGTTCTAATGTCTGATCTATATCTCTAACTGCACTTAAAATAATATCTGATTTATCAAAAAACTCTGCTTTTGATGAGATGAATTTATCTTTTAAAGTAGGAAAATTATCTTTTGATCGTATATCATATCCAATAGCTTTGATTCTATTTTTCAACAGAACTTCCAACATAGGTAGTCCCATAGTTCCACATCCTGCAATTCCAATATTTAATTTTAGAATATCGTTCATATTTATCCTCAATTATTTGCTATAGTTAACTTGTTTTAGATTATAATTTTTAATATATTAAATAAAATTTATCTAAAATCACAAAAGAAATCATAATGAATGTTGACGTAAACGAACTAAAATCTTGGATAGGTAATGAAGAAACTACATTCGATGAAGTAACAAAATCGTTGGAATCTAGGTTTAGAGCAACGCTTGATATTGATCCAGATGACCCAAAAAATGGTGAAATAGCTTCATCTGGCTTACATTGGGCGCTAGGACCAGCTGTTGTTAGATCCTCTTTGCTTGGAAAAGACTCTCATCCAAAAAAAGGAGATTTTTTACCTCCTGTCCCTCTTCCTAGAAGAATGTGGGCTGGATGTCGAACACATTTTTTTCATTCATTGAAAATAGGCGATGAAGTAAAAAAAATATCTAAGGTGATAGATATCAATTTAAAAAATGGCAAGTCAGGTATGTTATGTTTTGTAACAGCAAAATATCAGTTTTTTGTAAAAGATAAGCTAATGATAGAAGAAGAGCATGATCTTGTTTATAGAGATATAGAAAAAACAAAAAATATTGTGATTATTAAAAATGATTTACCATTTGAAAAGTCGGATTATGAAGAAAAAATTTATACACATCCAACAATGTTGTTCAGATATTCAGCAATTACATTTAATGGTCATAGAATTCATTATGATTACCCTTATTCCACTGAAGAAGAAGGATATAAAGATTTAGTATTTCATGGGCCACTTCAAGCAACTCTTATGTTAAGAGCAGCAGAAAAATATAAAAAAGCAAAAGCGCATTTTTTCTCACATAGAGGCGTTGCACCTGTATATGCAAATGACAATTTATTTATTAATATTGAAAATAGTGAAAATGGTAATCTGAATTGCTTTACGAGTACAAAAGATGCAGGCATTACAATGAAGGGTGAAGCAAAATTTTAAATAATTTTTTATTCTGGAGATTTTATGTCAGATTTTGATTATGATCTTATTGTAATTGGCGCTGGTTCAGGTGGTACGAGAACGGCTAGAATTTCAGCATCTTATGGAGCAAAAACTCTTGTCATTGAAGGAGATAGAGCTGGTGGCACCTGTGTTTTAAGAGGATGTGTGCCTAAAAAATTATTAGTATACGCGTCTCAATTTACAGAACAAGTATTAGATGCAGAAGGTTTTGGTTGGCAAATTGATAACTTTCAAAGTAATTGGAATGACTTAATTATAAAAAAAAATAAAGAATTAGACAGGCTTCACGAAATATATGTAAAATTAATTAAAAATGCTGGCTGTGAACTGATTTCTGGTTGGGGTAAAATTATTGGACCTAATACTGTTTCAATTACAAAAAGTAATAATGAAATTATCGAGTTGTCATCAAAAAAAATAATGATTTCGGTAGGAGGTGAACCTTCTTTCCCAACCTTTGATGGTAATCACTATATGATTAATTCTGATAAAGCTCTAGATTTAACTGATCTTCCTAAATCAATTGTTATATATGGTTCTGGTTATATAGCCGTTGAGTTTGCAGGTATATTTAACGGTTTTGGAGTTGATACTCATCTTGTTTTTAGAGCTGATATGGTTTTAAGAGGCTTTGATAAAGATATAAGGCAGTTTTTGATGACATCTATGAAGCAAAAGGGAATAACAATACACAATGGAGTTACAATTTCAAAAATTGAAAAGAATAACAAAAACTATAATATTAAATTATCTAACGGAAAAAAAATTGATGTTGAAACTGTTATGGGTGCAACTGGCAGATTGCCAAACGTGTTAAATCTTGGATTAAATGAGGTTGGTGTAAAAACGGGAAGTCGTGGTGAGATAATAGTAAATAAACAAAGTCAGACTAATATTAAATCGATATTTGCAATTGGGGATGTAACAGATAAAATTACATTGACACCTGTAGCTATTGCAGAAGGACATACTTTTGCAGATAGAGAATTTGGAGGATTTAAAAGATTTATTTCTTACGAAAATGTTCCTAGTGCTGTTTTTAGTCAACCATCCATTGCAGTTGTAGGTCTAAGTTTTGATGAAGCTATAAAGAATGGTATAAATGCAAGAGAGTATAAAAGTGAATTCAGAGCTTTAAAAAATACAATATCTGGAAATCTTGAGAGAACTCTAATGAAACTTGTTGTCAACGAAAAAACACAAAAAGTTATTGGAGCTCATATGATTGGCCCAGATTCTGCAGAAATAATTCAAGGAATTGCAATAGCAATTAAAGCAGGAGCATTGAAGTCTGATTTTGACAATACTATAGGCATCCATCCCTCGTCTGCTGAAGAGTTTGTCACTATGAGATCTTAGTGATAAACTAAACTCATTATTTGAAGAAAAAGTTAAATTCTGTTATTTGAGAATTGTTGGTTAAAGTTTTGTATTGATTTTGTATTTAAAGGAAAAGTCATGATTGATTGGAAAATAGATAGCTGGAGAAAACTTCCTATTAAGCAAGTGCCCAAATATAATGATCTTACTAAAGTAAATAGTGTGGAAAAGGAATTATCTATTAGACCACCATTAGTTTTTGCTGAAGAAGCTAGAAGATTAAGAAAAAGGATGGCTGATGTAGCAGAGGGTAATGCTTTTTTATTACAAGGGGGTGATTGTGCTGAGTCTTTTGCTGAACATAACGCTAATAATATAAGAGATAGTTTTAGAGTATTGTTGCAAATGGCTGTTGTTCTCACTTTTGGATCAGCTTTACCTGTTGTTAAAATAGGAAGATTAGCTGGCCAATACTCTAAGCCTAGATCATCTCCTTTTGAAGAAATAAACAATGTCTCTTTACCTAGTTATAGAGGCGACATGGTCAATGACATGGCATTTGATAAAAAAGCAAGAGAGCCTGATCCAGAACGTCTTCTACAAGTTTATGACAAATCTGCTTCAACTTTAAATTTATTAAGAGCGTTTGCAAGTGGAGGTATGGCGGATTTAACAAAGTTGCACGAATGGAACCTAGAGTTTGTTAGTGGTACTAAAGAGGCAGAAAAATATAAAGAGTTGGCAGCTCAGATAACTTCCTCTCTTGAGTTTATGAAAGCGTGTGGTATGACACCTGAAAATACTACCCAACTTTGTGAAACGGAATTTTATACATCTCATGAGGGATTGTTACTTAATTATGAAGAAGCCCTAACTAGAAAAGACACCATCACAGAAGAGAAAGGCTGGTTTGCTACATCTGCTCACATGTTATGGATTGGCGATAGAACAAGAGATATTGATGAAGCTCATGTAGAATATATGAGGGGAATAGCAAATCCAATAGGGCTAAAATGTGGGCCATCCACAGAACCTGATGATTTACTAAGATTAATTGAAAAGCTTAATCCACTCAATCAAGCAGGTCGATTAACTTTGATTACAAGAATGGGCTCTTCAGAAATAAATAAAAAATTAAAACCATTAATATCAGCAGTCAAAAGGTCTGGATTGATTGTAGGTTGGTGTAGTGATCCAATGCATGGAAACACAGTCAAAGCCTCTTCAGGATTTAAAACTAGAAAGATGGATGACATTATGACGGAGGTTAGAGGTTTTTTCGAGGTTCATAATGAAATGAATACCATCCCAGGTGGAGTGCATTTTGAGATGACTGGACAAAATGTAACAGAGTGCGTTGGTGGTGTGTATGAAGTTAATGAATCAAATTTAGCTGATCGATATCACACTCATTGTGATCCTAGGCTTAATGCAACACAATCACTAGAACTAGCTTTTTTAGTTGCTGATTTGTTAACAGAAAATAGAAACAATGTAAAAAAGCAAATAGTAGCTGTATCTTAAGGTATAAAATTGGTTAATAATAAAAAAAATCATAATCTTAATATTGTACAAAAAGATACTTGGCCAGTGGATTTAAGACCTAATCCAATTCAATTAGCAACGGTTACAGATACTTATTTTTTAAGAACAAAGAATATTGTGGCTTCATATGGAGACACTGAGGTTACATATGCAATTTTTATGAGAAGGCCAGTAATTTCTGCTTTAAATCCAGCTATAGTTTGGCTTAACCAAATTATAAAAGAGAGAAAAGGTAGCGTTAATATAAAACGCTGCTTTGCTGAAGGTTCGGATGTTGGTGCTGGAGAACCTTTATTGTACATATCAGGTTCGTTTTTATTATTAGTTGATTTAGAAACCGCATTACTTCAAAAAATTGGGGCTACATGTGTTGCTGCTTATAATGCAAAATCCATGGTTGAAAGTTTACCAAAGACTTCATTTTTAGCTATGGATGCAAGACATTGTGCTGGTGCTGATATGGCAGACTTAATGGCATATGGCGCTCATGTTGGTTCTAAAAGGGTCAAATCAGAAGCCGAAGCAATTGGATTTATTGGATGTGCAACAGACAAAACTGCATATTTATTTGAAAACACCAAGGGATTAGGCACAATGCCTCATGCATTGATAGGTTATGCTGGATCAACATTAAAAGCGGCACAAATGTTTCATTCTACCTGGCCAGACGAACCTCTGACAGTTCTAATTGATTATTTTGGTAAAGAAATAACAGATGGTTTGATGGTTTGCAGATCATTTAAAAGTTTGGCAGATAAACACTCTTTATCACTCAGAATAGATACTCATGGTGGAAGATATATTGAAGGACTTGATGTGGCTGGTTCATATGCGGTTTTAGAAAGAAATGCTCCACAAGCTATTCGTGGCTATAGAACTGAACAAGAGCTTCGTTATTTAATTGGCACAGGAGTGTCTGCAGCCGCTGTGTGGCATTTGAGAGAAATACTTGATAATGCTGGTTTTGAAAAGGTTAAAATTGTTGCTTCAAGTGGATTTGGGCCAGAGAAGTGTAAGGTTTTTTCACTTGCAAAAGTACCTGTTAATGTTATAGGGACAGGATCGTATTTACCTAGTCGTTGGTCAGAAACCTACGCAACGGCTGATATAATTTCTTATGGCGGCAAGTCACAAGTTAAACTTGGAAGAGAGTTTTTGCTGAAGCGGTAATTATTCTAATAAATGAGTCAATTATTGAAAAATAAAATGAAAATAGCACTTGCCCAATTAAATCCCAAAGTAGGAGATGTTAAAGGAAATATTTCTAAACTTATTTCAATCAGAAATGATTTGAGTAAGGATGTAGATATTATTGTTGTTCCTGAATTATATGTTACTGGATATCCAATTGACGATTTAGTTCTAAGAAATGATTTCTTAGAGCTTGTAGAGCATGAAATTAGCGACCTAGCTAAATTAACTAATGATGGGAAAGCTGCTATAATTCTTGGATCTCCAAGAAAAGATGAAAATAAAATTAGAAATTCTGTTTTTGTTTTGGATCAAGGTAGAATTCTATCATTTAGGGATAAACATAATCTTCCAAATACTGGAGTATTTGATGAACAACGAATTTTTACACCTGGTTCCTTGTCAGGCCCAGTTAAAGTTAGAGAAACATTAATTGGATTGCCAATATGTGAAGATATTTGGAATGAAACAGTGATAGAATGTCTGTCTGAAACAGGAGCTGAGATAATTATTTCAATTAATGCTTCTCCATACACAACAAAAAAAATTGATCAAAGGATGTCTGTTGCAGTTTCAAGAGTTTTTGAATCAAAATTACCTTTAATTTACCTGAATAGGGTAGGAGGTCAAGACGAATTAGTTTTTGATGGTTCATCTTTTTGTCTAAGTCATAATGGAGAATTAACAGTACAACTAAATGACTTCAAAGAAGAAATATTGAATATAGATTTATATAAAAATAATAATAAATGGAATTTTAAAAAAAACATTAAAAATATCTCTTCTAACATTGAGGCATTGTATAAGTCTCTAGTTGTAAGCGTAAGGGATTATGTTCACAACAACGGTTTTCCAGGTGTTGTACTTGGTATGTCAGGTGGTGTTGATTCAGCACTAGTGGCTGCGATAGCAACTGATGCTTTGGGACCAAATTTAGTAAAAGCAATTATGATGCCAAGTCCATATACTAGTAAAGAAAGTCTTGAAGATGCTGAAATGGCTTCATCTTATCTTGGAATTAATTACTCATATTTAGATATCAAAGAAGGTATGAATACTATTGATCAAATTTTATTAAATTTCAATGGACCAAAGATATCACCAGGTATCACTGAAGAAAATATTCAATCTAGAATTAGAGGATTACTATTAATGGCAATATCAAATAAATATGGATCAATGGTATTAGCTACAGGAAATAAGTCAGAATACGCTGTTGGATACGCAACATTATATGGGGATATGTGTGGTGGGTTTGCGGTTATAAAAGATGTCTGGAAGAGTGATGTTTTCAAATTATGCAAATGGAGAAATTTAAACAAACCAGTAGAATTTTTAGGACCTAAGGGAATTGTGATACCAGATAGAATAATTACTAAACCACCTAGTGCAGAATTAAGAGAAGATCAAAAAGATACAGATAGCTTGCCAGAATATGATATCCTTGACGTTATTTTAAAAAAATTAGTTGAAGATGATCATTCATTAGATGAAATAGTAAAAGAAGGCTTTGATTTAAATGATGTAAAAAAAATCTCAATGTTGTTATCTAAATCAGAGTATAAAAGATTTCAGTCAGCACCTGGACCAAAAGTTACTGAAAAAGCTTTTGGTAGGGATAGAAGGTATCCGCTAACTAGTGGTTTTAGGAATTGGAATTAAAATTTTTACAAACTAGGAAAATTAATGATTAAAGTTCGATTTGCACCAAGTCCAACAGGGTATTTACATATTGGAAATTTTAGAACCGCATTAGTTAACTTTTTGTTTGCTAAGAGTAAAAATGGTCACTTTATGCTTAGAATTGATGATACTGACAATGAAAGGTCATCCAAAGAATATGAAGATGCTATCAAAGAAGATTTAACTTGGATGAATATAAATTGGGATAGTATAGAAAGGCAATCTTCTAGACTTTTATCTTATAAAGAAGCTTTAGAAACTTTATTAGAAAAAAAACGTGCATATCCATGTTTTGAAACAGCGGAAGAACTATCCTTAAAAAGAAAAAGCCAACTATCTTCTGGAAAACCACCGATTTATGATAGGTCTGCATTAAAATTATCAGACTCAGATGTTGCTGATTTGAAGTCTAAAGGAAAAAAACCACATTATAGATTTTTACTTAATCATGAAGACGTGAATTGGAATGATCTTGTAAAGGGTAAAAGTAAATATAATATGTCTAATTTGTCAGATCCAGTTATATTAAGAGAAGATGGAAGAGTTATTTATACTTTAGCTTCAGTAGTTGACGATATTCAATTTGATGTAACAGATATTTTAAGAGGTGAAGATCACATGACAAATTCAGCTGCTCAAATACAGTTATTTGAAGCATTAGGATCATTCCCACCAAAAATGGGTCATTTGTCACTATTGACTGATAATACTGGATCAGGTCTTTCAAAAAGACTTGGGAGTTTATCACTTCGAGAATTAAGAAGTCAGGGATTTCAACCAATGGCAATTTCTTCCTTGTTGGCCAAAATTGGAACTTCAGATTCAATTGATATTTTTAAAGACATGAAACAAATTTTTAAAAGTTTTGATATTACTAAATTTGGAAATTCAAAGCCAAAATTTGATAAAACAGAATTGTCAGCTTTGAATTCTAAGTTTTTTCAACTGTTAGATTATACGGATATTAGTCATCAATTAAATATATTAGATCTTAAAATCACTAACGAATTTTGGAATTTAATCAGAGGAAATATAAATAATTTAGAAGATGTAAAGTTTTGGTGGAACATTGTTTATGGAGATATTAAAGAGGTTCCACATGATAAAGATTTTAATAAATTAGCATTGCAAACACTTCCTAAAGATAGATTTGACAAAAACACTTGGTCGGTTTGGACTAACTCTCTTATGAAAGAAAGTGGTAAAAAAGGTAAAGAACTTTTCAAACCACTAAGATTATGCCTTACAGGTCAGAATAATGGGCCAGAAATGGCAAATTTAGTCATAATGATGGGGAAAGATAAAATTAAAGAAAGATTAAATAATAATAACTAAATTTTTAAAAATAAATAAATCTCAAAATGATTGAATTAAATTTATATAATACACTTCAAAGGCGTTTGTCTATTTTTCAGCCTATTGATATAAAAAATATAAGATTATATGCATGTGGACCAACTGTTTATGATTTTATACATATTGGTAATGCAAGACCTTTAGTTGTTTTTGATGTTTTAGTTAGATTACTTAGAATAATATATCCCAAAGTTACATACGTAAGAAACATAACTGATATTGATGACAAAATTAATAAAAGAGCTTTTGAAAAAAAAATAAATATTTCAGAATTGACTAATGAAACAATAAAAAATTTTCATAGAGATTCTCATTCGTTGGGTAATTTGAAACCTGATTTTGAACCAAAAGCCACTGATCATATATCTGAAATGATAGAAATGATAGAAACATTAATTTCAAACGGTTTTGCTTATGTTTCATCAGGCAATGTTTTGTTTGCTGTTGAAAAATATAAAAATTATGGTGCTTTGTCAGGTAGGTCACTTGATGAGATGATATCTGGATCAAGGGTTGAAATTGCTGAATACAAAGAAAATCCTGGAGACTTTATTTTATGGAAACCATCTTCCAAAAAACTTCCTGGATGGGATAGTCCATGGGGTAGGGGTCGTCCAGGTTGGCATATAGAATGTTCAGCAATGAGTAAAAAGTATTTAGGGACAAAATTTGATATTCATGCTGGTGGATTAGACTTGATTTTTCCACACCATGAAAATGAAATCGCTCAGTCTTGTTGTGCCAATAAATCCGATATAATGGCCAATTACTGGTTGCATAATGGTTACGTTACTTCTGATGGTGAGAAAATGTCAAAATCGCTAGGTAATTTTGCTACCATAAATAATTTGTTGTTAAATTTTAGGGGCGAAGCAATTAGATATGCGTTAATTCAAGCTCAGTACAGGGCTCCTTTAAGCTTTAGTCATAAATCTTTAGATGAAGCTACTAAATCACTATCTAGACTTTATAGAGCTGTTGAAGGCTTTGAAGTAAATGATGGGCAAGACACTCAAATAATTGATAATCTTTGTGATGATTTAAATTCACCTAAAGCTCTTGCTAGATTACATTATCTTGCTGATGAAGCTAATAAAGGAAGTAAAGAATGTGCTCAAAAGTTAAAAAATTCATCTAATATTTTAGGAATTTTATGCAATTCTACAGAAGATTGGTTTAAATTTGGACAAATAAATTCAAACGAAGCAGTAAAAAACTCTGCCATCACAGAAAAAGAAATCGATGAACTCATTATAAAACGTAAAATTGCAAAAGAAAATAAAGAGTACAAAAAAGCAGATCAAATTAGAGAACAATTACTAGAAAAAAATATACAATTAGAAGATAAACCTGATAGAACAGTCTGGAGAAGACTTTAAACTCAGATGAATTTATGATTGAACTTAATCCATATATAATTTTATCAAAACCACAACTTGGTGAAAATATTGGTTCTACTGCTCGTGCAATGAAAAATTTTGGTGTAAAAAATCTTTTACTAGTTCAACCTAGAGATGGTTGGCCTAATAATTCTGCCTTTGCGCCTGCAGCGGGTGCAGACGATGTTTTAAATCAAGCAAAATTATATGATTCAATAAGTGAATCTACTAAAACAATTTCTTTGTTATTTGCAACAACTGCAAGAAAGCGTGTTGTTGGTACAAAATCTTTAAGTATCTTCAAAGCAATAGAGAAATCATTTGAACATGTTGTAAATGGCGGCAAAGTTGGATTTTTATTTGGTCCTGAGCAATCTGGATTATCAAATGATGATGTTGTCCAAGCAGATTACACAATTTCAATTCCAATTAATAAAGAATTTTCATCATTAAATATATCTCAAGCGGTTTTATTAATTTGTTGGGAATGGCACAAAAAAAAACTGTCTTTTTTAAAAGAAGATAACAATTTGGTTAAAATTAATAAAAAATTAAAAAAAAGCAATGAACTCTCTAATGTTGGTGACAGAGAATATTTTTACAAACAATTAGACGAGCTTTTAAGTAAATCAGGGTTTTTTTATTCATCTGAAATGGCTCCTGTTGTTAAAAGAAACATCAGAAGTTTATTTAATAGGGCCTCATTAACTCACCAAGATCTAAGAACACTTCATGGTATTATTAGATCATTATCAGGAACTTCAAATCGTACTTGACATTTTATTTAATGATAGTATTTTGCAATTTCATTTCCGATAAAGTGGATAATAGTATGGTACTATCTATCCCGAAGTTTAGCTTCTGGTTGGAATAATCTACTACTTTTAAGTAGTTACACAAAGGTTTAAAAATGCCTAAGTCAGATCACAAAAGAACAAGTTCAAAACATAAAATTGATAGAAGATTAGGAGTCAATTTATGGGGGCGACCAAAATCTCCCCTAAATGATAGAGAATACGCACCAGGTCAGCATGGTCAAAGAAGAAAAAAACCCACAGATTACGGTGTTCAATTAATGGCTAAACAAAAATTAAAAGGGTATTACGGTAATATTGGTGAAAAACAATTCAAAAAATACTATACAGCTGCAGTTCGTAAAAAAGGTGACACTGGTGCAAATTTGATTGGTATTTTAGAATGTAGACTAGATGCTATCCTTTACAGAATGAAGTTGGCACCAACTGTATTTGCCTGTCGTCAATTGATTAATCATGGTCATGTAATGGTGAACGGAAGTAGATGTAATATACCTTCTAGAATGATCAATGTAGGCGAAGTTATTTCCTTGAAGGATAAAGCAAAGAATATTCCAGCAGTAATTGAAGCAACAACTCTTCCTGAAAGAGATGTTCCTGAATATGTTGAAGTTAATCACTCTAAATTCACTGGATCTTTACTAAGAATTCCTATGCCAGACGATGTTCCTTATCCAGTACAGATGGAAACTAACTTAGTTATCGAATTTTATTCACGTTAATAAGGTTTGTTAAAAGTAAAATTTCAAAAATCAAAAATAGCTTATTATGTGGAGATACCTTTCTCTTTAAAATACTGAATTAGTTCTCCACTTTCGTGCATTTCTCTGATAATATCACAACCACCAATAAATTCTTTCTTTACATATAATTGTGGTATAGTAGGCCAATCTGAAAATTCTTTAATGCCCTCTCTTATTTCAGGATCTTCAAGAACGTTAACACTATTGTACTTAATTCCCATATGGCTTAAAACTCCAACAACTGCCGCAGAAAACCCGCATTGAGGCATAACTGGAGTACCTTTCATGAATAGCAAAACATCATTTTCATCAATTATATTCTGAATTTTATCTTTTGTACTTTGTTCCATTTAATTCTCCTTTATTCTTTAGGGGCAGATGTATTCAAAGCTAATGCATGTAATTCTTTTCCCATTCTACCACCCATAGCATTGTAAACCATTTGATGTTGTTGCACACGAGTTTTACCTCTAAATTCTTCAGCAATAATTTGCGCTGCATAATGATCTCCATCACCACGTAAATCATCAATAATAACTTTTGCATTTGGAAAAGCTTTAATAATTAGTTCTTCTATCTCTGATGCTTTCATAGCCATTTTACAAACTTAACCTTGTTGTTAATCACCCATCATTGAAGGTATTGTTTTTTCATTTATTTTTTTTATCTCATTAATAGATATAGTAGCAATATCTTTTAAATTCAAGTTACTGCTTGAATTAGTTTGTCCAAGAACAAAGAAATCAACATTATTTTCCTTTAAGATTAACTTTACTTTTTTAATATCTTTTGTTGCAATAATTATTCTTGCTTGATCCTCACCAAAACACCATGATTGAAGTAAAGGGTCATAACTATTACAATTAATTAGGTTACTAGGTAAATTAATATTTAATCCTAAATTATATTTAAATAACATTTCACAAACTGTTGTCAGTAAGCCACCGTCTGAAATATCATGAGCAGCTGTCAGAAGTTTTTTTTCATTCAATTTTAATAAAATTTCAATAACTTTTTTTTCATTTTCTAAATTTATTGGTGGAGGTGCTCCGTCATATTTTTTATTAATAACTTCTTGATAGATACTACAACCAATCCAACCTGTTTCAAAATTGACAGATTGTCCAAGGACAAGCAACACATTATCTAGTTTTGCACTTATTGCTAGAGAATTTTCAACTTCATCTATTGCTCCTACCATACCAATAACTGGAGTTGGAAGAATACTCTTACCATTAGTTTCATTATAAAGAGAAACATTTCCTGATACAATTGGAGTACCTAAAAAAGAAGCAGCTTCTGAAATTCCTTTTATAGACCCTACAATTTCTCCCATAACATTTTTCTTATCAGGATTTCCAAAGTTTAAGTTATTTGTTATTGCTAGTGGTTTTGCACCTGAAGAAGCTATATTTCGTGCTGCTTCACAAACTGCTTGCATACCTCCAATTATAGGGTCTGATTTAACATAACGTGGCGTGCAATCAGTTGTAATAGCAAGACCTTTCCCATAAGATTCTTTTTTTTCCGTACCATGGATTTTCACTATTGAAGCGTCGCTCTCACCATTTGTAAAAATTGTGTCGCCCATTACTGAGCTATCATATTGTTCCCAAATCCATTTCTTACTAGATATATTTGGATTTTTAAAAATTGTTTTTAATATATCAATTATTGTAAGATTGATTTTGAGATCTGATGGTTTTAATACTTTTTTATCAGTTTTTATTTCGTAAGGTTTATTATATTCAGGAGCGTCTTCGACAAGAGGTTCTAGAGGTAAATTGCACGCTTCAAAACCATCTTTAGTAAGAATTAATCTTCCTGTATTTGTAACTTCTCCAATAATAGCAAAATCGAGATCCCATTTATCAAAAATTGATTTTGCTTTTTCCTCTGATCCTGGTTTTAAAATCATTAACATTCTTTCTTGACTTTCTGAAAGCATGATTTCGTAGCTAGTCATCTTATCTTCTCTAGTAGGCACTAAATCTAAATTTAAATTCATACCTAATGATCCCTTAGAAGCCATCTCAACACTAGAGCTTGTTAAGCCAGCTGCTCCCATGTCTTGAATAGATAAAACAGCATCTGTATTCATTAATTCTAGACAGGCCTCTAATAGTAATTTCCCTGTAAATGGATCTCCAACTTGAACAGTTGGTCTTTTTTCAGCACTGTTTTCTGTAAATTCTGTAGAAGCCATTGTAGCTCCATGTATTCCATCTCTTCCTGTTTTTGCACCTACATATATGACTGGGTTACCAGCGCCTGTTGCTGCCGAATAGAATATTCTATCTTTTTTTGCAAGACCAACTGCCATTGCATTCACTAGAATATTACCATCATAAGATTTATCAAAGTTTGTTTCACCACCAACTGTTGGAATTCCTATACAATTACCATATCCACCGATTCCTTTTACTACACCAGAAACAAGATGTTTTGTTAAAGGTTGATCTGGAGGTCCAAATCTCAATGCATTCATGAGAGCTATAGGTCTAGCACCCATTGTAAAAACATCTCTTAAAATTCCGCCCACACCAGTTGCTGAACCTTGATAAGGTTCTATAAATGAAGGGTGGTTGTGTGACTCTATTTTAAAAACAGCAGCTAGATTTTGCCCTATATCAATTACACCAGCATTTTCTCCAGGACCTTGTATCACGTGACTAGCCTCTGTTGGTAAAGTTTTTAACCATTTTTTTGAACTTTTATAAGAGCAATGTTCTGAAAACATCGCAGAAAAAACTCCTAATTCTGTCATATTTGGAGTTTTATCAATTTTTTTACAAATTAAATCATATTCATTTTTAGTTAAACCCATATCTAAAGCATCTTCAAGTTTACTTTTTTGTTGAGCTAAATACTCGTTTTTGTTTATTTTTAAGAGTTTTAATTGTGGTTCCATTATTATTTAACCAATAATTTGTTTAACGCAATTTGTTAGAAGTTTTAAACCATCTGTTCCACCGTGTAGATAGTTTATAGCTCTTTCTGGGTGTGGCATCATTCCTAAAACTCTTCCATTGGTGGATAGAATGCCAGCTATGTCATCTGATGATCCGTTCGGATTATAATTTTTTTCACTGTTATTTTGTTTACTATATTTTAAAGCAATTCTTCCTTCTTCTTTCAGTTGTTTTAATAATTCTTTAGGAGCAAAATAATTCCCTTCATTATGAGCAACTGGAATCTTTAGACATTCACCTATTTTAAAACCAGAGAGAAAAGGGTTTTTCATACAATTTTGGACTTCTAATGTTGTTTCTCTGCAAGTAAATAGGAGTTTCTTGTTTCTTATAAGAGATCCAGGGAGTATTTTAGCTTCAATTAAAATTTGAAAACCATTACATACACCTAATACTGTGCCACCGCGACTTATATGATTTTTAATTGAACTTATTACTGGAGATCTAGCAGCCAAAGCGCCGCATCTAAGGTAATCTCCAAAGGTAAATCCACCTGGGACAACGATTAAATCTAAATTAGGAAAATCATTTTCTTTATGCCAAATTTTGATTGGAGTTTTCCCTGTAATTTGCCTGAGAGCAACAATCATATCTCTATCACAATTAGAACCTGGAAATATTACAACACCTGAACGCAAAATTTTTTTAATCCTTTAAGATATTTATTTCATAATTTTCAATAACAGTGTTTACTAACAGCTCTTCGCACATTTTCTTAGCTTGTGTAAGAACTTCATCTTCACTATTTTGATCCAAATTTAAAATAATTTGTTTGCCAGTCCTTACATCACTACAATGTTCAAAACCTAGGTTATTTAAAGAAGACTTTATAGCTTGTCCTTCTGGATCTAAAACACCTTCTTTAAGAGATACATTTACAATAACTTTCATAATAACTCTCTTTATTTTACTAATTCGGGTTTGGCCCTAGAGTAATTTTTTTTCTCAGGAAGAATACCTAATCTATTTGCAACTTCTTGATATGCCTCTTTTAAACCACCTAATTCTTGTCTGAATAAATCTTTGTCCATTTTCTTATTAGTGTTAATGTCCCATAATCTACAATTGTCGGGGCTTATTTCGTCAGCTAATAGTAAAATTGAATTACCATCTTCAGAATAATATCTTCCAAACTCAATTTTAAAATCTACAAGTTTAAGACCTATTCCAAAAAACAAACCTCTTAAAAAATCGTTAATCCTTAGACCGTACTCTTGCATTTCATCCAATTCATCTCGAGTACCCCATTCAAAATTAATTATATGATCTTCGTTAATAAGTGGATCACCTAACTCATCTTTTTTTAAATAATGTTCAATTAAGGGTCTTGAAAAAACACTACCTTCTTTTAAGCCAAGTCTTTTTACAATTGAGCCGGCTGCAATGTTTCTAACTACAAATTCTACAGGTATGATTTCAACTTTTCTTACCAGTTGTTCTCTCATATTTAATTTTTTGATATAATGTGTTGGTATACCAATTTCATTTATTTTTTTCATCAAGTAGTCAGAAATAGAATTATTTAAAACTCCTTTACCATTAATTATGGAGTGTTTTTCAGCATTATTAGCTGTAGCATCATCTTTAAAATATTGTATTACTGTATCTGAAGTAGGGCCTTCAAAAATTGTTTTAGCTTTACCATCATATAAAATTTTCTTTTTAGACATAGATTAATTATCCTTTTAATCAAAAACTCTATCAAATATATAATCAACATGAACAAAATGTTGATCTAAATTGAATAATTTATCTATTTCGGTTTCATTAAGATATTTAATTACCTTTTTATCTTTTTTTAACAAATCTTTGTAAATATTCTTTCTTTTATGTTCTGGAGTTTCCCAAACTTTCATAGCATTTTCTTGTACCATTTCATAGGCATCTTCTCTACTGGCACCTTTCTGGGTTAATGCAAGTAATACTTGTTGTGAGTGAACAAGACCACCAAGTTTTTCTAGATTTGTTAACATTGTATCAGGATAAATCAGTAAGTTTTCAATTACATTGTTTAGTCTTTGCAAAGCGAAGTCTAGAGTTATAGTAGCATCTGGTGCAATCATTCTTTCTACGGATGAATGAGAAATATCTCGCTCATGCCATAAAGAAACATTTTCTAAAGCTGGTATAACTGAAGATCTAACTAATCTTGCTAATCCAGTCAAATTTTCTGTGAGCACTGGGTTTCGCTTGTGTGGCATTGCACTTGAGCCCTTTTGACCTTGTGAGAAATATTCTTCTGCTTCCCTAACTTCAGTTCTTTGCAGATGTCTGATTTCTGTTGCTAAGCGTTCAACACTAGAAGCGATTATTGCAAGGGTTGAAAAAAACATTGCATGTCTATCTCTTGGAATAATTTGTGTTGAAACATCTTCAGGCATTAAATCCATTTTTTTAGATACGTAATTTTCTACAAATGGATCTATATGAGCAAAAGTTCCAACTGCTCCTGATATAGCACATGTACTAATTTCTTTTTTTGCTTCAATTAATCTTTTTTTATTTCGTTTGAATTCAGCATAGTAACCGGCAAGTTTTAAACCAAATGTAATTGGTTCTGCATGAATACCATGAGATCTTCCAATTGTAACTGTATGTTTATGTTCAAACGAACGTTTTTTTAATGTTTTTAGTAATTTATCAATATCATTTAATAAAATGTCTGATGCATTTCGCAATTGTATGGAAAAAGTAGTATCCAAAATATCAGAAGATGTCATACCTTGATGAATAAACCTTGCATCTTCTCCAATATATTCTGCTAGATTAGTTAAAAATGCAATTACATCATGTTTAGTGGTTTTTTCAATTTCATCTATTTTATTTATATCAAACTTTCCTTTTTTCCATATTATTTCTGCAGATTTTTTTGGTATTACGCCTAATTCTGCTTGAGCATCACAAGCATGAGCTTCAAGTTGGAACCATATATTAAATTTCTCCCCTTGAGACCAAATCTTAACCATCTCTTTTCTTGAATATCTTTCAATCATTTCAAAACCTAAATTAAATTTTTAAGAAATTTTTATATTATTTTTTAAACTATTTTCTTATAATGAATAATAAAATTTATATATATATATATTTTGTTTTTAACTTTAATACGAGAATAAAATGATTATTGGTACAGTTTTAAAAAATGCGATAAAAATTTTAGCAACTAATCCAGATGCAAGAAAAAAAGCTGGAGAGTTGGCTTTTAAAGGTTATCAAAAAGCTAAACCAATTATCAAAGAAACTTCACAATCTCTAAAAAATACTATTAAAGAAAATTTAAAAAAATAAATAAAAATCTAATTTTCAAATTGGGTAATCTGGTTGTGTAAAACCTTTAGGAGAATTCGTAAAAACTTCATATCCGTTTGAAGTTACCCCTATACTGTGTTCAAATTGAGCCGATAAACTTTTGTCACGAGTTACTGCAGTCCATCCATCAGATAGAATTTTGACATCATATTTTCCTGAATTAATCATAGGCTCAATGGTAAAAATCATACCTTCTTCAAGAACATCTCCAGTATTTGGTTTACCATAGTGTAAGATTGTTGGTGGTGCGTGAAAAACTTTTCCAAGACCATGACCTGTAAAATCTCTTACAACTGATAATCCATTTTTCTCAGCGTGACTTTGAATTGCATGACCAATATCTCCTGTTGTACTTCCTGGTTTTACTGTTTCGATTCCTAGCCAAAGGCACTCATAAGTTACTTTAGTTAAGAACTTTGCTTTCCTTGATGGTTCTCCTACAAAATACATTCTGCTTGTATCACCATACCATCCGTTGAGAATCACAGTTACATCAATGTTAAGAATGTCTCCTTCGTCAAGAATTTTGTCCCCAGGTATACCATGACAAACAACATGATTTACAGAAATACATGTTGATTTAGGAAAACCTCTATAATTCAATGGTGCTGGTATAGCATTATTTTTTAAAATATAATCATGACATAAATCATTTAGATACCCAGTAGAAACACCGCTTTTCACATAAGATGTTATATAATCTAAAACTTCTGCAGCTAGTTTTCCTGCAGCATGCATTTTTAAAAATGAGTTGTTGTCATATTGTACTATTTTATTTTTCATTTTAACTAAAACTTTGTTTATATATGATGATAATAATTTGTAACATATATTTATAAATATTTACGTACAATATTAATTTTTATTAAGGATTTTCTTTATGGTGGCAACGGCAGGTATAATAATTATTGGTGATGAAATTTTATCTGGAAGAACTAAAGATACTAATATTAATTGGATTGCGGCTCAATTAGATGATTTAGGTATTAGGTTAAAAGAAGCCAGAATTGTTCCTGACGATTCAACTACTATAATCAAAACAATTCAAGTTTTTACAAATAAATATACATATGTTTTTTCTTGTGGTGGAATTGGTCCTACTCACGATGATATTACTACAGAGTGTGTTGCTAAGGCTTTCAATCAAAAGCTATATAAAGACTCAGAAGCTATGAGAAGATTAAAATTACATTATGAGGGTGCAAACATAGAATTTAATGAAGCTCGTCAAAAAATGGCAATTGTACCAAATAATTCTGAGTTAATAGATAATCCAGTTTCAGCTGCACCTGGTTATAGGATTGAAAATCTTTTTGTTTTTGCGGGTGTTCCAAAAATAATGCAGAGTATGTTTCATTCAATTTTGAGTGAGTTAACAGGTGGCAAGAAACTTAAATCAAAAACTGTATCAAGCAACATTGGAGAAGGTCTGATAGCAAAGGACTTAGAAAAAATAGAAAATGAATTTTTAAACGTGAAAATTGGCTCATATCCATATTTTAAACCAGGTAGTTTCGGAACGTCTATTGTGTTAAGATCAGAAGATGAATTATCATTAAAAAAAGCTTCTGAAGCAATTTTAGAAATTGTCATAAAATTAGGTGGAAAAGGGAAAATTTTTGACGGCAATGAGATTGATGATAGATCTTTATAATTATTTTGAATTAGGAACAGAACCACCTAATATTTTATTTTTTTGAGTAGTTTTATTTTTCATTATATTAATCAATAAAACCCCTGATATAAATCCACCAATATGTGCTGCATATGCAACACCACCTGAATTTAATTCAGTTCCACTAAAACTAATAAATTGAATGATTATCCATCCTCCAAGAACAATAAAAGCTCTTATTCTAATTACTTTTATATAAATTATAAACCAGAATAAGACTTTTATATTTGCCTTAGGGTATAAAACTAAATATCCTCCAAGTACACCAGCAATTGCTCCTGATGCCCCAATCATTGGTATTGTTGATGTAGGATCAATTATAGCTTGAGTTAAAGCTGCAACAATTCCAGTTAATAGATAAAAAATTATAAATTTTAATTTTCCTAAACTTTCTTCAATATTATCGCCAAAAATGTAAAGATAGGTCATATTTCCAATTACATGCATCCAACCATCATGTAAAAACATGGAAGTGAAAATTGATAAAGAAGGGGGTATGATTTTAAGAGCTCCAGATAACTCAGAATATCCAAATAATATGGATGGTATCATCCCAAAACTTATAAAAGTCTGTTCCTTTACATATGCAGGATCAAAAATTTGATTAAGAAAAATAGATGAACAAGTGAATATTATTAACCAAGAAATAATTGGTTTATTGTTTGTAGGATTTTCATCTGCAAATGGAAAAAAAAACATTTAAAATTCAATATTATCAATCAATCTAGTGTTGTTTATTGTAACAGATCCTAGAAAAACTTTATTACCTTCAAAATTATTTTTTGAGATAATATTAAGTTCGCTATCTCTCAATTCAAAATAATCAGGCAATAAGTCTTTAGATACTAAAAATGAATTGGCGTTATCTAATATTTCCTCTAACTCTTCTCTTTTCTGATAAGAATTCACACTAATTTGAAGACACTTAAATAAATTAGCAGCCATTTCCAATTCTTTTTTAGACAGATAATTATTTCTTGAAGATAGGGCAATACCATTTTTTGATCTTACTATAGGAGCTTTTATAAGAGAAATTTGAGGATGTAATGATATAGCCATTTTTTTTATTAAAATTTGTTGTTGATAATCTTTTGCGCCAAAGACGGCTACATCTGGATTAATTAATTCAAATAATCTATTAACTACAGTCAAAACTCCATCAAAATGACCAGGTCTAATTTTTCCACAAAGCTCAGATCCAAGATTTCCAGAATCTAAACTTTTTACTTTTTCAATTTTTGAAAATACTTCATTACCATTTTTAGGAATGAATAAAATATCACAATTTTCTTTTTTTAATTTTTCTATATCTAATTTTTCAGTTCTTGGATATTTCTTAAAGTCTTCATTTTTACCAAATTGAAGGGGATTAACAAAGATTGTTGTAATCGTTTTGGATGCATTTAGTTTAGCTAATTTTATTAAAGATAAATGTCCATCATGTAAATTACCCATAGTAGGAATTAATGCTAATTTACCTGGACGTTTAGAAAATATTTCTAGGGTTTTATATAGTTCTTCTCTTGTACGAGTAATAACCATTAATATAATGACCTATATGATTTGTTTGATATCAAAAACAAATTATATGGTACGAGCGGGGGGACTTGAACCCCCACGTCCTTATCGGACTCTGGATTTTAAGTCCAGTGCGTCTACCATTCCGCCACGCTCGCAAAACCATATGACTGTTGTGTAACTTAGCTTTTTGGCTAAGGCAAGTTTTTTTATAGATTTAAATATTAATTTTTATATAGTTTGAATTATTAATTTGGAGAATAATATGTTTGAAAATAAATTGGGTAGTAAGATTGAAGGTGAAGAATATTTAGTTCTTCATGAATTTGCTAAAAAGGCTAAAGCAAAACTTTCTAGAGAAACTTGGGATTATCTAATTGGAGCTGCTGAAACTGAAACAACCTTTAAAAGAAATAGATTTGCTCTCGACAGTTTAGCATTTAGACCAAGGGTATTAAGAGACGTGGAAAATGTTGATATATCCACTAACTTGGTTGGACATTCTTTAAGAATGCCGGTAATTCTTGCACCTATAGGTTCAATGCAAGATTTTGTAGAAGGGGCAGGAATTGCTCCAACAATTGCAGCATCTGAATTTGGTATACTGCACATGATAAGCTCTACTTGTATGCCAGGGTTGGAAGAGGTTGCTAAAAGCGTTAATTATCCAAAATTATTTCAATTATATGTTAGAGGTGACCAAAATTGGGTTGATGATCAGATCAAAAGTGCAATTGACTTTAATTACTCAGGTATATGTCTAACAGTTGACTTAGATGCTTATGGAAGAAGAGAAAGAGATCTTGCTAAAAGGTATAGAACAACATCAAGACAAAGCGCAAGTGGCTTTGAGTATCAAATGCGTTTTTCATGGAAAGATATTGATAGGATTAAATCTTATTGTGACTTACCTATCATAATTAAGGGTATAGCTACTAAAGAGGATGCATTATTAGCAATTAAACATGGTGTTGAAATAATTTATGTTTCCAACCATGGTGGAAGACAATTAGATTTTGGAGTTGGTGGGTTAAATGTTTTACCAGAAATTGTTGAGACAGTTGATAATAAAGCCAAGATTATTTTTGATGGAGGTATAATGCGAGGTACTGATGTATTAAAGGCAATTGCATTAGGCGCAAATTGTGTTGGTATCGGAAGGCTTCAAGGGTTTGCAGCAGCTGCTGGAGGATCAAAAGCTATTTTTCGAATGCTTGAATTACTAGAAACAGAAATTCTGACAGGCTTAAGGTTGCTAGGATTAAATTCACTGTCAGAACTTGATCACACTTATTTAAGCAAAGATTATGCATTTGATTCAAAAGATGTGTTAAGTGCTTTCCCTTTGATTGACGAAGGATATTAAAATATTTTTAGATTATTTCTTGAAATCTCTTTAAAAATTGTTTTTGAACATCATTTGCTGATAGCGCAACTATAATTTGAGGTTTGGAATTCAAATTTGGTTTTTTAATTATTTTTGAGGCTTCTTTTTCTTCATAACCAGCTAGATCAACAGCTTCAAACCAAGCTAGAGATTTGTCAATTTTTTTAATTTTAGATTCTATATGTCTTGGAAGTAAAGCTGGCAACCCAAACCTAAGATAAATTGCTTTCATTAAATTATCTTCGACAAATCGATAACTGTTATTGAGAGCATATTTAAATGGTGTGATTAAATCTCCTATCACATACTCTGGTGCATCATGAAGGAGAGCGGCTAAATTCCATTTTTTATCTAAATCTGGATATTCAATGTTGAAAAGTTCTTCAACTAATACAGAGTGCTGAGCAACTGAATAAGGGTATTTACCAGTCGTTTGACCATTCCATCTTGTAACTCTTGATAGTCCCAAAGCGATATCTTCAATTTCTATGTCAAATGGGGACGGAGATAAAATATCAAGCTTTCTACCTGATAACATTCTTTGCCAGGCTCTTTGATTAATTTTTTTTAGAGGTTTAATATTTTTGTTCTGCATAAAAAAAATGTATTGATTTATTATTCATTAAATATAAAAGATAAAAAAAAAAATTTTCAAGGTTTAATTTTGGACTTTTATCAAGCACAAAACAAGTATAGGCAAAAACAGTTTAGATCAATATTAAATTATTTTTTCAAAATTTTAATGTTTATCATTGCCATTTTTATTGGATGGTGGCTAGGTAACCGTGATAAATTGGTTCTAATACAAGAAAATGAAAAAATAATTAATGATTTTAATGATCAAAAAATTGAATTAGATAGAAAATTAACTGACATAAGATTAAAGCTTAAAGAAGCAAATTTAGCACTTAATACTCAAAACATAAAGAATAAAGACACTGACTTTGGTAGAGATGCAAAAAACATTCTTGCATCTAATTTAGCTAAGGGTGTTCCTGAAAAGGATATAATCGATGCATTGAGATTACTTGGTTATAACAAAACTTGTAGTAAATTTGATTATAAAGAGTTAGCTGTTTCAACAGAATCTTTTATACCACCTGAAAATACTTTATTATTATTATCAGGTGGATTAAAAGTAAAAGTTGAAGGTAATATTTCGGACACAGCAACTAATAATCCTTATTTTGATCCATCTCAACCAATTAGAGTTATATTTATTTATTTAGGTAATAATGATATAATTGAAGGAAATTTACCAATTACAAGAAACATTATGGCTGGAAAGTTCTCAGTAAAAATAAAAATATTAAAATCAAAGGTAAGAGGGGCTGTAATAGTTCAATATCAAAATTGTAAAATTTAATATATTAGTAATGTGAATAATTTGAAAATTAATAATTTAGAACAAAAATCTGCAATTGTGACTGGTGCAAGTGAGGGGATTGGTGCTGCTTTTTCAAAATTATTAATTAAAAAAGGGTGGAAAGTTACTGGAATTAGTCGTAGTGCTAGTAAATTGAAAGCAATCAGCAAAAGTCTTCCATCAAATGAACAGTCATTTAAATATTTTTCATGTGATGTACAAGATTTTAAAAAATTGAAATCTATAGCGAAAGAAATTGAAGCTCCTGACCTGCTTCTTTTGAATGCTGGTATTTATTCACCTGTGAATGCATCTGAAATCAATCTAGATCTTTATAAAAAACATTTAAATATAAATTACCTTGGTGTCTTGAACAGTTATGAGGCATTTTTACCAGGTTTAATAAGAAAACAAAATGGTAACATAATTATTATGTCTAGTGTTTCTGGGTGGATTGGGTTACCTAAAGCTGCTGCATATGGACCGACTAAGGCTGCTTTAAGGTCATTTGCTCAGTCTGCTCGTTATGATTTAAATCCTAAAGGTATAAAAGTACAATTATGCAGCCCTGGCTTTGTAGAAACACAAGCAACCTCAATAAATGATTTTTATATGCCAGGTTTAATGAATGTTAATGAAGCTGCTAATTTAATTTTCAAGCATATGAGTTCAAATAAATTTGAATTTTCCTTTCCATTATCATTTTCTCTTTTTATGAAGATCTTTAGCTATTTACCTGATAAGATTTCTTCTTATTTAATAAAAAAATTTATAATTTAAAACTTTGAAATGGAAAAAAGTGTAGTTAAAAAATATATCTATTTATTTAGTAATCTTTCCCCTGATAATATTAATGAATTTGATGATATAATTTCTGAAGATATAATATTTATAGATCCATTTAATAATATTAAAGGAATAAATGCTTTTAAAAACATTTTTTATCATATGTTCGAAAATGTAAAAGAGCCTAAGTTTTTCATTCTTGACTATTCAATGAATAAACAAAGAGTGTTTTTGAAATGGAAAATGACTTTCTTTGCATTTAAGTCTTTGCAGACTATTGAAGGTATGAGTGAATTGGTACTAAATGATGCTGGAAAAGTGGTATCTCATATTGACTATTGGGATTCATTAAATGGTATCTTCATTAAAATACCATTTATTGGTTATTTCTATAAAATAAGCTTGTTTTTATTTAAATCAAAAACTTAATTAATATTCAATTTTATTTGCTTTAAATCAATATTGTTTGATAAGAAACCGCCTTCACAATACGATAAATAATAATTCCACATTAATTTGAAAGTTTCATCAAATCCAAGATCTTCAATCTTTTCCCAATTATTATTAAATCTTTTATTCCAAATATTTAATGTTTTTGCGTAATCATCTGAAAAACTATATACACTTTCAACTTTAAGGTAATTTTTAGTTGCAATATTTCTAAGTATTTTAAAAGAGGGCAACATCCCCCCAGGAAAAATATATTTTTGAATAAAGTCTGGGTTATTTTTATAAACATCATATATTTTATCATCAATTGTAATTAATTGTAGTCCAACTTTTCCATCTGGATTTAAAACTTTTCTTATTTTACTAAAAAATTTGTCCCAATATTCTTTTCCTACAGCTTCGAACATTTCAATTGATAATACTTTATCAAATTTGCCATCAATATTTCGATAATCGCAATATCTTATATCAATTTTGTTTTCTAAATGGGCTTTTTTAATTCTTTTTTTAGCAAAATTATATTGCTCTTTTGAAATTGTAATTGCAGTTATATTACAATCATATTCTTTACCTAGAAATTCAGAAAAACCACCCCAACCACAACCAATTTCTAATATATTGTCACCATCTTTAATCGAAACTAATTCTGCGAGTTTTTTATATTTATTTGTTTGAGCAGTTTCTAGATCATCAGTTGATTTTAAAAAAATTGCAGAAGAATAAGTCATAGATTTATCTAGCCAATAACTATAAAATTTGTTTCCTAAATCATAGTGATAAGAGATATTTTTTTTTGCTTGATGTTGACTATTTTTATTTTTGAAATGAGAAAACTTATTAAAAAAATTCTTAAGCATAGAAACTTTGAAAGTATCTTCAGCTTCATCATTATTTAGAGCAAAATAATGCATTAAAGCTGTCAAGTTTGAAGATGTTAATCTTTTGGCCATGTATAATTCTGCAAATTTAACAGCACCACCACTTATAATTTCTTTAACAACACTGTCATCAGCAATTTTTAAATTTGCTTTAGGGCCAGTTTTGTTCGCTAATATTTTTTGAATTTTCCCGTTTGGCCATTCTATCTCAATTGACCCATAAGGAAATTTTTTAATACCATTTAAAAATAAATTATTCCAAAAATTCATTAATCTTTAACCTATTATTTAAATTAATAGTCACTCTTTTGATTCTTCAATTCCGAATGAATGTTTAACTTTTTCACTAGGAGGGATTTTGTGCAGATTTATCCTTTTAAACCAGAGAATAAATGCTTGTAAATGAATATTTATCCAAATTTTACCTGGATAAATAGAATATGTTAAAAATGCCCTTAAAATATTCAAATTATTGAATTTTATTTCTTTCAATTTCATGTTCGCTAAAAAAACTTTTTGATTATGCAAAGAATATTCTACAGAGATCATAATCAAATCTTGGACATATTTTGCTAATAATTTATAATTTCCTTTTTTTGGATAAAACGGAGATACAAATAGTTTTTTAGAAGTTTTTTGAGAACTAATTTTTTGATTAATGTTTCGTAAAACATAATGGTGCATATCTCCAAATGTGTTTCTGACTTCAAAAACAGAGTGAATAAGTAATCCTTTATTATTATAACAAAAATAAACTGAAAGTGGATTAAATCCAAAATTTAAAACTTTTGGGAAAGTTAATAATTTTATCTTATGAATTACTTCTTTATCTTTGGTTCTGTTGATACATAAATTCTTAATAAATTGATAAAGATCATGAGATGTTGAAAACTTAGATTGATTGCCGTGTTTTGAGGCACTCCAAGTTAGTAGATTAAATTTTTCTAAAGAAAACAATGAAGGGTATTTTGATATATTTTTTTGAGGTTTGATTTTTAAATCAATTAATATTGCATTTGTTCGGTTTTTAAAGAAATGCTTTTTTTTACCATATCTTTCGTGGTTTATATTTGCTTCAAAAAATTTAATATCACCAGTAAAAGGTTTCATTTTTAAACTCAAATTATTTAATTTTCCATGGCAATTTTATATCAAAATATTTTGTAACCTCGACAGCTGATGATATTCCATCTTCGTGGAAACCATACCCTAACCAAGCACCTACATAATAAATATTATCTTTTCCTTGAATGTCATTTATTTGAATTTGAGCCAGGTTAGTATTTTTATTAAAAATAGGGTGTTCATATATAATTTTTTTATGAATTAGTGATTTCTTAGGTATTATAAAAGGGTTTAGGCTAACAAATAAATTTAATGATGTATTTAAATCTTGTAGTTGATTCATCCAATAAGTTGTTGATGATTTTCCATTTTTATTAGATATATAATTCCAGCTAGACCAGGTTTTGTGATTTCTTGGCATGGTTGATGGATCTGAGTGTAAAATAACTGTATTTTTCTGGTACTGAAATTTACTTAAAATTTCAGTTGATTTTTTATCTAAATCTTTGATCAGTTTCAAGGTTTGGTCAGGATGAGTGGCCATTATAATTTTATCAAAAATTTCATAACTTTGATCATATTCAATTTTAATTTTTTTTCTTTTTGAAGTAATAGAAGTAATTTTTGTATTTAATAAAAATTTATTGTTTTTATTCTGTTTGATTGTTTTGATAACTTTTTTGACGTATTGTATAGATCCTTCTTTAACTGTTCTCCATTGAGGTCTAATAAAAAAATTAATTAATTGATGATTTTTAAAAAAAGTAAGTAAATTTTTTGCAGGGAATGTTAATATTTTTTTTTCTGGACAGGACCAAATTGCAGACGACATTGGTATTAAATGATCATTTACAAATTCATCACTAAATTTACATCTTTTTAGGTAATCTTTTAAATTTTCATTTTCTTTTACATTAAAAGCATATTTATAACCAAAAATAAAAAATCTAATAATATCTATTAACATTTTATAAAATTTTAAATTAAAGTAATTCTTTTTTTGTGCAAACATCCCTGCCAACGAACCTGAATATTCTAATTCACCATTTCTTGCAGATACTGCAAAGGACATGTTTGATTCTATGGTTTCTACATTTAGATGTTTAAAAAAACCAATTAGATTTGGATAATTCAATTTATTGAATACTATAAACCCAGTATCAACATTAATAGTTGAGTTCTTATTTTTAATTTCAACAGTATTGGCATGACCGCCGAATCTTTTATCTATTTCAAACATTGTTATGTTGTGTTTTTGAGACAATAGTAAAGCAGCAGATAGTCCTGATATTCCAGAACCAATTATAGCAATTTTCATTTATTTGGAGCTCTATATTAGTTTTATTGTAATTTTTTTAATCCAGTTCTAGGAGTGCATTTATCTGTAAACATTTGTTCAAACATTGATTCTTTGCAATTTAAATGATCAGGCATTTTCATACCTGACTGTTCTCTATAAATTGAAGCAATTACCAATACTGAAATTAATACTGCTAATATCCACATGTTTCTAGACATTTTTTTCCTTATATTTACCAATTATAGATATAATTTGGTAAGTTTTTTGTTTTAACCTTTTTTTCATTTGTTACCTTATTTTTCACACTATTACCACTTTTTACAATTTCTTCATTGTTTCCGCATACAAGTGGATGCCATTTTGGTAATTGACCGCCCTGATCAAGAATTTTATAAGCACAAGTTTCTGGCATCCATTTTAGATTTTTTAAGTTTTGAGGAGATAAAATTTTACAGTCTGGCACTAAAGCCTTTCTGTTTATATAATCTTTACATAGCGCAGTTTTTTCGCATAAAAGCTTGCAAGATACATTTGTATAATAAATTTCTTGTGTGTCAAAATCTTCAAGTTTAACTACGCAACATTTCCCACATCTATCACATAAGGATTCCCATTCACTAGGGGTCATATCTTTTAATGACTTAGTTTTCCAATACATTATTAAAAATTTCATAAATATTATATTTTATTAAATAAATTTAATAAATTTCTGTTAATTGTTAAAGATATAAAATGAAAAATATTTTAAAAAAATCACATCTTTCAATTTCTCCTGAATTAGGAATTTATTCAAACTTATATAAAGATATTTATTTTGATAAAAACAATGGAATAAAAGAAACTGAGCATAATTTCATTAAGGCAAATAATTTAGCTTCACGTTTTAAAAAATCCGATGAATTCATAATATCTGAGTTAGGATTTGGTACAGGTTTGAGTTTTTTACTTACCTTGAAACTATGGAAAGAAACTAAAAAACGAAATGCTAAATTAATTTATATTAGTTTTGAGAGCGCTCCATTAACAAAAATTGAGTTAAATAATGTATATAAAAAAGTAAGCGGAGTAAAAATACTTTTTAATCAATTAATAAAAAAATTACCAATCTTATATCAGTCAACACATAGAATATTTTTTGAGTCAGAAAATGTTGAATTAATTTTAATTTATGATGACTTCAACAGTCTAAAAAATTTTAAATTTAAAGCAGATGCATGGTTTTTAGATGGTTTTGCTCCCAAAAAGAATAAATCTGCTTGGAATTCAAAACTTTTTGAACAAATTTATTTATCTACAAAATTTAAAGGAACTTTTAGTACATTTACTTCTGCAGGGCACGTAAGAAGAGGATTGTCTAATTCAGGATTTTCTGTATCAAAAGTGGTTGGTTTTGGAAATAAAAAAGAAAGTTTAATAGGGATAAAGAAACCTTTATTAAGTAAAATTAATAAAGTATCAGGTTCTAAAAAATTTATAGGACCAGTAGCTATAATAGGATCTGGTATTTCAGGTGCTTCCTTAGCTTATTCACTAAGAAAAAGAAATATAGAATGTTTTGTCGTAGATAAATCTTCTAAATATGCAAGTGGAGCAAGTGGAAATAAGTTGGCACTTCAAATGCCAAAATTAACATTGGATAATTCCCCCTATGGATTACTCTCTTTGGAGGCTTTTACTTATTCAAGAAATCTTGCCAAAAATCTTAATTCAATTCCTCCTTCTAATGGGCTTATTGTTTTACCTTCAAGGGAAAGAGATCAAGTTAAATATTTAAAACTTTTACAAAATAATTGGCCACTAGATTTGATTTCAAATAAAGTAGATAACGTTAAGTTCCTTGAAAATATAAATTATGTATACATGAAATCATCAGGAATATTGGATAATAAAAAATTTATAAAAAATTTAATTAAAGATGTTAAATTTGTAGCAAATTTTGATGTAAAAAAAGTTATCAATACTAAAGACCAACTTAAATTATTAATTGATGATAAAGGTAATAGTTTAAAAGCTAAAACTGTAATTTGGGCAAATGGGTACGAGATGAAAAATCTAAGTAATAACGTACCCATCAATTCAATTTCTGGACAAGTAACTTATTTAAAAGAAAATAAAGCATGTAATAATTTTAAATTAAATTTTAGCTATGGTCATCATTTCTCACAAGCTTTTGGAGGCTATCATCAAATAGGATCATCATTCAACAGAAATGAAGATAAAAATTACAAAGAAATAGATCAAATTAATAATTTAAATTCTATTCCAGAATTTTTAAAAAAAATAATTAAAGATTTTAACAGTGAAATAAAATATAGAGTAAGCATAAGAGCAAGCACAAAAGATAGAATACCATTTTTCTGTAGTCTGGAAACTGTAATAAACAAAAATACAAAAAACGAATACTTATTAGGAGGTATGGGATCTTGGGGTTTTGTTTATGCTCCCTTATATGCTGAATTTTTAGTTAAAAGTCTTTTAAATGAACCTCTTGTAATTAATTCTAATATGGAGCGTTTATTAGGAGTTAATAGACTTTTATAATTTATTCAGCTGCTTCCCTTTGAGAGTATCCAAAATTATTAAATATTTCAGAAAATATTTTTTGCAAATAATCAATCTTATGTATTTTAAGATTTGTTTCGTCCATATATAATGATCTATTAATTTCGATTTGAATTGTTTCAATGCCTATTAATGGATTGCCATAATGCCTAGTTATATAACCACCTGCGTATGGATTATTGATTTCAACCTTAAGACCAAATTTTTCAAAACGGTTTTTAATATTATAAATTAGATTTTCAGATGAACTTTTGCCAAAATTATTTCCTAAAACAATATCAGGTTTAATTTTAAAATGCTTTAAAGCTTTAGAGGGCATAGTATGAAGATCAAAATGATAACAAAAACCAAATTTTTTTAATAAAAATTCTAATTGCTTTGATAAAGATTTATGAAAGGGATCATAATATTCTTCCAGCATTTTTTTTGAATATGAGATTGATAACTTTGTTTTAAAAATTGATTTATTAGAAATAATTTTAGGAAAAACACCTAAACCATATGAAAGCATTTTTTTTTCATCAGGTTGCCCAATTATGACAACTTCATTGAACATATCATTATCTATTGACTTTCTAGATCTATTTACATCCACTACAGCTCTAGAACATTTTGCAATTAAAATATCAACACTTTCTTTTTTTATTAATTTTAAAATTTTATCTGATTGATAATCTTCAATTTTTCTTATTTTATCTAAGTCTAATTTTATATATTTTTTAAAAAGTTCTGGATAAAAACTTCCTGAATGTGGCACCGTTATTAAAACTGGATTTTTGGGGTTCTTTCTAATACTGTAAGTTACCATATGGTTTCTATAGTTTATTTCGTTTATTAGTTCAAATCAAAAAGTGTACTATAACATATGTATTAAAAATTTTTATTTGAAAGATTTTCTATGAGATATTTTGATATTCAAACACCTGCACTTGATGCAACAAGACTTATGTTCAAAGAATTAGAAAGTGATAAGAGAACTTCTAAAATTGACTTGGGAATAGGTATATATAGAGATAAAAAAGGTGAGGCTCCTGTCTTTAAAGCAGTAAAAAAAGCTGAAACTTTATTATTACAAACTGAAGTTTCTAAATCTTATAAAACGCCTGCTGGAAACTCTGAATACTGTAAAAATATTTTAAAATTGGTTTTAGGAAAAGATATTCTTAATGAAAGAAGCAATAAAGTTGGCGCAATACAAATACCTGGAGCAGGATCTGGTTTAAGAATTGCTGGAGAACTTATAAAAAGTAAATTAAAAAATAAAATAATATCTATCCCCAATCCGACATGGGGACAACAAACTTTTATGTTTCAAAAATCTGGTCTGAAAATCACAAAACATAGTTATTACGATGACACAAACAATTTCTTAAATTTTGAAGATATGGTTTTAGATTTAAAGAAATTAAAGTCTGGTGATGCATTATTATTACATGGATGTTGCCATAATCCAACGGGTGCTGACTTGAATACTGATCAATGGGAAGAAGTTGCTAAAATATGTAAAAAAAATGGAATTGTTCCCTTTATAGATTTAGTTTACCAAGGTTTGGGTAGAGGTGTTGATGAAGATGTTCTAGGTATTAGAAAATTAGTTAAAATTGTACCTGAAGTAATAATAACAATTTCATCTAGTAAAACTTTTGGTGTTTATAGAGACCGATGTGGACTGATTGCAGTCATTACTGACTCCGATAAAGTAAATAGTGACTCTTTAGAAACAATGTTAAGTGAAATTGCTCGTGAGCTTTATTTCCATCCACCAGATCATGCAGCTGAAATAATAAATATTTTATTTGATGATAAAATTTTAAAAAATGAATGGCTATTAGAAATTAGTAGAATGCAGAAAAGAATAGTTTCTCTAAGAGAAAAATTTTCAAAAAGTTTGCAAAACAAATTACAAACAGATTACTTTAGCTTTTTAAATGTTCAAAATGGTATGTTTTCACTTTTGCCTATTTCTGAAGAAGGAATAATGACATTAAGAAAAGAAAATGGAATATACTTAATGCCTGATGGGCGTATAAATATAGCTTCTTTGCCAGAAAATAAAATAGATTTTATAGCATCTAAAATTTGCATGTTAAAAGAATTTAAAAATAGGAAGAGTTAATTTGCAAAAAAATCCTACAAATCGAAGTGATTATAATTATTTTTCCAAAATGAACACAAGGTGGAATGACAATGATATTTATGGTCACTTAAATAATGTAATTTATTATGAGTTATTTGACACTGTAGTTAACAAATGGTTAATAAAGAACAATTTAATTGATATTAAAAACGGGAATAATATTGGCCTTATAGTTCAATCAGGATGTAATTACTTCTCTTCGTTTGAATATCCAGAAGATATCGACGCAGGAATAAGAGTAACAAAAATTGGAAATAGTTCCGTCAGATATGAAGTGGGTTTATTTAAACCAAATGATGATTTAGCATCTGCAGATGGATTTTTCATTCACGTATATGTTGATAGAGTTAGCAATAAACCAATAAATTTAGATTATGAATTTAAAAAAAAATTAGATACAATTTACGTTGATGTAAATAATTAAAGTTTTTCTATTTTTACAATCTCGTTTTCTTTAATTGTTTCAATATAACTTTTTTCGAAATTACTGTCTGCCCAAATATTACAAGGTGAAATTAATCTAATTTCATTTTCCTTTGAAACTGGAGTTTTACCATAACCAATAGCAATAGCTGACCCTCCATTCCAGAATGCTATTTCTCCAAACTCAACTACTGCCCTAGCATTATCCTCTAGTTCAACATCAACAGGGGTTTCAAAATAAATCTCTTCCCCCCATTTTTTTACTGTTGAAGTAAAAGGTAATGCTTCATAAATCATATCTGCTGTTGGTGTATCTCGTAGCTTTAAAACTAAGTTTTTATCTTTAAATTTGAGAACAATTTTTTTCATAAATAATTTACTTTTTTTAATTGCTAATATAATACAATTATAACACAATTTTTTTAATTATAAAATGGGACTATAGCTCAGCGGGAGAGCACTTCGTTGACATCGAAGGGGTCACTGGTTCAATCCCAGTTAGTCCCACCATTTATTTTAGTTTTATTTAGTTGCTGAAACATAATTTAGACAAGCCTTGTAAGTTATCTTACCATTTTTTTGTCTTTTCTTAGACATCGCTTCTATTTCTTTTTTTATACTTAAAAGTTTATAGTCTGATAAATCCTCTTCTGCTAGTAATCTAGCTCCCATGCCTAAGTTCAAAAGAAGCTCAGCATCTTTTTTAACAGTATCTTGTGTTGAAATTGAGGTATATATTTCTTCAACTTTAATATTTTTAAAACCAGAATTATTTAAAATCTCTTCAATATATTCTTTGTCATTAAAGGCAAAAGGACCAGGATCTCTTGTTAATTTTGGATATTCTTTATTAATGTGTCGTAGAATTATATTTGTTGCAGCAGTATGGAATTCATTTTCCATCAAATTTGTCCAACATACAAAATTTAGAGAACCTCCAATTTTTATTGATTTGTTGATATTTTGAAAAGCGTGAATAGGGTTTTTAAAAAACATAACTCCAAATCTTGATATAACTTTATTAAAATTATTTTTTTCAAAATCAAAGTTTTCAGCATCACAATTTTTAAAATCTAAATTTTTTATTTTTGAATATTTACTTTTTGCTAAATCCAACAAAAGGTTAGAAATATCAGCTCCCAACACATAACCACTTTCTCCAACTAACTGAGATGCCTCAAAAGATGTTTGTCCACCTCCACATCCTATATCTAAAACTTTGTCACCCTCTTCGATATTAGTTTTTAAAAAAAGTGCTTTTGTTAAAATAGTTAGTCTTTCATTCATAGAATTATCATTGTCTACCCACTTATGACCATATTTTTTATTCCAATATTCAGATTGCTCATGATTAATGATAGTAGATGACATTATAAATCTCTCTAAGTATGTATTTTAAAACATGATCATTAATTAAATATCAAAATGCAAACTAATTTTAGATTTAATAATTAATTAAGTAATTAGGAAAAGAGCATAGGGTGTAACAGGTATGAAATAGTCTGTTAAAATAAATTTTGATTTGCAGATTCATAATTAGTAAAATTTTTCAACAAAAGGATTGTTTTATGAGTCTGCAAAAGTCTGTACCTAAAAATAAAACCATATATTTCAATATCTTACAGAGTCAAACGATAGGTTCAATCCCAGTTAGTCCCACCATCTAAAAACTTAAATAATGATTAAATTTTAGTCAGTTTCTTTTTTTTTTGACATGTAAATTTAAATTTTAATTATAATATGATTTTATAGATAAAAAGAGGAGGTATTTATGAAATTTATTATTTTAGGAAAATATACTAAACAAGGTACAGATGGGTGGTTAGACAACCCCGACGAGGACCGACGTGCAATGGTAAGTTCTTTGTCTGAAAAAATTGGTGGTAAATTAATTGATTTGTCATACACAAGAGGTATTTATGATGTAGTTGCTACTGTAGAAGCTCCTAACTCTGATATCATGACATCTTTGAAGCTATCAATGATGAAAACTGGTGCAATCGCAGAATTAACAATTCTTGAAGATATAGATTTAAACGCGATTGCCAGAGAGGGTGCAAAAATGATTGGTTTGTACAAAGCTCCCGGTAATTAGTTACTTGCTTTTTTAATTTAGTTTTTTGATAACTCATTATTTTCAATCTAAGTTTTACAATTTATTAATTATTAATTAATGTAAATTTAAGTTTATTAGATTAAAATAATTATATGAAAAAAGCTACTGAAAATAGCATATTATCTTTCAAAGATGAACTTCATGCTAGGCCTTACATTAAGTTAGGTAATAACTTAAGAACCTTTCATTTTGCTTATTTAATTAAAGAGAATGACGAAAAGAAAAGTTGGAATTACCTAGACAAATTTTTGAGAAAAATTAATTTTCAAAAATTACCTAATGAATCATCAAAATATTGGGTAGCAGAAGGAAAAGACTTAACTGTAAGATATGAGTGTCATACAGAATTCATTTCTTTAACCCTAATATATCCTAACAAAATTGAAAATAAAAATAAGCCTAAATTATTTGATGAAAATTTTTTAAATCTTTTACCAATTGAGTTTTTAGAAAATTTTCCAGGAGATCATTTTTTATCTACATGGATTGAGATGGTGCCATCAAATTTTAATTTCAGACCAATTGATATTGAAGATTATTTTTATCACGACAACTTTGCTGGCTCTAATGTGGCAGAAGACGGTGCTAATGTATTTATGTCATTTAAATCTGATAGAACAGACTTTCTTGGATCTGGTTTTAGAAGAGTTTTTATTCAAAACAAAAATCTCAGAACAAGAAGAACGGGTAGACTTTTACAGAGAATTGTTGAGCTTGAAACTTATCAAGTACTTTCTTTACTAGGATTACCTCAGGTTAGGCAAGAAACATCACATTTAAGCAATCTAGAAAAACAAATTACTGAAATTACAAAATCTGTATCGAAAACAGCAAAAAAAAATTTAACCAAAAAATCGATTGACTATCCTGATTATCAGCAAGATTTAAATGAATTATCTTATGTAGTAGCAAAAATTGAAGAAATAGATTCTTCAACAAACTATCGATTATCTGCAACTGCCGCTTATTACAAACTTGTTGAACAAAGAATACAAGATTTAAGAGAAGAGCGTTTAGAATCATTCCAAACAAGTTATGAATTTCTTAGTAGAAGGTTACAGCCTGCAATAAGAACTACTGAAGCCTTTTCAAGAAGATTAGAATCCTTGGCAACAAGAGCACAAAGGGCAGATAATTTAGTAAGAACTCAAATTGAAATGGGTGTGCAGATTCAAAATAAAAATTTGTTAGAATCAATGGAATTGAGAGCAAGAGCTCAATTACGTTTACAAGAAACTGTAGAATCTTTATCTATAGTTGCAATTACTTACTATATAGTTGGTCTTTTAAGTACTTTGGTTGACCCAATAAATTTTGAAAAATTTTTTATAAGTAAAACAGTTTTTTTAGCGTTATGTGTCCCAATCATATTAATTCTTATTTGGTATATCGCAAAAATGGTCAGAAAAAAAATTAACAAGATAACATAAATTTTTTAATTTATTTAAATACTTATTTGTTCAAAGGCAACATGGTGTACAAACTTAATACTAACAATAAAGATTATATTTCAATTAAATTTTGGTTCTTAGAGTGGGAGAAGTATGTGCAGAATAAAAATTATTCATCAGCTATGAAATTATTTGAAAATGATGTTGTTAGTTTTGGTACTTGGATGGATATTGTTCAAGGTTTAGATCAGCTAAAATTAAATCAATGGAAAAATATTTGGCCTACTATAAGTAACTTTAAATTTTTAACAGATACGCTTTTTATTCAATTATCTCCAGATAAATTGTTTGCCAACTCTATTATAATTTGGGATTCTATTGGATATAAAAATGATGGTATTTCGTTTGAAAGAACAGGAAGAGCGACAGTAACACTAAAAAGAGATAACTTAAATTCTAATTGGAAGGGAATACATACGCATTTTTCACTAAACAGAGGTGTTCCTCAACAATCATTTGGAAATTTTAAATAAAGTTGTTGTTTTTTATCTTTCAAAGATACTAAATAAAAAAATATTTCGGGCCATAGCGCAGCCTGGTAGCGCGTCCGTCTGGGGGGCGGGAGGTCACAGGTTCAAATCCTGTTGGCCCGACCAAAAAAATAAATTAATAAATAAAGTTAAAATAAGAATATAAATAACTATGATAAAAACAATTTTTACAATTTTATTTTTTCTTTTATTAATTGTTGAAACAAATGCTAAAGAAAGTTTCATATCATTAGAAAAACTTAAAAATCATGATATAAATAAAGTTATTTTTTTAAGGCATGCCTTAGCTCCAGGTAATGGAGATCCTCCAAATTTTAATGTTAATGATTGTTATACTCAAAGAAATCTTGATAAGGCTGGAATAGTTCAAAGCAGAATGATTGGGCAATCTTTTAAAAATATAGGTATTAAATTTTCAAAAATTTACTCAAGTTTTTGGTGTAGGTGTAAAGACACAGCAATGAATATGGAAGTTGGTGAATTCAAAACACACTTGGGTTTAAATTCCTTTTATGAAAAACATGCTGATAGAGAGACTACATTAAGAAAATTAAATAATTTAATTAAGGGTTTTAATAAATTAGGCGGACCATACTTGTTGGTTACTCACTACGTTAATATTTTAGCTTTTACAGGTTTATCAACTTCAAGCGGAGGTATGGTTGCATATGATCTTAACACAAAAGTATCAACTCATATTAAATTAAATGACTAATTTTTTTTATTTTCGCTATCTTTTATAATTTCATACTCGCCATCGATCACTTCACTCGTTTGAGACTTAGTCTTGAACCTGTTCATACTCTGTTGTGAATTTGTGTTTACAAATTCATTAATATTATTTTTTTGAGGTTTTGTTTTATTTTTTGATTTCATTTTAAAATTAAAGATTTGTTTTGGAAAAATAAATAGAAGACTTGGCAAAGTAAATAATATTGCAAAAATTAAATGCCATTCTAAAACATTAATTATACCAAAAAACACACCTATAGTTAAAAGTAAAAATGTAAATCTATAGAAAATACTAAATAAAATAATTACCCAGGCAAAAAAAGTTCCATATTGATAAGGTTCCATTAAGAATTGTATTCCTAAAAAACCAACGACCACATAGAAACAAAATAAAGATATAATTATTCCAAGTGTAATTAATCCAAATTTTAGAAGATTTATTTGTTTTAAGATGTACATTAGATTTTAATACTTATTCTTTAAAAATTAACTTTCCATTATATTTTTTTAAATAAAACACTTTTTTCCCAGCCCAAAAACATTTTTTTATATCTGGTACAGCTTCTACATATTTAATTCTGTCTTTCAAATGAAAAACCTGCCCACAACCTAAAAAAGATAATATCAGTTTTCCTTTTTGAAAATTGACTTTGTCTTGTCTACCTTTTCTTACTGTTACAAATTTTAAATCACTTGGAAAACACTGGCCAAATTTATTTTTTTTACAATTAGGTTCTTGACTATCTATAACGGATATATGAGCGGCAATGTTTTTATTAAATATAAACCCATCATTATCTAACATTTTACAATCATCCGGTGGTTTAGTGGTTTTGCCAGAAAACTCACATTCAAACCAAGTTCCTTTTAACTCTTGGACTGCATAAGTTTTAAAACTTAAACAAAAGAATAATAAAAAAAAGGAGGTTAATATCATATTTACTCTGAATAAACTCATAGATTTCTCTTTTTTGGTTTTACAAGTCATATTTTATAATTAATTATAAATAAATACTAATATTTTTTCATTGGGATCTAGGAGGAGATTAAAATGAAAATAGAAACAAGAGAAAAATTTCCAAAATTTGTAGGATTTGTCTCTGGAGTTGATTTAAAAAAAGAATTAAATGATGAAGTGGTTAAGATTATTGATGAGGCAATAAATAAATTGTCGGTTTTAGTATTTAAAAATCAAAATATCAATGATAACGAACAAGTGAGATTTACTAAATATTTCGGTGAGATAGAGGCATCAGGAAATAAATCTAATATCACAAAAGCTAAAGACAGAAGGTTATCTACAGATTTAGCAGATGTTTCTAATCTAGACAAAGATAATAAACCTTTTACAAAAAATGATCCAAGAAGGATATTTAACTTGGGCAATAGACTATGGCACACTGACAGCTCATTCAAAAAAAATCCTGCAAAATATTCTCTTTTATCTGCTAGAAATGTATCAAAAGAAGGAGGTAATACTGAATTTGCCGATATGAGAGATGCATATGATTGCCTTGATGATAATACTAAATCAAAGATTGAAGATATGATTTGTGAGCATTCTTTGATTTATTCACGACAAAGACTTGGTTTTGATATGACTAAAGAATTATCTCCAGAAGAAATAAAAAACTTTACACCAGTAGAACAACCACTTGTAAGAAAAAATAATTTAACAAAAAGAAAAACAATCTTTCTTTCTAGCCATATTGGAAAAGTAAAGGATTGGATAAGACCAGACTCCATGTGTTTTATAGATGATTTGATTGAATATGCCACTCAAACAAAATTTAAATATGTTCATAAATGGTCAAACAATGATCTTATTATTTGGGATAACAGACAAACCATGCACAGAGCAAGAGCTTTTGATGATTTAAAAGAAAACAGGGATATGAGAAGAACTACTGTTTTAGGAGAGGAGCAATTAATTCAATAATTAGGTAATTTTTAATTTTTTAAATCCATTATCTAAATCATTAATCAAATCTTCTGTATCTTCTGTACCTGCGTAAATTCTTAAATATTGACCTGATGGTATAAAGCTTGATTTTAAATTTCTATTTTCAGCAACATTCATTGTAGAAAGTAAACTTGAATACCCTCCCCAAGAAGCCCCAATACCAAAAATTTGGCAATTATCAGCTAACATATCTACTTGTTTTTCACTAATATTGTTTTCAAATTCTATTGCAAAAATACCAGACGCTCCCATGAAATCTCTTTTCCAAATGTCATGATCTGGGTGTTGTTTTAAGGCAGGATGGATAACTCTTTTTACATTTTGTTTTTTTTCCAGGAATTTTGCAATTTTTAGACTATTTTCTGAAGATTTTTTTAATCTTAATGGAAGTGTTCTTAGGCCTCTTAGTGCCATATAAATATCATCTGGACTTACGTAATTCCCAGAGTTTTTGTTCCACCTTTGAAGTTCTGTTAAATTACTTCCATTTCCTAAAACAACTCCCATCATTACATCTGAATGTCCGGAGATATATTTGGTAACAGCTTCTACAACTATATCAACTCCAAAATCAAATGGGTTAAAAAATATTGCAGTTGCCCATGTATTATCTATTAGAGATTTTAAATTATAGTTTTTACAAATTTTAATTACTTTTTTAATATTTATTATTTCAAAAGTGTAGGTTCCTGGACTTTCAATATATATTGCTTTTGTGTTTTTTTTAATCAAACTTTCTAAATGTTTTAGATCCCTTGAATTATAAAAATCAAACTCAATTGCCAGTCTAGGAAATTCTTCTTTTACAAATCTTCTTGTTGATCCATATACAGAATCAGGTAGTAAAATGTGATCTTTAGCTTTCAAAATTGACATTAAACCTGTTGTTATAGCTGACATTCCTGATGGGGCTAAAACACAACCATCAGCTTTGTAGAGATTTGATATTGATGATATTAATGAATCAGATGTAGGAGTTCCATTTCTACCATAAGTATATTTTCCTTTTCTATTTCTGTAATTATTCATATTTGAACTTAAGATTGTACTTGTTCTATATAAGGGTGGAGCTGGAATTCCATGATTTTCAAATGGATTTTTTCCTGAATGTGCAGTTAGTGTGTCTATGTTAAAATTTTTAAGATTTCTATTCATTTATAATTTTCTCAATATGAATTTTATTTTTATTTTTTAAAAAAATATTAATTTATAATTAACAAAGTAACATTTTTTTTATTTTTATCTTGAAACTATACTAAATAAGAAGGAAAGTACTACCAAAATCACTATTTCTTATAAACTAAATGTGGAGATTATAAATGAGTAATAATATTGTAATAGCAGCGATTGTTGCAGGTGCAGTCGGATTAGGTGCAGGTTATGCGCTTTTTTCAGGTCAAGCTCCTAAGACAGTCGAAAAGGAAACAGTTACTGTTTCTTCAGCTCCTGCTGGAGCTGGAACTCTTGATGAAGTTAGAGCAAGAGGAAAACTAAATTGTATTATCAATACTGGTTTAGCTGGTTTTGCTGCTCCTGACGACAAAGGTAATTGGACTGGTTTTGATGTTGACTTCTGTAAAGCCGTTGCAGCAGCTGTTCTAGGTGATGCTACAAAAGTTAATTATACTACAGCAACAGGTAAAACTCGTTTTACTAAACTTGCTGCTGGTGAAGGTGAGATTTTGTCTAGAAACACAACTTGGACTTTTTCAAGAGATGTTGATTTAGCTCAAACATTTATTGGTGTTAATTATTATGATGGTCAAGGTTTTATGGTTCCAAAATCTTTAGGTGTTAAGTCAGCAAAAGATTTAGATGGAGCATCAGTGTGTATTCAAACTGGTACAACTACAGAACTAAACCTAGCTGAATTTTTTGCTGGAAATAATATGAAATATAACCCAGTTCCAATTGAAACAAATGCAGAAGCTCAAGAATTATATAAGTCAGGAAGATGTGATGTTTATACAACTGATGCATCTGGGCTTTACGCAACTCTTATGAGTTTTGACAACAAAGATGATCATATGGTTTTACCTGAAGTTGTTTCAAAAGAACCATTAGGTCCTGTTGTTAGACATGGAGATGATCAGTGGGCTGATATTGTATCTTGGGTACTAAGAGCAATGATGGCAGCTGAAGAGAAGGGTATTACCTCAGCAAATGTTAAAGATTTAGCAGCTAAGGATAATAAAGATAAAGAAATAAACAGACTTCTTGGAAAAGATCCATTGCAAGGAATTTCAAAGTTAGGTTTATCACCTGACTGGGCTGTAAATGTTATTAGTCAAGTTGGTAACTATGCAGAAAGCTTTGAAAGAAACTTATATCCTTTGACTATTCAAAGAGGTTTAAACGCTCTAAGCAAAGATGGTGGACTTCACTATATCCCGCCAATTAAATAATTTAATAACTGCGTCTTATTGCTTTAATGATTAAGGCGCAGTTTTTTTTATTTTAAAGTTTTTAAATGTCCTTTTTAAGTAATATTTGGCGAAATGAAAAAAGCCGAGAAATCATAATACAAATATTTGTTTTATTTTGTATTGGATGGTTTCTTTCTTGGTTAGTTATGAATGTAAATGCGAATTTCAAAGCCTTAGGTAAAGATATAAGTTTTGAATTTCTTTTCATACCAGCTGGGTACGATATAAATCAATATTTGATAGATTATAATAATAGAGATAGTCATTTAAGAGCCGGCATTGTTGGTTTGTTGAATACAGGTTTAGTTGCAATATTTGGAATAATATTAGCAACGGTTATGGGTGTTGCCCTGGGTATTATAAGATTATCAAAAAATTGGTTGGCTAGCAAACTAGCTTATTGGTATGTTGAATTTACTCGTAACGTCCCAATTTTGCTCCATATTCTTTTATGGCATGGTATCATAATTAATACTTTCCCACAAACTAGGCAAGCTATTAATTTTGGAGAATTAACATTTTTATCGAATAGAGGTTTTTATTTACCAAAGCCAATAACAGAAAGTGGTATTGAATTTGTATACTTATGTTTTGTTATTTCTTTAATATTTTCTGTATTATTTAATAAATATGCAAAGAGAAAGCAAGATTTGATCGGTGTGCAATATCCTATTTTTTGGATTAACACTGCTGTTATTATTATTTTACCATCTTTAGCTTTCTTATTGTCTGGCCTTCCACTTTCTTTTGAAATTCCTGTCCTTAAAGGATTTAATTTTAGAGGTGGATTACATATGAGTCCTGAACTAGCTGCCCTTACTTTTGCTTTAGGTATATACACTGCTGCTTTTATAGCTGAGATAGTTAGAGCAGGTATTTTAGCTATAGATAAGGGTCAAAGGGAAGCTGCAGAGTCAATTGGGTTGAAGCCCTCAAAAGTAATGAATTTAGTTATACTTCCTCAAGCAAGGAGAGTAATTATTCCACCTCTTACTAGTCAATATTTAAACCTTACAAAGAATTCCTCACTAGCAATTGCAATAGGTTACATGGACCTCGTAGCTACGCTAGGGGGTATTTCTTTAAACCAAACTGGTAGAGAAATGGAAACTATGGTTATTGTCATGCTTATCTATTTATCAGTTTCTCTAAGTATATCTGCTTTTATGAATTGGTATAATAGTAAAGTAAAGTTAGTAGGAAGATAAAAAATGAAAGAAAAAACCTACCAACCAGGATCATATCCTGATCTTCCTCCACCTCCCGGAACTGTTGGTATCTATGGGTGGATTAGAAATAATTTATTTTCTTCAATAAGTAACTCATTATTAACGATTATATCTGTAATATTGCTATATTATTTGATTGATGGAATAATAGGGTGGTTTTTGTTTGATGCTGTTTATGATGCTGAATCGAAAATTGAATGTAGAAAAATTGATAGTGGAGCTTGCTGGGCGGTAATTACAAAAAGAGTTGGACAATTTGTTTACGGATTCTATCCTGAAGCAGAGAGGTGGAGAATTGATATTTCATTTCTTACCATGTTCATAGCATTTGCTCCTTTATTGTATCCTGATATACCAAAAAGAAAGTGGCTATTATGGTTTAGTCTGATTTATCCTTTTTTTGCATATATCTTAATAATGGGTGGTTATTTTGGTATCCAAAGAATTGAATACAGTCTTTTTGGAGGGTTTATGTTGACTGTAATTCTTGGTGTTAGTGGTATTGTATGTTCTCTGCCAATAGGAATTCTTTTGGCATTAGGAAGACAATCAAAACTTACTGTGATTAGAACAATTAGCATTTGTTTCATAGAATTTATGAGAGGAGTGCCATTAATAACTTTATTATTTGTTGCTTCATCAATGTTGAATTATTTTATGCCTCCAGGCACTAACTTTAGTATTTTGGTAAGAGTAATAATAATGTTTACTTTTTTCTCTGCTGCCTACATTGCTGAAGTTATTAGAGGAGGAATACAAGCTATACCAAAAGGTCAATATGAAGCTGCAGATGCGTTAGGAATGAGTTATTGGCAAAAGACTAGGTTCATAACACTTCCACAGGCCCTAAAAATATCAATACCTGGGATTATGAATACATTTATAGGGTTATATAAAGATACAACACTTGTTGTGGTAATAGGATTGCTCGATCCACTCGGTATAGGTAGAGCGGCTTTAGCTGATACAAAATGGAATGGATTATCGACTGAAACTTATTTATTCGTAGCATTATTCTTTTTTGTTAGTTGTTTTGCTATGTCTCGTTATTCCCTATGGCTTGAAAACAAATTAAACACAGATCAAAAGTGAGAGTGATATGGTAATAAATAAAAATAAATCTACAAAACCAGTTATCCAAATTAAAGAAATGCATAAATGGTTTGGTAATTTTCATGTTCTTAAAAATATTTCATTAGATGTTAATCAAGGTGAAAGAATAGTAATTTGTGGTCCGTCAGGATCAGGAAAGTCAACGCTTATTAGATGTATAAACAGACTAGAAGTTCATCAACAGGGGGATATTATTGTAAATAATGTTGAGTTGACTGGAGATTTAAAAAACCTAGAAGCTATAAGAAGTGATGTAGGAATGGTTTTTCAATCTTTTAATTTGTTTCCTCATTTAACAGTGCTTGAAAATTGTACTTTAGCTCCGATCTGGGTAAAAAAGCTTCCTAAAAAAGATGCTGAAGAGTTAGCAATGGAACTGTTAACTAGAGTAAAAATTCCAGAACAAGCATTAAAATATCCAGGTCAATTATCAGGTGGTCAACAACAAAGAGTTGCCATTGCTAGATCACTATGTATGCAACCAAAAATAATGTTATTTGATGAACCTACGTCTGCACTAGACCCTGAAATGATAAAAGAAGTTTTAGATACTATGATAGAGTTAGCAGAAACAGGTATGACTATGCTGGTTGTTACTCATGAAATGGGTTTTGCAAAAAAAGTAGCAGATAGTGTTATTTTTATGGATGAAGGTGAGATCATTGAACAAAATGATCCAAAAAACTTCTTTAACAATCCAAAAAATGATAGGACCAAGCTTTTCTTAAGCCAAATACTTAATCACTAAATTTAGTTTTAGCTACCTGTTTGTATTTTTTGTTCTGATGATGCCCACTCAGTCCAAGAACCGTCATAAATAGGTACATCTTTTTTTCCTAAACAATAAAGGGCAACTGATATAACACATGCTGAAACCCCAGACCCACAAGTTGCTATAATTTGTTCTGAATTGTTAAAACCATTATTAGAAAAAATTTTATCTAATTCATCAATTGATTTAAGGAAACCATCATTTGTGACTAAATCAGACGAGGGTAAACTCTTTGAATTAGGAATATGACCCGAGAGCAATCCAGGTCTTGGTTCTTTAGCTTCGCCAGTAAATCTTTTATAAGATCTTGCATCTAAAATTAATTTTGAATTATTGTTTGAAACAGAAATCATTTGATTTAAGTCTACTACTAAGTCTTTCTTTTCAGTTTTACTTTGAAAATTACCTTTTGAAATAATAGTTTTTTTATTTGTAATTTCTCCTCCACTTTTTTCCCAATTTTTTAATCCCCCATTTAGGATTAAAATATTTTTATGACCAAAGTATCTAAATAAAAACCAAGCTCTAGCTGATGACAACAATGGTGAATTATCATAAATAATTATTTCGTCTTGATTATTAATACCCAAATTTTGCATCATTATAGAAAATAGTTCTTTTGATGGTATCATGTGTGGCAAAGGGTTTTTAGGATCAGCAATTTTATTAATATCAAAAAAGATAGAATTTGTGATGTGTTTCATTTTATATTCTTCTTCAGCGTCTAAACCAGAGTCTGGAAGAAAAAATGTGGCATCCAATATTTTTATATTGGGTTTATCACATATTTTTTTTAGTGTATGAGGTTCTATGAATAATGTATTGTTCAAATTTTATCTCCAACTACAGCCAATTAGGAACTACTAAATCTTTTGATTTTAAAAATTCAGGATTCCATATTTTAGATTGATATCTTTGTCCGGAGTCACATAAAATTGTTACAACGGTGTGTCCTGGACCAAGTTCTTTTGCTAATTGAATTGCTCCAGCTACGTTGATACCACTTGATCCTCCAAGAAATAGACCTTCATCTTTTAGTAAATCAAATATAACAGTAAGAGCATTGTTATCACTTATTCTAAACGATAAATCTATTGGACAATTTTCCAAATTTTTAGTAACTCTACCTTGGCCAATACCCTCTGTAATTGAATTTCCTTCTGATTTTATTTTACCATTCTGATAATAATTGTATAAACCAGAGCCAAAAGGGTCTGACAAAGCTATTTTAATTTTTTTATTTTTTTCTTTTAAAAATAATCCTGTCCCAGATAAAGTTCCTCCAGTACCTACTGCACAAGTAAAAGCATCAACTTTACCTTCTGTTTGTTCCCATATTTCAGGTCCTGTAGAGTTAAAATGAGACATTTGATTTGCAACGTTATCAAACTGATTGGCCCAAAAAACTCCATTTTCATGTTTTTTGGACAAATCTTCAGCGATGATTTGAGATTGCCTTATATAATTACCAGGATTTGAATAAGGCAAAGCAGGAACTAATTTTAATTCACATCCAATCAATCTTAAAGCATCTTTTTTTTCCTGACTTTGAGTTTCAGGCATAACAATCAAGGTTTTGTATCCTAATGAATTTCCAACCAACCCAAGTCCAATCCCTGTGTTGCCAGCAGTTCCTTCAACAATTATACCTCCTGGTAATAATTGTTTTTTTTCTATTGCATCTAAAACAATACCTTTAGCAGCTCTGTCCTTTATAGATGAACCTGGGTTAAGAAACTCAGCTTTACCATAAATTTCACATCCAGTAATTTCACTAGCTTTTTTTAATTTAATTAGTGGTGTGTTTCCGACAGTATCAACAAAATTATTTTTTACATTATTTTTCATAAATTTTACTTACTAATTATCAGTTTTTATATATACAAATTCTATATTAAATTAATATATACATATATCATCTGTAAAAATAAATAATTGAATTTAATAAATTAGAAAATTTAAAATGATTAATTTTAAAAATATTTACTTCTCTATTGGTGGTATCCCACTCTTTGAAAATGCTTCTGGATTTGTTCCCACAGGACATAAGGTAGGAATCGTAGGAAGAAATGGTGTAGGTAAAACCACATTATTTAAATTAATTTTAAATGAAATTAGTTTAGATAGTGGAGAGTTCGAAATACCAAAAAATTTTAAAATTGGTTCTGTGTCACAAGAAGCTCCCTCAACTGAAGAAACGTTGTTAGATACTGTTTTATCTGCAGATATTGAAAGATCAAAACTTTTACACGAAGCTCAAGTAGAAAAGGACCCTAACACAATTGCAGAAATCCATATTAGATTGTCTGATATTAACGCTTACTCAGCCGAAGCAAGAGCTTCCTCAATTTTAAATGGATTAGGTTTTAATAAAGATGATATTTTAAAACCATGCTCTAGCTTTTCTGGTGGTTGGAGAATGCGTGTTGCACTAGCAAGTGTGTTGTTTTCTAATCCAGAACTACTTTTACTTGATGAACCCACAAACTATCTAGATTTTGAGGGTTCTGTTTGGTTAGAAAATTATTTACAAAAATTTAAAAATACTGCTCTTATAATTTCTCACGATAGGAATTTGCTTAATAAATCAGTAACTAGTATTTTACACTTAACACAAAAGAAATTAATTTTTTATAATGGTAATTATGATTTTTTTGACAATGAAAGAAGAGTAAAATTAGAGCAACAAATATCTCAAAAAAATAAACAAGATGCTCAAAGAGCCCATCTGGAAAGCTTTATTAATCGTTTTAAAGCCAAAGCATCTAAGGCTAAACAGGCTCAATCAAGAATTAAAATTTTAGAAAAAATGAAACCTATTATAATTGAAGAAGATCAGAAAGTTCCTAGCTTCAAATTTGAAAAAATTACAAAATTTTCTCCGCCATTAGTCACTATTGAACAGGCCTCAGTTGGATATAATAATATTCCAATTTTAAAAAATATAAATTTAAGTATAGATCCAGATGATCGCATTGGTCTTTTAGGGGTGAATGGAGAAGGTAAGTCTACTTTTTCTAAATTGATAGCAAAAAAACTAAATTCAATGAAAGGAAAATTAAATTATCCTAACAAATTAAAAATTGGATATTTTGCACAACATCAATTAGACGAATTAAGGTTAAATGAAACACCCTTTGAACATTTATATTCAAAACTAGACAAAGAAGTACCTTCTAAGATTAGAGCTAGATTAGGTTCAGTCGGCTTTACACAAGACACAATGGATATCGAAGTAAAAAGATTATCTGGCGGACAAAAAGCTAGATTATTGCTACTTCTAGTTGTTATAGAAAAACCTGATTTAATAATTCTTGATGAGCCTACTAATCATTTAGATATTGAGAGTAGGGAAGCGCTTATAATGGCATTAAATGATTATACTGGATCTTTAATATTAGTAAGTCATGATGCTTTTCTGGTAGAAAGATTAGTTGATCGTCTTCTTATCATAAAAGATGGAAATGTATCAGAATTTTTAGGTGATATTCATGAATATAAAAAAGTAGTTCTAAATAATAATTCAATTAAAGGTAAACATAAGGATGGTAGTAATAAAAATATAGTCAACAATCAATATAAGAATATTAGAGTTAGAGATTTGAAAAAACTTTTAACAAATTGTGAAAACAAAATTTCAAAATATGAAAAACAAAAAAGTTATTTAGAAAATGAAATGTTACTTGATAATTTTTATGAGGCTAACAATAAAAAACGTATCCAGGAAGTAAACATTGAGTTAAAATCTTTGATAAATCTTATTAAAGAAGAGGAAAAAATATGGGAAGATTTAGCAGTTAAAATTGAAAATTATAATTAATGAATTCGTTAGAAGCATACGCTAGTCTTTTTATTTCTTCCTTTTTGTCTTCGACAATACTTCCTGGTCATTCTGAGATTACTTTAACCAGTTTTATTTTATTAGAAAAATATTCACAATTTTTACTCATTTTCTTTGCAAGCTTAGGTAATATATTAGGTTCAATAATTAATTGGTACTTAGGATTTCATATAACAAAATTTATAAATAAAAGTTGGTTTCCTTTTACAAAAAAACAATTAGATAAAGTATCTTTATGGTATTTAAAATATGGGAAATGGTCTTTATTTTTTTCTTGGGTTCCATTTGTCGGAGATCCTTTAACAATTGTTGCAGGTATGTTTAGAGTTCCTGTAAAAATATTTATCATTATAGTTTCAATCTCAAAAATACTAAGGTATATTTTTGTAGGCTATATTGCATTAAAACTTTTATAATTAAATTGTTAAAGAAAGATGAAATTTTTTACTGTTTTTTTTATTTATTATTTTTTCAAATTTTTCTACTTATGCAGAAAAAATCGTTGTTAAGATTGATAATAATAAGTTTGAAACAGAGTGTAAATTATTAGAAGCTGAAATAAGTTTATTACTTTTTTATGCTGATAATAAATTTATAAATAAACCTGAATTAATATCAAAATATCTTAAAGAAGTTAATTTTCACGAAATTGTAAATTCTTAGGAAAAACTTTGTAAATGATGGCTCCCCGGGACGGATTCGAACCGCCGGCCAGACGATTAACAGTCGTCTGCTCTACCGCTGAGCTACCGGGGAATATATCGATACTCATCAGTATGTTTTTAATCTAATTATTATAAAATGCAACAATTTAATAACATCATTCAAAGAGTTGAAGGTTGATTATTTTTTTATAATTTTTTTAGCTATTGTTGAAATTTCAGAACGATTTAAAGATTTAGCATTTATGAGTTTTATTATTTTACGGTCATTTTTAATTGTATTAGAAGAATAAGAAGGATCATAATGATTTTCTAGGAAACTTTCAGTAAGCTCTACCCATTTTTTTTTAATTATCAATTCCTTCCAACTATCAATTAAATTTTTTTTCAATCTTTTTTTTAAACCATTAAGTAAGGGATAAATTAGATCAGGGTTTTTACACATATAATCATAATCTTTAACTAGAAAATTTGCTCTTAATTTTATGTCTGCTTTAATCTCAACTCGAGGAGAAATTATCATTTTAGCCCAAACTGACTTTGGTATATGAATATTGCCAATCTTGCTACTTTCTGCTTCAACATATATATTTTTTTTTAGGTTAAGTTGTTTAATTTCAAAATATAATTTGCTTTCGAATAATTTTTGTGAAGGCTGTTCTAAACCTGGCATTTTGCCCAACAAAGAACCTTTATGATTTGCAATACCCTCAAGATCTAAAATTTGACCACCAAATTTATCAATGCTATGTAAAATTTTGGTTTTTGCGGAGCCAGTTTTTCCACTTATTAGAATCATTTTTAATTTAGGTCCTATTTTCTCAAAAAATTTTATAACGTTATTTCTGTATTCTTTATACCCGCCATTTAATTGGTATGTTCTCCATCCTACTTCAGATAAAATAATTGAAAAAGCTTTTGATCTTTGTCCTCCTCTCCAACAATAAATTAATGGTTGCCATGATCCTTTTTGTTCAAGAAAGTTTTTTTCTATATGGTCTGCAATATTTCTTGCAGTTAGAGAGGACCCAATTATTTTTGCTTTAAAGGTACTTTCTTTTTTATAAATGGTCCCAACTTGTTCTCTTTCTTGATCAGATAATACAGGGCAATTGATAGCTCCTATAATATGGTCATTAGCAAATTCAGATGGAGATCTAACATCAATGATAGTATCAAAGTTTTTTCTTTCCCAATTTTTAATTGATTTAATTTTTTTTACCATTTCTTAAATTATTTCTATTTTATTATCTAAGTTGTTTACAAACCCTATTTCTGTAAAATTAATTTTATTTTCCTTTAAAATCTTAAATTGCTTAACTTTTTCTTCTTTTGGAATTATAAACGCTAAACCTCCAACTGTTTGAGGATCATATAATATTTCATCTATTAACTTTGTTTCTCTTTTATAAACTAATTCTTTTTGTGCGGCTTCAAAGTTTTTGTCAAACAAAGAAGATCTGACATTTTTGGAAAGAGCCTCTATAACACCATTAAATATCGGTACTTTGTCTGGATAGATTGTAAGCCCAGTCTTTGCACTATCTCTTTTTATTAAGTTTAAAAGATGGTTTAATAGTCCAAAGCCAGTTACATCAGTCATTGACAAAATGTTTAATTTTTCTGAAATTTTAGAAAAATTTATATTTCCTTTAGACATTTGATTAAGAACTTCAATTTGATAATAACTATCTATGATATCGTTATTAATACCTGAAAATATTATTCCGGACCCTATTTTTTCAGTTAATATCAAAATATCATTTACTCTTACCTTAGTTCGGATTTTATTTTGAGGTACTCTTTTTTTCTCACCTATGACTGAAAAACCAATAACTGGATCTTTATCTTTGCCAATCATAGTGTGTCCACCACCAATAGAGCAATTTGCTAACTTGAAGACTTCATTTGCACCAGAGTTAACTTGTTCTAGATCTCTTGAATTTATTTCAGAACTTGAATATGGAAGTTGTAATATCATTAGGGCTGAAACAAGTGAAGAGTTTACTGCAATAATATCACTGATTGCATGGTTGGCTGCAATTTTTCCTAATAGATATGGGTCTGATACAATAGAGTTAATCATATCTACACTTTGATATAACTTGGGGTATTTATTTATATTAATTGCATCTTCAGACGATATAATTATCTCTTTGGATAAAGTTGTTTTGAGGGTGTTAAAATCAACTTTTGCCGCACAACCTCTACATTGCATTTGATGACCATTTATATTTTTATTATTTTTTTTAATAATAAAATCAAAAATTTTAAATAAATTTGTAAATGTATAATAATTATCTTGGTTTAAATTATTAAATTTTTTAACAAAATTTTGATCTATAAACTTTTTTAATAGAAAACTAAACTTTGAAGTAAATGTAAAATTATATTTGTTGGCAATGGCAAGCCCATTTGACAATCCTATTATTGATAAATAATATTTATTAAATTTATAGGGAACAGGTAATTTTTTTTGAATAAATCCACTAATACTTTTAGCTAGAGGTTTTCCAGATTTTACTGCAAAAACACCTGATTTACTTAAATTTTGATTGTTAAAATCAACTATATCACCAGCAGCAAATACATAATTATAATTTGTTTGGAATTTATCATTAACTATAATAAAATTTTTAGAATTTAAAGTTATATCTGATTTTTTTATCCATACTGGTGCCATGGCATTTGTTGATAAAATTGACTTATCAATTTTTAATTTGGATTTATCTGACAAAATCAGGTTATCTTTTTGCACCTCAACAACTTCTACTTTTTCAATTACATTAATTTGAGAATTTTGAAGAGTTTTTTTTGCAATTTTTTGTGTTTTATTTGGAAAAGAACTCAAAAGCCCATTCTTTCCAGTTATTATACTTATTTTCAAATTAGAATTGGTATTTTTGAAACGTTTTTGTAAGCCTAAAGCCAGTTCTACTGTAGCAGGGCCTCCTCCAATAAAAGCAATATTATTATTTTTTTTTATTTCAGTTAAAAAATTATGGGACAGTTTTGATATTGGTTTTACTGGAATACTATATTTATGTGCCCCTTTGATGGTTTTATTACTGCTTTGTATGCCGGTGTTTATAGATAGTACGTCAAATTTTATTTTTGGCCTGTTTTTTAAAATAATTTCTTTATTAATTGCTGAGATTTCTAAAACTTCTGAATGTATAAACCTAATATCTAATTTAAAAGAAAGTTTATATAGATCAATGTGAGTTTCTCTCCAAGTGTAAATTCCCTCAATAAAGCCTGGTATCATCCCAGAATAAGGAATATCAATCTCATTACTAATTAATGTTATTCTGTTACCTTGAATTGGTTTTTTTGAAAGTTCCATCATTAGCATTATATGAGAATGCCCTCCACCAATTAACACTAAGTCATTGTTTATTGGGCTATCTTTTTGCTTAAACATAATTATTGCATCTAGTAAATGGAGGCCCGAAGCGGAATCGAACCGCTGTTAACGGCTTTGCAGGCCGCTGCATCACCACTCTGCCATCGGGCCTTAAGTTAGGTTTTTACTTCTATAACTCCTCAACAGCATACAAGCAATTAAAAAAAATAATATAGAATAATATTTTGTTTCAAAAATTCGTGTTAATACTTAATTATTAACTAGAATTTTATTTTCAATTCGCTATTAAATGATAATTAATAATTGTTTAAAATTTTGAGGTTTCTATGATTTCCTTTTTTAAAAAAATTAAATTTTTTTATTTAATACTTTTCTGTCTTGTATTTTTAAATGTTTCAAAAGTTCTTAGTTCTGATTTTTTATTTGAACGCTCTATTCATGAAGCACTTAAGAATAGTTTCGAAATAAAAGCCCAAAATTATAAATTAGCTGCTGCCAAAAATTCTTTAGAAGAATCTGGTTCATCAAAAGACTGGAAAAATTCTCTTACCACAACCTTCAAATCAGATAATAGAGATAGTAATTCCCAAGCAACATTTGTTAATGATGAAACTACAACCTCTACCATCTCATTAAGTAAAAATATCTTTGATGGAGGAGAAGCCTATGAAAAAATTTCTATAGCAAAAGAAAATATTAAGTTAGAGCAATTTAATTTAAATATTATTGAGCAAAAAATAATTTTGAATTCTATCAGAGCTTATTTAGACGTTTATTCAAATCAATCCGTAGTTAGTTTAAGAAAAAAAAGTTTAGATAGGTTTAAAGAAAATGTTGATGCTACTGAATTAAAGTTACAAGCTGGCACAGTAACACCAACTACATTGGCTGAAGCTCAATCTAAATTAGCAAAAGCCCAATATGATTTAATTTTATCTGAAGGAAATCTTGAAAAATCAATTTCCAAATTCAAAAGTATTACAAAATTCAAAGCTATTCCCAATAAGTTATCTTTACCTATTTCAAGCTTTATTCCACCTAATAGTAAAAATAAAACTGTTAAAATAGCCTTAGAGAATAATATTGACATTATTGTAGCTAAATTAAAAAAGAATATTGCTAAAAAAAATGTTGCATTAAAAGAAACTGATAATAGACCAACACTTAATTTAGAATTTTTTGGCAAAGATAGTGAATCGTCATTAAATACCTCGTCAACTGATTACCAAAGTTATGGTGTAAATCTTACTTTTAAAACACCATTATTTTATACATCATCCTCAAAAGCTTCACTAAAAAAACTTGATAATTTATCAATAGCTAGTTCAATTGAATTATCTGAAAAACAGAGACAGGTAGAGTTAAATGCTATATCTTCATATCAAAATTACAAAAGTGCTATTGCAAAAACCAAAGCATCAGAGAGCGAAAAAAAATCCTCATTACTAGCATTAGAAGGTATTAAAAAAGAGTCAGAATTTGGCATTAGAACAATTTTAGATGTGTTAGATGCCGAAGTTGATTTTTTAAATGCATCTACTAACTTGATACAAAGTCAAGCTGATGAGATTTTTAGTGTTTATCAAATAAAGTCTGTCCTAGGAAGCCTGTCTATTAAAGATATTAAAAATGATTTGAATGTTAAATATGATTTGAAAGAGAATAAACTAGATTTTAACATATTAGATCTTAGAATGTTTTATTAAGTTTAATTTTTTGGAATTCTGATATGATGGATAAAAGGTTTGATTCTAAATTCATAGAAAAAAAATGGTATAAGAGATGGTTGGAAAGTGGTGCTTTTGCGTCAAATAATCAATCGTCAAAAAAACCATATGTTATTATGATGCCACCTCCAAACGTTACTGGTTCTCTACATATTGGTCACGCTTTAACATTCACTATTCAAGATATATTAATAAGATTTCACAGAATGCAAGGACTAGATGTTCTCTGGCAACCAGGAACTGATCATGCTGGAATAGCTACTCAGATGGTTGTTGAAAGAGAATTAGCAAAATCTAATTTAACAAGACATGGTTTAGGTAGAAAAAAATTTATTGAAAAAGTGTGGGAATGGAAAGAAAAATCAGGGGGTGAAATTACAAATCAGTTAAGAGCTTTAGGAGCGTCACCTGATTGGGAAAAAGAACGATTTACAATGGATGAGGGATTATCAAAAGCTGTAAACTCTGTATTTGTTAGCTTATATAAAAAAGGATTGATTTATAGAGACAAGCGATTAGTTAACTGGGACCCAAAACTATTGACTGCTATTTCTGATTTAGAGGTAGAACAAAAAGAAGTTGAAGGTAAATTTTGGTATTTTAAATATCCTATTGAAAATAGCAATGAATTCTTAACAATAGCAACAACTAGACCAGAAACTATGTTAGGAGACACAGCTGTAGCTGTAAATCCTGATGATGAAAGATACACGCACTTAAAAGGTAAGAATGTAATATTACCAATTTTAAATCGACGTATTCCAATTATTTTTGATATTTATTCAGATCCAGAAAAAGGTTCTGGTGCTGTCAAAATAACGCCAGCTCATGATTTTAATGATTTTGAAGTTGGAAAAAGACATGGTTTAGATATGATTAATATTTTTGATGCTAATGCTTCCATTAATGAGAACGGTGGTAAAGATTTTAAAGGATTAGACAGATTTGAAGCTAGAAAAAAAGTTTTAGAAATTTTAAAAGTTCAAAATTTATATATTAAAGAAGAAAAAATAGTACATACGGTTCCTCATGGAGATAGATCTAACGTAGTTGTGGAACCATGGCTTATGGACCAATGGTATGTTGATGCATATAAATTAGCTCAACCAGCTATCAAAGCTGTTAAAGATAAAAAAACTAGGTTTGTTCCTAAAAACTGGGATAAAACTTACTTTGAATGGATGTACAATATTCAACCATGGTGTGTTTCTAGACAATTATGGTGGGGTCATAGAATACCTGCCTGGTTTGGGCCTGATGATATGATTTTTGTAGAACATAACCAGTCAGATGCTGAAAAAGCTGCAGAGTTGCATTATGGAAAAAAAGTTAAACTAATACAAGATGAAGATGTATTGGACACATGGTTTTCATCTGCACTTTGGCCATTTTCAACCTTGGGGTGGCCTGATAACACAAAAGATCTAAAGAAATATTATCCAACCAATGTTTTAGTAACTGGGTTTGACATAATTTTCTTTTGGGTGGCTCGTATGATGATGATGGGCATGCATTTTATGGATGACGAGGTTCCATTTAAAGAAGTTTATATTCACGCCCTAGTAAGAGATGATAAGGGTCAAAAAATGTCAAAATCAAAGGGAAATGTTTTAGATCCTCTAGATTTATCTGTCAAATATGGTGCTGACTCATTAAGATTCACTCTTACAGCAATGGCCGCTCAAGGAAGGGATATAAAATTATCAGAAGAGAGAATTGCAGGATATAGAAATTTTAGTACAAAAATTTGGAATGGATGTAAGTTTCTTGAGTTTAATGAATGCATTTCAGAACTAGATACTGATCTCAATTTTATAAATCTACAAATCAATAAATGGATAATTGAAAATTATAATCAACTTAATGCAAAAGTTAAAAAATCTATAGTTGAATACAAATTTAATGATGCTGCAGATGCCTTGTATCAATTTGTTTGGAGAGATTATTGTGACTGGTATATAGAGTTCATTAAGCCTATTTTGAATAATGCTGATGATATTGAATCACAAAAAGAAACTAAAAGTGTTTCTATCAAAATTATGAAAAATGTTTTATTAATGTTACACCCAATAATGCCATATGTGACAGAAGAAATTTTTGAAAACTTGTTTAAATCTAATAAGTTAGCAATATCATCATCATGGCCGATATTAATTCAAACTGAAAATTCATTAAAAAATGGAATAGGTCTGACAATTGATATTGTTTCTGCAATAAGATCAATTAGAGTTGAAAAAAATATTCCAAATAAATCTAGACCTACAATTTTGCTTAAAAATGTAAAACAAGAAAAAAAGATCATTATTGAAGAGAATAATAATTTAATCCTTAATTTAGCAAAATTAAATCAGATAAAATTTTTATCTGGACAACATGAAGAAAATGAAAAATCTATAGTTACAACTGTTGACGATATAATTTTAATGATCCCAACAGATGGTCTGATTGATATAGATGCAGAAAAAAACAGATTGAGTAAAGAGCTTGAAAATATAACCAATGAAATAGAAATCATAGACAATAGATTAAATAACCCATCATTTATAGAAAAAGCACCATCAAAAGTTATAGAGGATGTAAAAACTAAAAAAACAGTATTTGATCAAAGAAAATCAGAAATAAATAGGGCCTTATTAAATTTATAATTTTAAACGAAAATTGGAGAACAATATGAAGAATTCAAAAACAGTTTTAATTGATAAAAACCCTGGAAGAAATTCTCAAACTTTTGGAATTGCAAGAATTCTAAATACTGATCTTGATTTAATACATGAACCTTCAATTGGAGTGGTTGGTAATAAAGGGGACTCTCAATGTTATCTTGGTGTTGAACAAAAAGTTAAAACAATACATGAAAAATTAAGACTAAGGATAGGTCAAAACCCAAATGATATTAGAATGAGATTAGTACAACCTGAATATACAGTAGCGACATCTGATGGTATAAGAAACGGTACTAAGGAAATGCGTTATTCTTTGATTGGAAGAGAAGTAACTAATGATACATTATGTGAACATTTAAGCGCTTCAGGTTTAGAAGGTACAATTGCAGTTGTTGCCTGTGACAAACCGCCTGTTGGAACATTGTCTGCAATTTTAGAGCATAATAGACCTGCTATTATAATGTCTGACGGTCCAATAAGACCTGGAATTGATTCAGTTACTAATGAACCACTGGACATTATTTCAAGTTATCAAATTGCAGGTAGTGAAGATGAAGAATTAAAAAGAAGAATTGCATGCGAAGCTTGCCCTGGTTATGGAAGTTGTGGTGGGATGTTTACTTATAATACTATGCAGACTTTTATTGGTGTTGTAGGCATGCAACCTTTACATATGGTTTCACCACCTTCAGATGATCAAAGAAGATTAGATGTTTTTCCTGACGAACTCATTACTCATTTAGATAACATGGTTAAAAAAGATATTAAGCCAAGGGATATCGTTACTAAAGATTCGATAAGAAATGCAGTTATAGTGGCAATGTCTATTGGAGGGTCAACTAACGTAATGCTACATGCACCTGAATTAGCTAGAGCCGCTGGATATAAAAGTTTTAGTGAAGATATTATGTCTCCAGATGAATTTAATTATTTATCAGAGAAGGTCGTTCCTGTTTTAGTAGACGCAAGACCATTTGGTAAATATTCAATGGTTGATATTGATAATGAAGGTGGCGTTCAGGTTTTTATAAAAGATTTATTAGATTCAGGCTTATTGAATGGCAATACATTAACATGTACTGGAGAAACCTTAGTTGAACAAGTTGAACGGTTGGCTCCTAAAGAACCTGACGGAAGAGTTATTTACCCTGTTAAAAACCCTTATAAAGAAACTGGTGGATTAAGACTTTTAGGGGGAAATTTGTCCCCTGAATTCAGTTCCATCCTTAAACTGGCTGGTGTTGAAGGTGGTTTGGAAAATAACGTTTTTATAGGAAATGCCAAAATATTTGATGGAGAACAAAAACTTCTTTGGACATTAGAAAATGAACCAGAAAGCTTTAATAACAATGATATGGTTGTAGTTAGGTATGAAGGACCTGTTGGTGGACCAGGAATGCCAGAAATGCTAGATTCTACTTCAAGAATTACTACTTTATGCAGAGAAAGAAATATAATTGTAGGATTAATGACTGATGGACGTTTTTCTGGTGGTTCTGTTGGTCTTGTTATTGGTCATGTCGGTCCTGAGGCAGCCATAGGTGGACCTATTGCCTTAATTGAGGATGGAGATGAAATTATAGTTGATTTGAATAAAAATGAGATCAATTGTTCTCAATTAAATGATACTAATACTTTCAAGTTAAGGAAAAGTAATTGGGAACAAATTTTAAATTCTAATGGTGGCACGCATCCAGCTGTAGGAGATGCAGATACGAGATTGCTTAATAGAATGAGAAATTCTGCTGTTTCAGCGACTTATGGAGCTGGGATGCATCCTAATAGGGAACTCTGGGTTCCTAATCCTAGAGGAGGAGAAAATTCAGGGTTTATACCTAAAAATATACATAAATCATAAAGTTTATTATTCTAAATGAATCCAAATTGGTGTGTGGTCGCTGGGTTTTTCTTCACCTCTTGGTGTTTTATCTATACCTACATCAACTAGATTATCAACTATCTCTGGTGAAATTAAAAAAAGATCTATTCTTATTCCATTATCTTTTTGCCAAGCCCCACTCTGATAATCCCAAAAACTATACTCTTTAGCACTTTTATATTTTATTCTATAAGCATCAACTAGACCAATATTTATTAACTCTCTTAAGTGTCTTCTTGTTTTTTCTAGGTATAATGCATCATTTTGCCATTCTGATATATCATAACAATCTATACTTTCTTGGATAACATTAAAGTCGCCACCTAAAATCAGAGGTTCATTGCTGTCATAAATCTCTTTTGTATATTTTATTAGACGCCTCATCCAATTAATTTTGTAGTCATATTTTGGACCTGGTGCAGGATTTCCATTAGGTAAGTATAAACAAAAAATATTTATCTCATTAATTTTAACATGTAAAAACCTTGCTTGATTATCTTCATTTTTCTCTTCATCATATAAAGGTAATGTCCTAGTAATTTCGTTTATTTCAAATTTAGACGCAATAGCAACGCCGTTATATGATTTTTGTCCATTGAATATCACATTATATTGTTTTTGTTTAAAATCTAATGACGGAAAGTTATCATCAATTGTCTTAGTTTCCTGCATTAAAATTACATCAGTATTATTTTTATCTAGCCAATTTAATACATTTGGCAGTCTCATTTTTATAGAATTTACATTAAAACTAGCTATTTTTATAGGCATTGGGTTAAATTAATATTAGATTGAGAAGCTTGTTCCACAGCCACAATTTGCTGTAGCATTAGGATTTTCAATTTTAAAATATGATCCTGCTAGTTCTGAAACGTATTCTAAAGTGCTTCCACGAAGAAAATCAATAGACACTTTATCAATTAAATAATCAATTCCACCTTCTTTGAAGATCATATCATCGTCATTAGGTTTTTTATCAAATGAAAAATCATACTGAAACCCAGAACATCCACCTCCTAGAACTGATATTCTAAAATATGAAGCTTCTTCGTCTTTAAGTAGAGTTTTAACTCTTTCTAAAGCTTCCTTTGATAGATTAAATTCTTGATTAAAATTCTTTTTTTCATTCATTTAAAAAAATCTCGTTTAATTTTGAAGTTTTAAAATTTATTAAGAATGTTTAATTGCAAATTAACATATTTTTATTCATAAATGAATAATTTATTGGAAAATTTTATGTTTACTAATAATGACAACCGATATTTAGCTAGATATGCATGTCTTAGTTCAGAAAGTAGGGGTAGAGTCCACAATGACGACACACTTATTTTTGGTAGGTCTGAGTATCAAAGAGATAGGGACAGAATTATTCATTCTGAAGCTTTCAGAAGGTTAAAAGACAAAACTCAGGTTTTTATTTTCCATAAAGGAGATCATTACAGAACTCGACTAACTCATACTCTTGAAGTATCTCAGATTGCAAGATCTATCGCTAAGGCTCTGAATATTAACGAAGATTTAACTGAAACCATAGCTCTCGCACATGATCTTGGACATCCACCTCTAGGTCATAAGGGGGAAGATATTCTTCAAAAATTAATGGTTAATGTAGGTGGTTTTAATCATAATGAACAATCATTAAGAGTTGTAACAATTTTAGAAAAAAAATATCCAAATTTTGATGGTTTAAATCTTACTTATGAAACTTTAGAGGGATTAGTCAAACATAATGGACCATTTTTAGATTTGAATAAAATACCACAAACAATCAAGGATATATGTCTTCTCTTAGATATTGATTTAAAAACACATAGTTCATTAGAAGGTCAAGTGGCAAATATTTCTGATGATATAGCTTATTTAACGCATGACTTTGATGATGGTCTTCGTGAAAAATTATTTTCTTTAAATGATCTTCGTAAAATAGAAATTATTAATTATATTTTAAAAAATATAGAAAGTAATTTTATTAATATAAAGGATGATATATTAATTCATCAACTAATTAGGCATTTAATAAGTTATTTTATAAACGATGTTGTATCGAATTCACTAAAAATTTTAAAAAAAAATAATTTTAACAATGTAAATGAGATAAAAGTTTATGGAAAAAAAACTGTTAAACTTTCCAAAGATGCTTCATCTTCAATGGAAGAAATAAGAAAATTTTTATTTAAAAAAATGTATCACAATGAGTCAATTGTAAAAAAATTGGATCAAAATGCACTTATGATAGAAAAATTATTTTTATTATTTATAAAGGATATTCATACACTTCCAGAACAATGGAAATATTTTAAAGGACAAATTTTATCAGAACTCTCACAAAAAGAAAAATTAAGAGTTATAGCTGATTATATAGCTGGTATGACTGACAATTATTTAAAAAGAGAATATGATAAATTTTACAAATAGAGAGATTTTGAATTTATGAATATTTACAAATTTTATTTTAGCCATTTGATTAAAGCAGTTGAGAAGTTTAAATCAGATTTTAAATATACTTTCAAAATTGAAGACATACTTAAAAAGCTAACTTTAGAACCTCCTAAAAATTCAATTAATGGAGATATGTCTACAAATTTAGCAATGATTTTAAGTAAAGATTTAAAATTGAGTCCAAAAATAATAGCAAATGATTTTATGGCTTACATTTTAAATTTTCCAGATGTAGAAAATGTAAATGTTGCTGGACCAGGTTTTATTAATATTTCTTTTAAACAACATGTATGGTCAGATTTTATAAGTAATTTACTACAAAACAAAGAAAATTGGGATAAATTAGAAATCGGAAAAGGAAGAAATATTAATATAGAATATATCTCTGCAAATCCTACTGGACCTCTTCATGCTGGTCACGCAAGAGGTGCTGTTTTTGGAGATGCACTTGCATCTCTTTTGACTGAGGTTGGGTACTCAGTTACTAGGGAGTACTACATTAATGATGCAGGAAATCAAATTGAAAAATTAGTAGAGTCTTCTTTGTTAAGATATAACGAACAAGTAACAAATAAGTCAATTGATATCCCAGAGGGTCTATATCCAGGTGAATATTTAAAAGAAGTAGGTAAAATTCTCTATGAAAAGTATGGAAATGAATTACAGCTAGTTGAAAAAGAAAAAGTTTTTGAAAAAGTTAGATCTGTTTCTTTAAAAGTTATAATGAGAATGATTAAAAATGATCTTCTAAATTTAGGAATTGAAATGGATGTTTTTACTAGCGAAAAAGACATTATTTCAGGACATTTATTAGCTGAAATTTTAAAAAATCTTAAAAGTAAAAATCTTATTTTTTATGGCGTTCTAGATCCACCTAAAACTACTGATCCTAAAAATTGGAAAAAAAGAGAACAATTACTATTTAAATCATCTGTGTATGGTGATGATTCAGATAGAGCTCTTAAAAAATCAGACGGTACATGGACTTATTTTGCAACAGATATGGCTTACCATTTAGATAAAATTAATAGAACCAAAGGTAATTTAATTAATGTTCTAGGTGCAGATCATATAGGTTATATTTCTAGAATAAATGCTGCTGTTAGTGCTTTATCCAATGGCTCTGTAGCAGTTGATACTAAAGTTTGTTCATTGGTAAACCTTTTAGAAGATGGAAAACCAATTAAAATGAGTAAGAGAGCAGGTAACTTTGTAACTTTATCTGACATTATAAATGCTGTAGGTAAAGATGTTGTAAGGTTTATTATGTTGACTAGAAGAAACGACCAATCTTTGGATTTTGATTTTAAAAAAGTAATGGAAAAATCAAAAGAAAACCCAGTATTTTACGTTCAGTATGCGCACGCACGTTGTAACTCTATTTTTAGATCTTCAAAAATAAAAGAGGAAGAATTAACTTTAAAAAATCCAAAACGCTTAAAAGATAGCTACGAGATTGAACTTATTAAATTCATAGCTTTGTGGCCTAGAACTTTAGAACTTGCTGCTAAAAATCATGAACCTCACAGGATTTGTTACTACTTAATTGAATTATCAAGCATTTTCCATAGTCTATGGAATAAAGGAAAAGATAATGATATTAAATTCATAGTTGAAGATGATTTGGAATTAACAAATGCAAGATTGTCATTAGTGAAAGCTGTTGCTTTAACAATAAGAAAAGGGTTAAGTATTCTTAAAATTGAACCAATTTTTGAGATGTAGACTGATGAACAATTACTTAAAGATATTTTCTATAAGTTTTTTAATTGTTGGGATTTTTTTTTCAATTGGACTATTTGCTTTAAAAATATTTTTTCAAGATACTGATAATGTTAAATTAATAGTTTTAGGACCAGATAATGAAAACGTTATAATTAAACCGAAAGATACAGGTGGTAAAAAAATTTCAAATTTAGATATTGAAATATTAAATAATAAAGATGCATTAATTAAAAATGAAAAAATTAGACCCAAGCCAACAAAGCCAGAACTCTTACCATTAGAAGTTGTTCCAATTGAAAAAAAAACACAGAAGAGCATTGATCAAAATTTATCAAAAGATTCAAAAATCTCTGAAGAAAAAATACTAAATTCCAAAGTATTAAAAAAAAATATAAAAAAATCTAATAAAAATATGCTCTTGTACAGAGTCCAATTTGGGTCATTTAGAAATTTAAACAAAGCTAAATTGGCAAAGAAAAATATTGAAAACAAATATGTTAATTTATTATTAGAAACTAAGTTAGAAATTTTTTCTTATACTAACAATGATAATTTATTATTTCATAGAGTATGGACAACTTCTATGAATAAAGATAATGGTTTAACATTATGTGAAAAATTCAAAAAAGAAAAAATTGTGTGTATTCTTCAAGTTAATAAAAGAAATTAAATGTCAGAATTAAATTATAAAAAAATTGATGTTCTTAGTCTTTCATTGGATGGATTTGAAGGACCGATTGATCTTCTGTTAAGCTTGGCTAAGGATCAAAAGATCGATTTAACTAAATTATCAATACTAACATTAGCTGAGCAATATTTAGAATTTTTAGATCAAATTATAAAAAAGGACATTGATATTGCAGCAGAATATTTAGTTATGGGAGCATGGTTAGCTTTTCTGAAATCAAGACTTTTATTACCTGATGATGATGAAGAAGAGTCGATGACTTCAGAACAAATGTCAGAATTACTAGAATTCCAAATGAAAAGGTTAGAAGGAATGCAAAAAGTATCAAAGGTTTTATTTAAAAGGCATAAATTAGGGACGCATTTTTTTAAGAGAGGTAACCCAGAAATTTTTGGCATAAATCAAAAAAACCAATACAACTCAAGTCTATATGATTTGATTAAAACTTATGGTGAGATTATTACGTTCAACAATAATAAGTCTATAACTATTGCAGATACTAAATTATACTCAGTTGAAGATGCATTAATAACTCTTAAAAATTTTTTTAAACATTCAAAAGATTGGAGAGATCTTTTAGATTTTATTCCAAATAATCTTAGAAATAAGTTAGAAAGAAAATCAGCTCTAGCCTCTCATTTTGTTGCCTCTCTAGAGCTTGTTAAAGAGGGTAGTTTGCAATTAAGGCAAGATAAATTTAATGGTAATATCTTATTACATCCAAAAATGAATTAAATTTTTATAATTTAAATTCTTAATTTTAGGTAAACTTATGAAAAAATTAAAAGAAAAAAACAATGAAAATTATGATTTTGTCTTAAAGCAAAAAATAGTGGAAGCTCTAATTTTTTCTTCTTCTGATCCAGTACCTTATCATGAATTATTAAAAAGAATTATAGATAAAAATATACTAAATGAAATTTTAGAAAACTTGGAAAAAAAATATTCCTCAAGTGGAGTAAATTTGTATATTGTTAATGATACATATGCATTTAGAACATCTTTAGATGTTTCAGAGTTTTTAAATATTGAAAAAATTGTTCCAAAACCATTGTCACGTGCAGCAACTGAAACTCTAGCAATTATTGCTTACCATCAACCTATTACACGCTCAGAGATAGAAAATATTCGTGGAGTTTCTCTTAGTAGAGGAACCCTTGATGTATTATTAGAATTAGAATGGATTCGACCCGGTCATAGGAAATCAACTCCAGGAAATCCACTTACATGGAAAACCACAAATTTGTTTTTAGATTATTTTAATCTTAAAAATATCAAAGATCTCCCAGGAATTGAAGATCTTAAAAACTCAGGTTTACTTGATAAAAATAAAGTTATTTTTAATGATCAATCTGTTGAGTAAATGTAATTTAATTATTGGGATTTAAATATTGTTAGAATTTTTAAATATTTCACATAAATATGAAAAAAAAATAATTTTGAATGACTTTTCTATGAAACTTGAAGCAGGAGAAGTGGTTTCGTTGTTAGGTCCTTCTGGATGTGGAAAAACAACATTACTTAAATTAGCAAGTGGAATAGAAAAACTTCAAAAGGGTGAAATAAAATTAAATGATGAAATTGTTTCATCTTTCAATTTTCATTTAAATTCAGATAAAAGACAAATTGGATATGTTTTTCAAGATTGTGCATTATTTCCGCACTTAACTGTTGTAGAAAATATTTTCTTTGGAATAAAAAAGAATCATATAGAAAAAAGTTCACAAAAAATTCAAAACTTAATGGATCAAATTGATATTTCTAATGTGGCTGATAACTATCCTCATGAATTATCAGGTGGTCAACAACAACAAGTTGCATTAGTTAGAGCTATGGCTTCTGATCCAAAAATTATTTTTTTAGATGAACCTTATTCAAATTTAGATTCTAGATTAAAGGAAAAAATTAGAGACCAAATGTTACATATTTTAAGGGAACACAAAATTTCAGCATTATTAGTGACTCATGATCCAGAAGAAGCAATGTTTATGTCTGATAAAATTGGTGTCTTAAATAATGGATGTATTGAACAATTTGGAAGTCCTATAGATCTATATTTAAGACCAAAATCAGCTTTCATAGCTGAGTTTTTTGGAGAAATAAATATACTTGAAGGATTCGTTAAGGAAGGTTCTGTAAGCACTGTACTAGGTGCTTTTAATTGTTCTCAAAGATTTAATAATAAGAAGGTAAAAATTGTCATAAGGGACGAAGCAATTAAATTGTTTTCAGCAACTAAACTTAATTTAAATTCAAAAGATAAAACAGATTTTATAAAATCTTCATATTTTGGATATGTTATGGAAACAAGATTACTTGCTGGTTCAAGTTTGGTTCATTTATCATTGAAAGTTAATGAATTAAATTTTCACATTCATGCGAGAATTCCTGGACTTAATTTTTTTAAAGTTGGTGAAAAGGTAATTGTTGAAACTGATCCAACACAAATTTTTATCTTTGAGCAATAAATAATTTTTGTATATAAAAAAATATAAATTACATATAATGTGTTTTTAATTTAAAATTATTTTAAATAGGAGATTTGTATCATGGGTGCATTTAGTATTTGGCATTGGATTATTGTATTAATTGTTGTTTTAATTTTATTTGGTGGAAAAGGTAAATTATCTAGTATAATGGGTGATTTTGGTAAAGGATTAAAAAATTTCAAAGATCAGGTTAAGTCTAATAAAGAAAATGATGAAGAAATAGAAGTTATTGCTGAAACAAAAACCAAACCTAAAAAAAAGACTGTTAAAAAAACAGCAAAAAAGAAGAAACAAACTGTTAAAAAGAAATCTTAAGTAAAGTAATGTTTAATGCTTGATATTGGTTTTCCAGAGTTTCTATTAATTTCTTTTGTATTGCTTATAGTAGTTGGTCCAAAAGATTTACCAAAAGTTCTAAGGTCGATTACATCTTTTATAAGAAAAATTAAATCTATGGCTTCACAATTTCATTCGGGAATTGATGATTTAGCAAATGAAGCTGAGATTTCTGATTTAAGAAAAGAAGTTAATAAAATTGATAAGAAATCCCTAATCGATGACAATGTAGGTGAAATTAAAGAATTAGAAGATGATGTTAATATAAAATCAATAAAAAATGATGTTGATGATATAAAAAATGCGAATAGTACAAAAACAGATAAAAAATTAAATTCAAAAATAAAAAATTTATAATTTAAAATAATAATATGAGCAAAGCCAAAAATCTTGAACAAAATATGACATTATTAGACCACCTTATTGAACTAAGGAATAGACTATTAGTATCATTTTGTGCATTTTTAATTTTATTTTTCCTCTGCTTCATTAAATTTACAGATGACAATCAAAATCTTGCAGATATCGTTTATATGTTTTTGCAAGCCCCACTTGCTTCTCAAATACTTGAAAATGGTGGAAGAATGATATTTACTGCCTTGCATGAAGGTTTTTTTACACAGGTTAAAGTTGCTTTTTTTATATCTTTATGCGTTTCTTTACCTATATTTTTAATTCAAATATGGAGGTTTGTTGCGCCAGGTTTATATCAAAATGAAAAACAAGCTTTTCTTCCTTTTCTGTTGGCCACTCCTATCTTATTTATAGCTGGTGCAGCTATGGTTTACTATATTGTTATACCTCTTGCGTGGGACTTCTTTCTTTCTTTTCAAGTAAATAGTGTGGATGGTTCACTCCCTATAGAATTAGAACCAAGAATTTCAGAATACCTTTCATTAATCATGAAACTGATTTTTGCTTTTGGATTATGTTTTGAATTACCAGTCATTTTATTATTGCTAGTCAAAACGGGTATTATCACACCAGATGATTTAGCGAGCAAAAGAAAGTATGCAATCTTAACTGCTTTTGTTATTGCAGCTATACTTACACCGCCAGATGTTATCTCACAAATTTTACTCGCATTACCAATTATCGTTTTATACGAAGTATCTATAATTTTTTCTAAATTTCTCAGTAAAAGTAAGTAAAAGAGTTTTTGATGCACGATATAAAATTTATAAGAAACAATCCTGAAAAATTTGCAAAACAAATGTATCGTAGAGGTTTGGATGTTGATATATCTTCAATGCTCGAAATTGATAAAATCATTAGAAAAAAACAATCTGAAATACAAGTTATACAAGAGCAAAGAAATAATAGTTCAAAAGAAATTGGAAAGCTAATATCTGAAGGCAAAGATGTATCAGAATTAAAAAAAAATATTTCTAATTTCAAGTCTGAATTAACAACAATAGATCAAGAAATTAAAAAATATTCTAGTAAACTAAATGATATTTTAAAATTATTACCAAACAGTTTAGATGATGATGTTCCTGATGGGGATAATGATAATGATAATAAATTAATTAAAGAGTGGGGAACTAAACCTAAATTTTCTTTTGAGCCTCTAGACCATGTAGAGATTGGAGAAAAACTAAATTTACTTGATTTTAAGACTGGTGTAAAGATATCAGGATCAAGATTCGTTTTATTAAGAGGGAAAGTAGCTCTATTAGAAAGAGCGCTATCTGCATTTATGATAGACACTCATGTAAACAATTTTGGTTTTGAAGAAATTTCTCCACCTTATATCGTAAGAGACGAGGCACTTTTTGGTACTGGTCAGCTTCCTAAATTTACAGACGATTTATTTTGTACAACAGACCAAAGATGGTTAATTCCTACAGCTGAAGTGCCATTAACAAATATTGTAAGGGATGAAATTCTTGATAAAAATAGTTTACCATTAAGATTTGTTGCCAATACTCCTTGTTTCAGATCGGAAGCTGGCGCAGCTGGCACTGATACGAGGGGTATGATACGTCAACACCAATTTTCTAAAGTGGAAATGGTTTTTATAACAAATCCAATTAATTCAGATGAAGAATTGAACAAATTAGTTTCTTGTGCAGAAACTATTCTAAAAAAATTAGAATTACCATATAGAATTATGAAGTTATGCTCAGGAGATGTTGGTTTTTCAGCTAAGAAAACGTTTGATCTTGAGGTTTGGCTTCCTGGACAAAATTTAGGAAAAGGTATGTATAGAGAAATTTCATCTTGCTCTAATTGTGGAGATTTTCAAGCAAGGAGAATGAATGCCAAATTTAAGGATAAAGAAACAAATAAAATTGACTTCTTACATACACTAAATGGTTCTGGTTTAGCCATTGGAAGAACAATAATAGCTATATTAGAAAATTATCAACAGAGTGACGGATCTGTAGTTATCCCTGATGTTCTTGTGCCCTACATGAAGGGAATTAAAAAAATTGAAGCATTAAATTAATCACATGAACAAAAAATTGAATAATATTCTTGTTTCCAATGATGATGGATATGAATCTATTGGCTTAAGAGTTCTATTAAATATTGCTGAGCGGCTAGCAGATAATGTATTCACAGTATCTCCAAAAAAAAATCAATCAGCTAAATCAAAATCTATTTCAATAAAAGAAAATATTAACTTTACAGAAATATCAAAAAATTTTTGGATTGTTGATGGCACACCAACTGATTGTATGATATTTGCTCTCAATTATTTATTTAAAAAAAACAAGCCTGATTTAATTCTTAGTGGTATAAATGCTGGTAGTAATATTGGAGATGAAGTTTCTTATTCAGGTACTGTGGGGGCTGCATGGGAGGGTGCAGTTAGGAGAATAGATTCAATTGCGCTAAGTCAATATGGTGGTGATGATAAAATTAATTCTTATGAGTGCTCACAAGCAAAAGGTTTTGAAATCATAAACTATCTACTAAAAATCAAATCAGAAACCACTAGGTTTTATAATGTAAATTTTCCATACATAAATTCACCTAATTTAGAAAATGTTAGAAGTTCATTCACAACTCTAGCATCCCAAAAAATTGCTGATCAAATTTTATTTGATGATAATTTTAGTTACTTCACAATAGGTAGAATGATTAATGATCAGAGATCTTTAATCAATACTGATTTAGAATGTTTAAAGAAAAATAAAATCTCTATAACACCATTGACTTTAAATTTAAGTAATAATGAATTTTTAAATAAAATGAACCATGATATTTGAAAGTACAATTCAAAAAGCTAATTTAATTATGAAATTAAGATCTATGGGTATTTCTTCTAAAAACGTTTTATCTGCAATTGAAAAAATTCCTAGAGAAATTTTTCTACCTTCTAACTTTAAGGATTATGCATATGAAAATAATCCTCTACCTATTGGTTTTGAACAAACAATAAGTCAACCGTATATAGTTGCCTTGATGACTGAAGCTTTGTCGCTAAAAGGAAATGAAGTGATTTTAGAAATAGGAACTGGTTCAGGTTATCAAACATCTATTTTATCTATTTTATCAAGAAGAGTTTATTCAATTGAAAGAATTCGTCCCTTATTAGTAAACGCAATTAGTTGTTTTAAAAAACTTAAGTTAACAAATATAATTTGTGAATGTAGAGATGGATTTTTGGGATGGCCAAAATTAGCACCATTTGATCATTTAATAATAACATGTGCAGTTGAAAAAATTGATGATAGATTATTAAGTCAGGTTAGATTTAATGGCACTTGTGTGGTGCCAGTAGGATCTGTTTTAGAAGGGCAAAGATTAAAAAAAATAACTGTAAAAAATTACAGAAAAAACGATATTTGGGAAGATCTTGGTCAGGTCAATTTCGTTCCATTAATAAGTGATAATTATTGAAATTTGTTTGATTTTAATTTAAATCTTAGAGAATAAGGTGTTTAGATTGAACAAAAGTTATTACATTATTTTAGTTTTCTTCGTTTTTGGATGTCAAAGTAAAAATTTTTATGATGGCTTAAAAAAAGACCTTGCTCCTGAAAAAGAAGCCAAAATTTTTAATAAAACTTCTAGTTCAAATAAAATAAATATTCCATTAAATGGTATGATAATTGTCAAAGAAAATGATACGATTTTTAGTATTTCAAACAAATATAAAGTAATTCCCAGAGATATTATTGAAGATAATAATCTTTCAAAACCTTATGAATTAAAACCTAATCAAATTTTATTTTTAAGACATGAAAATATTTATGTTGTAAAAGAGCATGATACTGTTGAAAAAATTTCAAAAAGATTTGCCGTTAAAAAATCAGAAATTATTAGATTAAATAAACTTAAAACTCCCTTTAATTTAGTTGTAGGTAACAAAATCTTAATTCCATTGCTTAAAGATTTTTCAGTTGTTGACTTAATTATTAATGAAAAAGTTTATAATTCAAAACAAATAACTAAAAATAAACATATTGCTAATAATGAAAAAATTAAAAATGCTCCTGTTTTTCTTTGGCCAGCAAAAGGTAAAGTTATAAAAAGTTTTGGTAATTTTGGTAAAGGTCAACATTATGATGGTATTGATATTATGTTTGGTAAAAACAAACCTATTTATTCAGCATATGATGGAGAAGTAGCGTTTGTTGGATCACAAATTAAAAAGTTTGGTAATTTAATAATTATAAAACATAATCAGTCCTGGGTAACTGCATATTCTAATTTAGGTAAGTATAATGTTAAAGTTGGTGACAAAATAAAAAAACAACAAATAATTGCTTATACGCCTAATAACGAAAATTATTTTCACTTTCAACTAAGACACAATAGAAATCCAGTTAACCCATTGAGTTATTTAAATTAATAGATTTTAATATTTTGTCTACCGGCTAAATCTTGAATAAATTGCCAAGCTACTCTTCCTGATCTCGCACCTCTAGTAATTGACCACTCAAGTGCCTCTGATTTAAGTTTGTTTTTTTCAAAAGATATTTTAAATTCATTACAATATGCTTCGACTATGGTTAGAAATGTATCTTGATCCATATTATGAAATCCAATCCATAATCCAAATCTATCCGATAAAGAAACCTTTTCTTCTACAGACTCTGAAGGATTTATAGCTGTGGATCTCTCATTTTCCATCATGTCTCTTGGCATTAAATGTCTTCTATTTGATGTTGCATAAAAAATTACATTAATTGGCTTCCCTTCTATACCTCCATCAAGTGCAGCTTTTAGGCTTTTATAATTATTTTCTCCAGTATCAAAAGACAAATCGTCACATAATAAAATAAATCTATAATTTTTGTGTTGTGATAAAAGTAATAAAAGTTCAGGAAGTTCTGATATATCTTCTCTATGAATCTCAACTAATTTTAAAGTTTTAGAATTTGTTTTAACGATAACTTCTTTATGAACTGCTTTAACAAGAGAAGATTTACCTGTTCCTCTTGCTCCCCACAACAAAGCATTATTTGCGCTCAAATTTTTGGAAAAATTTAAAGTGTTGTCTAAAAGTATTTCTTTCTGTTTATCAATGCCTTGAAGAAGGGAAATAGGAATACGATTTATATTTTCAACAGGTCTAATTAATCCAGATTTTGACTCAAAAATAAAACCTTCGCTTTGATCCAAATTATTAATTTTCTTGTCTGGTGGAGCCAATCTTTCTAAAGCGTTAGCAATTCTTTCTAAAATAGAATTCGAGATATTATCAACCATTATAAAAGCCTAAATAAGTAAAAGTTGTAATATATATAATTTTTAAATTTTATCTATGGTCTTTCTTAGTTTTTTTTTATATAAGTTGTTATCTTTATATAAAGTTTACAATGGAGTTACTTATGATTTCAAGTGCATTTGCTCAATCAGCAGCTGGAGGAGCTGGAGGTTTTTCATTACAGGGTCTTTTACCATTCATTTTAATTTTTATAATTTTTTATTTTTTACTTATAAGGCCTCAACAAAAAAGAGTTAAACAACACAAATTGATGGTTGAGAGTTTAAAAAGGGGGAACAAAGTTTTAACTGCAGGAGGTATACTTGGTGTAGTTACAAAAGCTATTGATGGGTCGGAAACTGTAAGTGTAGAAATTGCTTCAGGTGTAACTGTAGAGCTTGCAAGACAAATGATATCTGAGGTTCGTGGTGATCAAAAGCTGAAACCTGAAGATAAAAAATCAAATTCAAAGAAAAAGTAATTAAAATAACTTCTATTATTTTTATGGTTTTGTAAGATGAAAAGTTTGTCGAAAATAAGATTAATTTTGATAATTGTGAGTGTAATTATCGGTATAGTGTATGCTATTCCAAACTTTTTTAATACATCTCAACAAGTTCAATCATTCAACTTTTTACCAGGGAAAAAAATAAATCTTGGTCTTGATTTGCAAGGTGGTTCATACTTGTTACTTAAAGCCGATATGGATGTAGTTTTTGCAGAAAAATTAGATTCTCTTTTATCAGATATCAGATCTTCACTTAGAAAATCAAAAATTAAATATAAAAAGTTAAGTATACAAAATGATATTATTTCATTTCAAAAACGAGGAGAATCTTCAAATGAAAAAATTAGATCAATTATATTTTCATTAGACAAAAACCTAATTGTAGAAAATAAACTTGACTCTTTTTTCATTAAATTTTCAGAACAAAATAAAGAAAATATTACCAAAACTACAATGGCTCAGGCCATTGAAATAGTAAGAAGAAGAATAGATGAAACTGGTACAAATGAGCCTAGCATACAACAGCAAGGTGCTGACCGTATAATTGTTCAGCTGCCTGGTTTGGATGATCCAAGTCGTATTAAAAAATTACTAGGTAAAACTGCAAAATTAACATTTCAATTAGCTCATCCTAGTATATTCCCTGAGGATTTAGATAAAGATTCAAAAGCTCCTCCTGGTTTTATTAAATTACAAGAAGATAAAAATCCTGATCGTTTTTACATGATTAATAAAAGAGTTATGGTATCCGGTGAAATGCTTAAGGATGCAAGTCCGACATTTGATAGAAACAACAGTCCATCGGTTTCTTTTCAATTATCTCCTTTAGGTGGAAAGAAGTTTGGGAGAGTTACTGGCAAAAACATTGGTAGGGCCTTTGCCATAGTGCTTGATGGAAAAGTTGTAAGTGCTCCAGTAATACAAACACAAATATTTTCAACTGGGCAAATTACAGGTGCTTTTTCAGTACAAGAAACTAATGATTTAGCCTTAGTTCTTAGATCAGGTGCATTGCCTGCTCCAATGGTTATTCTTGAAGAGCGTTCAGTTGGTCCAGGTCTTGGTAGTGATTCAATTTCTGCAGGTAAAATTGCAAGTATTTTTGGTTTAATTGCAGTAATGGTTTTTATGTTAATTACTTATGGTATGTTCGGAGTTTTTGCTAATATTGCACTCATATGTAATATTATATTTATAATTGCATTATTAAGCCTAATTCAAGCAACCCTTACATTACCAGGTATTGCTGGAATAGTTTTAACTATGGGGATGGCTGTAGATGCAAATGTTTTAATCTTTGAAAGAATAAAAGAGGAATTTAATTCAGGTAGAAATGTCCTTGATGCAATTGAGGCTGGATTTCAAAGAGCAATTTCAACTATCATAGATGCCAACTTAACAACTTTGTTTGCTGCTTTGGCTTTGTTTTCATTTGGAAGTGGCCCAATTAAGGGCTTTTCAGTAACTTTAATGATTGGCATAGCAACTTCAATGTTTACAGCGATTGTCATAACAAAATATATTGTTTTTCTATATTCAAAGAAAAAAAATGTTAACAGTGTTTTCTTACAGGACTAAAAAATGAAATTATTAAGGCTTATACCAAATAATACAAATTTTGATTTTTTGCGTATAAAAATCATTGCTTTCCTTTTTTCTTTAATAATTTTATCCGGAACTTTTATCAGTTTAATCGTAAATAACTTAAATTACGGAATTGATTTTAAAGGAGGAATACTGCTTGAACTAAGAAGTAAAAAACCTAATTCACCTAATATTAATGAGTTAAGAGAAAAAATATCAACCTTAAATGCAGGTGAAGTTTCGATACAAAACTTTGGTAAAAAGACTGATTTTTTAGTAAGGATTCAAAAACAAGAGGGTGATCAAAAAGAACAAATAGCTATGATTGAAAAAGTAAAGACTCTTACTGACAAAGATTACACTGTTAGAAGATCTGAATTTGTAGGTCCGGTTGTTGGGGATGAATTGAAGACCGCTGGAATCTATGCTGTTTCACTAGCTCTACTATCAATAATGATTTACATATGGTTTAGATTTGAGTGGCAATTCTCCATTGCAGCAATTTTAGCTTTAATTCATGATGTGATAACGACAGTTGGTCTTTTTTCTATATTAAAGCTAGAATTTAATTTAGCTACAATAGCTGCTATTTTAACAACAGCTGGTTATTCCATAAATGATACTGTAGTGATCTTTGATCGTGTTAGAGAAAATTTAAGAAGATATAAATCAAAAACTCACTATTTTATTTACAACAAATCAATTAATGAAACACTTTCTAGAACTGTAATTACATCAGTAACAACATTATTGGCATTGTTCATTATTTTCTTTTTTGGTGGTGCAGTTTTGTCTGATTTTGCTCTTGCAATGATTTGGGGTGTAATTATAGGTACTTTTTCATCTATTTTCGTAGCGGTATCACTCTTGACTTACTTTAATATTAACAAAGGTGAAAAAGTTGATGATCATACAAATATACCAGAATACGAGAGAGAAAACTAAAAATTAATTTTTTTAATCCATTCTTTAAATGAGTTAATCGCAATATTAGATTGAATTTTTTTCTTTTCTCTTCCTTTGATATGTTTTTTATTTTTTAAATCTAAATATATGTCTGGCATTAGTCCAAAATTTATATTCATAGGCTGAAACGTATCTGGATTTGCATTCATCGTGATATGCTTTAATAATGCACCGTGTGCTGTGTTTTCAGGGGGTAAATTTAATTTTTTGTTTTTTAAATCAAATGCTGCAACAATACCAGCCATAAATCCAATGGCTGATGATTCAACATATCCTTCAACACCTGTAATTTGTCCTGCAAAGAGAATATTTTGGGAGTTTTTAAGTCTTAAAAATGGGTCTAAAAGTTTAGGCGATTTTATAAATGTATTTCTATGAAGGCCACCAAGTCTTGCAAATTCTGAATTTTCAAGCCCCGGGATAGTTTTAAATATTTCTTTTTGTGCGCCATGTTTCATTTTTGTTTGAAAACCAACAATATTATATAAAGTACCAGATTTATTATCTTGTCTTAATTGAACAACAGCGTATGGTTCTTCTTTTTTATGAGGATTAGTTAACCCAACTGGTTTCATTGGCCCATATCTTAATGTTTCATTACCTCGTCTAATTATTTCTTCTATAGGCATGCAACCTTCAAAAAATGGTGTATCTTCAAATTCTTTAAATTCCATTTTTGGAGCTTTTTTTATTTTCTCTATAAATTGATAATATTCTTCTTTTGATAATGGACAATTTATATAATCATCTCCACTTCCCTTATCATATCTAGATTGTTTCCAAGCCACTGACATATTTATTGTTTCTTTATAAACAATAGGGGCGATAGCATCATAAAAAGCTAAAGAATTTTCAGAAGTTTTTATTTTGATGTTTTCTGTCAATGTCTTGGAAGTCAAAGGTCCTGTTGAAACTATTACTATTTGATTTTTAAATTCATCCAGGCTTCTTACTTCTTGGTTTATAATATTAATATTTGGTATTGACTTAATAGTTTTATTGACCTCTTTTGTGAAATTATCTCTGTCAACCGCTAAGGCAGACCCAGCTGGTACTTTGTTATGATCGGCACATTTCATTATCAGGGAGTCTGCAATACGTAATTCTTCGTGTAAAACTCCAACAGCATTATATTCTTTATCATCAGAACGGAAAGAGTTAGAGCAAACCAGTTCAGCCAAATATTTTGTTTGATGAGCTGCTGTTTTAATTTTTGGTCGCATTTCATACAAATCTACATTTATATCAAACTTAGAAATTTGATAGGCAGCTTCACATCCAGCTAAACCTCCTCCAATAATTACAATTTTGTTAGTTTTGGTCATTTTATGCTTTTTTATTTAATAATTTTTTTAAAAAGATACCGGTATGACTTTCAACTACTTTTGATACTTCTTCAGGGGTTCCTTGCGCAACAACATACCCACCTTTATCGCCACCTTCTGGACCTAAATCAATTATATGATCAGCAGTTTTAATAACATCTAGATTATGTTCAATTACGATCATTGTATTACCATTATCTACTAATTCTTGCATAACTTCTAAAAGTTTTTTAATGTCATGAAAATGTAGCCCGGTAGTAGGCTCATCTAAAATATATATAGTTCTACCAGTTCCTTTTCTTGATAATTCTTTTGCAAGTTTAATTCTCTGGGCCTCACCACCTGATAGAGTAGTAGATCGTTGCCCAATCTTAATATAATCTAATCCAACTCTCTCTAAAGTTTCTAATTTTTCATAAATTAAGGGAACAGCCTTAAAAAGCTCTGCACCTTCTTTGACAGTCATATCAAGAACATCTGATATGGATTTATCTCTCCATTTTACCTCAAGAGTTTCTCTGTTATATCTTTTCCCTTTACATTGATCGCATTTAACATACACATCTGGTAAAAAATGCATTTCAATTTTTAAAACACCGTCACCTTGACAAGCTTCACATCTTCCACCCTTAACATTAAATGAAAAGCGGCCTGGTAAATATCCTCTTGCTTTAGATTCAGGCAAACCTGCAAACCAATCTCTTATATGATTAAATGCACCAGTGTAAGTGGCTGGATTTGATCTAGGTGTTCGTCCAATTGGGGATTGATCTATATCAATTATTTTATCAATCTGTGAAATCCCATTAATTGATTTGTATGGGGCAGGAATAGAACTATTTCCGTTTAGAATTTTTGATAAACTTTTTTGCAAGGTTTGTATAACCAAAGTTGATTTTCCTCCACCAGAAACTCCAGTCACACAAGTAAGTATTCCAAGTGGAAACTCTACATCGATATTTTGAAGATTATTACCAGAAGCTCCCCTAATAATAATATGTTTATTAGGATTGACGCTTCTTCTTTTTTTTGGCACATCAATTTTTTTTATTCCAGCAAGGTAATTGCCAGTTATACTTTCTTTTTTACCTTTTATTTCTGCAGGAGTACCTTGTGCAATAATTTTACCTCCATTAATACCCGCACCAGGGCCAATATCAATAACGTGATCTGCAATTAGTATGGCCTCTTCATCATGTTCGACTACGATTACTGTGTTACCAAGATCTCTTAATTTCTGTAGTGTATGCAGTAATCTTTCATTATCTCTTTGATGTAAACCAATACTTGGTTCATCCAGTACGTATAAAACACCTGAAAGACCGGATCCAATTTGACTTGCCAATCTAATTCTCTGACTTTCTCCACCTGATAATGTTCCGCTATTTCTTGAAATTGATAGATATGATAAGCCAACACTTGTTAAGAAACCCAATCTATCATTTATTTCTTTTAAAACTTGCTTTGAAATTGCTAGTTCTTGTTCATTAAGTATATTGTTAAGTTCTAGAAACCATTTTCTGGCTTCTTCGATTGTAAATCTTGAAACATCGGCAATATCCATTTTATTGATTTTAACGGCTAGAGTTTCTAATTTTAACCTCTTGCCATTACATTTTTCACAATCTTTGTCAGATTGAAATCTTCCTAACTCTTCTTTAACCCACTTACTTTCACTCTCTTTTAATCGTCTAGCTAAATTTGGAATAATACCTTCAAATACTTTATTAGAACGAAAAACTCTGGTTCCATCGTTATAAATAATTTCGATTTTTTCGTCACCTGATCCATATAATAATTTTTCTTTTATATCGTTAGAAAGATCTGAAAACTTATCATCAATATCAAATTTATAATGTTTGCCTAAAGATTGGAGGGTTTGTATATATAATTTACTCGTATTCAATGCCCATGGAGCAATTGCACCCTCTCTTAAAGTGAGATTTTTATCAGGTACTACTAGGTTAATATCAAAAGCAACAGCGTTTCCTAAACCATCGCATTTATCACATGCTCCAGCAGGGTTGTTAAAAGAAAATATTCTTGGCTCAATTTCATCAATTGTGAAACCACTTACAGGACAAGAGAAATTTGAGGAATAAACTTCTTTTTTATTACTATCAACCTCTAGAACATACAGCAATCCATCAGATAACTGCAATGAAATTTCTATAGAATCAGCTAATCTTTGAAGTAGATCTTTGTTTTCTTGTTCGGTTGACTGAGCTATCACTAATCTATCCACAACAACTTCTATGTCGTGTTTTTTATATCTATCAAGAGTTGGTAATTCTTCTATATCATAAAACTCATTATTTATTCTAAGTCTTTGAAAGCCTTTTTTTCTTAAATCTATAAATTCTTTTCTATATTCTCCTTTTCTTCCACGCACTATTGGAGCAAGTAAATATATTTTTGTTTTATCTTCTTTTTTGAAAATCTTGTCTACCATTTGGCTAACTGTTTGGCTTTCAATTGGTAACCCAGTTGCTGGAGAATATGGTATGCCGACTCTTGCCCATAGAAGTCTCATATAATCATAAATTTCAGTTACTGTACCTACAGTTGATCTTGGATTTTTGTTAGTTGATTTTTGTTCAATTGAAATTGCAGGTGATAGCCCTTCAATAGATTCAACATCTGGTTTTTGCATCATTTGTAAAAATTGTCTTGCATAAGCTGAAAGAGATTCTACATATCTTCTTTGCCCTTCTGCATAAATTGTATCAAAAGCTAATGAGCTTTTTCCAGATCCTGAAACACCAGTCATTACAATTAATTTATTTTTTGGGATATTAATATCGACATTTTTTAAATTATGTTCATTGGCACTACGAACTTTTAGAAATTGGTTAGCCTCATGCATGTTTTGCATTTTTTGTTATATCCTCTTAAATAAAATTAAACTTTCCATTTAGTTAACTTTGAAGTAATAAATGTCAATCAAAAAGATCAAATTTTAGTTTTTTTTAACTAAATGATAGTTTATAATGCACATTATATTTTATGGAGATATAATATGAGTGGAAGTGTTAATAAGGTAACTTTAGTAGGAAATTTAGGTCGTGATCCAGAAGTTAGAGCAATGCAAAATGGTGACAAAATTGTTCAACTAAGTGTTGCTACCTCAGATAGGTGGAAAGATAAAAATTCAGGTGAGCAAAGAGAGAGAACTGAATGGCATCGTGTTGTAATATTTAATGACGCTTTAGGAAAAATTGCAGAACAGTATCTTAAAAAAGGAAGTACTGTATATTTAGAAGGTCAACTCCAAACAAGGAAATGGACTGATCAACAATCAGGCCAAGAAAAATACACTACAGAGGTTGTTCTCCAAAGGTACCGAGGCGAATTAACCTTATTAGGTTCAAGATCTGAAAATCAAACAAGTAATGATCTAGAAAATGCTGAAATAGATCAAACAAATCAAGTATCTATTTCAGATGATATTGCATCTGATTTAGATGATGAAATTCCATTTTAATTGATTTAGTTATATAATAGATATTGTTATATAATTAAAAACAATATACAATATGTTGAAAATTAAAAGTTTTTAAACTCATAATTGGAGCTTTCTTTGTCAAAAGAAAAAGACAATCCCTTTAATCAATCTTTGATCTCTATTACAGACGAAATGAAAAAATCATACCTTGATTATGCGATGAGTGTGATTGTATCAAGAGCTTTGCCTGATGTAAGGGATGGTCTTAAGCCGGTGCATAGGCGGATATTATATGCAATGATTGAAGGGGGATACGATTGGTCCAAGCCATATAGGAAATCTGCTAGAGTTGTTGGTGATGTGATGGGTAATTATCACCCTCATGGAGATACAGCAATATATGACTCCATGGTAAGAATGGCCCAAGAATTTTCAATGAGGCTTATGCTTGTTGATGGTCAGGGTAATTTTGGATCCATAGATGGTGATCCACCTGCGGCAATGAGGTATACAGAATCCAGACTTGCAAGATCGTCTGAAAGTTTATTAAGGGATATCGATAAAGATACAATCGATTTTATTCCAAATTATGATGAGTCCCAATTAGAACCTTCTGTTTTACCAGCAGAATTTCCAAACATGCTTGTAAATGGTGCCGGTGGCATTGCAGTTGGTATGGCTACTAATATTCCACCACATAATCCAGGTGAAGTTATACTTGCATGTAAAGCTCTTATAGAAAATCCAAATACAAGTTTAGAAGAATTAATGGAGATTATTCCTGGTCCTGACTTTCCTACCGCAGGTTTGATTATGGGTAAAGCTGGTATTAGAGAGGCATTTAAAACAGGTAGAGGTAGTGTAATTATGCGATCAAAAGCAGAAATTATTCAGACAGGTAAAAATCTTGATCGAGAAACTATAATTATCTCTGAAATACCATTTCAAGTAAATAAAGCTCTTGTATTAGAAAAAATAGGGGACCTAATTAGAGATAAAACTATAGAAGGAATATCTGATTTAAGAGATGAATCTGATAGAAATGGAATGAGAGTTGTTGTTGAAATTAAAAAAGATTTTCAGGGTGATGTTGTTTTAAACCAATTGTGGCGTCATACAAGATTGCAAACGAGTTTCCCTGTAAATATGTTAGCTTTGGATAGTGGACAACCAAAGCAAATGGGACTAATTGAAATTCTCAAGGCTTTCATAGATTTTAGATTTGAGGTCGTGACAAGAAGAACTAAGTTTTTGCTTAACAAATCTAGAAACAGAGCCCATATTTTAGCTGGATTAATGGTGGCAATAACTAGTATTGATGAGGTTATAGAGCTAATAAAAGCTTCTTCTGATCCAGAAAATGCTAGAAAAGAATTATGTGCTAGATCTTGGCCGGCTAGAGAAGTTGCGCATTTTATAAAATTAATTGATGAACCAGACCATCAAATCGTTGACGATCATTATAAATTATCAATAGTTCAAGCTAAAGCTATTTTAGAGCTGAGATTACAGCGACTTACAGGAATGGAAAGAATAAAATTAGAAAAAGAAACAGAAGAATTATCTAATCAAATAAAAGAATATTTAGTTATTCTTTCCGATAGATCTAAACTTACAGATTTAATACAAAATGAACTTGATGAAGTTTTAACGAAAATTGATGATCCAAGAAGAACTGAAATCAATGACAGTGTAGTTGATCATGATGATGAAGATCTTATTCAAAAGGAAGATATGGTTGTAACAGTTAGTCATAGAGGGTACATAAAAAGGGTTTCATTATCTACCTATCGAGCCCAAAGAAGAGGTGGTAAAGGTAGAGCGGGTATGAAGATGAGGGATGAAGATACTGTTACCTCACTCTTTGTAACTAACACGCATACACCAATTTTATTCTTTACATCATCAGGGATGGTTTACCAATTAAAATGCTATAAATTACCTGAATCAGCACCCCAAGCTCTTGGTAAGCCAATGATTAATTTACTTCCAATAGAGCAAGACGAAAAAATACATACTGTTATGCCTATGCCAGAAAATGAAGATTCATGGGAAAATCTACAAATTATTTTTGCTACTAAAAATGGAAATATTAGAAGAAATCAATTGAGTGATTTTACTAACATTCGACAAAATGGAAAAATAGCCATGAAACTTAATACAAATGATGAATTGGTTTCTGTTATTCCGTGTACTGATAAAGATAATGTCTTATTAGCAACCAGGTTAGGTAAAGCAATAAGGTTTGATGTTAATGATGTAAGGGTTTTTGTAGGTAGAGGTTCATCAGGAGTAAGAGGAATAAAATTAAAACCTAATGATTATGTCGTATCAATGTCATTAATACCTAACTTAGAAAAAAGATATATTCTATCAGTTACTGAAAATGGATTTGGTAAAAGAACTCCGATTGAAGATTACAGAATGACTAATAGAGGTGGTCAAGGTGTCGCAAACATTGAGTGTTCTAGTAGAAATGGACCAGTTGTTGCATCATATGTGGCTTCTGAGGACAATCAAATAATGCTTGTGACTAACTCAGGAAAACTTATACGTATTCGTGTTCATGGAGGAGAAGGGGACTCTATTAGAGTAGCAGGAAGGAAAACACAAGGTGTAAGACTTTTTGATGTTGATGACGAAGAAAAGGTAGTTTCTGTTGCATTATTAACTGAAAGTGATGAAGAAGAAAATCCAGATGAAAATGACAATCAAGTTGCAATTGATTAATAGAAAAATTAAATTTTTAATAGATATGTAAAAAGGGTTTTTGTTGAAAAGAATAGCACTATATCCTGGAACTTTTGACCCAGTAACAAATGGCCATTTAGATATAATTTATAGAGCAAGTTCATTATGTGATGTTCTAATAATTGGTGTTGCAGAAAATATTGGTAAAAATCCTTTCTTTAAAATTTCGAAGAGAAAATCTTTAATTCATGATGCTATTAATCAAAATTTAAAAACTTCTAAAAGAACATTAGGTGAAATTCGAGTTGAAAGCTTTGATAACCTTCTTATTGACTTTGCTAGAGCTAATTCTGCAACAATGATAATAAGGGGGCTCAGAGCTGTTTCTGATTTTGATTATGAATTCCAAATGGCAGGAATGAATGCAAGGTTGGCAAATGATATAGAAACTATTTTTTTGACTGCATCTGAAACTCATCAATTTGTTGCATCAAGATTTGTAAAAGAAATAGCCCTGTTAGGGGGTGATATCTCTTCGTTTGTTCCTGAAAATGTTAATGTTGCAATGAAGGATAAAAAAAATTAAAAAAAACCATTGTTTTTTAACATAAAACTTGATTCTGGTATCATTATCAAATAGTTTCATGAAGTCTTAGGGCGCGTAGCTCAGTTGGTAGAGCAATTGACTTTTAATCAATGGGTCACAGGTTCGAATCCTGTCGCGCTCACCACTTTCCCATATTTGGATAGTGGTAACAAATACAATGACTTAACCAATTACTCATTGAAAACATTACTTAATTTAAAACACCCTTACCTAAAACGCACCTATTTGCTACTTAGAGCATAATTAAAAATTAGGTCAAAAAAATCCCATAAAGTATAAAAGTGTCTTCTATATTTTTCACAGGCTGACAGGTAAGAAATATCTAATAAAAAAAATTGACCATTATAGTAAAAATAAACCAAAGAAATCTTTAAGAAATAATCAACTAAGTTCTTTTTACAACTTTCTAAATATTATTTTGAATTGAATTTTTCTTTGTTTAAACTTTAAATTTAGTTATACACTTAAAATAATATTAATTATTATTTGCAAAATAAAAAAGCATCAATTTAATTTATGTGTAAACTTTATGCAAAAAATATTTAATTTATCTTGACTCATTTGAAATTTACTTACAAAATTTTTATATAAATAAATAATTGCCCTTTTTTTAATCATAAATGATAAAATTATATCAATTATTTTTTATAACAATTTACCAGTTAGATTTAATTTTGGCTTTAATTGTTTAAAATTCCATGGAGAATTGCTATTCAAAATTTATTAAAAATATCTAATTTTCTTTTTTTTCTATTTGTTTCAACAACAGCTTTGGGTGGAGACAAAATTGCTGGTGAGAAAAGATTTAATAAAACTTGTATTAACTGTCATGGTCCAGCTGGTAAAGGAGTTGCTAGTTATCCTAAAATTTCTGGTAACGAAATAGCTTATACGACAGCAAAATTGGAAGCTTATAGGTCTGGAATTAAACAAGGGCCTAATTCATCTTTAATGATAATGTTTGCAAAACCATTATCTGACGAAGAAATTGCAAATCTAGCTGCGTATTTGAAAGAAGCTAAATATAACAATTAGGGAGGTAAATATGTTCAAGTTGCGAAGTAAGTTATTACCTGTGGTTATGGCTTTTACTATAGCTTTAGGTTTTTCTTTTAATGCCGTTGGGGATGGCCATAAAGGAATGAAAGTACCATCAATTAAATCATCTGTACTTATGTCTGGGCTGGATGGTCCATGGGACATGGGATTTTTAGCTGATGGCACCATGTTTTTTACTGAAAAATGTAAAGGTCTTTCAGTTCGAACTAAAGGAGGCAATGTTCATAAGCTTTATGGAATGAAAGGATCAAAAGGGTATGCTGATTCAGCAAATGATCTTTTTTGTTCAGGACAAGCAGGCATGTTAGGTGTAGTTGCTGATATAAATTTTGATAAAAATCGTGCGCTTTATGTATATTCAACATCTACAAAATATTATGGCTCAGGTTGTAAAACTAATTTTGAAAAATGCGATGGTAATATTGTTATGAGGTTTAATGTTAGTAAAGACCTTAAAAGTGTTTCAAATCGTACAGATATAGTGAAAGACATTCAATACAAACCATTTGAGTCAAACCAGCCTTTTGGTGGCCCAGGTGCTCACAATGGTGGTAGACTTCGTGTTGGACCTGGTGGTTTTCTTTGGGTGACAGGCGGAGATCGTCATAGAGGAATTTGCCCTCAAGATGGCTCTCTGTTATGTGGAAAAGTTTTAAGAATAGATGGTGATGGTAAGGCACATCCTGGAAACAATCCTCCAGCAGGTTTTGACAAGCGTATCTATACTTATGGTCATAGAAATGTACAAGGCATAGATTTTCGTCCAAGTGATGGAAGAGCATTCACTGCAGAACATGGTCCTTGGCATAATGATGAGATTACCGGCTTGATAAATGGAGGTAATGCTGGATGGGATCCTGCTGAAAAAAGAGCAGGTAGAGGTGCATGTCCCGACAAATATTGCGGTTATGAGCCTAATCAAAAGAAGGGCATGGATCCTGCAATACGTGCAGCTTATACTCCAATGAGTGATACTCGTTTCTCAGACTTAATGCCTGCTGCCTGGAATAACAATGGTTTTTCTCAAGGAACTGGTTCTGCTGCTTTTCTCAGAGGTAGTAACTGGGGCGTTTATGAAGGGCGTTTAGCTGTTGGCATTATGGGAATTGGTTTCGGCAATACCCCTCCTGGCAAGCGAATTGATTTAATCAGCATTACTCCGGATGGATTAGGAATAAATGGTATTGTTCGTATGCCTCTTGGTTTTAATGAGAGATTTCGTGGCCTTGTAATGGGACCTGACAATGCACTGTATGTTGCAGTTGATGCAGGTAAAATCTATAAGGTTACAGCTAAATTATTGAATTAAAATAACCTAATGAAATTAATGTTCGTGCTAATGAAATATAGTACGAACATTTTTTTTAAATATCTTATTGAAATTATTTACATAGTTTATCTAGAAGTATATTGGTATGAGAACTTTTGTTAATTTTTATCTTTGATGTTTCGATCATATTAGTTGCCATTGCAGGGATCTTCCAATTCTTGTCAGTAAAGAAAGTATTTCGTAAAGTTGTTTCTGTAAATTTAGTACAATCTATTCTAATAAGACTTTGATAACTAAAGGCTCCCATAACAGAACCTTTAAATCTAATTCTACTCCAAACTTTAATAAAATTAGCCTTCTTTTTTATTCGTTCATTGTCATAATAATAAATGCTTCCATTGGCTTTTTTTAGATAATCAATCCATTTAGCTTTAGTATTATTTGAAAAAATTATAAGTAATACAAATGATGTTAAAATAATTTTTTGCATTTTAAGGTTATAACACTTAGTTATCTAAAAACCTATTTATAAGTATTTATAATTTGATTAATAATTAAGAGCATAAGAGTAACAGGTAACAAAATGTTTAGTAAAAGAATTTAACCTGTCTAGTAAACTTAAAATATAATTACAGCAGTAAAAAAAACATGAAAAATTGTCTAGTGCTGTCTAGTGGTAAAAATAAATCAAGAGCTTCATCTAAAGCCTCTTTAATTGTTTTTTTAGGAACTGTTTGTAAACAAGAAATTTTAAATTTTTTCCAAACTAATCTAGACTAGTGTCATTATTTTTTGATTGCGGAACCTTCTTGAATAGAAACTTTTGCCATAGCTTGTTCACCAAGGCCCTGCAACGCTTTCATTGTTTCAATTTTTTTCCCTGCAGAAGAAATGTTGTCAAAAATCTCTATAATAAAGCCACTATTTTCTCCAGTTTTAAAAAGCATTCTTTTATATTTATCTTCTTCTACGTTAGATGCTATTGCCTCGACAACAGCCCATAGAGACGGAGCAAGAAGTGTAAAGTTGATATTTCTTCCGTACAATTATCCCTCCTCAGCTCTTTGTTTAGCAGAAATGTATGATGCCATATTATCTGATGCTGTCTTATAAACATCTTTCCATTGCTCTGCTTCAAATGCTCTAAACCAACTGAAGAAATTAAAGCTTCCACTGGCATATACAAGATTACAAGCTGCAGATACTATCTCATCGTTCTCTGCTTCAATAGTTACTAAAGTATCAAAGTCAGGATGGTTCAAATATAAAAATTCAATAACTTCTACATTAAATGCTTCAAACAAAGGTTTATTTAGTTCTTTTCTATTTTGAGGTTTGTTTAGCATTGAAGCAGCTGTTTGTTGTGAGTTTTTTCCAATCAATATATATTTTTGCATTAAGATTTCCTTTAATTTTTTAAATTTTAATAAAAGTATAAATAAATATAAATTTTTGGAAACTTTAATTAAAAGATATTTTCTACAAGGTTCTTAATTGAATTTAAATTATGAATTGGAATATGTTTATCTACATGTTTCAAAATTTTTTTTATGCTATTTACCTTTGGTTCAAATTTCTTATATCTTAAAAGCGGATTAAGCCATATAATCTTATTGGTAAAAAGAGACATTCTTTTCATTTCAAAATCTAAGTTTTGGCTATCATCTCTTTCCAATCCGTCTGTTATTAATAATAATGTCTGATTTTGTGTGAGTATTCTTCTAGACCAATTAAAATTAAAATCTTTAATAGAACTTGTTATTTTTGTTCCAGCAGCCCAGTCATTTACAAATTTTCCAACTTTATCTAATGAAAGATCAATATCTTTGTTTTTTAAAAATTTTGTAATTCTAGTTAATTCTGTGCCAAAGGTAAAAACTTCTATATTTTTATGTTGTTGAATTAATATATGACTTAAAAATAACATTACTCTGCTATAACTTTCCATAGATCCTGATATATCAATTAAAATCACAATTGGTTTAAATTTTTTTATTTTATCTTTGAAAGCTAGATGGATAATGCCACTCTTTTTCACACTTTTTTTAATTGTATATTTAGCGGAAATTTTAGAACTTTGATCATTTTTTTTCCACCGTCTAGAGATTTGTGTTTTAGATTTAATTAAAATCTTTTCAATTTCTTTTTCAGCTTGATGTATCTCTTCGAGAGACATCATTTCAAAATCTTTTGTATTTAAAGCAGATTTATTTGACCATGACATTTGAGAATCAAATATAATTTCTTCTTTTTTTTCTATATTTACATCTTTGTTTTGTTTTTGAATGTTGTCGCTAATTCTTTTCAGTTGTTTTTTATTAGTTGTCGGTGCTTTTTGTGTTCCAATTTGTGGTAACAATAAATTAAACATTTGTTGAAGAATTTTAGGGTTTTGCCAAAATAAATGAAAACATTGATCAAAAATTTCTGTATCTTCATTTCTATAAATAAGATTTGAATGTAATGCCCAATAAAATTCATTTCGATTTCCTATTTTAAGAATTTTTATTGAATTTAAAGCATCAATTGATGATTGGTTTCCTATTTTAATACCTGAATTTCTTAACAATCTTATAAATCGCAAAATATTTTTTAATAATTTACTCTCTTCATCCATAATTTTAATTTGCGAATTTAAAATTTTATTACTTTCTATTAATCAGTGACATTTCAGCTTGAATTGTTGCTAGTATTTTTGATGCTTCACTATCTTTTAGTTTTTTAATATCATCTTGATTTTTTAATAAAGTTCCAATTGTAGATTCTAAAACCTCAGGATTTATTGTTATGTAGTTAAGTTCTACAATTGCTTGAGCCCAGTCTATAGTTTCAGCTATTCCAGGTTGCTTAAAGAGTTCAATTTTTCTTATTTCTTTTACAAAATAGATTATAGAATTTGATAATTCTTCATTAATATTAGGAACTCTAGATTTAAGAATTTTTAATTCCTGTTCTACATCAGGATAGTCAACAAAATGATATAAGCATCTTCTTTTCAGAGCATCATGAATTTCTCTAGTTCGGTTTGAAGTTATTATAACAATTGGAGGTTCTTTTGCTTGAATTGTTCCGATTTCAGGAATAGTTATTTGCCAGTCAGAGAGAAGTTCTAATAGGAAAGCCTCAAAAGGCGGATCCGCTCTATCAATTTCATCAATTAGTAAAATCGGAAAATCTTCCACTTTTTCAGCTGATATAGATTTAAGTAAAGGTCTTTCCTGAAGATATTTTTTTGAATATATATTTTCTGAGTCACCTTTTTGAATAGATATCATTTGGGCAGCAAAATTCCACTCAAAAGCTGCAGAAGACATATCTAATCCTTCATAACATTGTAAACGAATAAGAGGTTTTTTAAAAATTTTAGATAGAGATTTAGCTAACTCTGTTTTTCCTACCCCAGCTTCACCTTCAAGTAGAATTGGTTTTTTTAATTTTAATAATAAGTAAATTGATGTACTTAAGCCTAGATTTGATATATATCCAACTTTTGACAATTGGCTTGTTATTTCTTCTACACTTTTAATTTGTTTAGTATTCATTATTAATAATCTCATTCATTAAATTAATTTAAAAAAATTAATTGTAATTAGCTTTTTTTTTGTGCATTCTTTTAATATGTAATTTGATTAGTAATCAAAAAGTAATATGAACAATATTACAAGCTTTATTTATATAGTCACAAATCTTACGAGGTTTGTTTTTGGGGGGGCAAGAAATGGAAATTTCATTAAAAATTAATGGAAAAGATGTAAAGGCGGACGTTAAGCCTAATACTCTATTATCTACTTTTATACGTGAGGATTTAAATTTAACAGGAACTCATATTGGTTGTGATACATCACAATGTGGTGCATGTGCCATTCATTTAAATGGAGATGCTGTTAAATCTTGTGCCATTTTAGCTGCACAAGCAGATGGAGCAGAAATCACAACAATTGAAGGAATTGCTAATGATGATGAGTTGCACCCAATGCAACAAGCATTTCACGAAAACCATGGTCTGCAATGTGGATATTGTACGCCAGGTATGGTTATGAGTTCAATTAAATTAGTTGAAAACAACCCTAATATTTCTGAAGAGGAAATTCGTAAAGGGTTAGAAGGTAACATATGTAGATGTACAGGTTACCACAATATAGTTAAATCAGTAAAACAAGCTGCAACAGTGATGGGAGGATAAGATAATGCCAGACGGAGGTTCAACAGGAATAGGCGTATCAGTTAAAAGAAAAGAAGACTATAGGTTTTTGGTGGGTGAGGGTAATTATACCGACGATATTAATAGACCAAACCAAACCCATACTTATATGTTAAGATCAAGTTCTGCTCACGCAAAATTTTCAATAGATACATCTAAAGCATCAAAAGCAAAGGGTGTTGTGAAAATTTTTGTTGGAACAGATATGGAAGTAGGTAGTATTCCTTGTGGTTGGCAAGTAGATTCAAAAGATGGTACACCAATGAGGGAGCCAGCACATCCTCCAATAGCAAAAGATAAGGTAAGATATGTTGGAGAAATCATAGCAGTGATTATTGCAGAAAGTTTAGAAGATGCTAAAAATGCTGCTGAATTAATAGATGTTAATTATAACGATATTCCTGTAATTATAGATATGCAAGATGCATTAGATAATTCAAAAGGTTTAGTGCACGATGAAATTGAGAGTAATGTTTGTTATGATTGGGAGTTAGGAGATAGTGAAGCTGTAGATAAAGCAATTTCTGAAGCTGCTCATATTACTAGTCTTGATATAAGAAATAACAGATTAATTCCTAATGCTATGGAAACTAGGTCAGCAATAGGTGATTATGAACATGCGACAGGTCAATATACCCTTTACACAACAAGTCAAAATCCACATGTAATAAGGTTGTTAATGGGTGCTTTTGTACTTGGTTTACCAGAGCATAAATTAAGAGTTATAGCACCTGATGTTGGTGGGGGATTTGGTTCAAAAATTTTTCATTATGCAGAAGAAGCAATTGTAACTTGGGCATCAAACAAAATTAGAAGGCCAGTAAAATGGACTTCAGATAGATCTGAAGCCTTTATTTCTGACGCTCATGGCAGAGATCATGTTACATCTGTAAAATTAGCTTTAGACAAAGATGGAAAATTTTTAGCTTTGAAAGTTGATACTTTAGCAAACATGGGAGCATACTTATCAACTTTTGCATCAAGCGTTCCTACTTATTTATATGCAACACTTCTGGCAGGCACTTATACTACTCCTGCAATACATTGTAATGTAAAATCAATTTTTACTAATACTGTTCCTGTTGATGCATATAGAGGCGCAGGTAGACCAGAGGCGACTTATCTAATTGAAAGAATTGTAGATAAGGCAGCTCGAGAGATGGGAATAAGTCAAGTTGAAATAAGACGTAAAAACTTTATTCCTGTTGATGCTTTTCCTTATCAAACTCCAGTCGCATTGCAGTATGATAGTGGAAATTACAACGCCACACTTGATGCAGCTCTTAAAAAAGCTGATTATGAAGGCTTTGCGGCTAGAAAGGCAGATTCTGTAAAAAGAGGTATGTTAAGAGGAATAGGTTTTTCAACATATCTTGAGGCTTGTGGTATTGCGCCTTCGGCTGTTGTTGGTTCTCTTGGAGCTAGAGCAGGATTGTTTGAGTGTGCGGAGGTAAGGGTTCATCCAACAGGCTCAGTAACGGTTTTTACTGGCTCACATAGTCATGGTCAAGGCCACGAGACTACGTTTGCTCAGTTAGTAAGTGAAAAGTTAGGTATATCTACAGATATGGTTGAAATAAGCCATGGAGATACTAACAATATACCATTTGGAATGGGTACTTATGGATCTAGATCTTTAGCAGTAGGCGGAGAAGCCATTGTAAAGGCTATGGACAAGGTTATTGCTAAAGCCAAAAAGATTGCTGCTCATGTTATGGAAGCTTCGGCTGATGATATTGAATTAAATAATGGAAATTTTGAAATTGCAGGAACTGACAAATCTATGTCTCTAGCTGATATATCATTAGCAGCTTATGTGCCTCATAACTATCCTCATGAGGAATTGGAGCCAGGATTAGATGAAAAAGCTTTTTATGATCCTCTTAATTTCACTTATCCAGGAGGTTGTCATATCTGTGAAGTAGAGATTAATCCAAATACTGGTGAAGTTAAAGTTGAAGGTATGACTGCTGTAGATGATGTAGGAAAAGTTATAAATCCAATGATTGTCGAGGGACAAATTCATGGAGGTTTGGCTCAAGGTATTGGTCAGGCTCTGCTTGAAAATGCAGCTTATGATAGCAACGGACAACTTCTTTCTGGTTCCTACATGGACTACGCAATGCCACGTGCTGACAATTTTGTAGATTTTAAGGTAGGTAATGAAGTTACACTTTGCACTCATAATTCTCTGGGCGTAAAAGGTTGTGGTGAAGTTGGTGCAATTGGTTCTCCACCTGCGGTAATCAATGCAGTTGTTGATGCTTTATCAGAACTTGGTGTCGAAGACATTTCAATGCCTGCTACTTCTGAAAAGGTTTGGAATGCTATAAATCAAGCCAAAAATAAAAATTAAGGGGGGAAGTCATGTATGAATTACAATACTCAAAACCATCAAGCGTGAATGACGCAGTTGCTGAAATTAAAAAATCTTCAGATTCTAAATTCCTTGCTGGTGGAATGACTTTGATACCAACATTAAAAGCAAGATTATCCTCTGCTGATACATTGGTTGATCTTAAGGGGGCTAACTTAAGTAAAATTTCAGTCTCAAGTTCTGAAATCACGATTGGGTCAATGACACGTCACTGTGATGTAGCTTCATCTAACGATGTTAAGGGATCTTTGCCTGCTTTGGCTAAGCTTGCTGGAGGAATTGGAGACCATATGGTTAGAAGTTGTGGTACAATTGGGGGCTCTTTAGCAAATAATGACCCAGCTGCTTGTTATCCATCTGCCGCCTTGGCATTAGACACAACTATAGTCACAAATGAAAGATCCATTTCAGCTGAGGATTTTTTTGTAGGAATGTTTGAAACAGCCTTGAATGAGAATGAAATAATTACAGAGGTAAAATTTCAAATTCCAGAAAAAGCATCGTACATTAAATTTCCTAACCCAGCTTCTAGATATGCTATGGTTGGTGTTTTTGTAGCCAAAAAAGCAAGCGGTGTTACTGTTGCTGTAACTGGAGCTGGTGAAAATGGAGTTTTTAGGTGTAGTGAAATTGAAATTGCTTTAAACTCAAATTTTTCGACAGAATCACTTGAAAATATTGATATTTCTCCTGATAGTTTGAATAGCGATATTCATGCCAGTGCAGCATACAGGGCTAATTTGATTAAAGAAATGGCAAAAAGAGCTTTGCAGGAAATGATTTAATTTAATCTTGTTGCTAAATAATAATTTTTTTTAAACCATCTTTAATTATTAAAGGTGGTTTTTTTTGTCCAGTATTTTGTTTCATATAACTTCAGGTCCAAATAACATTTCTAAATCTATGTTAGGTTTTCTTCTTGCTAGAACAGCATCTGAAGAAGGACACGAGGTTGAAATATTTTTATCTGGTGATGGCGTCCAGTTAATTAGAAATACTATTATTGAAAACTTGACAGGTTTGGGTACTGGAAAATTAAAAGAACATATGTCTATCTTAGAAAAAAATGGTGTTGTAATATATGTTTCTTCTATGTCATGTGAAAATAGGGGAATAACTGATAAAGATTTAGAAGGAAAAAAAGTCAGGAAAGTTTTACCAAAGACACTTTTGGATTTAGTACTGAGTACAGATAAGACTCTGATATATTGACCTTATTGGCTCATAACAAATCCACCATTTGGTGATATAGTTTGACCTGTTACAAACTTCGCTTCATTAGATGCTAGGTACACTGCAGCCCAAGCAATGTCATCAGGAGATCCAAATTTTTTCATTGGCGTTGAGGATTTAACTAATTTTTTAACATCACCTAAACTACTTGTCATGTCTGTATCTATATAACCAGGCGCAATTGCATTCACTCTAATATTTCTAGATGCAAGTTCTTTAGCAGTTGCTCTAGTGAAGCCAAGAATAGCAGCCTTAGCTGCTGAGTAATGAGGAGATGATGGCCCCCCAGTTGTTCCTAAAACAGAGCCCATATTTATAATTGACGCTTCTTTTTGATTATTCATAATCTTTAGAGCTTCACGTGTGCAAAAAAAAGTTCCATCCAAATGAATGGAAATCATTTTTCGCCATTCTTCATCAGTCATATTTACGGTTACATCAAAATGGCTTTTAATTTTTCCATTTGTTGCAAATTCTTTACTTTGGAGATTGTTAACTTTTATTCTTTCTTCAAGTAAGTCTTTACGATCTTCAAAACCATTAATACCAGCATTATTAACTAATATATCTAATTTTTTGTACTTTATTGAAATTTCTAAAAAAACATTTTTGACGTTTTCTGAATTTGATACATCCAGATAATAAGCATTTCCATTTAGTTCACGAGCTTTTTGGGTTGCTTCGTCTATATTGATGTCACATAAAATTACTTTTGCTCCTTCATTAAAAAAATGAGTTGCTATTGACAAGCCAAGTCCTCTTGCGCCACCAGTAATCAAAGCAATCTTATTTTTTAATCTTTCCATAAATCAAAACCTCAATAAAAATTCGATCATAAAAATATATTAAAATAAAGAAATTTTTTGAATTCTTGCTATTTAAAACTTAGATATATATTTTATTCATAATGAATAATTCAAAAAAAAACAAAATAAGCAAATATTTTGAAGATTTTTCAATTGGTGATAGTTATCAATTACCATCAAGAACTCAAACAAGTGCTATTTTCTCTATGTTTCAAGCTGCTTCTGGTGACAATGATCCAATTCATTATGACAAGGAGTTTTGTAAATCAAAAGGGCACTCAGATATGTTGGCTCATGGAATGCAAGTTTTTATTCAAACTGCAGCTGGAGCAGGCTCTTTCCCAACAGAAATTCGTGATAGTTTATTAGGATTAGTAGAGTTTTCTGGTAAAATTATAAAACCTGTCTATAGAGAGGATACATTATATCCTGAGTTATTTATATCAAACCTTATTGAACAAAATACGACTGGTATAATTGAAATGAAAGCAATAGTTTATAATCAAAATAAGATTTTAGTCTTTGAAGGTTGTCACAAATATTTACTTAAGAAAAAAATGCCTAATGATAAATAAAAAGTTTAAATTTATTATAAAAGTTATTGTATTTATTATATTATTTTTACCTTATTGTGCTTTTTCAAATTCAAATAATTGTGAAAATGATAAAAAAATTTGTGATAAACTAAATCAAGTAGTTGGTATTAAAACTCCAATCATGGTTGCAAGCGGCACTTTGATTAATGACAAATTAATAGTCACTAATAGGCATGTAGTAGAAGATCATGAGCAGTTTATCATTAGATTTAATAATGGTGAGATAAAAAAAGCCTTTCCATTACCTCACAACTTTCCTGCAGATTTAGCAATTTTAACTTTGAGCAAAGAAACTGCTATTTCAAATCAATTTATACAATCATCTGAAATAAATGGGATGATTAGAGTTATAGCTTTTGATCAAGGAAGAAAATCAAATCGTATTTATGATAAAGGTAAAATAATTTCCTTTGCTGACGTTAAAAAATTTCCTCAATCTAGAATACATACTGATGCAAAAAGTCTTCCTGGTAATAGTGGTGGTGCTGTAGTTGATGATACAGGAAATTTAATTGGTATTTTGGCTTCAGGAGATGGAAATATTAATGAAATTGTTCCTATTTCATTAGTTAATGATGTCATAAAGAATACTAGTGAAACACACAAAGAAAATTTTTTTAAAACTGGCAAAAATATTAGGTTATGTGCAGACAATCTTGAAGAAGCTCAATATATTCAAAAAAACCTAAATGATAAAATAGCAAATAACATAGACAATTATTGTTGGAATTCTAAGAACAAACAATTGATAGATCAAGCTGGTCAAACTTTTGGAAGATTAGGAGATCTTAAAAAAGCAAAAAAATTTCTTGAAATGAGTGTTAAACTTGATCCTAATAGTCCAAATTCTTTAATATCTCTAGCCATTACATATCATATTATGAGAGATTTAGAAAAAGAAAGGCCAATAATATTAAAATTATTAAAACTTATTCCTGAAAATCCTCAAGTATTAAGATTAGGTGTCCAAGTTGCCGGGGTTTTAAAAGATAAAAAAATGTCAGAAAATGTTTTAAATCTGATGACTAAATATAATAAAGAAGCTTTGCCACTTGCAAAAAAATTTATTGAAAATGCTTTTAAATCTAATCAATAAGATAATTGTCTAAGGGATCAGGTATCCAGCCATATTTTGTTATTTTTTTTCCTTTTTGAATAGCTCTGTTTTTAAGAAAATTAATAATTTCACTTTTAGATGCGTTGTTGTGTTTGTTGATGTATCTAGAAATTAATGCAACTAATTTTGGAACTGCGTAGCTTGTACCACCCGTATAAGCTCTAACGCCTCTGTGGTCAATAACTTCAACACGTTCAGCTGGCACCATAAAATCAATTGAATTTATTCCATAATTAGAGCCTCTTCCAAGCCTTCCCGTTTGATCAGAAGATGTAACAGAAATAATATTATTTAGCTTTAATGATGCTGGATAAATAGGTTTTTCATCTAAATTAAAACCATTGTTGCCGGCTGAAACAACAAAGATTATATTATTATGTTTTTCAGCAGCTTCTTTAAAGCAAATCCAATCTGACAAATTATCAGAGCCCATTGATAAGCTTACAAGTCTTATTGAATTTTTAGCTATATGATTAATTAATTCTCTAAATCTACACATATCATTTGCTGGGAACCTGTAAGGAGCTATAAGAGAGTTAGGTGACTCTTTAGCTAGCACACTAAATACTGTTGTACCATGGTGTCTTGGGTAAAAAGGATTTTGCCTTGGGTCGCTGTCAAAAGGTTTATTATCATTATCCCAAAAATCAAATCCTAGTATTTCTCTATTTCTGGTGGCTATGTGTTTTTGAAGATTTTCAAGAGTATAATTTATACCTGTATCAACTAATGCAATAACATTTTTATTTTTGTCATTATCGAGAGTAGGTGTCTTAGGATTTAGAAGTTTAACATCATTTATTGTTAATTTTGATAAATCAATTGTTTGAATTTCAATAGGTATCAATTCTTTGTTATATGTAATTCTTTTTGCAATTAAAATTTGACAATTTTTGTTAGATCTTATTTCTATAAGAGGATTATTTTCTAAGTCATAAAATATAAAAATTGATCTTTGAATATTATTAGACCTAATAAATAATTTTATCTCTAATTTTGTTTGTTTTTCATTATTTACAAATATATATAAATTTCTTGTTTTTTTTAAAATTTTCCAACTATTATTTATATTATCTTTGAGATTTGTGGCAGTTATATTTTTACAAAAGTTTTCATGATATTTTTTTATTCTAAGAAGATCATGTGTTTGAGCATTACTATAACTTTCTCCAATGAATGAAATCAAAAAAACTATTGCAAATATAAAATTATATATAAATCTCATTTCTATTATTTTCTTAAAGAAGGAAGTCCAACACCAGTTGCTTCAAAGCCTCCATCAACCGATAAAATTTGACCAGTAATATAAGATGCTTTTTCAGATGCTAGAAAATAAATAGCATTAGCTATTTCATTTTCTGTTCCATACCTATTTAATGGGATTGCATCATGGTAAGCATCTATTATATCTTGAGAATGGACTGCCATAGCTAGTTTTGTTTTTACCGGCCCTGGAGCCACACAATTTACTCGAATTCGATATTCCCCTAATTCAGCAGCCTGTTGTTTAGTAAGTTGAATAATCGCAGCTTTTGAAGTTCCATATGCAACTCTTAATGTTGAAGCTCTAAGACCTGAAATAGATGCTATGTTAATAATGTTTCCATTAGTTTTTTTTAGATAAGGTATTGCCTTTTGCGAACACATAAAAGCACCATCTAAATTTGTTTTCATTACCTCATTCCATCGTTTAAAGTCTGTCATTTCAATTGTGCCAAAGTCTGCGACGCCAGCATTATTTACTAAAACATCAACTCTGTTATGCCATTTGATAATCTCTTCATACATCTTCTCTATGCTACTAAGTTGTGAAATATCATAACAAAATGACTTCATATGATTGTTTGTAAAAGATAATTTTGAAAGTTCGCTTTTGTCTCTATCAACTATTGCAACTTTGTAATCATGTTTACTAAATAATTTGGCAGTTGCTAAACCAATGCCTCTAGCCGCACCTGTTATTATAGCTAATTTTGTCTTAGTTGATTCCATAATCTACCAAATCAAGAAATTAAACATTATCTAACACAGGGTTTGACGGTCTATTTTCTAAGTCGCTTTTCCATCGATTAACGTTCTTATATTGCTGTGTAATATCAATTTTTAAAATATTAGATAGATTAAACATAAAATGACTTGTTATATCAGCTATGGAAAACTTATCACCAAAAAGATATTTGTTTTCGGATAGATGTGGATCAATCCTATTTAGTAAAATTTTAAACATCTCAATGCCACGTTCAACTATTTCTCGAGATTGATTAATGTTGGTTCGAGTTCCTGGTACAACTTTTCCTTTAAAAAAAGATGTTTTATTTCTTACTGAATGTAATAGTGGTAAAAATCCATCCAGTTCAATTCTTCTGTTCCACATATCAATAATTGCTTGTTCTTCTGCAGTACTTCCAAATAAATTTGGGTTTTTAAATTGTTCATCTAAATAACGGCAAATTGAAATTGTTTCTGTAATGATTGATCCATTTTCTAATTCTAGAAAAGGGATACAATTAAATGGGTTCATTGAATTATATGGTTCTTTGAATAACTCATCATCTCTAACATTCACCGAAACTGTTTCTAATTTTATATTCTTTTCTCTTAAAAACATTTCAACTCTAAGTGCATTTGCAGCAGGAGCAAATGTATATAATTTCATATAAATATCCCTCTCATAAAATTAAAAAATTTATCAATTCTTAATTCTATACCCTGTTTTAAAAATATACCATATGATACTTACACAGACAGTTGTAAATATAAAAATAAATGTAACGCTGGTTAATATTGGAACATCTCCAACACCAAAAAAAGTCCATCTAAAACCTGATATCAAATATACAATTGGATTAAGTAAAGCAAATTTTTGCCAGAAAGGTGGCAGCATATCAATAGTATAAAAACTTCCACCTAAAAACACTAATGGGGTAATTATTAACATAGGCACAATATTTAATTGTTCAAAATTATCTGAAACAATTCCAATAATAAAACCAAGCAAACTAAATGTTAAACAAGTTAAAAATAAAAAAAATATCATATAAATTGGATGAACTATATCTATGTTTACAAAAAAATATGATGTGCCCAAAATTATTAAACCAATGCTAAACGCTTTTGTCGTAGCTGCGCCAACATAACCAATTACTATTTCTACAAAAGATAATGGAGCAGATAATAATTCATAAGTTGTTCCTATAAATTTTGGAAAATATATACCAAATGAAGCATTATTTACGCTTTGCATCTGTACTGTTAGCATTATAAGTCCTGGAACAATAAATGCTCCATAAGAAACATTACTAATATTATCCATTCGAGAACCAATTGCAGCACCAAATACAATAAAATATAAAATTGTAGATAAAACAGGAGATACAAGACTTTGTATAAGAGTTCTAAATGATCTATTCATTTCATATCTATAAATTGCATGTATGCCACGAAGATTCATTAATTATTCCTTGATTATCTTTACAAAAATTTCTTCTAATGAAGTTTCTTCTGTTTGGATATCGAATAGGTTAATTCCAATTCTGTTCATGTCAGATAGTAAAGAAGTTATTCCAGTTCTTTCTTTTCCAGTGTTATAGTAATAAAGAAATGATTTACCTTCATCAATTAATTTCAGATTATATTTTTTGAGTTTTTCAGGTATTTTTTTAAGTGTTTTCTTTAATTTAACTTTTAATGTTTTTACGCTCATTCTCTTAATTAACTTATTTTTTTCTTCTACTAAAAGTAATTCACCATGATTTATAATACCTATTCTATCAGCAATCATTTCAGCTTCTTCGATATAATGTGTTGTTAAAATTATTGTGACACCTTCTTTTTTTAATTCCTTAATTATATTCCACATATCTTTTCTAAGTTCTACATCTACTCCAGCTGTTGGTTCATCTAAGAATAAAATTTCTGGGTTGTGACTTAAGGCTTTTGCAATCATTACTCTACGTTTCATGCCACCTGAAAGTGATTTAATAATATTATTTTTTTTATCGTGTAATTGTAATTTTTTTAAAATTTTTTCTATATATTCATTGTCATCTTTTTTTCCAAATAATCTTCTTGAAAATTTCACAGAGTTAATGACTTTTTCAAATGGCTCAAGTGCTAACTCTTGTGGAACTAGTCCAATAATTTCTCTTGTTTTTCTGTAATCATCAACAACATCTAATCCATTAACTTTAATATTACCGGAAGTTATTGATGACAGCCCGCAAATAGTCGATATCAGCGTAGTTTTCCCAGCACCATTTGGGCCAAGTAAAGCAATGATTTCTCCTTGTTTTATTTTTAGGTGTAGGTTTTTTACTGCTGTAAAATTATTGTCATATTTTTTTACAAGATTTTGAACATTTATTATTTCTGACAATTTTTTTCCAATGGTCTGTTATATGTAAAAATAAAATAGTTGTATTTAATTAAATAATACTAAATATTTGAATATCAACAAAATGGTAAATATCAAAATTTTATATTTTACAATAAAAGTAAAATAATAACTTTTAAACAACAATGAAGGATTCTCATGTTAGTAAAAATGGAAATTGAACTGGGGAAAGGTTTTGCACCTTGGAAAGAAATGTTTATTAAGAATGAACATAGATTAAATGCTCATGGTGGTAAACTAGTGTTTGCAGGCACACCAAGCGATAATGACAATAAATTGACTGTAATTATGGATTTTGAATCTATGGAGGCTCTTAAAAATTTTGGTGGTGACGAAGAATTGACCAAAACCAGGGTTGAAGCAGGTGCTTTGCTTGAAACAAGTGTCATGACAATTATGAATGATGAATCTTTTACAACCACGTAATCATAGATGTAAATTTAAATTATGATGAATAATTATTTTAAATTGGACAATCTTTGAATTTAGAACCAACTGCCTCAATAATTTTAGGTAGCTTTTCTACTTCATCGCATATTTTCAATATGCTAGGATAGTCTTTGAATGCGTCACCTTCACAAGCCTCCCTTAAAATTTCAAACCCCCCCGTATGTTGAACTGTCCTGACACAAGTATAAATAAAAATATCAGCATAAGAACATTGTTCTCCCGTAACAAAAGGGCCTAAATTTTTTTTGTTTATGTGATTTTCTAAATATTGTAATCTTTTATGATGTAATTTTGTAAGGTTTGAAACTCCAAGTTCTTTGCCACCTTCAGCTAAAGTGTCTGTTAATCTTAGATTTCTCCAAAAAGTTTCATTATGACCTGTAATTATGTCATGAAATGGAGACAACACAAATGAGTAATAATCTTGTGCCCATGACCAATACATCGCTGATAATGCAGCATTTTCTGTTGATGTAGGCGTTAGAACACCTTGATATTTATTTGTCAAATATTGAACTATAGCCAGTGAATCATTTAATTCTATTCCATTAGAATGATCTTTAAGCCAAGGTATAGTACCAAAAGGAGCTTCAGTGTTTTTATCAAAATCTTCACCCATAGGTTTAGTCATTAATAAATTTACTTTTATGTCATGAAGCGCACAAATAATATTTATTTGAAGACCTCTTCCAACAATTGGAAGATATGCAAGATCAATATTGCTCATAATTTAAAACTCCTAAATTGCATTAAATAATAGTTTTGCAGATATAGAAAAAAAAGCAATAATTGTTTAGTTTTAAAATATTAATGATAAAATTAATTTAGGTTTAGTTATGATAGATGAACTATATATTACTGGCGCAGGGGTGAGTCAAAGTAGTGGCATTCCAACATTTAGAGGTCATGATGGTTTTTGGACAGTAGGGAGTATAAATTACACCCCACAAGAAATGGCAACAAGATCTATGTATGAGAATAATCCTGCAGATTTTCTTTTGTGGTATTTTAAAAGATTTGCTTCTTACAGAGACGTTAAACCAAATTCAGCACATTTTTGGTTGGCTGATAAAATGTTAATTACTCAAAATATTGACGGTTTAGACGGGAAAGCTGGAAATAAAAATTATATATCTATTCATGGTAGATTAGATAAAGTTGTTTATTACAAAAATGAAATGGAAGAACAAGTACCATTTGAAGCAAATTGGGATGATATAGATCTATCCTCAGATCCAAGTGACGAAGTTCTTAAAAAGAAGTTACTAGAAAAATTTAATATCAATTATGTTAATGATAGATTCATTCCCCAAAAAGGAGTCTCTCTAAAGCCTTATGTTTTGCTGTTTGATGAAATTTATACAGATTTATATAGAATTTCAGAAGCTGAAGATTGGATGACCAAAGCACAAAAAATAATTTTTATAGGTACGTCATTTAGCGTTAACATTACTTCTATTGCATTAAGAATTGCAATATCTAGAGGGATTAAGGTAGATATAGTAGATCCCAGCCCAATTAAGATTAATTATGATAAAGTAAATTACCACCAAATGAATGCTGAAGAATATAGTAATTTTAGAAATTTGAATTGATTATTATTTATTAATAGGAAACCAAGTTGCACTTGCATAAGCAGCTAATCTTTGATCTTCTCTATATAAATGAGATTGTAAAAAAACAATCGTTTTACCTTTTTTAATAAAACTTCCTTCGCATCTGACTTCCCCTCCATTAATTGGAAGCAGGTATTTAACATTCATTTCTAATGTTGCTCCAGCGCCCATTTTGTGATGAAGCAAGTGTCCCATAGATACATCGAGGGCTGTAGCTATGACTCCGCCATGAAGAGTTCCTTGAGGATTAAACATTGGACTTTTAGCTTCAAATGAAACTATACACAAATCTTCTTTATATGTGGTTTTAAAACCAAGAAATCTTGAAAGATAAAAAGAGCCAAAATCTTGTTTATCAGAGCTATTTGCTTCTGAAAGCATTGTTGCTCCTAATTGTTTTATTTGTTGATAATTATCCATAAAATTTTCTTATTATACTATATGACAGAGTGTTAAGATTTTAAAAAGAATTTAATCAATTTTGAATTTTTTTAATTTTTCAAAGTCAAAAACTATACCATGTCCTGCTAATTCTGGGGCTTGTGTAAAGCCATCTTTAACTTTTAACGGTGCTTCAATAAATTCATCTATTCTCCATGCATGAAATTCGAGATAAGATGCATTAGGGCATGATGCGAGTAGATGAACATGTAATTCATGAACTCCGTGAGAACATATTGGTAAATTATTTATTTCTGCTAATTTTGCTACTTTCATGAAAGGCGTAATACCTCCACAAGTTGTTAAGTCAGGTTCAAGAAAATCAACACCACCAACATTTATAAGTTGATTGAATTCTGAAAGAGTATGAAGATTTTCACCTGCTGCAATTGGAATTTTCCCTAAAGATCGTAGGTGAGCATAACTAACAAAATCATCTGGTTTTATTGGCTCTTCAAGCCAAACTAAATTAAATTTTTCTATTTCTTTAAAAGCTATTACAGCTTGATCAATTCTCCATGCCTCATTTGCATCTGCCATTAACATAATGTCATCTGATAAATGAGTTCTCATGGCATCTAATCTTTTAATATCTTCAGATAAATATTCTCTACCTAGCCTCATTTTGATTGATCTGAAGCCGTCATCTAGGGATTTAGTAGCTCCATCAAGTAATTTTTCTATTGTAAAATTTAAATCAATATTTCCTGCATAAGCTAATACTTCTTTTTTAAAGCCACCGAGCAATCTCCATAATGGTTCATTTAAGCATTTACCTTTAAGATCCCAAAGTGCAACATCAACAGCAGCAATAGCAAAACTTACAGGTGCACCTCTTCCAGCGTAGTGGGTGGCTTTCCACATTTCTCTCCATAGTAACTCAATTAATCTAGGATCCTTTTTCAAAATAACAGGTATAAAACTATTTTTTATAATTGAAGCAATTGCTAAACCTTGATTTTCGTGAACAGTGATATACCCAATGCCATGCGCCCCGTCATCATTAAAAATTTTACATACGACTAAATCAAATGCTTTCATGACACCTGCGGCAAAAGCTTCAACAGGTTCAGGCAAAGGTATTTTGTATGCATTTACTTCAATTTTTGATATTTCCATTTTATTTCCCTATCAAATATAAGAATTATAAAAACTCAAACCCTTCATAATTGTTTTTAATTTTTTCATCACAAATATTTTTATAATTTGCAACTCCACCAACATAAGGCATAAAATTCCTCGATTTTCCTACTATGTTATCACCATTATACCAAGAATGAGCTAATGGGTATAAAGTTGAGTTTGCAACTTCATTGTTATGGTTAACCCATTCATTCTGACTATTTAAATTTGCTGAAACAGTATTAAAGTTATTTTTTTGCTTATGAACAATCAAATTATGAACAAAATCAACATGTTGTTCAATTGATAATATCATCTGACTTTTTACTCCTGGGCTTTGTGGTCCTGTAATCATAAAAAGATTAGGGAAGTTTGATACCATTATACCTAAATATGTTTTTGGGCCTTTGTCCCATATTGATTTTAAGCTTATATCATATTCATTTCTGATATCTATTGCGTTAACTGCACCAGTCATTGCATCAAAGCCTGTCGCGAAAACTAAATCGTCAAATAAGTATTCAGTATTATTAGTAATTAATCCATTATAAGTAATTTTCTCAATTGGATTATTTGAAACATCAATTAACGATACATTTTCTTTGTTATAAGTTTCAAAATAGTTGCTATCTAAACATAGTCTTTTTGTTCCAATTGGATGATTAGTGGGGCAAAGTAATTCAGCCGTTCTTTTATCTTTTACAATTTTTCTAATTTTATTGCGTACAAACTCTGCAGCTGTTTCATTTGCTTTCTCATCAGTTAATAGATCAGTAAAAGCAAATAACATGGCTTGGCCACCTTCTTGCCAAGCCTTTTCATAAATATCATTTCTTTCATTTTCACTTACATCAAAAGCAGATTGAGTTGGAGGTTGATATTTAGCTATCCCAAAAGAAGAATTTTTCGCAAGATCTCTATATTTTTTATAGTTTTTCTTATATTCATCTCTTCGATCTTCTGGCAGATCTCTATGTCTTGCTGGTAAACTAAAGTTTGGAGTACGTTGGAAAACTAATAACTGTTGTGCAGTTTCTGAAATTATTGGAATTGATTGAACACCAGATGAACCTGTACCAATGATACCAACTCTTTTTCCTTTGAAGTTTGGTATTTCTTTTGGCCAAGCACCAGTGTGGTAGATATTTCCTTTAAATTCATTTATTCCAGGAAAATGAGGTGTGTTTGGGGTAGATAAATTTCCAGTTGCTAAAATTAAGTTTTTAGTAGTAATAACTTCATCTTTATCAGTTTTTATAAACCAATTTTGATGCTTTTCATTAAAATTTGCTTTTGTTATTTTTGTGTTAAAATTTATCTTATTCCTTAACTTAAATTTTTTACAGACATATTGAGCATATTTTAAAAGTTCCGGTTGTGTCCCATATTTTTCTTTCCAATTCCACTCTTGTTGTAATTCTTCTGAAAATGAATACGAATAATCCATACTTTCAATATCGCATCTAGCTCCAGGATATCTATTCCAATACCACGTTCCTCCAACATCGTCTGCTTGTTCGTAAATTTCTGCTTTAAATCCATCAGACAGCTGTTTATGTAAACTATACATTCCTGCAAAGCCAGCTCCAACAATTAATGTATCTAAAGATTTAGTAGTATCCAAATAAGCCTCCATAATAATTTTAAATACTAGGTCTTGAAAAAAAGATTTTCAACATTAAATATATAAAGTGATGCCATATTGGGTCACAATTTAACAAATAACATCGCCATTATTGGGATGTTGAATATAACTCGCTTTATAAGGAGATAATTATGACTATTTTACCAACACTCGCTTTAAGATCCTTTGTAGGTTTTGATAACCTTTTCAATGAATTAGAAAGCATTTCTAACCAAAAACAAAGTTCTTTTCCCGCTCACGATATAGTAAGAATATCAGATGATGAGTATGAAATTACACTAGCTGTTTCAGGCTTTAATAAAAAAGACATAAGTATTGATGTCCACGATGGTGTCCTTACAATTAAAGGAAATGGTGGATCTGAAGTTCAAGATGACAGCGTGCAATATATATATAAGGGTATTGCAAAAAGATCTTTTGAACAAAAATTTAGATTAGAACAATATGTAGATGTTAAAGAAGCAAAATTGTCTAATGGTTTATTAACTGTGTCACTTCTAAGAGAGGTGCCTGAAGAGAGAAAGCCAAGACAAATAACTTTAAAAACTGCTTAATTTACTTTGGGTTAGGGCACATGCCCTAACCTTTATTTAAAGGCATACATAACAATGGAATTCATATTAATATGGGTGTTAGGAAATGATGTAATTGATAGTGGTCTGAGATATAAGAATGCTGCAAAATGTTTTTCAGAATCCCAAAATGCTGCCGCGGAAATGAGAGAGGTTGGTCTTTCTGCACCAAAATTCACATGTTTGCCAGTTGCAAAAGGTAAAGAATTTAAAATTTATAGAAAAAATGATCAAAGCTCTAGATTTCCATTTTAAGCTTATTCATTAAATTTTTTCTCCATAATTTTTCTAATTTTTTCTAATTCTTTGGTCTGCTTATCAATTCCTAAATTTTTTCTGATAAATCCATAAATCCAAATTATTAATATAACTATTATCAAGAATAAAAGCATCTCAATCATAAAAAATAAAAAATTTATTTTTTCTTGAAACAGTTCTATAGAAGAATTTAAAGGTTTGAATAAGTCTTTCATTTTTATTTTTTGTTTTTATTAATTGCTTCTAAATCATAATTGAATATTATGATTTTTTGAATAAAAAAAGGAGGATTTTATGAAAGCTAATAACCTATTAATCATTTCAATAATTTCTGCATTTTTCTCAAGTGCAGCTTTTTCAGAAACAAGAATAACTTACAAATCTGCAAAATCTACCTCATCATATTACCAGATGGGAGTTCAAATTGCAGATACAATTAAAAAATCTACTAATGGTGGAATGATTTTGACTATAGAAGAAAGTCAAGGATCTGTTCAAAATGTCAAAGAGGTAGCAGCAAGAAAAGGAAATTATGTTTTTACTACACCACCAGTGTTAGTTAAACTTGCAATAGCAGAAAAAGCAATGTTTAAGGGTAAAGGTAACCCTAATTACAAAAACATAAGAGCTTTATTTCCCATTCCTTCTTTAACAATGCATTTTGTAATGTCAAAAAAATCAGGTGTAAAAACTTTTTCAGACATGGCTGGTAAGACAATATTGTTAGGAAAGGGATCTTTTGGAGCTAAAGAAGGTGCAAAATATATAAAGAATTTTGGCTTAGAGGGTAAAGTTAAATTAGCACAAGTGGAACTTTCAAACGCTGTCCCAGCATTAAAGAATGGTCAAATTGATGGGTTTGTTACTGCTGGCTCCTATCCAGCACCAAATGTCATAGAAGCAGCAGCATCAATGGGTGTTAATGTAGTATCTTTAACGGAAGAGCAAATTAAATCATCAAAGAGAACGAAATTAATTATACCTGCAGGCACATATGCTGGCCAAGATAGTGATATTGCAACTACATCATTGCCAGTTGTTGCATATGCTACAACAAATATGAGTAATGATGTGGCATACAATTTGACAAAAGCTTATTGGGAAAATAAAGGAAAATTAGGTGAAGCTGCAAAATGGTGGAACGGAGTAACTACTAAAATGCTATCTAATGTATCAACTAAGATTCATTCTGGTGCAATTAAATATTACCAGGAAATCGGGGTAAAATTAGCTAATCATCATAAATAATATATGAAACCTTACTATAAAATGTGGTTTGTCTTTGGATTTATATCCATTGCTTTCCACATTTACCTTATTTTTTCTGGATTAGTCCCTAATTTGATTTCAAGGCCATTACATTTGGCTCTAATTTTGCCTTGGATTTTTCTTTACAATAATGAAACAAAATTAAAATTATTAATTAACGTTTTCATTGTCATTGTAGGAATGACATCATGTTTCTATATTGCCATTTTTTCAAATCAGTTAATGGATCAATATGGATTTTTAGAAAATAAATTTCAATTAATTATCTCTTTAATATTAATTTTAATTGTGTTAGATGCTGCAAGACGATCAGTAGGATGGCCTCTGCCTATTGTAAGTTTTGTAGCGTTGTTATATGGAGTTTTTGGAGAATATATACCTGGTGAGTTTGGTCATCCAGGACTTCCTTTAAATAGCTTTTTTGGAACACTTACAATTGCTGAAGGTGGGTTATGGGGCCCTTTAACAGGTGTTTCTGTATCTATAGTGTCAATATTTGTTATATTTGGCTCTTTTTTAAATTCTGGCGAAGCTGGTTCAGGGTTCATGAATATTGCAACCGCTTTTGCAGGAAAATTAAAAGGAGGGGCTGCAAAAGTTTCTGTAATTTCATCTGCTCTTTTTGGTTCTATTTCAGGTTCAGCATCTGCAAATGTTGCTTCTACAGGTATGGTTACTTTGCCAGCAATGATAAAGTTAAACTATCCTAAGAGGTTGGCTGCATCTGTAGAAGCTGTAGCATCTTCAGGAGGTCAGATTATGCCGCCCTTAATGGGTGCAGGTGCATTTGTAATGGTAGAATTAACTGGGGTTCCATATGATAAAATTATTATTGCGGCTCTTTTGCCAGCTGTTCTTTTCTTTTTTGCAGTTTGGGTTGGTATTAATTTTTATTGTAAAATTTATAATTTAAAACCAATGAAAAAAGATAATCTTCCAGATGTTAAGACAGTAATCTTAACCTCATTATTTTTTTTAATTCCATTTTCTATATTACTTTGTCTAATGTTTGCAGGCTTTACACCTCAATATTCTGCGTCAATATCTATTTTATCAGCATTTATATTACTATTTTTTAATATAAAAAATATTTTTAATTTTCAGTTAGGTGTGAGTAGATTTTTTGAAGCTTGTGTTGCTTCTGGGCGACAGATTTCCCTAATTGGTTCAATTATAATATGTGCTTCAATTATAATTGGTGTATTATCAATGACTGGTTTAGGAGTAAAACTTACTTCTTTGATTATATCTTTATCAGACAATAATATTTGGCCTGCACTTATTTTAACTGGAATTGCCTGTTTGTTACTAGGTATGGAAGTGCCTACCACAGCAGCTTATGTGATATGTGTTTCTGTTGCTGGCCCAGCTTTAGTTGACATGGGACTTGAGCTTCTTCAAGTTCACTTATTTGTATTTTGGTTTGCCTTATTATCAACAATTACACCGCCTGTTTGTGGTACAGTATTTATTGCTTCAGGAATGGTATCTGAAAACTGGTTAAAGGTTTCTTTGACATCAATGAGTTTAGGAATTGGATTATACTTTATCCCACTTGCGATGATAGCAAACGAATCGATCATTCAACTAGAAACTGATTTTATCTCTTCAATAATGGCGTTTGTAAAGATTGCTCTAAGCTTGGTTATGTTATCCTATGCGTTTATTAGTAAAAATTTAATAATTGCAAAAATGATTTCATTTGGATTAGGTTTATTTGTGATGTTTATATAGTTCGTTAATTATCTCACTTGTCATTTTTATAATTTTTTTGATAAGCCTTGCCAAAGCCTTCAACATAAAGAGCTCTATGTGGGTCAAGTGTATAGAAATTGAAATCGGTAAACATACCCCACATTTTACTTCCACTTTCAATTTTTGCATATGCGCTTAATAGATCAATAAATTCTTTATCATCTTTTCTAAAGACGTTCTTTTTAACAATACCATTAATAGTTAACCTGGGGTTATTTGACTTCGTTTTATTTGATTCTTTTAATGAAAAATACAAGCTAACTTTATGATTTATATTGATATTTTTTGTGTGCTCACTTAAATCACTTATAAGAATATATAACTTTTTGCTTTTGTACAATGGAATTATTTTAGAAAGAAAAGGGAAGTTATCCTTCCCATTAGTTCCCAGAACTGATATTTCATAATCACCTTCTAAAATAGATTGAATTTTCTTTTCGATTTCTGGATTGGTCTTTTGATACATGAATAAAAATTTAATTTTAATGATTAAATGTGAATTTAACAATTTTTTTAAATACTTGGAAGTAAATTTATATTAGGTTTAGTTAGTTATAATGAGAAATATTGTTTTTTATATACTAGCTTCTTTTTCTTCATTATTGGTTCTTTTATATTGTTTAACCCTTACATCTATTAGTAGAGGTGCAGGTGAGAGTTTTGCAGTTTTTTTGTTGCCATTAAGCACACATTTTTCTTGGGACAGAGCTTCAGTCGCCTCTATTTATTCTATTTATATGGTTTGTCTTGGTTTAGGTTCATTATTATCTGGTTTATCATTTGATAAATATGGCCCAAAATTTAATTACATGGTTGGTTTAGGGTTGTTATCCATAGCCTATGGTTTTTTAGGCAACTTTTCATCAATTTGGCAATTTTATGCTTTTTTAGGTATTTTAGGTGGTTTAGGCGCTTCAATGGTTGGTGTGATTCCAGCCCAGAGTTTGGTTTCTAGATGGTTTGATAAAAATTTGGGTACCGCTTTGTCAATAGCATATGCTGGTCAAGGTCTAGGTGTTCTCATTATGGCCCCATTATCGCAAATTTCTATTGATCATTTTGGATGGCAACTTTCTTATAAGTATATTTCATATGTATTTATTGCACTGCTAATTTTTGTTTCTTTTCTTCCATGGAAAAAAATTTCTAGCGGATCAAAAAATAATCCAAGAAAAACAAAAGATGGAAGAGCTGTGGGTGGTGTTTCATTAAAAAAAGCAATACAAACAAAAACATTTTGGGGTTTTTTCTTTATTTTTTGTTTTACAGCAATAGGTATTTTTGGCATTTCTCTTCACGTTGTTGCGTATTTAGTTTTTGTAGGTTTAAGCGAAGTAGAAGCAGCCTTTTCATTTGGAATAGCAGGAATATTAAATTTTGTAGGAATGGTTTTGACTGGCTTGGCAGCTGACAGGTATCCAAGACATCTTGTTGCTACTGTAAGTTATGGTTTGAGTTTTATGGCAATATTTAGTTTGGCTTTCATGCAAGTTAATTCTTCAATTATATTTTTAGTTTTGTTCATTATAGGGTTTGGGTTATCTGCAGGTGCACGAGGTCCTATCATAACAACATTAATGGCAGAAATTTTTGCAGGAAAAGGATTAGCGTCTATATATGGAGCAACAAATTTAGGTCAGGGTGTTGGCGCAGCAGCTGGTGCAATTTTGGCAGGTTTTCTTTTTGATTTGACTGGTGGTTATAATTTTGGTTTCATTTTATGCAGTATATTTACTTTTTGTGGAGCCTTATTGTTTTGGATTATTCCTCAAATCAGATATGCCAAAGTCTAAACTATAAAGAAAAGAATATATGATTAAAAAAGAATATAAAATATTAGCTGAAAATCTAAAATTTCCTGAAGGTCCAATTTTTATGAATGACGGGTCAATAATTTTAGTTGAAATTGCTAGAGGTACATTAAGTAAAGTCACATCAGATGGTAATGTTGAAGTTATCGCTAATTTAGGAGGTGGCCCAAACGGAGCGGCTATTGGACCAGATGGTCAATGTTATGTATGTAATAATGGGGGTTTTGAATGGGAAATAAACTCAAAGTCAGCAGGGATGAGGCCAATATTGCAGTCTAAATCCTATTCAGGAGGGAAAATTCAAAAGGTAAATCTTAAAACTGGACTGTTTGAAACACTGTATGAAGAATGTAATGGAATTTCACTAAAGGGACCTAATGATATTGTTTTTGATAAAGAAGGAAATTTTTGGTTTACAGATTTAGGCAAACAAAGAGAAAGAGATATGGACAGAGGCTCAATTTATTGGGCAAAATCTGACGGATCGCATATCAAAGAAGTAATTCATCCTATAATGACACCAAACGGAATTGGTCTTTCACCTAATGAAAAAACTCTTTACGTTGCAGAAACGGAGGGGGGTAAGTTATATGCATTTGATATAATCGGAGAAGGTGAAATTAATAAAATTCACTTTCCACATTCAATTAATGGTGGCAAATTATTAAATAATGAGGGCGGTATTAAAAGATTTGACTCTCTTGCTGTAGAAAAAAATGGAAATATTTGTGTTGGAACTCTGTTCAACGGTGGTATATCAGTTATTTCTCCGAGTGGAAACTTAGTAGAGTTTATAAAATTTGAAGATCCATATATTACAAACATATGTTTTGGTTCAAATGATTTAAAAACAGCTTATATAACTGCATCATATGAAGGCCATCTCCTTGAAGTTAAATGGGACAGAGAGGGTTTACCCTTAAATTTTCTTAATAAATAATTTATAACAGTTCTAATATTTCATTTTTAAGATTTGTTATAACTAGTTTTGGATCAGTTTCTTTTATATCAGATTGAAAAATCTCAAATTCTACATTTATTTTATCTTTTCTATTTAAAACAGTTTTCAAATACTTTGAGATATCAACATTATTTATATTATTTTGTTTGTTCAAAATTAGTCTACCTGTAGGCCTCCAATTATTATCAAATTTAATATTTGAAAATTGAAGCAAGCCTAATTTAGGAGAGTTTTTTAAAAAACTATCTAGTTTTGTGTCTGCAAAACTGTGATATAGGTCAATTATTAATTTATGTTGATATTTTTTTACAAGATTTAAGCAGCTTGAAATCGAATTAAAATGACCTTTTTTAAGTATTTCCCAACTCCCAATAGGCTCTAAACCCAAAGTAAGGTTCTGTTCTTGAGCTTTGTTAAATAAATAGAGTAACTGATTTAAACTATCTTTTCTTATTTTTTCAATATTAAGGTTTTTATTTTCAAAATTATATTCAGAACTGATTGGATTTGGTCCTCCAAGAATTCCACCAGAAATAACACAAACCACATCTGGTTTTAATATTTTTGCATAATTAAAAATTTTCTCGTGTTGTTTAAAATAAAACTTATCAGTAAAATATCCTACAGAATTAATGCTGGTAACGTTTATTTTGTTAAGACTTAACTCTTGCTTTAATTTGTTAACTCCATATTCTTCAATAAAATTAACATGTAACCCTATATTCTTAATTTCTGCTTTTAATATCGCCTCAATAAATTCGTATGGATCAATATTTTTTGGCCATAAATAACTATTTACTGATAACCTATTTTCTAAAGCATCTCGTATGTTTGATTTCATTAAAATTTTAATCTTTATTATAATATTGAACTTCTAGAAATATACATCCTTCATCAGATCTGAATGGCCCATGATTAGTTCCTGGAGGTCTGCATGCATATGCAGGAGATTGTGTTGTGATTTTTTTATTTCCTGGTTCATCATTTCCTAAAGTAATTGATCCTGAGATCATATAAACTTCTTCCCAATAATCATGAACAAAAACCTCAGTATTAAATGCTCCAGGTAAAAATCTAATTAAGCGTGTCCTTACACCAACTTTTTTTTCTTCATCCAAACTTCCTGATAACATTTTCATTTCAATTCCGGGACCTGCACCAGGTACTAATTCCCAACCTTCATTAATGTTTAGCTTTGAAAAAGAAATAGCTTCTTTTAACATTTTAATATCCCTTTCCATTTATAATTTGTTGTAAGTCATTAAACCACACAATTGATGATTTATCATTTTCGATGTTTGTATTAAGTATTTTTTCAATTAAATTATTACAATTATTGTTTTTTATATGACTATTAACCAAGTCAAGAGTTTTATCACATATTTCTTTTTCACTCATTGGATTTTCTGGGTCACCTTTAGCATGATCTGATTTTTGAGTGAGTTCTTCATCATTATTGAATTTAATTTTAATTTGTACTGAATAGTTTTTTGGAAAATTAATTGACATCTGTTTGTTAGAATTAACTCTAATTTTTTTTCGTAAACTATCAATTTTATTATTATTTAATATATTTTTTTCAAAATAACTTTCTTTTATATCTTCAAATATTAGAGAAATTGCACAACAATGTTGAAGTGAAAATTTCCCTTCAATTTCATTTGTTGGGTTTGGCTTGTTACAAAAATCAATAGCAGTTTGATAAGTTTCTATTTCTATAAATTTAATATCTTCAATATTAATTTTTTCTTTTTTTATTATTTTCTTCAATTCTAATGCCGCACCTATCACGGGGTGACTGTGTCTGCATGCTGGCCATGGTTTATTGCTGACTTCATTTATTAAATGTGTATTTTCTTTTTTAATTAATGCTTCAAAATTAATTTTGTTAGTGAAGGCTTTTAAAAATCCTAATTCTCCCTCTATCATGTCAATAGGTGTTTTAGCGTTTTTTTGCGCTAAAAAAGCTGATGTTAATCCGGATCTTGAAGCATTAGCTAATGCATATTGTTTTGCTTCGCCTTCACCTTTTCTGCATTGCCATATTCCTGAAGAATTCATTGTGGCAAGTTGAATAGAGTAATTTAATCTAGTCAAAGCTAAATTTTTGTTTTGATCATGATTAAGAATGTAACTTGAAGCTGCCGCAGCTCCAAAAACCCCACAGGTGGCACTTGAATAAAAAATCTTATAATGATCAGTTCCTAAGCATATTCCCATTCTTATTGCTGTTTCATATCCGAATACTAAAGATTTTAAGAAATTTAAGGTATTTACAGGCTTAAATGATGATGTAGCTATTGCTGCGGGTATAATAGTATCTCCAGGGTGGATAATTGAAGTTCTATGAACATCATCTAATTCTAAGATATTTCCAACTGCTGCGTTAATAAAAGCACTGTCAAATGGACTTAATGATTTTTTATCAAAAAGATTAAGAGAGTTTCCTTTTGTAAGTTCTGATTGTAAATTTTTAAATGGAGAAGCTTGTTTTGAAAAAGTTCCTGCAATCGAGTAACCAATCCAATCAATAATTGCTAATCTAGCTTTATGTAAAGTTTGTCTATCAGGCTCTTGGCTTATTTGTTTCAAAAATTGATCAATCATCTTTATTTCAATCAGTTCAAAATTTACTTTGCTATTATTTTTTTTTGCTGTTTTAATAAATGTACAATAAATATGGAGATAAATATATGTTTGAAACAAATAGACGTGATTTTCTTAAGAATAGTGCATTGGTGGCAGCATCAGCTTCATTAAGTCAATCATTTGTTATGGATGCATTTGCAGCGGATCCTCTAAAAATTTGGACTATTGGTGTAGCTAAAGTTACAAAAACTTGGGATGAAATGGGTAAACAAGCAGGTGTTCCACTTGTGTACTCGGCTAAGAGTGGTTCGGCAGATCAGGCAATACAGAAGTTTTTTGTTGGTGATGGTCAAAAACTTTATGATGCTATTACAGATAATGGTGGTGGACAAGAAGATGCTATGTCTGACAATAAGGCAATTGTTCCCTTAGATGTCTCAAAAATTAAAAATTGGAAAAACTTAATTCCTGAATACAAAGAAGGAAATGTTGCTGCTAATACTATTAGAAATAGAAAAGGCGAAATCGTGGGTGTACCTTACATTTCAAATGCTGACTCCATGGCTTATAATAAGACCAAAGTTGGAGGAGATATTGATACATGGGATGCTTTATTTGACAGTCAATTTAAAGGCTATGCAGCTATGCAAAATGACTCTGGTCCAACTTTAACAACTACCGCAGTTTATTTAAAAGAGTCAGGTAAGCAAGACATTGTTAATCCTTCTGATATGTCTAAATCTGAAGTAAAAGGTGTATGTCAATTTCTAATTGATCAGAAAAAGAAAGGACAATTTAGAACATTCTGGGATGGTTTCGGAAATGGTGTTGACTTACTTGCAAGTGAAGAAGTGCTTGTTTCTTCTTGTTGGGAGCCGATAGCAGTTATTGCTGCAAAGAAAGGTGCTGATATTCATTATGGAACTATGAAAGAAGGTCACCAAACTTGGAATAACGTTTGGATGCTCACTAAAGGTGGCAAACAAAGAGGACAAGAAGATAACTTTTATAAGTTAATGGATCTTTACCTATCTCCATGGTTTGGTGCAAGAACACTTGCTAATTTAGGTTTTACACCTCAGATGACTGGTGTTAACGAGTATGTTGAAGCAAATCCAGCCGACTTTGATGCTAATAAAAAAGCAGTTATCGCTCAAAGACTAAAAAATAAAGCTGACAGGATGGCCGTAAAAGGCAATTCATGGCAGAACTTGTATCCTAAGGAATTGAGAGCTTATCAAGATTGGTGGGCTAAAGTTCAAGCTGCTTAAATTAAATTAATTTTACAACCCTGCAATTTGCAGGGTTGTAACTCATTGGTAAATTAATGATTTCAAAAAATAATTTTCTATTTAAAATTCCTATCATTTTTATGATTATATTTTTTGTTCTTCCACTACTTTTAACAGTTGTTTGGAGTGTATTTGAAAGAACAATGTTTTGGATGGAACCTGCTTTTACATTTTTCTCTTATGAAAATTTCTTTTTTTCATCTAGGTTAGAAAATTTTCTTTCTTCAATGTTTCATTCTTCTATTTCTGTTGTTTGCGCCTTTTTTATAGGCTTTCCAATAGCAATATTTATACGTCGACGAGTGAGAAAAGTTGCTCAACATAGAGTTATGTTATTGTTTATTCTTCCATTTATGGTTTCTGAAATAATAAGAATTTTTGCTTTAAGACCCATTCTTTCTCGAAATGGTGTTGTTAATTCATTTCTAATGGATATGAATTTAATCGATAGTCCTTTTTCTATATTTGTATTTACTCCTACTGGAGTTGTTATTGGTGAAATTGTGTCTTTTTTACCTTTTATGATTTTTTCAACTTTTCTAGCTTTGGAAGCTATTCCCAATTACATATTCGAAGTTTGTGCTGACTTAGGTGTTAATAGAAGAAGAATGTTTAAAGATATATTTTTACCTTTAGCTGCACCAGGCTTGTTTGCAGGAAGTGTTTTTATTTTTGTTAATGGAATAGGCATTGCTCTAATTCCAACTATATTGGGTGGTCCGGGTTCGGTAAATGCAGGTTTGATTGCAACACAGGCAATAATTGCTCTTGATTTTCCATTAGCAATGGCTGTCAGCGCTATAATGATGTTTACATTAATGGGGCTTCTTTACTTAGGCCATAGGTTGTTTAATCTAACAAAATTACTGGAGCCCATAAGTTAATGTCACTTAGAGATGATTTTCAACCTAAATGGAAGCTTTTATTAAAGTGGGGATGGTTGTCCTTTGCTGTTTTTATTTTAATGGCTCCTACTTTTTACACTGTTTATATTTCATTTAATGAACTTGGTTTTGGTGCAAAGTATTACAATTTTACATTTCAGTGGTATGAAAATGTTTTTTCTGACAAGCAATTAATTGGAGCATTAGGTTGGACAATGCTTTTGGCTATTATTACTTTGCCAATAGTTATTCCTTTTGGGCTTCTTTCAGCTAAACTTTATAAACAAAGTACTCAAAAAGTATGGATTGTTTTTGTATTACTTTCACCATTGTTTGTGCCTGCTGACATTTTGGCGTCTGCATTATTAGTGTTTTTTAAAAATTTAAATAAGTTTTTTACGCTAATTGCTGAATATACAGGTATATATTCCTTAGATACTTGGTTTGATCTAGGAATTATGACAGCAGTTATAGGTCTGATAGTATATACATTACCTTATGTGTTTGTTGTTATTATGATAACTATGGCTAGGTATAGAAACGAACAAACCGAAGCAGCAAGGGATTTGGGTGCATCAGCCTGGAGAGCATTTTGGGAAATAGAATTTCCTCAAATAAGAGCAGGGGTTTTTAGCGCTTGTGCATTTGTAGTTATTCTTACTTTTAACGAATATACTAGAACTAGTTTATTAAAAGGTGGTTTCGATACTTTTACTTCAGTATTGATTTCACAAATGTTGAATACCGGTATGTCTGAAGAGTCATATGCCATGGCATCTATTGTGAGTTTAGTAGCGGTAGTCATTGTTTCTGCTATTTTAATTCTAACAGCTATTAATACAGAAGAATTAGAGAAAAAAACACGAATAGTTAAAGAACCAAATAAATAAATTTTGGAGTTTAAGTTGAAAAAAAATAATGCAATTGAATTAAAAAATTTAATTAAGACATATGGGGATGTTTATGCTTTAAATGATGTTGATCTTAACATTTCAGATGGCGAGTATTTTGTTTTGTTAGGTCCTAGTGGTGGAGGAAAAACCACACTTCTTAGATCAATTGGTGGATTTATAAGGCCTGATAGTGGATCAGTTGTAATAAAAGGGAAAAATGTCAATAATTTACCACCAGATAAAAGGCCTACTTCAATGGTTTTTCAGGGGTTTGCTTTATTTCCTCATATGAACGTTGCGCAAAATATTGGATATGGGTTAAAGCTGCAATCTATTGAAAAAAACATTATTGATGAAAAAGTTAATAAAATGATGGATTTAGTTGGGCTTACTGGATTGCATAATAGAAAGCCTCATGAACTATCTGGAGGGCAACAACAAAGAGTTCAACTTGCTAGAGCGCTTATACTTGAAAATGACGTTTTGTTGCTTGATGAGCCGTTATCAGCGCTAGATGCTCAATTAAGAAAAGATATGTGCATTGAATTAAAAAGACTTCAGAAAACTGTTGGTATAAGTTTTGTTCATGTTACGCATAATCAAGAAGAAGCTATGTCGGTAGCAGATAGAATAGCAATAATAGCCGATGGCAAAATGATAGAAGAGGGTACGCCACAAGAAATATATAACAAGCCAAAAAAGCAATTTACTGCTGAATTTTTAGGTGAAAAAAATATCTTAATTGGAAAGATACATAATCTTAATAAATCAAAAATCGTTTTAGATATAAACAATGATAAAATAGAAATTGCCAATAACAATTATGATGTATCAAAAAATCAAGAAGTAAGTGTGTCAATAAAATCTGAATCAATTCAAATTAAAAAAAATGTAAAATCAAAAACAAATGAAAAAAATTCAATTGTTGGTAAAGTGACTGAAATCACTTTTCTTGGTCAATTTGTTCGATATTTAGTTTTATTGAGTAATGATCAAGAAATACAAGTAAGATCAAGTGAAGAAGTGGTTAATGTTAAATTAAATGATCAAGTTATTCTTAATTGGAAGTTAGATGACTTTATTTTACATAATGAGTAAACTATTCAGGCGGACTTTCTAGAAATGGTTTAAGTCTTTCTCCATATGATCCATCTTCTTTAATAAACCAATCACCAATTTGACTTGAGGTCATAAAAACAACATCATTTCTGCTCATTAAATTTTCTATTATTTTTTTTAAATAATAAAAGTTCTGTGGTACTCCAACTATGTGTGGATGAAGTGCTAATGTCATAATCTTTGTATTTGATTGTTTTTCGGTTTCAAATATTTCTAAAGTTCCTTTTACTCTTTTATACATTTCGTCACATGCATTGTTTTGAACTGTCCAAATTGGAACATCATTTAATTCAAAAGTATATGGCATGGCTACTATTGGACCTAATTTGGTTCTCATCCAGCAAGGCAATTCATCAATTAACCAATCATGTAAGAATTCAATGCCATTTGCTTTCAAAAGTTCAGGCGTGTTTTCAGTTTCTCCACCCCCTGGGCCAAACCAGCTTCTTACTGGTTGCCCTGACAATTCTCTTAAGAGACTCAAACTTTTTTTAATTACACTTTCTTCGTCTTTGGCTACCCTTAGAGACTCTTGAAACCAACCATGACCGACTAATTCCCATTTAAGTTTGCAAATTTCTTCAAATGCTGAAGAATAAATCTGTGCCACTTGAGCGTTAATAAATGCAGAGACTGGAATATTGTTTTCATAAAAAAGTTTCATCAGTCTAGGAAGGCCAACTCTCATTCCATATTCAACCCAAGAAAAATTTGGTAAATCAGGTGGATCTGCGACTTTACCATGAGGTGGGGGAAGAATACCCCTTGGCATATTCTTATCAAATGGCCAATATTCAACATTCATAACAACATGAACTATAATTGGCTTTCCATTAGGGGGTGCTAGTTGTTTTCTTTTCGAAGCCAGTTCATAAGGAACTCTTGGATTTGACCACATAAAATTTCCTTTCAAATAACAACTATTGCAATATTTTTTCAAAAATTGAAGATATTTTTAATAAAATTTTATCATTATTATTCGCTGCATTTAATTGAATAGAAAAGGGTTTTTCATGAGTTCCGTTAATAGGTAGTGATATTGAAGGAAGATCTGAAATATTAGCAAGAGAAGTAAAGTTAGCTTGGTTTAAGGGGTGTTCTTTTTCAATATTGAACGCCGATTGTGGAGTGGTTGGTGTTAATATTAAATTAAAATTTTCGAAAATATTTTGTGTTTTAATTTTTAATTTTAATAAATCTTCTTTAATTTTTTTTATATCAGTTTTATTTATGTTTTGACCAAATTGTAAATTGGATCTTAAAAGTTTCGTTATTTTGCTTCTATTATTTATTAATAAATCACTTAAGTTTTTAGCTCCTTCATTTTCTACTATTTTTAATAATGCTTTTCTATGAAGGTTTGGTTTCCAATAATCTAATTCTTTTTCCATAACCTGAATGTTATTTTTTTTAAGTACAAGAATAGCCTTTTTGAAATTTTCTAGAACATTAGCTTCAATTTGATCTTCAAAAATTTGAGTTGGTACAATGCATTTTATATTACGAGGAATATTATAATCTTTATTATTAATTAAATTGAATAAATTACTGATATTGCTCATATTTTTTCCAAAAAATCCTATTGTATCATATGTATTGCTTAATAAAATCAGGTCTTTGTTACTAATAGTATTTGAGGATGGTTTGAAACCAAAAACTCCGCAATAAGACGCTGGTATTCTAACTGATCCCATTGTGTCTGTACCAATAGCGTTATGAACTAAACCAGATGAAATTGAAGCTGCACTTCCTCCTGATGAGCCTCCAACAGAAAAATTTATGTTTCTAGGGTTAAGGCATCTTCCGTAAAAACTAGATGAGGTGCTTCCTCCGAATGCGGCTTCATCCATATTAGTTAATCCAATAATAATTCCACCATTTTTCTTAATCATTTTTATAATTTGATCATCTTCAAAAGATGTATTGTTTTTAAATTCTTCAATGCCAGCATGAAAAGGAAATGAAGTAACTTTAATATTTGCTTTTACTGCAAATAGCTCCCCATCAATTTGAGATAGTTTTTTCATCCTACTATCTGCATTTTTAGCATGTTTTAATGATGTATCTTTATCTGTATGAATAAAAATGTTGTGTGATTTAAAATTTTCTAAATATTTAAAAAAATTATTTACTTTGTCTTGAGATGTGTAGTTAATACTCATCTAAATAATTTATTCTTATGTATAAAAAATTAAAAGGAAAAGTTTGAATGTCATACGGATTGATTTTTGAATCTTTAAAAAATAATAATCTTCAAAACTGGCTCCTTTATACTAAGCATGATTTTTTAAAACAATTGTCAGATAATTCATTGAAAAAAGACTGTTTTTTAAATTATTTAAAACAAGATTACCTTTTTCTTATTCAATTCTCTAAAGCCTGGTCTTTAGCAGTTCTAAAATCAGATAACTTAGATGAAATGAAAATTTCTGCAAGCACAGTCAATGACCTTATTAATTTTGAAATGCAATTGCATATTGATTTGTGTGATGAGTATGGAATTTCAAAAAAAGATTTAGAGAGCACAGATGAGCGGAATGAAAACATAGCTTACACTAGGTATGTGCTTGAGTTAGGTTATTCAGGTGATTTTTTAGACTTATTATCTGCATTAGCTCCATGTGTACTTGGATATGGTGAAATTGGTTTAAATTTAAAGGATTTTAAACCTGATAATCTTATGTATCAAAAATGGATTGAAACCTATGCTAGTAATGAATACCAAGAAGTTTGTAAAAATGTATCTCAATTAATAGACAACTCATTTCTAATTAGGCTAGGTAATAATTATAAAGATACATATAAATGGGTTCAGGCGAACAAAATTTTTAACAAAGCAACTTTGCTTGAAGTTGATTTTTGGAATATGGCATTAAAGTAATTTAAAAGGGTATTATTTTTAAATACCCTTTTAAAAAAAATAACTATGAAAAGCTATTTTGTGCCACCGTCATTGCAACTAGCATCGGGATAGACAAAATTGTATTTTTTCTGGAAAATAGCATTGCTTTCCTTGCTGCATTTGCTTTAGTTTCAGCGTCAACTTCCACAATTCCAAGTGCTTTCTTTTGATTAGGCCAAATGACTAACCATACATTTAGAAACATTATTATAGCAAGCCACATTCCAACTCCTATAGGCCAATGTCCATTTGAAAAAGTCATAGCATCATGAAGGTAACCATTTAGATGAGCTAAAATAAAACCTGTCACAACTGTCGCTACTGCTCCCCATCTAAACCACCATAATGCAGCTGGAGCAATTACCTTACTTATTGCAGGCTTTTGATCATCTGGAATGTTAGGCATGTTTGGGATTTGTACAAAATTGAAATAATATAAAATTCCAACCCACATTATTCCAGATAAAACATGCATCCATCTAAGAAGCCACATATTAAAAGCAGTCTGGTCAAATGATCCTTGAGCCAAAAAGAAAATTAATATTATTGCAAAAACAAAACCTGTTATTACAGCGCTTCTTAAATTTGTTAATATTGAAGACATATTGTTTCTCCCTAGATTATTAATTCACGTAATACTATAGATATAAATTTAATTAAAACATAGCATTATTGTATTTATAGAAGTTTTTAATAATTTGTATTATCATTAACTAAATAAATTTTAGGATGTATAAGATGAATATATTTGACGTTCATATTAAAAATGGTGAAGTAATTGATGGCACAGGTGCTCCAAAATTTAAGTCTGATATTGTTATTGATAAAGGAAAAATAATAGGAGTTTTCCCTGCTGAAAATGGTGATGTGCGAGATCCATCAGAAAATCATTTTTTATCTAACTTTAAAGCAAAACATACGATAAATGCAGAAAATAAGATTATTTCACCAGGTTTTATTGATGTCCATACACACGATGATGATAATGTTTTTTTAGACCCATCTATGTCTTCGAAAATAAGTCAAGGAGTTACGACTTGTGTTGCAGGTAATTGTGGTATTAGTTTAGCACCATTTAGTTATAAAGGTGAAGTTCCAGCTCCAATAGCACTTCTAGGAAAATCAGAAGTATTTAGGTTTCCTCGTGTAAGTGATTATAAGGAAGAGTTTAACAATAAACCAAGTTCTGTAAATTTGGCTCTATTAACTGGACATTCAATGCTTAGAGTTGAGGCTATGAATGGTGAATTTGCTAGACCAGCAACAACAAAAGAAATCTCTAAAATGGTTGATAAGCTAAAATTAGCTCTTGAGGATGGTTCTATTGGTTTGTCAACTGGTTTGGCTTACCCCGCAGCAAATGATGCTCCTACGTCAGAAATTATAGAGTTAGCAAAAATATTACCTGAATTTGATGGAATTTTTACAACACATATGCGTAATGAAGCAGTTGATGTTATAAAATCTGTAAATGAAACTATTAACATCTCATCTACAGCTAAAGTTAGAACTGTAATTTCGCATCATAAATGTGCAGGAAGAGAAAATTGGGGAAAAAGCAAAAAAACATTAGAATTAATCGGAGAGGCTAAAAAGAATAATTTTCTTGATCTTGACTGTTATCCATATACTGCTAGCTCAACCATGTTACTAAAAAGCTTTGTTAAGCGTGCAGATAAAGTTTTAGTTACATGGTCTGATAACTATCCTGATATTTCTGGACAAGATTTAAATGATTTAGCTCAACAATTTAGTATTAGTATCGATGAAACAATTGATAAATTATACCCAGCAGGGGCTATTTATTTTCAAATGGATGATCAGGACTTAAACAGAATTTTACAATTTCCAGGTTCTATGATTGGATCTGATGGCATACCTGGAGATAGGCATCCTCATCCGCGTTTGTGGGGAACATTTCCTAGAGTTTTAGGTAAATATTCTAGGGAGATGCAACTTTTTCCACTTGAAGAGGCGGTTTATAAAATGACTGGCAAAAGTGCTTCGGTTTTTGGTCTTGAAAAAAGAGGGATAATTGATGTTGGCAATTATGCAGATTTAGTTATCTTTAATCCTGAAACAGTAATTGATAAAGCATCATATCAATCACCTAAACTTCATGCTGATGGCATAGTAAATGTTCTTGTAAACGGAGATGTTGTTTGGCAAGAAGATAGCGCCACCCAAAATAGACCAGGAATGTTTTTGGAAGGCAAAAAATTTCACTAATCTAAACTGTTTTTTCTAAATCTTTGTATTTTACAGGTGTAAAACCATATTTTTGGTATAGGTAAATTGCACTTTTATGATCAAGAGAACAGGTATTAACAGTTAATTTCTTAATTTTTTTACTATCCCATGCTGTTAATATAGCTGTTTGCAATAAATATTTTCCTAAACCTATACCAATCACTTCCTCAACTAAACCAAAGAAACTAAGGTCACAAATATCTTTTTTTCTATAATCCAACATATAAAAACCAACTGGCCATCCATCTTTGATTAATGTATAAAGTAGTACATTTTTATCATTTACGAATTCATCGATTTCATCTTCATTTTTTCTTAACCAATCTGTCCAATAGTAATTTTTCCCAACTTGTTTGTAGAAGAACAAAAAATACCAAGCAGGAAAACTTTCGGCTAATAATATACTAAGTTTATGTTTTAAATTTTTGGGCCAATCAAAACTTGGCTTTCTATCCATTTCTAAATAGGTCACTCGATATTTTAATTTTTTTTTATTCATTTAAATCAAACTTTCAATTTACTTTCATAAAAGTTTTTTGCAGTATTATAAATCAATTTTAAATAATTTAATAATTTTCTTTGGAGTAATAATGAAATTAATTGACCACTTTATTAATGGGAAAAGTGCTAATTTTTCTGGGCTTTCATCTACCCCAGTTTTTAATCCTGCTTCTGGTGAGGAAACAGCAAGAGTTGTTTCGGGAACATCCAATTGCATAAACGCGGCTGTTAAGTCAGCAAAAGAAATTTTTCCTGAGTGGTCTAATACTACGCCAATAGTCAGAGCTAGAAAAATGTTCAAGCTAAAAGAATTAATAGAATTCCGACAAAATGAATTGGCAAAATTAATTTCTCAAGAACATGGCAAGACTTTTGATGATGCGCTTGGTGAAATTGGCAGAGGATTAGAAGTTGTTGAGTTTGCATGTGGAATCCCAAACCATCTTGCTGGTAATTACACTAGTAATGTTGGTAGATCTATTGATAGTTGGTCCGATTATCAACCTATGGGAATTTGCGCAGGTATAACTCCATTTAATTTTCCAGTGATGGTGCCAATGTGGATGTTTCCAGTGGCGATTGCATGCGGTAATTGTTTTATTCTAAAACCTTCTGAAAGAGATCCAAGTTCAACTAGGTTGTTATCTGAAATTGTATTAGAAGCTGGGATACCACCAGGAGTTTTAAATTTAGTGAATGGTGGAAAAGAAACTGTAGATGCGATTTTACAACATAAAGATATAAGTGGTGTAAGCTTTGTAGGATCCACTCCAATTGCTGAGTACGTTTATAGTGAAGCAGCTAAATATGGTAAAAAAGTACAAGCTATGGGAGGTGCTAAGAACCACATGGTTGTGATGCCAGATGCTGATATGGAAATGGTAGGTGATGCAATTATGGGTTCAGTTTTTGGATCCGCTGGAGAAAGATGTATGGCTATCTCAGTTGTGGTACCAGTAGGTGAGGGAACTGGAGATAAAATTAGAGAAATAGTAAAGCCAAAAATTGAAAATTTAAAAATAGGACCTGGATTAGATCCTGATTCAGAGATGGGTCCATTAGTCACTTCAGATCATCTTCAGAAAGTCCAAAATTATATTGATAAAGGCTTAGAGGAAGGGGCTGAATTAGTCGTTGATGGAAGAAATTTGAAACTTCAAGGTTATGAAAATGGTTTTTTTATTGGTGGGTCTTTCTTTGACAATGTAACAACTGATATGTCCATTTATAAAGAAGAAATTTTTGGTCCCGTTTTATCAATGGTTAGAGCTAAAGATTTTGATTATGCTTTAGATATTGTAAATAAACATGAATATGGGAACGGAACAGCCATCTTTACTTCAAATGGTGGTGTTGCAAGAAAATTCTCAAATGATTGTCAAATTGGTATGGTAGGTGTAAATGTACCAATTCCTGTTCCAGTGGCATATCATTCTTTTGGTGGATGGAAAAGATCTGCATTTGGAGGTCATGGGGTTTATGGAATGGAAGCAGTAAGGTTTTATACTAGGCTCAAAACTGTTACAGGAAGATGGCCTTCCGGCCATCATTCTGGCGCTCAATACACATTTCCTAGTAATAATTAACTTTTGAGCATTTTGGAAAAATCTTTAATTTCTGGCAATGGCCATTTATCAGTATCACTTGGAACTTTAAAAACATTAAGTGTCATTGAAATTAAGCTGTAATAACCGCAGATGCCAACAATGTCTATTGCTGCTGTTTCGTTAAGTATGTTTACAAGATTATTATAAGTATTATCAGAAACATTTTTTAAAATATTAGCTTCAGCAGCAAAATCAAAAACAGCTTCTTCTTCTGCCTTTGTAAAATTTGGTCTTTGTCCCATGCTAATAATATTTACATTTTCTGGATCTATTCCGCCTTCAATGGCCAATGGTGCGTGATGCTCCCATTCAAATGCGGATGACCAGACTCTTCCAGTAGTTATAATAGCTAGTTCAGATAACCCTTTTGATAATGAAGTTCCATATCTTGCGTATTCTCCGACTGTTTGAGCACTTCTTGCTAGGCCGGGGTTGTTGAGCCAAATTCTGAGTGGGCCAACGACATTACCTCTTGGGCCACTCACAATAGCATCGTGGATTTCTTTTTGTTCTTCACTTAAATCTTCTACTTTCCAATCTTTAATTCGAGTCATAAATATTCCTTTATAAATACATTAATTTTTCTAATAAAATTTCGTCGCTATATTGCCATCCTAGTAATGATATACCAATAGGGCCAGTATTATCTTTAAATTTTGGCATCGATATTTGCGGTCTTGATGTCATTCCAGCAATCGATGTGAACTCCATTAATTTTTTCCTATATGAGGCTAATTGTTCATCACTTTGACCACACTTAAGTGATGAAAAAGGTGTTGTTGGGAAAAGAGCAATTATTTCTTTTGGCAATGATTTATCAATTTCTACTTTAAGGTTTTCTCTGAACTTTTGAGCTTTATAAATCTCATCAGTGGTAATTCTCATTGCCATTTCAATTCTGTTATTTATTTCAGGTGATATTTTTGGTTTGTTTTCTAAAATCCAAGGAATAATGTTTTCCTTTATTTCTCCACCTTGAAGAATTCTGAAATTATCTGCAATTTCTTCTTTATTATGCTTTGATAGACGAATTTTTTTTATTTCTGGAAATTTATCATTAATATAATTATCAAAAAGCTTAATAATCTCGGGACTTGCTAATTCTAAAATATCTTCTGCTATCACAAACTCTTTAAATGAAAATTCAGTTTTTTCATTTGAATTTAAAAGAACAGAGCCGATGTGCTTAAAAATATCAATATCCTTAGCAAACCAGCCCAAAGTATCAAAACTTGGTGCCATTGGATAAACATCTTCTGTGTTAATTCTATTATGTGTGGGTCTTATGCCAAATAGACCACAAAAAGAAGCTGGGACTCTTACTGAGCCACCAGTATCAGATCCAATTGAAAAATCATATAAGTTTGTAGTTAATGCAGCGGCTGAACCTGAGCTTGATCCACCAGGTATGCACCCAGGAGCATTTAAGTTAGTGGGTGTTCCGTAGTGACCATTTTCGCCAATTAATGAGTAAAAAAACTCATCACAAATTGTTATTCCTTTTAAAGTTGCCCCAGCCTGTAAAATTTTTTTTAAGAAGGGTGCAAAATCATCTGCTGGCTGGCATTTTTCATAGAAATCAGGATTGCCGCAAGATGTTCTATAGTTTTTAATTTTGCACATATCTTTAACTACAAAATTTAATTTACTTAATAATCCAGTTTTTGTTATTTGGATATCCCTTGTGGGACTGTGTGGCATTAAATAATTCATGTTTTATCTATAAAGATTTAAATATTTATAATTTTATGATTAACATATAATTACATAAAGGATAATTAAATTATGAAGCTTAAAGATTATATTGAAGAAATTCCAGACTTTCCAGTAAAGGGAATTTTATTTAAAGATATCAGCCCTTTATTAGCTAATTTTGAAGCAATGAATTATGTTAAGACATCTTTTATAGATATAATTAAGTCATATAATGTTGATTACATTGCTGGAATTGATGCAAGAGGTTTTTTGTTTTCTACATTGTTAGCGGATGCTTTAGGTGTTGGATCTTTTATGATTAGAAAAGAAGGAAAGTTACCCGGCAAAGTAATGACAAAAGAATACAATTTAGAATACGGCACTTCAAAAATGTCTATTAAAAAAAACATTAACTTAAAAAACAAAAACACAATATTAGTTGATGATTTGCTTGCTACTGGTGGAACTTTGAAATGTGCTGAGGATTTAATAAATATTACAGGTGGCAATGTATTATTTTCACTGGCTGTTATAGAACTTACAAATTTAAATGGTTATAAAAACTTAAATTCAAAAGTCTATTCTTTGGTTAAGTATGATGACTAAACCACTAGATCCAAAAAGCACTTTATTATTAGTTGCACTAGAAAAAGAACTTCCAAAAAAGCTATTACCAACTTGGAACATTTATTATACTGGTGTTGGAAAAGTAAATGCTGCTCTATCAGTTGTCCAAGCATATAATTTATATAAGCCAAATGTTATAATAAATTATGGAACTGTAGGTTCTTTAAATCCAAAATTAAGTGGTTTAATAAAAGTAAATAAATTTTTTCAAAGAGATATGGATGTAAGGCCACTTGGTTTTGCATATGGTGAAACCCCGTTTGATAAGGTAAATACAATCTCATTGGATTATGAAGGTTTTTCATGTGGAACAGGAGATAATTTCGCAGTTGAAAAACAAATAATACAATCAGATGTAGTTGATATGGAAAGCTATTCAATTGCAAAGTTCTGTTATATAAATAAAATTAAATTTATCTGTTATAAATACATTACAGACAACGCCGATGAAAACTCACCTGAAAATTGGAATTTAAATATTGAAAAAGGTGCTGAATTATTCACTAAAACTTTAAATGATTTAATTTGATAAAGAGGTAGAAATGGACTTTAACGAGAAGAATGCAACAGAAGCTGTTTTGAATAGTTTTGCTGGAATCAAAGATAATAGGCTTAAAGAAATTATGAGTTCTATAATTACTCATTTACATGAAGTTGTTAAAGAAGTTGAGCCAACTGAAGAAGAATGGATGAAAGCAATAATGTTCTTAACAAAGACAGGCCACATGAGTGACGATAGAAGGCAAGAATTTATACTTTTATCTGACGTCTTGGGTGTTTCAATGTTACTAGATGCCATTAATAATAGAAAGTCTAAAAACGAAACAGAAACTACAGTTTTGGGTCCGTTTCATACTCCATCTTCAAAAATGAATAATGGTGATAATATTGCAAATAACGTTGAGGGTGAAAATTGTATTGTAAAAGGAAAGATTGTTGATGTTAACAATAACGCAATTTCAGGAGCAAGTATTGAAGTATGGCAATCTGGTCCAGATGGATTATATGACGTTCAAAAAGAAGGAAATTTAGTTGATTTAAGGGGTACTTTCATGTCTCAACATGATGGATCGTACATGTTTAGGACTGTTAAACCACAATATTATCCAATACCTGTAGATGGGCCAGTTGGGGATCTTTTGAACAGTTTAGACAGACATCCATTTAGGCCAGCGCATGTTCATTTTATGGTAAAAGCAAATGGTTATAAAGATCTTGTAACACATGCATTTATAGATGGAGATAAATATTTAGAGAGTGATACTGTTTTTGCCGTTAAAAAAAGTTTAATAAGAAAACTTGAAGAAGGATTTGATGAAGAAAATAATAGCAAATGCTTCTTTTTAAATTTTGATATTGTTATGGAAAGCATAAAAAAAGGTGCTTAATTAGCACCTTTTTATTTTAATGAGATTAATTGCTTTACAGTCTTGAAGCAACATTCTCCCAATTCACAAGATTATCAACAAAATTCTTCAAGTAGACAGGTCTTTTGTTTCTAAAGTCTATGTAATATGAATGTTCCCATACATCACATCCTAAAAGTGCAGTTTGTCCAAAGCAAACTGGATTAACACCATTTTCAGTTTTAGTTACTTTTAAACTTCCATCTTTGTCTTTTACAAGCCAGCACCAACCAGAACCAAATTGAGTTGCACCAGCATTACAGAAATCTTCTTTAAATTTATCTATGCTTCCAAATGACTCATTTATAGCTTTTTCCAATTCAGAAGGCATTCCAACTTTTGAAGGTCCCATCATTTGCCAAAATTGTTCATGGTTCCAATGTTGTGAAACGTTATTAAAGATTCCATTTTGAGCTACGTTACTAGAATCGTAAGTGCCTACAATTATTTCTTCCAAGCTTTTATTTTCCCATTCGGTACCTTTAAGCAAGTTGTTACCGTTATCTACATATGCTTTGTGATGAATATCATGGTGATATTCCATTGTTTCTTTACTCATGCCATGCTCTGCAAGTGCATCTATTGCATAAGGTAATTCTGACAATACTAAACTCATAAAATTCTCCTGATTTGTTTTTTATAGAAATAATTATAATTGCTAGTTTTACAAGTAATTAATTATAAAACGTTGATTTTGATTATCATAAATTCTAATTTGATTTAAGTCATTATAAAATGTAATGCTTTTGTTAAAATTTTAGGGGAGTTCAATGACACAAAGAGTAATAGAATTAACTGACTTTGGCGCTGCAGAAAATATGAAGCTTAGAGAAGCTGATATACCAACACCAGGTCCTGGGCAGATTGTTGTTAAAAATAATGCTATTGGTTTAAACTATTTAGACACTTATTTCAGAACTGGATTATATCCTTGGCCTAACCAAGAAAAAATAAAGGTTCCAGGTTCAGAGGGTGTGGGAAATGTTCATTCTGTTGGAGCTGATGTTAATTTTTTAAAAGAAGGTGATAAGGTTTCTTATGTTACTCCTGTTGGGGCTTATGCAGAATACGCACTTATTAATGCTGCTCATGCAGTGGAGATTAAAGTAGATGTAGACGATCACGATGTAGTTGCAAGTACACTTAAAGGATTAACTACACATTATTTGCTTCACTTAACATTTAAGTTAGAAAGTGGCATGACTGCTCTTGTTCACGCAGCTGCTGGTGGCGTTGGTCAATTAATGGGGCAATGGGGTAGTGAAATTGGTGCCACTATGATTGGAACAGCAGGTGGTCCTGAAAAAGTATATGCAGCTAAAAAAGCTGGTTACCATCATGTAATTGACTACAACAGTCAGGATTTTGTTGCTGAAGTAATGAGCATTACAAATAACCAAAAATGCGATGTTGTCTATGATAGTGTTGCAAAATCAGTTTTTCCTGGATCTTTAGATTGTCTGAAGCCTAGAGGTTTATGGGCATTATTTGGGCAAGCATCAGGACCTATTACTGATTTTAATTTAGCTATGTTGTCTGCAAAAGGTTCTTTATTTGCAACTAGGCCAACTTTATTTACTTATATCGCAAATAGAGATGAGTATAACGATGCTTCCTATCAACTCTATAGTAGAATTGCTGATGGAAGATTAAAAGTGGCTATTCATGACAGAATACCATTAGAAAAAATCGTGGATGCACACAATTTGCTTGAAGGTAGAAAAACTAAGGGTGGAATTGTAATTACTCTATAAGATAAGGATAAGAATATGATAGACTTGTATACTTGGCACACTCCAAATGGAAGAAAAGTTTCTATAATGCTAGAAGAAACAGGAATGGCTTATAATGTGTTTCCTATAAATATAGCGAAGGACGAACAGTTTCAGCCTCACTTTTTAGAGGTTTCTCCGAATAATAGAATTCCAGCAATTGTAGATAAAGAAAATAATAACTATTCGCTTTTTGAATCAGGTGCAATTCTTATGTATTTAGCTGAAAAAAGTGGAAAATTAATTAATAAATCTAATTCTGATGAATATTATAGAACCATTGAATGGTTAATGTGGCAAATGGGTGGAGTAGGGCCGATGTTTGGTCAAGTGCATCACTTTGTTAAGTATAACAAAGGAAAATCTGCTTATGCTGAAGAGAGGTATTCTAAAGAGGCAAGAAGATTATATGGTGTTATGGATAAACGTCTTGGTCAGCATCAATATATATCTGGAAAAGAATATAGTATTGCAGATATATCAATTTGGCCATGGACTGCTAGATTTGATTGGCAAGAAATAGATTTAAATGAATTTCCAAATGTCACTAGGTGGTACAAAGAAATGGCAGATAGGCCAGCTGTCCAAAAAGGTTGGCTTGTTCCGCAAAATGATCAATTAATTCCATCACCATGATTTAGTAATAATTTGGCTATTAAAATTTCAATCGCTGGTCTTGGTTGGTGGGGGAAAGTGATGATCGAAAGATTGTCACGTTCCAATAAACTTGAAATCGTAAATTTGATTGATCCATTTCCAGATCAAGAGGCTTTAAAATTAGCAAAAGCTAATAATCTAGAGATCTATAAAGATTTGGATGACGCTTTGAGTTCCAAAACGTTTGAAGCAATAGTTTTGTGTACTCCTAATTCATTTCATATGGAACAAACACTTAAAGCATCAAAATTGGGAATACATGTTTTTTGTGAAAAGCCTCTTTCATTAAAATCATCTGAAGTTAAAGAAATGATAAATGCCTGTAACCAAAATGGGTTAGTTCTTGGCGTTGGTCATGAAAGACGATTTGAAAAGGGATGGATGAGGTTAAAAGAAATTATAAATAATAATAAATTAGGTAATGTCATGCACGCTGAGGCGCATTTCAGTCATGATAAATTAGCTAACCTACCAGTTGATAATTGGAGAGCTGATCCAGAATTTGCACCTGCTGCTGGAATGACAGGTATGGGCGTGCATTTAACAGATCTTATGATTTGGTTATTTGGCCCAGTAGACAAAGTTTTTGCTTCTACTGCAAAGAGGGCTCTCAAATTTAAAACAGGTGACGTAGTTACAGCAAGTTTGCAACACTCTTCTGGCCTTAATACTCAAATCACAGCAATATTAAAGACGCCACACTACCAAAGAGTAACTATTTGGGGAGAAAATGGCTGGGTTGAGCTAGTTGACAGTTCTCACCCAGATACACCAGGTCCGTCTTTCATGAAAATGGTTATGAATGATGGCACAATTAAAGAAGAAAATTTTGAATGGACAGATACCGTATCTGCAAATATTCATAATTTCATAGATAGCATTCAGGGCCAAAGAAAATATCTTTTTACCGATGTTGAAAAGTTTCAAAACATATCTGTATTAGAGGCTATTTATAAATCTAGTTTATCGAAACAAAACGAAATAGTAGAGAGTTTTAATTAAGTTTCAACGGTTTTTAAATTTAGTTTTTCTATAGATAATCTATTTAGTAATAGTAAAATTGAAGTGATAAAAAGGCACATTGTGAAACCACCATATTGGAAGGCAAGTCCAGATAACAGTGTTCCAATTAATCTTCCAAAAGCATTGGACATATAATAAAATCCAACATCAAGTGTTACTCTATTTTTATTTGTGTAATTTAAAATTAAAAAAGAATGAATAGATGAATTTATAGCAAACACAAATCCAAACATAAAAAGTAAAAATGTAACATTGTAAATACTATATTCTTCAAAATAATAGTTGAAGCTTATCAAGAGCAGAGGAATTGCTGTTAGACACCAAGCCCAGAACTTAGTTTGTTTGCTGAAAGATTTATCTTTTGATAATATTTTAGGAGTAATTGCTTGAACAAGTCCGTAAAATATAGTCCAGGCTGCCATAAACGTTCCAATAACAAAAAAGGCTTTTTTATTCCCGTCTAATGAACCATCTGATAAAGCTGAGTATAAAAATATAGGTAAACCTACAACAAACCATGTGTCTCTAGATCCAAAAAGAAAAACTCTTCCTAGGCTAAGGTAATTAATATCCTTGTTTTTAGAAAAAACTTCTGAAAATTTTGACTTCTTATTAACTTCAGAAATATTAGTTTTTAAATTAATTAATAATAGTATGAACATTAAAGCAAGAATTAAGACCATTATTATAAGTGAGGTTTCAAAGCTAGTAAAAGAGAGAAGAAGAGCTCCTGTTAGGAAGCCAAATCCTTTAACAGCATTCTTAGATCCAGTCAGAAGAGAAACCCATTTAAATAATTTTGAGTTTTTATTAGGGGAGAGTAGCTTAACTGAGCTTTTAGCGCTCATCTTTGTTAAATCTTTAGCAATACCAGACAAACCCTGTGTAAACATTACAAAAAGAACTGAGAAAGTAATGCTCCATGTTTGATCTAGTTGAGTTAAAATCATTAAAGAGAATATTTGAAGGATTATTCCAGCAAATAATGTGGTATTGAGACCAAATTTTTTAGCTATCCATCCAGCGCCAAGGTTGGTAACCATGCCTAAAAATTCATATAATAAAAATAAATATGCTAATTGAAGGGGCGTGTAACCTAGAACATGAAAATGAAGTAAAACTAACATCCTCAATGCGCCGTCAGTTAACATAAAAAACCAATAAGCAAGAGTGATTAGAGTAAAAGAAATTTCATTATTATTAAGTTTGATCATTATTTTAAGTAGCTTTGACCACCATATTTACTATATCAACTAATCTATTGGCATATCCCCATTCATTATCATACCAAGCATAGATCTTAACCTGTGTATCATTTACAACCATTGTAGATAAGCTATCAATAATTGAACTTCTAGGGTCATTTATAAAGTCAGTTGAGACTAATGGGCGTTCTTCGTATCCTAAAATGTTCTTTAATTCGTTTTCACTTGCTGATCTAAGCAGGTTGTTGATTTGATCCTTATTAGTTGATGATTTCATTTCAAAAACACAATCAGTTAAAGAACTATTTAAAACAGGGACTCTGACGGCATGTCCATTTAATCTTCCTTTTAATTCTGGATAAATTAATGAAATAGCTTTAGCTGAACCTGTGGTGGTAGGTATTAAGTTATTAATTGCAGACCTGCCTCTTCTAAGGTCATTATGAGGAATATCAACTAGAGTTTGGCTATTAGTCAAATTATGAATAGTTGTTATAGAACCGTGGTTTATACCGATATTTTCATGTAAAACTTTAATAATTGGGGCTATGCAGTTAGTCGTACAACTTGCCCCTGTTACAATATTATGTTCTTTTGGTTTATAAATATTGTGATTAACTCCATAAGCAATATTTACAATATTATCCTCATTTATTGGTGCTGAAACAATTACCTTTTTTACCCCTTTGTCAAAATATTTTTGAAGTTTTGCAGTACTTTTGTGTACACCTGTGCAGTCAATCATAATGTCTACATCATCTAAGCTGAGGTCATTAATATTTTCAACAAAAGTTGTCTTTATAGACTTGCCATCAATCTTTATTTCATCTTTACCATCTTCAATATTTGCTTGCCATTTTCCATGAATACTATCAAATTCAATGCTATGTATTAATGAGTCAGTGTTACCGTTTATTTCATTTAAGTAAGTTAAGTTATATTGATTTTGAACTAATAACTTTACTACTAGCTTTCCAATTCTCCCGATACCGTTTACAGCAAGAGTTTCCATTTTTCGACCTTCAAGAAAAAATATTAAATATTAATAAATTTAATAAAAACTTAATATAAATAACCTAATATAAAACTTATATTACAAATTTATTAATTTTTGCTTATTATTTAATTATGAAAAAAAAATCTATTCCAGATAATATAAGTAATGTAAGTCAACTTCTTGAAGATGGTCTTCTCTTTTGTGATGATTTGGGTTGTATATTATTTTCTAATAATCTTGCAAAACAATATTTAGGTGAAAACTTAATTGGTAAGTTTATTCATCATTTAGTTGGTATTGAAGAGCTCAAAAATTTAAATACAAGCTATGAAAACGGTGTTTTTGACGATCAGTTTAATTATCAGATAGATGATGCTTTAAAGCGATCATTGTTGATAAAAGTTAAAAAAATTGAAAATAATCTATTTGGTGTTTTACTTTTAGATATGACACTTCAAAGAAATCTTGAAAAAGTTAGAAGAGACTTTGTGGCAAATGTTAGTCACGAGTTAAGGTCGCCGCTTACGAGCTTGGTCGGTTTTATTGAAACCCTACTAAATGGAAACGTAGAAGATGAAAGCACCAAAAGAAAATTTTTAAATATTATGGATGAAGAAGCTAAAAGAATGAATAGATTAATTGATGATATTTTGTCATTATCTAAAGTGGAAACAGAAGAGCATATCACACCAAATACAAACATATCTCTAATAAATCCTATTCAATATGTAATTTCATCAATTAAAGAGAGAGGTTTAAGTAAACAAAATAATCTAATATTAGAAGACTTGAGGCAAAACACTAACGATCCATGTTTTATAATTGGTAATATAGATGAGATTAATCAGGTTTTTGTGAATTTATTAGAAAATGCTATTAAGTATGGTTATGAAAAATCTGATATTCTTGTTCGCATTGAACAATTTAGGAAAGATGAGGTTATTGTAAGTGTAATAAACCAAGGTGACGGAATTCCAGAAAAATATTTAGATAGATTAACTGAAAGATTTTTTAGAATCGATAAAGCTAGATCAAGAGAACTTGGCGGCACTGGACTTGGTCTTGCTATTGTAAAACATATTTTAATTAAGCATAGAGCAACTTTAGAAATAAAAAGTACACCTAAAGAATCAACTCATTTTGCTATGACTTTTCCGCTTGCTAACACAGATTAATTTAAACAATTGTAACAATTCTGTAATATATCTTATTTTTTTATTATTTTAAGCTAAATATAACTTATTTTGTAATAAAACTGTAATATAAGTGAAATATTTCAATAATGTTTTTAATAGATAAGTAGCAACGTCTAATTAACTAACTTTAATACGGAGTAATAAATGAAAAAGACAATTATTATGGCTGGTATTATTTCTGGTTTAGTAGTGACTAGCGTTGCTCAGGCTAGAGATACATTAAGTCTCGCTGGATCTTCTACAGTTTTACCATTTGCTAGAATCATCGCAGAACAACTTGGTAAAAATCCTAACTTCAAAACCCCAGTGGTGGAATCAGGTGGATCTTCCGTTGGCAAAAAAGGTGTTTGTGATGGTGTTGGTACAAAATTTATTGATATTGGGAACGCATCTTCAAGAATGAAAACTAAAGAATTAGCATATTGTGAAAAAAATGGTGTTAAACTAACTGAAATAAAAGTTGGTTATGACGGAATTGTTGTTGCTAACTCAAAGAAAGGTATTCCATTAAACATATCTAAAGCTGATTTAGGTAAAGCTCTAACTGCTGAAATACCTGTTAATGGTAAATGGGTTAAAAATCCTTATAAAAAATGGAGTGATATTAATCCTGCTCTTCCAGATATTGCTATAAGAGTTTATGGCCCGCCAACGACTTCTGGTACAAGAGCTTCATATGCTGAAATGGTAAACCAAAAAGGTTATTGTGCTAAGGATAAAGAAGCCAAAGCGGCATCTGTGGCAAGAGGAGATAAAAAAGGTAAAAAATGTCGTGCTATGAGAACAGATGGAGTGTTTATAGAGGCTGGAGAGCAAGATAATCTTATTGTTCAAAAATTAAATGAAGATACTTCAGCTTATGGTATTTTTGGATTTTCATATTTAGATCAAAACTCTGATACATTACAAGGTGCAGTTATTAGTAAAACAGCTCCTACATTTGAAAATATTGCTGGGAATAATTATTCTGTTTCAAGAGCATTATATTACTATGTAAAGCATCAACATATTGGTGTTGTACCAGGTATGAAAGAGTATATGGCTGAATGGACAAAGCATTGGGGCGATGAAGGAGCATTATCTGACGCAGGTATGATACCAATGCCTAAGTCAGAAAGAGCTAAATATAAAGCTGCCATGACAAACTTACCAGTTTTGACTGCTGCAGATTTAAAAAAGTAATTTAAATAATTAAAGGGCTAGCTTTAGAGCTGGCCCTTTGTTAATAAAGGGGATCATAAGTGTTTAATTTTTATCTGCTTAGCAGTGTATTACTGATCTCCTTAATTTTCTTTTTCCTTGGTAACAACCGAGCAAAAAATTTAGTTAAATTAAATCAAAAAAATCTTCATTCGTTGACACATTATTATGGGGTTTATTCTCTTTTAGCCTCTTTATTACCTGCTTTAGGAATTTTTTTTATATTTACTATTTGCGATGATTTAATTTTTGCAGAACTAATCAAAAAACATATACCAAAGGAAGTAGTTGCGTCTAAAGATTATAACTTTACTATTGTGTTAGCTCAGATTAATAATTCTGTAGAGGGTTTGATATTTGGTACACCACCTCAATGGGTTACAAATGCAGCAGAAATTTGGATTTCATGGATTCATAAATCTCAAATTATTACTGTAATTATTTGTATATCAACTGCTTTAATTTCAGGTTTTTTGGGTTACAAAAAAATTAGTGGTAATTTTCGTTCACGAAATGCAGTTGAAAAGATAGTAATGTCAATCTTGGCTGTAAGTTCAGTAATTGCAATATTAACTACTATTGCAATTATTTTTTCTGTTGTTTTTGAATCTATTAGATTTTTTGCACTTATACCGTATGATGAATTTTTGTTTGGAACAGTATGGAACCCACAGTTTGAAGGTGCTGAAAGAGCTGGCTCTGGTCAAGAAGGATTGTCTCAGTATGGGGCTATTCCTTTATTTGCTGGAACTTTTCTCATATCAATAATCGCATTATGTGTTTCAGTGCCTGTTGGGTTATTTAGTGCAATTTACTTATCTGAATACGCCACATCAAAGGAGAGAGCTTTTTTTAAACCACTTTTGGAAATTCTGGCAGGCATACCTACAGTTGTTTATGGTTTTTTTGCTGCTCTAACTGTTGCTCCTTTTTTAAGATCCTCAGGTTCTATATTTGGATTAGACGTAGCTTCTGAGTCAGCTTTAGCAGCGGGATTGGTGATGGGAATAATGATAATACCTTTTATTTCCTCTTTATCTGATGATGTAATAAATGCTGTTCCTCAATCGTTACGCGATGCAGGTTATGGTTTAGGTTCAACTAAAAACGAAACTGTAATAAAAATCGTACTTCCTGCAGCTTTGCCTGGTGTTGTGGCTAGTATTATCTTAGCTGTTTCTAGAGCTGTTGGGGAAACAATGATAGTTGTAATGGCTGCAGGTTTGGCTGCAAATCTTACTGCTAATCCTTTAGATGCTGTAACAACTGTTACATCTCAAATTGTTACCATATTAGTTGGTGACCAAGAATTTGAGTCTGCAAAAACATTGTCTGCGTTTGCGTTAGCTTTAACTCTTATAATAATTACACTTGGAATGAATTTTTACGCTTTGCATGTTGTAAAAAAATACAGAGAACAATATGAATAATAAAATTATCACACCATTAGAAGCGTCAGATAAAGTAAAAAAGTCTATTGCAAAAAGACGAGCTAAAGATAATAGACTAAAATTATATGGTAGGGTTGCAATAAGCTTGGCAGTTTGCTTTTTGCTTATTTTATTTTATTCAATTTTTTCAAAAGGATATTCTGGATTTTTTCAGTATTACGTTACTCTTGACATAAATTTTGATAGAGAAAGAATTGATCCAAAAGGGGATCTCTCAGACAACTCTTTATTTGATGGAGAGGCAAGTAAGATAGTAAATGAATCTCTTTTTTCTATTATTCAACCCCAAGGAAGAAAGGCCAAAAAACAAGCAAAAAAAATAGTTTCATCTGGTAAAGATGTCAGAATTGCTAAGATGGTTAAAAATGATCCTTCTTTGTTTGGAACAACAACTAAAGTTAAGTTTGCGTTAGATGATGATATAGACAGTTTTTTAAGAGGTTACATTAAAAGAGAAACTCCAGAATCAGAAAGAAGAATAAGTAACAAAGTTATAGAATATATAGATAAATTAAATGAAGAAGGTAGAATTTCTTATGAGTTTAGTGATTATATTTTAAGTGGTAGCGCATCAGGAAACCCTGAAATGGCGGGTATAAAAGGAGCATTTATTGGCTCCATGTTAACATTATCTGTATGTTTGTTGATTGCGTTTCCTTTGGGTGTCGCAACGGCTATTTACTTGGAAGAGGTGGCTAAAAAAAATAAAATTACTGAATTTATAGAAGTTAATATTAATAATTTAGCCGCTGTTCCTTCAGTTGTTTTTGGTATTATGGGATTAGCAATATTTATAAGTATTTTTGGGATGCCAAGATCTATACCACTAGTTGGAGGTATGGTTTTAGCTCTTATGACATTACCAACAATAATAATCTCCTCCAGGGCGGCAATTAGAGCAGTTCCTCCGTCTGTAAGAGATGCGGCCTATGGAGTAGGAGCTTCTAAACTTCAAGTGATTTTTCATCATGTAATTCCTCTTGCTATGCCTGGCATGTTAACTGGGACTATAATTGGAATGGCGCAGGCTTTAGGTGAAACTGCTCCTCTTTTAATGATAGGAATGGTTGCATTTATAGTTGATGTACCCAATAGTATACTAGACCCTGGTACTGTTTTACCGGTTCAAATATTTATGTGGGCTGATTTTGCTGAAAGAATGTTTATTCAAAAAACAAGTGCAGCTATTATTGTTTTATTAGGTTTTTTGATTAGCATGAATGCATTAGCTGTATACTTAAGAAAAAGACTTGAAAGACGTTGGTAATGGACATCCTTGATGAGTAATATAAACGATTTTAAATCTCTTGAACTGACTGTTGGCGACGTTTTTTCAAAAAATGCCAGAATAAAAGCTCGAAATGTTAATGTTTTTTATGGAAATAATAAAGCAATAGACAATGTGACCATTGACATTGGCAGTAAAGAAGTTATTTCATTTATTGGCCCTTCTGGTTGTGGAAAGTCTACATTCCTTAGATGTTTTAATAGAATGAATGACACTATAGACTCTTGTGTGGTGCAAGGAGAAATTTCAATTGATGATGAAAATATTTATGATAAAAAAATTGATGTTGTACCTTTGAGAGCTCGTATTGGGATGGTGTTTCAGAAACCTAATCCATTTCCAAAATCTATATACGATAATGTCGCTTATGGCCCAAGAATACATGGTTTGTCAGAAAATAAGGAACATTTGGATGTTATTGTTGAAGAGTCTCTAAAAAGAGCAGGTCTCTGGCAAGAAGTTAGTGACAGACTTCAAAGCCCTGGCACAGGCCTTTCAGGCGGGCAACAACAAAGACTATGCATTGCAAGAGCAATTGCTGTAAGTCCAGAAGTGATTTTAATGGATGAGCCTTGTTCTGCGCTTGATCCCATCGCAACAGCTAGAATTGAAGATTTGATACATGAATTAGGTAATGATTATTCCATAGTTATAGTTACTCATTCTATGCAACAAGCAGCAAGAGTTTCGAAAAGAACAGCTTATTTTCATCTTGGAAAACTTATTGAAGTTGGGAAAACAAAAGAAATATTTACAAGGCCCCAGCATCATCAAACTGAAGCATATATATCTGGAAAAATAGGATAGGAGTTTTAATGGAAAATACACATATTCACTCATCTTTTGACAATGACCTTAACAAACTAAATGATAATTTGTTAAAATTAGGAAATACTGCACTTGAACAGTTTGATAATTGTATAAATAATTTCGGAACACAAAACCTTCAAGAAATTGAAAAGGTGGTTGGTGGAGACACAATTTTAGATGACTTGGATGATAGAGTTCAAAAATTAGGTTTTGAAATAATTGCTTTAAGAGCACCCCAGGCCGCAGATTTAAGAAGAGTGATAGTGGCTTTAAAAATTGCTACAATTTTTGAGAGAATTGGAGATTATTCAAGAAATATATCTAATAGAACTAAATTATTAATAGAATTAAATTACTCAGATCTACCTGGGGTTAATATTGGAAAAATGGGCCAGAAAACTCTTAATATGATGGAAGATGTAATTGAATCATATATTAATGAAGATGATAAATTAGCTGTTAAAGTTAGAAATTCAGATGTTAAAATTGATAAAATGCATACTCAATATTATTTGGAAATTGTTGCATCAATGCAGAGAAATAAAAAACTAGCTCCAACTGGTGCACATCTTCTGTTTATAGCCAAAAATATCGAACGTGTAGCAGATTACGTAACCGATATTGCAGAGCAAGTTTATTTTTTAGTAAATGGAAAAGTTTTATCAGATGTTAGACCAAAGGCTGACGAAACTAGCCTTATAATACCGGAATAAGAGGTAAAAAATGAAAACTAATATATTAATCGCAGATGATGAACCAAACCAATTAGAATTAATGGCATATAATCTTGAGACATCAGGTTTTGGAACAATCAAAGCAAGAGATGGTAAAAATGCATTACAGCTGATTGAGGATCATTCTCCAGATTTAGTTATTTTGGATTGGATGATGCCTAATATGTCTGGAATTGATTTATGTAGAACTTTGAGATCTAGATCTGAAACTAAGCAGCTACCTATAATTATTCTTAGCGCAAGAAGCGATGATTCAGACAAATCTTTAGGATTAGACACTGGAGCTGATGATTATATTTCTAAACCTTTTTCGCCAAAAGAACTCATATCAAGGGTCAACGCTCTTCTAAGACGTTCTAGACCTGCTTTAATAAACAATATTTTAGAACATGAAAATTTAGTGATTTCCTTAAATGAAATGACTGTTACTTATTTTGACAAAAATGTAAAACTTGGACCTAAAGAATTTAAATTACTTTCATTATTAATGGAAAGGCCAGGGCATATATTTTCTAGAGGCAAATTATTGGATATGGTTTGGGGGCATGGTGTTTATGTTGAAGAAAGAACAGTTGATGTTCATATGAGCAGACTAAGAAAGGCACTAAAGACGGCTTCAGATGAAAATTTAGATCCTATAAGAACTGTAAGAGATGGTGGTTACGGGCTATTCACAAATAAAATTATTTAAATTATTTAATTTTTTGATACTTTAAATACAAAAAATCATTTAAGATATTGAAATATATGATTTATTTACATAAAATTTTGCCTTTTTTCTTATCTCCATTAGGATTAATCCTTATATTTTTAATGGCATCATTCTTTTTTAAAAGAAGAATTTTTGTATTTCTTGCATTTATAGTTTTGATAGTATCTTCAAACCCTATTGTTGGAAATTATCTTATGCAGAAGTTAGAGTATCCTTATAAACCAATTCCCATTAATACATTAAAAAATAGTGATGCGATAGTTGTGTTGAGCGGAATGCTTAAACTGGTTGGAGATAACAAGTATAATATTTATGAGTTTTCAGATCCTGATAGATTTTTTGGGGGATTAGATTTAATTAGGGAAAATAAATCTGATAAAATTATTTTTACAGCAGGGCAGTTACCATGGACTGATAATTGGCAGCCTGAAGGTCTTATTCTTAAAAACAAAGCCATTTCTTTAGGTGTTCCACAGGCAAAAATACTAGTCACAGAAAATGTTAAAAATACTTATGAAGAAAGTATTGCAGTTACAAAATTGATACCTAATAATTCATCTATTATTCTTGTAACTTCTGCTTTTCATATGCACAGAGCAAAACATTTATTTGAAAAGCAAGGGTTTGAAATAACGCCATTTCCTGTTGATTTTAAAAACCAAAATATAAATTTTTCAGTCATGGATTATTTACCTCATTACAAAGCATTAGAAAAAACTTCAAGATTTATAAGAGAAACTTTAGGAAGAATTTATTATAAATTATTATTATAATTTAGTTTGTTATTTTTTAACTTGATTAGTGTACCAATCGTGAATATCTCTTCCAGTCATGATTTCTACATCCTCATGTTTTAATATGTAATCCAAGAGTTTTTCAAAGTATAAAATTCTATGGGGAACACCAGTTAGATATGGATGTACGCTAATAGCCATAATTTTTACGTTGTCATCAGTTTCTTGATACAGTCGATCAAACTGAAGTTTGCCCCTCGTAAATATTTCATCTGATTTATGAACCTGAACAGATGTGATAACAACATCATTTATCTCAACAGGATACGGAAGTGTTATCATTCTATTACCGTTCTTTACTGTCAAATCTTCTGGAAGATCATCAATTGGCCAATTTGCTACATATTTTATTCCGCGATCAGATAAAATATCTAAGGTATCGTTTGTTTCAGTTAACCCAGGACTTTCCCATCCAATAATTTTTTGCTTGGTAAAGTTGTTAATTTTTTCAATTGCAGATTTAATATCAACAAACTCATTATCTACTTTATGCATTGGTCTTTGTATATACCCATGACCCAATGGCTCCCATTGCTCATTCATTGCCGCTTCAACAGTTTCTGGATAATGATCTATAACTGTTGCGTTCAGTGCTAAAGTTGAGCATATGTTTCTTTTTTTAAGTGTATTTAAAAGCCGCCAAAAACCTACTCTCATTCCATACTCATGCCATGCCCAATTTGGTAAGTCAGGTAGCATTGGCACATTCATTGGAGGTGGCAAGATATTTCTAGGTTGTGCTAATTCTGGATCCCATACTTCAAGGTTTACAATTACCCATAAAATAATCTTTTTATTATTTTTTAAGGTAAGTTTAGGTCTCTTTATGAAGGGTTGATGATTTAACCTATCTCTTCGATTCATTAATTAACCTTAGTCCAATTTTCATTAATTTTTGTTCCAGCGTTTCTTATAACTTTAGCAATTGGGCAGTACATTGCTAATTGCTTTTGAACCTCAATTAGATCACTTTCACTTGCATCTGTTGATATTTCAATGTCTAGAGTGATTTCAGGGAATGGCACCTCAACTTCTTGAATTAGACCAACACCATCTCTATTGAATAAAGTTTTGGTTTTAATATCCATACTATTAATTTTGAAACCCATTTTTTCCATTATTCTGTGAGTAATAACATTTGTGCATCCAATTAAAGAAGTTATTAAAGTTTCTGTCGGCGACATTCCTAAGTTAGTTCCACCTCTTGCAATAGGCTCGTCTATAACGCTCTCAACATCTCTTGTTATTATATCAGTTCTTGAATGGCTCTTTGAGGATCCTTCAAGTTTCATATGTACAACATTATCACTCATCAATAACTCCTAATATAAAATTTTATCAAATGAATATTATATGAATATTTTTAATTATGAAATGATATAATCAAATATTTAAAATCATAAAATATAATTCAAAAATCGTTGATAGCTTTTATAAATAATGATTAAATTATATGTAACGATTGTTTTCTAAGGGGAGTTGATATTAATGAAAGCAGCTGATTTTTCGTATCACGAAGCAGTAAATTTACAAGATGCTATAAATATTAAAGCTCAAGATGATGAGGCTGTAATATTAGCAGGTGGTCAATCTCTGTTACCTGCACTTAATATGAGGTTATCAAGCCCGACATGTTTAATAGATATCTCTAAAATTAGTGGATTGAATGAAATCAAAATAGAAGAGCATACCTTATTCATTGGCGCTTTAGCTACACATTCAGATGTTATGAGTAATAAAACAGTCAAAGATAACATGCCTTATATGATAGATATTTTAAAAATGGTTGCCCATCCAGCAATTAGAAATAAAGGTACTCACGGTGGAAGCATAGCTTACGGCGATCCTGCTGCAGAATTGCCTGCATTAGCAGTTGCAACAAATGCTGAAATAATTGTTTCTGGTCAAAATGGTGATAGATCAATTAATGCTAAAGATTTTTATTTAGGTCTCTTTGAAACAACTATAAATCAAGATGAAATAGTGGTTGGTATAAAATACCCATTATTAAAACAGGGGCAAAATATTGTTTTTGATGAAGTATGTAGGCGACATGGTGATTACGCTATGGCAGGTTTAATAGCAAATGTTATGGGTTCAAAAAATGATATCAAAGATCTAAAATTAGTATTTTTTGCTACTGGTGATAAACCAGATGTTGCTGACAAAACCGCAGAATTATATTTAGATAATGGTTATGATTATGACAAATTAAAAAACTCTTTAAGTTCTGAGATAGATTTTGCAGGTGATTTAAATAGTAGTTCAGAAATGAAACTTCACTTAGCAACAGTTTTAATCAAAAAAGTTTTAAGTAAATTGGAGATTTAAATGGCTGCTAATAACTCAGTTAATATATCTTTTACAGTCAATGGCGAAAGATTTAATAATATAAATGTTCCTTCAAGACAGCATTTAGCAGATTATCTAAGATCACAAGGCTTTACTGGCACACATTTAGGGTGTGAACAAGGCGCATGCGGTGCTTGTACTATAGAGATGGACGGAAAAGCCGTTAGGTCATGTTTGGTTTTAGCATCACAAGCCAATGGTACAAATTTAAAAACTGTAGAGGGTTTTGATGATGAAATGATGGAAAAAGTGAAGCAGAATTTCCTTAAGCATAATGCTTTTCAATGTGGTTTTTGTTCTCCTGGCATGCTTATGACTACCAAAGAAATTCTTCTGAACAAAAAAAAGCTAACTAGAGATGAAATAAGATCAGAGATTTCAGGAAATTATTGTCGGTGTACTGGTTATCAGTCAATTGTTGATGCAATTGAAGAATGTATTAATGAAATTAATTGAGGTGTAAGATATGGATGATATTAAAGTAAATCAAAATCCAAAATTAGGGTCATTAGATAGACCCAACTCATATATTGGAAGAAGTCTACCTAGAGAAAATGCAAAAAAACATCTTGATGGTGGTGGTCAGTTTGTTGATGATTTAACTTTGCCTAGAATGGTTCATGTTGCTTTTTTAAGATCACCTTTTGCTCACGCTGAAATAAAATCAATAAATACTAATGATGCAAAAAAATCTGACGGTGTAATAGATATTTTTACAGCAAAAGAGATAGATGAAGTTTGCAAACCTTGGATTGGTACTCTAGGCCATTTAGGTGAAATGAGATCTCCAGAACAAACGCCACTAGCTAAAAAAATTGCCAGATGGCAAGGTGAGCCTGTTGCAGTAGTAATTGCAGATTCAAGGGCTCAAGCAGAAGATGCGTTGGAGCTAATAGAAGTAGACTGGGTAGAAAAGGAAGCTCAAGTTAATATGGAAACTGCTTTAGACTCTAATGCAGTAATTATTCATCCAGAACTTGGCAATAATTTATTTTGGACAAGAACAGTTAATCAAGGAGATGTTGAAAAAGCATTTAAGGAGGCTGACGCTATCGTTGAAACAACGCTTGATTTTGCTAGACACACAGGTGTCACATTAGAATCTAGGGGAATTGTTGCAGATTGGAATAAAGCTGAAAATAAAATGACAATTTATCACAATGGTCAGGCACCTCACATGATGCAACATATCATTGCTAAACATTTAGATTTAAATGAAGGTTTAGTAAGAATTGTAAGTAGAGACGTAGGTGGTTCTTTTGGAATTAAAGTTCATGTTTATCCCGATGAAATGGCTGTAACTGCTATTTCAAAAAAAATAGGAAGACCTGTCAAATTTATTGCTGATAGATTAGAAAGTTTTACTACAGATATTCATGCAAGATGTCATAAAATTAGTGGCAAACTTGGCGTTGATAAAAATGGAAAAATATTAGCTATGGAGATTGATGATCTTAGTGGTATTGGTCCATTTAGCATGTATCCTAGAACATCCGCGATTGAAACTAATCAGGTGCTTAATCTTTCAGGTGCTCCTTATGTTATTCCAAATTATAAAGCTGTTGGTACTGTAGTGTTTCAAAACAAAACTCCTATGTGTCAATACAGAGCTGTAGGTCATCCAATAGCCGTAGCTATAACTGAGGCTTTAATTGATAAAGCGGCTTATAAAATTAATATGGACATTGATAAAATAAGAAAAATAAATTTTATTCCTGACAACGCATATCCAAATAAATGTCCTTCAGGAGTTCCTTTAGAGGATCTTTCCCACGAAGCATCAATGGACAAACTTCTTGAAATTATGGATATAAAGGAAATAGAAGCACAAAAGGAAGAAGATCTTAAAAAGGGTGTTTTAACAGGTCATGGCGTCATTAGCATGTGCGAAGTAACTAACCCCAGTCCATTATTCTATGGTGTAGGAGGCGCACATATTTCATCTCAAGATGGTGCGTCGATAAGACTTGAAGGTTCTGGAGCAATTCATTTATCGTCATCTATAACTGAACAAGGTCAGGGAACTGAGGCTATTATGAAGCAGATAGCAGCAGATCAACTTGGAGTTGAAATGGAATCTGTAAGGGTTACATTAGGTGATACAGATGCTACTCCTTACGGTGGTGGTACTTGGGCCTCTAGAGGAGCTGGTATAGGTGGTGAAGCTGTTCTTAAAGCTGCAAGAAAACTTAAAGATAATATTCTAAATATTGCTGCCGCCATCATGCAAACTGACAAGGACACACTTGATATAGAAGATAATAATGTCATCAGGAAAAATGGCGGAGAAGGTATTTCTCTGAAAAAATTAGCTGAAACTGTGTATTATAGGGGGCACGAATTACCAAAAGGAACCAATGCTGAATTATTAGCAACTGCTAGCTTCTTAATTGAAGGTATACCTTTTGTATTCACTAACAGTGCTATGGGCTGTCAAGTTTCAATAGATCAGGATACTGGGATTATTAAAATAAATAAATTTTGGGCTGTTGAAGATTGTGGAACACAAATTAATCCTAAATTAGTAGAAGAGCAGATTAGGGGAGGAGTTATTCAAGGCATTGGTGGTGCTTTGTTTGAAGAATGTGTATATGATGATCAAGGAAATATGCAGAATGCAACTATGGCTGACTATCTAGTTCCTATGGCTTATGAAATGCCTGATATAATTGTTGATCATGTCACAACTAATTCTGGTAGAAGTATCATAGGTGCTAAAGGAGCTGGTGAAGCGGGAACTGGTGGAGCACCAGCAGTTATCATGAATGCTATAAATAATGCTTTAAAACAAGTTAATGCAGAAGTGGTATCTCAACCAATTACACCAGAGAAAATACTTAAGGCTTTAGGAAAAATATAGTAAAATTATACACTTATCCAATTTTCCTTGTCTTTTAGTCTATGTTTAACTATCCCAGGCTTTAAAGATGCTTCAATAAAACAGCCATTAATTGCAGCTTCAAGGAGCTTCTTTTTTCGTTCTATTGGTTCTTCACTAATAATATCAATATCTAAATTATATCCATCACAACTAGCTTTGTAGGGGCCTTCTTCTAAAACTTCGCCTTGCCATTCCATTGAGGCATCAATTTCAATTTCATTAACTTCAATTTTTAACTTTTTACCAAAAGCTTTTATTTGTGTCATGATACAACCACATAATGCAGCGGTAAATAATGCTAGAGGAGGAGGAGCTGTTCCTTTACCCCCATGGAAAGCACCTTCATCTGTTGCTAGCTTGAAAGTTTCATTCATTGACTCAAATGACACATCTATATCATTTCTCATCGATCCTTTGTTAGTTGCGTTCCCTGTAAATTTTAATGTAAATGATTTATTATTCATAAAAACCTCTTTTATATTTTATAATCTTCTATGTCATAAAGGCTAATAGCAGTATCTTGTAAAACATTTTGAACATTTGGCATTATTAAATTCTCATTATCATTCGGTATAGATAAATACTGACCTAATTTTCTACTTCTATTAACTATAAACTGGCTTTCTTTTAATCTGCTATGTTCCCATTTATCTAAATCATCTAAATTAGAGCTGTCTTCTAAATATTCTGATAACGTAAAAGCATCCATAGCAGCTTTAGTAACACCCATTCCAACATGAGGTCTTGCAGTAAAAGCTGCGTCTCCAATTGTTACAACTCTTCCATTTTTCATTTTAATACTTTGGAGATCAAAAATAGGTTGAATAAGTGGTTGTTTTGTTATTTTTACTAATTCAACAAGCTGAGGAGGGAGTTTTTCTTCTGCTTCCTTAAATAAATCATTAACAATTTCTTCTCGTATTTCATTTGGAGGAATGCCATCTTCAAATTGTTGACCAGACTTACCTAACAAAATTTCTTGAAGTGAATTTTGAGGTACGGGTTTATACCAGATCCAATTAATTCTTCTCTCGCCTATTTTAAATGGATTTCTACCTTCTCCAGCAATTGGATAAGAAGCTATTTGCTGATTATAGGGTAATACAACAATAAAATAATTTGATAGTGTTTCTAAGGATTTTTTACTAATTTCTTCTTCATTAACAACTCCTCTCCAGCCAACATAACCAGCATATTGAGGATAAGCTTTATTATCTACGTATGTCCTTAATTCAGATTTAATACCATTTGCAACTATTATTAAATCAGTTTCTTTTTTCTTTCCATTGTCAAAAAAAGCTATTGCTTTATCTTCATTTTGTTCAATTTTAATACAATCATCACCCATGAAGTAATCATCATTGTTTATTTGTTCTCTTAAAATGGAAAATAAATATTGCCAACTTGTATATACTTGAGGGTATTCATAACTATTAATTATATTACCATTAATATCTAAAGACACTCTTGATTTTGCTGTTGTGCCCAGAACGTTATTATTATTTGTCGCTTTAAAAACGAGATCAGCTAACTCGTCATAAGTAGCAATACCAGCACCACGACCTGAAAGCGGGACAGGAACTTTTTCATGTACGGAAATGTCCCATCCTTTTTTTGAAAGGGCGGTAGCTGCAAACAGACCTGCCATTGAACCACCAATAATAGTCGCGGATGGTTTCATAAATGTTATTTTATTGCCATAGGATTTATTGGTGATCCAACTGCTTTTGTTATTGGAAGCGGTGGTGCACAGAAAAAGAATTCATAGACTTTATCTTCTTCACAATCTTTTGCTAAATCACGTAAATAAAAAATCTCACCCATAGTAATTCCTATCATAGGAATAACAACCCAATGCCATGGCTGTTGAGCATCTTTTGTTTCATTAGGTCTTACTTCGCATCCCCACGTATCAGTGCAAATGGCTGCTATTTCTTTGTTATAAATCCATTCAGCAGTATCAAAGGCTAGACCTGGGGCATCACCACCTGCATATCCACCCCATTCTTCAGCATCTAATCGTTGTTCCATTTGCCCGGTTCGAACAATAATAAAATCACCTTGTTTGATTTCTACATTTTGAGATTTTGCGCATTCATCAAGGTCATTTGCAGATATAGCTGTTCCATCTTCAAAAAAATCCACACCAGCCCATCGCGCAACATCTAATAAAACGCCACGACCTGCCATTTCAGCCCTAACTTTTTCTATCCCATTCTTTTGAGCGCCGTCACTATCAACAAGTCTAGCATCATATCCATTCCACATATAATCATCATAAAAGATATGAGCCAATGCATCCCATTGAGTAGCACATTGAAGGGGTAATGAAATCATATCATCAGCATATCTTAATCCAAATTCATCAAATCTTCCTGCAACAGCGTCTGTTCCAGTTGCTAACATTAGGTGAATTGGATTAAATCTATTTCCCCAAGTACCTTTTTGAGGGCCATGTCTATCAAAATTTAATCCTAAACTAAAACGTTTACCCCTTTTTATAAGTTTACTGGCATCTATTACTTTATCAGGAGTTATAAAATTTAAGGTTCCAATTTCATCATCAGGACCCCAGCGACCCCAATTTTTTAGTTTTTCAGCTGTTTCACGTAAATGTTTAATATCAAACATCTTTTCATTATATTTATGTGGCATTTTATACTCCCCGATAAAGCTTATAGTTGTTTTATGATGTAGCGTAGTTTAACTCAACTTTTACACCATCAGGATCCATTATAAAGAGTTGCTCTAATGGAAATCCTGGAACTTTTCTATGAGTATATTCCATTGAAATTTTATCAAGTTTACTCTTCATGCCTTCAATGTCATCTGCATTGAAAGCTACATGATCAATTGCTCCTGAACCTGACTTAACATCATCTTTTTTACCAATATAATAATCTTGTCCAGTATCCTGCTTTCTCATTGCAAGATGAATGCATGCGGCTTTGTTATCTTTTAAATAAAGCCAATAACCTTTAAATGGAAAATCTGGTCTATAACCAACTTCTAAACCTAATATATCAACATAAAAATCTTTTGTTTTATCTACATCATCCGCAAGTATAAGGACATGTTCAAATGTTTTAAGTGCCATACTACCCCCATTAATATATGATTAATTTAAAAAATCTAAAATTATGTTATTAACCTTTTCCGCGCATTCAATATTGAGAATATGAGCTGCTCCTGATATGCATTCATACTTACTATTAGGCGTAAGGTGGTGCATTTCTTCCATAGCCATAGCAGGTGCTCCCATATCTATTTCACCTGAAATATAAAGTATTTCTTTATTAATTGTAGACAATTCTTTCAAATAATCGAGTTTTTTAATCGCCTCACAACTACCTATATATCCTTCCTTAGATGTGTTTATAATCATATCTATAGAAAGATTTATAACATCTGTATTAGAAGGGTCTTTTGTGAACGCTTCGCTATACCATCTTTCAAGAGATCCATTAACTACGCCAGCAGTGTCGTTCTCCTTTACTACAGCAATTCTTTGGTTCCAACCATCTTGCATTGGTGGAGGCATATCAGCTCTTGCGGCACAACAGACGAATTTATCAAATCTGTTCTGATGTTTAAGTGCTAATCCTAAAGATGTCATGCCACCCATAGACAAACCAACAAAATTTGCTTTTTCAATCTCAAGATCATCCATAACTTTAATCACATCATTTTCAAGCATGTCAAATGAGTAGGGGCCTTGGGCAGGGCTGCTTTTACCATGACCTCTTTTATCATATCTTATAATACAATATTTGCTTTTCATTGCCTCAACTTGTGAATTCCACATTCGTAAATCAGAACCAAGAGAGTTTGAAAAGATTATTTTAGGAAGATCCAAGCTACCAGTAACTTCAACATTTAAATAATTATTATTCTCCAAAGCAATTTGAGTCATTTGAAATCCTATTCTGCTGCTATTTTAGTATATTTGTTTATCTTTGGCATAACTTTCTCTGCCATTAATTTCATAGAATTTTTTGCTAAATTTACATCTGCCCAGTCATGACCTGCATAAAGTAGAGTTCCAAAATCACCAACTTCTTCTCTAAATTCTAAAATTTTATCAGCAACTTCGTCTGCAGAACCAAATAATATTAGTTTGTTACAAATGTCTTCTAACTTTAAATCGCTGTCTGGCATTTCTTGGTCTTCTTTAAACAAATTTGCTCTTCCATGTTTAAGCATTTTTGTTAGTAATTGTTTATAATAAAAGACATATGGACTTCCATTACCTAATGCATAATCACGAGCTTTAGTTCTATCCTCACAAACAAATATTGACTTAGCAACTCTCCAGTCTTTTGAGTGCGCCTTGAAGCCACTTTCTTCACATCCTTGCACATAACTTGGCCAGTGAGTTTTGACCCATTTTGGTAGTAAGAAATTAGCAGAAATTGGTTTCCAACCCCTAGCTGCTGCCGCAATTAATCCCTTTGAAAATGGCGCAACAACTGTGCAAATAATTGGTGGATAAGGTTTTTGAAGTGGCTTTTGCATGATTCCTTGACCAATTTCAGTCATTTGAGTCCGTTCTGTAGAAACATTCCAGTATTTTCCTTCAATGTTGTATGGCGCTTCTCTTTTCCAGATTTCTAAAACCATATCTATACATTCTACAAACATCTCATTTCTATTTTTGTCTAAATTTCCAAAAACTTCAGCATCAGAAGCAAGTCCTCCTGGGCTTATACCGAAATTGAATCTTCCATCTAACATATGATCTAACATGGCAATTTGACCGGCAATTGCAGCAGGATGAGAATTTGGCATATTTACAGTTCCGGTTCCAAGCCTAATTTTTTTAGTTTCAGCGGCGAGTGATGCAATAAATAAAGCACTTGATGTTATGTTTTCTGCTGCGTCTGTTACATGCTCTCCACAATAAGCCTCTGAAAAACCTATCTTGTCAGCAAGTAAAAAAGCTTCTCTATCTTCTGATAATGTTTTTTTATAATCCTTGTCAATTGGATGAATAGGCATAGTAAAAAAGCCAACTTCCATTTTAATCTCCATTAAAATTGAGCATTCTATTTATATGATAATACTTCTAAAACATTAAATGATTATTTTTTATGATATCTATCAGAAAGTATGATTTAATTACTAAGCATTAATAGTTAATAATAAATTAATTAGGGGAGTAATTATGAAAACTATTGGTTCAATTGGATTGGGTGCAATGGGTGGTTCTTATGCAAAATTCCTAATTGAAGATAATTATACAGTTTATGGGGTTGACCCAGATACTAAAAATGCAGAAATATTTACTTCTTTAGGCGGTGTATTATTAAATAATATCAATGAGTTAGTAGATAAATCTAATTATATAATTCTTAGTTTACCAACTATTCCTATTTTTAAAGAAGTAATTAATGAAATAGAAGTTAATGGAAAATCAAATGAATCTAAAATTCTAATAGATATGAATACTATTTCATTAGATGATAAAATAGAAACAAAAAACAAGTTGGAGAAACTTAACATTAACATGGTTGATGCTCCCGTGAGTGGTACAGGTGCACAAGCTAAAGTAAAAGACATAGTTGTTATGTCCAGTGGAACTAAAAGTATTGTTGACAAGTGTGACGATATATTTAGATCTTTTTCAAAACAAAATATATATGTTGGTAAATTTGGTAATGGTATAAAATTTAAGATTTTAGCAAACTTATTAGTGACTGTTCATAATACTGTAACTGCTGAAGCATTACTTCTTGGTCAAAAGGCAGGGCTTGAAGAAAAAATGATTTATGAAGTGTTGAATGCAGGTGCGGCCACTTCAGTTATGTTAGATAAGAGAATGCCACTTATGATTAATAAAAATTATGAACCAGCTACTGCTTCTATGAGAATATTTTTAAAAGATATTGATGTGATCACAGACTATCTTAAATCAAATAATTTAAGCTCTCCAACTTTTGAAGCTGCTGCAAACTTGTATAATCAATCTAAAGAAAACATTCCTATTACACATGACACTGCTGCCATTTATGAACAATTAAAAAACAATAATAAATAAGGAGTATTTATGAAAGAAAATCAAAAACTTCCAGAAATAAAAACACTTTCTAGGGATTATATGGATAAACGGATTGCTTTTTTTTCAGAGCAAAAAGGATCTAAAATGGGTTTACCGGATAGTAAATTACCTGAATGCACACGAGAATTAATAAATATAATAGGTTTTGAACCTCCAAAAGGAGATAGTAAACATGTTTCTCCTTTAGGTAATGATAATGCCCAAATGCCAGCAATTAATATATCTGAAGGATTTAATCTTGGTTTTTGCAGGTGTAAACCAGGTAAAGGACCATTAATGCATAACCATGACACTAATGAAACATTCATGCCAATCACAGGCAAATGGAGATGTGAATGGAATGAGGGTGAAGACCATGATTATGCTGACTTAGGTCCTTGTGATGTCATCTCATTTCCACCAGGTTGCTCTAGGCGTTTTATGAACATTACCGAAGGTGAAGACGATACAGAGCATCTTTTATTAGTAGTTATAGCTGGAAATGCTCCAAAAGCCGAATTTACTGATTTAGCTTATGAAAGAATAAAAGAATTTGAAAATTCTTAATAATTAAGGTCTCAATATTATGATATGGGTAATATTATGTAAGGATAAACCAAATTCATTAAACGAAAGATTGAAAATTATTGATGAACATAGGGCTTATCTATCTACAAATCCTATAAAAACACTCATATCTGGCCCATTAACTGATAAAGAAGGCAATATGAATGGTTCTTTTTTTATGGTTGAAGCAAGTACTGAGGAAGAAATAAAAGTTTTTCAATATAATGACCCAATTTTTAAAGCAAATATTTGGGATGAAATTATTATTTCTCCATTTAACAAAAGGGTAGATAACCTATCCAAAAATTAAAATGTGAGGTAAGGATGTCTGGAAAGTTCTTAGATTTATCAGTTAGTTTAGAAGAGGGTATAAAATCAGATCCAGATTTTATGTTGCCTAAAATAAACTACCATCATCATAAAGAAACAGCTGAAGAAATGATGAGTTTTTTTCCTGGTTTGAAAAAAACAGATTTACCAAGTGAAGAAGGTTGGGCAATGGAAACCATAACTGTAAGTACGCATAATGGCACTCATATGGACGCACCATATCACTACCATTCAACAATGAATAATGGACAAAGAGCGATCACGATTGATGAAGTTCCATTAGAATGGTGTTTTAGTGATGGTGTTAAATTGGACTTAAGATCATATGAAGATGGATATGTTTTAACTAAAAGTGATTTGCAAAACGAAATAAAAAAAATCAATTATGAATTAAAACCTTTAGATATTGTATTTATAAACACTTCAGCGGGCGGGCATTATGGAAAAGATGATTTTTTATCAAAAGGTTGCGGAATAAGTAAAGAAGCTACTATCTATTTGCTTGACCAAGGAGTGAGAGTTACTGGTACGGATGCATGGAGCTGGGATGCTCCTTTTTCTTATACAGCTGTAAAATATAAACAAACAAAAGACCCTTCAATAATATGGGAAGGTCATAGAGCAGGAATGGTTCAAGGTTACTCTCATATTGAAAAACTAAATAATTTAGATCAATTACCAAATTATGGTTTTAAAGTTTCTGCCTTCCCATTTAAAATCAAAAACGGATCAGCAGGATTTGTAAGAGTTGTAGCAATTTTTGAATAATTACTTATAAATCATATCACTAAGTTTGCTTGTGATTTTAATTGCTAATGGCCTTACGAATAATATGGCTGGAAATGCTACCATAGAAGCATAGAACCAATTTTTTGGCCAGACATCAAAGAAAATTGATAAATCTGTCAAAGCTAAATAAGTTACAAGTGAACTTATAAACATTGTTATAAATATTCCAGATATAGCTGTTGAAATATATAATTGAAACTTTTCTTTTTTCATAGAAAGACCTTAAAAAAAAAGACGATCTAAGAATAGATCGCCTTTTAACATTTTTTAGTATAAATTAATTATCCACCAATTTTATAACGCACAGGGAATATATGGCCAGTCTTTTCCATTTCCTCCATATATGCGTTCATAATAGCAGCGCCGTCCATTCCATAATCTTTTGTGATATCTTTAGCTCTTGAATTTGGCCAATCTTTAATTGTTTCAGCCCAAATTTTTTGCTCAGATACTGGTAAATAAGTTACAGCATCATTGATACCTTTTTTCTTACCAAGTTTAACTAAGTCAGTAAGACCTTTTTGATATCTTTGCTGACCATCTTTAACAGCAGCTTTTTCGTAGTTAACTGACTCTTCCATTATTATTTTAACAATTTCAGGTGGTAACTTTTTCATGGTATCCATGTTTATAGTGGTAATAGTTTGTGCCATTGCACCAAATCCAATAACCTTCCAATATGGAGCTTGCTCATAGAATTTAAATCCTCCAGCATGTGCTGATGGGAAAATAATAACGCCTTTTGCAACTCCAGTTGCTAAGTCATTATACATTGTAGGAAGTGTAGATGTAACTGGTATAGAACCAAACAAAGAAACCCAAGGTAAATTTGGGCCGGCAGCAATAACTTTTACGCCTTTTAACTCACTAGCTTTTTGCCACTGCTTAACTGTGCCAATTCCATAATCATCAAAGCCCTGCATAGCAAGAAACTTCTGATTATACTTATCTTCAAGCATTTTGGTTAGCTCTGGGAATTGCTTAAGAATTTTATGCTTTACTTCCCAATTAGTTACAAGATTTGTTGTTGTAAAAGGTACAAAATAATCAAAGTTCCATGGTAATAATTTTGCAGTTTCAAAACATACACAGTATGAACCAATATCTAATAATCCTTTTTCTACAGCTTCTAAAGTTTCATGAACTTTTGCAATCTTACCTGCGTAAGCTTCAATAATTCTAACTTTATGGTTGGTTTCTGCAGCAACTCTTTTTTTAATATTTGGAACTAAAACTTTTTCCATATTTGTAACATATGCAGTTGGCTTTGATGGGTGACCAGATCCAACCCTTAGTGTAAAGGTATCTGCAAAAGAGGCAGATGCCATTATACCAGTAGCTAAAATGCTTAGTGGTATAGCTTTTTTTAAGTACCTAATCATTATTTCCTCCATAGGTAGTGTTAAGTTTAGTATTTAACCCCATGTTTTTACTAAACAAATTGTGTTGGCCAGCTGGCTAATTCTGGAAAAAATGCAACTAATAACATTACAATTAACATCATTATCCAATAAGGAATGGATCCTTTAAAAATAGATCCTAATGATACATTATCTCCCCCAGCGGCTAAAACTCCTTTAACTGTATAAACTATAAGACCAAAAGGTGGTGTAAGTAAACCAGCTTCAATTGCTAAAATTCCAAAAATTGCAAATGCGTAAGGATTCATATCACCAGCAAGTAATACAAATAATGGAACTGTTAATAAAATTATTGAGATAGAATCTAGCAACATGCCTAATATAAGCCAAATCACTACCATCATTACTAAAATCATAAAGCTATTCAAGCCAGCAGAAGCCATTGCATCTACGATTACAGAATCTATATCTGATAAAGACAAAAATCTTGAATACATACCCGCGGTAATTAACAATATCATGATTGGAGCGGAAGTTTTACCTGCATCAATAACTGACTCTACAATACCATTCCATCTCATGCCTTTAAATAAAGCAATACCAAAACTTGCAAGAGCGCCCATTCCAGCTGCTTCAGTAGGGGTAAATATACCACCCCATATTCCTCCTAGAACAACTACTATTAACCCAAGGATCGACATTCCAGACATAACTTGTTTAGTGGTTAATTTTTTAATGTCACCTATACTATCAGGTTCAGGTGCTAATTTGGGATCTATCACGGCTTTAGAGAAATTATAAAAAGCAAACATAAGTGACAATATAATTCCAGGAATAACTCCGGCAACAAAAAGTTTACCTATTGAGTCTTCGGTTATAATACCCCAAACAATTAGCAAAACACTTGGAGGAATTAACATTCCTAAACAAGCACTACCGGCTATTGAGCCAACTGCTAATTTTTGATCATATCCAGCTTTTTTCATTTCTGGCCAAGCAATTCTTGAGAATGCAGCAGCTGAAGCGATTGAGGTACCTGTAACAGCAGCAAAAGCTGCATTACCAGTAACAGTTGCAACACCAAGCCTCCCTGGAACTCCTCTAAGACCTTTATTTATTAAAGAATATAAGTCTCCCGCAGCACCACTTCTTGATAGAAAATCTCCCATTAATACAAAAAGTGGGATTGTCATAAAAATATGGTCTCTAATTAATTCATAAGCTGCACCGCCAACTTGACTTGCAGCCATGTACATATCTTCAAATATAAAGTATGTGCCAATCATTGCTGTAGCGCCTAAGGCAAGGGCAATATGAACACCTGAAAAAATTGCTAAAAGCATTCCTACTAATGTTAAAATCATTAATATATCTAAATCAATTCCCAACTTACTATCCTTTTTCCCTGATTTACTTTTTTGACATATTTAAAATATTTGAGCTATCTTCTGATCCAGAAAGTGATTTTATAATTAGAGATAAATAAATAAAAACCACTATAATTGATGAGAATATAATTACTGTTCTTATTGGATAAACTGGAAATTCAATCGCTCCAATTCCTTGATATTCTCCAATTTCCCATCCCTTAATCATATCAGTCCATCCACCAACTGCTATACCAACAAATAACATAATACCAATAACATAAGATATGATGTTAATTATCATTTTTCCTCTTTTTTTGAAAAAATCATAAATTAGAGTTGTTCTAAGCATTGTTCCAGAAGCTATCGCGAATGGCACTTGAAGAAAAACTATAGCTGGAACAGAATTTTGAACTATTTGATCTGCTCCAAGGAAGATACCAAGATTTCGAAAGGTAACTTCTGCAAAAATAGTTAAAGCAACTAAAATAAGCCAAATTGCAGCTATTGATTGAAGATATTCAGGCGTTTTCTTAATGTAGTTTAACAATTTATTTCCCCGAGTAGTACATTTGTATTTCTTACTTTACGATTACTTTATTTGTATTCAAATCATAAAATAGAATATTAACAATCACTTTATATGATTTATTATAAAGGTCTAACTTTTTGATTCATTTTTTCTGTTATTGACTTAATTTCATCACATATTTTTTTGCTAAATAATTTTGCAGCAGAGCTTAGCTCTTTACTAGCTGATGTAATTAAAACATATTCAGTAGTTAAATTTGGGGAGGTGAGTGGTGATAAAGTTCTTAAATTTCCAAGAATATCTAAATCACATAAAACGGCTGGTAGAATAGCGCACCAATCACTAGAAGCAACCATTTCTAGCGTACCTATCATACCATCCATTTCTAATGTTTTATCTATCTTAATATTATGAGTTGCAAAGTATTCGTCCAATGAAATTCTTCTAGAATTTTCAACACCAGGAAGAATAATTTTAATTTTATCAAGTTTTGAGAGTTTTATAGGTTTTAAATGTTCAAATTCAGAATTTTTTTTCGTGACTAGAAAATTCAAGTCACTTGATACAAATTCAATATTCAATCCAGTAGGATTTTTTACTGAAGGGACTATAGCAAATTCAAGTTTATTAGTTCTTACCATATCCTCTAAAACACCAGAGTAAGCTTCTGTTACTTTTACATCTACCTTTGGATATTCTTTGAGAAATTTAGAAAGTGTTGCAGGAAGAGCTGATCTAGTAAATGTTGGCATTAATCCACAATTAAAAGTTCCAGATAGGTCTTTAGTTTCAGTTTTAGCGTCAATAAGCGCTTTGTCCATTAAACTTAAAATTTCTAGAGCGTACTTATAGAAATTTTTTCCACTCTCAGTTAAAACCATTTTACCAGGAACTCTATTTATTAACTTTTTGCCAATACTTAATTCTAAATTTTGAACTAACATTGACATACCTGATTGTGTGGCATTGAGCCTTTCTGCGGCTAAACTAAAAGAATTCTCTTCAACCACCGCAACAAAAGCTTTTAATTGTTTAATTGATACAGACATATTTAATCACTATCAGTTAAATTGATATAATTCATACAAATAAATAATTACATATAATACATATTAATATGCTAAAGAAAACATGTTTTAATTCAAAAGAAGAGAATTTAAATAATGAAAACCTTCGATTCAAAGTTTCTTAGACAAACCTTAGGGAAGTATTCAACTGGTGTCACTGTAGTTACATCGACTGATGATGATGGAAATCCTATTGGAATGACAGTTAATAGTTTTACATCTGTATCTCTAGATCCTGCATTAGTACTATGGTGTATAGATAAAAAACAACCTAGTTATAATTATTTCATGGACGCGAAAGGTTATGCTGTAAACATTTTATCAAAGGATCAAGATGATCTCTGCTTTAAATTTTCTTCACAATTAGATGACAAATTTAAAAATGTTATTTGGAAGCAAAGCAAAAATGGTTTTCCAATATTAGAAAATTGTTTAGCTTGGTTCGATTGTATTAAATGGAACTATTATTCTGGAGGAGATCATCAAATTTTAGTAGGTGAGGTTACTTCATTTAATTCATTAGAATTAGAGCCATTAACTTTCTGGAATGGTCAAATTTCTTAATTGATATATTCAAAAAAAATTATAGGATCAAATAGTAATTTTCAAAATGATGAGGAATAAATGGCAAAGTGGTTGAAAAATGGAAAGTCTGAAAAAGAAATTTTAGAAGCAGATACAGAAGTAAAAAAAACAGTTGAAAAAATTCTACAAGATGTAGCTAAAAGAGGTGATGAAGCAGTTAGAGAGCTTTCAATTAAATTTGATAATTATTCACCTGATAATTTTATTTTAAGTAAAGAAGAAATAGAAACGGCAATAAGCAAAGTATCTAAAAGAGATATTGAGGATATTAAATTTGCTCAAACCCAAGTAAAGAATTTTGCACAAAAGCAACTTGAATGTATTAAAGACTTAGAAGTGGAAACTATACCAGGTGTGGTTTTGGGGCATAAGAATATACCAATGAATGCAGTAGGTTGTTACGTTCCTGGAGGTAAATACCCAATGGTAGCTTCTGCGCATATGTCTGTATTAACAGCTAAAGTTGCAGGAGTGAAAGAAATTATAGCATCCGCGCCTCCACAAGGTGGAGAGCCTCATCCTGCTATAGTGGCTGCTATGCATATGGGTGGGGCAGATAAGATATTATGTTTAGGTGGAATACAAGCTGTAGCAGCAATGGCTATTGGAACTGAAACCATAAATGGTGTGGACATGTTAGTCGGACCAGGTAATATGTTTGTTGCCGAAGCAAAGCGTCAATTATTTGGTAGAGTTGGTATTGATTTGTTTGCAGGTCCTACTGAGACACTAATAATTGCTGATAAATCATCTGATCCAGAAATATGTGCTATTGATCTATTAGGTCAAGCGGAACATGGACCTACAAGCCCAGCTATTTTGTTAACTGACTCAGAAAAACTTGCTATTGAAACCATTAAAGAGGTTGAAAGGCAGCTAGAAATTCTACCAACGGCTGAAATTGCTAAAGTTTCATGGAAAGAATACGGTCAGGTTATAGTTTGTGATAATATTGATGAAATAATTAAAGTTGCAGATGACTTGGCATTTGAGCATGTGCAGGTAATGACAGAAGATCCTGATTATTTTCATAAAAATATGACTAATTATGGAGCTTTGTTTTTAGGTTCAAGAACAAATGTTGCTTTTGGTGACAAAGTTATAGGGACAAACCATACTTTACCAACTAAAACTGCTGCAAGATACACTGGTGGATTATGGGTCGGTAAATTTCTAAAAACTTGTACTTATCAAAAAGTTTTAACTGACGAGGCCTCTGCTCTTGTTGGAGAGTATTGCTCAAGGTTATGTGCATTGGAAGGTTTTTCTGGTCATGGTGAACAGGCTAACGTTAGAGTAAGAAGGTATGGTGGCAGAAATATTGAGCCATATGCTTCTGCAGAATAGGAGAGTGAATGAATTACCCTAAATTACCAAGTTTTAGATTGGATGGGAAAAGAGCTTTAGTTACTGGAGCTGGTCGAGGAATTGGAATGGGCGCATCTATTGCTTTAGCAGAATCTGGTGCAAAAGTTACTTTGGTTTCTAGAACAGAAAAAGAATTAAAAGATTTAACGGATCACATAAATAGCCAAGGCTTTAAAGCATCTTATGAAGTATTTGATGTCAATAATGAAAATGAGGTATCAGCTTTTATAAATAATGCTGAGCCTTTTGATATACTTATAAATAATGCCGGTACTAATAGGCCAGCAAAACTTATAGATACAAAAATAGAAGACTTTGATTATGTTATGTCTTTAAATGTAAGATCTGTAATCAGTCTAACAAAACTAGTTGTTAAGAAAATGTTAGATAGTAATATAAAAGGATCTATAATCAATGTTTCATCACAAATGGGGCATGTAGGCGGGCCTAATAGGACTACATATTGTTCAAGTAAGTTTGCCATTGAAGGTTTCACAAAATCGTTAGCTATTGAATTAGGGCCTGATGGTATAAGGGTTAATGCAATCTGCCCTACCTTTATTCAAACCCCTATGACTGAGCCATTTTTAAAAGATGAAGACTTTAAAAAAACTACTATTGGAATGATACCAATTGGTAGATTAGGCGAAGTAACTGACTTGATGGGTCCATTTGTATTTTTAGCTTCTGAGGCTTCTTCTTTAATGACAGGTTCAAGTATACTTGTAGATGGTGGCTGGACTGCAAGATAAAATAAAATTTAAAATAAAATATTATGAATATCTATTAATAACAATTGTTTATACATATCTATTGAGTTAATAGATAAATCTTAAGGTTTGTTATGTCAAAGGTTGAATGTCAATTAAAAATAAATGGGTTATCTAAGAAGATAAATATTCACAAAGACAAACCGCTTATTTATGCTATCAGAGATGATTTTGGATTAACAGGCACTAAACTTGGTTGTGGCCTTGAACAATGTGGTAGTTGTGCTGTTATCATTGACAGAGAAAAAAAACTCTCATGTAATTTGCTAGCAATTGAATGCGAAAAAAAAGAAATTATAACTATTGAAGGTCTTCAAATTGACAATGAATTAAATAATGTTCAGGAAGCATTTAGAGAATTTAACGCAGCTCAATGTGGGTATTGCACAAGTGGAATTATCATAAGTATTACAGCACTTTTTGATAAAAATAAAAAACCTTCGTCACAAGAAATTCAAAATGCTTTAAATGGCCATTTGTGCCGCTGCGGATCTCATTCTGTAGTATTAAAGGCGATTGATAGTTTAATAGAAAATTAGAGTAATTAATATTATGAATCAATTTAACAGCGGCCCTAGTATTAATACTTACAACAAATTAAGTCATTGGTTTGATTTTAGTAATCCTGGAATTTTAAAAGTTTACTCTGGTAAAATCGATATAGGACAACATATAAGTTCTACACTGGCATTAATTGCTTCTAAAATCACTGAAATTAAATATGATCAAATAGAAATTATTAAATTAAGTACTGATATATCACCTAATGAAGGTATTACTGCTAGCAGTTTGTCTGTAGCAAATTCAGGATCTGCTATTAAGGCTGCTTCTATTACTCTAAAAATAAATTTTATCAATTATGCATTAGAAAATCTTGAGATTAAAAATGAAGATGTTCTTTTTGAAAATGGAGTTATTAAAGATAAGAATTCTAACAAAACTATTTCTTATTGGGATTTTGCTAAAACAGATGATTTTAGAAAAATTATTATTCCTGAAAATTTTGATGAGAACTCTCTTAAAAAAATTAATTATGAAAATAATCAAAAAATAGAGTTAAAAACTATTAATGATATTGTTACAGGAAAATATAAATATGTTCATGATATTAATTTTCCAAAAATGTTACATGCTAGAATAGTAAGGCCTACTTCTTATCACTGCAAATTAATCAAAATAAATGAAGACTTTAAAAAAAGACTTGTTGAGAATGACATTACACTTTTTGTTAAAGGCTCTTTTGTTGCAATTCTGTCTCAGGATGAATTTTTAGTTACAAAGTTCTTGGAGATTGCTAAAAAAAATATTTTTTGGGAAGAAAAGCAGCAATTATCTAATGAAAATGTTTTTAATTCTCTTGAAAAACATGAAAAGGAATCTTTGTTAGTTAAATCTGGAGGAGAGGCTTTTTATGAAGAGATACCAGAAAAAAAATCTTTTGATGATCCAAAAATTAAATCATTATCAACAATTTTTAAAAAAAGTTATTTAATGCATGGACCTATAGGGCCATCTGCAAGTTGTGCTATTTATAAAGATAACAAATTTACTATATTTTCTCATAGCCAATCAATTTTTGCTCTAAAATACTCCATTAGTAAGTATTTTGATATTGATCCAAATCTTGTCAGTTTGAAATTTATACCTGGCTCAGGTTGCTATGGTCATAATGGAGCTGATGACGTGGCATTTGAAGCATCAGTGATTGCAAAGGAATATCCTGATCGTCATATCTTATTAAAATGGACACGAGAAGATGAGCATTCATGGGAGCCTTACGGAAGCGCATCTTTAAACAAAGTTTTTGGAGCTATTAATGATTATGGAGAAGTTATTTATTGGTCAAATGAGGCTTATTCGGATACATATTTGTCAAGACCATCAGATTTAGAATTAACTAATTTTACAAGTTATAAATTTTTAACTAATAATTTTGCAAAAACAAAATCAACGCCCAAAACATCTGCTCATATGGGCATACATAGGAATTTAGATCCAATTTATAATTTCAAAGAAACTAGATTAGTAAAAAACTTAGTTCATGATTTGCCATTGAGGACATCTGCATTGCGAACTTTAGGTGCTTTCGCAAATGTAACAGCGTCTGAAAGTTTTTTAAATGATTTGGCATCAATTAAAAACATAGATCCTTTTGATATTAGAATTAATCATTTAGATGATGAGCGTGCCATTGATGTTCTTAATAACCTAAAAGAGAAAATGGAAATTTTTAAACCTAAAGATGATAGCTTTAGAGGTATAGCGTTTTCAAGATATAAAAATTCTGCGGCATATTGCGCAGTTGGTGTGGAATTAAATGTTACCGATGATTTAGAAATTAAATTAAATCATGCTTGGATAACTGTAGATGCCGGAGAAATTGCTTATGAAGATGGTATAAAAGCACAGGTTGAAGGTGGATTCATTCAAGCAGCAAGTTGGGCTTTATACGAAGAAGTGATTTTCGATTCAAAAGAAATAATTTCTAAGGATTGGGATAGTTATAAAATTATAGGTTTTGATAACATTCCTGTTTTTACTACAAGTGTAATTGACCAAAAAGGTTCTCATTATTTAGGCGTAGGTGAAGTAGTTGCAGGACCAACTGGAGCCGCTATTTCAAACGCATTGTGTAATGCCCTTGGTCAAAGAATAAAAATATTGCCATTTACCAAGGATAATATTACGAAAGAATTATTAAATTAATTTATCTGCGAATTTATCAAAAAATAATTAGGGATCTATTGTGATGACCAAAAAAAAATCAGGTATGTATAAAAATCTTACCAACTATGGAGATAGTGAGTTTTCTATTTTTTTGAGAAAGGCTTTCATTAAAGGTATGGGTTATTCAGAGGAGATGCTTAATAAGCCTATTATTGGAATTACTAACACTTACAGCGACTATAATCCGTGCCATGGAAATGTACCTGATTTAATAAAAAGTGTGAAGGCTGGGATATTATCTTCAGGCTCTATACCATTAGAGTTTCCTACAATAAGTATTCATGAATCTTTTGCTTATCCAACTTCTATGTATTTAAGAAACTTAATGTCAATTGATACAGAAGAAATGATGAAAGCCCAGCCAATGGATGCATGTGTTTTAATAGGCGGTTGTGATAAAACAGTGCCTGCCCAATTAATGGGTGCGTTTAGTGCAAATATTCCTGCAATACAATTAGTTACTGGACCCATGCTTACTGGATCTCATAGAGGAAAGAGAGTAGGGGCTTGTACAGATTGTAGAGGTTATTGGGCAAAATTCAGAGCAGAAGAAATAGATCTTGCTGAAATTAATGAAGTTAATAATCAGTTAGTTCCCACTGTTGGAACATGTGGTGTAATGGGTACTGCCAGTACAATGGCACTAATTACTGAAGCTCTTGGCATGATGATAACAAATGGTGCTTCAGCACCAGCCGTTTCTGCAGAAAGAAGAAGAATTGCAGAGGAAACTGGTAAAGTGGCTGTTGAAATTGCCAATAAATCATTTAACCCAAAAAGTTTCTTAACTCTAAAAAATTTCAAAAATGCATTGACTGTTTTGTCTGCAATTGGCGGATCAACTAATGGAATAGTTCATTTGACAGCTATGGCTGGTAGACTAGGTATAGATATTGACCTTAATGAATTTGATAAAATGACAAAAGACACACCCATGATTGTTGACTTAAAGCCGTCTGGTTCTGGTTATATGGAAGATTTGTTTAAATCAGGAGGGCTACCAAGAATTTTAAATGAATTAAAAGATTACCTTTATTTAGATGCTATTACAATCACAGGCGAATCTATCAAAGAAATTATTGAGCAAAACAAGTATAATTGGAAGCAAGAAGTTATAAGAAACGTTGAAAATCCTATTTTTGATAAGGGAAGTATAGCAGTATTAAAAGGAAATCTTGCTCCTAAATCGGCTATAATTAAACAATCAGCAGCAAGCAAAGAACTGTTAGCTCATGAAGGTGTAGTTGAGGTATTTGAGAATCTTGAAGATTTAGCGAATAGAATTGATAGTGATGATTTAAACGTTACTAAGGATAGTATTCTTCTTCTTAAAAATATTGGTCCAATAGGTGCACCAGGTATGCCTGAGGCTGGCTTAATACCTATTCCTAAAAAATTAGCCAAGCAAGGCGTTAAGGACATGGTAAGAATTTCTGATGGAAGAATGAGTGGTACTGCAGCAGGCACAATTATTTTACATGTTTGTCCAGAGGCTGCCGCTGGAGGTACTTTAGACATTGTAAAGAGTGGCGATATTATAAAATTAGATGTTAAAAAAAGATTATTAGAACTTAAGTTATCTGATGAAGAGATAGCTTCAAGAAAAAAGAGTAAAAAAAGTGATAAAATAATTAAAAGAAGAGGGTATGATAAAATATTTCATGAAAGTGTGCTTCAAGCAGATAAAGGGGCCGATTTTGATTTCTTAAGGCCTGTAAAATAAATTATTTATTCCGTTTTAATATATTGTTTCATATCAGGGTAAGTTTGAAAGTAACTGTCGTGAAAAACATTAGTAACACTTTTAAAGTCCTTTAGGCTTTTTTTATTAATAGTTTGTATTTTAATATTTTCTAACTTTAATTTTTTAATTAAAATATCATCTTCATTAATGGCTAATTTTCTTTGATAATCAGTTACTTCTTTTGATTTTTTAATTAAGAATTTCTTATTTAAATTTGTTAAGTTATCGAAATAATCATTATTGATAACAAATAAACAAAATCCAAAAATATGAGATGTTAAAGTAACGAATTCCTGTTTTTTATATACCCCAAAATTCCAGTAATTAGTTAAAGGATTTTCTTGTGCGTCTATATGATTCTTTTCGATAGCTATTTTAAAATCCCTTACGTCTAGAGGTTTAGGTACAAATCCTAAATTTTTAAAAATTTCTATATGAAGTGGACTAGGGGTAGTCCGAATTACCTGTCCTTTACAATCAGAGAGAGTTTTGATTAATTTTATTTTAGAACTTATGTGTCTAATGCCATTGTCCCAAAAACCTAAAAGTTTTAAATTTTTATCTTTTAATTTACCATCTATATAACTAAAAAAATCTGATTTTAAGAAATTGTATGCTTCATTTCTGTTATTAAACAGATAAGGTAAATCTAAAATTTTGATTTCTGGTAATATTTTCTCAAAATAGCTAGATAACAAGTAAGAAACATGTATTTCTTCATGTTGTGTTTTCTCAATTAAACTTGAAGCTTTATCTCCATCAGTAGTGACATCCATTTTAAAATCAATAACAAAATTATTGCTTATTTCACTAATAAAATATTCAATAGATTTGGTATGCAGTGATGCAGAGCCTTGATAACCACCAATAATTATATTTTGTTTCAAAGTAGACTACTTATTTAATTTTAAATAATGAACATGCATTACCACCAGTAATCATCTCAATTTGATCTTTTGAAAGCCCTTCAGTTCCCATAACATGTTCTATGGGGTCATCTTCAGCCATATCATATGGGTAGTCAGTTCCCATAACAATATGATCAGCACCATATTTATCAATAAGATACTTTAGTTGATCAAATGAAAAGACTACAGTATCAAAATACATTCTTTTAAGGTAATCGGACGGCTTGTGTTTGATATTATTGCCTCTACAATCAGGTCTAGCACCCCATGCATGATCAATCCTTGCCGAATATGCCGGAAGATAACCACCACCATGAGCAACAAAAATTTTTAAATTTGGATTTTTTTCCATTGTTCCATCAAAAATTAAATGGTGAAGGGCTGTAGTAGTATCCATTGGATTTCCAATTATATTAATGAAATAATGATCTTTTAATCTTTCTCCTTCAGGATAACCATTTGGATGAAGAAAAATAGGGATATCTAATTTTGTGGCTGTTTCCCAAATACCATCATAAGAGGGGTGTGATAACTCTTTTCCGTCTTGAAATGTAATAATCTGAAATCCTCTAATATCAAGTTCATTTACACATCTTTCCATCTCCTTGACTGCAATAGCACCGTTCTGCATTGGTAGAGTTCCTAATGCAACAAACCTATCTTTTCGATTATTAGCTGTTTCTGAAAGTTTATTATTAATAGTTTCTATAGCTTTAAACGCAACTTCACTTTTTACATTACAATAGTGTTGAAAGGGAACAGGTATTAGAACCTGAATATCAATTCCTTGTGAATCCATTTTTTTTAATCTTGTTTCAACATTAGTTAAATCCATAAATCTATCTTTAACCTGCTGAATATTTTGATTTGTGGTAATTTGGTTGGCATGTCTAAAAGCAGGTATATCTTGTTGATCAAACAAACCTTGGACGAGGTCTGTTGCTTCTTGAACATGTAGATGACAATGGGCATCTACAGTTTTAGAATGAGGTCTTATCTCTATTCCTGGTTTTCCATGATTTCTTGCAGCTGTATTTCCATAAGGTTTGATATTCATTATGTAACTCATTTACTATTAATAATTAAATTTATAATTTTAATTTACACTAAATATTTTTTTATATTAAGATAAAATAAAATAACAAAAAATAATATAAAAATGGAAGGGACTAAGATGATTAAAAAATTTACTATAATAGTTTTAACTTCATTAATGTTTTTATCAGCTGGTTGCAGTACTTATAACTCAATTGTTCCTGATTGGGCAAAGATAGGTGAATCAAAATAAAATTTACCTAGTTTAGTAAACTAATAAAAACAAAGGCTTATTTCTGCTTTCTTATTATTCAATTTAATTTATTTATATTGTAATAAATAGAGTAATTATTATTATATTTTTATTTTTGTCGCATAATATATATTATGTAATTTAAATATTAAGTATTAAACCATCATATGCTGGATATGTGTTTGGTGGACATAATTTAGTTACTACATCATGATCAGATTCAGGACTTAAATGAGTTAGATAAGCCACTTCTGGGTTTAGTTTTGAGATCCAATCAAATGATAAATCAAAATGCGCATGAGCAGTATGTGGTGATTGTCGTAAGCCAGTAATTATTAAAACCTTCATGTTATGCAAGTATTTGAAACTTTTTTCAGGAAATCCTACTACGTCAGTACAATATGCAAATACATTATTGAATATAAACCCCAGTGTATCGATAACACCGTGATTCTGTTTAATAGTACTAATTTTAATATCATTTATAGTTATTTCTTCAAAATAGTCTATTTCATGCATCTCCAATGGTGGTTGAAAATAAGATTGAGATGATTCAGACTTATTGAACAAATAATTATATCGATCAAGTAAAAAATTTGATGTTTCTTTGTTAGTAAAAATCTTAATTTTCTCTCTGTCATAAAAATAAAAAGGCCTTAATTCATCTAATCCTGACACATGGTCAGAATGACTATGAGTAATAAAGACAGCATCTAATTTCTGAATATTATGTTCTATAAGTTGGTTTTTTATATCAGGACCAGCGTCAACTAAAATAGTTGTGTTTTTACTTTGTATAAGAACAGCACATCTTTGTCTTTTATTTTTGGGATTTGATGGATCACATTTACCCCACCCTAATTGACCTAAAGCAGGGATACCAATAGATGTACCTGTACCTAACACAGTAATTTTCATATTATTAATCATCAATTAATCTTATCAAAAATTTTAACTGAATTCATGTATAATTGATCAACAAATGAAGAAAATTCACATCTTCTAATATTTGCCAAAAATTTTGCAGTTATTAAACAATTTTTTGGTTCATTTATAGATCCTCTTATTGGAGTTGGAGATAAGTAAGGCGCATCAGTTTCTACAAGAATTTTGTCATCTGGTACCAAAGTAGCAATTTCTTGAATTATTTTTGCAGACTTAAAAGTCACAATACCAGAAAACGATATATAAAAACCTAAATTAAGACCACATAAAGCTAGATCTTTTCCTGAACTAAAACAATGAAGAATTGCCTTAAAAGGCCCATCTTTGTATTCACTTTCTAAAATATTAATCATATCATTATCTGCATCTCGTGCATGAATAATTAATGGTAAGTTAGTTGCTCTAGCTACTTTTATTTGAATAATGAAAGACTTTTTTTGCTCTTCTTTACTATCATTTCCATAATGATAATCTAATCCACACTCCCCTATCCCCACACATTTTTTATTTTTTGATAAGTCAAATATCATTTCATAATTAGAATTATTTTTGTCTTTCAAAACCTCGTTTGGATGCACACCAACAGTATGAAAAACCTCTTTATAATTTTCTGATATTTCAATTATTTTATTAATTTTATTTAAATTTGTTGAAATCGTGACAATTCTTTTAATATCATTATCCATTGCGTTTTTTAAGACTTCATCCAATCTATTATGTAATTCTGGAAAATCTAAATGTGCATGTGTATCAATTAAATAATTTTTCATTTTTCAAAAGTAACTTTAAATCCTTGGAAATAATGGGTTAGGAGGTGAGATTTTAATATTACCGTTTAAAATAAAATCTACAGATTTTAAATTACGTTGAACATTTGGTATTTTTATATGATCTAGTATTTTTTCAGACGTATTAGGAATAAATGGCTGAAGTAAAATAGATATTTGCCTTATAGTTTCAACCAAAGTAAATAATACTACTTCCATACGTTCAAAGTCGTTTTTCTTAAGTGCCCATGGTGCTTGTTCATCAATATATTTATTTGCATTAGAAATAACTATCCAAATGTTTTTCAAATACTGATCAAATTTTTGTTCGTCAATTAAGTTTCTATAATTATTTAAATTATTTTTAATTGAATTAATTAATGTTAAATCTTTTTGAATAAATTTTTTTGGTTTTAAAGGTATTGTTTCATTACAATTTTTATAAATCATAGAAACAACTCTTTGAAATAAATTTCCATAACTATTAGCAAGATCACTGTTTATTCTATTGATGAGTTGAGAATTTGAGAAATCACCATCATTTCCAAATGGCACTTCTCTTAACAAAAAATATCTAATTTGATCAATACCGTATTCGTCAACTAATTGGAAAGGATCAATTACATTACCTAGAGATTTAGAAATTTTATTACCTTCATTTGTCCACCAACCATGAGCAAAAACTTTTTTTGGTAAAGGTAAATTTGCTGCCATAAGAAATGCAGGCCAGTAAACTGCATGAAATCTGATAATATCTTTTCCAACCATATGTATATCAGCGGGCCAAAATTTTTTAAAAACTTCATCATCTATTTCGTTTGAATAATCACAAGCAGACAAATAGTTTGTAAGAGCATCCAACCAAACATACATTATGTGATTTTTATCGTTAGGGACTTTTACTCCCCAGGAAAAACTAGTCCTACTAATTGATAGATCTTTCAAGCCACTTTTCACAAAGCTTATAACTTCATTTCTTCTAGACTTAGGGGAAATAAAATCTTTATTATTTTCATAAAATGCAAGAAGTTTTTGTTCCCATTTTGACAGATTAAAAAAATAAGATGGCTCTTCAACCCATTCAACAGGTGCGCCAGATGGAGCTTTGCCATCCACAATTTCAGATTCTGAAAAGAAAGCTTCATCGCGCACTGCATACCAACCAGAATATTTATCTAAGTAGATATTTCCATTGTGGAGAAGCTTTTCCCAAATTTTTTGACATGATTTAATATGTTTTTCTTCAGTAGTTCTTATAAATGCATCATTGGAAAAATTCATGCAATTAAGTAAATTTTTAAAATTTTTAGAAACCTTATCTACAAATTCTTTAGGGTTAACACCATTATTTTTTGCTGCCGTTTCTACTTTTTGTCCATGTTCATCTGTTCCAGTTAAGAAAAAAACTTCATATTCATCTAAGCGCTTAAATCTAGCAATTACATCACATGCTAAGGTTGTATATGCATGGCCAATGTGAGGTACATCATTCACATAATAAATTGGTGTAGTAATATAATATGTTGATTTCATTTAATACCTTCTGAATAAAAACTATTTACCATATAAATCTTTTAATGAGGCAATTAAAACATCTGATTTGTTTAAGTTTACTAAATGAGCCAGGTGCATATTTTTAATAATTTGAGATTGTAAATCTATAATCTGTTTAGTGTTTTTATTTTTTGAAATTTTTTTTATTAATTCTTTTTCCTTATTAAGGGTATAATCAAAGTAATTTTGATGTTCAATATAAAAAACAGTTTTTTGAATTAAATCATTAATTATCAAATCCATGACATTAATTAAAAAAATATTATTTTTTGTATTTAATGCTTCGAAAACATTTTCTTTAAGATTTAAATGATCAGCAGAATTAATAAGGTCATCCAATAAATTTTTATAAAAGACAAAAATATCACTATTTATAATATTTTCTGCCATTCCCGGAGATCCATAAGAGATATTTTTTATAAATTGTAATTCTTCTTCTGATTTGTCTGAATATTCATCACAAATATATTTATTAAAGTCAGATTTACCTAATGAATTTACATAAAAAAAAGCACATCTTGATTTAATTGTTTCTATTATATTAGCTGGATCATTTGAAATTATAAATAAATATGAGTTTTTTGGCAATTCTTCTATTGTTTTCAAAAGTAAATTCTGAGAATTTATACTTAAATCTTCAATAGTATCAATAATCCCAATTTTTACTCTTGAAATTGAATCAGTTTTGTAAAAAAAATTTTTAAATTTTCTAACATTCTCAATCGGTATAGTTTTTCCAAGTTTTTTTTCTTCGTCATTTAAGTAAAAAAAGTCTGGATGAGAATTATTGTCAAATAAAGAAAAAGATTTTGTTATTTTTAGTTGCTCTAAATCTAATTTGTTATCTTCAAAAAAATTTAAATTTATTTCTTTTGAAATTTCTAACTTGCACAAAATAAATTTTGCTAATTTGAGTGTAAAATTTCTTTTACCTAATCCTTTGGGACCTCCAAGTGTAATTGTATTAATTTTTTTAGTGCATATCATTGCAAAAATATCTTTTTGTAACTTTTGACTTAAAAAAAATTTTTGATTTATCAGAGATTTAATCATTTACATTTAATAATTTTTTTGTAAAAGAACTAATTTCACTTGAAATAATTTCTTCACTATTATCTGCATTAATCCTAATAATACGACTTGGATTTCTTTTTTGTAAATTATCAAACCCATTTAAAATTTTTTGATGATAATTTATTCCTAAATTCTCAAATCTGTTTTCAATAGTGTTTTGTCTTTTAAGGGCTCTGTTTAGACCTTTTTGGGGAGATAAATCCAAAAAAAAGGTTATATCTGGGTATAAATTGTAACAATATTTTTTATGTAATTCCAATAAATCTTTTTCACTTACTTCTCCTACAAGCCCTTGATATACAATTGTAGAATCTATAAATCTATCACATAACACTATAGTACCGTCTTCAATTGCAGGTAATATAATTTTATTTATATGTTCTCGTCTTATAGCATTAAAAATCAATGATTCTGAATAAGGGTCCCAAGCTTTTTTATCACCAGTTACTAAAAATTTTCTTAATTCTTCTGCTTCTTTGGTTCCGCCAGGTTCACGTGTAGATAGCACATTAAACTGTTTATTAATAAGATTTTTTTTTAATAAATCTATCTGTGTGCTTTTTCCAACTCCTTCACCACCTTCGAATGATATAAAAAACCCTTTTTTTGAATTTAAAGTTTGTCTAATCTGCAACAATGTCTCCATAAAGTAAAAACTTTAAAATAGATTTTACTCGAATTAAAGATGACATTTTACCTATTTCTTCATAAGAAATTAAGTCTTCCTCAAAAGTTTGTTTTCCAGGAATTTTAATGTAAATCTTCCCAAGAACAGAACCTTTTTTTATGGGAGCAGAAATTGGATCCATCCATTCTAGCTTAATTTTAGTTTTATTTAATTCAAAGGGTGAAATGATTTTTTTGAAAGGTTTTTTAGCGACCAAATTAACTTTGGGCTTTTTTCCTAGCCATACATTAGCCTCAACCAGACTTTTTTGATTATCAAATAAAGATAATAAAGTTGTTTCTCTAAATACGATATTAAAAAGTCTTTTGCTTTCAAATCTTCTCTTCTTCTTACTATTTAATCCATTCATGACAATTGTAACTCTTCTATCATTCCTATTTACGGAACCTATTAACCCATATCCAGACTCATTTGTATGACCAGTTTTAAGACCATCTGCTCCATTCATAGTGTAAAGTAATGGGTTTCTATTAGATTGTTTAATTTTATTGTATGTAAATATTCTCTCTTCAAATAACTTATACAACTCAGGAAAGTCATAAATTATCCTTTTTGTAAGAATAACTAGATCTCTGGATGTTGTATGTAAATCAGGATGAGGCCAGCCAGTAGAATTAGTAAAATATGTGTCTTTCATACCTAATGTTTTAGCATATCTATTCATTTCTCTTGCAAAAGCTTCTTCGTCACCAGATATACCTTCAGCCAAAACAACAGCTGCATCATTTCCTGATTGAACAATCAAACCTAGTAATAAGTCTTTTATGGTAACGTTACTATTTAATTCTAGAAAAGATCTAGACCCACCCATTCTCCAAGCTTTATCTGACACTAAAAAAGTATCTGACATATTTAAAGACTTATCTTTAATTCTATCAAAGACTATATAAGTAGTCATAACTTTTGCCATTGATGCAGGTTTCATAAGCTGATCTGCATTTTTTTCAAATAATACTTCGTCTACTTCATGATCGTAAATAATTACTTGTTTTGCGGGAGTTTGAATATCTAAAATTTTTGAAAAACTTTCTTTTATATTTACAAAACATAAAATTAGAAAAGTAAAAATTAAAGCGGTTTGTAATTTATAAATATTTGGCATGTATAACCTCAAGAAACTTATTCAATAATTATTTTTGCACCCTGCATTCCTTTTTGTAACAACAAAGCATGTAATTTATCAACTTTTTCCACACTTGAAAACGGACCAGCCTTAACTTGGAACAGTGTCTTATTTAATTTATAAATTTTATATATTTTTACCTTATCAATATAAGATACTTTTTTTTTCATGATTTCTGCATTTTTGTTTGAACTAAAAGAAGCCAATTTTATAAAGATTTTATATTCTTTATTTAAATTTTTAAGATTATAGTTTATTTTTTTTGATACAATTTTTTGATTTTTAGTATCCTTAATTTTTACTTCATTTTTACTAGGAATTTTAATATTAGGTAATTCTGTTTCTTTTAAATCAGCTATTTCAGGAAAAGATCCTTGTTTAGCAAGTTTTTCTAAATAAAGGCTCTTCTCCCTTAAAATTTGCACCCTCACAAGACCCGTACCTTCTTTTTTTAAGTTTAATATATCAGCAGCTTTTGATGATAAATCTATAATTCTATCATTAACAAAAGGACCTCGGTCATTTATTCTAAGTACTATTGACTTATTATTTTTTAAATTAGTTACTTTTACAGCACTAGGAAGAGGCAAAGTTTTGTGAGCAGCTGTAAGAGCAAATTGATTATATATTTCACCATTAGCAGTTAATTTACCATGAAACTTTGGTCCATACCATGATGCTATACCTGTTTTATTGTAATAGAGATCTTTTTTGGGATAATAATATTTTCCACCTACATTATATTTTTTGCCAATCTTATAAATTGGTTTTTGTACTTTTTGTTTTTCTTCTTTTGGAATTAAATATTTTTTTCCTAAATTAGCAGCAACCTCAATATTTGAAGTGCATCCTTGGATTAGAGTAAGAAAAATAATAAAAAATAAATTTTTAGATTTTATATAAAAATAAAATAAATTATTTATTGTTGAATACATTTAATTATTTTCTTTTATAGAATCTGCCAAGGTTCCGACTGCTATAGCAAAATAATTAGATCGGTTCCAATTTAAAAGGGAATCAAAATTTTTATAAGCTAAATAACCATAATTTTTAAATCCATCAGGTATAATAAGTCTAGCTTTTAATTTAGCATTAGGTAATTTTTCTTTATTTGCTTTTAATATTCCCCTTAATGCCCAATAACTTAACAAATTATATTTTTTTTCATCTATTTTACTATTGTAATTTCCAACAAAAACTTTTCTACCCCAGGTGATTTTATCAGACCACCCTACTCTTTTTAAATAATTTGCTGCTGATGCAAAAACGTCTGGTTTTGATGTCCATATATTTTTAGATCCATCTTTATCCCAATCAGTAGCATAATTGATAAAACTAGATGGCATAAATTGACATTGCCCCATTGCACCAGCCCAGGAGCCAGTCATTTTATCAATAGTAATATGACCTCCATTTACAATTTTCAATGCATTTATTAATTCTTTTTTGAAATAATCATACCTTCTTCCATCATAAACTAACGTTGTTAAAGCTGAGATAACAGAAAAGCCTCCAGTTAACCTTCCAAAATCAGTTTCAATACCCCACAAAGCTACTATAAATCGGGGTTGAACATGGTAATATTTTGATATTTGAGCAAGCAATTTTTTATTTTCTTTATATTTTTGATTTGCTTTTTTTATTCTAGTAGGTGTCACTACTCTCTTAAGATACTGATCAAGAGTTAATTTAAATTCCGGTTGTGATTTATCAAGTTCGACAACTCTCTTGATAAATTTAGTTTTATTTTTAAATTCATTTATTACTTTGCTAGAAATTCCTTTTTGTTCAGCCTCTTTTGATACTTGTAGCACAATCTCATTAAAATTAGCTTTTGCGAAACTTGAAACAGGGAATAAGAAAATAAGAAACATGAATAGTAAAAATCTAAAAAAACTTAAAATATTCATAATTACATCCTTTAGCAAAAACAGCTTAATTAATAACTTATATTTTTAAAAGTTAAAAACTAATTATTGAAAAACTGATTATTAATTATAATTATTATTATAAGAAAATAATAACTTGCCTTCATCAATAACCTAGTTTAAAAAACGAAATCATGGATGGGTGACTGAGCGGTTGAAAGTACCGGTCTTGAAAACCGGCGAAGGTGAAAGCCTTCCGTGGGTTCGAATCCCACCCCATCCGCCATATACCTAAAATCTTCTAAATTTGATACATTATCTTCTACAAGGCATAGGTAATGATGCAGTATTTAAAGAGAATGACAGAAAATATTACTTTAAACTTAATCTTCAGATAAGAATATAAGAAGGATGGAATATTTTTAATGTATTATACCAAAATTTTAAATGGGATTAATGAAGGTGATCAAATTGGAGGACCATTTGATTTAGCATCCGTTTTGATAGATTCTATAAAAAATAATAATAATTTTAATAAATTAGATACCAGTAAGAAGTACCTTCAGTGGTGGAAAAATGGACCCTTTGATACTGGGCCTACCTACGCTAGTGTATTTACCAAAATAGAAAACGGAATGGGGTATGATGATGCTGTGTTTGAAACTCATAAACAATTTGATGGAAATACAGCAGGATGTGGCCCTGCTCAACGCGCATCCCCAATTGCAGGCTTTATGAACATTAAAACTAACAATTTAATTAAAGTGGCAAGGGATGAAGCGAAAATTACTCATTTTCATGATGATGCTGGAAATGGATCAGCTATTATAATTATGTTGTGTAGGTTTCTCTTAGAAGGCAAGAGTCTTAATGAGGCTCAAGAAATTATATCTAAAGAAAACGAATTAAAACAAAGTTGGGATAAAGTTCAAAATGCTGAGTTAAAGCCAGATGGTTATGTATTTAATGTTATTTATTCAGCACTATATTTTATCAGAGCAAATAAATCTCTGAAAGATGCAATAAAATTTTCTGGCTCAGCTAATTATTGCTCTGTATTAGTTGGTGCTATAAAAGCCTGTATAACGAAATAATTACTTTTAACATTCAATTATAAACTTATTTAAAATCGACTTTATTTTATCCTAATGATAAAAAAACACATTATTTTAAAAGTTATTGTTATATTAAACTTATGACAAAGATTATATTTAGTAGAAAAGGTTTTGACAGTAGTAGTGGTGGAATGCCAAGTATAAAAAGAGGAGTAAACCTTATTAGCTTTCCCATACCTTTTAATAAGAATACCCTTACAACTTACAATCATCTTGGATTGGGTAAAGATATAAAAGAGTTGTCAAATGGAAAAATTAGCCCAACAGATACTTGTCATTTTGATCCAAACTTAAATTATGGAGAGTTTGGGCAGGTTGGAGCAGCTCAAACACATTTAGAAAATAATAACGTAAATATTGGTGATCTTTTTTTATTTTGGGGGTGGTTTAGAGAAACAGTTACAATTCACAAAAAGACAGTTTTCTCAAAAGAGGATCCTGGACATTATAGATTTTTTGGATGGTTACAAATTGGTAAGATTATAAATCTTGGAAATGATCCGAGTTGGTATTTAAAAACAAAACCAAATTCCATGTCTCATCCTCATACTATTGGGCATTGGAAAATAAATAATACTCTTTATTTGGCGAGTGAAAAGTTAAGTGTTTTTGGTATAGATAGCTATTATGGTTTTGGTAAATTTAATGCATCGGATAAAACAAATTTAAGTCTAAATCCATCAATTAAAAAATCTATTTGGAAGTGTCCTAAATGGTTAAATCCTGTTCATGGAGGATGTGGTATGACCTATCATAAAGATAAAAAAAGATGGAAAACAGATACCGTTAATGTCGTTGGGAGAGGGCAGGAATTTATTGCAGAACCCAAAAAAATAGAGGATTGTAAGAAATGGTTAAAAAATATTTTTAAAGATGCTAAAACAATTGAGGAAGTTGAGGAAGCTAAAAAACTTGCAGAGCAGATAAATAAAGAAGCTTTAAGAAGAGCGTATTTAAATAAAGACCAGTGGATAAAAGATACATTTCATTAGTTAAATTTTAATAAGGGTAAAAAGGAATAATTTAATGAAAATTTTTAATTCGTTTTTATATAAATTTTCATTGATTAAATAATTTCTTACAAAATCTACCTATACTAATTATTGCATCCTCTGCATCTTTTAATATGTGTGCATTACTATGCCATCCATGAAACATATTTTCCCAAATTTCTATTTTTGCATTTACATTTGCTATTTTTGCTTTCTCATAAAAACGCCTGCTGTCATCTAACATTGTTTCAGCAGAACCAACTTGAATTAACATATCTGGCAATCCCGATAATTCACCAATAATAGGAGATGCTAAATGAGACATATTATTAAAGTCAGGAAAGTATAGATTTGCAAATCTATCAAGATATTGTTTACTAATTATAGGATCAATTTTTTCATTTGTTACCATTGTTTTTCCAGTTTGGGAAAGATCAGTCCAAGGGCTTAAAGCTACAGCTCCTAATGGTTGACAAATATTGTTTTCTTTAATTTTCAATAATAACGCTAAACATAATCCACCACCGGCAGATTGTCCGCTAACAATTATGTGTTCAGGGCTTATTCCCTCATTAATAAGCCATTCATAAGCGGAATATGTATCATCAATAGCTGCTGGAAAAGGATGCTCTGGAGCTAATCTGTAGTTGATTGATAAACATTTGACTTTTGCTTCTGCAGAAATTCTTGCTACTGTTGCTCTTGTAGCAGCTATTGATCCCCTATAATAACCACCACCATGCATGAACATGAATATCCTATTTTCATTTACCTCTCCACACATGATCCATTCTGCATTAACATTTCCAGCAACGACAGTTTTGTAATTTGTATTTTCAGGAAGTGGGATTAAAGATCCAGCAGTTTCTGTTTCTTTTCGAAGTTGATCAATAGTTTTATTTTCAGTGTAAAGGTTTTTTTTTTTGCTTCTATAATATTTTTGAGTACTTTTTTCTTGTCCATTTTGCAATTGCCCCATAATATTATCATTTAATTCATAAATTAAAAACTAAACCCTCTTGCAGAAACAGGCCATAAATCAATTACTTTTGTGTTTCTAACAACCACATACCAATCATGTAAATTACAAGTTGGGTCGCAATGCCCAGGAATTAAACGAATTTTATCATTAATTTTAAGAATATTATCAGGGTCAGCTATTATTCCATGCTCATCAGAGCATTTTATATATTCTAAATCTGAGTTTATTGTTTTTGGCAAGCCACTATCAACTGCTATTGATTTTAACCCTGCATCCACTACAGCGTGTTTTTGTAATGCTTTTGACATTACCCCAGTAAGAATGAATAAAGAATTTTCAAAATTACTAGAATTATTTAATTTTCTATCATGTTTTAAAGATGAATAATGAGCATCCATAAAAGCATATGAACCTACTTGTATTTCATCATATACTTCTTCATAAACTTCTAAATCAAAACAACCAGTACCTACACCAGTAATAAAGGGTGAATACTTTATGAAATTACTTTTTAATTCTCTAATTTTTTTGCAGGTTTTTTTAACTTCTTTTTGTCTTATTTTATGATCTTCAATATGCTGAATAGAACCATTGTAAGCTTGAAAACCAATAAAATTTAAGTTGGCCATCTTTTTGATGGTTTCAATCAATTGATTTATTTCATTAAATGACTTTATGCCACATCTATTTGCACCACAATCGTATTCAATATAAATATCAATTTCTGAATTATTTCTTTCAGCTGTTTTTTGTATGTTAATGATATTTTCTTTATTATCTACGCAACAACCTATCTTTAATTTTTTAGATGCTATTTTAGCTAGTCTTTCTAATTTAAACGCATCAGTTATTTGATTGGTTATTAAAATATCTTTTATACCAGCTCTAACAAATATCTCTGCTTCACTAATTTTTTGGCAACAGATTCCATGCGCTCCACCGTTATTAATTTGGTATTTAGCAACATCTATTGATTTGTGCATTTTGGCATGAGGCCTCAATTTTACATTATTATTGAGAACAAATTCTCTCATTTTGTTTATGTTATTCTCAAATATATTATAATCAACAATTAATGAAGGAGTTTGAATTTCATTAACATCCATTCCAACTTTAGCAGGAATATTAAAACCCACCTCAAACGCTTCTAAATTCATTAAAAAAACCTATATTAAATCTTACAAAACTAGTATAATTGAATTATTAATATTATGTATATATTATAATTTTTTTTTAACAAAGTTTGGATTTAAAATGAAATTTTTACACACTATGATTAGAGTTACAAATATTGAAGAATCTTTAGATTTTTATTGCAACAAACTAGGTCTTGTTGAGATTAGAAGAAAAGAAGTTCCAGAAGGAAAATTTACGCTTATCTTTCTCGCGGCACCGGAAGACGAAGACAATGCAATAAAAACCAGATCACCTGAAATAGAATTAACCTATAATTGGGACTCAGAAGAGTATGGAAGCGGTAGAAATTTTGGACATCTTGCTCTGTCTGTTAAAAATATTTATGAAACATGCCAGAAATTAATGGATGCTGGAGTAACGATCAATAGACCACCGAGAGAAGGAAGAATGGCATTTATAAAATCTCCAGATAATATTTCAATTGAATTGCTTCAGCAAGGTGATAATCTTGAAATTAAAGAACCTTGGTCAAGTATGAAAAATATTGGAACCTGGTAATTTTCTCTAATTGAGAAATTATACTCTTCTATTTCTAAAAAAATATTTTAAGTGTATTTAATAATTTGAGGTCATTATGTATAAAAATATAATTTTAATTTTTAGTTTATTATTCTTATCTAGCTGTAATAAGCATTCTAATGTTATTGAACATATACCAAATAATAATAATAATTTCGCATATCAAGAAAAACCATTTGAGCTGAAATGGAAAATTGAAAAAAATTCTATTACAAATATTCCTGTAGAAATTCAGAAAAAAATTAAATATGTATGTAAAAACCATAATAGTTTTGTTTTAATTAAAATAAAAACTTTTGAAGATGATACTGCATTAGGTACATTTGATTGCAGGATGTAACTAAGATTTTAAATTTTCTAGCTTATCTATAAACATTAAGGCATGTTCAATTTTTTCTTCTCTATTCTTTAACTGTTTCTCGATAAAAAGCTTTTGATCAGGTCTAACTTTTATTTGTCCAGATGTTTTATTAATCCAATCCAATAGCTTATCTGAATCTTTAAAATAATTATTTTTAAAACCTAATAAAATACCTTTAGGGCCCACATCTATAAAACTAATATTATTTTTTAAGCATTTGTTTTTAATGACTAATGTTTGAAGTAGATTATTAACTTCTACAGGAGGAGGTCCAAATCTATCAAATAATTCTTCATTAAATTCATTTATCTCATCTCTATTTCTTAAGTCACCTGCTTTTCTGTATAATGCCATTCTAGTTGATAGGTCATATACATAAGTATCTGGAATAAGTACAGGCAAGCCTAATGATATTGAAGGAGACCAAACTTCTTCTAATGGTGCTTCTTTATTTTTATAAGAGTAAACAGCATCCCTAAGCATATCTTGATACAACTCAACTCCCACTTCTTTAATTTGACCTGACTGTTCGTCACCGAGCAAATTTCCAGCTCCTCTTATATCCATGTCATAGCTGGCGAGTGAAAAACCAGCTCCTAAATTATCAAGGGTTTTAATAACATCTAATCTTTGTTGAGAGTTTTTGTTTAAAACTTTCCCTGGTTCGACTGTGAAATAAGCATATGCTCTTTTTTTACCTCGACCAATACGACCTCTTAATTGATAAAGTTGAGAAAGACCAAACATGTCAGATTTATAAATTATCATTGTGTTAGCATTAGGAATATCAATGCCAGATTCAATTATATTTGTAGAAATTAATACATCAGATTTACCATTCGCAAATGAGTTAATTGAATCATCTAATTCATTTATTTTCATTTGACCATGAGCAATTTTTATAGATAAATTAGGTTTCATTTGTTTTATTCTTTCAAACAAAGCATCTATATCTTTTACCCTTGGGCAAACAATGAATGTCTGTCCTCCTCTATTTTTTTCACGATTTAAAGCGTCTAATAAAACAACTTTATCCCATTCAAAAACAAAAGTACGAATTGCTAATCTGTCTACAGGTGGAGTGCTAATCAAGCTCAATTGCTTTAGTCCAGATAACGATAATTGAAGCGTTCTTGGAATTGGTGTTGCAGTCAGAGTCAATACATGAATATTGCCTTGTAATTCTTTTATTTTTTCTTTTTGAGCGACTCCAAAATGTTGCTCTTCGTCAACAATTAACAGTCCTAAATTGTTGAAATCAATATCATTAGAAAGTAAAGCATGTGTACCAACAATAATATTTATATCACCAGAGTTAAGATCATTTTTAATAATCTTTCTTTTGCTTGCTTTAGTCATTCTCGATAATGAAGAAACTTTAAGTGAAGAACTTTTAAATCTTTCATAAAAACTTTTATAATGTTGTTTTACTAAAATTGTTGTTGGAGCCACCAATGCCACTTGATAGCCAGCATTTGCTACAATAAAAGAAGCTCTTAATGCCACTTCAGTTTTACCAAAACCAACATCACCACAAATAAGCCTGTCCATAAGTTTTCCTGCTTCAAGATCAGACATTACATCTTTAATTGCTGAATCTTGGTCATCAGTAAGCTGAAAAGGAAAACTATTAGAAAATTTATCGTAATCATCTGTAATTAATAACTTTTCTGTATTTATAATTTCTCTTTGAGCTGCAACTCTAATTAATTTTTCAGCCATATCTTTAATTCTTTTTTTTATATTTGCTTTTCTATTCTGCCAATTTGACGTACCCAACTTATCTAAATTTCTAATAATACCTGCATCACCTACACGGCTTAATAAATTCATATTCTCTACAGGAAGAAATAATTTGTCACCATCTTGATATAATAGTTTCAAACAATCATGATCTACTCCATTTGTTGATATTTTCTCTAATCCATCATACGACCCAATTCCATGATCAATATGAGCTACCAGGTCACCAACATTTATTGAGTTTACATCTTTAAGAAAGTTCTCAGTTTTCTTTCTCCATGATTTTCTTTTATTTTCTGGAAATCCAAAAATATCACGTGTGAATATGATGAAATGATTATTTAATTCAAAACTCTCCAAATATGGAGAATATGAAAAATTCAAATTTAATAAATTTTTACTGTTAACTAGCTCTTTAAGTTCAATTAATTCAAATGTAATTTTACTTTTATTTAAATCTTCTTCAAAAAAACTGACTAAATTATTTATCTTATTTTCATCTTCTGTAATAATTATAATTTTTTTGTGTTTCTTAATATTATTTATACAAAATTGGACAAAGTTATTAATTTTATTAATTTTTTCAGAATTAATAAAATTAGGAATTATTAAAGGTTTAGAAGAAAGATTTATTTCATTTTGATTAGTGATATTAGGTCTGTCATATTCATTTAATCGAATATTATTAAAGCTTTTCATATTATCTAAAATATTACCTTTTGAGATATATAATTCTTCAGTTTCAAACGCATTATAATCAGTATTTTCGTCTTTTCTTTCATTACTAAAATTATTTATTTCTAACTGTCTTTCTTGAATTAGATTTTCAAAATTTTTGGTAAGTAAAAATGTAATTTCATGTTCAAGTTGCAAATAATCAAAAATTGAACTTAATTGTTTTTTATGAAATAATGGTAAAAAGTGTTCTATACCGTTAAACTTAATACCAGCAGATATGTTTTCATAAAATAAACTATTTATACCTGCAGCTCCGTTTTTAGTCCTAAATCTCTTTCTGAAATTCTCTATATTTTTTTCATTCAATATAAATTCATTTGAAGTATAAATATTAAAATTACTTATTTTATCCTTAGATCTTTGTGTAAGAGGATCCATCGTTTTGATTGATTCAATGTTTTCACCTATAAAATCAATTCTAAAAGCACTTTGGTTACCAACAGGAAAAACGTCTAATATACTTCCTCGTATACTAAATTCACCAAACTCTCTTACAGTTTGTACCCTTTTGTATCCTGAGTTATTTAAAAACTCGATAATCAATTGAAATTTATAATCTGAAGATAAATTTAAATTTATAAAATGTTTTAAAAAAAAATCTTTAGGCGCTGTCTTAGTAAACAAACCATTAATAGTAGTTAAAATAACGTTTTTATTTTTATTTCTTTTAAAAAAACAAAGATCTGTAAATGCTTTTACACGCTCTCCAATTAAATTAAGATTTGGGGATGAGATATCATAAGGCAAACAATCCCATGCTGGTATTTTATATATGTTTATTTCTTTGAAATTCGAATATAAAAAATTATAAAGATTGGAAAGCTCTAAATCATTTTTTGCTACGTAAAAAATATTTTGATTTCTTGATAGGTAAGAAATTAAGAAAGGTATCAAACTATCTCTGACACCATTTATGTCAGTAATTTCTTTTGTATCATTATTAAAATTAAACAATTTACTAACCTTTAAATTCTTTTATCAAGTCTATTAGAAAGTTTTCTTTTGAAGATTTAGATTTCTCAATATCTATGGATAATCGCCAAATTCTAGGATCTCCAGAATTAAGAAGATCTTGGTATGCTAATAAATCATCATCATCAAGATTTTTTAAATGGATTTCTGCAAAATTACCTAACAGGATGTCTGTTTCTCTAGTGCCAGTATATTTAGATCTATAAATTAATTTTTTTATAAAAACAGTTCTATTATCCAATTTTTTCTCGTTATATTAATTTATTTTGTTATTATTTATTATAAATAAAGGTTTTTGATTTCTTGTCTAATTTAATTATTAAAAGACCAAAAGAGATTTTTGAGTTATTCTCATCACTTAGAAATTTAAGTGGTGTTGGTGAAAAAAAATTAAACCTTTTAGAAAAAAAAATTGGTCCATACTTAATAAATTTATTATTTTACTTACCTCATAAATCTATTGATAGATTTCAGAACATTTCTTTAAAAAAAGTAAATCACGGTGATATATTAACTTGCGAAGTGGAGGTTGTAGAAATTAACATCCCCGCTTACAATTTTAGAAAAAAAAATAATATATCTAGGATTATTACATTTGGTATCAATGATGAAAAAAATATTAGATTAGATATTGTTTATTTTGGACAAAACACACAATATTTAAAAAATATTTACAAGGTTGGTTGCAAAATAATTGTAAGTGGTAAATTTGAGAATTTTAATGGTATTGGACAAATTTCTCATCCTGATTATGTTGTAAAAGAAAACGAAAAAAAGTTAATACCATTGATACAACCAATTTATCCTTTGTTTCACGGTATAAACCAAAAATTTATATCCAAGATTATTAATGAAGGTATTAAGAAAATACCATCAATACCAGAATGGTTAAGAAAAGATATATTAATTAAATACCAATTTCCAAGTTGGCAAACTTGTATATCTAAAACACATAATCCAGAAAATAATACTGACACAAATTTGAATAGTGTTTTTAGAAAACGACTTGCCCTAGATGAATTGATAGCAAATCAGATTTCAATGTTACTAATAAAAAATAAAATTTCTAAGATTCATCATATAAATAAAACTTATGGCAAATCAAAATTAATTGAAAATTTTTATTCAAACTTACCATTTGAGTTAACCAAAAATCAAAAAAAAGTTGTTGATGAAATAAAAGAAGACATTCATAGCAACAAAACTATGGTTAGAATGCTTCAGGGAGATGTTGGGTCAGGAAAAACAATTGTAGCTGTGATTTCCATGCTAAACGCAATATTAAATGGATCTCAAGCCGTATTAATGGTTCCAACAGAAATTCTTGCAATTCAACATTTTAATACAATTAAAAACTTACTAAAACCTATAAAAATTGAACCAATTCTTCTATTAGGAGAAAGTAGATCTGTTTATGGTAACAAAACTAGATCCAATATAATTAAACAAATAGCAGATGGTGAAATTAAAATTATAATTGGAACTCACGCATTAATTTCAAAAAAAGTAAATTATAACAACCTATCTTTAGCTGTTATTGACGAGCAGCATAGGTTTGGGGTTAAGCAAAGAGTTGAAATAACAGAAAAAGGCAATAACGTTAATGTACTAGTTATGACAGCAACTCCTATACCTAGATCTCTTGCACTGACTGCTTATGGTGATATGGATATTTCAGTTTTAAGTGAAAAACCGATTGGTAGAAAATCAATTAATACATACGTTTTATCACAAAAAAAAATAGCAGAAGTATTATCTTCGATTAAAAGAGCAATTAAAGATGGAGCTTTAGTATATTGGGTTTGTCCTCTAATTGAAGATTCTGAAAATTCAGATCTGATTGCAGTTAACGAAAGATATAATTTTTTAAAAAATAATTTTAAAGACATTAATGTTTCATTAATTCATGGAAAACAAAATCAGATTGAAAGAGAAAAATCAATGAATGAGTTTAAATCTGGTGAAAGTAAAATTCTTGTTGCAACTACAGTAATTGAGGTTGGAGTAGATATTCCTGAAGCTACTATAATGGTTATTGAATGTGCTGAAAGATTTGGGTTAGCTCAAATACATCAATTAAGAGGAAGAGTCGGAAGAAGTAATAAAGAATCTTCATGCATATTATTATATAATTCCAATTTAAGCTCAATTGCTCATTCAAGGTTAAAAATTTTAAAGGAAAATGATAATGGATTTAAAATTTCTGAACATGATTTAGAATTACGTGGACCAGGAGAAATTCTTGGAAGCAAACAATCCGGCAATCTTGAATTTAAGTTTGTAGATTTGCATATTCACAATCAAATGATTCCCGTTGCAAGAGATGAAGCACAAAAAATGCTGGAAAATGAAGATGATAAAGAAAAAATTAATGTTCTTTTATCTATTTTTGAAAATAATGAAGCTATCAAATTATTAAAAGGTGGTTGATAATTACTTAATCTTTTTAGTTTTCATTTTTGGAGTAACGATACCACCAGAAATTACCATTTTTACAGCATCTTCAACTTTCATTTTCATATATATTAAGTCCTTCTTGGGGACAAATAAAAGAAATCCACTTGTAGGGTTCGGAGTGGTAGGTATAAAAACATTAATTAAGGTTTCATCGTTTAAGGTTTGAACTTCTCCTTTTGTCTCTCCTGTAACAAAACCAATAACCCAAATTTTTTTTCTTGGATATTCAACCAAAACAACCTCTCTAAAACTATCTGAGTTAGTAGACATGACTGTTTCCATAATTTGTTTAATTGCTCCGTATATACTTCTAACAACAGGCATTTTATCAAGAACTCTCTCTCCAGCCTTAAGCAAAGTTCTTCCAATAAATCCAGGAGTTATTGCTCCAATAAAAGTAATAACCACAATACTTATAATTAATCCAATTCCAGGTATTTGGTGTGGCAACTGTTTAGTAAAATCCAGGCTATCAGGTAATAAACCAGCAACTTGAGAATCTATAAAAGTAATTATGATCCAGGTAACGTAGATTGTTATTAAAATTGGAGATGTGACTAAAATACCTGCAAGAAAATATCTTCTAAATCTTGCAAACAAACCTATTTTTTCTTCAGACAATTTGAACTCCTGATGGTATAAATATTATAGATTATACAAATAAATACTCAAAACCAATATGAAAAGTTTTAAAAATGAAAAAATTATCTAATGAAAAATTAAGACAGTTAAATAAGTTAGAATCTATTTCAAAAATAAGAAAAATAATTAAAATATTAAGAGATCCAATTGATGGTTGTCCTTGGGACTTAAAACAAGATTATAATTCATTAGCCCCCTATTCTATTGAAGAAGCTTACGAACTTGTAGATGCAATAGAAAACAATGATATCGAAGAGATAAAAAAAGAGTTGGGAGATTTACTATTACAAGTTATTTTAATTTCACAAGTGGCTGATGATAAAGGAGATTTTGATTTCGATGATGTAGCCAATGAGATTTCTAAGAAAATAATTAGAAGACATCCACAAATATTTGATAAAAATTACAATGAAAATGATCTTCCCCATGAATCTTGGGAAAAAATCAAAAAATTAGAAAAAAACAAAAGTACAAACACAAAAAATACATTAGACCAAGTTGAAAAAAATATTCCAACGTTACTAAGATCTATTAAAATACAAAAAAAAGCTGCATCGTTGAATTTTGATTGGGAAAATGAAACTCAAGTTTTGAATAAAATTGATGAAGAAATTCATGAATTAAAAGATGCATTCAAGTTGAATGACAAAAAAATGATTGAAGAAGAATTAGGAGATCTATTTTTTACTACTATTAATTTATCACGACGTTTAAATTTAGATCCAGAGCAAACCATAAGAAAAGCTAATAAAAAATTTACAACCAGATTTAACGAAATGGAAAACTTTATTGAAGACAACAAACTAAAATGGCATAATTTAAAAAAACATGATTTTAGAAATCTTTGGAATAAAGTAAAAAACAAGCAAAGAGGAATTAATGAATAATAATATACCCAAAACTATACTTATTACCGGTGCCACTTCAGGGTTTGGTAAAGCAACAGCAAAACTGTTTAATGAAAAAGGCTGGCAAACAATAATTACAGGTCGAAGAGCTGATCGTCTAGAAGAGCTTGCAAAGGAATTAGGCAACAAATCATTACCACTTGCTTTTGACATAAGTGACAGGCGTGCGGTTAAATCAGCCATACAAAATATATCACCAAATTTTAATAATATATCTGTTTTATGTAATAATGCTGGCTTAGCTCTTGGATTAGAAGGCGCTGAAAATGCAAACCTAGATGACTGGGATCAAATGATTGATACTAATATAAAAGGCTTAGTGTATGCTACTCGAACTATTTTGCCATTGATGATTGAAAACGGAGAAGGTCATATAATTAATCTAGGTTCAGTTGCTGGATCATATCCTTATCCAGGAGGTAATGTATATGGAGGCACAAAGGCGTTCGTAAGTCAATTTTCTTTAAATTTAAGAGCTGATTTAGTTGGTAAAGGTATCAATGTAACATCAGTAGAGCCGGGTTTGGCAGAAACAGAATTTTCTATTGTTAGGTTTAAAGGGGACAAAGAAAAGGCGTCCCAGGTATATCAAAATACAAGATCAATAAAAGCCGAAGATATTGCAGAAACAATATATTGGGTGGCTACAAGACCAAAAAATATAAATGTTAATAAAATTGAAATTATGGCTGGAGACCAAGCTTTTAACCCATTTAACATTGTAAAAAATGGCTAATTTATATATCTCCTATAAGGGTTATTAGATGGAATAATTAAATCTCTAATATTATTCCAAATTTCAATATTACTTGCAGCTAGAATTGATCCTTTAGATTTTATATTAAATTCACCTTTATTGGTTGCCATATAAATAGAACCGCCAGCTTCTTTTGTTATTAAGTCCATGGGGGAGTGATCCCAAGGAGTAACTCTTCCGTGAAAAATAAATTGAATTTCATTATTGGCCAACATAATTGTTTCAATACCCGCACTACCAACAAATAATCTTTCAGTATTAGTTTTTAAATTACCAAGAATTGATTGCCTGTAAATTTCAGGTATCCCTTTGGTTCCACCAGAGCCTATTATTTTCAATAAGTTAGATGATTTTATTGAAAGTCTAGTTGATATTTTGTTATTTGTATCAAGTATAAAAGCACCATAGTTTTTAAATGCATAAACAAATATATTTTTTAAAGGGTAATAAATAAATGTAGCTATAGGAAGCTTATTACTTACTAGTGAAATCATAGAACAAAAATTTTCTTTTCCATTAATATAATTTTTTGTTCCGTCTATTGGATCAACAACCCATAATATAGATTTATCCAAATATTTATCATATTGTTTATCTAAAAAAGCAGACTCTTCGCCTAAGATATCATTAACATCTAAAAAACCTTTTAACTGCTTTGTTATAATATCTTCGCTTTTTTTATCTGCAATACTTACAAGGTCATCATTTGATGTTTTTGTACTGATATCTTCAGATTTCAAATTTTTATGATAAGGTAAAATAATATCTTTATTAACATTAATTAATAAATACATGATATATTCTACAATCTGAGTTCGTAATTTATTATTTTTAATCAGAATAACATTCATATTTATCAAATAGTATATAAATCAATTTCAGGAAAATTTGACTTGAAAGAATTTAACTTATCATTAGATATTTTAGCTTTAACTTTATTGCCTACAAAATCCTTATCACAGTATGTTTCATTATATACATATGAATTTTTATACAGCCAAGAAGAAATTTTGTACGAGTCAATAGGTATATGAAAAAGCACCTTCGTAAATTTTTTTTCAGCTAAATTTTCAATATAATTTTTTAAATCTTTAATGCCATTGTATGTTATAGCAGAAGTTTTAACTGATTTTTTTTTGAAGTTAATTTTTATATTACTCAAATCTGAATTTAAATCGCATTTATTAAAAACATTAATTATTTTCTTTTCTAATTCTTCATAAGTAAAACCAATAGAAATTAATGTATCAAAAACTAATTTAGCCTGATTTTCTATATTAGGATTTGATAAATCATGAACTAATAATAAATAATCAGAAGAAAAGAGTTCTTCTAAGGAAGATTTAAATGAATCAATTAATTCGGTTGGCAATGCTGATATAAAACCTACAGTGTCTGAAATTATAATTTTTTTATTATCAGACATTTTTATAGAACCCATTTTTGTGTCTAAGGTAGCAAATACCATATCTCTAACTAATATGTCGGAAGATGTAAGATTATTAAAAATTGTTGACTTCCCACTATTGGTATAACCAACCAAGGAAAAAATCAAAGAAGAAACATTTTTTCTTAGTTTTCTCTGTACTTCTCTTGTTTGTGTCACCTTTGTAAGTGATTTTTTTAATTGTTTAATTTTTGAATTAATCATTCTTTTATCTAATTCTATCTGACTTTCACCAGGGCCACCTACTTTACTTAAACCACCTCTTTGCCTTTCAAGATGTGTCCAAGATCTTACAAGTCTTGTTTTTTCAAAACTTAAATTAGCTAATTCTACTTGTAATTTACCCTCTTTAGTTTTGGCTCTTAATCCAAAAATTTCTATGATAAGTTGAGTTCTATCAATAATTTTTTTTTGTAAAATTCTTTCCAAATTTCTTTGTTGTATAGGGGATAAAGAGCAATCAAAAATTATTAAATCAACTAGGCTTAAATCAAAATTATTTTTAATTTCATTAGCAACTGTATTATTAATTAACAATGAAGATTTTGGAATACTAATATTAATTATTTTTTCAAAAACAATGGATGCATCTAATGCTTGCACAAGACTTCTTGTTTCAGAAGAACGTGAAATGAAGTTTTTTTGGTTAAAAATATCATTTTGAGAAAATTTATTAATTTTAAAAATAGGAAGAATTAAAAATGTATTATAATTTATCATAAAATATTGCTAATTTAAAAATTCGTGAAATATAAATTTCGTAATTCAATTGATGTTTTGCCAATTATACCATTATTGATTTTAATATTATCAATTTCAATAATTGGCGTAACAAATGAAGAAGCACTTGTTAAAAATACTTCCTTAGAATTTAGCATTTCGTCTTTTGTGAATTTTTTTTCTAGCATTTTAAAATTATTAATTTTTGCAAATTGGTAAATTGTCTTTCTAGTAATACCAGATAGAATTTTTCCGTCAATTTCACGAGTTAAAATTTCATTATTCTTATTTATAATCCAAATATTTGAACTAGATCCTTCAGTTACATAACCTTCATGATCAATAAAAATTGCTTCATAAGCATTTTTTTCATTAGCATAAGTTTTAGCTAAAACGTTTGGTAATAACTGAGTTGTTTTAATATCTGGCCTAGACCATCTATTGTCAAACATAGTAATTGCTTTTACACCTTTAACATCATCTGAAATATTATTTTTTTTATTTGATACAATCATTGTTAGTATAGGTTTGGAGTTCAGTCCAAAATAACTGTGATTTCTGTCAGCTATCCCTCTTGATATCTGTATATAAATACTACCAAAATTGACTCTATTTAATTTAAATAGGTTTCTTATAATTATTTTAAGTTGTTGTTCTGATAAATGAAATTTAATATTTATCAATTTTAGTGAATTAAATAATCTTTTTATATGCCCATCGTAATCATAAAAAATACCATTATTATATAATATTACTTCATAAACAGCATCACCAAAATGATAACCCCTATCATTTATACTGATTTTTGCATCTTGAATATTAGAGTAGTACCCATTTATGTAAGATATATTTGCCATTAAAAAAAATCCAAATTAACTGAAAGAAGCTCTTCAACTTTTTTCATTGATTTTACTGGAACAAACATCACTACTATATCTCCTGCCTTAATAATTGTATCGCCTCTAGGCGATACAATGGTTTCGTCATCTTTAACAATAGCACCTAATGATACATCTTTTGGTAATTTTATATCTTTAAGAGGTTTGCTTATAATCGATGATGATCTCAGAGCTTCAAACGATATAACTTCTCCAAATTCTTCAATTATAGAATGAACATGCTCTATTTGACCACTTCTAACTTCTTGTAGTATGGATGATGCAGTTAAGTTGGGTGGACTTACTACACCTTCCAGATCTAGTGAATTAAAAAGAGGAATAAATACAGGTAAATTTATTAAAGCCACTGTATGTGATGCTCCTGATCTTTTAGATAATAATGAAGAAAGTATGTTAACTTCATCGTTATTTGTAGCTGCTATATAAGTTTCACCTTGACCTAACCTTGCTTCCAATATAATTTCTGGATCTAAAGAATCCCCAGAAATTATTGTTGCATACTCTAACATTTCTGCAGCATGCCTTGCTTTATCTTTATCAATTTCTAAAATCGTAAGATTGGTTTCTGGAGATAATTTATGTATTTCTTCTGCTACTCTTATTCCAATTGCACCAGCTCCTGAAATAGTAACTTTTTCTGCGGTTGTTTCAATATGACCAAATGCGTTTAAGGTTCTATTTATTTGATTGGTAGGACAAGCCAAGTAGACTCTGTCTCCAGCTAAAATTGTGTCATCCCCACCTCTTGGAACAATTAATTTTGACCCTCTAATAATCGCCATAACTGTAACACTTAAATCAGGAAATAAATCAGCTAAATTTCTTAATGGAGTATCAAGAATAGGACAATCTAATTTACAAGAAACACCTAACATAGTGACGAGTGACCTTGCAAACTCAGCAACATCAAATGCCCCAGGAGTTCTCCACTGATTAACAATGGCGTTTGCAACCTCGTCCTCAGGTGATATTATTCTATTTACCCCAACATCTTTTAATAAATAATTGGAATATTTAGGATCAAGATATTCTTTTGATCTTATACGAATTATCATTGTAGGAGTTCCAAAAATTGATTTTGCCAAATGACAGGCTGCAATGTTTATCTCATCAGATTGAGTGACAGCGATAATCATGTCTGTATCAACAATACCTGCATCTTCAAGAACATTTGGATAAGAAGCTAGACCTAATACTCCTTGAACGTCATATAACTCTGTAATACGTTGGATAGCTTCAGAGTTTGAATCAATTACAGTTATATCAAATCCTTCACTAGACAAATGCTCAGTAATAGAAGTTCCAACTCTTCCAGCACCACAAATAATAACTTTTTGTTTCATATAATTTCCAAATTAATCTAATGTAATATAATATATAATCTAATTCATTCTAATTTAATCAAAATTATTAATATTAATATCCAATTCTTTTAGTTTTCTATGTAAAGCTGATCTATCCATTCCAATAAATGTTGACGTCTTTGCAATACTTCCCTTAAATCTTTTTAACTGTTCTTTTAAGTAATTCTTCTCAAAAATTTTCCTCGCATCTTTTAAAGATAAAGTTAATTGGTTTGAAATATCACTTTTTTCTTCTTTTTTATTGTGACCTAATATTTCAGGTGGTAAATGTGAAGGTGTAATGATAAAATTTTTATGTTTACCATACATTATGTTTAACCATTCTAAAATATTTTTTAATTGCCTAACATTACCTGGCCAATCATAGTTTTTTAATATAACTAATGTTTCAGAAGAAAGTTTAAGCATATTATTCCCAAAATCTTTTGCTAAAAGATTTAAGAAATGAATTATTAGATCAGCTATGTCTTCACCTCTTTTATTTAATGGTGGCACTTCAATTGGTGCAACTGAAAGTCTATAAAACAAATCTTCTCTTAAAGTGCCATCTTGAATAAATTCAATTAAATTATTACTGCTAGCGGAAATAATTCTAACATCAACTTTAATTTTTTTATTTGAACCAATTTTATAAAAACTTTGATCTTGTATTGCCTGAACTAATTTTCCTTGAGTTTGAAGAGGTAGGTCACAGATCTCATCAAAAAAAAGTGTACCATTGTTAGCTTGTTCAAACAAACCAACATTAGATAGATTATTATCTCCCTCATTATTCGTTTCATTCCAACCAAATAACACCTGTTCAACCCTTTCTGGAGATAAAGTGGCACATGACGCAATAATAAAAGGAAAAGATGTCCTGCTAGATTTTTTATGAATCCATCTGGCAATTAATTCTTTTCCTGATCCTGATGGTCCAGTTATTAATACTCTACTATTTGTAGAAGCAATTTTGTTTAAATTTTGCTTTATATTTTTGAACGTAAATGATTTACCAATTAAAGTCATACGTTCATTTTCTCTTGACTCGAAATCTAATACTTTTAATTTTAATTTTCTATCCTCTAAAGCTTTTTCTATCAACAATATTAAACGTTCAGCTTTAAATGGCTTTTCAATAAAATCGAATGCTCCATTTTTTGCAGCTTTCATTGCTGTTTCAATATTACCATGACCAGACATCATTAAAACTGGAATTGTAGGATTATAATTCTGGCTAAAAGTTAGAAGTTTAAGTCCAGCATTAGTATCATTATTCATCCATATATCAGTAATTAAAAGATTTATATTTTCATGTTTAAGAATATCTGCGGCAGAATCATAATTAGTAGCTATAACGGCATTGTAACCCTCATCTTTTAGTGTTTCAGCAACCATTTCACATATATCTAATTCATCATCTACAACTAGAATAGAAATTTTGTTTTTCATCATTTATTTTTCTCTTTTTTTAATTTTGATATAAGAGGAAATTTAAAAATCACTGATGTCCCTTTTGAGCCTTTTAATGGTTTGATTAAAATCATTCCATTATGGTCATCTATGATTTTTTTAGTAATTGCTAAACCTAGACCAGAATTGCCAACTTTTGTTGTATAATATGGTTCCATTATTTTAGAAATTATTGACTTATCAATACCAGTACCATTATCACTTATAGTTATAGAAGCAAAATCATTTTCAATTCCAAAAAAAAATTGAAATTTTACCATTTATAATTTTATTTAATGTAATATTTTCGTATGAATTCTTAATTAAATTACTACAGGCTTGTCTTATCTGTTTTTCATCAGCCATTATTAAAGCATTATCAATTACATCATCAATTTCAAAAATTATATTATCAAATGATGAAATCAATGGTTTGATATAATCTGTTATAACTTTATTTAAATTGATTAATTTTAATTTTGGAGAAGGCATTCTTGCAAAAGAGGAAAATTCATTCACTAAGTGATGAATGTCATCAACTTGACGGGTGATCATATTCAAAGATTGCTCAAAAACTTGTTTATCTATTTTTTTACCACTATTAAGTTTGTTTTTTAAGCGTTCTGCACTTAATCGTATTGGTGTAAGAGGATTTTTAATTTCATGTGCAATTCTTCTTGCTATGTCAGACCATGCACCCATTTTTTGTGCTGCAATGAGACTAGTTATATCATCAAAAGTTAAAACATAACCTAAAACTACACTATCAGATTTTTGTATAACTAATCTTGTAATTAAATTTAGAATTTTATCATTTCGAACAATTTGAATTTTATCCTCAACAACATTCCTTTCCGATTGTAAGAAATTTTCTATTAAATTTTTAAATTCAGGTACAACATCTAAAATCGATTTACCATAATCTTCATTGATTGAAATATTTAATAACTCTGTTGCAGTAAGGTTTGGTAAGTTTATTTTTAAATCTTTATCTAATCCAATTACACCAGAATAAACACCTGAAAGAACAGATTCAGAAAATTTTCTTCTTTTATCTAATTGATCATTTGCATGTTCTAAATCTACTCTGTTAGATTTTAAATCAGAAATCATTAGATTAAATGCTTGAACTAACCTTTTGATTTCATTAATATTAATTTTAGATAACACATTATTAGAAATTTTATAATCTAAATTGCCACCGCCTACTTCCTCAGCTCCTTTAATAAGAGAACTAATAGGTTCGAGTAATCTATTAGCAATATTTAGTCCTATTATCAATGAAGTGAACAGTAAAATTATTGTAATTAAAATAAAAATAACAATGAATGAAATTTTAATATCAAATTGTTTTAGTTCAATTGATTGATAGTCAGAAACTGCTATTGAAGTACTTTCTATTGCATTTAAAACTTTTTGATCAACAAACCTTGTAATGAGTAAATAAGCATCAATAAATTGAGATAATTTTATAAATGCTCTAATTTTATTAGAATCATCTACTTTAACAATAAAGATTTCACCATCATTTGCTATGTCATAATACTTTTGAGGTATCTCTGTATAAGTATATTCAAAAACAAACTCAGAAAATGCTAAAACGTTACCTATAGAATCTATTATAACAGCCTCAGATAAATTATGTTGTCTAGTATATTTATTAAGAAAATTGTTGAATTTATTTTTATCAGAAGATAAAAAATTAGAGTTTGAATTTATTAAATTAACAAGCTCTAAAATTTCTCCTCTTATTGCACTTTGGTGTTCATTTAAATATTGATTAGCGACCTCAACAGACTGAGAGATTGCAGTTGAAATTTTTTTATTAAACCAACCACTTAATGAAGCATCAAAAATAAAAATTGAAAAAAAAGCTATTAACAAAGTAGGTATTAATGTAATAGCAGAGAAAATAATTAATATTTTTTTTTGTAATTCTTGACCAGCTTTTTTTAATTTTAAATTATTAAAAATATGCAAAAAATTTCTAAAAAAAACATTAAATAAACTAACTATTATAAAAAAAGATATAATTAAAATTAAAATGAATAAATTTTTGTTATCATTAAAGAGTTTAAATTGATAAAGAGAATTATAAATAAATAAAAAAAATATTAATGAAATTAAAAATGATAAAAAAAATAATTTTTGTTGAAGTATGTTTAAAATAAATTGCTTCATCTCTTAACCTAATAACACAAAATTTATTATAGTCTATATTACTACTTTAATACATAAATTTAAGCCTTTCTTTTTTTTATAACTTCAATGCCATACAAATTAATTTTTGACCTAAGTGTATTTCTATTAAAGCCTAAGCATTTAGAAGCTTTAATTTGATTTCCTCTAAATAAATTTAAGGTTGTTTCTATGAGAGGTTTTTCAATTTTAGATATAAAATTATTATGTAAATTATTAAGTGATAAATTTTCGTCAAAATCTTTAAAATATTTTTTAAGATAATTTTTGAAATATAATTCTAAATTCTCTTCATATTTACTCTCTTCATCAAACCTGTCTTCTGACAGTACTTCTTTAATAAGATTTAGAGGGATGTCCTCTGTAGAAGATAATAAACATAACCTGTCAATAACATTTTTTAACTCTCTTATATTTCCTGGCCATGAATATTCTTTAAGTAGATTCATGCCTTCATATGAGATATTTCTTCTAGTAAATGTATTTTTATAATTGCTATTTAAAAAGGCTGTAGACAAATCCGGTATATCTTCAAACCTATCTTTCAATGAAGGTAATTTGATTGGAACAACATTTAATCTGTAATATAAATCTTCTCTAAATAAACCTCTTTCTACATAATTAAGAATATTTTTTTTTGTTGAAGCAAAAATTCTAGACTTTTCTAAATTCGAATTTTCAGGAAATAATTGCAACAAACCATTTTCAATAAAATTTAAGAAATTTTGTTGTTGAATTTCAGTCAACTCAGTAATATCTTTTATATATATAGAACTTCCACTTAAATCATTTTCATCTTTTATATCAATTGACGTAAATGTATTAATTTTCTTAATCAAATTTTCAAATGAATAATCATCAAAAAATTTTGCATCTAAATTTATAAAAAATTTATTTGTTTTTGAACTTAAATCATGGATTGATTTTGCTATAAGTTTTTTACCTGTGCCACTATCTCCAGTTATTAATACAGGAAAATTTGTATTTACTATTCTTGATATTATTTTATAAATTTCTTGCATTGCTATTGACTTTCCAACAACTGGACCAGAATCATATATATTTTTAGGAATATCGCTAATTACTTCATTTTTATAAATTTTAGGCTGTAAAAATGTACTTGAAACTAAGTTCAAAAGTTCATCTATATCAAATGGTTTAGGCAAATATTCAAGTGCACCTTTTTTTTCTGCTCTTACCGCAGTTAACAATGTTGTCCTAGCAGACATAACAATTATTTTTAAATCTGGATTATTTTTTTGTAATTTTGGCAAAATATCTAGAGCATCTCCGTCAGGCAAGCCAACATCTGTAATTAGAACATCTGCAAAGTCTGATTCAATTAACCTCCACATACCTGCAGCAGTACCACTAGATTTTACATTATAACCAGCTCTAGTTAATGCAGTAGAAATAACAACTCGAATACTTCGGTCATCATCTACGACAATTATATTTTTAATATTTTTAGTTTCCATAAATAAAAACTCCTTAATTTAAGATTTTTTAAGAGGAAAATTCATACAAAAATTTGTGAATCCTGTATATGATGAAACATCAATTACTGCACCCATTTCTTCTAAACCGCTAGCAACTATTGATAATCCAAGACCTTTTCCTTGTTTTTTAGAAGAAACAAATGGATCAAAAATACTGGACAATAAATTGCTGGGAATACCAACTCCAAAGTCAATAATTTCTATTTGTAGTGGTAACTGTGTAGGAATATTTTCTGAGCCAAAAGACGTAATCTTATTTGAATTAAAACTCGTTTTAATCTTTATGTTACCTTTTTTTTGACTTGCTTCAGTGGCATTTTTTAACAAGTTGATTATTATTTGAATTAAAAGATTTTTATTAGCAAACAATCTGGGTAGGGACGGATCAAATTCAATAATAAAATTTATTTCATTACCAAAACTATTTTCAGCCACTCGTTTACAATGGTTTAAAATTTCATGGATATTTAAACTTTCATAATCTAATTTGACATTATTATTTGAAATTTGCTCCATTCTATTTAATAAATCTTCAACTCTATCACATTCAACTGAAATTAGGTTTGTTAATTCTAATAAATTAGAATTATCTTTTATATCAGTTTCGATTAATTGTGATGCCCCCTTAATTCCAGCTAATGGGTTTTTTATTTCATGCATTAACATATCTATCATTGATGAAAAGGATTTAGAAATTTTACTATTTATTCTTTGTGACTGAAACATTTCTGAGAGAGCTAACTGGCTTACCTGAATTATTATTTTATTTGAATCAAACGATAATGGCACAACATGGACTCTTACTTTTCTATTTGGATAATTTAAATTACTAAAATCTAAACTTTCTTCTGTTATTCCAGTTTTACTATTTCTAACTCTTTCAATTAAGTTTAATATAGGTGAATCATTTGGAATAAGATCATTAATTTTTTTCTCAATTAATATAGATGAGCTGACACCAAAAAACTCTTCCCCAATTTCATTGACATAGATAATCACATTAGATTTATCTACTAAAAAAACTGGAGTTCTTAATTCATTTAAAATATTATTTTCCATAAGATAACAACGAACATAAATTATGTAACTTAAACCAAAAATGATTATAAATTATACAATAATTTAATTTTGTAAAAATATTTATAAATATTGCTTATTTTTTAATCATATTGGAGATAAATATGAGTAGTGTCAATTTAGCGCTTATTTTGCTAGCTGGAGGAGTAGGAACAAGAGTTAACAGAAAAATTAGCAAACAAATGATAATGTATAATAATTTAACAATCTTAGAGTTGAGTATAATAAATTTTATTAAAGAATTGAAGAATATTCCTATACAGGTAGTAACAAATAATAGAGATTTTTTAGAAGTTTCAGAATTATGTAATAGATATAATTTACTCTCACCCGTTTTAGGTGGGGATGAGAGGCATAAAAGCACTTGTAATGGTCTTAAATCTATCAAACATATTAACCCAAAATACGTATTAATTCATGACACAGTACGTCCAATCATTTCTTCTAAGGTAATAAAAGAATTAGTTGCGTACAGTAAAAAAGAAGTATTTTGTGTAGCACCTGTATTGAAAATCAGTGACTCTATTCGGGGAATATCGAAAAATATAATAAAAACAACCGTTCAAAAAAATGATAAAGTTCTAGTCCAAACACCCCAATTATGCAATTACAAGATACTTAAAAAGACTATAGAAAATACTAATATAAAATTTGAAGACGAAACTTCTATTTTTTTGCATAATTCAATGGAAGTTATCTCTATCGACGGTGATCCACTTTCATTAAAAATAACTTATGAAAAGGATCTAAATTTATTGGAGCCTCATTTGACTAAAAATTCTAATAATTACATAACAAAAATAGGCAATGGTTTTGATGTTCATCGATTTGATAATAGTAGAATTTCAGAAAATAACTTTATTTTACTTGGTGGTGTTAAAATTAAAGCTTTAAAACAATTAATCGGTCACTCTGATGCTGATGTATTACTTCACGCTATTACTGATAGTATTTTAGGTGTGATAAATAAAGGTGATATAGGAAGTATTTTTCCACCTACTGATGACAAATGGAAGAACGCAGACAGCTCAATATTTTTAAAACATGCCTCAAAATTACTTCAAAATGAAAAAGGAATAATTAATAATATTGATGCTACAATTGTTTGTGAAAAACCAAAAATTATAAATTATTCAAAAGAAATAAAAAAAAATATTGCAAAAATACTAAAAATTAATGAGCAAAAAATTAGCATTAAAGGTAAAACCTCTGAAAGCATTGGTTTTATTGGCAGAAAAGAAGGAATAGCAGCTATGGTTTCAACTGCTATACAAGTTAAAAATACTGATTTTTAATGAGTATTAATAAAAAATTTTTATTATATCTATCTAGGTTTGCCGAGGTATACCCAATTGGACATTCAAAGTATGCTCCAGGTACAATGGGTTCTTTAATAGGTGTGTTAATTGGTTACTTTTTAATATTAAATTTAGATCTAAAATTTTATTTAATATTTTTATTAATTTTTATTATTGTAAGTTATTTACTTTGTGAAGCTCATTTAACATTACATAACAAAAAAGATCCAAAAGAAGTTGTAATTGACGAAATATCAGGACAATTTATTGCCATTTTAGGATGTGTACAATCAGAAAATTCAACTTATATGTTTTTGTCTTTATTTTTGTCATTTATATTATTCAGATTTTTTGATATCACTAAGATTGGTCCAATAAAAAAATTTGAAAATTTGCCTAATGGTGTTGGCATCATGGCAGATGATATAGTTGCAGGATTATTAGCTTTAGTAACTCAAGCAGCAATTTTAACAAGTTTAAATCAAAATATTTATATAAAAACATTATGGAATTAAAAATGTGGAACAAAATCAATCAAGAATCTAAAAAGCTGTATTTAAATTGTGTTAATAAAAATTTAACAATAACAACTGCAGAAAGCTGCACAGGTGGAATGATATCATCTGCAATTGTTCATATTAATGGCTCAAGTCAAATATTTAAATCTTCGGTAATTGTTTATTCTAACGATATGAAAAATAAATTACTTAATATCCCAAAAGACTTAATTACAAAAAATGGAGCCGTTAGTGAAATTATAGCATTTAATATGGCTAAAAACTCATTAAAAATACTAAAAGCACACTTGTCTATTGCAGTTACCGGAATTGCCGGACCCACAGGAGGGACTGTTGAAAAACCAGTTGGACTTGTTTGGATTGGAATTGGAACAAAAAAAAGAATCATTACAAACAAATTCAAATTTAATGGAGATAGACTTGAAATTAGACAAAAAACTACATATGAGTCTCTTAAATTAGCTAATAATGTTATTTTAGAAATCTAATTTTTAATTATACAATTCATTAGCCCTGTTCTCAAAAGCTTTTACCATTCTTTTTACAGCTTCATTAAACAAAGTTTCCATCAAAGTTTGTAAAAAAATAGATTTAAATTTAAAATCAACCATAAACTCTATCTCACAGCCATCTGGGTTTTCTTTAAATAACCAGTAGTTTTGAAGATATTCAAAAGGACCATCTTTATAATCAACAATTATTTTTTTCTTTTTTTTATCAAGAGTGATTTTTGAAGAGTAAATTTCTTTATAAATTTTAAACCCAATTATTAAATCAGCTTCAAAAGATTTTAAAGATGTGTTTTTAACTCTTGCACCTAAACACCATGGCAAGAATTCTGGATATTTTTTAACATCTGCTACTAGATTATATAAATTATTTGCAGTATGTTTTATAACTTTCCGTTCTTCATGCTTCATTTAAGATTACTTTTCTAGTTATTAAATTGATTTATTCTAATTTTTTTTAATTTTTCAAAATCTTCGCTTGCATGAAAACTACTTCTTGTAAACGGAGAGGATGAAACTAATAAAAAGCCTTTAGATAAAGCAACTTTTTTATATTTATCAAACTCATCAGGATTCACAAATTTCTCTACTTTATGATGCTTTATGGTTGGCTGTAGATATTGACCAATGGTTAAAAAATCAATATCAGCAGACCTCATATCATCCATAACCTGATAAATTTCATTCTGACTTTCACCCAAGCCAACCATTAATCCAGATTTGGTAAAAATATTTGGATCAACTTCTTTTACTTTAGCTAATAAACTTAAGGAATGAAAATATCTAGCTCCAGGACGAACAGATGGGTACAATCTTGGTACAGTTTCAAGATTATGATTAAAAACATCTGGTTTTGCATTTATAACCTTTTCCAAAGCTCCATTCTTTTTTAAAAAATCAGGTGTTAGAATTTCAATTGAAGTTTTTGGAGAATGTTTTCTTATATCTTTTATTGTTGCAACAAAATGATCTGCACCACCATCGTATAAATCATCTCTATCGACAGAGGTTATAACAACATGGTTTAAGTTTAACCTTGCAACTGATTTAGCAACCCTTATTGGTTCAGATAAATCAAGTTTGTTGGGTTTTCCAGTTGCAACATTGCAAAATGAACAAGCCCTTGTACAAATATCACCCATAATCATCATTGTGGCATGTTTTTTAGACCAACAATTCCCAATGTTTGGACAACTAGCTTCTTCACAAACAGTTGTTATATTAAGCTCATCTAATAAACCTTTTGTTTGATCAAAAATCTTACCTTGAGGAGCTTTCACTTTTAGCCATAAAGGTTTTTTAGGTGATATATTATCAGGTTTATTAATTTTTTCTGGATGTCTTACTTTTTTTAAATCATTCATAATAAATAATATTTATTTCCAAACTATTTAGTAATGAATTGCTTGATTATATGCATCCAAAACAGACTCATGAATACCTTCAGAAAGCGTCGGATGAGGAAAAATTGTATGCATAAGCTCGTATTCTGTAGTTTCTAATTTTTTTGCTATAGAAAAACCTTGTATTAATTCTGTAACCTCTGGGCCAACCATATGAGCTCCAATTAATTCACCAGTATCTTGATCAAAAATAGTCTTAATTAAACCTTCTGCATCTCCTAAAGCAATAGCTTTACCATTACCTATGAATGGGAATTTTCCAATTTTGATATTAAGATTCTTTAATTTTGCTTGTGTTTCTGTCATACCTATTGATGCAACTTGAGGTCTGCAGTATGTACATCCTGGTATAGATGTTTTATCTATCGGAATTAAATTTTTATGACCTGAAATCTTTTCTACGCATAGAATACCTTCATGGCTAGCTTTGTGAGCCAGCCAAGGGCCATCAGTAATGTCACCTATCGCGTATACTCCCTTCTCATCTGTTTCTAAAAACTCATTTGTTACAACATGACCTTTATCAATTTTAACATTAAAATCTTCTAAGCCAAGTTTTTCAGTATTTGCAACTATTCCAATTGCTAAAATAAGTTTTTCCGAGTTTATTGTTTCAACTTTTTCTTTAGTAATTATTTCAACTGAAACTGAATTTCTTTTATTTGTAACTGATTTTAATGTTGAATTAGTTTTAATCTTTATACCTCTTTTTTCGAAGTTTAATTTTACGATATTAGATATATCAATGTCTTCATTTGGTAAAATTGAGGGTAAGGCTTCTACAATAGTTACATGAACACCTAAATCATTATAAAAAGAGGCAAATTCCATTCCTATTGCACCAGATCCAACAATAACAATTGATGAGGGTAACTTTGGAGGAGTCATTGCGGTTTTATAATCCCAAATATTAACTCCATCAGATGAAACAAAAGGTAAATTTTTAGATCTAGCACCAGTAGCCAGGATAACATTCTTTGCAGTTTTTTCTATATTATTATCCTTGGTTTTTATTCTTATTTTCTTAATATTTGATGAGTCTTTAACCAAACTACCAAGACCTTCAAAAACTTGTACTTTATTTTTTTTTAAGAGATGACTAATGCCAGATGATAATTGCGAAGCAACTTTTCTAGACCTTTTAGTTATATTATTTATATCCATTTTTATGCCAGATACTGTAAAGCCAAATTCTTCAACATTATCTAACATATGTCTAATTTCACTAGCTCTTAATAACGCTTTAGTGGGAATACAACCCCAGTTTAAGCAAATTCCACCTAAATGTTTATCTTCTACCAATGCTACTGACATACCTAGTTGAGATGCTCTAATTGCAGCCACATATCCACCAGGGCCTCCACCAATAACAATAAGATCATAATCTAAATTTGACATATTTATTTCCTACAAAAGCAGTAATGAGGGATTTTCAATTAAATTTTTAAATTCTGATAAAAATTCTGCACCAACAGCACCATCAACAACTCTATGATCACAAGATAAAGTAACTGTCATAATAGTTGCGATTGAAATTTCATCGTCAATAACTACAGGTCTTTTTTCACCAGATCCAACTGCAAGTATACAACCTTGTGGCGGGTTAATTACAGCTGAGAATTCTTTAATGCCATACATTCCAAGATTAGAAATAGAAAAAGATCCACCTATATACTCTTCAGGCTGTAGTTTTCCATCCTTAGCCTTGGAAGCTAAATTTTTCATATCATTTGAAATTTCTAATAAACCTTTTAATTGAACATTTTTTACAATAGGTGTAATCAATCCACCCTCAATAGCCACTGCAACAGATATGTCAGTGCTGCTAAAATATTTAGTATTTTCATTTTCCCAACTAGCATTGGCTTTAGGCACCTTTAATAGAGTTACACTTGAGGCTTTGATAATCATGTCATTTACAGATATTTTGTATTCATCATTAGATCTAGAGTTTAATGTTTTCCTTACTTTTAAAAGTTCATCTATATTACAATCTAAAGATAGATAAAAATGAGGTGCTTCATTTTTAGATTTAACTAATCTTTCTGCAATAGTCATTCTCATCGTACTATTTTTTACAATTTCAAAATTATTACTTTCTAGATTGTTGAGGCTTGGATTCTCAATTTTTTTAATATCAAAATTATCTACATCAATTTTAAGAATTCTACCACGCGGACCTGATCCTTTTATTGAATTTAATGGTATATCTCTTTGTTTTGAAAGCCTTTTGGCTAAAGGAGAAGCAAAAATTCTTTCTTCTTTATTTGGTTTAATAAATGATTTTGTTGTACTATTAGAAATTGATTTAGATGTTTGATCGTTATTTTTTACATCGTTAATCTGTACAACGTTTTCTTTATTTTTTTGTACTTCTTGTTTTGTTTCTTTATTAGAAACATTTGAGCTTGCGTTCTCAGATAGATTTTCGCCTTCAGATAACAAAATTGCTATAGGAGAATTAACTTTGATAGATTCTTGACCTTCTGAAACTAGTATCTTACCAATAATACCATCATCGATTGCCTCAACCTCCATTGTTGCTTTATCTGTTTCAATTTCAGCAATTAGATCACCTGATTCGACTTTATCACCTTCTTTTACTAACCATTTTGATAATGTCCCCTCTTCCATTGTAGGACTTAGAGCAGGCATTAAGATATCTATACTCATTTATATATTCCTAATCTTCATAGCATACTTGTGCACATGCACTCACAATGTCATCAACTTGTGGTAAGGCTAATTTTTCTAAATTAGCAGCATAAGGCATTGGAACATCTTTCCCTGTTACTCTTGTAACAGGAGCATCAAGCCAATCAAAAGCTTTTTCAGTAATTAAAGCTGAAATTTCGGCACCAATTCCTGAAAAAGGAAAACCTTCTTCACAAGTAACTACCCTATTTGTTTTTTTAACTGATTCAATTATAGTGTCAGTATCTAATGGACGTAATGTTCTAAGATTAATAACTTCTGCGTTTATGTTTTTATCTTTAAGTATTTCTGCAGCTTCTAAGGATTTTCCAACCATTATAGAAAACGCAATAATTGTTACATCATTTCCATCTTTTTCAATATTTGCCTTTCCAATAGGTAAAGTAAAATCATCATCATTTGGACAGCTAAAACTTTGACCATACATTACTTCATTTTCTAGAAAAATTACTGGATCAGGATCTCTAATTGCTGACTTAAGTAGACCTTTAGCATCTTTACTTGACCATGGAGAAACAACTTTTAAACCAGGACAGTGTGAGTACCAACTTGCGTAACATTGACTATGCTGTGCCGCAACTCTTGATGCTGCTCCGTTAGGGCCTCTAAAAACTATTGGACAACCCATTTGACCACCAGACATATAAAGTGTTTTAGCTGCTGAATTTATTATTTGATCCATTGCTTGCATAGCAAAATTAAACGTCATAAATTCGACAATAGGTTTCAAATTTCCAAAAGCAGCACCTATGCCTATGCCAGCGAACCCATGTTCTGTAATTGGAGTGTCATATACTCGTTTATCTCCAAATTCATCTAATAACCCCTGAGTAACTTTGTATGCACCTTGGTATTCAGCTACTTCTTCTCCCATTACAAATACATTTTTATCAGTTCTCATTTCTTCAGCCATAGCATTTCTCAATGCTTCTCTAACCGTAATTAGACTAGAATTAGCTTCAATTGAAATTGATTTTTCATTTATAGGTTTTATTTGAATTTCTTCTTTTTCTAGATAAGGTTTTTCAGCAATATTTTTAATAGAAGTATGAGGTAATTCATTAGTATCAACTAATAAAGCAATGGGTGTATTGACTTTTACCCCTTCTGTGCCTTCTGCAACTAATAATTGACCGATTTTGCCATCATCCACTGCTTCAACTTCCATAGTAGCTTTATCAGTTTCTATTTCAGCAATTAAATCACCAGATGAAATAGAATCTCCTTCATTAACCAGCCATTTTGATAAGGTGCCCTCTTCCATAGTAGGGCTAAGTGCTGGCATCAATATTTCAATTGTCATTAAAACACCATTAATTAATAGTTATATCAGTAAATAATTCATTTTCAGATGGCTCAGCTGAATCTTGAGCAAATTTTGCTGCTTCTGCAATAATTGACTTAATATCTGTATCAATATCCTTAAGAATTTTTTCTTCAACACCCATTTTATTTAAAAGTGATTTTATATTTTCTATCGGATCAGATGTTTTTCTAATTTTATCAACTTCGTCTCTGGTCCTATATTTAGCAGGGTCAGACATTGAATGTCCTCTATATCTATAAGTTTTCATTTCTAAAATATATGGACCTTTTCCTGCCCTACAATAATCAATCGCTCTTATAGCAGCTTCTCTGACGGCTAGTATATCCATTCCATCAACTATCTCAGACACAATACCATAAGCTTTACCTCGGTCAGATAAATTTTCTCCTGCTGAAGACCTGTTTACAGAAGTACCCATACCATACTTATTATTTTCAATTACAAAAACTACTGGGAGCTTCCAAAGCGACGCAATGTTATAGGACTCATAAACTTGACCTTGATTTGCTGCACCATCTCCAAAATAGGTAATCGAAACATTTTTATTTCCATTATATTTATGTGAAAATGCTAAACCTGCTCCTATTGGAACTTGAGCGGCTACAATACCATGACCACCAAAAAAACCTTTTTCACGACTGAACATATGCATGGAACCACCCTTGCCTTTTGAATAACCATCTCTTCTGCCTGTGAGCTCTGCCATAACTCCTTTAGGGTCCATGTCGCATGCTAACATATGACCGTGATCTCTATAAGATGTGACAATACTATCACCATCAATTTGAGCAGATTGAATACCAACGACTACAGCTTCTTGTCCAATATATAGATGGCAGAAGCCTCCAATTTGCCCCATCCCATATAACTGACCGGCTTTTTCTTCAAATCTTCTAATTAGAAGCATTTTTTTATACATGTCTTGTAATAAATTTAAATCATAGTTCATTTTTGGTTCAGTTAAAATTTTCTTAGCCGTATTTTTTTTCATCTTATACCTATGATTTTTCAATAAATACAAATCTACTTTTAACAAAGAATTAAATTTATTTCTAATACTAATTTAACCTATTTTTTAATATCGATGACTATTTGATCAGATTGTATCAATCCTAGTAGATCATATGAAATTTCAGTAATATAATCTGAGTCTAAATTATTATCTCTTAAAAGATTAATCTCATTCATAATATTTTTTTTATTGTTTATTAATGTATTATATTCATTTTTTGCTATAGATATTTTTGAATTAAGCGAAAAAATTTTCCAAATAGACCTTTCACCAAAAAAAATATGAGAAATAAAAAAAATAAAAATAATAAAGCCCAAAATAGTTATAGAATTTGAAACAAAATTTTTTCTTATCAGATAATTATTCATATATAATCCTTAAACATTTGAATTAAAAAAATCTTTTCCGTAATAATGAGCATTATCTCCAAGTAACTCTTCAATTCTGAGAAGTTGATTATACTTAGCTGTTCTATCAGTTCTAGACAATGAACCTGTTTTAATTTGACCAGCATTAAGTGCAACTGAGAGATCACTTATAAAAACATCCTCTGTTTCTCCTGATCTATGAGAAATTACAACTCCAAAATTATAATTTTTAGCAAGCTCGATAGTTTCAAGTGTTTCGGAAACCGTTCCAATTTGATTTAATTTAATTAAAATAGCATTTGCTGACTTGTCTTTAATACCTCTAAATAATCGTTCCTTATTTGTAACAAATAAATCATCTCCAACAACTTGTAATTTATCACCTAAAATCTTTGTAAGCTCAGTAAAACCATTCCAATCATTTTCATCAAAGGGATCTTCAATTGAAACAATTGGAAACTTATTACAAATAACTTCCCAATATTTTAACAGTTCATCAGTATTTAACGTTTTATTTTCACCACTTAAATAATAATATCCTTTTCTATACAATTCGCTAGTAGCTGCATCAATAGAAATAAAAATTTCTTCTCCTAATCTATAACCACTCATTTCTATAGCTTTAGAAATATATGAAAGTGCTTCTTCAAGATTATTAATATTTGGTGCAAAACCACCTTCATCACCAACTGCTGTTGAAAGAGATTTATCAGACAAAATATTTTTTAAGCTTTGAAAAATTTCTACACCAGCTCTAAGTGCATCAGAAAATGTTGAAAAACCAATAGGCATGATCATGCATTCTTGAAAATCTAAACCATTATTAGCATGGGCACCACCATTGATTATATTCATCATAGGCACAGGCAAAGTATTAGCTCTTATACCACCTATATAATGCCAAAGAGATAATCCTTTAGAATTTGCAGAAGCTCTTGAAACAGCCATTGAAAACCCTAACATAGCATTGGCTCCTAGACGACTTTTATTTTTTGTATTATCTAGCTCAATTAAATCATAATCTATACTTTTTTGTTCGAATGGATTTCTTCCAGAAAAAGTATTGAATATTTCAACATTTACATTTTCGACAGCTTTACTAACACCATATCCATTGTAAAAATTACTTTGTTTGTCTCTTAACTCATAAGCTTCATATTTTCCTGTTGAAGCTCCTGATGGAACAGCAGCCCTACCAACACTTCCATCAGACAGTTTTACATCCACTTCTAAAGTTGGGTTACCTCTACTATCTAATATTTGCCTAGCTTGAACATCTTCAATATATACCATAATAACTCCAATATATAATAATATACTACTTTTTGATAATTTTATCTATTTGTATCAACTTAGCTAATAGAGGTTCAAGTTCAGACATTTTCAACATATTTGGACCATCACTTGGAGCTTTGTCAGGATTTTCGTGAACTTCAACAAAAAGACCTGATACTCCAACTGAAACAGCAGCTGTTGATAATGTTGGAACAAACTCTCTTTGCCCTCCAGATGTAAGACCTAGCCCTCCAGGTTGCTGAACAGAGTGCGTTGCATCAAAAATAATCGGATATCCAAATCTAGACATTTGTGGAAGTGCGCGCATATCAGATACTAAGGTGTTATAACCAAAAGATGTACCTCTTTCGGTAAGCAAAATTTGATTATTCCCATTATCTAAAATCTTGTTTACTACATTTTTCATATCCCAAGGAGCTAAAAATTGACCTTTTTTAACATTTATAACCCTTTTTGTATTAGCAGCAGCAATTAATAAATCAGTTTGTCTACATAAAAAAGCAGGTATTTGAATGATGTCTACAATTTCTTCAACTTCTTTACATTGATGCGTTTCATGAACATCAGTTAATATAGGTAAATTAAAGCTTTTTTTTACATCAGATAAAATACTTAAACCCTTTTCTATGCCTACACCCCGAGAAGAATTTGTACTTGATCTATTTGCTTTATCAAAAGATGATTTATAAACAAAATTTATATTTAATTTATTACATATATCTTTAATCATACCCGCATGGTTAATCGCGTGTTCTTTGCTTTCAATAGAACAAGGGCCTGCAATTAAAAATAGAGGAAGTTTGTTAGATACTTTAAAATTTAATATTTTAACAATGTTTTGTGTCATTAACTATAATACCAAAATATTTAACATCATAATAATCTTGATTGCATTAAGCTTGCATTAATAAATGAAGAAAAAAGTGGATGTGGATCAAAAGGTTTAGATTTTAATTCTGGATGAAATTGAACACCAATGAACCAAGGATGTTGCTTAAGTTCTAGTATTTCTGGCAAAGTGTTGTCTGGAGACATTCCTGAAAATATTAGGCCATTTTTTTTAAAGTCTGAAATATATTTATTATTTACCTCATATCTATGCCTATGACGTTCTGAAATAGTCTTTTTATTGTAAATTGAACTTACAAAGCTACCATCTAAAAGTTTGCAATCATAAGCTCCAAGTCTCATAGTACCACCAAGATCGGAGTCTTCATCCCTTTTTTCTAATCCAGTTTTTGTATGCCATTCTGTTAAAAGACCTACTAGTGGCAGTTTTGTAGCTCCAAACTCAGAAGAAGACGCTTCTTTCATATTAAGAACGTTTCTTGCAAATTCAATAACAGCCATTTGCATACCAAAACAAATACCAAACAAAGGTATATTATTTATTCTAGCATATTTAATAGCGTTTATTTTACCTTCAGAGCCACGCTCACCAAATCCTCCTGGAACAATTATCCCATTTATATCTTTAAAAAAATTTGTTAAATCGAAATTATGAGTTTCCAGTGATTCAGAATCAACCCATTTAATTGTCACCTTAACATTATTAGCTAACCCGCCATGATTAATGGCTTCAATCAATGATTTATATGCATCGATCATAGAAGTATATTTTCCTACAATACCAATATTTACATTTCCTTCTGAAGAACTTTGTATTTCTTTTATTCTGTTCCAACGACTTAAATTAGGTTTTTTTGATATATCTAGTTTAAAATGTTTACAGATTTGATGGTCGAGTCCTTGTTTATGATAAGATATTGGAACTTCATATATTGATGAAGCATCAAGGGCTTCAATTACAGCTTCAGTTTTTAGATTACAAAATAAGGCTATTTTTGATTTTTGTTCATTTGGTATTCTATCTTCAGTTCTACAAAGTAACAGATCCGGTTGTATACCCATTCCTTGTAACTCTTTTACAGAATGTTGAGTAGGTTTGGTTTTTAATTCGCCGGCAGTTTTTATATAAGGCAACAGAGTAACATGTAAAAAGCAAGTTTGAGAAAAACCTAATTCATTACCTAGTTGTCTAATTGCTTCTATAAATGGAAGTGATTCTATATCTCCAACTGTTCCACCAATTTCACAAAGTATGAAGTCCTCATTATTAATATCAGATAGTATATATTCCTTTATCGAATCAGTTACATGCGGAATTACTTGTATAGTAGCCCCTAAATAGTCACCTTTTCTTTCCCTAGAAATAACGTTAGAATAAATTTTACCTGTTGTAATATTGTCAGATTTTTTTGCAGGCACTCCGGTGAATCTTTCATAATGGCCTAAATCTAAATCTGTTTCAGCTCCATCATCTGTAACATAACATTCACCATGTTGATAAGGACTCATTGTACCAGGATCAACATTTAAATATGGATCTAATTTTCTAAGTTTAACATTATATCCTCTGGATTGAAGCAAAGCCCCTAGAGAAGCTGAAGCTAAACCTTTCCCCAATGATGAAACAACACCCCCAGTTATAAAAATAAACTTTACCGATGTATTTTTCATTTACTAGCCTAATTAATTTTCTAGAGGAACGGCAGGTGCTTTAGTAGAGCTTTCTTCAATTGTTTTTTTTACTTCATTTGAAATCGAAGGAGCATCTTGAGAAGACAATAATGCAAGGATAATTGAAGTTAAGAAAAAACAACCACCTAAAATTGCAGTTAATTTTGTCATAAAGTTTGCTGTACCTCTTGCAGTCATAAAACCGCCACCGGCACTAGATCCTCCAATACCTAATCCGCCACCTTCGCTTTTTTGCATTAATACTGCTAATATTATACAAACAGCCAAAATAACATGTATAATTAATATAACCGTAATCATCTAATATCCTGTAGTTATGAAGAAATATTTAAATGTTTAACTGCTGCTGAGTAAATTGCAAGAAAATCTTTTGCTTTTAGACTTGCTCCACCAACTAAAACTCCATCTACATTGTTTATCTCTATTATAGAGTTAATATTTTCAACATTAACTGAACCACCATAAAGAACATTTATGTTTTTATTTAAAATTCTATATACAATTTTTTTTATATGAGTATGCATTTCTTGGATTTCGAATGCACTTGGAATTTTACCAGTGCCGATTGACCATATAGGCTCATATGCTATAAAAGAATTATTAAAATTATAAGGCAAGCAATCATTTAATTGTTTTTCTATTTGTTCAAGAGCCTTACCTTCTTCACGGTCAGTTAAGTTTTCACCCACACAAAGAATAACTTTTAAACTAGAATTTATTGCGGTTTCAGCACGTGATTTTATCTCAGCATTATTTTCATTATTTAGTGTTCTTCTTTCAGAGTGTCCAATTAAGACATATTCACAACCAGTATCCTTAAGAAAATTTGCAGAAACCTCTCCAGTGAAAGCTCCGAAAGACTCAAAATGACAATTCTGTCCCCCAATAGATATTGGTAGATTATTAGTAAGATTATATAAATAATCTGTGTAAGTCATAGGAGGAAAAATACATGTATTAATTTGATTTGAAAATTTAAAATTTTGTAAAGATTTAGTAAATTCTAATATAGATTTTTTATCTAAATTCATTTTCCAATTAGCCGCTATAAACATATGAATGACATTCCTTAATTGCTTTGAACTGAATAATTAAAAATTAAAAATTAAATTATTTAAAATGTTTAATAAATAGTATATTAATTTAAAAAAATTAACAATTCTACTAGGTAATCTAATGTTAAGATCTCTTCGTAACCAAACACAATCTATATTTTTTAAATGCTTTCTTGTCCTGTTAATCTGTGGGTTTGCTTTGTGGGGAGTTGGAGATTTAACCGGAGGATCAAAAGGCAAGAGTGTGTTAAGCGTAGAAAATCAAAATATTTCAATTGAGGAAGCTCTTAATGAAATAAATAGAGCAAGATATATGTTGCCTGATAGACCTAGCTTAGAAGAAGCAATTAAAAATGGTATACACAAGAGTGTTTTAAACAAGCTAGAACAAGAAATGTTAATAAATGAAGAAGCTAATTCTCTAGACTTAAATGTTCCTTTATCTGAACAAATGAAGTTTATTAAAGAAGAAAAAGCATTCAAAGATCCACTTGGTAAATTTTCACAAAACAAATTTATACAATCTCTTAAAAATGCAGGATTATCTGAAGCAAAATATCTAGACATTATAAAAACTAAGTCAAATTTCAAACAACTATCGATGCCAATTATGCATAACGAACATTATAATGAAAAAATAATAAGGAAAATTATAAATTGGCAAAATGAAGTTAGAGATATAGAATATCAAACATTTAAAATTATTAATAAAAATGAAATAAATAAACCATCCAACGATATTTTAAAAGCTTTTTATAAAAAAAATAAAAAATCCTATGAAATACCTTTGACAAGAGACATAAGATATATTGAGCTTATTCCATCTTATTTTGAGGAACAGGTAGTAATAAATAAAAAACAAATAGATGAAAAATATGAAATCGAGAAATCAAATTATAAAATAGAAGAAACAAGAGAAATACTTCAAATCACAACGCAAAATGAAAGTAAAGCACTTGAGTTTGTTGACTTAATAAAAAAAGGTAGGAGTTTCAATGAACTTGCTAAAAACAATTTCAATCTTAACAAATCAGATATAAATATAGGTTTTTTGAAAAAATCTGAACTTCCATTAGAAAGTGCTGATTTTATTTTTAATGCTCAATTGAATGAAACTTTGGGTCCTATAAAAACTAAATTTGGGTTAAGTATATATAAGATAATAAATATTTCACCAGAAAAACAATCTGATTATGAAGTTATAATAGAAGATATTAAGAAAAAATTAATTAAAGAACTATCAGTTGAAATACTCTATGAACAAATCGATAAAATTGAAGATTTAATTGCGGAAGGCAATAACATTGAAGAAATTTTAAAATCTAATATCTTTAAAAAGAAAATTACAGTTAAAAATTTAAAAAAAATATCTAAACAAGGACTCGTTTACTCATACGATAAAGAAACAATTTTTTTAGACAAAAAACCTGAATTTATTAAAAATATATGGAATACAGAAATTAATGAATTAAGTGATATTTTTAATTTAAATGACGACAATTATTTCATTTTAGAAATTATTAGTGAAAATAAAAGTGAAACTCCAAAATTTGATTTAGTGAAAAATAAAATTTTTGATCAGTGGCTTAAACAAGAGTTAATTATTAAAACAAAGGAAAAAGTTAGAAATATACTTACCTCAAAAAATAATAATTTGTCATCTAAGTCTTCTATAAAAAGGAATGATCAGACTTTAGGAAATATAAAAGACCAGTATTTAATTAACAAAATTTTTGAAATTTATAATAAAGAAATAGAATTGATCGTGTCAGAAGATAATTTAGTTGCAATCAAGGTTATCAAAAAAAGTACGGATGATTATAAATTTAATAAAAAAATTTATAACGATTTAAATGTCAGTTTTTCAAAGAGTTTTTTTAATGACATTTCTAACTATTATGTTCAACATTTAGCTTCAAAACATAAATTACAGAAAAACTACGAAGAGTTGGAAAGTTATTATCTTAAACAAGAAAAAGTAAATTAATTTATATTTTTTTTTATTAAGTTCAAACCTTGTTTTATCAAATTGATTGACTTAGTTAATTTTTCATTTAGGGCATCATCATTCATTTCCATATTTTGTTGGTTTTTTTTATCAATAATACTTACCGCTCCTTTTATTGTAAAACCATCTTCATAAAGTAATTTTTTAATCATTAACAAAGTTTTAATATCATTTGAAGAATAGAAACGTCTTCCACTTAAACTTTTTTTTGGGTTAATCGAAGAAAACTTCTTTTCCCAGAATCTTAATACATGAGATTGAACTCCAATAATTTTAGCAGTTTTGGATATAGTAAAAAAAGAGTTTTGAGTAAATTTTAAATCAGACATTATTATTATTTAAATGATGACTTCAAAACATTGGAAGAACTGAAAGTAACTACATTTCTTTCTGTTATAGGAACTTCTACACCAGTTTTAGGATTTCTTCCAATTCTTGATCTTTTGTGCCTTACAGAAAAAGTTCCAAATGAGGATATTTTAACATCATCTCCCTTTTCAAGTTCATTTAAAATAAATTCAAAAATTTCTTCAATTATTTGTGAGGAATCAGATAAAGACAAACCAACATTGTCACTTATAGCTTCAATTATATCATTTCTAGTCCATGTTTTTTTCATAATTTTATATTAATATAATTTAATTAAGTTAAAAGTTTTTTTTTATAAATTTTTTGGTTTACCAATTCTTATAATAGAAGCTCCCCAACTTAAACCACCACCAATTGCGTGTAATCCAATTAAATTACCATTTAAAATTTTATTTGATTTAATAGCATCATCTAAGGCTAAAGGAATGGAAGCCGCAGATGTGTTACCATGGTCTTTTACAGTAGAAATAACCTTATTAACATCAATTTTAATTCTGTCTGCAACACCTAATATTATTCGTTGATTAGCTTGATGAGGTACCAACCAATCTAATTCATTAATACTTTTGTTTGAAGCTTCTAAAGCTTCTTCAAGAGAAGAAGAAAGTTTATCTACAGCATGTTTAAAGACCTCTTTACCTTCCATTTCAATAAAACCTGTTTTCTGATTTATTGAAACTCCACCATTAGTTTTTAATAAGTCATAAAATTGACCATCTGAGTGTATGATATTGGATAAAATTCCCCAATCATCATATTTGCTCTCTATATTTTCAATTTTTTGAAGAATTATTGCTCCTGCGCCATCTCCAAATAAAACAGAAGTAGATCTATCATTCCAATCTAATAACTTTGACATAGAATCTGCTCCAATTACCAAACAATTTTTATAATTACTCTCTATCATCATTGACTTAGCAACAGATAATGCAAAAACAAATCCAGCACATACAGCTTGAACATCAAAAGAAACTGCATTAATTCCTAATTTTTTTTGGACTAATGTTGCAGTTGATGGGAAAGTATTATCGGGAGTTGTTGTAGCTAAAACAATTAAATCAATTTCATTTTTAGGAATTTTTGCTTTTTCTATAGCTTTATTGGCTGCAAAAAAAGCCATATCAGAAGTATTCTCGTTATCTGATACAAAATGACGGCTTTTTATTCCAGATCTTTTTGAAATCCACTCATCAGATGTATCTACAAAATTAGAAAGACTTTCATTTGAACATTTATTTTTTGGTAAAAAAGATCCTACACCAGTTATCAATATTTTATATGAAATTTTAGTATCTCCCGGAAATAATTTTTTTAAAGACTGTATTCTATTTTACTTATTTTGTTTTTTAAATTAGATATAAAATTATATCTAACCATATCAACGGCGACACCAATCGCATTTGCAAATCCAAAAGAATCTGTGCCTCCATGACTTTTTACAGCTATACCGTTGAGCCCTAAAAACACTGCTCCATTGTATTTTCTGGGATCCATTTGATGTCTAAAGTTATTAATTGCCTTTTTAGCAAAAAAATAACCAATTTTTGAGCTAAAAGAGCTAGTAAGTGCTTTTTTTAAATAAGAAGTTACTAATAAAGCTGTACCCTCAGCAGTTTTAAGTGAAATATTACCACTAAATCCATCCGCAATTATAACATCTGCTATGCCCTGTGCAATTTTATCTCCTTCAATGAACCCCTTATAATTAATTTGTTTATCTAAACTATATAAAATTTTTGAGGCTTCTTTTATATAATCCAAACCTTTTTGTTCTTCTTCTCCAATATTTAGAAGAGCAATTGAAGGATCTTTTATTCCCATTACAATATTAGCAAAAGCTTGACCCATGAAAGCAAATTGAACTAAATTTTTTTCATCACATTCTATATTAGCACCTAAATCTAACATGCAACTTTCGCCAACAATTGTTGGAAAATAAGCAGCAATTGCAGGCCTTGTTATACCATCCATTGGTCTTAAAATTAATTTTGACATTGCCATAAGAGCACCAGTATTACCTGCAGAAACTATAGCATCTGCATTACCTGATTTAACAAGTTGTATAGACTTGCCCATAGATGAATTTTTACCTTTTCGAACTGCTACACTTGGTTTTTCATTTGCATCCACTACTTGATCAGTATGAATGACATTTGAGTTTTTTAAAATTTCGAGCGACTTTATTAAGGGTTCAATTTTATATTTGTTTCCAAAAAAAGAAAATTTTATATTTGGGTACCTAATTTTAGATTGAGCGGCCCCTTCAATAACTATTTCAGGAGCATTATCACCACCCATTGCGTCTAATGATAAGTGAATTGATTGTGTCAAAATAACTCCAATAAAAATTTAAACAGAACTACAAAATTTAAAATAGTAAACTATTAACAATTACATTTGATTAATGCAAATTAATAAATTATGAAATTTAGTTCATTAAAAGAAATTGTCTAATTTTGGAAAATTAAATTTACTTGATAAAAAATAATCAAATGGTTTATCTTTAAATTTATCAATGCATTTCTTACAATATATTACTAGTAATTTTGGTTCGTTATTATACTCATTTACATTCCTGTAAATGTTTCTAATAATACTTTTTTCAAGTTTATCGTAATTATCTTTTTCAAAACAGACACAATAAGCTTTTTGTCGTCCCATGTAAGAACTTACCATGTTTTTTATTTTAATATGAACACCAGCATCTCCAGCTCCTAATTCACGCAAACTAAAATCTAAATCTAAAAAAATTTTGTCAAATAAGAGTTGAGATATTTCAATACCTTTCATGCCTGATCTTGATAGAGAAAAAGTAAGTATAATAGAAAATAAAGTTAATAAGTCATACCTTCCATCCATTGTGTCAGGTACATTTAATTTAGTATAAAAAACTTTAGTTCTAGAAACATCAACAATTTTTTGATAAAAGTTATCTATTAAATCTCTTTTTTGTTGCTTAGTCATTAGGTAAGAATTAAAAAACATCTCAAAATATACCTCAAATAAAGAATTTAATATTGTGAATTAATACATCAAATAAGTTAAATTGGGAATCTATATGTATAATTTAAAAAATGTTATAATTCTGTTAATTTTTATTTTAAGTTCATGTGCTGAAACCATTCAAAATAGTGGTTTGTCACAGAAAAAAATAGAAAACTTTAATATTGAAATTGGTAGAACATCAAAAAAATATTTAATAGATAATTATGGCCCCCCAATTTTTGACAATGTATTTAACGATAATGTAATTTATTATACATCCCATGGTACAAGTTATAAAACTTTTGGTGAACGTAAAACTGAAAAACTGTTAGTACTAGAAATTACATTAGATGATAAAAATATTGTCCAAAAAATTAAAAAATATTCTAACAAAGATAGCCTTCAAATAAAAATATCAAAAAATCAAGATGTTAGAGATATAAATTTTACATCTTTTTGGAAAGATATAGTTAGAGCATTAAGAAGAAAAAATACTGAAGATTAAAAGTGTAGGTAGGAGTTTTTTGGTTTAGAATTATTGTTTTTAAACTCAAGATATTCTTTTTTATATTCTTTAAAAACGCCTATTTTTGTTAATTTTAAATTCATTTTTATTGACAATTCCTCTACTAAGCTTTCATTTAAAGTATTACAAGAAAATAATAATTCATAATCATCACCTCCGTACAAAGCAGAATTTAAGATTAATTCGTGATCAAGCTGTTTTATATTTGGTAATGGGATTTTACATAGATTTAATTCTACAGTTAATTTAGAGTTTTTGGCTAGATGAGTTGCATCTTGTATTAATCCATCTGAAATATCAATCATTGAATTAGCTATGTTTTCAAGTGAAACGCCTAAATTAACTCTTGGTTGAGGGAGTAAATATTTTCTTTTAGCTTCTTCAAATTCTTTTAATTTTGAATTAAAATTATCTAAACCTATTTTGGACAAACCTAAAACTCCTGAAACATATAAGCAATCTCCTATTTTAGCTCCATCTCTGGAAATTGATTTACCATTATAAGTCTCACCGAAAATTGTAATTGTAATATTTATGTATTTTAGTGATGATGTTAAATCACCTCCAATTAACTTGATATCAAATATATTCTGGTCATCCCGAAGACCTTTGGCAAATTTAGGTATAAATTCCCTTGCTTTAACCTTTGGAACACTTAATGAAAGATTATAGAAAATAGGCTTGGCGCCCATTGCTGCCATGTCAGATAGATTAACTCTAAGACTTTTTTTTGCTATATCTGCAGGATCCTCATGCCCAAAAAAATGAATACCTTCTGACAATGTGTCAGTACTTATAATCAAATCAAAAGATGATTTTTGCTTAAATATTGCTGCGTCATTTTTTAAATTTAAAGCACATTTGTTTGTTAAAGGTCTAAAATATTTTTCTATATAATCAAATTCGTTCATTTTAATTTTCATTTATTTCTTTTGAAATATTTTCTAATATCCCATTAGCAAAATCTGGGCTTCCTCCAAATACTTCAATTATACTTATATATTCATTAATTATAGTTAATTTTTTAAATTTCCTTTCAAATAGTAATTCATATGTTGCTAATCTTAATACAGATTTCTCTGTTTCACTTAATCTATCAATTGACCATTTTTTTGATAACTTTTTGGAGATTATTTCATCAATTTTCAAAATGTTCTTATAAACTCCTTTAATTAATGAATTTAAGAGTTTATAATCTAAATCTTTTAAGTCTAATTCCTCTAATATTGAAGGCAAATAATTAACCACATAAGAGTTAATTAATATGTCAATATCACAATTTGAAAAAGAGGCACCATACAATACTTGAGTAGAGCTTATTCTTGAAGCTGTTTTTTTTCTTATAGAAATATGTCTTAAATTTTCTTTAAATTTATATTTAGTATCATTCATAATTGATACTGTTTTTAATATTTATTAGAGATAAACAGGCTAAAGCTGCATCTGCTCCTTTATTAAGCTGTTTAGGATCAGATCTTCTAAGCGCTTGATCTTTATTAGAAACAGTTAAAATTCCATTTCCTATTGGTATAGAATAATTTATAGACAAATCTATGAGAGCTCTTGATGATTCATTAGCAACTATTTCAAAGTGATACGTTTCACCTCTTATAACACAACCTAAAGCTACAAAACCGTCAAAAAATGGTTTGTTTAAAGATTTATCTAAAACTAATTTAATTGCTGGTGCAACTTCTAAAGCTCCTGGCACATTTAAAATTTTATAATCTACAGATTTAGATTTCAGCAAATCTGAAGCTCCTTTTATTAAATTAGTAGTTATATCTTTGTAATATGGTGAACAAACTAATAAAATTTTTTTGTCATCAATCATGATTTTAACCTAGTTTTTGCCAGTTTTCTATTATCAAATCAAATCCTTCTAAACCAATTGCATTAGCTTTTTTATTAGACAAGACAGTCATTTTTTTCACACCTAAATCTGATAAAATTTGAGCTCCTACACCATATTCTCTAATATTAGTAGATTTTTTTTGAATTGATTTTAAGGATTTTGAAATTCTTTTAGATAAAGATTCTGGTGATAAATCTCTTATCAAAATAATAATACCATTTCCTTGATTACCTATAGTTTCCATCGCAGAAGATAATTCAGAACCATTTCTTTCAGTTGATTGTTTTCCTAAGACATCTGATAACAGATCAAGGGCGTGCACTCTTACTAAAATAGTTTCGTTGGGATTTATTATACCTTTTACAAGTGCAATATGTTCTGATTGATCAATTATGTTTTTATATATTATTATTCTCCACTCACCACCAAACTTACTTTCAAGAATTGATTCAGAAACTCTTTTTATATAAATTTCATTTTTCCTTCTGTAAGATATCAAATCTGAGATTGAACCAATTTTAATGTTATGCTTTTTAGAAAAAGTTATAAGATCTGGTAATCTAGCCATTTCTCCGTTATCTTTCATTATTTCACAAATAACACCTGAAGGGTTTGCTTTAGCAAGTTTTGCTATATCCACCACTGCTTCTGTATGACCAGCTCTAATTAGAGTTCCACCATCTTTGGAAATTAATGGGAAAACATGTCCAGGTGTTGTAATTTCGTTTTTAGTTGCATTAGGATTAATTGCTGTTTTGATTGTTAATGATCTATCTGCAGCAGAAATACCTGTAGTAACACCGTTAGTAGCCTCAATGGAAACAGTGAACGCAGTTTCAAATCTACCTTCATTTCTTCTTTCCATCAAAGACAAACCTAAATTTTCTGACTGTGATCGTGTTAAAGATAAACAAATAAGACCTCTACCATGTTTTGCCATAAAATTTATGGCATCAGGTGATGCAAATTCTCCTAAAACACATAAATCACCTTCATTTTCTCTTTTTTCATCATCAACTAATATAAAAATTTTACCTATAGCTGCGTCTTTTATTACATCTTCAATATTAGACAAACCCATTTCAACTCCAAGAAAAATAATCTTATTTCAAATCATATCATAGTAACTTAATTTGCATTAAGACTTTCTAAATATCTTGCTAAAATATCAATTTCAATATTTACAAGAGTTCCAGTTTTATAATTCTTAAAACTAGTATGTGACCAAGTATAAGGAACAATATTAACTGTAAAAACATCTTTATCAACTTCATTGACTGTAAGAGATACACCATCTACTGATACAGAACCCTTAGAAGCAAAAAACTTTAAAAAATCATTTTTTATATTGAAAGTTATTTTATATGAACCATTAATCTTTTCAATAGATCTAATTACAGCAGTAGTATCAACGTGTCCATAAACAAAATGACCACCTAATTCATCCCCTACTTTAAGAGACTTTTCTAAGTTAATTAAAGATCCAACTTTCCAAGTAGAGAAATTTGTTTTTTTCTTGGTTTCATCACTTACATCAAAAAACAATGTATTATTGGATATCTTTTTTAAAGTTAAACAAATTCCTGAACAAGATATGGAAGCACCAATGGTTAATGAATTTATATTGAAGTCATTATCTGAATTATTATTATTTATAACATCGATCAATAGTTCCCAATCATCAGGATGTGAAATCTTATTAACTTTTCCTATATGGCTTACTATGCCTGTGAACATCTTATATCCTTATTTGTCAAATTTCTTATTTCTAAAATGTTATCTTCGAAAGTTTTTAAACTAGATATTTTATAGTTTGTAAGATCATTAATTTCATTAAAGTTTAAATTGTTTACAAAAGGTAAACCATCATTACCAATAATATTTCCAGAACGGAATATTACTAATTCATCTACTAAATTTAAAGACAACAATAGAGTATTAATAATAGAACCCACTTCGATTAATAGATTGTTAACACCTTTATTAGCTAAATCTTTAAAAATGAAATTAAAAAAATCTTTATCATTTAATTTCTTATCAACTCTGATATTTTTTATAAACTTTTTTTCAGTCAAATGACCTTTCATTTCAGAGAGCGAATAAAGAAAGATCTCATTATTAGTTAATGAATTATATATATTATAATTTGAGGATATTTTTAAGTATCTATCCAAAATAATTTTAGTAGGACTTCTTATATCTAATCCATTTAATCTACAATCCATTCTTGGATTGTCATTTAAAATAGTAGAACTTGAGGTCATAATTGCATCGTTTTGTGATCTTAAAAAATGTGAATAAGAACGACTCATTTCATTAGTTATCCATTTAGATTTATTATTTTTTAAGGCAATTTTACCATCTAATGAACAAGCAATCTTTAGAGTTATAAAGGGTCTTTTTTTTAAAATTCTTGAAAAAAATCCATCATACAATTTTGATGCTTTATCCTTCATAAAATTTTCATGAACTTTAATTTCTTTTGTTTTTAAAAATTTTATTCCTTTGTAATTTGTTCTATCGTCCGGATCTATACAGCTAACAAAAACTTCTTTAATACCAGATTTACTTATTTGTTCTGCACAAGAAAGGCCATTATTTTTATGGGCGCACGGCTCGAGAGTTACATACATTGTAGATCCAATTAGACTTTTTTTGTCAAAAACATTGTTCATTGCTTCCTCTTCAGCATGAGGTCTGCCAGATGTACCTGTTCTACCATAAGACAACAAAGTATCGTTTTTAACGATTACACATCCTACAGGAGGATTTTTTCCAGTTGCCCCCTTAGACCTTAAACCCTGTAGAATTGCAAAATTCATCCATTTAGTGTGGTTTGCTAACATTTATTATCTATACTAATTATTCTTTGATTTCTTGTTCTACAAATTTACCAAAATCTCCAGCTTCTCTAAAATCTCTATATACTGATGCATATCTAATATAGGCAACATTATCAATTTCAGCTAAAGCATTCATGACTAATTCACCAATAAGTTTGGATTGAATTTCATTTTCACCATAAGATTCAAGTTGTCTTACAATACCATTCACAGCACGCTCAATTGCATCTTCCTCAGTTTGTCGTTTACGGAGTGCCATCAGCATTGATTTTAATACCTTATCCCTATCAAAAGGATTTTTTTTTCCATTCCTCTTAATTACTGTTAAGTCTCTTAATTGAATTCTTTCAAAAGTTGTAAACCTTGAACCACAGCTAGTGCATAATCTTCTTCTTCTAATTGAACCACCATCTTCACTTGCCCTTGAGTCTTTTACTTGTGTTTCATCTTTTCCACAAAAAGGGCATCTCATAACAATCTCCTATAAATTAATAAATTGGAAAATTTGCACATAAATTTTTAACTTTTTCAAAAATAATTTTTTCTTTTTCATGATCAGATTTATTATCTATAAATCCGTCCAAAACATCTGCAATAAAATTTCCAATTAATTCAAACTCTTTTTCTTGGAAACCTCTAGTTGTTGCTGCTGCTGAACCAAATCTAACACCCGATGTAATAGATGGTGGTAAAGGATCAAATGGAATACCATTTTTATTACAAGTTAAACCAGCATTCTCAAGTGCCATTTCTGCACTTGCCCCTGTTATATTCTTATTATTTAAATTTAATAAAACTATATGGTTATCAGTTCCTCCAGAAACTATTTCATAGCCTCTTTTAATTAATGTTTTGGATAAACATTGAGCATTTAAAACAACATTTTTTGCATATATTTTAAATTCATTTGATAGCGCTTCTCCAAAACCTGCAGCTTTACCAGCAATAACGTGCATTAAGGGGCCTCCCTGAAGGCCAGGGAAAACAGCCGAATTTATTTTTTTAAAAAGGTCTTCATTATTTGTTAAAATCATTCCACCCCTTGCAGATCTTAGAGTTTTATGCGTAGTCGTCGTTACTATATCAGCATAATTAATAGGATTTGGATGCACGCCTCCTGCAACCAGACCAGAGAAATGAGCCATATCCACTAAAAAATATGCATTAATTTTATTTGCAATTTCTCTAAATTTATTAAAATCAATTATTCTAGGATAAGCTGAACCTCCTGCAATGATTAGTTTTGGTTTGTGCCTTAGAGAAAGCTCTTCAATTTCATCAAAATCTATTAATGAATCTTCTTTTCTTACACCATATTGGATTGCATTAAACCATTTTCCAGAAAGGTTGGGTTTAGCGCCATGAGTTAAATGTCCACCAGCTGCTAAACTCATTCCTAGAATAGTATCACCAGGTTGCAATAAACTAAGAAACACCGCCTGGTTTGCCTGTGCTCCAGAGTGTGGTTGAACATTCACAAAATTTGAGTTAAAGAGTTTTTTAGCTCTATCAATTGCCAGTTTTTCAACTTCATCAACATATTCGCATCCACCATAATATCTTTTACCAAAATACCCTTCAGCATATTTATTTGTCAAAACTGAACCTTGAGCTTGTAGAACTGATTTTGAAACTATATTTTCTGAAGCTATCAATTCAATCTGATATTGTTGTCTATTAAGTTCTTTATTTAGAGATTTAAATAAAATTGGGTCATAATCACTGATATCTTTATTAAAAAAACCATCTTTATAGAACATATAATTACCCTTGTTAAATTTTATATTTTTTCAACTCTTAAACTATGTCTTCCAGCCTCGAAATCAGTGTCTAAAAACTCTTTAACTATTTTTAAGGCTAATTTTTCTTCTAAAATTCTCCCACCCAAAGCAAGAACATTAGCATCATTATGTTTTCTACTCTTTGAAGCCATTTCAACACTTGTACACAATGCAGCTCTTATATGTGGAAATCTATTTGCGGCTATTGAAATCCCAATCCCAGTTCCACAAAAAAGGATACCCTTAGATTCATTTTCATTTATTAATTTTTTAGATAAAGTTTTTGCAAAATCTGGATAATCAACCGGCTCAAGAGATGTGCACCCTAAATCTACAAAATCTATACAATTTTTTTTTAAATACCGTTTTACTTTTTCTTTAAGTTCAAAACCACCATGATCTGAAGATAAAAAAATTTTACTAAACATTATAATAATACCAATGAAAAAACATAACTGATATTTAACCCAGATAAACTTAAAGTTCAATTTCAAAATTTAATTAACATCACATAAATTATTTACAATATAAAATTGTTAAAAAAGTTAATAAATAATTCTTTTTCAACTACCCAATAAATTATTGAAGCAGGGATAAACGATATAAAAAAAGAAGAAATAACTTTAATTTTTAAATTAGTTTTAACTGGTGCAGAGTTAGCAAGTCCTTCTTCATGATGTTCAGAAACATTTATTCCTATTGGAAGAAAAATAAAAAATAAAATCATCCAAATTATTAAAAGAACTACTATATAGGATACTAAACTCATCTATCTTGATTAAATTCTATTGATATGAATACTTATTGTTGGTCTCTTTAAAAAAGCTGATTTAAATTCACTTCTTATTAATTTTTTTATTTTAACAATAATATCATTATCAGAATTTAATATTGTTACGGAATTCTCATCAATCAAATTTTCAATTTTTAAAGAAATATTTACTAAAAAATTTTCCATAGAGTTATTATCAGAAACTCCTACTTGTGATATTTGTGGAGGACAAGCCAGATAACCTTCTTTATTGATCACAACTGAAACACTAACAAAACCATTCCATAATGAATGTCTTCTGATTGTAAATCTCTCATTATTTATGGGAACTATTTCACCAGCATCAAATACATGATTAATAAAATCAATTTTTGAAATCACGCTGGGAGTGGTTCCACTTAGTTTTATTACATCCCCATTTTTAGGTTTTATGATTTGTGGCACTTGACATTGATGAGCCAAATCTGCGTGAGCATTTATATGTTCTCTTGTTCCATGTACTGGAATAGAGATTTTGGGTTTTATATAAGAATACATATCTACCAACTCTTCTCTTGAAGGATGCCCTGAAACGTGAACATTTTTGTCATCATCAGTAATTATTTCAACACCCATTTCTAGAAATCGATTCTGAACTTTTAATATTGCATTCTCATTACCGGGAATCTTCCTACTGGAAAAAATTATAGTATCATCTTTTTTTAGTTTAATATATTTGTCAGCACCTCTAGAAATTCTATTTAAAGCTGAATTTGGTTCACCTTGGGAACCAGTGCAAATAATTAATACATTAGTCCTAGGAATTAAGTTAAGTTCATTTACAGTCAATAAATCAGGTAAATTATCTAAAATTCCAACCTCTTTTGCTGCATCAATTGCCCTCAACAAAGCTCTACCAATAATTAATACCGATCTGTTAGATTTTTTAGCTATATCTAATAAAGATTTAATTCTACTTATATTTGAAGAAAAACAAGTAACAAGTACCATTCCCCTTATATCAGGGATGATTTCCATTAATCCATTATACGCAAAATCTTCTGATGGTGTTCTTCCTTCAACTAGAGCATTAGTAGAATCACAAACCATTGCTAAAACTCCATCTTTTCTTAAAGAGCGAAAATCATTTATGTCAATATTTTCATTAATATTAGAAGAATTATCTAGTTTCCAATCTCCTGAATGAAAAATATTTCCTATTTTTGTTGAAATTAAAATCGACACTGGATCAGGAATGGAATGTGAGGTTCTTACAGCTTTTAATGTAAAAGGACCAACGTCAAATTTTTCATTAATATTTAAAGTTTTTAATTTGATTACATTATTTTTATTACTTTCTTTTAATTTTCTTTTTAAGAGTGCAATGGTAAATGGTGTTCCCCAAATAGGACAATCAATACAATCTGCAAAGTATGGTATTGCACCTATATGATCTTCGTGTCCATGAGTTAGAATTATACCTAAAAAATTATCTCCCAAAGATTGAATGAATTCATAATCTGGCAATAAAACATCTATACCTAAGTCTGTTTCATCAGGAAATGAAATGCCAAAATCTAATAATATCCATTTTCCATCATAATGATATAAATTTGCATTCATTCCTATTTCTTCAGAACCACCAACAGGCAAGAACAATAAGTCAGATTTTTCCCAATTCATAATTTTCTTTCAAATAATTAATTTTTATTATTTAAATATAATTTCACTAATCCAAATAAAGTTAAATCATCTACAATTACATCAATACTTTTTAACGATTTTTTGAATAAATTACTTAACCCACCAGTTGCTACAACCTTATAATCAGAATATTTATTAACTGATTTTATTTTTTCAATTAGTCCTTCAATCATTGATACATAACCCCAGAAAATACCAGATTCCATAGCGCTTATAGTATTTTTCCCAACTATAGAAGAATTATTGCCTACCAAGGGTCTAAGTGACACTTTTGGTAAATTGGCTGTAGCTAAATAAAGAGCTTCCAAAGATAAGTTCACACCAGGGGCAATTATGCCTCCATTATAGCTGCCATCTTTGCCAACGATATCAAAAGTTGTAGCTGTTCCAAAATCAATAATGATGGCAGGAGAAATTTTTAATTTCTCAACAGCATATGAGTTAACTAACCTATCTGCACCTGCTTCTTTTGGATTGTCAATATTTACTTTTATCCCCAAATCAAGAACATTCTCATTAACAATAAATGTTTTTACATTTAAATACTTTTTAATTAAGGATTTTATATTTAAAAGTGTTTCTGGAACCACTGATGCTATAGATATTCCTGTAACGCTTTTTATATCTAATCTTGATACTTCAAACATCTTTAATAACCAAGGATAATATAAATCGGCTGTCCTTTTAGTGTCGTTGTTAATTCTCCAACATGTTAGTTGTTTAATTTGTTTTTTTGTGGTGTATAAGGCAAAGACAGTATTTGTATTGCCACAATCAATTGCTAATATCATAATGATTCTTCATCTGGAAAAAAAAAACTTTCAATGGAATAATATTCTAAAAATTCATTGTCAACTTTAATCTTCAAACTTCC
>CACEFQ010000002.1:0-140000 GCA_902558885.1 uncultured SAR116 cluster alpha proteobacterium
TAGAAATATTTTTTAAACAACTTGATTTATCTAATTATGTAGTTAATGATTTAATATTGGTTTAAATTTACATTCTTTAAAATTTTATATGGAGGAATATTAATGAACAAAATGATTGGCGTACTAGCTACTACATTAATAAGCGCTGGGTTATCATTTTCAGCATTAGCTGATAAGGTTACTCTAAAATTTCACACTATGGTCCCAATGCCAGCTAATTCAAATGCTAAATTTGTTAAACCATGGGCAGACAAGGTAAAAAAAGAAAGTAATGGAGAAATTATTACTGAAATGTACCCTTCAATGCAACTTGGAGGTAAACCACCACAACTAGTTGATCAAGCTCGTGAAGGTGTTGTGGATATTGTTTGGACAGTAGCAGGTTATACTCCTGGAAGATTTCCAAGATTATCAGTTTTTGAATTACCTTTCATGCCAACAAGCGCGAAAATAACTGCTCAAGCTGTTCAAGAATTTGTTGAAACTGCTGGAGCAGAAGATCTTAAAGATTATAAAATTCTTGCAGTTCATGTTCATGCTCCGGGGATGATACATACAAAGAAAACATTAATTAAATCAGTAAGTGACTTTAAAGGTCTTAAGCTAAGAGGTCCAACACGTTCAGCAACTAGTCTATTAAAAAAATTAGGAGCTACACCTGTAGGAATGCCAATACCAAAAGTTGCACCTTCCTTGTCAAAAGGAGTAATTACAGGGATGGTTGTTCCTTGGGAAATCATGCCATCTTTCAAACTTCAAGAATTAACTAAATCGCATACCAATGTTGCAGGAAATAGAGGGCTTTATACAACACCATTTCTTTTTGTAATGAACAAAGCAAAATACGATTCATTATCACCAGCCCATAAAAAAGTTATAGATAATAATTCTGGCATGTCATTAGCTAGACAAGCAGGTGTATTATGGGATGATTTTGAAGGACCTGCCCGTGCATTAGCAGTTAAAGCTGGGGGTAAATTTCACACTATAACCGGAGCACCTTTAGCTGAGATAAAAAAAGCTGCAGATCAAGTCATTCAAGATTGGATTAAAGACGCTAACAGTAAAGGTCTTGATGGACAAAAACTTTACGATACTGCAAAGTCTTTAATTTCAAAATATGAAAAAATGATGTAATTTTCCTAAATATGAGTTTTTGGAAAAAAATCTTTACGTTTAAAATACGTCCAAATAATAAATTTGGACGTATTTTACATTTGATCTCTAGATATTTTGCAATCTTTGGTGGCTTTACACTTTTAACAGCTGCTTTAATTAGTATTTTTTCTATTTTTGGAAGAGTAGTCTTTTCATCCCCTATTCTAGGTGATTTTGAATTAGTTGAAATAGCTTGTGCGGTTGCAATTGGATCTTTTTTACCATTATGCTATCTTAAAGAGGGTAATGTTATAGTGGATTTCATAACAGCTAAATTATCAAAAAATAAAATTAATTTTCTAGATTCTTTCAGTTCCCTTATATTTGGGTTGGTCGCTATGTTCTTTAGCTCTCGTATGATTTTAGGAGCAAAAGATATGTACATTTATCAAGAAGAAACTATGCTCCTAGCATTTCCAATTTGGGTACCTTTTATCCCAGTTATCGCCTCTTTCTTTCTTCTTACCATTTGCTGTTTTTATACCTTCATAATTAAAATTAACCTCATTATAGGAAAATAATTTTATGGATAAATTTACGCTTGGCATAATTGCTTTTCCTATATTATTTTCTTTGCTGGCACTTAGAATGCCAATTGGTTTGGCTATGCTAATAGTTGGTTGTTCAGGTACTATTATAATAGCTGGATGGCTTCCAATTTTATCTCAAGTTAAAACTAGTGCGTGGCATTTGTTTTCTAATTATTCTTTATCTGTCATTCCACTGTTTTTATTAATGGGAAATTTTGCTGGTAAAGCTGGTATGAGCGAGGCACTTTTTAAATTTACTGGGGCTTGTCTTGGCCACAGAAAGGGTGGAGTTGCAATGGCAGCAATTGGTGCTTGTGCAGGATTTGGAGCTATTTGTGGATCATCACTGGCAACCGCAGCAACTATGGGTAAAGTTGCACTCCCTGAACTAAGACGATTAGGGTATTCTGGAGCTCTAAGCACAGGAACTCTCGCTGCTGGTGGAACTTTAGGGATATTAATTCCACCATCTGTAATACTTATTATCTACTCAATTTTAACAGAACAAAATATTGCTAAAATGTTTTTAGCTGCTTTCATTCCTGGTATTCTAGCTGCTTTGGGATACATACTTGCAATCGCTTTATATGTTAGATTTGTAAAGGACTCTGGACCCACTAAAGATAGAGTTGGCTGGAAAGAAAGATTATCTTTATTTAAGAATATATGGCAGATAATTCTAATTTTTTTAGTGATGATTGGAGGTATTTATTTAGGTTGGTTTACTCCTACAGAGGGTGGTGCTATTGGTGCAGGTGGGGCTGGTCTGATTGCAATTTCTAGTAAAAATTTTAAGTTTAAAGACTTGGTTGACGTAATTGAGAGCACTGCAATTACCTCTGCTATGATATTCTTAGTGCTTTTAGGCGCAGAATTTTTTAACTCATTTATAGCATTAACACAACTTCCAAACCAATTAGGCGAAATTGCATTAGAAAACAATCTTTCACCTTATCTGATTGTTGCATGTATTCTTGTATTGTATCTGTTCTTAGGCTGTTTGATGGATAGCTTAGCAATGATTTTACTAACAATACCAGTTTTTTTTCCCTTGATAATGACATTGGATTTTGGAATGTCTACTGAAGAAACAGCAATATGGTTTGGGATATTAACTCTTATTGTAGTAGAAGTTGGGTTAATTACACCTCCAGTTGGATTAAATGTTTTTATTATTAATAAAATGGCTGGAAATGTTAGCATTGCTGAAACTTTTAAGGGGGTTTTACCATTTTTGCTTAGTGATATTTTAAGAGTTATACTATTATTTTCATTTCCAGGAATTACATTATTCTTATTAAAAGTATTTTAAGATGAATGAGGATAACAAAAAATATTTATGGAAGTTAATCCAACTAACTGGGAATAGTTTGATTAACAAATTACCTAATCACCCAAATCATCCTCATGGGAGAAACCCCTATGCCCACGTGGCATTAAAGGTAAAAAATAATTTTGGAAAAAGTTATAAAGACCTACCTGATGATAAAGTAAATGAAGTCATCGCGTATTTAAATTTCGTAAAAAATACAGAGGGTAAAAAGAAATAAACTTTATAGATAAGATCTAACCTTTAATAATAATTCCTCATTTATAGAACGATAATTATCACTTGATCTATTTTTATACCTTCTTGAACCTGGAAGTCTTACTCCATCAATAGATGTTAATTTTTGAAAGAAATTCGCACAGTGCTCATCCCAATTCGGACTAGCTATAATTTGAGGATCAAAGGCCATTATAAATTCCCCACCACTTGGAGGACCTCCATCGTTATTATCATTTTCCTGAGCTTCATAAGAAAAAACATCTCCAATCAATCCTGCAGCAAACAACTCAACCATCAAAGAAATAGCAGAACCTTTATAGCCTCCAAAAGGCAATAACACCCCTTTTAAAATTTCTTTAGGATCATTTGTTGGTTCTCCATTTTCATCAAGTCCCACACCATCAGGTAATAGGTGCCCATCCCTTGCAGCTATCATTACTTCACCTTTTGCCATAGTTGCAGTCGCCATATCAAAAACTACTGGATCTTGACCATTTCTAGGCCAAGCCATTGAAATAGGATTAGTACCAAAAAATGCTTTTTTTGCTCCAGCTGGCGCTACAGAGGGTTTGAATGCTGTGCACGCAAAACCTACCAAGTTTTGTTTTGCTAAATACTCAGTTTCTGGCCACAAAGCTGCAAAATGATAACAACCATTTATGCTTAATACAGACACACCATTTGTCTTTGCTGCATCTGCAAGTATAGGCAATGAAAATTCATGAGCTGTTGAAGCAAAACCATTATCAGCATCACATTTTAAGATAACAGGTGTTTTTTTTTCTATCTTTGGTAAAGCATTACCATTTACTTTTCCAGATTTCAAAGAAGCGACATAACCTGGAACTCTAAAAAGACCATGAGAACCTGAGCCATCTTCTTCTGCTTTTGTAATAGTATTGGCTAAAGCACTAGCATTATCTTCATTACAACCTTGCTTTAAAAATACTTCATAAACTAAATCTTTAATTTCTTTTAAGGTAATTTTTATAATTTTTCTATTTGCTCTGTCCATTATAATCCCAATAACTTAAATATTTATATCATTTATATTGTATAATAATATTTACTTATATTAAAATTTTTTAATTTGTTAATCATTAAGATTTGACTAAAGCTAATTTATAAGTTTATCTAAACTTTTAATTTTAATACTTAGGGGAAAATATATGAAAAATTTAAAAAGAATGGTTACCGTTTTCCTAATGGTTCTTATGTCAAATTTTATGGCAAACCTTGTTCTTGCAAGCGTTGATGGTCCAAGTGTTTTTTGGAAGTATAGTCTATGGGGAAAAAGACGTGCATTTACTGAAGGTGCCGAAACATTATCTAAAAGACTTGCTGAGGAAACTGGTGGTAAATTTCAACTGAAAATCTTCTATGGGGGTCAGTTGGCTAAATCTAGAGAAAATTGGGATGGTTTAAAAGCTAACTCTTTCGAAATGGCTACAGTTTGTAATTTCTATCATCCAAAGAAAAATCCAGCCTTGATGGTTTTAACTCTCCCATTTTTACCTCTCGGGGATAGCTTTGATAGAGATGCTAAAGTTAGACAAGCAGTATACGATCATCCTATCTTACAAAAGGAGGCATCTAAATTTAATGGTATATATTTTATGACTTCTAACTTACCTCAATATGAGTTTATGGGGAAAGGAAAACCACCATTAAAACTTTCTGATTTCCAAGGAATGAGAGTAAGAGCTGGTGGTGGTGTTGGAACAGCAATGGTAAGATTAGGAGCTACAAAAATGTCAGTTCCTGCACCTGAGACTTATACACTAATTGCTAGAGGCGCAGTTGATGCTGTTTCATTTCCATTCACTTATGCTCATGCGGCTTATAAAATTCCTGAGGTAGCTGATTGGTACACAGCCAACTTATCGCCTGGAACTTCAGATTGTCCATATGTTATGAATTTGCAAGCATATAACAAGCTTCCAAAACAATATCAAAATTTATTGAACAGTCTTAGAGGAGAGGCTTTAGAATCATTAAAAGCTGCTTATAAAAAAGCTGATGATAAAAATTTACCTGTTTGGAAAAAGAAATTCAAAGAGATAAGATATGATAAAAAAACTCTTGATGAATTTAAAGCAAAAGTAGGTAAACCAATACAGGATGAGTGGGTAGCTGCTAACAAGGATCAATTTGATTCTCAAGCAGTGTTAGACGTCATTCTAAATTATAAATAATATTTAGTAACATGTGTGCGTTTAAACGCACACATGTACTTTTATAGGTTTAAAATTGTTAGATTATTTCAATAAAAAGCTAAGTTTAATAGAAGACTTTCTAGTTTTATTTGTTGGTATTTCAATTTTTATTGTAATGATTCTAACTTCAATACAAATTATATCGAGGGTAGTAGGTTATCCTTGGCCTGCTTTTTTAGAGTTATCAGAATTAGCCATCTCAATTTTTGCTTTTTTAGGTGTTGCATTCGCTCAAAGAATGGATGCCCATATTCGTATGGAACTTCTTGTGGCAAATTTAAAAGGAAGGATTAAATGGATAGTAGAATTTTTAGCAACATTTTGTGCGTTTATAGTTATTGGTATTCTAATTTACTATAGTAGTTTATTTGCCATTGATGCTTTTGTTATCGGTGATAGCACTATGGACTACCTATTTCCGACATGGCCTGCTAAAATTTTAGTTCCAATTGGTTTTACAATTTGGTTTTTTAGACTTTTCCTAGAACTTGTTGGTTATTTAAGATTGACGATTAATATCGACAGCCAACCTATGTATGTCCCAATTATTAAAACAGCTGAAGAACTAGCTAACGAAGAAATTAAATCAATAAGGGAATAATATGATTTTTGAGAAGTTACTTCAGGGACAACCTGAAGGAATATTTGGAATTGGTTATAATGACCCTTCGACTGTTGGAATAATTTGTACAATAATTTTACTAATCTTAGTTTTCTGCGGTGTAAGAGTTGTAATTGCGGCAAGTATTGCAGGCATGATTGGACTAGTTGAATTAATAGGTATCGGCCCAGCATTAGGTAATATTGGAGCAATACCATATTCAAAATCAGTTACTTTTGTACTTGGATTATTACCAATATTTATCTTAATTGGTTTTTTAGCTTACCAAGCGGGTATAACAAGACAGTTATTTGAAGCTGCAAAAGCCTGGGTAGGCTTTGTTCCAGGTGGTCTTGCAGTTGCAACTGTTTTTGCTACAGCAGGATTTGCAGCTGTTTCAGGAGCTTCCACAGCTACCGCTGCTGTTTTTTCTCGAATAGCAATACCTGAAATGCTAAAGGAAGGTTATGATAAAAAACTTGCTGCTGGTGTTGTTGCTGCAGGTGGAACTCTAGCTTCATTAATTCCTCCATCAGCCATTTTAATTATTTACGCAATAATTGTTGAAGAATCTGTTGGTGCATTATTATTAGCTGGTTTTTTACCAGGTGTGTTTTCTGCAATTATTTATGCATTGATTATAATTATATGGGCAAAAAAGAATCCCAAATTAGGCCCACCATCAAGAAGATACTCTCTTAATGAAAAATTAAGAACGTTACCAGGAATAATTCCTATTGCTGTAGTAATCTCAGTTATAATTAGTGCCATATATGCTGGTTGGGCAACCCCAACTGAAGCAGGCTCTTTAGGTGCTTTTGTCGTCTTACTAATGGCTATTTATAATAAAGTAAAAGTTTCAGCACTTAAAGCAGCTTTGATTGAAACAGCCAAATTAGTTGCAATGATTTTTTCTATAATATGGGGAGTTTTAATATTTGTAAGATTTTTAGGATTTTCTGGACTTCCTGAGGATTTTGCTAATTGGATAATTTCATTGCCATTAGATCCATATGTGACGCTTTTATTAATACTTCTAGGATATGTTATTCTAGGAATGTTCATTGATGCAATAGGACTATTGCTGCTTACTCTTCCAGTTGTTTATCCCGCTGTGATGTTATTGAATGGTGGTCCAGATGTTACGGCATCAGAAAGCGCATTTGGGATGACTTTCAATCAAGTGAGTGTGTGGTTTGGAATAATTGTTGTTAAAATGGCTGAAGTCTGCCTAATAACACCACCTATCGGTTTAAACTGCTTTGTTGTTGCGGGTGTAAGAAAAGATATACCGGTAACAGATGTTTTTAAAGGTGTAACATTATTTTTTATTGCAGATATTTTAACAATTTTAGGTCTTGTGTTGTTTCCACAAGTCATAACCTGGCTTCCAGATCTAATGATGTCATAACAATTTTATTCAATTAATTTTATTAAATTCAATAATCTTGATTTCATACTTTCAGAAAATGAAGTGGGACAAATTATAGTATAATTTTCAAATTGATTGTGACAAAGAACAAAACAATTTATTTTATTAATTGAAGTTCTTATTACTTGTTTTTTTACAAAAGATACTAAATCAATAGTCAATAACTTCTCAATTAATAATTTAGTGTCTTTACCAATTAAATTAAAACGAACCCATCCACCAGTTTGATCCGTAGTTGAGAATATATTTTGAATGTTTTTATCAAAGTTTTTCCTCTTGAATTGTTCTAATACAAAATAACTATTTGCACGAACCCAAAATACTAATAAATTCTTGTTCATCTCAAAATTAGAAATTGAAGGCGGCATAAATGAAAAAAAATTTTTAAATTTTAAATTAAAATTTTTAATCTGATGGGTATTGTAATTTATAGAGTAAAGATTTTTTGTATTATCAATTGTTAATTTTAAGTTTTTTATTTCAACTAAATTTTCATCTGAATAAATAGTAGGTATTAATATTTCCTTTTTATCCACGCAATCTATCTCCATTTTCATCAACAAATATTGGATTACAGATTTCTGCTGTAGTTTCTTTTTTTAAAATAGGATTACTTACCTTAATTTTTTCTCCAAAACGTTCAGTTCCATTTTTTAAAAAAGCAAGTGCAATATAGCTTTTTAAAGTTGGTGAATAACAAGAAGATGTAACATAACCTATATCATTTTCAGGTTTTCTATTGTCATTTTCATTAAATAAATGAGATCCAGAGGTCAATTGAGTTTTAGGGTCTATAGGCTTCAAACCAATTAGCCTTAATCCATCAGGAAGACGTAAACCTTCTCTTTTTGATAAAATCATACCTATACTCTCTTTTTTTGTAGAAACCATTTTATCCATATTAAGATTTAATGCTGAAATGGTGCCATTTAGTTCTGCTCCAGCGGCATGTCCCTTTTCTATTCTCATAACTCCAAGGGCTTCAGTTCCATAAGGAATAATTTTTTCATTTTTTCCTACTTCCATAAGATAAGATACTAAAGAAGATGCGTATTGAGTTGGAATAGATAATTCATAAGCTAATTCACCTGAAAATGAAATTCTAAACAATCGTGCTTTAATACCACTACAAATAGTTAATTCTTTGCAAGCCATGAAAGGGAAATTCTCATTGGAAATGTCGAACTCTGAATCTACAATTTTAGAGATAATTTTTCTAGAATTTGGACCAGCAATTGCAATTTGGGCCCAAGCATCAGTTGTTGATATTAAATGTACATCCATTTCAGGCCAAAGGCATTGATGACAAAATTCTAAATGTCTATAAACACTTTCAGCATTAATTGTTGTTGTAGTCATAATGAAATGATCTTCACTCATTCTCGCCGTTGTGCCGTCATCCATAACTAGTCCATCTTCTCTAAGCATCAATCCATATCTAACTTTTCCAATAGGTAACTTTGCAAATCCATTGGAGTAAATTTTATTTATAAAATCTTGAGCATCTCTTCCTTGTATATCTATTTTACCTAAGGTAGAAACATCACAAAAACCCACTGAATTTCTAACTGAATTCACCTCTCTATCTACAGTTTCTCTCCAATTTTTTTCATTTTTTTGGGAGTACCATTCAGCTCTTAGCCAAAGTCCACTTTCAGTAAAACTAGCTCCATTAGCTTCAGCCCAATTATGAGTTGGTGTTAATCTTATAGGTTTGTAATTTTTATATGTAGCCGAACCAACAATTGCATCTAATGAAACTGGAACATAAGGAGGTCTAAATATAGTTGTTCCTACTTCTGGTATTAATTTATTAGACAAATGAGCCAGAATAGCCAAACCTGTTACATTTGCAGTTTTACCTTGATCCGTTCCCATTCCTAAAGTGGTATATCTTTTCAAGTGCTCTACTGATCTGAAGTTTTCATTATATGCTATTTCAATATCATTTACAGTTACGTCATTTTGTAAATCAACCCATTTTCTTTTTTTGCCTGACTCAACAAACCAAAAAGGATCTATGTTGAAAGTATCTTTTTCAATCATTGGAATAACAAATTTTTTTGGTTTGATTTTTAATTCACTTAGGATTTGAACAATTTTAATTTCAGAGTCACAAAAACACTCGTTCAAAGTAAATTTTCCATTAGCTGATCCTGCAGTTTCCAAATGTGTTGAAATATTATTTTTACCAGGTGTAAATGCCAAAATTTTATTATTCCATTCAGGTTTTACTCCTGTATGACAACTAATATGAATATTTGGATTCCATCCTCCGGAAACTCCAAGAAAATCACATTCTACATTTATTATTTTTCCTTCAGAATTGATAATGTCTACACTTTTGAGTTTTAAATTTCCATGGGCATTAATAACCTGAGAACTAGTATAGACATTTATTTTAGGATTAACATTTTTAGGATTATCCCTTGTATCAACTATTCCAATACAATTAATTTCATTATCAATAAGATTCATGGCTGTTGAGTATGCATCATCATTATTAGTAAATAATAAAACCTTCTTAAAACTCTTAACACCCCATCTATTTACAAAACTTCTGATAGAATTTGACAACATAATCCCGGGTAAATCATTGTTTTGAAAAGGTATTAATCTTTCTGTAGAGCCTGAACATAGAAGTGTTTTTTTAGTAGTTATTTTCCAAAAAATTTGATCAATTTTCTTATATTTATTTTTTTCAACTGCACCAAAAATACCATGATCAAACATACCAATAATTTCTGTTTTTTTCATTAACTTAACGTTTGTTAGCTTATTCAACTCTTTTATAATAAATTTTACCCAATCCTGTGCCGGCATATCAGAAATGGTAAATGTTTCACTATTTAAAGAGCCACCAAAAATAAAATCCTCTTCAACTAATATTACTCTAGCACCTGATAGACCAGCAATATATGCAGAAACAAGTCCAGATGGACCAGATCCAATAATTAAGACATCACAATGTAAAAATCCTTTTTCAGAATTTCTACTCGAATTACTTAAAGATAAAGATCCTAATCCTGCAGCTTTTCGTATTAAAGGTTCGTAAATTTTTTCCCAAAAAGATGAAGGCCACATAAATGTCTTATAATAAAAACCAGCTGTAATAAAATTTGATAATTTATTGTTGATAGACATTAAATCATATTTTACAGATGGCCAACAGTTTTGACTTTTAGCTCTCAGACCCTCATATAATTCAACAGTTGTAATTTTAGTATTTGGCTCATTGTAATGGTCATTTATAACCTCAACTAGACCATTCGGCTCTTCAGAACCATGTGAAATAATACCCCTAGGTCTATGATATTTAAAAGATCTGCCAATTAATTTTACATTATTAGCTAATAGGGCCGACCCTAAAGTATCACCTTTAAATCCTATATATTTTTTGTCATTAAATATAAAATTTATTTCTTTTTTTGTATCAATAAGCGAAGATTTAATTCTATTTATTTTGTTCATATTGTTTGTCTAGACCTTTGACAACTTCAGTTGCAAGTTCAACTTTTATTATTTCATGATTTTTGGTGTTCCTTGTAACAACAAGCCAACTCCTGTCACCTTGTTGGTGAAACCATAATTCTTTATGTATACCTGCTATATTTTTTCTTAAATACAAGTATTTATAAAATTTATCTTCAGCATTTTTATCATCCCATTTAGGTCTTTTTAATAGAGATGCGTCACCATAATAGATAAATTCATTTAAATCCCTTGGGCCTAATAATGGATGATTAATAATCATATTATTCTACTTTAATGTAAATTTGGTTGAGCGCCTTGACCTTTTTCGTCAATCATATACCCATTTTTAAATCTATCTAATTTAAAATTTTCAGATAATGAATGTGAATAATTTTTGGCAATTAGATGAGCGAAACACCATCCTGATGCAGGTGTTGCTTTAAATCCTCCATAACACCATCCTGCATTCATATATAATCCTTTAATATGTGTTTTATCTATTATTGGAGAGCCATCCATAGACATATCCATAATACCACCCCACATCCTGAGTAGCCTTGCCTTACTGATTGTTGGCATTAAAGCCAATCCACTCTCACAAACATCTTCTAAGGTATCTAAATTCCCTCTTTGAGCATATGAATTATACCCATCAATATCTCCACCAAAAACTAATCCACCTTTATCTGATTGCGAAATATAAAAATGACCTGCTCCAAAGGTAATAACTCCTGGGATAATTGGTTTTATACTCTCACTAACAAAAGCTTGTAACACATGACTTTCAATAGGTAGTGTCATATCTGCTTTAGATAACAATAAACTTGTTGATCCAGCAACGGCACACCCAACCTTGTTTGCTTTTATGAACCCTTTATTTGTTTCAACACCTAAGCAAGCTCCAGATTTAAATTTAAAGTTATTCACTTCACAATTTTGAATAATATCAACACCTAGTTTATCTGCAGCGTGAGCATACCCCCAAGCAACTGCATCATGTCGAACAGTCCCACCTCTTTTTTGATACAAACCTCCTTTAATTGGAAATCTTGAATTTTCATAATCTAAAAATGGATAAATGGATTTAATTTTATTAACATCATATAGCTCTGCATCAGCTCCATTAATTATCATTGAATTACCACGTCTAATAAATGAGTCTTTTTGCGCGTCGGAGTGAAAAATATTTAAAACACCCCTTTGACTGACCATTGCGTTATAATTAATTTGTTTTTCAAGACTTTCCCATAGCCTCAGTGAAAACTCATAAAAAGCTTCGTTTTCATTTAACAAGTAATTGGATCGAATTATTGTTGTATTTCGTCCAACATTACCACCGCCAATCCAATTTTTTTCAAGAACTGCAATGTTTTTAATATTAAATTCTTTCGCTAAATAAAAAGCAGTTGCAAGACCATGGCCACCACCGCCAATGATTATAACATCATATTTTTTTTTAATATTTGGATTCCGCCAGGTTTTTTTCCATCCCTTATTACCCCTAAGGCCTTCTCTAATGATTTTAAAAATATTGTAAGACATTTAACAAAGTTTGTATTTTTTTTAATTAATAATAAAGTACTAGAGGTGTTTTTACTAAACAATACATTTTTTACAAACTGATAAAAAATTTGATTCGCTTAATTATATAATTTCTTTATATATTAAACTTCATTTATAAATTTTTGTATAAGGGGGAAACATACATGAAAAAAACTTTAATTTCATTTATGCTATCTACATTCTTAATTTTTCCAGCATTTGCAGATAATGTAAAAATTGGAATTATTTTAGGATTTACAGGTCCTATCGAATCTTTAGCACCTGTGATGGCTAAAAGCGCAGAAATGGCTATTGATGAAGTAAACAAATCAGGAAACTTTAGTGCTGGAAAAATAGACAGCGTAAGAGGTGACTCTACTTGTGTTGATGCCGCTGCCGCTCAAGCAGCAGCAGAAAGATTAATTACTGCAGATAAAGTAAATGCTATAATGGGTGCTGACTGCTCTGGTGTTACTACTGCCGTTTTAAAAAACGTGGCAATGCCGAATGGTATTGTTATGATATCTCCTTCAGCTACATCGCCAGCATTATCTACTGAGCCTGACAACGGTTTGTTTTTTAGAACAGCCCCATCAGATGCCAGACAAGGTGAAGTTATAGCTGATTTGTTGATGGAAAAAGGTTTTAAAACAGCAGCTTTATCTCATACAAATAATGATTATGGAAAAGGTTTAGCTGCAAGTATTGAAAAGAACTTCACTTCGAGAGGTGGTAAAATTACAATAACTGCATCTCACGAAGATGGTAAAGCCGATTATAGTGCAGAAGTTGCAGCTTTAGCTCAAGCAGGTGGGGATATTTTGATAGTTGCAGGATATCTTGATCAAGGAGGCAAGGGCATAATTCAAGCTTCTCTGGATGCAGATGCATTTAATAAATTTTTCTTACCAGACGGTATGATTGGTGATGCTCTTCCCAAAGCTATTGGTCCTGATCTAAACGGATCAATTGGATCTGTTCCTGGAACTGATAGTCCAGGTGCCGCAAAATATTCAGAACTAGCAAAAGCAGCAGGTTTTGAGGCAGGACCTTACGGACCAGAATCTTATGATGCTGCAGCTTTAATTATGCTTGCGATGGAAAAATCAAAATCTACTAAAAGTAGTGTTTTTAAAGCGAGTGTTATGGATGTAGCTAATGCTCCAGGAGAAAAGATTTTTCCTGGGGAGCTCGGAAAAGCTCTTCAATTAATAAAAGCTGGAAAAGATATAGACTATGTTGGAGCTACAGCTCTTGAACTAGTTGGTTCTGGTGAATCATCTGGAAGTTTTGCTGAAATTTTAATTGATAACCAAAAAACTAATAAAGTTGGTTATAGATAAAATTAGATAAGGCTTAAGAATTTATCTTAAGCCTTTCTATATATTTCCATATGATTTGTATAAAAAATCTTTACAAAAGTTTTGGTGGCTTAAGAGCCATAAATAACGTTTCTCTAGAAATTGAAAAATCTTCAATAACTGCCCTTATTGGACCTAATGGTGCTGGGAAAACCACTTTATTTAATATAATCAATGGCTCTATTAAACCTGATTCTGGAATTGTAGAACTTAATGAAATCGACATTACTGGTTATGAACCTCATCAACTATTTAATCTGGGTATTTTAAGAACTTTTCAAATTTCACATGAGTTTTCTTCTTTAACGGTTAAAGACAACTTAATGATGGTACCTTCTAATCAAACTGGCGAATCAATACTACAAACTTGGTTCTCACCCAAAAAAATCAAGTTAGAAGAACAAAGTATTGCTAAAAAAGCAGACGAAGTAATGGATTTTCTCCAGTTAAAACACTTAGCTAATGAGTATGCAGGAAATCTTTCAGGAGGACAAAAAAAATTATTAGAGTTAGGAAGAACAATGATGGTTGATCCTAAGATTGTTCTTCTTGATGAAGTTGGAGCTGGTGTTAATAGAACTCTATTAAATACAATTGGTGATGCAATTTTACGTTTAAACAAAGAATTTGATTATACATTTTGTATGATAGAACATGATATTGAATTTATTAGTAAATTATGTGACCCGGTCATTGTCATGGCAGAAGGATCAATTCTAATGATAGACGAAATATCAAAAGTTAAAGAAAACGATAAAGTTATAGAAGTATATTTGGGTAAAAATTAATAGACTATGTATTTATTGTCAGGAGAAAAAATAACATGCGGATACGGTGCTGTTGACATCGTAATCAATTGTAATATTGGAGTTTACAAAGGCAAAATATCATCTGTAGTTGGACCCAACGGAGCTGGAAAATCAACTGCTATGAAAGCATTATTTGGCCTTCTTCCAATTAAAAATGGAAAAGTTGTTTTTGATGGAGAAGATATTACAAATTTACCACCTCAACAAAGAGTTTTAAAGGGAATGGGTTTTGTACCACAAACTAATAATATTTTTCCCTCTTTAACTGTACAAGAAAACTTAGAAATGGGGGCTTTCATAGATCAAAATAATATAAATGAAATGTTAGAATATGTTTATGATTTATTTCCCATCCTAAAAGATAAAAAAAATCAGGATGCAGGAGAATTGTCTGGAGGACAAAGACAACAAGTAGCGGTTGGACGAGCTTTAATGACAAAACCAAAACTTTTGATGTTGGATGAACCCTCTGCTGGTGTTTCTCCAATAATAATGGATGGATTATTTACTAAAATAAAAGAAATAGCAAATCAAGGAACTGCAGTATTAATGGTTGAACAAAACGCAAAACAAGCATTAAAAATCTCTGATTTAGGTTTTGTTTTAAGTCAAGGTAAAAATCTTTTTACAGACAGTGGGAATTCTCTTTTAGCAAATAAAGAAGTACGTCAGGCTTTTTTAGGAGGTTAAATATTTATGGATTTTCTAAATGGTATTACTTTAATTACGAATTATATTATTATTCCTGGCCTCACTTATGGAAGTCAATTAGCGCTTGGCGCGCTTGGCATCACTATTATTTATAGCGTTTTAAGATTTTCAAATTTTGCCCATGGTGAGTTTATGTCTTTCGGAGCTATGAGTTCAATTCTTTTGAGTTGGTTATTTATAAGCCTCGGGTTTACCTTACATCCACTTCCAACAGCTATAATAGTTTTACCAATAGCTATAATGTTAACTATTTCTTATTGTATCATTATAGATAAATTTATTTTTAAATTTTACCGAAAACAAAATTCCAAAAGTGTAATTAACTTAATAGTGTCTATAGGAGTAATGTTTTTTACAGGGGGGTTAATCAGATTTATAGTTGGACCTGGAGATAGAAATTTCTTTGACGGAGAAAGATTTATTTTAAAGGCTAGAGCCTTTAAAAATATAACAGGCCTTAATGAGGGCCTGACCCTTAAAACCACACAAGGTATAACTATTATATTAAGTATTCTTCTAGTTATTTTATTATTTTGGTTTTTAAATAAAACTAAAACAGGTAAATCAATGCGAGCTTATTCCGACAATAAAGAACTAGCATTGTTATCGGGTATAAATCCTGAAAAAGTTGTTTTAATAACTTGGATAATAACTGGTACATTGGCCTGTGTTGCTGGAACTCTATATGGATTAGATAAAAGTTACAAACCATTTACATATCTTCATTTAGTGTTACCAATTTTTTCTGCTGCCATTGTAGGCGGTGTGGGAAACCCCGTTGGTGCAATTATAGGAGGATTTGTTATAGCTTTTTCAGAATTAATAATAACATTTGCTTATAAAAAAATATTTTTTTACTTCCTTCCAAGTAATTTTGTTCCCGAAGGATTATTACAAATTCTCTCAACCGATTACAAAATAGCTATATCTTTTTTGATATTAGTTTTAGTGCTACTAATTAAACCAACTGGAATCTACAAAGGTAAAATTATTTAAAGATATAAAAATGGCTAATGCTTCACGAATAAAAATTCTTTATATTTTAATGACTTTAACATTACTTTTTGTTGGGTTTTTCCAAAGTTGGAATGTGGCACTAACAATATTTAATTTATGTTTGATTTCATCGATAATGACACTCGGCATAAATATTCAATGGGGTAATGCAGGCATTGTTAACTTTGGTGTAATGGGTTTTGCTGCATTAGGCGGGCTGGCAAATATTATTATATCTATGCCACCTACCCAAAATGCTTGGAAAGTAGGTGGTGAAATTATAATAATTGGATTACTGATATTTACTCTATCTATCATTTTTTCAATTATATTTTTTAAAAAAAGTAATTTAAATAACAAAATTAAATACTTAATTTCATTTGCCTTTATAATTTCTGGTTATTTCATTATGCGTCTTTTAGTTGATGCCCCTATTGAAAAAATAGAAGCTATAGAACCTGCGAAAACAGGTTATTTAGGAGGATTTAATTTACCAGTTTTATTATCTTGGCCTGTTGGAGGTTTATTAGCAGCTTTTTCAGCTTTTATAATTGGAAAAATTTCTCTTGGCTTAAGATCCGATTATTTAGCTATTGCAACTCTAGGCATCTCAGAGATTATTATTTATTTCTTAAAGAATGAAGATTGGTTATCTAGAGGAGTTAAAAACGTTAACGGCCTTCCAAGACCTGTCCCTTACGAAATTGAGCTTCAATCAAAAGAATGGGTTTTAAAAGTATCAGATTATCTAGACACTCCTATTACTGAACTTTCATCAATTATAGTAAAATTATCTTACTCAATATTATTTTGTACAGTCTTATTGATTGTTTTATTTTTACTTGAAATAGCAGTTAAATCACCTTGGGGTCGAATGATGAGAGCAATAAGAGACAATGAAGTTTCTGCAAATGCAATGGGTAAAAACATTAAGCAAAGACACTTACAAGTCTTTATTATTGGATCTGCAATCGTTGGACTTGCTGGAGCAATGTTGACTACACTTGATGGTCAATTTACTCCTGTATCATATCAACCTCTTAGATATACTTTTTTAATTTGGATAATGGTTATAGTTGGTGGATCAGGCAACAATTTTGGTTCAATAATTGGTGGCTTTTTAATTTGGTTTTTTTGGGTGCAGTCTGAACCACTCGGTTTGTGGTTTATATCCCAAATTACTACTCACATATCTGATGCAAATATAATCAAGAGTCACTTATTAGAAAATGCTGCTCATATAAGGCTAATGTTCATGGGTATGATTTTATTGATTACATTAAGGTTTGCCCCTAAAGGTCTAATACCAGAGGTAAAACGTTAATTATGTCCAAAATTAACAGTATTCCCAATTTGATTGAAGAAATGAATTTCAACTATATTAAATTAATATTGATTTTTTTATTACTGAAAACATTCCCATGCTTTGCAACAAATAATTTAATTATAAATATTAATGATACAAAAGTTATACTTGAAGGTGATTTTGTTCAAGGTGGTCTAGTAAAAGGTAAGAGCAACAAAGATTTAAATGTAAAATTTAAAGAAAAAGTTTTAAGAAAAACTTCCAATGGAAGTTTTGTGATAGGTTTTGGAAGAGATCATCCTAAAGAAGCTAATTTATATTTTTTTGTAAATCAAAATTGGGTTTTGAAAAAATTAAATATAAAACAAAGAAAATATAAAACCCAAGTTATCAATGGCCTTGAAAAAAAAATGGTAACCCCACCCAAATCTTTTTGGGACAGAATTAAAAAAGAAAATAAAGTAATTAAAGAAGTTAGAAGTTTAGATAGTAATGTAGATTTTATATTTCAAAAGTTTGATTGGCCTATTAAAGGTATAATTTCTGGAGTTTTTGGAAGTCAAAGAATACTTAATGGAAAACCGAAACGTCCACATTATGGTGTTGACATAGCTGCTCCAGAGGGAACTGATATACTTGCTCCCACAGAAGCTATAGTCAGAATGGCAGAAAAAGACTTATATTATACAGGTGGAACTGTCATGTTAGATCATGGACACGGGGTAACTTCAGTATATTCTCATTTGTCTTCTATAAATGTAAAAGTTGGCGACCAAATAAATAAAGATCAAAAAATTGGTGAAGTTGGATCAACTGGAAGATCGACAGGGCCTCACTTAGATTGGAGAATCAATTGGTTTTCTGAACGCTTAGATCCAGCACTATTTATAAAATAATAAATAAATAGAAAATTGTTTAATAGAATGTAATTTACATCATCTTAAAACTTGACAGATTACAGTATCAAGCTATATTCCCAAGACAATTTAGACATGATTATTTTAATAATATTTATATAAATAATCATTATATTAACTAATTATCGGATTATAAAAATGTATGCAGTATTTAAAACCGGTGGAAAACAATATCGTGTTCAAAAGGAAGATATTGTTTTAGTTGAAAAACTTAACGCTAACGATGGTGATCAGCTGGTGCTCAGTGATGTATTAATGGTGGGTGACGGTAAAAAAGTAACACTGGGGACTCCTCTTGTTAATGATGCTGCAGTAATGGCACAAGTTATTAGACAGACTCGTGGTCCAAAAATAACCATAATATATAAGCGAAGAAGAAAGAATAGTAGAAGAAAACAAGGTCATAAACAAGATTTAACACTTCTTAAAATAATTGATATAGCTGAAACTGGTGGATCTAAGTTGTCTCCAAAAAAAGCTGCCGCTAAAACAACTGAAAAAAAGACTAAAGTTGAGAGTAAACCAAAAACCGAATCTAAGTCAAAAGCAGTTGAAGAAAAAGTTAAAAAAGACGTTAAAACCAAGCCAACTGCAAGCAAAAATGCTGAAACAAATACAAAATTAGCTTCTAAAAAAACTGAAACAAAAGCTAAAACAAAGAAAACAACTACTAAAAAATAGTAAAGGATTAACAAATGGCACATAAAAAAGCAGGCGGTAGTTCTAGAAATGGTAGAGACTCAGCTGGAAGAAGATTAGGTGTTAAAAAATTTGGCAGCGAAGCTGTCGTTGCTGGCAACATTATAATTAGACAACGTGGTACAAAATATCACCCAGGATCAAACGTTGGAATGGGTAAAGATCATACAATTTTTTCACTTATAGATGGTCATGTTAAGTTTAAAGAACATAAAGGGAAAAAAATGTTTGTTTCTGTAGAACCAATGAAACAAGCAGCTGAATAATCAAACTCTTATTATTTGAACCCTGGAATAGCTTTATTAGCTATTCCTTTTTTTTTAAACTCTTTTCATCTAGAATACTATATATTAGGGTTTTGTAATGAAGTTTTTAGATCAAGCTAAAATCTATATAGCTAGTGGGCATGGTGGACCTGGATCTATTTCTTTTAGAAGAGAAGCACATGTTCCTTTTGGTGGACCAGATGGTGGTAATGGGGGCCGAGGGGGGGATGTAATTGCTTTATGTTCCGATGGTCTTAATACACTAATAGATTTTCGTTATCAACAACATTTCAAAGCCAGACCTGGAGAGGGTGGCAAAGGAAGAGATAGAAGTGGAATAAGTGGCAAAGATATTATTCTTAGGCTGCCCATTGGTACTCAGATATTAGATGAAACAAATAATTTTATATTGGCTGATATGACAGAAATTGGGCAAAAAATTGTTTTAGCTAAGGGAGGTATAGGAGGTAAAGGTAACGCTTTTTTTAAAACTTCAGTAAATCAAGCGCCAAGAAAAGCACAGCCTGGAGGTCCATTAGAAGAAAAATGGATTTGGCTTCGACTAAAATTAATAGCAGATATTGGCTTAATTGGACTACCAAATGCAGGTAAAAGCACTTTACTTTCTAGAATCACAGCAGCCAAACCTAAAATAGCCGACTACCCCTTTACAACACTTCATCCAAATCTTGGAGTAGTAAACCAAGATAATACGGAATTTGTAATAGCGGATATTCCTGGATTAATAGAGGGTGCTCATGAAGGATCTGGCTTAGGTCATAAATTTTTAGGTCATGTTGAACGTTGCCAAGGATTATTGCATCTAATAGACGTTACTTCTAAAGATATTAAAAAAGATTACCTTACTATTATTCATGAAATTGAAGCATATGATAGAAATTTGTCGAAGAAAAAACAAATCTTAGTTTTAACAAAATGCGATGCTGTTGAAGATAAAAAAATTAAGTCTGCGAAAGAAATTTTAAAAAAACTCAATGTAGATAATGTTATTAATATTTCTTCAGTTTCAGGAGAAAATATTACTTACCTAATTAGAGAATTACAAAACTTTATAGTAAAGATGAAAAATAAAGAAAATAGTAAAGATCAAAGAAAAAATATTATATCTTGGACTCCATAAAGAATGACAAAAATGAAAAAAGAAAATTTAATAAAAGACTCAAAAAGAATTGTAATAAAAATAGGCTCCTCACTTTTGATAGACAAAAATGAGGGTAATCTTAAAAGTGAGTGGTTAAGGTCTTTAGCTCAAGAAATAAATCAACTTATTAAACAAAAAAAAGAAATTATAATCGTTTCCTCAGGGTCTATTGCACTTGGTCAAAAACAATTGAAACTAACAGGTAATTTGTCTTTAGATGAAAAACAAGCCGCTGCTGCAACAGGTCAAGTAAGCCTAGCTCATGCTTGGAAAGAGATTATGGAAAAATTTGATCTCAATATAGCACAAATTTTACTTGCACCTGACGATACGGAAACAAGAAGAAAACATCTAAATGCAAGAGCAACGTTATTAAAACTTATTGAGTTACAAGTTATTCCTGTAATTAATGAAAACGACACAGTCTCTACTGAAGAAATTAGATTTGGAGACAATGATAGACTGGCAGCAAGAGTTGCACAAATGTGTAGTGCAGATTTACTTATATTACTGTCTGATATAAATGGTCTTTATTCTTCTGATCCTAATAAGAATAAGGGCACAGTCTTTATAGAAGAAATTCCTGAAATTACCGATGAAATTGAAAGAATGGCAGGTCCACCAATCACAAGCATATCATCTGGGGGTATGGTTACCAAAATTGCTGCTGCTAAAATAGCTACTAAAGCAGGTTGTCATATGATCATTTGCAATGGACATTTTAATGGTCCTTTATCAAAGTTAGAAGTTTGTGGAACGCAATTTAGTTGGTTTAGTGCAATCGAAAAACCATTGAACTCAAGAAAACAATGGATTTCTGGTGCATTACAAGTTAAAGGGAAAATAACTATAGATAAGGGTGCGGTCGAGGCTATGAAAAAAGGTTTTTCTATGCTGTCTGCTGGTATAGTTAGTACAGAAGGCAATTATGAAAAAGGTGATTTGATACAAATAGTAGATGAACAACAAAACTTTGTAGGAAAAGGCTTAATACACTTTAATAATTCTGAAGTAGATTTAATTAAAGGGTCAAAAAGTAATGATATTGAATCTATCTTAGGCTACAGAGGTAAGGACGAAGTAGTCCACAGAGATGATCTAGTACTGGAAAAAACATGAGTGACAACAACATTTTTGAATATATAAAAAATATAAATAAAAAATCCAAAGAAGCTTTTAATGTCATCTCTAGAAGTAGTTCAAAAGATAGAAATTTAGCAATATTAAATACATCTAAAATTATAAAACAAGAACAAGAAGAGATCCTCAAAGCAAACAAAATTGATATTGAAAATGCTAAAAGAAAACAACTTAACAATGCTCTTCTTGATAGGCTTTTGCTAGATACTAAAAGAATTGATAATATTGTGGAGGGCTTAAAGCAAATTTCAGAAATGAATGATCCAATTGGCATTGAGTTATCAAAATGGACACAACCAAATGGTTTAAATATTTCAAGAATTTCAGTTCCATTGGGTATAGTTGGTATTATTTACGAATCGAGACCTAATGTAACTATAGATGCTGGTAGCCTATGCATTAAATCTGGTAACACAGCAATACTTAGGGGTGGATCTGACTCTATAAATTCTTCTAAAATATTAGCTAAATGTATGCAAAAAGGGTTAGAAAGTGCAAATTTACCCATTAACACTGTACAATTAGTTGAAAATACTAATAGAGATGCTGTTTCAGCAATGCTTGCTTCAACTGGAGAAATTGACATAATTATACCTCGTGGAGGGAAATCCCTTGTTAAAAAAATTCAAGATGAAGCACGAGTTCCAGTCTTCGCGCACCTGGAGGGAATATGCCACATATACGTAGACAAAGATGCAGATATAAACAAAGCAATAAAAATAATTGTAAACTCAAAAATGAGAAGAACAGGGATATGTGGTGCCTTAGAAACATTACTTATAGATAGACATATCTCTAAAAAAGCTGTGCCAATCATAGTTGAAAAATTAGTTGAATCAGGATGTCATATTAGAGGGGATATTGAGACTAAAGAAATTGTAGATGAAATTGAATTAGCATCAGAAAAAGATTGGCATACTGAATATCTTGACGCTATTTTATCAATAAAATTAGTTGATGGAGTATCAGGAGCTATAGACCACATTAGTAAATATTCATCAAATCATACAGAATCTATAATCACTGAAAATATCAGTGTAGCTCAGACTTTTCTAACTAATGTTGATAGCGCAATTGTTATGCATAACACTTCAACTCAATTTGCGGATGGAGGAGAGTTTGGAATGGGTGCAGAAATAGGAATATCTACTGGTAGAATACATGCAAGAGGTCCAGTAGGAGCTGCTCAATTAACTAGTTTTAAATATATTGTTAGAGGCAATGACCAAATACGTGGATAAAGATCTGAAAGTCAATTTTAAAAATAGTATTCCAATATGTTATTCTTACTCTAGAAACAGAAAAATCGGTATTTTAGGAGGTTCTTTTAATCCAGCACATGTTGGCCATATTCACATTACTAATACTGCTCTTATAAATCTTGGACTGGATGAAATTTGGTGGCTAGTTGCCCCTCAAAATAGATTAAAATCTAGTTTAGATATGGAGAATTTTGACAAAAGACTGAGTTATGCTAGGTTATTAACAAAAAATATTTCTTATATAAAAGTCTTAGACCTTGAACAAAAAAATCAGCTATATGCCACATACAAAACGGTTAATTTTTTAAATCAGAGAACCAGAAAGGTAAAATTTATCTGGCTAATGGGAAGTGATATTTTATACAATTTTAATAAATGGCTTTATCCAAATTTAATAGCTCAGAATATTCATATTGCTGTTGTTTCTAGGCCAGGCTATTTAAATTCTTTTTTAAACACATCAAGAGTTCCAAATCTTGGGAAGAAACTTAAAATAATCAAAAGTAGAATTATATTTCATAAAAAAAAACCAGTCTGGGTTTTTTTAAAGAATAAATTATTATCTATCTCGTCATCAGAGATAAGAAAAACTAAAACTTACACTTAATGGGATTATGTAATGAAAAAAACAAAAAGTTTATCTTCTAAAGAATTGTTAAAATTTACATTAAAATCATTAGAAAATGATAAAGGAACAGACATTGTTAGTATTGATCTAATTGGAAGAAGTAGCATTGCAGATTATATGATAGTTGTAAGTGGGAATACTGCCAGACAAGTAACTGCTATGGCAAATAATCTAATAAAAAAATATAAAGAAATTAGCCTTCGCTTATCGTCACCAGAAGGTATGTCAAATGGAGATTGGGTTTTAATTGATGCTAATGATATTTTAGTTCATATTTTTCGACCTGAAGTAAGAGAATTTTATAGCTTAGAAAAAATGTGGAAAAAAAAACAAGATAACATACCAAGTGACGCTGTTAAAAAATAAAATGAAATATAGAATTTCAACAATTGGTAAAATTAAAAGTAATGATGAAGACTTGATTACTAGAAAATATCTTAAAAGAATTAAAAATATTGAATTAAAACAATATGAAGTTAAAACAAAAAATAAAGAAAAACAATTAGACAAAGAAGCTGATAAGTTAATTAATACAACACCTATAAACGGTAAATTGATCTTACTAGATGAAGAAGGTGAGAATTTATCTAGTTCAGATCTAGCAAAATTAATATTAAATTGGAGCAATAATAATGTAACAAGTGTGAATTTTGCAATTGGTGGTGCATTTGGAAATGGAGTGAAAATAAAAAAAACAGCAGATAAAATTATTGCTTTTGGTAAACTTACTTGGCCACATCAAATGGTTAAAATGATGATTGCTGAACAAATTTACAGAATAGAAACTATTATTCAAGGTCATCCTTACCATAAATAAAATTTTCTTAATGGATTTAATTGATGGAAAACAAACAAAAAAAACCAATCGTTTTATGTATAATGGACGGCTGGGGAATTAATGAAAATACTGCAAATAATTCTGTAGTGTTAGCAAAAACTCCAAATGTAGATTTTTTAACTAAAACATTTCCATATTCAACCCTAGATGCTTCTGGTGAAGATGTTGGGCTGCCCATAGGTCAAGTAGGAAACTCTGAGGTTGGACATATGAACCTTGGTTCTGGAAGAGTGGTACTACAAACTTTACCAAAGATAAACAAAGCTTTTGACAATAATGAAATAGAAAAAAATAACAATTTTCAGAATTTTATGTCAGATCATAATAAAAATAAGACTGTCCATCTGCTCGGTTTGTGTAGTGATGGAGGAGTACATTCTCATTCAAGTCACATTATTGAAATGTCAAAACTTTTAAAAAAAAATAATTGTAAAACTTTGATACACATTTTTTCAGATGGGCGAGATTGTTCTCCAAAACAAATAGGCCAGGATATTAAAAAATTTGAAATGTCCCTCCCAAAAAATATAAAGATAGCCTCACTTGTAGGTAGATACTACTCAATGGATAGAGATAATAGATGGGAGAGAGTAAAAAAGGCTTTTGATCTTATTGTATACGGAAAATATGACAGAAAGTTTTCTAATGCATCAGAAGGAATACAAGAAGCTTATAAAAATAATGAAACTGACGAATTTATTTCACCAACTCTGATTGGAAATTATAAAGGATTTGAAGAAGGTGATAGCTTAATTATGATAAACTTTCGGGCAGACCGAGTTAGAGAGTTATTAACAGCATTACTAGATCCTACATTTAGACAATTTGAAAAAGATTTTAATACTCCAATTTTAACAAATAATCTTGGAATGACAGAGTATTCAAAAGAATTATCAAAATTTATGAATTCTATTTTTGTAAAAGAAAATATTAAGGACACACTTGGGGAGGTCATTTCAAAAGCTAATTTAAAACAATTAAGACTAGCTGAAACAGAAAAATATCCTCATGTTACTTTCTTTTTTAATGGAGGAGAGGAAACGGTTTACCCTGGTGAAACTAGGGTAATGATACCATCACCAAAAATATCTACATATGATTTACAACCTGAAATGTCAGCAAAGAAAGTTGAGACTAAATTAATATCTTCCATAAAAAATAAAACTTATGATCTAATTATAATTAATTTTGCAAATCCTGATATGGTTGGACATACAGGTGATTTAAAAGCAGCAATTAAAGCAGTGGAAACTGTTGATACAGCAATTGGAAATATAAAAGATACAATAATTAAATATGATGGCCTCATGTTATTAACCGCAGACCATGGAAACTGTGAAGTTATGTTCGATGAAATGGCCAATTTACCACATACTTCACATACATGTAATAAAGTTCCTTTGATACTTATTTCTAAAAATATGAATTATAAGTTAAGAGATGGAAGATTAGCAGATATTGCTCCAACAATTTTAGAACTTATTTCTATCAAATCACCTGAAAACATGAGTGGTAAATCACTTTTAGTAAAATAAAAGTTATAATTAGATTTTTCTGTAGTTGCTGTACTAAATATATTCTATATTATTATAGTACGTTCTCAACTTGAATTAAGGCCTACTCAAATGATTAAAAAAATCTCTATTTATAATATAAATTATAATATTAATGTTTTTTTAGCATTTTTTTTGATTTTTAATATATGTTTGATTGAGCAAAATCTTGCTAGAGCTGAAAATCGTCAAGAAACCTACAAACAGCTAAATCTTTTTGGTGATGTTTTTCAAAGAGTACAGGAACAATACGTAGAAGAAGTTACTGACAAAAAACTTATTGAATCTGCAATTTCAGGGATGCTTCAATCTCTTGATCCTCACTCCTCTTATTTAAGTCCAGAATCATATAAAGATATGCAGGTAAAGACCAAAGGAAAATTTGGTGGTTTAGGTATTGAAATAACTATGGAAGATGGTGTGGTAAAAGTTGTTTCACCGATAGATGACACTCCTGCAGCTAACGCAGGTATGAAGTCGGGCGATTTAATTATTGGCATAAATGGAGAGTCAATTAGAGGGCTTTCAATAAATGACGCTGTATCTCAACTTCGAGGGCCTGTTGGAAGTAAGGTTGTCATTACTGTTGTTCGTGATAAAAAAGATCCTTTTGAAATTGAAATAATTAGAGACGTTATAAAAATAAGATCTGTTAGACACAACATTATTAAAAATATAGGTTATGTACGTTTAACTACCTTTTCGGATACAACGACTTCTGGTCTAGAAAAATCCGTAGATGAAATAAAAAAAGAACTTGGAGAAAAGTTTCAAGGACTAATACTCGATTTAAGGAATAATCCAGGAGGTCTTTTAAACCAATCAATTTCAGTTACTGACTCTTTCTTAAACCAGGGAGAAATAGTATCAACCCAAGGCAGAAAAGATAATGATACTTCAAGAATTTTTGCAAAAAAAGGTGATATAATTAACGGCAAACCCATGATAGTTCTTATCAATAGTGGATCAGCATCTGCTAGCGAAATTGTAGCAGGAGCACTCAAAGATCATTCAAGAGCAATAATAGTTGGTACTCGTAGTTTTGGTAAAGGATCAGTTCAATCTATAATTCCTTTAGCAGGTAATGGTGCAATGAGACTTACAACTGCAAGATATTACACACCAAGTGGTATATCAATACAAGCCAAAGGTATCGAACCAGATATTATTGTAGAAGCTGGTATAACTGAATTGACTAAAAAAACACAAGAAAATAGAAGAGAAGAAAATTTAAGAGGAGCCTTGGACAAAAAAGAAACAGATAAAAAAGATAGTGCTAATAAGCCAGAATTAACTTCAGCTGAAAAACTTATGCAAGATAATCAAATATCTAGAGCAGTTGACCTTATAAGAGGTATTAATTTATTTAGTAATAAAAAGAAAACAACTTCTACCGCCAAAATTATAAAAAAATCTTTACATAATAAAGTTAGTAGTTTTAGCAATTGAGTATAATTAAAAATAATATTCCTCTTTTAGAAAGACCTTATCGTTCTTGTGTTGGGTTAATGGTTTTTAATAAAGATGGAAACGTATTTTGTGGACAAAGACTTGATAACAAAGCTGAAGCATGGCAATTACCCCAAGGAGGTATTGACAAAGGAGAACTGCCTGTAGAGGCTGGATATAGAGAATTAAAAGAAGAGACCAGTATAACTAATATTGAGTTTATAAGTGAATATCCAGAATGGTTGAATTATGATATTCCTTTGCCATTAGCAGATAATCTTTGGGAAGGAAAGTATAGAGGACAAACTCAAAGGTGGCTCTTATTTCATTTTATGGGTAAGGATAAAGAAATAGATATCAATACTAACCATCCTGAATTTAAAAACTGGAGTTGGATTGATCCAGAATTATTACCTGAAAAAGCAATTTCATTTAAGAAAGATGTTTATAAAAAAATTAATGAAATATTCATCCCAATAATCAATAACTTTAACGCGTCAAACTTTAATTAATTATTATGAAAAAAGAGATCAACTCAAATAACGAAAAGCTTGTTAATAAAGTTTTAAAAATACTAACAAAATTTAAAGACGATCCTAAAAAATTTGAAAATATATTTACTGAGCTTTTTGAAAAAGATTTTGAAGTGCAGCTGAATGAAATAAGTGAGCTTGAAAATGGTTTATTAAAGGGTTTAATAATATCTGTAAAAGATTTATTTGATGTTAATGGGTATCATACTAGAGGAGGAACTAAGTTTTTAGAACCCGATATTTCTCTAAGTGATGCAAAATGTATCTCTAATATAAGAAAAGCTGGCGGCTTACTTATTGGACATACTAATATGACTGAACTTGCCTACTCAGGTTTAGGAATTAATCCTCATTATGGAACTCCAGACAACCCTTTATATCCTGGTGCTGTGCCAGGTGGATCAACATCTGGTGGAGCTGTGTCAGTTGCTTTAGATTTGTCTGACATTGCTATAGGAACTGATACTGGAGGTTCAACGAGGATACCAGCTGCTTTCACAGGAATTACAGGCTTTAAACCTACACAAGATAGTATTTCAAGAGATGGTGTCCTTACCCTCTCCTATAGCCTAGATAGTGTTGGATTAATGGCGAAAAACGTTCAACTCTGTAAACTTGGCTACCATGCCATGAGAAAAAAAATAAATACTAAACAAGAAAAATTACAAAACAAAGATCCAAAATTAATAATTCCTTCTAATTTTGGATTTGAAGATATAGATAATGAAATTAAAGTTGCTTTTGACTTAGCTAAGAAAAAAATTTCTGAAAGTGGATACGAAGTCATTGAAATGAATGTGCCAGTTTTAGATTTATACAAAAAAGTGCCAATATGGCAATTCGCGTCAGTAGAGTGTGCAACAGAATATTTTTATTTATATGATCAAAAAAAACATTTAATTGATCCAAATGTATTAAGGCGAATAAAACGAGCAAATGAAGTTATGGCTGTTGAATATAATTTATTACAAAAAATTAGAGCAGATTCAATAGAAGAGTTTAACAAATTTTTAAAAAATAATTTTTTAATTATGCCAACTGTGACAATAAAACCACCTTTAGTAGAAAAATGTAAAGATAGTGAATTCTATGATGAAGCAAATTTAATATCGTTAAGAAACACAACTTTGGCTAACTATATGAATGGTTGTAGTATTTCTATACCTTATTTTGAAAATAGAAAGCCTATTGGGATCATGTTAAACGCTACGACTAATCAAGATGATTATCTTTTGAGTATAAGCTCTGATATAGAAAAAGTGTTACGGAAATAAATTAACCTATTTCATCTAAAACTGCCTTAATGAAAGACGAATTTTTAATTGCAAGTTCTGCAATATTTTGATCGTTATGATTTTCTTGGGACTGAAAAGCTAGAAGTTTTTCTTGAAGAACTTGTTTATTTGCTTTATCAATCTTTTCGGCTCTTTCTGCTAATATTGTAACTGTTGTTTCATTTATTTCAGCTATTCCACCATCTATCATTATCTGCGATGAAACTTTATTATCATTAAAAATATCAACCAAACCTCTATCCAGAGTGGATATAATTTTAGAATGTCTTGGAAGGGCACCAATTTGTCCATCTGATCCCGGGACAACAACCATTTCCACAGGTTCAGATACAATTATAGCTGAAGGTGTTACTACCTCTAAATTAGTTGTATCTGCCATTCATACCTCATCTCAAAACGTTCAAAAATTTAAGCAGCATCTTTTGCTAATTTCTTGGCTTTTTCTATAGCTTCTTCAATAGTGCCTACCATGTAAAAAGAAGCTTCCGGTAAATCATCATGCTCACCGTCTGCAATTCCCTTAAATCCCTTTATAGTATCTTCTAAAGATACTAGAACACCTGGTGATCCTGTGAAGACCTCAGCAACATGGAATGGCTGAGATAAAAACCTTTGAATTTTTCTAGCTCTACTAACAACTAGTTTATCTTCTTCAGATAATTCATCCATCCCTAAAATCGCAATGATATCTTGTAACGATTTATACTGTTGAAGAACTTCTTGAACTTTTCTTGCGACTTCATAATGCTCTTCACCAACAATTCTAGGATCTAACATTCTTGAAGTTGAGTCTAATGGATCAACTGCAGGATAAATTCCTATTTCTGCTATCTGCCTTGATAAAACCGTAGTAGCGTCTAAGTGAGCAAATGATGTGGCAGGAGCAGGATCAGTTAAGTCATCTGCAGGAACATATATTGCTTGCACAGAAGTAATAGATCCTTTTGTTGTAGTTGTAATTCTTTCTTGAAGTGTTCCCATATCTGTAGCTAATGTTGGCTGATATCCTACAGCAGATGGTATTCTTCCTAATAAAGCTGATACTTCAGATCCTGCTTGAGTAAATCTAAAAATATTATCAACGAAAAACAAAACATCTTGACCTTCTTGATCTCTAAAATATTCAGCTAACGTTAATCCTGTTAAAGCAACTCTTGCTCTAGCTCCAGGAGGCTCATTCATTTGGCCATATACAAGTGCTGCTTTAGAGCCTGGACCATCTGGAACGATAACTCCAGATTCTACCATTTCATGGAAAAGATCATTACCTTCTCTAGTTCTTTCGCCAACACCTGCAAAAACAGAATATCCACCATGTGCTTTAGCTACGTTATTTATAAGCTCCATAATTAAAACTGTTTTACCAACACCAGCACCACCAAAGAGTCCAATTTTACCTCCTTTTGCATAAGGTGCTAAAAGGTCAACCACTTTTATTCCTGTTACTAAAATGTCAGCAGAAGTGGATTGATCAACATATTCTGGAGCATCTCTATGAATAGGCAAGGTTGTTTTGGACTTAACCGGCTTACCATCATCAACTGGATCACCAATAACATTAAGAATTCTACCTAATGTTTCTGGTCCAACAGGAACTGTAATTGGTGCACCTGTTTGAACTACGTCCATACCACGGACAAGACCATCCGTACTATCCATAGCTATAGTCCTAACTTCGTTTTCACCAAGATGTTGCGCTACTTCTAGTATTAGTTTTTGTCCATTATTATCTACCTGAAGAGCATCTAGTATTTGAGGAAGATCTGCATCAAACTCAACATCAACGACAGCTCCAATGACTTGAGATATTTTACCATTTTGTTTAGTAGACGGTTTTTTCGCCATAATGTTTCTCCATATTTATATTATAAGGCTTCTGCACCTGATATAATTTCAATTAATTCTTTGGTAATAACAGCTTGTCTTGTTCTATTATATTGTAGAGTTAAATTATCAATCATCTCCCCAGCATTCCTAGTAGCATTATCCATTGCAGTCATTCTAGCAGCTAGTTCACTTGCTGTACTTTCAATTTGAGAACTATATAATTGTGTAGCTAAATTGCGAGGTAATAGATCATTCAATATTTCTTCTTCACTTGGTTCAAATTCATATATTGAACTAGAGTTGTTTTCATCAGTCTCATCTTTTTTAACTTCTACAGGGATAAGAGATTTATAAGTAACTTCTTGAGTAATTGCAGAAATAAATTTATTAAATATTACTCTGCATACACCAAATTCATTATTTTCAAACAAATCAATTATTTTTTTTGCTAAAACTTCGGCATCTGTATAATTAGGTTTTGCTGAATTTCCATCTATTTTTTCAACAAACAAGTCACCAAATTCTCTATTGAGTGCATCAGCAGATTTTTTTCCTACCATTAGTAACTTAACATTAATACCATCGTCTTTTAGTTTTTTAATTTCAGATCTAACTGTTCTTGTAATTGATCCATTAAAACCACCGCATAATCCTCTATCTGCAGAAAAAACAACTAATAAATGAGTTTTAATTTCTTCTTTGCCACTTAGTAGATCTATAGAGCTTCCAATTGCTTTAGAAGAAATTTTGGATACAACACTGTCCATAAGAGAAGTGTATGGTCTTGAGGCTAATGCTTGTTCTTGAGCTTTACGTAGTTTAGCAGCAGCAACCATTTTCATTGCTGATGTAATTTTTTGTGTAGACTTTACTGAACCAATTCTATTTTTAAGATCTTTTAAAGAAGGCATTAACCTAATCCTTACTTATTCAAATTATCTAAGCAAAATTCTTTACTATTTCATCTAGTGTGTCTTTAAGAGCTTTTTCAGTATCATCTGAAATAGACTTATCTTTTCTTATTGATTCTAGAATATTAGAGCCGTTCGCATTTAGTTTTTGGATAAGTGACTGTTCAAACTCACCAATTTTTTGTGTTGGGATTTGATCTAAATATCCTTTCACTCCAGCAAAAATAACAGCTACCTGTTCTTCAACATCCATTGGAGAATATTGAGGTTGTTTAAGTAATTCAGTTAACCTTTCTCCTCTTGATAAAAGTTGTCTCGTTGACGCATCCATATCAGATGCAAATTGTGCGAAAGCAGCCATTTCTCGATATTGTGCTAAGTCTAACTTAATTGTCCCAGCCACTTGTTTCATCGCTTTAATTTGAGCAGCTGATCCAACCCTTGAAACAGATAAACCGACGTTAACAGCTGGCCTAATACCTTTATAAAAGAGTTCTGTTTCTAAAAAAATTTGACCATCTGTAATTGAAATAACATTAGTTGGAATAAATGCGGAAACGTCACCACCTTGTGTTTCAATTATTGGAAGGGCTGTTAGAGATCCAGATCCATTTTCTCCATTTAATTTTGCGGCTCTTTCAAGTAAGCGGGAATGTAAATAAAACACATCACCAGGATAAGCTTCTCTTCCTGGCGGCCTCCTTAGAAGAAGAGACATTTGTCTGTAGGCAACTGCTTGTTTTGATAAATCATCATAGACAACAACCGCGTGCATTCCATTATCTCTAAAAAACTCTCCCATAGCAGCTGCAGAATAAGGTGCAAGAAATTGCATAGGAGCTGGATCAGATGCCGTAGCTGCTACGATAATAGAATACTCTAACGCTCCTCTTTCCTCTAAAGTTTTAACAATTTGCGCTACTGTCGATCTTTTTTGACCCACTGCCACATAAATACAGAACAACTTCTTTGTATCATCTTTACCAGCTTTATCATTAGTACTCTTTTGATTTAAAAAAGTATCTATTGCAATAGCTGTTTTACCTGTTTGTCTGTCTCCAATAATAAGCTCTCTCTGCCCTCTTCCCACAGGAATAAGAGAATCGATTGCCTTTAAACCAGTTTGCATAGGTTCGCTTACTGATTCTCTTGGCATAATACCCGGTGCTTTAGTTTCAACCCTTGATCTTTTAACGTTTTTAAGAGCACCTTTCCCATCTATAGGATTGCCAAGTGCATCAACAACTCTTCCTAAGAGTCCTTTACCTATTGGCACGTCAACAATTGAACCTGTTCTTTTGACAACGTCACCTTCTTTAATTGTTTTATCGCTGCCGAATATAACTACGCCTACATTATCTCTTTCTAGGTTTAAAGCCATGCCAGCAATACCACCAGGAAACTCAACCATTTCACCAGCTTGAATCTGATCAAGCCCGTAAACACGTGCAATTCCATCACCTACTGATAAAACCTTACCAACTTCTGTAACTTCAGCGTCAGCGCCAAAATTTTCAATCTGATCTTTTAATATTGTTGATATTTCTGCTGCACGGATATCCATTAGTTTGTACCTCTCATAGCTATTTCAAGTCTACTTAATTTAGTTTTTAATGAGTTATCTATCATTTTGGAACCTATTTTAACAATAAGGCCTCCAATCAAACTTTCATCAACGTTTGTTGATAATATTATTTTTTTAATACCTGTTGCTTCAGATATTGCTTCTACAACTTTTTTTTGTTGATCATGGTCAAGTGTAAAAGAGGATGTTACTTCAGCTTTAACTTCACCATTAATTCTAGATACTTCTGATAAAAAGTCATCTATTACTTCGTTGATTAATATTAATCTTCCATTATTCACCAAAGTTCCAAAAAATTTGGTGGTTAATTTTTGAGCTTTAGCTTTATTTAAAATTTTAAGTATTGAATTTTGTTTATCAGATTTAGATATAGCTGGTGACTTGATTAAATTAGACATAGAATCACTCTCTTCAAGTAACTTTTTGAGGCTCATAAAGTCATCAACTATTTTTGTTAAAATTTTTTTTTCTTCAGCTAATTCATATATAGCTTTAGCATATCTACCTGACAAACCAGATGAAACGCTCATCTTAATACTTCCCTTTTAAGTAAATAAAATAATATGGATTGCTACCACAGCATTCATATCATTGCAAGTAACAAGGTCATCAAATTGAATTAATTTTACATAAAAGAAAATGGGTCAATATCTATAGTTAATTTAATATGGTTTGGTGTATTGATTTTTCTTGTCCAATTCAGAATTACATCTTGAATATTCACATTTTTATCAGATTTTATTAAAAATCTTCTTCTAAATCTCCCTCTCAAAAAATATATTGGTGCAGGGGCAGGCCCAAAAATCTTAACATTTCTAAAAAATGGGGCTAATTTCAACAATTCTGACGAAAAAGTTTCTAATTTTCTTTCTAATCTCGATGACAATATTATAGATGCCAACCTCCCATAAGGGGGCATATTAGCGTGTTGTCTTGACATTAACTCTTTGTAAAAAAAATCATTTCGATTATTTTTGGCAATAGCATTAATAATTGGATTTTTACTATCATAAGTCTGAATTAGAACAACCCCTTTATCTTCTTCTTTTTTTGAATGTCTACCTGATCTTCCTGATACCTGTTGTAAAACCTGAAAAGTTCTCTCTGATGCTCTTAAATCCCCGCCAGATAATCCAACATCACTGTCAATAATACCAACCAATTTTAAATTTGGAAAATCGTGGCCTTTAGCAATCATTTGTGTTCCTATAACAATATCAACTTTGTTATTTTTTATTTTTTCAACAGTTTGATTAAGTATTTTATGATTATTCATAGTATCACTCGATAAAACCATTAATCTGGCCTCGGGAAAAGTTTCTTTAATTTCTTCTTCGATACGCTCAACTCCAGGGCCACAAGCTTTAATTTGACCTTCAACACCACATTTCTTACAAACATTATCAAATGCTCTTGAATATCCACAATGGTGACAAACTAATATATTTTTAGATCTGTGCTCAACTAACCAGGTATCGCAATTAACACACTTAATTTTATCTCCACATGAATTGCAAATTGATAAGGGCGCATAACCCCTTCTGTTTAAAAATAATAAACTTTGTTCTTTATTATTTAGTTTACTCTCTATTTCACCTACAAGTGAGGGAGATAGCCATTTTCCTTTACCTGGTGGGTGGGCAGTTAAATCAATTAATTTAATGTCAGGTAAAGTTGCACCCGTTGCTCTTTTTGGCAAAGTTAAATGAATATATTTACCACTTTTTGTATTGTAAAATGTTTCTAATGATGGTGTTGCAGAAGCTAAAACTATTGGAGCTGAAGATCTTGAAGACCTGTAGATAGCCATATCTCTAGCATTATACCTTACATTTTCTTCTTGTTTAAAAGCTTGCTCATGTTCTTCATCAACGATAATTAAACCTAAATTTGAAATAGGAATCATTAGCGCTGATCTTGCTCCTACAATAACTCCAGCTGTGCCGTTTAATGCAGACAACCAAATTTTTTTCTTTTTTTTCTTTGTTATTTCAGAATTCCAAACTAATGGAGCAAAAGAGAATTTTTGAACAAACCTTTTTTCCCAATCTGGTGTTAAAACTATTTCTGGGAGTAAAATTAATGCTTGCTTGCCTTGGTCTAAACATGTCCTAACTGTTTCGAAGTAAGTTTCAGTTTTACCAGAACCTGGGACCCCATCAAGCAAAAAACAATCCGATTTTGTATTAGTAATTGAATCATTGATTCTGTCTACTGCAAATTTTTGTTCTAAATTTAAAAAGTCATAATTTTTTTTATTTTCTTTAGAGTTTTTTAAAAAATGATAATCTAAATTCAGTGTTTTGTAGACTTTCTTTTCTTGTATCAGGTTTTTTTTGGCCATATCTTTCAAAATTGCTTTTGAAACGCCTATTTGTTTGATTATATCATCTTGTGATTTTCCTATATCTAAATTTAATAGAAAATCTAAAACTAACTTACGTTTGTTGGTAATTTTAATTTCTTCAATTTTGTTTATTTCATTTTCACTTAGAAAACTACTTTTATAAACTTTTTCGTAATCTGGAGAAGTAATAGCTTCTATTGGAGATAATATCATTTTCAAAACCAGACCTTTAGAAACACAATACCAACTTGACAAAAAATTCATTAATTCAATTGAAGGTTTTGGTATTGGTTCAAGATCATAAACTTGAAGAACTGTTTTCAATTTTGTTTCAGGCATGGTTTTAGTACCATCACCAATGATTATACCTACTATTTTTCTTTTTCCAAAAGGAACTAAAACGATTTGACCAATACTTAAATTGGTATTTTTATCTTCTAAAACGTAGTCAAATGGTTCGTTGAAAGGTCCACTAACTAAGACAGACACTTCTTTTGAGTTTACATTTTTCATTTATTATCTTTATGAAATAAGTTTAAAGCTAAATATAGTTATAATTTTTAAATAGTGTATTATAAATCATAATTAATTAAATGTTTAAACTTCAAAAAAGTTAAAAGGATAAGAAATGCAATTATTTATAGACACTGCTGAAATTGAGGAAATTAAATCGTTAAATATTACTGGGTTAATTGATGGTGTTACTACTAACCCGTCTTTAATAGCTAAATCTGGAAGAAATATAATTAGTACTATTAAAGAAATTTGTAATGAAGTGTCAGGACCAGTGAGTGCAGAAGTCACCGCAACAGATTTTGATAATATGATACTAGAAGGTAAAAAACTTTCTTCAATAGCTCAAAATGTTGCAATTAAAGTTCCTTTAACATTTGACGGTTTAAGAGCATGCAAAGCATTTTCTGACGATGGTATTATGGTTAATGTCACCTTATGTTTTAGTGGGGCTCAAGCCCTATTAGCTGCAAAAGCAGGCGCAACTTTTATATCTCCTTTTATAGGAAGATTAGATGACATTGGTGCTGATGGCATGAATTTAATCTCTGAAATTACTGAGATCTACGACATTCATGGGTTTGATACTAAAGTTCTTGCTGCCTCAATAAGAAGTGTTCAAGACATTGTAGATTCTGCTAAATTAGGTGCAGATGTTGCTACGGTACCACCAAAATTTTTAAAATCTATGTATAACCATCCTCTAACTGATAAAGGTTTATCGGATTTTTTATCCGATTGGAAAAAAACAGGACAATCAATTTTGTAATATATGTGGATGAATTGAACAAAAATAGTATTTCTAAAAATAAAAATAATACCATTTTGTCCTGGATAAAATATCTAGAAACAATTCGTGGTTATGGGGAACATACTTTAGACGCATACAAAAGAGACGTGTTAGAATTTTCAAATTTTTGTACTGACAAAAATTATGAATTCTTATCACCAGATAAATATATTTTTAGAGAATTCTTGTCAGTTTTATCTGAAAGACAATTATCTAGGCCAACAGTCGCTAGAAAAGTATCAAGTTTAAAAAATTTTTACAAATTCCTTATAAGAGATAAAATTATTTCTTCACTCGATATGTCTATCTTTAAAAGCCCAAAACTTAAAAGATCATTTCCTAAGTCCATCGAGTCAAATCTAGTTGCACAGGCTCTAGAAACAATTATGAATAATGAATCTGACCACTGGATTAATCTCCGTGACAGGGCAGTTTTACTTCTATTGTATGGCTCAGGTTTAAGAATAAGTGAGGCGTTATCCTTAAAAAGAAAAGATGCACCCAATGGGGAGTGGTTAAGAGTAAAAGGTAAAGGTAACAAATATCGAGATGTGCCTCTTTTACCAATTATTTGTGAGGGAGTTAAGGAATATATAGATCACTGTCCATTTGATACTAATGGTGATGAACCACTTTTTGTGGGTAAAAGAGGTGGAGAATTATCTCCAAGAATTATTCAAAGAAGAGTAGAAAATCTGAGGTATGAATTGGGCTTACCATCTCATACTACTCCTCATGCTTTACGGCATGCATTCGCCACTCATCTATTATCTGGTGGAGCAGATTTAAGGGCTATACAGCAATTACTAGGCCACTCCAGCCTTTCAACCACTCAAAGATATACAGATGTGAACGAAGCAGAACTTTTGAGATTACATAAAGCGATACATCCACGCTCATAAAAAAAGGCGATTTAATAAATTTAAATCGCCTTATTAAAAAATTATTATCTATCTAATTATAATAAATCAAACCTGTCCATATTCATAACCTTATTCCAAGCTGCAATAAAGTCATTAATCAATTTATCATGAGAGTCACTACATGCATATACTTCAGAGATAGCTCTGAGTTGAGAGTTTGAACCAAAAGCTAAATCTACACGAGTTGCAGTACTAACCTTTTCTGAGGTTGATCTTTTTACACCCTGATAGGTACTACTGTTTATTGGTTTCCACTCAATACCCATATCAAGAAGATTTATGAAGAAATCATTGGATAACTTACTATGATCATTTGAGAATACACCATGACCATCTGAACTAATTCCAAGTGATCTTAATCCTCCAATTAGCACAGTCATTTCTGGTGCTGTTAGTCCCATAATCTGAGCTTTATCGAGCAACATTTCCTCAGGACTAATACCATAATCCTCTTTCTGATAATTTCTAAAACCATCAACAACAGGTTCTAGAACTGCAAATGAGTCAATATCTGTGTTTTCCTGAGTTGCGTCTCCTCTTCCTGGTGTAAAATCTAGGCTTTGTCCTGATGCTTTTTCAATTCCAACATTTCCAGCAAGAACTATTACATCAGCAATAGATGCACCAGTTTTTTCAGATATTGATGTATATACATTTAGAACTTTGGATAGTTCGTTTGGTTTATTTACCTCCCAACTTCTTTGAGGCTCAAGACGAATACGAGCACCATTAGCTCCGCCACGCATGTCTGTGCCTCTAAAAGTAGAGGCACTTGCCCATGCTGTCTCAACCATTTGCTTTGTAGACAATCCACTATCTGAAATTAGAGATTTTACTGCGCTGATATCATAACTTTTGTTACCAGCTGGGACTGGGTCTTGCCAGATCAACTCTTCTTCAGGAACTTCAGGACCAAGATAACGTGTCTTAGGTCCCATGTCACGGTGTAGTAATTTAAACCATGCTCTAGCAAATGCATCTTGGAATTGATCTGGATTTTCATGAAATCTCTTTGAAATCATTTTGTAAGCAGGATCTTCTCTCATGGCCATATCAGCAGTTGTCATCATAGTTGTTACTTTTTTTGAACTATCTTGAGCATCTGGGGCCATATCTTCGTCTTTAGGGTTAATTGGATGCCATTGGTGTGCACCTGCTGGACTCTTAACTAACTCCCACTCATAACCAAAAAGTAAGTCAAAATAACCATTATCCCATTTAGTAGGATTGGCTGTCCAAGCTCCTTCGATACCGCTAGTGATTGTGTCTCTACCAAAGCCTGTACCAAATGAATTTTGCCAACCTAATCCCATTTGTTCTATAGGAGCGCCTTCTGGCTCTGCTCCGACATACTTGTCTGGATCTGAAGCACCATGGGCTTTACCAAATGTATGACCACCGGCAGTAAGAGCAACTGTTTCTTCGTCATTCATTGCCATTCTAGCAAAAGTCTCACGAATATCTCTAGCGCTTGCTAGCGGATCAGGGTTTCCGTCTGGACCTTGAGGATTAACATAAATTAGTCCCATCTGAACTGCACCGAGAGGCATTTCTAGTTCACGGTCACCAGTATAACGTTTATTTTCTAACCATTCGTTTTCTTTGCCCCAATATATATCTTCAGGTGGAGACCAGATATCAGCTCGTCCTCCACTAAAACCAAATGTTTTTCCACCCATGGATTCAATGGCAACATTTCCAGTTAAGATAAAAAGGTCCGCCCAACTGATTTTATTTCCATATTTTTGCTTGATAGGCCACAATAACCTTCTTGCCTTATCAAGGTTTCCATTATCAGGCCAGCTATTGAGTGGGGCAAATCTTTGATCACCAGTTCCTCCACCTCCACGGCCGTCGCTAGTTCTGTATGTTCCAGCAGCATGCCATGTCATTCTAATAAAGAAAGGACCATAATGACCATAATCAGCTGGCCACCATTCCTGAGAATCTGTCATCAAATCATGTAAATCTTTTTTTAAAGCCTGATAATCAAGTTTTTTAAATTGTTCTCTATAATCAAAATCCAAACTCATTGGATTTGATCTCTTATCATTTTGATGAAGTATACTTAGGTTTAGTTGGTTAGGCCACCAGTCACGATTAGTTGTGCTTATACCACTGTTAGTTGTAACTGAACCGTGCATTACTGGACATTTGCCGATATCATCCATTAGGTATCCTTTCTGAAATCTTATTAAATTGTATATGTTTAAAAATATGAAGTGAGCTTATTTATGTCAAGTAGTTTAGAACGATTTTAAAGTAAAAAAATCAGATTTGCTTCTTAATTTTTATTAATACCTCAACACCGTTATTAAGATAACCTTGAGGAATTTTTGGAAGCTTGCGTAAGTTAACTTCATCATTTTCAATATCAATTAATTCACCTGTTTCTTCGTCTAAAAAATGATGGTGCTGATTTATGTTCGTATCAAAAATAGCGGTGTCTTTGGAAGATTCAACCTGTTTAATAAGACCACAATTTCTAAAATTTTTAAGACAATTATAAATAGTAGCTATTGACATTGAATTACCCGAAGCATTTATTTCATTTTGAAGATTTTCAGCAGTAAAGTGTCTGTTAACTCCGTCTAAAAGGATGTCAGCTATTATCATCCTTTGTTTAGTAGGTCTTAAACCGGCTTTCCTTAATTTTTCTTTATTGTTCATGAGATAATTATTACACTAATCGATAGTAATTCTCAATGATCAATTATTTTACAGTTAGTATGAATATTACTTTATCGTTTTCTTTCTTTACGAAGACAAAATAAAATGAGATCTTCTACGAGTAAGGATTTTAGGGAGGATAAATGACAAGACCTTGTGATCTTGATGCTGTTGAAGCAAGAAAGTTAATAGGAAATAAAAAACTTTCTCCAGTAGAATTAACAAAAAGTTGTATTGAGCAAATAGATAAATTAAATGCTGATGTAAATGCGGTTGTAGCAATAGACATTGCAGATGTTCTTAAACAGGCAAAAAAAGCTGAAGATGATGTAATGTCTGGATCAGAATTAGGTTTACTGCATGGTTTACCCGTTGGCATAAAAGATTTAAATATTGTTAAAAATCTTCGTTCAACATCTGGTTCCAAAATTTATGAAAATAGAATTCCTGATAATGACGATACCGTAGTTGAAGATATAAGAAATGAAGGAGCCATAATCTTTTGTAAAACAAATACACCAGAGTTTGGTGCAGGAGGAAATACAAAAAACAAAGTCTATGGTGCAACATCTAATCCATTTGATTTAACTAAAACTCCTGCTGGTTCTTCTGGTGGAAGCGCAGCTGCACTCGCCTGTAATATGATGCCACTCGCTAATGGCAGTGATTATGGTGGAAGTCTTAGAACACCAGCAGGATTTTGCGGTGTCAACGGATTTAGACCTTCTCCTGGACTCGTACCCGCAACAGAAGCTTCTGTTGGTTTAAATCCTTTTGCTGTTCAAGGTCCTATGGGAAGAAACGTAGCTGATACCTACTTACTTTTACAAGCACAGGTTAATTTGAATAGAATGGATCCTTTTTCAAGTTTTGATAGCATTTCAATGCCACAGGAATTGATTGGGGCAGACTTATCAAATATAAAAATGGCGTACTCACCAGATCTTGGATGTGCTCCTGTAAGCAATGAGATTAAATCAACTTTTCTAAATAAGGTAAGTACTTTCAAAAGTAATTTTGAAAAATCAGACCAAGCTGAACCAGATTTTTTAGATGTGCACAATTGCTTTGAAGTTATAAGGGGTTTTAATTATGTAGCATCACACAAAGAAAGGTTTGATAATTCAAAAGATCTGTTGGGACCAAATGTAATTGATAATGTTGAGAGAGGATTAAAGTACTCTCTTTCAGATGTGTCATGGGCTCATGTAATGCAAACAAAAATTTACAGAAACTTTCGCAATTTTTTTAATGAATATGATGTTCTGATCTGTCCAGCTGCATCTGTTTCTCCATATCCACACGAACAATTATTTGTGAATGAAATTAATGGAGAAAAAATGCCAACTTATATGAGGTGGTTATCACTTAGCTATGCAACAACAATGGCCATACCTTGTGTTTGGGCATTACCATGTGGATTAGATCATAAAAAAATGCCCTTTGGTATTCAATTAATTGCTCCAGCAGGAAGGGACATAGAATTGTCTGAGATTGCAAAGAGCTTAGAATCAATTTTAATTACAAACGACGCTACGAAAAGGCCTGTTCCGCACATAGTTAAATTTTAAAGGTTTTAGATGATTGAAAAAAAATTAAATAATGATTTGAAAATTGAAGGTTTTTTTGATGAAGAAACATCTACTATAAGCTATGTTGTTTATGATATTAAATCAAAAAAATGCGCTATAATTGATAGTGTTTTAGATTTTGATTTTTCTTCAGGTACCATAGATTACCACAATGCAGATAAAATTATTTCTTATGTTAAAAAAGAAAAATTAGATGTTGAATGGCTCATTGAAACCCATGTCCATGCTGATCACCTATCAGCATCTCCTTATATTCAGAAAAAAATAGGTGGAAAGATTGGTATCTCTGAAAAAATTTCAGAAGTACAAGATGTTTTTGGTAAAACATTTAATGCCGGAACAGAGTTTCAGAGAGATGGCAGTCAGTTTGATAAACTATTTAAAGATAATGATGAATACAAACTTGGAAAAATTAATTGCAAAGTAATTAACACTCCAGGCCATACACCGGCATGTAATGCTCATGTAATTGGAAATTCAATTTTTGTGGGAGATACCTTATTTATGCCAGACCTAGGGAGTGCAAGAGCTGATTTTCCTGGTGGGGATGCTCGTCAACTTTACAGATCGATTCAAAAAATATTGAGCTATTCTGACAACACTTTAATTTTTGTTTGCCATGATTATCCACCTACATCAAGAAATGTTGAGTGGTCCACTACAGTGGGTGAGCAGAAAAAAAATAACATTCATGTAAATACTTCAATTAGCGAAGATGAGTTTGTTGAGATAAGAGAAGCAAGAGATAAAACTCTAAATTTTCCAAAACTCATTATACCATCAATACAAGTAAATATGAGAGCTGGTAATTTGCCACCAGCAGAAGATAATGGAGATGTTTACATCAAAGTTCCAATAAACAGCATGAAGAATTTAGTCTAATTCTTTTAAAACAGATTGAACAATCTCAAAAATTTTGTCTATATCATGATTTTCTGCAATTAGTGGTGGTGAAAATGCAAGGGTATCACCTGTAACTCTCAACATTAAACCTTTGTGCCAAGCTTTTTTCATAGCTTCATATCCTCTTGCACCAACAGCACCAGGTCTCGGAGCTATTTCTATTGCAGCTACTAAACCCAAGTTTCTTATATCAATTACATTTTTATCATTTTTTAATTGATGGACAATATTTTCTAGGTATTTAGCAGTTTTTCCAGCTTTGTTGAATAAATCTTCATCTCTATAAATGTCTAGAGCAGCAAGGCCAGCGGCAGATGCAATAGGATGACCTGAGTAAGTATATCCATGAAAAAGTTCTATAGGCATATCTGCTTCATCCATCATAGTGTCGTATATTTTCTTTGATACAACAGCAGCTCCCATAGGAATAATTCCATTAGTAATAGCTTTTGCACATGAAATAATATCAGGCGTAACTCCAAAATATTCAGAAGCTGTTGCTTTTCCAAGTCGACCAAAACCGGTAATAACTTCGTCAAAAATTAATAAAATATCGTGTTTATCACAAATCTCTCTTAATCTCTTTAAATAATTTTTTGGTGGAGGCAGGACCCCGGTAGAGCCGGCCACTGGTTCAACTATTACAGAAGCAATGTTTGAAGCATCATGAAGAGCAATAATATCTTCTAGAGTGTCTGCTAAATAGTCTCCATCTTCAGGGGAACCTTTAGAAAATTTATTTTTATCCGGAAGATACGTATGGGAAATATGATCTACACCAGTTAGTAATGTTCCAAAATATTGTCTATTTCTTGGCATGCCACCTACTGATATTCCTCCGAACCCAACACCATGATATCCTCTTTCACGACCAATTAATCTTGTCTTTGTACCTTTCCCCCTCACTCTATGATAAGCTAGAGCAATTTTAAGAGTACTATCAACTGCTTCAGAACCAGAGTTAGTAAAAAACACATGGTCAAGGCCTTTAGGGAACAAGTCAGCAACACGACTGGCAAGTTCAAAAGACTTTGGATGTCCATATTGAAAACTTGGAGCAAAGTCCAAAGTTGCCGCCTGCTCTGAAATTGCCGAAGTTATTTCTGGTCTATTATGCCCAGCGTTTACACACCATAAGCCAGCAGCACTATCTAATATATCCTGTCCAGTTTCACTTTTGTAATACATACCGTCTGCAGCAACGACCATTCGGGGATCTTTTTTAAAATCCCTATTTGCAGTAAAAGGCATCCAATATGATTCTAAATCATTTAATCTTTTCATCTTTAATCCCCAAAAGCTAAATTATGCAAAATTTGCTTATATAATATTAGTCTGACAACTTGTTCCAAGAAGGTCAAGTTAATGATCTATATCCTATAAAAATTGATCGTTAGCATTTCCTAGCTTTGGAACAACATCAGTAACTTTTTCTTTTCTAAATTGCTTGTCTATAGGAATTGGTAGTGCAGGAATTTCTTCTCCTAAGTCATTAACAATTTTGTTAGAAAAAATCTCTCTTACTTTGAAATGATGATCATTAACAGCCTCTTCAATTGATTTTACAATTGAACAACAACAATCAGCTTTATTAAAAACTTTAGACCAATAATTTTTATCATTCAAAGCAATTATTTTTCTAATTTCTGTAATAACCATTTGTTGATTATTCTGAATATTTATAAATTTGTTCGGTAATTCTATAGCCTTACAAAACTTATTCCAAAATCTATCCTCTAGTGGTGCTGCAGCAACATATCCACCATCACTAGTTTTGTAGATATTGTATCTTGGAGATCCACCAGATAAAACTCCATCACTATTACCTGGCCATTTATTTTTAGAAAATCCAGAACCTAAACCCCAAAACATAAAAGGAAAAAGATTATCGGACATAGAAATATCAATGTAAGAACCTTCATTATTTAAATCTCTTTTTCTTAATGCTAACAAGATATTAATTACAGCTGGATATGATCCACCAGCTATATCAGCTATAAGTGCTGGTGGTACCACAGTATTTTCGCTATTACCCATACTTACGCTTAACAAGCCTGTGTTACCAATATAGTTTAGATCATGACCTGCAACCATACTTTTAGGACCATCTTGACCATACCCAGTTATAGAAACATAAATTATATTCTTATTAATTTTCTTTATATTTTCATAATCTAATCCAAGTCTTTTCATTACACCCGGTCTGAATTGTTCAATTATAATGTCAGCTTCTTTAAGAATGGGTTTCAAGATTTTTAAATCACTAGGATCTTTTAAATCCAAAGACAGACTCTTTTTACCTCTATTAAGTAGTGAAAAAGAGGCACTTTGATCACCCCATTTGGGATCAGACAACCTAATCTCATCACCTACATCAGGTTTTTCTATTTTTATTACCTCTGCACCTGTTTCTACTAAAAACAAACTAGCAAGTGGTCCAGGCAAAAGAGTTGAAAAGTCTATTACTTTTATGCCCTCTAAGGATCCTTTTAATGATTCACTCATAATAAATTCCTTAATTTTACAAAAGGCCTCTTTGACTTAAATTTTTAATCATAGATGCGATGCCAAAATCCCATTGTGGACAAGCTGTGGACAAATTCACAAAATTAATAAGTTCTCCTAAATGAGGCTCTGAAATAGTTACCTTATCTCCGATTTTGTGGGTAAAGCCTTCACCCTTAACATCTCTATCCTCAGTTGGAGCAAATAATGTTCCCAAAAATAACATAAAACCGTCTGGATATTGGTGGTGTCTTCCAATAGTTTGATTTACTAAATCTTCTGGATCTCTACTTATTTCAGACATAGAACTTGATCCATTTAAAATATACCCTTCTTCGCCCTCAACTTTTAAAGTTATGTGAGCTGATTTCATATCATCTATTGAATAGGTTTCATCAAAAATTCTTATAAAGGGACCAATTGAACATGAAGCATTATTGTCTTTAGCCTTGCCCAAAAGAAGGGCCGAACGCCCCTCAACATCTCTTAAATTTACATCATTACCAAGAGTGGCACCTTTGATTATTCCTTTGCTATTAACTGCTAAAACAATTTCTGGCTCGGGATTGTTCCAATTTGAAATAGGATTTAGACCAACTTCTGCACCATAGCCAACTGCTGATAAAGTTTGAGCCTTAGTGAAAACTTCAGCATCTTTTCCTATTCCAACTTCTAAGTATTGTGACCATAAACCTTCTTTAATAAGTGCACTTTTAACTTCAAGAGCTTTTTCAGACCCAGGAATGATGTTTTGCAGACTATCACCAATCAATCCACCAATGTGATTTCTTAGACTCTCAGCTTTCTTTGGATCACCTGCTGCTCTTTCTTCAATTACTCTCTCAACCATTGATTTAGCAAATGTAACACCGCATGCTTTAATTGCTTGAAAATCACATGGAGCAAGCAGGTAATATTCTGATTCTTTCCTAAGACTTGATACAAATAATTCTTCAAGTGAAGGTAATTTTATCCCTTGAACGTTACTTAAATAATTTTTTATATCTTCTAATTCGAGCAAATCTCTTACAGTAGGAATCTCTTTTGATGTTATGTCATACACATCCCCATCTTTTATTTTAATTAAACATGGGCCATCTTTTGAATTGTCCCATATTCTTCCAATAAAACATCCCTTTGAATAATTCATTCAATTCTCCCTAAAAACTCATGTTGATAATATAAATGAAAATTTGAATATTTAAATTTAATTATATAATGTTTAATTTTATTTACTTTATGAGGTGTTGTAATGAGTGCTTTTTTTGAATTGAGAATTTATCAAATTGCTCCTGGAAAAATGAATGAATGGGTTTCATTTATGGAGAAAACTATAATGCCCTTTCAGGTTGAAAAAGGCATGGTTATACATGGTAGTTTTGTTATGGATAGCTCTGATCAATTTGCTTTGGAAAATGGTGAACGTGTAATGAATTCTGAAACAAAGGGTAATACCTATGTTTGGATAAGAAGGTTTGAAAATCAGGAAGAAAAAGTTAGACTTTATAAAGCAGTTTATGAAAGTAAGGAATGGATTGAAAACATAGCCCCAACTGTTGCTAAATATGTAGATAGAAACTCTATTTTAGTACATAACCTGAGTTCAACTCCTCTTTCTGTAATGAAGTAAAGAGGATAAGTTTTGATACAATTATATGGAAGAAGAAACTCTATAAATGTGCAAAAGGTTTCATGGGCTCTTTGTGAATTAAATCTTGAATTTAAATGGCATGACGAGCATGGAAAGTTTGGAAAAGTTGACGTAGAAAATTATGAAAAAATAAATCCTCAACTTATCGTCCCAACTTTAGATCATAAAGGATCTATAATTAAGCAATCAAACGCTATTGTGAGATACTTATATAGAAAATATACAGACGTCTATGAAATTTCTAAAGATGAAGATATTGCAATTGCTGAGTCATGGATGGAATTTCAAACAACTGATTTACAATTAAACATGACACCAATATTTTGGGGATTAGTAAGAAATCCACCAGAGGATCGTGATCAAGAACTGATTGATAAAAATATTATTTTATTAAATAAAAAATTTGAAATTTTTGATAAATTTTTAGAAGAACGTGATTATATTTTAAATAATAAATTTGGTATGTCAGATATTATAATGGGGGCTGCTTCATATAGATATCTTTCTTTGCCAATTGAACGTCCTAATCTTTCAAACTTAAAAGCTTGGTTCGAAACAATCAGTAGCCGTGATTGTTTTAAAAAAAATATTCATGGTACTTTTTCCTAGATTGGTGAATATAATCTTCTGGAGAATTTTTAATGGATAAAATTGGGTTTATTGGCCTAGGTAATATGGGAAGGCCGTTGGCTGATAGGTTAATTAAAAATTATCAGCTTTATGCTTTTGATTTGAATAAAAATAATCTTCAATATTTCACTAATAAAGGTGCTGTAGCTTGTTCATCACCTTCTGAGGTAGCATCTAATGTAAAATATATATTTTTATGTTTACCTACGAGTAAAATAGTAGAGGCAGTTGTTAATGGAGATAATGGATTAACTGTTTCTGCCAAAAGAGGTGCTTATATAATTGATATGACTACCGGGGAACCAGAAATTACGAGAAAAATATCTAACTCACTTGAAGAAAAAGAAATCAATTTTATAGATGCTCCTGTAAGTGGAGGCCCAAAAGGAGCTCATCAAGGAAATATAGCCGTAATGGTAGGCGGGACAGAAAGTCAATTCGCAGAAATAAAACCAATCATGGATGATATAAGTTCAAATATTTTTTATGCTGGGAAAATTGGTTCTGGACACTCAATTAAAGCTGGCAACAACTTACTTAATTTGATTTGTAGGATGGCAACTTTTGAAATCATCTCACTACTTGTTAAGGATGGTGTAGATCCTAAAAAAGCAGTTGAAATTATTCAAAAAAGCTCTGGTAGAAACTATGCTACTGAAATTACCCTGCCTGATAATATTCTTTCTGGTAAAATGATACAGGGTTTTAGTGCAGGCTTAATGAAAAAAGATGCTGGAGTAGCAACTAAAATAGCTAATCTAAATCAAGTTGAAATTCCTCTGGGTAAGTTATCTCAAGAGCTTCTACAAAACACTATCGATGAATTTGGCGAAGACGCAGATATGAGCAATGTTGCTCTTACCTTTGAAAAATTATCTGGTGCTAAAATTAGACCTTAGTATTTATAATTCTTAAGAGATAATTCCATTCTGGATTGCTTTTATTTGTAAAGCTAAGAACTTCGAAAAAATTCTACACTGAGCTAAACTTCCTGCATGAAACCAAAGACCTGGCTGTTTGGTTTGCATCCACATATTTCTTAACTCTTGCCTTTCGTCATCAAATCCCCAAATTGGACCAATTTTGTCAACAACTGATTTACCAAATAATTCTTCTACAACATATTCTTGACCTTTATATCCAGTAGCGGTGACCATCATATCTATATTGAATTTTTCTCCAGATTTTGTTTCAATTCCAGATGATATAAATTTTTCAATATCTGAAAACTGTATAACTTTAATCTTACCTTCTGCGATTAAGTCTGATGCTCCAACATTGAAATAATAACCACCACCCCTCGTTAAATATTTGAACTGCCACCCAGAATTTTCTTCTCCAAACTCTAACTTAAAACCAACTTTTTTAAGTTTATCTAAAAGAGGTTTATCGATTTTTTTTGTTTTTTCTGTAAATAATTGATGTGTCTTTTTTAGCACTTGTAGAGGCGTTGAAATAGTAATTAAATCACAATCTTCAGTATTTGGACCTTCACTATATAATTGGTAAGGTAACTGTGCGCTAGGTTCGACATTGATTACCATAGATGGCGATCGCTGTACTATTTTTACGTTTGCACCATGGACATAAAGATCTTGTGCGACATCATGTGCGCTTGTTCCAGTTCCATATACTAAAACATTTTTTCTGTTGTATTTTTTACCATTATCATAATCTGCTGAATGAATAACATTACCTTTATAATCACTTATACCAGGTATTTTAATACGATTTGGAACTGAGCTTACACCAACAGCCATCACTATATGCTGTGGCTTCATGATCTTAATAGTGCCATCAGATAATTTGAGTTTTACTTTCCAGTGCTTTTTATTTTCGTCATATTCCGCCCCAATAAATTTTGTATTAGTCCATGCATTTAATTCCATACTTTCAACATAATACTCAAACCACCCTGCCAACTTATCTTTCGGAATATATGTTGGCCAAGTAGAAGGAAAAGGCATATATGGTAAATGATTGACATGTGTCTGATTATGCAATTTTAAAGAATGATATCTATTTCTCCAGTTATCTCCTATTCTTTCATTTTTATCTACAATAAGTGTATCTATATTTTGTTGTTTGAGCCTTGCTGCAATTGAAAGACCAGCCTGGCCACTTCCAACAACAATCACTTCTGGTTCCCTATTTTTATAAAGCCTATCTTCATTTCTTTTATCTAACCAATTAGGTCCTTCTAGTATATTTTGATATTGTTCATTGTTTTTTTTGTCAGCAGAACTTAGATCACTTAAGGCAGTCAAGAAACTCCACGCTTTAAAATAACCCTTTCTTTCTTGATCTTCAAATAAACGAACTACTCCCTCACAATTTCCAAACTTTGTTTTGAATCTTAAAATAACTTCAATAACATTTTTTCCAGCTCTTATGACTTCTCTAGGAAGTGTTCTTTGCTGGTCAATTTCGAAACTCTTGGCAGAAACTTCAATTATTTTGTTGTAAAGATTTTCGATTACTTTCGATTTTCCCGACACAGTTTGTATCTTCCATGTAAGGGCTAAAATGTCTCTCCAATGACTATCTTGAAAAAACAGATTGGAAAGAATTTTTATAGATTCATGCTTGTTTTTTTTCTGTGAAACAGCTTCATTAAAACTATGAAGCCAGTTATCGGCTTCACTTCTAATATTAATTATTTGGTTGTCTAACAAAATAATTCCCAACAAAAACTGATTTTATTCTTGTTAGAATATCAAACAAAAGTTTGTAATAATAGAAATTTTTAATAAGATATTTAACTTAATGGTTTTTGAAGGATGAAGTATGGATAGATTAGAAAAAATTGCACAATTTATGTTAGATCAACATAATTCAAAACAAAACTATGAAAACTTACCAGAAACATTAATGCCTGAAAATTTCGAAGAGGCCTATGAAATACAACAAATATTTCAAAAAAATTCTGGTAGAGGTAAATTGGGAGGTTTTAAAATTGCTCTTGCTTCTAAAGTTCAACAAGAGCTTTGTGGGATAGACCATCCTATTGCTGGTGGTATTTTTGCAAATGAAATCAATTCAAGTCCTTCAACCTTTGAATTAGAAAACTTTCATGGATTAGGGTTGGAATTCGAAATAGCTGTAACATTATCAGATGATTTGAAACCTGAAATGGGACCATTTAATAAAAATAATATTAGAAAATTTATAAAATCACTGTCACCAGCTTTTGAATTAATTATAGATCGAAATGCAGATTATTCTAATATAAATCCACTATCAATGATAACAGATAATGCTTGGTGTGCTGGTATAGTTATGGGCAAAGAACTTCCAAATTGGGAAAAATTAAACCTAGATATTATTAGATCACAATTACTTTGGAATGATGAAATTCCCCAAGATGCAATGATAAAGGACGCTAACCCGCTTGAGTCGTTATCTTGGGTTTCGAACCTATTAACTTCGTTGGGAAAAACTATCCCAAAAGATAGTGTTATAATTACTGGAAGCGTGATTAAAACTCGTGCTCCTAATAAAGGTGATCACATTATATATAAAATTGAGGATCTCTCAGAAGTAGAGATTAAGATAATTTAATTTAAAATATTATACTCAAACAATGATCGTATGATCATGTTTATAGCTGATATACTAAAAAAAATGAGCAACAAATTTTTAAATGTTTTAGCATTTACTTTATTTCTAAGCTTTTCTCCTATTTGAAACCCTATTACAGCAACCACTGACCCAAGAGCTCCATAAATAAACATATTAGGCTGAAAAACACCTGTTGCTATATATCCAATTGATACAGGTATACACCCAATGGTAATTAAAAAACCACTAACATCAACAAATTGTTTAGGTTTTACATTTTTCATTAATAAATACATAGTTACTGGAACTGCCCATATTGACGCTGCACCTCCAACTAAACCACCTAAGGCCCCAAGACCACCTTGCCAAAAATTGTCATGATTAGGTTTCATTTTAAAATTAAAACCAAAAACTTGGAGACAAACAAATAAAAGAACTGCAACCGCAAAAATGAGACGAACTACATCGTCTCCAATTTGATTTGCATAAAAAGAAGTAATTAAGATACAAACTACTAACGACGTAGCGAAATATTTATAGTTTTTCACTAATTCTCTGGGATTATCTGCCTTACTCAACTGCCACATGTTTGCAACGGTCATTGGTATTAAATTAAGTCCTAATGCCATTAATGGTGAGACAAAAAAAGTCATAATTGTAATTGCTGTTGTTGGAAGACCAATGCCAATTACCCCTTTAACAACACCTGCAACAAAAAAAGCAAAGCTTACTATTAGGGCAACTTCGTTTGAGTTAGTTGATATATCCAATGATTAAACCTTGAAGAATGTCATTTTATAAAATTTTTAATATCATGTATTTCAAAATTAATTTAGTCATTTCTTTGTAAAAAAATCAGTTCAGCCTTAAAATTATTACACCAAAAAATAAACCTAATATTAATAAACTTTTAGTTATATTTATCTTCTCTTTTAAGAAAATTAATCCCAATAAAACAGCAAATAGGATAGATGTTTCTCTCAAAGATGAGACCACAGCAATAGGTAAATATAAACATGCCCAAACAACTATACCATAAGCCACATAAGATGCCGTGCCACCTATAAAAAAATACATTTTCCCAAAAAGAATTATTCTTTTCAAAATTTCTTTTTCTTTCCAACGCGCAAAAACATAAAAGATAAATCCATTGATTATAGTCGTTACACTATAAAATCCTACAGGATTTTGTGTAACTCTTGCACCGTATCCATCTACAAGAGAATAGCTAGCAATAAAAAACCCTGTAATAATAGCCAAAACAAAGCCTTTAACCTCAGATTGTTTAAGTAGAAATTGTTTTAACCCATAAATTATCAAAGAAAATGAAATCAAAAAAATAGCAAAGATTTCTTGTTTTGAAATTTCTTCATAAAAAAACAAAAAACTTACTATTAATATAATTAATGGAGACAAACCTCTTGCTATAGGATAAATCTCTGACAATTCTCCATATCTATATGCATTTAGAAGGAAAACTTGATAAAAAAAATGTAATAAAGAGCTAGCTAATATGAATTTCAAACCATCTATGTTAGGCAATCCAAAAAATAAAATACCAATTATAGCAAATGGAATATGACCTAGAACCACTGAAGTCATACTTAAGAATTTATCTTCAGATCCCTTTAAAACAAAATTCCAAGTAGCGTGTAGAAAAGCAGCAAATAAAACCGCAAAAATGATGAAAGTTTCTATAATAAAATACCTTTACTCTATAAGATTAGTTTAACAAATCTATTCTAATTACAGAAGCAAAGAGTTATTTTTATAAAAATAGAATATGAAAGCTAAAAGTTTTGAGTTTCATTTAGTAAAATCTAACTTAATCTCATCAATTCAAACCAGATGAATTCTCAAAACTTTGTCTTTGTAAATAATGATTATTTCAAATTTATTACATTAAAAATATTTAAATCAAAACTTCAATTAGAAATGGACCTTTTTCTTTAAGTCCATGTTTAAAATATTTTACTAAATCTTCAATATTATCAACTTTAACAGCGTCAACTCCCATGCCCTTTGATATAGAGACCCAATCTAATGCTGGATCTTTTAAAGACAACATTTCCATTGCTGATTTTCCTGGGTTATCAACACCTACATTTGTTAATTCTCCTTGAAGGATCTTGTAACTTTGGTTTGCAAAAATTAATATAACTATATCTAAATTTTCTCTTGCCATAGTCCATAAAGATTGGACAGTATACATAGCGCTTCCATCACCTTCTAAAGAAATAACTTTTTGATCAGGAGATGATATTGCCGCACCAATCGCTACAGGCATACCAAATCCTATAGACCCTCCACAATTATTTAACCATGTATGTGGGTGTGATCCTGAGGTTTGATAAAAGAATTCTCTTCCAGTAGTTACAGATTCATCAACTATGATAGCATTTTCTGGGATTAAAGCACCTAATACCATTCCCAATGACATTGGGTTAATTGGACCTTTAGGAATATCCGGCATATCAAATTTTGAAATAGTACTTGGAGTGTTATTTGATATTCCAATCTTATCTGATAACTCTTCAATAACTGTAGTTATATCATCTGATATAGAAGCTAATTCAAAGAATTTAGTAGTATCTTGTGTTAAAACTCCAGGCTTATTTGGATATGCAAAAAAAGCGACTGGTCGTCTAGCTCCTATTATTATAATGGTGTCAAAGTCTTTAAGAACTTCAACTGCTTTATCAACGACGTACGGTATTCTTACTGAATTTATTCTTCCCGCACCTTTATCTAAACGAGCATTAAACCAATCAGTTTTAATTGGACAGCCTATTTTGTCCGCTATTTTTGCCAATTTAATAAGGTTGTTTTCTTCTAAAGCCTCACCGCCAACAAGAATTAGAGGATTCTTTGCATCTTGAAGTAATAAAATTGCTTCGTCTATTATTTTAGAAGAAACTATCTTAGATTTCATATTTAACTCAATCGACTCAATTTTATTGCCTTCATTCCATGCGGTATCACCAGGTAAGATTAAAGTTGCAATTTTCCCAGGTTTTACATTTGCATGTCTAATAGCTTCAGCACCATCCTTCGCAATATCTTTTGAAGATTTACTTGTTTTTACCCAATGGGAAACTGGCCTTGCTATGCCTTCAATATCAGAAGTTAAAGGAGCATTTAATTTTATATGATCAAGAGCGTGCTCGCCTACTATATTAACAATTCCTGAGTTAGCTTTTTTTGCATTATGCAGGTTTGCAAGGCCATTTGCTAATCCAGGACCTAAATGTAGTAAAGTTGAAGCTGGCGACCTTCTCATTCTAAAGTAACCGTCAGCAGCACCAGTAGCACATCCCTCAAAAAGACATAAAACGCTTCGCATATTTTGATATTTATCTAAAGCTGCAACAAAATGCATTTCTGATGTTCCAGGATTAGTAAAACAGACATCAACATTACCTTCTAATAAAGTACCAACTAAACTTTCTGCTCCGTTCACAAGACCCTCCAATCTTACTTTTAATTAACATATCAAATTAAAAATCTAATTGGTAATAATTTAATTTTATGTAAAACTTTACAGAAATTATTATGAGAATTTTATGTTTAAATCTTTAATCGATGACAATGAAAAACGAAGCCAACTTTCTATTATGGCTCAATATCTAAACACAAGTTTTATGATTAGTACCAAAGAGAACGAGTATTTAGTAAATATTGAAAAAGGCGTTGTAAAAAATGTAGAAGAAGGACCTTTTGTAATGCCAAGCTATGTCTTTAAATTAACTGCGCCTAAGAACGAGTGGATAAAATTTTTACAACATACTCCTGAACCGGGGTCTCATGATATTATTGCAATGCTTCGAAGAAAAGTTTTGAAATTTGAAGGAGATCTCCATCCTTTAATGTCTCACTTACTATACTTTAAATTACTTCTAGCTTCTCTAAGACCAGTGGAGAGTAAAAATGAAAATTGAAAAAGAACCTATTTCTGGTCAATATGGAAAATTTAAAATTGATGGTATTGACTATAGGATATATTGGGAAGAAGCCGGTCAGGGAATTCCTTTAGTTTGCCTACATACTGCGGGATCTGATGGAAGACAATATAGAGCTCTTTTGAATGATAAAAAAATATTAGAAAAGTTTAGGGTTATTGTATTTGATATGCCATGGCATGGAAAATCTTCGCCACCCGAAAATGCTAAAGTTGGAAATTACAAACTATCAACTGACTTTTATATTTCTCAAATTATGAGCTTTATAAATGGTTTGGAATTAGTAAAGCCAGTTATAATGGGCTGTTCTATAGGCGGAAGAATTATTCTTCATTTAGCAATAAATTTTCCAGATAAATTTAGAGCATTAATTGGACTTCAAAGTGCTGGTCATCTGGATCCTTATTACGATATCAGTTGGTTACATAGACAAGATGTACATGGAGGAGAAGTTTGCGGAGGGATTGCATATGGCTTAATGGCACCAACAAGTCCTGAAAGTGATAAGTTTGAAACGATGTGGCATTATATGCAAGGTGGACCTGGAATTTTTAAGGGAGATTTATTTTTTTATAAGTTCGACGGAAATATTGGCAATGAAATTAAAAAAATTGATATTTCAAAATGTCCAATTTATTTATTAACTGGGGAATATGATTACTCAGCAACGCCAGAGGAAACAAAATCTCTAGCTGACACTATTGGTATCGAAATGATCAAAATGAAAAATGTAGGCCATTTTCCAATGAGTGAAAATCCAAAAGAATTTTTAAAATACCTTCATCCAGTCTTAAATAAAATTAGTTAACTACCAGTCTTTTCCTGCTGTCCATCCTCCATCTACGATTAAATTTGTCCCAGTACAAAAACTTGCTTCGTCACTTGCAAGATATAAAACTGCACTAGAAATTTCATTAGGTTCTCCCCAACGTTTCATGGCGTGCAAGTTCCTAACTTTTTGAGAAGCTTCTTCATCTTGAAAATATCTTTCTGTTAATGGAGTTCTAATAACACCTGGTCCAATAGCATTTACTCTAATTTCATACTTTGCTAGATCTACAGCTAATTGCTTAGTTATTCCAGCAGTAGCATGTTTGGAGGCAGTATAAGCGCACCTATTAGGCGCAGAAGTTACGCTTAAAGTCGAAGAAGTAATTACAATATTACCCTTTATTTTTTTTTCGATGCAGTGCTTTGCAAATGTTTGTGCAGTTATAAAAACCCCAGTAACATTTATATCAATAACCTTTCTCCATTCTTCAATAGACAATTCTAACGGAGACACAATCTCCCTTATTCCGGCATTACAAAATGCAATATCTAAGCTTCCAAAATGTTCATATGCATTTTTCATATTTTCAATAGTCTCATTTTGATTTGTCACATCTAATTTAAATGGCTCGGCGTTACCACCAGCAGATTTTATTTCTTTAGCTACTCTACTTGCCATATCAAAATCTAAATCTGAAACAGCTACATTAGCACCCTCTTTAGCAAAACTAAGTCCAGTTTGACGACCAATCCCACCTGCAGCTCCAGTAATAAAAACAGTTTTGTTTGTAAATCTCATTGAAAATTCCCCCTGTTAATGCAAAGTTTATTTGAATTAACCTTTTTGACAACATTAATCTTTATTGGAGTAATCGATTGGACATAGAACATTTAGTATTTGAAAATGGACCTAAAAGAGTTGGCCCCTTTAGTCATGCTGTTAAAGCTGGTGAATTTATTTTTATTACTGGACAAATGCCAACATTGCCAGAAAATCCTGACGTACTAGTGAGTAATGATGTTGAAAAACAAACACATCAAGTTATGAAAAATCTAATTAGTGTTTTAGATAATTGTGGCTCTTCACTCGAGAGAGTAACTTTCGTAAGAGTGTATCTAGTTAACTTCCAAGACTTCGACAAAGTCAATAAAATTTATAAATCCTATTTCAATGAAGACAAACTTCCTGCTAGAACATGTATTGGTGTAACTGGACTTGCTGTAGGTGCTTCAGTTGAGATTGATCTAGTTGCAAAAGTTTAAATAAGAAAAATTTGTCTATGAAAAGAAAATATAGCCCTTTTAAAAAAGGTATTTTTACTGGCTTTGGTTTCCCTGGCATAGGAATGAGCTCAGCAATGTTTGGATATGGTGTTTTTGCTGCTGAAGCTGGACTAGATCTATATCTATGTTTAGGTTCAGTTTTAATTTTATGGAGCATGCCTGGTATGGTTATTTTTGTGTCTCTTTTTTCAATAGGCACACCAATCTTCTTGCTATTTACTACTGTTTTATTGGCTAACATGAGACAATTTTTTTTGGTCTTATCTGGCCTTACATTAATGAATATTCACAAACATAAATTATCTTTTATTACAAAATTATTTTGGGCTCACCTCATTAGTCCCACTGGTTGGGCTGAATTAACCAAAGTAAAAAATGAAATAGACGAAAAAGATTTATTTAAATTTTTTCAGGGTCTTAGTTTGGCATTGGTAATATTTAATTCAACTACAACAATTATTGGTTACAAATTATATGATTTTTTACCTAATGATATTGTTTCTATTCCCGTATTTATAATGCCATTATATTTAACCATCTTAATGCTAAGAGCTATTGAAATTTATTACAGATTAGCAGTTGTTACTGGAGGGATTATCGGGCCCCTTTTATTTCCATATATTGGTGATTGGAGTTTGATTGTTGCGGGATTAGTTGGCGGTTCTGTTGGCTTGATGGTCAGTTATCTTTTGAATAAGGATAAAATTAATGTATGAGAATTCAATAATTATACCTGAAATAATGCCTTGGATAATGCTTTTAGTCGCTAGTTCAGGTATTTTTGTTTGGAGATTTTTAGGAGTAGTTTTATCTAGTAAAATCCAAAAAGATAGTTTTTTTGCAAAATGGATCAATGCTATTGCATTTGCTATGACGACAGCTTTAATGACTAGAATTATAATTTTCCCAACAGGAGCGTTGGCCGAAACTGAGTTGATTGAAAGAATAGTACCTTTTTTAATTGGTATAATTATATTTTTATTTTTCCCAAGGAAACCAATTTTTGGACTAGCAATAGGAGTGCTTTTCTTTAGCTTTGGAATATTTTTATCTTAGATATTTTAATCTTCTGACACAAGTTGCTTAGCTATTATCAATTTCTGCAGCTCATTTGTTCCCTCACCAATAGCCAACAAAGGAGCATCCCTATAATATCTCTCAATGTTATACTCCGGTGAATACCCAAATCCACCGTGAATCCTCATCGCTTCTGTAGAGTTAAACAATGCTGTTTCAGTAGCAAAAAGCTTTGCCATTCCAGCTTGTAAATCTGATCTATTACCAGAATCATATGCCTTTGCAGCTTGTTCAGTTAATAACCTAGAGGCTTCAAGTTTCGTTGCCATCTCAGCTAATTTAATTTGAATTGCTTGGTGTTCACTAATTGGTTTTCCAAATGTCTTCCTTATTTTTGAATATTCTATTGAATCTTCGAGAGAGGCCCTAGCCACACCAACACCACGTGCAGCTACATTAATTCTTCCCAATTCAAGACCCGCCAGAATTTGTTTTAGCCCTTTGCCTTCTATTTCACCAATCAAATTAGAAGTTGGAACTTTTACATTTTCAAGCTGAACTTCTCCTGTATCAATTCCCCTATAACCTAATTTTTTGAGTTTTCTTGATACAAATCCATCTTTCTTTTCAACAAGAATTAAACTCATGCCTTTGTGCGCTGGTTGAATTTCAGTATTCGTTTTTACTAAAACAGCTAAAATAGTTCCTTGAACTGAGTTTGTAATCCATGTTTTTGTACCATCAATAATATATTCATTCCCAACTTTTTTTGCTTTGGTTTTTATCGATTGAAGATCAGTACCACAATCTGGTTCCGTAAGTGCGATACCACCTCTTATCTCTCCAGTTGCAAACTTAGGAAGATAATATCTTTTCATCTCTTCAGTGCCAAATCTTTCTACAGAAGCACACATTATAAGATGAGAGTTAAAGATACCAGAAACTGACATCCACACGGCTGACACATTTTCTACAATTTTTGAGTAAGTAACTGCTGACAAACCTAAACCACCATACTCAGGAGAAATTGTAGCACCAAAGAGACCTAAATCTGCCATTTTATCAGCTATATCTTGTGGATATTTATCTTGTGACTCAAATTCTTTTACATAAGGCTTTACATCTTTTTCTAAGAATTTATTTACAGATTCTATTATTAAATTATCTTCAGAGTCTGATTTTTCATTTTCGACTTCAATTATTTTATGTTCATTCATTAATATCTCCTAAATTAATGATTATAGATCTATCTGACTATACTCAAATATTGAATTGACATTATTTGCTTGATCAATTTTAAGCATCAAATCTGTCAACTGGTTAACTCTTTCATTTGATAAATATGGTTCTGTTAAACCTTTAAACTTTGATATAAATTCTTCGTCTTTCATAAAGTTTTCTGGTTCTCCTTTTGGAATCTTTACAAACTTTTCATAAGTCTTTCCTTTTACCACCATTTTTACCTTTGCACTCATAAATTCTGGACAGCACTTCTCAGCATCTTTATCCGGATTTACTCTTATTTTGTTACATAATGCGAGTGTTTCATTATTGTTTAAATGATCTTTATAATCGTCCCACTTTAATCCACCACTTTTGGCCGCAACGGCTGCACAAAAAGGCATTGAAAATTGCCCATCAACAATACTTTTTGGATTTTGTTTATCCTCTAAAGGATATCCAATAATGTTCAGTGCTGTTTCGGACAGACCAATATCAATATCATCCAAATCATCAATAGAGAAATCCAATTCTTTTTTTAGATCTATTATCCCATCAATTGCTGCATGACTATATCTGCAAGATGGATAAGGTTTTACTCCTAAGTTTAGTGTTTCAAATTTGCTACCTAAACCATCCAATGCTTTTTTTGTGTTTCCTCCTGAAGCGTATGCATGTAAATAACCCCACTGACCCTCGAATGCTTGAGTAGGACCTTTAAACCCTTCCGCAGCCATTGTCGCACAATTTAGACCATTCTGTGCTGCTTGTCCTACATGAGATCTTTTTGTCCAAGCACCATCTGTTAAAAATTGCATAGATCCAGCTGATTGACTTAGGGCTATTCCAAATGCAGAAACAAACTGATCTTTGGTCAAGCCCATAAGATAGCCAGCTGAAGCTACGGCACCAAACACACCACATGTAGCAGTTGGATGAAATCCTTTTTTATAATGTGCTGACGAGCCTCCAGCTAATCCAAGTCTTATTTGTATTTCATAGCCAGCCACACATGCTGTAATTAACTCTTGTCCTGATGATTTATTCATTTGTGCTGCAGCCAAAGCAGCGGAAAGTATTGGGGCACTGGAATGTAAAGAGGCTTCTGCATGAGTGTCATCAAAGTCAAGAGAATGAGCTAGTGTTCCATTTAGAAGAGCGGCTGCACTTGGAGAGTAGCTATTTTTATCTGAGAATACTTGGCAACTTCCATTACTCATTTCTAATCTATCGATTGCTGCTACTAAACTAGCAGTTGATTCTGCATCATGTCTTGCTCGAATTATTATTCCAACAGTATCAAGAATTAACAATTTTGTTCTTTTTATAACGTCTGGAGATAAATTTTCGTATCTAATTTCGGCACAAAATTCAGCGAACTTTTCGGTCATATTTTCCATTTATTACTCCCCAAAATATATTGAAAAGGTTAAACTAAAATTTAATTTTACAAAACTAAAAAATAATCATTAAGATATCATTATTAAAATCATATGAGAAAACACCATGACAAATCCTTTTGAATTAACTGCAACTGATGCAATTAAACTGATTGGGAAGAGTAAGTTATCAAGGTATGAATGGGTACAAAGTTGCTTCGAAAGAATTCGTAAAAAAGAAGATCTTGTAAAAGCTTGGGTATACTTGGATGAAGATAGAGCTCTAGAAAAAGCTAAGCAGCTTGATAATGCAAATAATAAATCACTGCTTGGAATTCCATTCGGAATTAAAGATATAATTGATGCAAGCAATATACCCACTAGATTTGGAACTAGTTTTTATCAAAATAATGTTCCTATGAGAGACGCTGCTTCGGTAGCTGTTGCAAAACAATCAGGATGTATTTTTATTGGCAAAACTGTATCTACTGAATTAGGACATAGAGCTCCTGGACTAACAACAAACCCACATAATAAAGATTTTACACCTGGCGGCTCAAGTTCTGGGTCAGCTGCCGCTGTAGCATCTATGATGGCACCAGTTTGTTTTGGCACTCAAACAACTGGGTCGGTAATAAGACCTGCCGCTTACTGTGGGGTTATTGGATATAAACCATCTTATGGTGATTTTGACAAATCAGGCATTTTACCAAATTCTCCATCAATTGACACTTTAGGATTGATGTCTAGGTCAGTAGAAGATATTGCACTTTTTCGATCAATCCTTCTCGAAGAAGAATTAGTCTCAATAAAAAAAATGGATTTAAGCAAAATTAAAATTGGATTTGTTAGAACACCACACTGGGACAAAACTGACGATTCTACAAAAGAATCTTTTGAGTATTTTCTTAGCTCGCTCCGTTCAGATAAATTAAATGTAATTGATTTAGAAATTGATAAACTTATTTCAAAATCTGATGCACTTCATTTAGATGTAAGTGGATATGAATTTAAAAGATCAATATCTCATGAAAGATTTAATTATTATGACCAATTAAGTGATCAATTGAGAAATGGTAGGCTTAATGACGGATATCAAATAACTAATAAAAATTATCAGTTAGCTCTAAAAGACTTGTCAATTTTAAAACATAAAATTGACGCTGTATTTGACGGAACTGATTTAATAATTACACCTAGTGCACCTGGCGAAGCATTAAAAGGATTAGAGTACACAGGTTCACCAATATTTAATACAACGTGGTCTCTAAATGGAAATCCATGTATAACCTTACCCTTATTTAAGGGAAAACAGGGTTTACCAATTGGCTGCCAACTGGTTGCCAGATTTGGAAATGACGATCAACTTCTAAATTATGCAAAAACCTTGTTAGAACTTTAATTAAAATGAGAAACTACTAATAGTTCTGGAAGTGTGAGTGCTAAAGCTGGGAATAGAAGTACTATAATTAATACAACTGTATCAGATATACAGAAAGGAAATGATCCCTTAATAACTGTGGTAACCGGCAAACCAGTTACTCCACTAACAGCAAATAAGTTTAAACCAACAGGTGGGATAACACTTCCTATTTCTATACATAGTGCTGTTAAAATTCCTAAATGAATAGGATCCACGCCAAGTGCCAACGCAACAGGAAAATATATAGGAACTGTTAGAACTAGTATTGCAACACCAGTTAAGAACATTGATAAGAATAATAAAGATCCCATTAATGCAAAGAGAAAACCAATTCTACTTAAACCTAATTCACCTGCCCACTCTGCTATCATTTGAGGCCAACCCATATTGGCTAAATAAAATTGGAAGATACCCACACAACCTAATAAGAAAAACACAACTGCTGTAAGGTTCATTGTCCTAATCGTTGTAGGCATGAGTTCTTTTGAAAAAGTTTTCCTTTTGAAAATTAATCCATAAAATAGTGCATAACTAGCAGCTGCAGCACCAGCTTCGGTTGGGGTAAATAAACCACCATATAATCCACCAAGAATAATTACTGGCATAAGCAAAGCTGGTAATGCTTCTTTAAATGAAAGCCAAACTTCACATAAATCAAATTCACCTCTAGGTAACTTAATAAATAAAGATACACTAACAATAATTACTGCGTCACTCATTGCCAGCATTAGTCCAGGAATAACACCAGCAAAGAAAAGGTCCACAATAGACATTTCGGTGATCACACCAAATAATATTAATGTGATACTAGGTGGTATTAAAAGTGCTATTCCTCCTGCCGATGCTATTACACCAGCCGCCATCCACTTAGGATAACCTCTTTTTACAAGTTCTGGATATGCTATGACACTCATTGCTGCAGCCATTGCTGTAGACGAACCAGAAATAGCACCAAATAGAACTGCAGATAATAGAGTTGCATAGGCAAAACCGCCAGGCACCCAACCAACTAATGCGTCAGCAAACTTAAATAAACTGGCTACCAAACCAGTTTTTTCCATTAAAAATCCAGCAAAAATAAAAAATGGTATTGCTACTAAGGTATATTTTGTTAAGAAACTAAAAAAAGCTTCAAATAATGTAGAGTAAGTTAAGAAATCATCAAATAAAACTAGAAGAGCGGTTGCCCCTGCTAAAGCTATTCCAATAGGTGCTCCAGCAAATAAAAGTGTAAATAAAGATCCCCCAAGAGCCCACATAATTAAATTCCTTAACTACAAAAAATTAAACATCGGTTGCGGCTTCAACTTCGGCAGTGAAATGGTCACCTTTAATGTAGCTGTGAATATCTTCTATAAGTTGAAGAAAAGCAACTAAACACATTAAACCCATACCTAAAGCTAATATAAAATAAAAAGGCCACATGAAGAAAAACAAACTCTCAGTTCTTTCCCCAATTTTGATAGAATACTCAATTGTTGAATATGCAGTAAAAGTTAATGACCCTGAAAATAAAGATACAAAAAAAGATACAAAAATCTTGCAAAAGCCTACCGTCCTGTGAAATCCCTTAGCATTTAAAAGTTGTAAAACAGCACTCATAACTAGATGATTTCTATTTATTTGTGTAACACAAATGTAAAAAGCGACTGAAGAAACCATCATATATATGACAGCATCTTGACCCCACTCAAAAACAACACCAAAAACATATCTTCTAATAATTTCAGCTAAAGCAAACAGGGTAACAGCTATCATTAAAAAAGCAGAACATCTGCCTAAAATAGAAGTTATTGAGTTTTGAATTTTATTTGAAATTTTATAAAAATTGTTCATGACTTATATCAAAAAAAAGGTCTGACAATAAAGCCAGACCTTTTTCATAATTTATTTTCTTGCTTTCTTTTTATAAAGGGCAGTTCCTTTACCAAACTTAGCAAAGTCTGCAGCGAAAGCTGAACAGTCAGTTTTTTCTAACTGACTTGAACCCATTGGGTTAGCAGCAACTAGGGCTTTAGCTTCAGCAGTAAACTGATCAACTAATTTGCCACCAGCAGCATCAACTTTAGTTTTGATCCATTTGTTTGTTGCGCCACCTTCTTTAGCTTGTAGAACAGAAGCTTCTTTAGGACTCATCACATAAATACCAGGGGCATTTTTGTCTGTAGTTTTATACTTATCAACTAATCTTTTATCATTACAAAAGTTAATAGCCTTTTGGTATGGGATAAAATCATTCATGATAATATCTGTTAAAACTGCCTTTTGCTTTTTATCTAATGTAGCCCACCACTTGTTAGATGCGCCAATCCAATAATAGTCACCTACGATACCGTTAATACCAGCAACTGTGAAATACGGAGCTTGCTCTTTGGTTGCGTTAAAACCACCTAAACTAGTTAGCAAGCCATCAATAACTCCTGTTTGAAGTGCAGGTGGCACATCACCAAAAGCCATTGTAGTTGGGTTTGCACCTAATGCTCCTAATAAAGCATTTTCAGCAGGTCCCATACTTCTAACTTTCTTACCAGCAAAGTCGCCAGGAACTAAAAGTCTACTTTTTACAGCACCGGCACCCATATACATACTCAAATGACCTGAACCAAAAATTGTAATACCATGCTTGTCATTCATAACTTTCTTGATTGCAGCAAATGTCTTTGTTCCATCAAGACCTTGAATAGCACCAGGTGAAGTTAACTTTCCAGCGCCAACAATAGTATTTGCATAAGGCTCAACACTAGAAGTCTTTCCAAACTGTCCAGTCATCATCTCAAGGTTACCTTTTGTCATAGCTTGTGTGCCTTTAGGAACATTATAAAGAGACTTCGCCCAATAAATTTGAACCTTACTTCCAGGAATTCTTCTTTCCACTTCCTCAGCAAAACGCATTTCTGCAATAGCTGCAGGATGTGGCGGACCTGAATGGTCAGAAGCCCAACGCATCTTGATAGGTTTTACTTTATGTCCGTCAGCTAAAGCTAAATTAGTTCCAGCTGCGAAGGTTAGTGCAACTGCACCAGCTACACCAACTAATGATAATTTATTTAATTTCATTAAATTTCCTCCAAATATTTAGAATCACAAACTATAACGTAATTCTTTTAAGGTAAACCTTTAATTGTAATAAATCCTATAAATTAGTTAATATGTTATGTAATTCAGTCAAATTATGCCTTTATGTCTAAAACTGCTTATTTGTTCAACAGTAAAACCAATCTCTTTAAGGACATTATCTGTGTCTTCACCTAGCTCTGGAGCAGTTTTATCTTGAAAATCGCTGTCTGAGACATGGACAGGTGTTTTCAATAAACTAATGTCAATCCCCCTCTTTGTTTTTAATTTTTGGATATTTTTTCTATCTTTTAAAAATGGATTTTCTAAAGACTCTTTTAAATTTAAAATAGGGGCAGCGGGGACAATACCACCAAATTCATCTAGCCATTCTGAAGTATTTTTTTTATTTAATTCTTCATCAATAATTTTAGTTATTTCATCTCTATGTTTTTGCCTAGATGAAAAGTCAGCAAACTTTGAATTTTGAATAAGATCTTCCCTTCCTAGTTTTTTACATAGAACAGGCCAAAAACTTTCCTTGTTACACATTAAGTAAATCCAACCATCTTTAGTTTTATACAATTGACAAGGAACTAAAATTGGATGAGCTGATCTATCTAATCTCTCACTTTTAAAATCAGTATTAAGTGTCCAAGCCGCCATATAGCTTTGATTAAACATAGCTGTATCAAATAAATTTACATCTACATCTCTTCCAACACCAGTTGACCTTGCAGACAATATAGCACTTACAAGTCCAAATGACATTGTCAGTCCAGACATATAATCTACAATTGACAGGCCAAATCTTGCTGGAGGTCCATTAGGTTCCCCAGTGAGTGAAAAATAACCGGCTTCAGCTTGCATTAGATAATCATATCCTGGCCAATTTTTTCTTGGCCCCTCTCTTCCGTATGCAGAACAATGTGCTGAAACAATTGATTTATTATATTGTTTAAGCTGATCATAAGTAATTCCAAGTTTTTCTGGAACATCTCCTCTTAAATTGTTCGCGACTGCGTCAGCATTCTCAACTAATTTGTGAAAAATTTTTTTTCCATCGTCTGACAATATATCTAAAGTTATACTCTTTTTATTTCTATTAAGAGCTTGAAAAAAAACACTGGAAGCAGAATTTCTATCTTCACCATCGATAAAATAAGGACCAATTGCTCTTAAATAATCACCACTTGTACCTGCTGGTTCAACTTTAATTACCTCTGCTCCTAAATCAGCTAAATATTGAGTTCCAAATGGACCCGCTCCATATTGTTCAAAAGCAATTACTTTGACTCCTGATAAAGGTAAATCCATGGTATTATACTCTAATTAGCTGCTTCATTTATAATTTCGTCAACCACACTATGTCCACGTTTGGCCACCAGGAAAGATCTTACCATATCCATTACAATAATTTTGTCTTGATTTTTACCAATGTGTCTCACCTTCACAATACCTTGTGTGGGTCTTGATTTCGATTCTCTTTTGTCTAAAACTTCAGTTTCAGAGTATAATGTATCACCAATAAACACAGGTGCAGGTATTTTTATTTCTTCCCATCCCAAATTAGCTATTGCTTTTTGGCTAGTGCCGCTAACACACATCCCTGTTACAAGGGCTAGAGTAAAAGCAGAATTAACCAAATATTTTCCAAACTCAGATTTAGAGGCATAATTTGCATCAAAGTGAATTGGGTGAGTGTTCATTGTTAAATTTGTAAACCAGATGTTATCAGCCTCACTTACCGTTCTTCCAGGCCAATGCTCATAAACATCTCCCACTTTAAAATCTTCAAAATACCTACCTGGATCTTCTCTATACCTCTGGGGTCCTATTTTTTTAATTCCATAAGAATTTTCATCCATTTAATCCTCCCTTGATATAATCAGTCTTGCAACCGCTAGCACGGGTGCATCAACCATTTTACCTTGATATTTAAAAGCACCAGAACCTGCTATTTTTGATTCTTGTAAAACACCTTTTGCCCATTCCAGTTCTTTTGTAGTAGGTCTGTAAGCATCATGAATAGGTTTAATTTGATCTGGATGAATAGCAAAACGTCCCTTGAAACCCATAGTTTTGACGTGCAATGTCTCTTCTCTACATCCGTCAGGATCCCTGAAATCTAACCAGACACCGTCAAGAGCAAGGGTGTTGTATAAGGCGGCTGCATTAATTATTTTACCCCTTCCATATGCTAAACTAGCTTTACCCATATCACCACCGGTTGATGCACAATAGTCTGCTGACCCAAATCCAATACCAGAAAACTCAATATTTGAACAATCCCAACTTTCAATTGTTGCGATGCCCCGCGGCGTTTCCACTTGAGGTAAAATGAATATATTAGTTCCAAGATCCTTTAAAAAAGTTCTGCATTCATCAGCAGACTCTATTTTAGGAATGGCAATTGAGTAAGGAAGAGAAGGTAAAGACCTTAACATTGTTATATCATGTTGATATTCTTCAGTATCCAAAGCATTAATGCGCAATAAAAGCTTATCTGCTTGACCGTCATAATTTCTATTTGCTAGATCAGCAAAATTAGATCTTCCAATAGCTTTATTTTCATGCGCTAAACCATCTTCTAAATCGAAAATAACTTTATCAGCACCAGATCCTATAGCCTTTGGTAACCTCTCAATTTTATCCGTTGGTAAAAATAAAATACTTCTCAAATCTATCTCCTTTTTTTTAAGAACTAAATTCAGCTCTAATTTTTTTTCCATGTTCATCTAATTCAGGCATTTTATTCACTTCTGGTATAAAATTGTCATGGATTGCCCCTGGACCTAATACTTTTACATTGCCGTTTTTAGTTTCAATTTCTAAAAAATTGTTTTGAGGATGGTTTTTTAGTTGTTCCATGTCAGAAATTCTTCCATAAGCAACGCTTGCTTCTTCAAGTTTTTTAATTAATTCCTCACGTTCAAAAGTAATAAATTTATCTTGAATAATTTTTTCTGTTAATTTTCTATTGGCGACACGATCTGAGTTAGTTTTAAAGCGAGTGTCATTAACCATAGTTTCGTCATCTAATACAATTTTACATAATTTCACCCATTCTCTATCATTTTGTATAGCAATTAAAATAGTCAAATTATCCTTACAATTATATGCGCCATAGGGAACGATTATTGGATGGGTCATGCCGTTTCTTTTAGGGATTTTTTTATTATAAACATAACCTAGATAGAAAGGGTTCATCCAATCTGCGAGCGAATTAAACATAGAGACTGATATGTGTCTACCTTTTCCACTAATACTTCTCTTGATAAGTGCTTGCAAAATTGCCTGATAAGCTGTCATTCCTGCAGATATATCACAGACTGATGGGCCAACCTTTGCTCTTCCATCAACCCCATCTTTATCTGGAAGACCAGTTATATCAATAACACCAGTTTCAGCTTGAATTAACATATCGTAAGCTTTTTGGTTTTTATATGGGCCTTCGTCTCCAAACCCAGAAATAGAACATGTAATTAAAGATGGATATTTTTTTCTCAATTCATCAAAATTTAAACCAAGACGATCAAATGCACCTGGTGCTAAATTTTGAATTAAAATATCAGATTTTGAAATAATTTTCTCAAAAATTTTTAAATCTTCACTGTTTTTAAGATCCAAAGCAACTGACTCTTTTCCTCTATTCAACCAGACAAAATAAGCACTATTTCCAAGTGCGTTGCTATCATAGTTTCTGGCGAAATCACCTTCAGGTCTTTCAACTTTTATAACTCTGGCACCTGCATCTGCCAGTCTACACGATGTGTAAGGGGCTGCCACAGCTTGCTCAACTGTTACGACTAATAAACCCTCTAAATCCTTTCCGGAATTTTGTCTTTCCATTAGCTAACCAAACAATCTACTAAAGAGGCAACTTTACTTTCAGATGATGCGTTTAACATTTTAGAAATTTCATGAGATTTATTTTTTGATAGCAATGAGGCAGATTTGTTAACAATTTTATTTTCCAAAATATTTTGATCAATCTTGTCTGATAAATCATGTTTATTTTTTATATCTCTAGTTCCATCTTTAATAGAAATTAAAGACTGAGTATTAGTTAATTTATCATTAGGTATAACCGTTACCTTATCCCTAACATTATTTATTTTTTCATCAAAACAAATATCATCGTTGTACGTCCCTAAGTCGGCTGTGTCTTTGCCATAAATTGACATGGCTGCTGTTAATTTATAAGAAAATTTTGATTCCAAACCAGTTTTAGGTTCTTGAATATTACACACTTTGAGCCAAGAAGGATTAGTTTCAATTGCAATCTCTTCAATTGATTCAGGATTAAAGTTGTTTTCTTGTTTTAATTCCTCAAGTGCTTCTAGGAAAGAATGTAGACCATGACAACAGGCATGAAATTTATACTTAATTTCAGGAAACAGGAAGTCTGTTCCTAAGTTTTCTACAGCTCTTGTAGGAGTTTTTTTATCCCAACCATGAGTTTGAAAAAAACCTTGATCACACTCAATACCATCTTCTCTAGACACAAACCCAAGTTTAGATAATTTGGCAGCCTCAATACCATTTGATGCAGCCATTCCTGCGTGATACGGTTTACCCATAGTACCAAATTGGGATTTAATTCCAGATGCTCTCGTTGAAACCAAACCAAGCGCATTTATTGTCTGGTCTTCGCTCAAATTTAGTAATTTTGATGCAACAATTGTCGCACCAAATGATCCACTTGTAGCAGTTTGATGGAACCCTGCATTATAATGAGAATAGCCTAAGATATGACCAATTCTAGTAGAGACTTCAACTCCAGACATATAAGCAAGTAATAAATCTTCTATAGATAATTCTAATTCTTCGCCTAAGGCTAAAGCAGTAGGTAATGCACTTGAGGTTGGATGGCCAACAAAAAGAAAGTGAGTGTCATCATAATCTAATGCATGACCTGTAGCTCCATTAGCTAAAGCCGCACCTCTTGATGAAACGTTGTATCCAGTTGAAATCACTCGTGCTTGATTAACGCCATTTTCTTCTTTAACCATTTCAGAAACTATTTTCGAAACCGGTTCTTGTTTTGCTGCATAGGCCACTCCACACCAGTCTAGTATAGACATCTTAGCAAAAAACTTCATTTCATCATTAAAACTGTCTAGTGTACTATTAAATCCATAACTACCAAATAATTTTGTAATCGACATAATCTATCCTTTCCCTAAAACTATTCAAAATGTGCTTCAGCTTGCATGGTCATTCCTGAACCCTTTACGGCACCCCAACAACTAACGCTTCCATCAATGTTTTCCTTTGCGCCAATTATATAATCACTATTTGCAAAAACAGGGGCCATAACTTTATGCCTAAATGATGTTACAGTCTTGCCTTTAAGCTTTTCAGCTGCCCTTAATAAAAAAGTAGCTTGCAAGGGACCATGAACAATTAAATCAGGATAGTTCTCTTCATTTTTAGTATATGGATAGTCATAATGTATTCTATGACCTACAAAACCAATCGCTGAATAACGGAACAATATTGTTGGATGCATAAAAATAGTTTCTGTATAGTCTGCATCTTCAGGTATTTTGTCTGATACACCAGAACCACCACCTGCTTTAGTTACATCTCTATAAACAATATTATGAAGTTCATGCAATCTTACCTCTTCATTAACTAAAAATTCATACTCTGCAGTAACAAAACAAAGCTGTCCTGTCCTACCTTCCTTTAGTTTTATGTCAGCTACCTTAGATTTTTTTATTACTTTATCACCTACTCTTAAAGGTTTTATTACTTTGATCTGACTCCCTGCCCACATTCTTCTTGGAAGTGGGACTGGAGGCAAAAAATCACCTCTAGCTGGATGAGAATCCACACCAAGTTCGTCATTTTTTTTTAAGTCCCAACCTAACATCCAATGCAAACCAGAGGTTGCATCCTCCCCAATTTTGGGATCGCCTGGATCAATATTTAATGTTGCTCTGTACCTCTGTTCAACAATTGGTGTAAGATAATCTGTTACTGTCTCTATATTACCTAACCATTTATTTAAATGATTAATATCAAGCGCTTCATTTTCCATTTGCCGAACCTTTATTTTTAAGAATATTTGAAACTATTAAATATAAAAATTATGTTAATATCAATTAATAAAATATTTATGTAGTAGGAACTTTGAAATGCCTTCTTTAATTTTACATATAGATGAAACCTTAGAAAATGTTTTTGAAATTTCTGCAGTTAAAGCAATAGAAAAAAGCATAATAGATATTATTCAAGAAGAGTTAGAGGCTGAAAAAAATAACTGTCAAATTATATGGGTTAAGAGTAAAATAATTTGCTCAAATTATAAAATATTTGGTGAATTGAAGTTTAGAGATAAAGAGGCTAGAAATATTGGCAAAAGAGATAAATGTTTAAAAAGAATTGGTAAAATTTTACAAAATAAATTTAATGTTTTTATAAGACTTAGGGCATTCTCAATTCAAGATGCATCAATAACTGCACTAGATCTTGTAAATTAAAATTGTATTTCAAGTGATAAAAATAGAAGGATCAGTAATGAGTGAAAATATTGTATTAACAAGCGTAAATGAAAGAGGAATTGCTGAAGTTATTTTAAACCGTCCAGAAAGAAATAATGCATATAACGGAGATATGATTATTGAATTAATCAAAAGCTTTGAATCTTTATATAAAAATAATTCTGTAAGAATAGTGCTCATTAAAGGCAATGGAAAACATTTTCAAGCAGGAGCTGACTTACAATGGCTTAAAGAAATTGGTAAACTTAGTCAAAAAGAAAATATAGAGGTTTCAAGAAAAACAGCTTCAGCGATACAAGGTCTTACAAAGTTCCCTAAGCCAACAATAGCTTTGATCCATGGAGGATGCTTTGGAGGTGGAACTGGAATTGCCGCAGCAGCTGATATAGTAATAGCTAGTGAAGACGCTATTTTTTCTATTTCTGAAGCTAGATGGGGTGTAATGGCAGGAATAATAATACCTCATTTAAACGCCAGTATTGGGGTAAGAAACGTTAGGAGATATGCTCTTACATGTGAACGATTTAGTGCTAGTCAGGCCAAGGAAATGGGTTTAGTTCACCAAGTTTGTAAAACGGGTGAGCTTGAAAATGCTGTTCAACCCGTTATTGAGGACTTGTTAATGTGCGCCCCAGATGCATTGGAAGCTACAAAAAGAAGAACTTTAATTGAAAGTGGTTTAATGTTATCCGATGAAAAATTTGACGAACTTGTTTTTGAACACTCTCAAAAAAGGATGACTGATGAAGCAAAAGAGGGTCTAAATAGTTTTCTTGAGAAAAGAACTGCATCTTGGTATCAAAATTAAAATTATAGGAAATATAAAATGCCTGCTTTAGTAACAAATTCAAAAATATGGGGAGAAATGTTTGGCACTAAAGAAATGCATTTCTTATTTTCTGATGAGGGTACTACACAGTTATATTTAGATGTAGAAGCGGCTTTAGCAAGATCACAGTCAAAGTTGAATATTATACCAAAAGAAGCTGGGGAAAAAATAACCCAAGCAGCAAAAGTTGATATAATTGATTGGGAGAAACTTGAAAAAAGGACATCTATAGTTGGATATCCAATCCTTCCACTGGTAGAACAACTAAGTGAAAAAGTTGAAGACAACTTTGGACAATTTTGTCATTGGGGCGCTACAACACAAGATATTATGGACACAGCAGATGTCCTTCAAATTAGAAAGGGTCTTGAATTATTATCTAAAGACCTAAAGTCAATTTCAGATGCTTTAGAAAAAATTGTTGAGCATCATATTAAGACACCTATGGCTGCTAGAACACATTTGCAACATGCTTTACCTATATCGTTTGGTTACAAGGTATCTACTTGGTTATCTGGAATAGATAGGCATCACAAAAGACTAGAAGAAATAAAGAAACGTATTTTCAATGTTTCATTTTTTGGAGCAGCAGGAACACTTGCTTCTTTAGGAGAACATGATGGTCTTAAGACACAGTCAACTCTTGCAAAAGAATTGGATCTGAATGTACCTGACGTTAGTTGGCATTCTATTAGAGATAATTTTTGTGAAGTAACCGGATGGCTTGCAATGGTCGCCGCATCACTTGGTAAAATAGCTTATGATGTGATGTTAATGATGCAAACAGAAACACAAGAAGTGGCTGAACCATATCTTCACGGACGGGGCTCTTCTTCAACAATGCCTCAAAAAAGAAATCCTATTTCTTCTGAAATAATGCTGGCTTGTTCAAAACTACTAAGAGAACATCATTCTTCTATGCTAGATGCTATGGTCCTTGATCATGAAAGAGCCACAGGTCAATGGCATGTAGAATGGCATGCAATACCTAACGCCTTTTTGATTGCTTCTTCATCTTTCAACGCAGCTAAATATCTTTTAGAAGGTTTAGAAGTTTCACCTGAAAAAATGAAAGAAAATATTTATAAAACCAATGGGTTAATTGTTGCAGAGTCTGTTATGATGGCCCTTGCACCCAAGATGGGAAGACAAGTTGCACACGATTTAGTTTATGACTGTTGTAGACAGTCAATAAAAAACAACATTTCATTCATAAATACGTTATTAAAAAACAAAAAAATTTCTAACTTTTTTAATGAGCAAGATTTGTTAAAAATTATAGATCCATCTAATTACTTAGGAGCAGCTCCTACTATGGCACAGAGACTTTTAGATAAAAGAAAGTTACCCTAATATAATGCAACAATTGATGACAAAAGAAAGCCTTGATAAATTTTTAAATAAAGAATTTCCTCAAGTAAGCAAAAACTTCAAAATATTAAATGTAAGTGATCAGTCTTTTTCAATGCTAATGTATATTACTGAGGAACATTTGAGACCAGGGGCAACAGTTTCAGGCCCTACAATGTTTTTATTAGCAGATGTAACTTTTTATTTAGCAACTTTAAGTATTATAGGACCTAAAAGTCTTACTGTTACAACTAATTGTTCAATAAATTTTTTAAGAAAACCGAACGAGAAAAACTTGACTAGTAAAGCCAGAATTTTAAAATTAGGAAAAACTTTAAGTGTAGGCGATGTTTTAATTTATTCAGAAGATATTAAAGAGCCTGTTGCCCAAGCTTCACTTACTTATTCTATTCCACAAAAATAATTTTAGATTCTCTCTCTGTGCCAATTTAAATGATCTGCCATAAAGGTTGAAATAAAATAATATGAATGATCGTAATTTGGTTGCATTCTAAGTTTTAAATTAATATTTGTGTTTTTACATGCATCCTCTAATAGCCATGGCCTTAGCCCCTCTTCTAAAAAGCTATCGACATCTCCTTGGTCAACTAGAATTTCAGGGAAATAATAGCCATTTTTAACTAGAGCTACGCTATCATATTTTTGCCAATTACTTTGGTCTAAACCAATATATTTTTTAAAGGCCTCACTAGACCAACTGGCTGACGATGGTTCGACAATTGGAGCAAATGCTGAACAACTTTTAAACTTCTTTGGATTTCTCAAAGCCATTACAATAGCTCCATGTCCACCCATTGAATGACCAAAAATACTTTGTCTAGACATATCAAAATCAAAATGATTTTCAATAACACTTGGAAGGTCATCAATTATATAACTATACATATTATAGTTTTTGTCATAAGGCGATTCTGTTGCATCTAAATAAAAACCAGCCCCACTACCAAATTGCCAATTATCTTTTTCGTCGGGAACAGACTCTCCTCTAGGACTAGTGTCAGGACAAATAATCACCATTCCTAATTCAGCAGCCTTTTTTCTGTACTCACCTTTTTCCATTACGTTTAAGTGACTACAAGTTAAACCAGATAAGTACCACAAGACTGGAGGATTTTTTATCTTTGGGGGGATGAAAACTGCAAAAATCATTTCACAATTATTAACTGCAGACTGATGACTGCAGACTAATTGTTTGCCCTCAAATGAATATGCTTCAGATATATTTTTCATCAAAAAACCACAACTGATCTTATTGATTCACCTGCATGCATCAAATCAAAACCTTTGTTAATATCTTCTAATTTTAAGTTATGAGTAATCATTGGATCAATATCAATTTTTCCTTGAAGATACCATTCCACAATTTTAGGAACGTCGGTTCTTCCCCTTGCTCCTCCAAAGGCAGTGCCTTTCCAGCTCCTACCCGTAACTAACTGGAAAGGTCTAGTTTTAATTTCTTGTCCCGCTCCAGCGACACCAATTATTATGCTCTCTCCCCAACCTTTATGAGCACATTCTAAAGCTTGTCTCATTACGTTGACATTTCCAATACATTCAAAAGAGTAGTCTGCACCACCACCTGTAAGATCAACCAAGTAATTGACCAAGTCACCTTCTATCTCTGATGGATTTACGAAATGTGTCATACCAAACTTTTTACCCCAAGACTCCTTTTTGTTATTCATGTCAACACCAACTATCATATTTGCTCCTATCATTCTCAAACCTTGAATGACGTTAAGCCCAATTCCGCCTAATCCAAAAACCACTGCGTTACAACCTGCAGTTGCCTTTGCTGTATTGATAACAGCTCCAATACCTGTAGTTACACCGCAACCAATATAACAAATTTTATCAAAAGGAGCTTTTTTGTTTACTTTAGCAAGAGCAATTTCAGGAACTACAGTGTAATTTGAAAAGGTAGATGTTCCCATATAATGCAATATTGGTTTTCCATTAATAGAAAATCTACTTGTTCCATCTGGCATTACACCCTTACCTTGAGTAACTCTTATTGCCTGACATAAATTAGTCTTTGGATGCAAACAATACTCACACTCTCTGCATTCCGGTGTGTAAAGAGGAATTACATGATCACCTTCCTTAAGCGATTTTACACCATTACCAACTTCCCTAACTACACCTGCCCCTTCGTGCCCCAAGATTGCTGGGAAAAGTCCTTCAGGATCATCACCAGAAAGTGTAAATTCATCAGTATGACATATACCTGTTGCTTTAATTTCTACTAAAACTTCTCCAGAACGAGGCCCTTCTAGATCCACATCCATAATTTCAAGCGGTTTTCCTGCTTCGACAGCAACTGCAGCTCTGGTTTTCATTGTGCTCCCCCAAACAATAATTTTCTAAAATGTAAATTTTATTATGATTTAATATCCATGACTTGCAAGATTTTTTAGTATATAAATTATTCTTTAAAGATTTAAATATTAGGAGCATCTCTATGAGTTTTGTTGAAACTGAAATTAATGGTCAAATAATTACTATCAGATTAAATCGTCCAGAAAGATTAAATGCTTTAAGCTCAGTTATAAGAAAAGGTATGGCAGAAGCGTTCAATAGATTTCATGAGGATAAAGATCTAGAAGTAGCAATTTTGACAGGAACTGGAAGAGGGTTTTGTGCAGGCGAAGATATGAAAGAGTCTATTGACAGAGGCATCCCAGGATCCCCAAAAGAATTCGTAGAAGAAAATTTAGTTGACCCATTTCAGACAGGCACTCTCCAAAAACCAGTCATAGCAGCAGTAAATGGGTATGCAATGGGTGGTGGATTTATGTTAGTTGAGAGAACAGATCTTAGGATTGCTGTAAAAGAAGCAATTTTTGAAATGTCAGAAGCAAAAAGATGGCTTCTTGGCGGTTATAACCATGGACATTATGGCAATCTCCCACATCCGGTTGCAACTGAAATGGCTTTCGGATATAGAATTTCTGCTGAAAGGATGCATCAAGTTGGTTTCATTAATCGTTTAGTGGAAGCTAAAGATCTTATGAGTGAAGCTCATTCAATGGCAGAACATCTTCTATCACTCCCTCCTGCTGCAAGAGTAAACACACTTTATATGATGAAGCATATGGCACCAAAAATCAGTCCTAATATTGCAGACCTTGCTGAAAAATTACATCTTCATGGCGATACTGAAGATAGAATGGAAAGTAGAAGAGCCTTTGCTGAAAAAAGAAAACCAAACTTCAAAGGTTGGCTTAAACCAGAAGATAGATATAATATGCCAAAATTAGAGGAAAATTAGAGGTCAAAATGAGTGAAATAAATGGAGCTCTTTCTGGGTTAAAAATAGTTGCATGTTCAACAGCACAAGCTGGAACTGTCCCCTACATGTTAATGGCAGACCTTGGAGCTGAAGTAATTAAAATTGAAACACCAGGTAAAGGTGATAACAACCGTAACTCTGGTTTTTTAGAAGGAGAGATTGGATCATTTTTTGAGACAAATAACAGAGGAGTTAAAAGTTTAACTCTCAATCTTAAGTCAGAAAATGGGCAAAAAATACTTCACAGTTTAATAAAAGATGCCGATGTGTTTGGTCAAAATTTTAGACCAGGCGTTGCTGAAAAACTTAATTTTGATTATGAAACTCTTAGTAAAATTAATCCTAAAATAGTTTACGCTTCTGTTTCTGCTTATGGACCCGATGCCCCAGATGGACATTTACCAGGAACCGACGCTGTGGGACAAGCTTTAAGTGGAATAGCTGAAGCATATTCAATTCCAGGAAATAATTTAAGAACTGGGGTAGCCTCAGTTGCAGATGAAAGCTGTGCAATACTAACTTTTGGAGGAATTTTAGCTGCATATATAAATGCTCAAAAAACAGGAAAAGGTCAAAAGTTAGAAACTTCTTTAGTTGGGAGTGCTTTTAGACTTCTTGGTTGGACTATGACTACAGCAATGTGGAGTAACAGGCCACCAATTACTGGTGCTAGAATTAATGGAACGAGAGAAAGGCCAGGTATTGCAGCATGTTTTAACGATATTAATGGTAAACCTTTTGCACTTCAACTTGACCCAGATGACTGGCAAGAAGCAATGAAAGCACTTAACTTTTTTCATATTCTTACAGAAAATGGTCTTATTGACCTTGGTTTAGCATTTGAATCTGAAATAAAGAAAACTGAAATTTTAGATAAACTTGCTGAATTATTCTCAACCGATACCAGAGATAATTGGATATCAGTCTTGAGAAAAGCTGATATGATATCTACCCACGTTAATACAATGCTTGAAGCATCAAATGACCCAAATATAAAAGAAAACAATTATGTAACCGAGGTATGGTACCCAGAACTAAACAAGAATATGAAAGTGCACGGCACTCCTTGGAAGTTTTCCAAAACACCTGCGAACATAAAAAGAGCGCCTAAACTCGGCGAACACAATACTGAGATATTGTCTGGATTAGGTTATACAAAAGATGAAATTGAAAATTTTAAGGACGACAAGGTTATTTAATTTCTTTCATTTCTTCTGCAAATTTTTTAAAGTTTGCTACGTAATGCTTTGAAGATCTTGTCATATTATCAATCATTTCTTGACTTAATTCTCTTACAGCTTTTGCTGGTGATCCAACAATTAACCAACCATCAGGAAATTCTTTATTTTCAGTTACAAGGGCACCAGCACCTACAAGGCAATTGTTACCTATTTTAGCATTATTGAGAATGGTAGCACCCATTCCAACTAAAGAATTATTACCTATTGTACAACCGTGTATGATTGCATTATGTCCAATTGTACAATTATTACCAATGGTAACAGGACAATCTGGATCAACGTGAATTATAGTGTTTTCTTGTATATTTGTTTCTTCACCAATCTTAATAACATCATTATCACCTCTTAAAACTGATCCAAACCATATACCAACATCTTTCCCTAAAATAACGTTTCCTATAACATGTGCATCTGGCGCAACCCAATACTGGTTATTTTCGGGTAATTGAGGTTTTTTTTCACCTAAACTATAAATTGGCATTTGCACTCCTTTATAATAAGTTAACGTTGGGATTATATCTTATATAATTTTTTTTTTTTGTTAATATTTTATTAAAAAAACTAAAAGGTTCTTTATGCTTTATAGAGATAATATGATTACAAAAATTGCTATTTATAGACTAGATGTTCCTCTAATAAAACCATATAAATTATCCTATAACACTTTTAACTCTTTCGAGCCATTATTGATTCATATTGTAGATGATCAAGGAAATGAAGGATGGGGTGAACAGCATATATCACCAGGCTCAAGCAGTGAAACTAGAGAAGGCGGATGGACATTTACCAGAGTTATATCAAAATTAATTTTAAATAAAAACTTATACGAAGCAAAAGAAATCATTTTATCTCATTCTTCTATTAGTATTGTTGCTTCAAGTGCAATCTACACTGCTATCGAGATGCTAGAAAAAAATGATGTTTTAAATAATAAGAGCTCATTAAAACTAAAATTATTAACTTCATTTAACGCAGAGGAAGAAACTGAAATTAAAGATGAATTGGACAAAGTAACTGAACAAGGATTTACAACAATTAAAATTAAGGTTGGAAAGGACGTTAATGCTGATATTAAAAAAATAAATAACATCCAAACTTATTTAAATGGGAGGGCTACCCTGAGAATAGATGCTAATAGGGGCTACACAAAACAAGACGGTTGTAAATTTGTTCAAGGATTAAAACCTGATTTCATAGAATTGTTTGAACAGCCTTGTGATGCTAATGATTGGGATGCAAATGCTGCTGTGGCTGAACTATCAAACATCCCTATAATGTTGGACGAACCTATTTGTAGTATTAAGGACATTGAAAAAGCTTCTAAAATAAAAGGAGTAGGATTATGCAAACTAAAATTAAAAAGATTCTTATCTATTACAAAATTAATTGAAGCTATAAAATTTGCACATAAATTAGGATTAAAAATTGTACTTGGTGACGGACTTGGTACTGAGATTAATTGTTGGATGGAAGCTAGAATTGCTAACAACCTAATTGATAATGCCGGTGAATATAACGGTTTTTTAAAAATTGATCCAAAAGCTAGAATTTTGTCAAATCCCCTAAAATTTAAGAATGGTTTTCTATTGATATCGGAAAATTGGAAACTTGAAATTGACAGGGATAAGTTAGAAAAATACAGTATTTGTAAAGAAGACATTTATAAATAAATTAAATAGGAAAAATATGTAATGAAATTAATTCATAGTGTAAAAAGCTTGGGTGGCGAAATTATAGATTTGGACATAAGTAATAGACTAACTCAAGATCAAATTAATTTCATAAATGAGTCTTGGGATGAAAGACTTGTATTAGTATTTAAAAAACAAAATTTAGATGATCATAAACTAATTAATTTTAGTAAATATTTTGGTAAACTTGACCCTCCCGGCCCTAATCCATATGGTGTAACATTTTTACCTGAATTTCCTGAAATTAATGTGATTTCAAATGTAAAAAATGAACAAGGCACCCCTATAGGCAATTTAGGAGATGGTGAAGCAGTTTGGCATGCAGATATGACATACCAAGAACTACCTCCAAAGGCTGGGATTTTATATGCTCTCGAAGTACCTGAAAATCAAGGTAACACCCACTTTGCAAATATGGCTCTAGCATATAGTGAATTACCAAACAGACTTAAAGAAAAAATAAATGGCAAAATCTTGATACATGATTCTGCTCATAATAGTGCTGGAATGCTAAGAAAAGGGTATGAAGAAGTAGAGAATCCATCTGACACCCCAGGAGCAAGACATCCAATCGTAATCAGAGATAAAAATACTAATAAGAAACTACTTTTTCTTGGACGAAGACCACACGCATATATAATTGGTTTAGAGCTAGAAGAAAGTGAAGATTTATTGAATGAAATTTGGGAACATGCAACACAAGATAAATTTACTTGGACCCAAAAATGGGAAAAAGGGGATTTGTTAATGTGGAAAAATTTAAATGTACTTCACAAAAGAGATGCTTTTGATCCTAATACAAGAAGAGTAATGCACCGCACTCAAATAAAAGGAGAAATGAAAATTACAGCGTAATTATAATAAAATCTTAAAGAGTCATGTTGATTTATTTAAAAATCAGTAGCAGAATAATAAATGTTATGAAATCGGGAGGGAAATATGACACAACTTGGAAATTCTTTTAGAAGAAGTATTGTAAAGGCTAGTTTAGGTGTTGTCGCCATTGCAGGAATTAGTACCGTTGGTTTGGTTTCTATTGCTAGTGCTGACAAATATCCTAGTAAGCCAATAGAATTAGTTATTCATGCAAAATATGGTGGTGGAACAGACACAACTGCAAGAATGGTATCTATTAGAACAAGAAGAAATTTAAAAACGGATATATCTATTGTAGCTAAAAGAGGTGGTTCAGGAGCAAAAGCTCAAAACTATGTTTTAACAAAGCCAGCCGACGGTTACACAATAATGGCATTAACACAGTCTCATCTTTATACAATGGCTAGAGGTAAATCTAACATGAAGATCGATGACATTGTAGGAGTTGCAAGAGCAATGGATGACCCTACCTTCATTACTGTGTCAGGAAAGGGAAAATTTAATACTTTAGAAGAGCTTGTAGCTGCTTCTAAAAAGGGACCATTAAACTGGGGAGTTGCTCAAATTGGAGGCACTGAACATATAGGATTAGCTCAGTTCGCAAAAGAAGCTGGAATTAAGTTTAAAGTGGTACCATTCGGTTCAGGTGCTCAAATGGTACAAGCGTTAATGGCAGGTAAAATAGATGCTACCTTACCAAATGTGAGTGAAGCTGCTAACCAAGTTGCAGATGGAAGCTTTAAAGCTCTGGCAGTTATGGCTGAAGACAGGCTTAAAGATTATCCAAATGTTCCTACCACTTATGAAAAAGGGATTAAGGCAAAATGTTCAACAACTAGGGGTTATGCTGTATTGGCTTCTACTCCAAAGCCAATTATAGATCAAATATCAAAAGCTATGGTTAAAGCAATGAAACACGATGTTTTTGCTAGTTATCTTGCTGGAGCTGGACTAACAGTTGAAAGTAGTGTTGCCGGAACTAAAGTTTGGGATAAACAACTGAAAGCTGAATACAAAGTTGCAGCATCTGCTCTTAAAGAACTTGGATTAATAAAATAATATTTTAATCAAAGGTCTTTAAAAAATGAAAGATAATAAAAATGCACCCAAAGGCTTGGGTGCATTATTAAATAAAAGTGATACTTTAATTGCAATTTTTTTAACTTTAATAATTGCATTTTTGTGGTTTGAAACTACAAAATTTGAAAAAGTTCCTGACTTATTTTCAAATAATATTCCCCCTGAAATGTTTCCGCAGATATTACTCATTATAATTTTAGGGATGGTTTTAATAATACCCTTTGAGCATCTTTTCTTAAAGAAAAATGGAAAGGATATTGATTCTTCCAGAAAAAAACCAGTAGAAATTTCAACCATTGGAACCATGATAATTTTATCAACTATAATAGCTTCCTCACAAATTTTAGGAGCTGCTCTTACAATAATAGCAGTAAGTATCTCTTTACCAATTTACTGGGGTGAAAGAAGATTAAAAGTATTAATATCATATATTATTGGGTTCCCATTATTTGTAATAGTTTTATTCAATGTAATTCTTGGTGTTCATTTTGAACCTGGGCTATTAGATCTTATAAAGAATTAGAAAGGGTAAAAGTGTGGAAGACATAATAAAAGGTATTGGTTTATTATTAGAATTTCAGAATATTCTTTTAATTCTATCAGGTGTTTTAATAGGTGTTTTAGTTGGAGCCCTACCAGGCTTAAGTTCTCCTATGGCAATTGCACTTCTAATCCCTTTTACAATTTCTTTAGATCCAGTTGCTGCAATAGCTATGATGGCTGCTCTTTACTGTGCTGGAACTTTTGGAGGCTCTATTACTGCAATATTAATAAATGCTCCAGGTGCTCCTCCAGCCGTTGCAACTGCTTTGGATGGATATCCAATGGCAAAAAATGGTGAACCAGGAAGAGCTCTTGGTTTGGCCGCCGTATCTAGTGTTTTTGGTGGAATTTTTAGTTTAATAATTTTTATATTTGCGGCTCCTCTTTTAGCAAAGCTAGCGTTGGAATTTGGACCAGCAGAGTATTTTGGACTTGCTGTATTTGCTCTTTCGATGCTTGCCTCAATGAGTGGAAAATCGTCTTTAAGAAACCTCATTTCAGGTCTTGTTGGAGTGTTAATTGGTACTATTGGAATTCACTTAACTACAGGCGTAGAAAGGTTTACGTTTGATATACCTGATCTTGAAGAAGGTATACATTTTGTTCCTGTTCTTATTGGGCTATTTGCAGTCAGTGAGCTTTTTAAACAATCTGAAAAATTGAATGCGGTAGTTGAGAGAATACAGGCAAAAGCTTTGAGGTTACCCTCGTTATTTGAATTGAAGAAACTAAAATACACAATACTTAGGTCTTCAGGAATTGGAACGTTTATAGGAATACTTCCTGCCGAAGGTTCTACTGTAGCAGCTATCATCGGTTATAATGAAGCGAGAAGATGGTCTAAAGACAAAGATAAATTTGGTAAAGGTTCTCCTGAGGGCATAGTTGGACCAGAGGCTGCGAATAATGCAGCAGCTGGTGGTGCTATGGTTCCTACGCTTGCTCTAGGGATACCTGGAAGTGGTTCAACAGCTCTTATATTAGCGGCATTAATTATGCATGGATTTAGACCCGGCCCTTACTTAATTAGTGAAACACCAGAATTCGTGTATGCAATTTTTGGAGCAATGTTAATAGCTAATCTAGGATTTTTATTTATCGGCTTAGTTGGTGCAAAATTCTTTTCCTTAGTTGCTTTCATACCAAAGAAACTTCTTTGGCCAGCTGTTTTTATATTTTCTATGATCGGCTCTTATTCTTTTGCATCGTCAATGTTTGATGTATGGGTAATGTTAGCTGCTGGACTAGTAGGTTATTTTATGGACAGACATGGGTTCTCAGCAGCTCCACTTGTTATGGGATTAATTCTTGGAAAATTAGTTGAAGAAAGCTTTTCTCAATCTATGATTATTCATGATAACAATTTCTTTGCATTATTAGAAAGTCCAGTTGTCTTATTATTTTTTGTTCTTACATTCTTGAGTTTATCATCTCCTTTTTGGACAAGATATTTCTCAAAGAAATAATTTTTTTAGTTGAAGTAAAATGAATAAAATTGAAATTTCTCTGGCTGAAAAATTTTCAGAGTGGGTTCATAAACTTAAATTAAATGACATACCTGAAGAAGTCGTGAATAAATTACAACTCGTTGTAATGGACTCTTTTGGACTTATGACGTCAGCTAGAGATGAGCAATACATAAAAAGTCTTATCAATGCACTTCAAGAAACTGGAGATTGCACATTAGTTGGACACAATACAAAGGTGAACCCATTCAACGCAGCTATAATTAATGGCACAGCCATTCATGGTGAAGATTTTGATGATACTTTTGAAGGAACACCTGTACATGTAGGTTCAGTAATGGTTCCCGCAATGTTATCTTCGGCTCAAGCTAAAAATTTAGATGGAAAAAAATTTTTAAAAGGATTAGTCGTAGGGTCAGAACTGATTTGTAGATTAGCTTTGGTTGCGCCTACAGCAGTTCATAGACAAGGTTTTCATCCAACAGCAATTTTTGGAGCTTTTGGTTCATCAATAGGTGTTTCGTCTTTGCTTGGAAATTCTATAAATGAAATGAGTTCAGGATTAGGTATTGTTGGAAGTATGGCATCTGGAATCATAGAGTATCTAGCTGAAGGCACATCTACAAAACGTCTTCACCCAGGATGGGCTGCTGGATGCGGATGGCAATCTGCTAATTTTGCTAAATCTGGATTTTTAGGACCAAGAACTGTATTTGAAGGTCAACACGGTGTATTTAATAGTTTTGCTAAAAATAATATTGAACCAGATTTTTCACATATAATTTCAGATTTAGGAAACAGATGGGAAACAAAAAATCTTGCTTTAAAACCTTATGCTTGCGGAACTATGGCACAACCTTTTATTGATTGTGCTATTAAACTAAAAGGTAAAATTGATAACTTTGAAAAAATAGATAAAATAGTTGCTAGTGTTGGTGAAGGAACCGTCCACAGATTATGGGAACCATTAGAGGAAAAACAAAATCCATCGACTCCTTATGGTGCAAAATTTTCTGTCCCATATTGTATATCAATAGGATTAATCACAGGTTCAGCAGGATTAAATGAGTTCACTAATAAATCTTTAAAAAATCCAGATGTAATGAAATTGGCTTCTAAAGTAAATTATGAGATTAATCCAAAAGATGAGTATCCAAGAAATTATACTGGTAAAATAAAAGTAATTATGAAAGATGGAACAGTTTATTCTTCGTCACAAGAATGTTTAAGAGGTGGTAAACGTGACCCTCTAAGTACAGACGAAGTAAGAAAAAAATTTGAAGCTAATTTAAAATTTGCAAATGTAAAATCTAGTGAAATTGAAAAACTATATAATTTTGTTAAAAATATTTTTAAATCGAAAGATCTAAACGAAATAAATGAGATTAACTTTAATTAATAAAACCCTTACAATTTTTTCCTAAAAGCAAATCAAAAAATCTCGTCCATTTTTCAATATAATTGCTTCTGTTTACAACCCAATCAACATGACTAGAGTTATTTTTATCTAAATTTATCCTTATTCCCCACAAACCATCAACCTCATTAGGAACTGCAGAGTACCTAACATCTGTTATTATATTTTTGTCAATCACTTTTCCTAGATAACCTTGAGAGAACCAATCAAATCTTTTTATATCTTTATATTGTTGACTTGATATATCAAGCTCAGGGAAGTCATTGGGAAGATAAAGTTTTTTAATTTTCGTTCCTTGACAGTACTCTGACTTAGAAAACAACCTTACTGCATCAACATAGTAAAAACCATCATCTTCATAAATAGTTTTCCATAAAAATAAATTTCCTAAACTTGGTTTAGCCGTAAGATCTTTACTTTCATGCCCCCTTAAATTTGCAATAGATTTTCCAACAAATTGAGCACGATTTTCTTGATAAGCACCAAAGGTTAAATAAACTAAAATATAAACTATGCCAAACGAGGTTATATATTTATTTTTCATTATAATTGCAAAAATTATAGCTAGTATTACTGGTATAGTTAGAAAAAGATCAACAACTGATATATAATTCCAAGAAATTCTTTCATCAGTAAATGGCCATAAAAGCTGAGTTCCATAACTTGTACAAGCATCTAACAGGCCATGCGTGGCAAAACCAATAAAACTAAAAAAGTAAGTTTCACCCCAACTTAAATACTTTTTGAAAAGTAGTCTTGAAAAGAAAGTTACAATTAAAGCACCTATTGGTATGAAAATTAAGGAATGTGTAAATTGTCTATGATATTCTAATTTTAATAAAGGATCTGAAGCAGATCTAATGAAAATATCTAGATCAGGAGCTAAACCTGCAAAACAACCAACTATTGACCCAACTAGAATTTTTTTCTTATTTGAAATTGTTTGAGCAAATATTGCACCAAATACACCTTGAGTAACAGGATCCATAATACAAACCAAATTTATTAAAGAAGTTATCTATACACTAAGTTTTCTTGACTGTTTACATTTTTTTCTTTTAACATATTCAATGAATTACAAAAGACTTTTTAATGAATCAAATTAATTTAAATAACAACGAATATGACGCGATAATTGTAGGTGCAGGTTTTTCAGGATTATATCAGTTGATATGTCTGAGAGATCAACTCAGTATGAATTGCCTTGTCATAGAAACAGGAGATGATGTTGGTGGTACATGGTACTGGAATCGTTATCCTGGTGCACGTTGTGACACTGAAAGTCACGCATACTCATATTACTTTTCAGACGAATTACTAAAAGAATGGACATGGTCTGAGCGATATCCAGGTCATGCTGAGATTAGAAGATATATGAATTTTGTTGCTGACAAATTTGATCTTAAAAAAGATATTTTATTCAACCATAAAGTAACAAGTGCTCAATATAATGAAGATAAAATTTGTTGGAAAATTACAACTAACAATAAAATAAATTTTAGGTCTAAATTTTTAATTACAGCAGTTGGATGTTTGTCAAATGCAAATATTCCCAAAATTAAAGGATTAGAAAATTTTAAAGGTAAATATTACCATACAGGAAATTGGCCAAAAAATGACGTATCATTTGTTGGTAAAAAAGTTGGTCAAATTGGAACTGGTTCTACTGGAATACAAGCAGTACCAGTCATAGCTGAAGAAGCTAAGCATTTAACAGTTTTCCAAAGAACGGCAAATTATAGTGTACCTGCGAGGAATAAACCTTTAACTGAAAATTTCAAAATCCATGTTAAAGAGAGATTTAAGTATTACAGAGAATTACTTAAAAAGACACCTAATGGACACCCTTTTGAAATATCAGATCGTCTTGTTGCTGATGTTCATGAACAAGAAATGCAAGAGATTTACGAAAAAGCATGGGAAAAAGGAGGTTTACAGTTCAGGGGATCATTTAGTGATTTGGTTACTAACGTTGAAGCTAATAAAACAGCCTCAGATTTTATAAAAAATAAAATTAATGAAACTGTTTCAAATAAAAAATTTGCATCAATCTTATCAGATATTGATCACCCATATGCAGGTAAACGCCCACCAATAGATACTAATTATTTTGAAACCTATAATAGAGATAACATTGATCTTGTTGATCTAAGAAGCAATCCTATTACACATATAAATGAAAAAGGAATCGAAACTGAAAAAGAACATTTTGATTTAGATATTATTGTTTTTGCTACAGGTTATGATGCGATGACCGGACCACTTCTAAATATGAATATCATTGGAAAAAATAATTTAAAACTGCAGGAAGCTTGGGAAGAAGGGCCAAAAACATTTTTGGGTCTTCAAGTGCCAGGTTTTCCTAATATGTTTACAATAACAGGCCCAGGTAGTCCATCAGTTCTAACAAACATGCCTATAGCAATTGAGCAACATGTTGAATGGATTAGGGATTGTATAGATTTCATGAATAAAAAAGAGTATTCCACAATTGAGGCTGATGCTAAGTCAGCAGAAGAATGGGGAAATGAAGTCAACACAGTTGCAAATAAAACTTTATTACCTACCGTAAAACATTCATGGTATCTAGGTGCAAACATTCCTGGTAAACCACAAATTTTTATGCCTTATGCTGGTGGATTACCTAGATATAGAAAGGTGTGTGAAAACATTAAAAATAATAATTATAAGGAATTTAGTTTAGATTGATAATTAATCATCTACTGAGTTTTTAATCTCATTGATTTTAGTCCTGATTTTTTTCATTCTTTCTTCAACGACATTTAGCTTAGGTGGATTCTTTGAATCAAACTGATCTAAAAGGTTAGAGATTTCATTAGCTAACTCGTTACTTTGTTTATTTGAGTCTAAAAGTCTTAACTGTGTCTTTCTTATTAATGCGCCCAAAATCACGTTAGATTTAATCATTTTTGTAAAATAAGATTTAGGTATTTTTTTAGTAACTAATTTTTGAGCACATACCTTAGCAGTTACTGTTCTTGGGACATTGAGTAAAATTGAACTCTCTCCAAATATTTCTCCCATACCTAGTCTATTTAGCTTAAAACCATCTTTGGTTTCAATATTGACGTATCCTTCCAAAATTAAATACGCTTCATTTGGAGCGCTTCCAGCTTCATAAATTATTTCACCAGGCTCCCAAATTATTGACTTGCCATTATCTTGCATCAAATATTCCTTAAAATATTATAATTCAGTTATTACCCGGGTATAGCAAGGGGCTCCATCCAAAAGATATAACCATAAAAAATTAAATAACAATAAAATAAACAATAAGCCCACCATGGTTTTGGTTTAAATGATTTAGTCCTTTCTTCAATTTCTTCTAATTCCTCTTTATAATTTTTATAATAATTCATCATAAAATTAGATCTGCCCAATTAACTTCTCCACATTAAATTAGATTTATATATCAAAAAAAACTGTTTCTTTCTCACCTTGTAAAAATACATCAAAAATATAGACATTTTTTTGAATCTTTTTTGCTACCAGGCTGTCAAGATTTCCTTTATTTTTTTTTATTATAGATAAAATAGGATCTTTTATCAAATCTTCACCTTCAAAGTATATTCTAGTATTTAAAGTCATATTAAGCCCTCTTGATGAAATTGATAAACAAATATGTGGGCTTTGATTTTTTCCTTCAAGATTTTGAACTCGTCCTGGTTTGAGTGTAAATAACTTAAATTTTTTTGTAAAATTATCTGGTATAAATCGTGCAAACCCATTATCTTCAATAAATTGGCCATTTTCATCACATTGCCAAGTTTCTAACATCACATCGTCTAATGCAACACCATTACCATCAAAGACTGAACCTTCGACAGTTATAATTTCCGTTTTATTTTTGTTTTTAAATGGTATCTCCCCCAAATCACTTTTATGTAAATTATTTATTTTTATTTTATTAGGCATGCAACCTATATGAAGAAATGGACCAGCTGTTTGAGAGGGAGTTTCATCAAGAAGTTTTTTAGAGTTTTTCAATTTAGAGTCCCTCTTGTCTATTTTCAAAGTATGTTTGTTTTACTCCTCTTAACACAATATCAAATTTGTAAGCTAATATGTTTTGAGTGTTTGATCTCGAAGTATCTAATTTTCCAACTAAACTCTTTTTTGCTTTCTCATCTGAAATAGAATTTACAATTGGACATAGGTTTATAAGTGGATCACCTTCAAAATACATTTGTGTAATTAACCTTTGTCCAAAACTTTCCCCAAATATTGAAAAATGAATATGCATCGGTCTCCATTCTATCCCACGATTTGGATAAGGGTACGGTCCAGGTTGAATAGTTAAAAATTCGTAGGAGCCATCTGATGAAGTTAAAGAACGCCCGCAACCAGCAAAATTAGGATCAATTGGTGCAGTATTTTTATCGTTCTGATGTAAATATTTTCCAGCAGCATTAGCTTGCCAAATTTCTATTAACGCACCTTTGATTGGTTTAGAAAATTGATCAGAAATAGTTCCATGAACAATAATTTTATGACCAAGCGGAGACATTTTGTTTTTGGAAAAATTTAATGTTAGGTCATTATCTAACTTACCTATAATTTTTTTATTAAATACTGGCCCGAAAATCTCTGAGTTATTAGATGGTATTGAAATTTTTTTATTCTTAGGAGCTCTGAAAATACTAGATTTATAATCAGGAAAATCTATTTCTGGTTGTTTTTTATAATTTCTTTTTATTAATGATTTAACATTCATGCTTTTACCTAAGTTTTGAGAAATGTATTTTATTAATTTTAGTAAGGTAAACCGACATAATTTTCTGCTAAAACTCTCTGGGATGCAACAGAATTTTCTAAATACTCTATTTCAGAATCTTGAATTCTTTGATCAAAAGAAGATTGATCAGGAAATTTATGAAAAGTTGTAGTCATCCACCAACTAAACCTAATAGCTTTCCAAACTCTAGAAAGGGCATTATTTGAATACATTTTTAAATCATCATTTCTTTGAAATTTATAATAATTTTTAAGAGCATTGTGCAAATAGTATACATCTGAAACTGCTAAGTTTAATCCTTTCGCTCCAGTAGGGGGTACAATATGTGCAGCATCTCCTACTAAAAATAATTTTTCCCAACTCATTGGCTCACAAACAAAAGACCTAAGTGGTGCTATAGATTTTTCAATGGAGCTTCCAGTTATAATTGTATCTGATGCTTCTGTTGGAAGCCTCTTTTTTAGTTCATCCCAAAATTTTTTATCTGACCAATTCGCTATTTTTTCATCTAACGAAGTCTGTATATAATATCTACTTAAATTTTTGTTTCTCATTGACGCCAAGGCAAAACCATTACCATGATTTGCATATATTAATTCATCACTTACAGGCGGTGTTTCTGATAAAATCCCCAACCATCCAAAAGGATAATTTCTTTCAAAAGTTTTAATTATTGATTTTGGTATAATGCTTCTACTTATTCCATGAAATCCATCGCATCCTGCGACCCAATCACACATAATTTTTTTCTCTACACCATTTTTTTTAAATGTTACAAATGGTTTATCCGTTCCAATGGCTTGAGGCAAAACATCTTTTGCATTGTTAATTATATTACCATTTTCTTTTTTAATTATTCTATATAAATCTTTTGTTACTTCAGTTTGTCCATAAACTGTTACATGTTTATTAGTTAATTGTTTTAAATTAATTCTAAATCCATAATTTTTGAATGAAAGCTGTATACCATCATGATTAAAGCCTTCTTTTTTAAGCCTATCTGAAACACCTGCTTTTTCAAGCATTTCAATTGTACCAGTTTCCAAAACACCAGCCCTAATTCTGCCTGTGACATGTTCTTCAGATTGTTTTTCAACAACTAAATTATCAATCCCATCGATTGATAAAAGTCTTGATAAAAGCAAACCTGATGGACCGCCTCCAACTATAACAACATTTGTCCTCATTAAAATTAGCCCTTAGTAAATTATTATTTCAGATAAATTACTAACAATGATATACATCCAATTATCTGCAGAAAATTTATAAAAACTGATAACTTATGTAATTTGTTAAATTTGTTTTCATTATTCAAATCTTTAGCTTTATTAATCATTGGCATTAAAACCTGTCTTGAAAAAACAAATCCACTAATAATAAGCAAAAAAATTAATATTGAGTATTTATTTTCATAATATATAGAAAGAATAAGACCTATTAAGGTCAAAACAAAACCAAATAGATAGTACTTAGGAAAAAAAATTCTTAGAAATTTAGATGATTGTTTCTCGTCTAACACTTTAAAAACTGAAGTTGCTACTACTAAAGGAAAAAATATCATGAAACTTAACATAGCCGCAGCTACCAATATTAACAATTTTAACTCCTTACCAAATAAATAATTTTATTTTTTGAAATCAATTATTATTATAAAGTATAATACGTTTTAATAAAGTTTCCATGAGTAATTAGAATGAAAAAAAATATAAACCCTTATTCTGTAGATACATTAATTTCAGAAAAAGAGATAAAAAAAAGAATTATTGAATTAGGTAAAGAGGTAAACCTTTTTTACAAAAATACAGATAAACTATTAGTTGTTGGATTATTAAGAGGTTCTTTTGTATTTATTGCAGATTTAGTTAGAGAGCTAAAAATACCAGTTGAGGTTGATTTTATGACTGCCTCCAGCTATGGAAACTCAATGCAATCTTCAAATAATATTCGAATATTAACAGATTTAAATACAGATATTAAAAACTTAGATGTATTATTAGTAGAAGATATTATTGATACTGGTCATACGCTAAACCAAGTCATAAAGTTACTTAAGAGTAGAAAGCCAAAAAGTTTAGAAGTTTGCTGCCTATTGAATAAGTTTTCACGCAGGGAAACTGATATTGAGAGCAAATGGGTTGGTTTTGATATTCCAGATGAATTTGTAGTTGGTTATGGGATTGATTATGCTCAAGATAACAGACATTTACCATTCATTGGTAAAGTAGTTCAATAAAAAGTTGGGAATAGCTCTAATTATTTACCTTATTTAGGATAATCGTGGAGATTTCAAAAAGCTATTCCCTTCATATTGGTTTCTGCAAATAACATGCCATAATTCAATATTATTCTACCTTGTTAAAATCATTAAGATCTAATTTTGGTGAATACTCAACTTCACATTCACCCTCAGTAAATGAAACCGTCCCTCCCATTTCTTTTATATCCTGCCAAAATTGGTTAGTCCAAGCAGCTCTTGTTTTATTTACATACTCTTTATTTTTAAAAAGGTGGAATATTTCTATTGAGTTCTCTGTAACATTTGTAAAGGCTCTTATTATCATTTCTCCATCTTGAAACATATCAGTACTTTTACTCTTAAGAGCATTAATTATAGCTTCTTTTGCTAATTTATTTTGAAATTTAATAGATCTTGTAACCGCCCACATTTTTTTCTCCTAAAGAATTGTAATTAAATTGAATTAACTCCATGGCTTAATGACAATTTTTATGGCATCATCTATTCTTTCTCTTGCATATTTTAAAGCAATAGGAAGATCAGCTAAATTAAAACTATGAGTATGAACTAATTTAGCATCAAATCGTTTTTCTTTCATAAATTGCATAGCTCTATGAGTAGCACTTTTGCCTTCACCTCTTATTCCAAACATGTAAATATTATTAATAACCATATGTGGAATATTTATTTCAACTGGTTTATGAGGGAATGCAGCTAGGCATATTTTTCCTCCTCTATTAGTCATCATAATTGCATCATTCAAGGCTTTTTTTGTTCCTGCACACTCAATTACATAGTCAGCACCTTTTTCTCCTACAATGCTTTTTACACTTTGAACAATGTCTTTTTCATTTTTTACATTCAGGGTATAATCTGCTCCCAGCTTTTTACCAATTTCTAATCTACTATCTCTTGTACCAATTAATGTCACTGGCCCTGCACCTAAAGCTTTAGCAACAGCAACACCTAATAAACCAATGGGGCCAGGGCCAATTACAACCAAACTTTCTCCAGCGACTAACCCACCTAATTCTGTGAGGCCATACATTGTTGTTCCTGCTGTAACAACCAAAGTTGCTTCTTCATCAGTCATACTGTCTGGAACTTTTATAAGTGTGTTTATATTATTTACAGCATATTGTTTGAAACCACCATCTGTTGTAAAACCATTTGCTCTGTGGCCTTTATTAACATTTCCATAATTTAGACCATAATTATGACATGAGGTATACATTCCCATCCTACATCTTTTGCACTGACCACAACCAGCATGTATTTCTACAGTTACCCTGTCACCAATTTCAAATTCATCTACCGATGGACCTAATGCTACAACAGTTCCCATGTACTCATGTCCAGGTGTAAAGTTTTTATTAAATGGCAAACCGCCCTCTATTAATGCTGGTGGACCATGACTAATAACATCGAGATCTGTCGCGCAGATTGCCACCGCATCAATTTTAATAAGTACTTCTGCTTTACCTGGCATAACAATAGGCTTATCAATTAAAGACAGTTCGTCAGGGTTTCCTAAAACCCATGCTTTCATTGTTTCTGGTATTGAATGTTTAACTGAAGTCTTTCCGTTAAATTCAATTGACATAATCAAACCTCTTGTAGACATTAATGAATCCATTAAATACAAGATTTGTCAAAAAGTTTATAAATTAAATGTTGTGTTTAATTTTATATTCACGCCATGTTGTAAAAAGTCCTGATCCAATAACTACCAATGCACCCACAATAATCATTAGATCTATACTTTCAGAAAAAATTGTTACACCAATAATCGATCCAAATACTAATTGAAGATAAGAAAAAGGTTGTACAACCGAAGCTTCTGCCACTTGTAATGTTTTTACCATCATAAAATGAGAACCTGCACTTAATACACACATTAAAAGAAGCCATAAATAATCTTCTCTTAATATATCATCCCATATAAAAAGACTTATTAAACTCATTGTTACTGTGCCACCAATACCCGTCCAAAAAAAACTTGTTATTGCTGTATCAGATCTGGAAACATATCTAGTTAAAATAAGATAAACAGCAAACATTATAGCTCCAACTATTGCAAAGATAGATCCTTCTGTAATTACATTTGTATTTGGTCTTAAAATTATTATTACGCCAATGAAACCTGTAAAAATTGCCATCCACCTCCTCCAGCCAAATCTTTCACCAAGAAACGGAACTGATAAACCTGCAACTATCAATGGGTAACATGCAATAATTGCATGTGTTTCAACTAAACCTAACAAAGTGAATGTATAAACAACTAAGCAATTATTTAGAGAAAGAATTACACCTCTAGAGAATTGAATATAAGGTTGCTTTGTATTTAAAATATCTGATACACGATTTTTTATAAATACACATGTGATCATCATTACAAATGCTATAAACCAGTAACGCATTGTAACAAGCGTGAAAACATTATTTTTTTCAGCTAAATATCTAGAAACTCCATCCATGCTTGAAAACATAAACGTTGTAATAACCATAAGGGTAATCCCATAAAGAACATTATTTTGCATAAATAACTCGATATAAAAATCAAGATTACTGTATATTGTTAATAAAGATTTATAACAACAAAAAAATAGAGGCACATAGGCCTCTATTTAAATAAGGAGGAATATAATAATTACTTTGTAACCTATTAAACGACTAAATAAAAAAAAGTTTAGTTATTTGTTAAATGGTTTTGCAATTTCAACACTTTACTTGTATGTAAACTAGCTTCTTCTAACTGAAATTGGTCGAAATTCTTAATTGGTTCTCGACAGATACTAGTACTAAAAATTCCTTCTTCAACTCTTAACATCTTTGAAAATTTAATTGATATATCTATGTGTTGATGAGTAAAAGATAAAATTGGTAAAATTTGAGAAAATAATCTTCTAGAGTCTTCTATTTTATTTTCTAAATATAAATTATAGATTTTGTTATAGATAACCTCCATAGTTGAAGGAATTAGGGCATGCACCCCCCTATTCAAAGCTTCAATCATACCCATAATTGCCCATCCACCACTTAGATGTAACTGATTGTTAGTAATATTGAAAACTCTTGTATATTTTGGACCTGAATTAAGAACTTCAATTTTCAAACTTTTAAATTTTCTTACGTTTTTATTTAATAAAATTATATCTTCATCACTCATTCCATAACCTGTCCATGATAAATCTTGTATCATAAGATTATCAGGCCCAACTGCAGCGATTTCATCAAAGCATTGTACTAATTCATCACCAAAAATATTTTCAGGTGCTTGACATAGTATCCAATCAGCTCCTAATTCCTTTGCATTTTTGGATAATGCAATTCTTTCAATTTGATTTTTAGCAGTACAACTTATAATGATTGGAATTCTATTGTTGTTATAAATTACACACTCACTTAATAGAATGTTTTTTTCATCAAAAGATAGACTTCCATTTTCTCCTGCAACAGCACCCACAAGCATACCAGCACATCCAGTTGCTACAGTATGATCAATCAATTTCCTTAAGCTAACTATATCAATTTCATTTTTTTCATTAAAGGGTGTGTGCAAACTAGGAATAATTCCTAGCATTTCAGAAATATTTTTTTTTTCTCTAGCCAATTAATGTACCATTTTCGAGTTTAATATCTGGACGAAGCAAATGAACATCTTCACCTGAGATTGCGCCAAGTATAAGTACTTCAGAAGTAAAACCTGCAATTTTTTTTGAAGGCAAATTGCAAACAGCTACAACTTGTCTATTTATTAATTCTTGTAATGAATAATTAGTAATCTGAGCTGAAGTTTGTTTTACCCCAATGGTTTTCCCAAAATCAATTTTTAAAATATATGCAGGTTTTTTTGCTTTTACGTTCTGGGTGGCTTCTAAAATTGTTCCTAAAACAAGATTTAACTTTGTAAAGTCATTGATAGAGATTTGATCTTTATTCATTTTATCCATAATTTTTATTTTAATAGACTTATCTTTTTAATTTAATTTTTTTGATTATTATTTCCAATACATTTTAAAATTTTATTTTTTGTAAATATTTCATTATAATTGTCATTAATGGATCTTAAATTAGCATTGTATGCTAATGATTTATCTTTAATTATAAATACATAATTTAGTATTGGATTTTCTTCTGCCGAAACCTTACTAATGGCCATTAATGCAATTTCAGAATTCTCTACTATTTTATATTCTAACGGTTCACCGTTTTGATCTTCATATTTTACAGACTCACCATCTATAGTCATTTTAGACAAATATCCATGTTTTTTATCTATGCATGAGTATTCAAGAGCATAACTACTATGTGAGGCGAATAGTAAAAAAAGTATATAATAAAAAATTTTCATTAGATTTTCCATATTGAAACTGTATTAGTACAAAATATTTTAAATTTTTAAAAAATATCCTATTATATTTTCTAGGTAAATTTAAAAAAAAATTAAAAAAAATGAATAGGAAAAATTTATTATTATTTGTCTTTTGGGGATTGGCTTTTATAGTAATTACCTGGTCACTACCTTTTTTAGCTAGAGAAAATCAATTTTTTAATAATATTTTATCCTACTGTATATCAATTATAAAATGACAAACTTCTATAAAAATGTAAAAAGATTTGTTTTAAAATTATAGAACTGATTTCTAATGAATTTAGCAAGAAAAAAATTAATTTTACTTTCATCAATAATTATTTCTTTCGTTATTATTTTAGTTTTGACTTTTCTTTTTGCAGAATATCTTTCACGTAAAAATGCTCCAGAAAAATTATCAGAAATAATCAGTAAAGTTAATTTAATTGACCATAATGGACAACCTTTTAAAAGTGCTACCCTAAAAAACAAACCCTCTTTATTATTTTTTGGGTTCACTAATTGCCCAGAGATTTGCCCTACAACACTCGCCGATTTATCAGAAATTACAAAAGAAATTACATTAAACGATGATTCAATAAATATAATTTTTGTAACTTTAGACCCCAAAAGAGACGACAAAGAACATCTTAAAGATTATATTCAATATTTTCATGGGAATATTATTGGTGTAACAGGTAATAAAATTGAAATAAAAAAATTTGCAGATAATTGGGGAGTATTTTATGAAACTGTCAAAACCAAAAATAATAATTACACTCTTAACCATACGGCAACAGTATTCATGATAGATAAATTAGGTAATTTTAGAGGAACAATATCCTGGGGTGAAAATGAATCTTCTATAATTCAAAAAATTAATAATTTAAGAAAACTTAATTAACAATATATCCTAAACTAATCAATTTATCCCTTACCTTCTTTGAAGATAAAAATTTTAAAAATATTTTTGCCTCTGGTTTTTGTTCTCCATATTTTAGTAAAATCGCATCTTGATTTATAGGCGAGTACAAATCCTGAGGTATGTCCCACACTTTCCCTTTTTTATTTTTAATAATAAAATCAGATTTCGCTATAAAACCTATATCTGAATTACCATAATAATTCATTAGAAAAACTTGGTTGATATTTTTACTTAATATAATTTTTTTTTCTAATCTATTAAAAACTTTGAGCGATTTCAAAACTTCCTTAGCAGCCATGCCATAGGGTACATATTTTGGATTTCCTATCCCAATATATTTAATTTTTTCTGATAAAATTATATTTGGAAATGTAAAATCAAAAAGATCTTTGTTTGTACTAAACAAAAGTAACTTTCCAGTTACGTAAGTAAATCTTGTTCCTTTGACGCCTTTAGCTGTATTTTCGAGTTTTTTTGGAAGGTCTTGATTAGCTGAAAGAAAAATATCTAATGGTGCCCCGTTTATTATCTGAGAATATAAACTTCCACTTGAACCACTTGATATATAAATTTTAGTCTTATTTTCATTCTCAAAATTTTGTTTTATAACATTCATAGGCATTAAAAAGTTTGAAGCTACACCTATACGAATCTCTTTAGCATGAGAATATTTGTAAAGAAAAATTACTAAACAAATCAAAATATATAAAACAGTAATGAATGTCTTTATTGTTTTAAGTACTAAATACATTAGTTTAATTAAATAGTGATACTACAGAGTAAATGATAAATATTAGTATTGATAATGACAAAATAAAAATTATTAAAATTGTTTGAACATAATCTTTAATTAATACATTAATAAACTGTTTTGTTTCTTCCAATCCAAAGAATAGCAAGCAAAACAAAAGTGAAATTGGAAATGTTATGAAAAATAGGGTTGAATAAAACCAAAACTTAAAGAATCCCATTTCTTTAAATTTATTTTTTTTTTGCGTTGAACTGATTTTCTACCTCATAAAAAATATGAATTAATTTAAAGATAACTTGTCATTAACTGAGACAACTCCATTTTTTTTAACTTTTGCATAAACTCCCAAATCTAAGTGACCAAAATGAGAGTTAATTTCATTCGGTATGTTGATGTCCCTAAGAGCATTTTCTGGATTAACATTAGTTGCCGCACATCTTTGTGTTCTTTTAAAAACTTCTAAAATACTATCTCCAATTTCAATTTTCTTACCAACCCAATCAAATTCCTTCCAAGGATCAATATTGTCAATCAATAAATTCGCTCTAAATCTAGAAGGATCAATGTTTTTTCCTATTTTTTTTTCAAAATCAAAAATTGTGTTTAGGTTAATTATAGAAATAGCCTTTTCTGGAAGGTCTGAAAATGAATGTCTAGGATTTTTATCATTTTCATATTTTGTTCCTTGAACTAATTTTGGCTTGTTATTGCTACCTAAATTTAAGTATTTTTGAAAAAAAACTTCAACTTTGTTAATATTGATTTCATTAACGAGCATTTCGTCTAGAACTGTTTTCTTATCAACTTTAATAATTAGTCTCTTTGATTTACTATTAAACTCTGTACTTAATTTAGCTAGCTTTTCTTCTTTAACTAAAGCTAGAAAATTTGTTTTTCTTAAATACACTGGATTTTTTTCATCAAATGAAACGTGTGATCTAGCAAATGCATATTCACGGTCTCCAGACAGAACTTGATCTTTTTCTAATAAAATTTGGTTTAAATTTTCACCAGAAAGACCTTTTATCGGATATCTAAAAATTTTTTTTAGTATGGCCATGTTTTATATTTTTAATTAATCTATCGAATTATTAAATCGTAGATTATATTTAATAAAATGTAGATTTTTAGCTGAATAATACATCTTTTTTATATTACTAAGACGCAGTTTCAAACAAAACCTCAGGGTTTGACATTGTTTTAATTTCAAGAACATTTCCATTAGGATCTTCAACAAAAAATGTTTCTTGTTCAAACTTGGAACCTATAAACCTTCTATAAGGCTTATCAAAATAATCTATATCACTTGCTTCAATTCTTTTTTTAACTCCCTCAAAATCATTTTCTTCTAGGTGAACTCCAAAGTGAGGGACACAAACGTCACCCATATCAACATCATGTCTTTCTCTAAATTGCTTTGACTTAGTTTCATGTAATGTTAATTCATTTCCCCAAAAATTAATATCAATCCAACGACCCTCCTCCTGATTTCCTGTTTTGCACCCTAATATGTCACAATAAAATTTTAGAGCTGTTTTAATATTCCCAGCGGGTATAGCTAAATGAAAACAATTAGTCATGAATATATCTCCTAATATAAATTTTAGTTTCTAAATACTAGATTGATTAATTTATAGAAGTAATAATAAAAATCTTAAATTATATTATTTTATAAGTATAAATAAGTCAAAATTAACTAATGGATTTTAAAAGATCTTTTAGTAGTTTTTTTGACTTTCCGTAAACCTTAACTTTTTTAATTTTGTCTAAATTACTTTTATCGTTCCCAACAACAACAAGACCTATCATACCCATAGCTTTATGCGGTGTGCATTGATATAAATAAATACCTGGTTTTGTAAATTTGAATTTAGCATCTTTACTGATTTTGGATTTATATTTAGAAACACCAGCTGGCATTCCTATAAATTCAACATTATGACCTTTATCTATAGATTTCCAGGTTATTTCGTCATTAACTTTAATTGAAATAAGTTTTTCAGAATAAACCATTCTCTCTTTTCCAAGTTTATTTAGCATCTCAATAGTATAATTATCTGCATTGGCAATATTTGAGATTAATAAGAATGAAAGTACTGTTGAAACAGAAACTAATTTAGCTATAAACATATTTTTTTCCTTGAAATTAAATAACATATATAAGTATTGAGATCTTAAATTTAAACCCATATTATGACAAATATCGAATTAAATAATACATGATATTTAAACATATAATTATTGAGAAAAATATGGAAGAAATCCAATTCATAGAAAAAGGTAAATCTAAAAATTGTTTACTACTTATTCACGGTTTTTGCAGTGGTCCTGAAGATTGGGAAGATCAAATAAAATTTTTTTGTGCTAACTTTACCGTCTTAGCACCTACCCTAAGGGGACACGATGGAAACAACTACAAAAACAGACCAATGAGTATTGAACAATTATCTAATGATTGTATAAAAATCCTTAATACAAAGTCATTCAATAGAGTAGTAATAGTTGGTCATAGTATGGGAACTAGGTTAGCTATAGATATTGCAAGTAAAATTAAAAATGTTGCCGGATTAATTTTAGTTGATGGTAGTAGATTTTGTGATTATGAAAAATATTTTGAAGTACTTAGTAATTTTGAAAACTCATTGAAGCAGAATAATTATCAATCCATATTGAAGAATATGTTTTCATCTATGTTTTTTTCTGAAACCTACCAAAAAGACAGAGATAGAATCATAAAAAGAGCAATAAATATCCCAGAGATATACTCCTTACCACTCAGAAGAAATACAATTTGGTACGACAGCCATTGTGTTGAAAATAATTTAAAAAGCTTAAAATTACCTATACTTGTCATACAAAGTACTAAAGTTAATTCTAAAAACACACGATGTATGATTAATAAAGATGATGATATTTATTATGTTAATTTTATAAATAGCTTTAATAAAAATAATGACATAGTTTTGTTAGAAAATACTGGTCATTATGTAACAATTGAAAAACCTCAATGGATAAATAAAACAATTTTAAGTTGGCTAAAAAAATTAAAACTTCATTTCAGAAAGTAGAACGGCCAGTTGAGCCCCATGCATATCTCTATCAAAAATATCTCCTTGTATTATCTTCCTAGGAAAAGAAAATTTAATTACATTTAAATCATCAATCTCAAATCTCTTTAGATGTTGTTCACTTATCATAAGTAAATTTATTATTTCCAAATTTGTTAACTTACAACAAACTTCTTTGTATATCTTTTTATTACCACAAAAAATATCAATAGTAATCCAAAAAGGTCCTGCATTCTTAGATCTGATTTTTCTAACTTTTTCACCAAGAGTTGACAAATTATACCTCTGTTATTTTAATTTGAAATGCATCCATTGGATTATCCAGTTCTAAAATATGGTTTAATGCAAACTCATAAACACACCCTCTATCTGAATGAACTGGAGAAAATGGAAATGCAAATGTTGGAAGTTCTTCATTAGAGGAAAGTGGAAAATGTAATAAAAATGGATTTATTAATTTTGCTATTTCGGTAGAAATTTGATTTTTTGATGTGATCAAACACAAAACACCAACTTCAACAGGACTTCTTATATTATTTTCTAACTCTCCCAAAGTTGAGTTAAGGCCTATGTGTCTAAATTCCAGTGAATATTCAGAAGTGTCTATAGCCATTCTTTCATTAATTTCCCTTTTTAAAAATTTTGATAACTTATCTGTCCATTTTTTTACATTTTCCACATAATTTTTGTCTCTTAATAAAACTAATAAAGAAGATTGATATCCTGCAATCTTAGCTCCTTCTAACTTAACACTATATTGTTTTGACGAATGCCATTTTGCACCCTCAACTCGAACCTTTTTTTTATCAATATTATAATAATTTGAATAAGTTACATCAATATATCCTCCTGGTTCATGTAAAATATAAGGATCGGCATTTTCATAAAGCATATGGGCAGCAACAGTTTCAGAAGTACAGAACGCATTTTTAGACATTGGCTCGACAGTAAATCCAGTTTTATCAAACTCTACCATTACAACGCCCGATGTGGGATTTGTTGAACATAGCGCACCACACTCAGCAACTTTAGCTCCATGCCAGGAAGAACCAGGATTAGCTCCTTTCATTAATGGTAAAGCTGAAATAATTGCAGTATCAGTTGTTCTGCCAGCTAGAATGATTTCAGCCCCTGTATTTATACATTCTTGTATTTGTTCAGCACCTGCAAGCGCAACGATATTTTTCATTTCATTAATCAATTGATTATTAAGCATAGGGGCAGGGTTTAAAGGAAATATCTTATTTAATTGAAAATTTTTTTTAATATAGTTTTTTTCTTGTTGGCAATATAATTTCGCAATTTTTAGGTTTTGATTTAATTCTTCAGCTAATTCAATGGTAATATTTTCCATCCAGTCAACCATCCCATTAGTTCCACACGTACCACAGGAACCAATTACAAGTGGTACATTAGCTTTTTCTCTTGCTATCATAAGACTTTTCCATTCTGCTTTTATAGCAGCACGTGAATACTTTGATTTTCCTGAACCTAAAGAATATGGACCGCTATCTGTAGAGCCTCCATCAATACTAATAATGTCGGGATTATTTTTAACACCATAGTTAAGAGCTTCTAAATCAAAGCCAAGACCAAGAACTCCTGCAGGAACTAATACTTTAATAGGAATCATTGTATAACTTTAGTCACAGTTAACTTTTCATGGAACTTACATTTATTTATTATTAATCTAATTAATACAATACATCCAATTTTTTTCATTAACAACTTCGCCTATAAATAAAAAGGGTTTATTTCCAGTTTTTTTGGCATAATCTATTAAATCCGCGCTTTTATCTGATTTGATAGTTGATCTATGATTCTGAGATATTCCTTTTGATCCAACCACTAATACAAATTGAGAAGATAAATCTACAAGTACACTTCTTGGTTGTTTGGGGACCATTATCTTATTGTATTTATATCCCCATGAATTCAAACAATAAATAGAAGTATCAATATGTTTAGCCTTAACTTTAATTAAGCATTGTTGGAAAATATTTTTATCTAAACCTTCTAAACTACGAATGGGATAATTAAAATTGATATCTTCTTTAGAGAGAAAATTTTTCCATTTATCAATCTGATTATCCGATGGAATAATAATAATAGTGTTAAAGTGTAATTTTGATTTAACTAAAATCCTTAGTTTTATTTCTGAATTAAATTTTTGATTGTCTAAAACTTTAGTAGAAACATTTTGAGGATTAAGTTTTTGTTTATGCAATTTTATAATTTTATTTATGTCATTCCTTTGAGATAAAGGAGTTACAACTTTGTTTTTAAAAAGTTTAACAAACTTTTTACCTCCCTTTTCTTTTCCATAATATTTGTAATACTGATAATCTAAAACACTTAGTTGATATAATGAATCAAAAGATGGGGGCGCTAATTCTCTGATTTCCATTATATTATTGTTAGAACCAATTGAATGCCATTTTGAAAGAGTCCCATTTGACATTCCAAGCTTTTGAGCTAACTCAACTTGTCTATTTTCTAACTGATTCAAAGCATTTGTTATAGCATCTGCCATCTCAAATATACTATTTTTGACTTTGTTCTTGGCTAAATTAATTTTTATAACATGATCATCAAGTGACATTATGTTTGGAATTTGTGTTTTCATTTTTTAGATTTAATTTTACTTTTAGAGTTAAATAAATGTTTTACTAAAATTTTTTACCACCTTCTTGAAGGCGGTTTGTAAGTTTATGATCTGCTCGAGACTTATTATACTCTAATTTTTCATAAATTGTTTCACCTAAATTAAAACTCCTTGATTCAGCTAGATCAAATATCCGAATGACAGCATCAGCCAGTTCAACTTCCATCATTGATTTGTGTTTTAAATGGTTGTCCATTAATCCTTTTCTTGCACCTTCCATAGCTTCACTTATTTCAGAATGAATTAGACACAACAATTCTCCTACGTTTCTATCTTTTTTTTTACCTTCAGCATCATGCCACCAACCACCCTTTACAGCTGCTTCATGACAATCTTTTACACAGCCATTAATACCTATAATATTTTTATTCATTAATTAATCCTTCAAGTAATTAAATGTTAAATATTGGACATAATTAAAAAACTTGCCATACCTATTGATATTGTAGCAAGAACATTATTCCAAATTATTGAAACAATTATTGCTATTAAGGCAGCATATAATTTTAAATTTTCGATTAAGAAAAAATTCTTATTTTCAATAATTGATAGGTCATTAACAATAATGGGAGTTAAAACTGCTAAAGGAATATATTTAAATGAATGTTTCACTGATAATGGTAAGTCACTTGAAATTATACCTGAAAGAGGAATAAATCTAATCAAAAAAGTAATGAAGCCACATAAAATAATTAATGACCAAATCATATTTTTTTATCCCATCTACTCGAAGCCATTCCTGCTAAGATACCAGTAAGGCCTGACAAAATTATCCAGAAATTTATATCTAAGCTTTTAAAAATGAGTGCTGTGATTCCCGACGAAATAACTGTGATAAGAGTTGATTTTGATTTAATCATTGGAATAATAATAGCTATAAAAGTAAGTGGAATGATAAATTGCAAATCTAAGAATTCCGGTAGATCATTACCTAACCAGACGCCAAATAATGTAGAAATTTGCCAAGATACAAATAATGTTATGCCAGAACCTAAAAGATGATAATGAAGTATAGAATTATCTGAATGGTTTATGAATTTTCTAATCGATACAGCATAAGCTTCATCAGTAAGTAAATAAGCAAGCATCACTCGCCAACTTAAAGACAATTTATTTAAGTATTCAACCATTGAAATACTATATAATAAATGCCGTGAATTTATTGCTCCTACAGTTGTGACTATAACTCCATATGGAGTAGAATTTGATAGAAGTTGAACAAATGCTATCTGACTAGCCCCACCAAAAATAATTGAAGACATAAGAAGGGCTTGCAAGAAAGTTAAACCACTTTCAATAGCCATAACTCCATATATAATTCCAAAGGGAAAAACACCTAACTGTAAGGGTAACTCTTGAAGAACACCTTGTTTAAATATTTGCCACTTTTTCATAATATATATTATAAACTTTTTATGATTACTAAAGCTAATACATATAATTATAAAACTAAAAATTATAAACCAAAAATTGAGAATAGAATTTGTTAAAATCTGAACGAACTAAATTTATAATGGATTTTTTAGAACAGACTTATCCAAACACGCCAGTTCCACTTAACAACAAAAATGTTTTTGAACTATTGGTCGCTGTATTGCTTAGTGCACAGTGTACAGATGAACGTGTAAATAAAGTAACACCCTCATTGTTCAAAATTGCTGATAATCCTTTTGATATGGAAAAAATCCCTGTTGAAAAAATTTATGAAATTATTAGACCCTGTGGGCTTGCACCTCAAAAATCTAAAGCAATTTCTAATCTTTCTAAAATTCTTGTTAATAAATTTGATGGGATGGTTCCCAAGGATATAAATGAATTAGAAAAATTACCTGGTGTTGGGCACAAAACAGCAAGTGTTGTAGTTTCTCAAGGGTTTGGCATGCCTGCTTTTCCAGTAGACACACATATTCACAGACTTGCACAAAGATGGGGTTTAACTAACGGGAAAAATGTTAAAACGACTGAGAATGATTTGAAACGTTTATTTCCAAAGGAAAAGTGGAATAAACTTCATCTACAAATAATATTTTATGGTCGTGAATTTTGTTCTGCTTGGGCTTGTGACGGTACCGTTTGTAAAATATGTACTACTTGTTACCCAAAAAGAAAAAAGGCTGTCAAAACTAAGAAAAGTTAAACACTATATAAGTTGAAGTTGATTGTTTCTTTTTTTTGATGTTTTTGTTCTTGTCCTACTTCCTAATTTACACCAATGTCTTTTGTTCGAAAAAGACTGTTTCCAATATTCATTTTCTACGACATATATTGGTAAAATTGGTTTTAGAGTTTTTGAAGCTTCAAATAAAGGTTTGTGATCCGTTGTTCTTAAGTATCTTTTAAACCATACTATTTGTATTTCAGATTTTTGCATGTTTAGCTTTACGGCCGTAGACTCTCTCTCTCCAAACTTGGAAACTACTTTTTTTTAAATTTGATCTCATAATTTTTATAACTTCTTTTTCACTTAGGTTTGTTTGAAATTTTATAGAGTTAAAACTTGTTTTGTCACACCAAGCCATTTCGATAATATTGTTGATATCATAATCTTTGTTATTTATCTTCATTTTGTTTTGATCCTATTTCTTCTACATTTTTCGCTACAATACTTGACTTCGTCCCAAACCTTTTGCCATTTTTTTCTCCATGTAAACGGTCTTTCGCAAATGAGACAAATTTTTGAAGGTAAATTCTCTTTTTTTATCATGTTAGGTAACTATTTATTTTGGTCTATTTCTGATGTTTTTACTAAAATTGCCGTATGCAAACCTGAGGCAGCCACCTTGCCAGAAGGAGAAAATAATCTTCCTTCTATTGAAACTATTAGCTTCCCTAATTTAATTATTTTAGCAGTACCAAGTACTTTGCCTTTATATAATGGTCGATGAAATGTAGTATGAATATCAGTTGAGCTTGGTAAATATTTATCTTTTGTAAAAATATTTACACTTATTGAAGTTATCTCATCTATCGCACTCGTAATCATACCTCCTTGAACAGTTTTAAAAGGATTTAAGCATTGTTTTGAAAATTCAAGTTCAAATTTATATATATCGTTTTCTAAATTTAAAAATTTTGTTTTTAATAACTTATGTGTACCACCTGAATTAGCTCTTTTTAATGATTTTTCTAAATTTTTATCTTCCACGTAAATTTCCTTTGTTATAAACTTTATATAAGTATTGAAAATTATAAAAAAAGTAGATGTCATAAATATATAATGTGGAGGAGTTTTTATGCCTAAAGGTTATTTTTTAAGCGCCCACCGTTCACCAGCGAATCCTGAGAAAAGACAAGCATATCTTGATCTTGCTGGCCCTGCTATTTTGAGAGGTAATGGTAAAATATTAGCTAGTACTAATGAAGTAGAAGCCCATGAAAATGGAGTATCTGAACAAACTGTTCTAGTTGAATTTGAGAGTTTAGAAAAAGCAAAAGATTTTTATTATGGTTCTGATTATCAGCTAGCTTTGAAAGCGCTGGATGGTGGTGCAGACAGAGATATTAGAATTTTTGAAGGCAAATAATTCTAAGAAAATTTAAAGTAACTACTTTTGATTTGTCATTCTATCGTAAGTCTTAAATAAAGATTGGTTTCCATTTTTCCCTTCATTGTGAGCCCTTGATTCTAAATAAAGTGTTTGGACAAGAGATAAACCTGGCAACGGAACTCCACTCTCAAAGGCTGCCTCACTAGCTAATCTTAAATCTTTTAATTGCAAATCTATTCTAAATCCAGCTTGATCATTTTTATCTATTACATGATTCCCTAAATTCTCTAACATCCAAGAATTGGCAGATCCTCCCATTAAGGTTTCCCTTAAAAGTTTTAAATTACCTCCTTTTGATTTACAAAGAGCAAAAGCTTCACACATAGCTTGTATATGAGAACCAACCATTATTTGATTACACATTTTGAAGATTTGACCCATACCAGATTTTCCAGCATAAATTATATTTTTCCCAAAACAATTAAGAATATTTAAGGATTTTTTAAAGATGTCTTTTTTTCCACCTACCATTATTGATAAATTTGCATTCTGAGCACCTTTGACGCCGCCACTAACTGGTGCATCAAGAAAATCGACCTGTATTTTTTGTAAAGTTTTACTAATTTCAATTGCTGATTTTGATGAAATTGTACTCATATCAATCACAATTGTCCCAGGTTTAAGGTATGAGTTTATACCAGTACGGTCGTTGAATACATTTTCAACATCATTTGTGTCTGGCAAAATTGAAATTATAAAATTACTATTTGCAATACCCCTTAAATTATTAACAGACTTTATTTTGTCTTTTTCTAACTTTTTAGTAATCTTAGGATTAATGTCATATACCTTTATTTCATATCCTTGCTTTATCAAGTTCTTCAACATTGGCAAACCCATATTACCCGCGCCAACAAAGCCTATAGATTGAGAAGTTTTATTATTAGTCTTCATTTTTTTTCTTTCAGAATTTCAAATGGAAAATTTTAATATAAACTATAAATATTTTTAACTTATAGTGAATACAAAAATTTATTCCCAATATAATATATTAAATTTTAATCGATTCTTTGAACTAAAGTAAATTAAAAACGTAACTTTTTAATTATCTTTTTATAAAAATTATTAGCTAAAAAGTTGAAATTTTAATCTGAAACAATATCATATATACTTATGGGGGATATTGTATGCACAAAAGCGCTCTGTCCTTAGCAAAATTGTGGTATCTATTAAGAGTCCAAGAAAAAAAATTAGGACTAGATAAGTTATCTTTAACTGAGCGTGATATATTTTTATGTATTTTATTTCTTCAAGAGAAAAATAAATTAATAAGCCTCGAAAATATTACTAAAAATTGTAAACATCCTAGAGCAACATTATTCAGATGCTTAAAAAAACTACGTTCAGAGAAAATAATTCAAGTAAAAAAAGATACTACAGATACAAGAAAATCATTCATATATATATCATCTAAATATCTATAATTATTATCTTGATGATCGATTAAGTTATTTATTAAATTTTTAGGTCAAGTCTAGGTTTCCAAAATGGACGGAATAATTCAATTTTTGGGCAACGGTTCATAACAACTTTTAAACCTGCATTTTCAGCAAGACGAGCAGCTTCATAATTGATAACACCAATTTGTCCCCACAAAACTTTGGCACCAATCTCAATTGCTTCTTCAGCTATACTAAATAAGTCTTCTGATCTTCTAAATACTTCAACCATATCCACTGGGCGATTAATTTCTTTTAAATTTGGGAATACTTCCAAACCTCTAATTTCTTTTAATCCAGGTTTTGGGTTTACTGGTATCATATCATAGCCAGTTTCATGTAATACTCTTAGAACCCCATAGCTAAACTTTGTTTTATCAGGACTAGCTCCAACCATTGCAATAGTCTTTACAGAACTTAAAATATCTTGAAGGTAATTGTCTTGATATGGTTCATTATGGTTCATATTAGTCATTTTTAATTTCTCTAATAGTTGCAATATCAGCTTTTAATTCATGTGGAGCTAACGGATCAATAAATGGATTCCTATATAGTTTATCGTGACTTTCTACACCTATGTCAAAAGTACAATCTGTTTTAGCTCTTGCCACACATAATATTACATAACCATCGTTAATTTGCCTATTGTTAAGTGCTACTTGAGATTCTTGATCAACTTTACCCTTAATTAATTTGGCAGCACACGTAATACACCCTCCGTATTGACAACCATAAGGTAAATCAAGACCAAGTAAACGTAATTCTAATAATAACGGTTTGTTACCTTTAACCTCATATGTTGCATTATTACGATTTGCTATTGTAATTTTTTTCATAACCAAATATCACTTGTGCAATCACCCCCAGGGTAACGACTTTCGTGACAACGACTTGGGCCATTAGGTTCATTGCCAAAGTTTACAACAAAATCTTCATTAATTTTCATACCACCATTTTTCACATCGCAGTCGATCATTAGCATTACGCCACCTTTGGTTCTAATTTCTGGATAAAATTGATTATCCCAAGTTGAAAAAAGTGATGTAGTTACATACATACGTTTCCCATCTAAAGATAATTGGTACATCTGTGGACCTCCGGCAACTTTGACACCATTTACTATTGGAGCTTTACCTAAAAGACCCCCCATCCAAACTTGACCTGTTAAAACTGGATTGTGTGGGTCACTAATATTATATTGTCGCATATCACCATGAAGCCAATTATTTATATAAAGATATTTATCATCCATAGATACTAAAAGAGCTGACATAACTCCTGGAATAGGAATAGGCCAATCTGGATGAGGTTCATTATCGATGTCTATAATTTTTTCCCATTCCCAGTTATCATTTTTGGTTTTCCAAAAATGTATTACGTTTGCACTTAAGGCTGCACCACAAAACCCATGGCTACTATTTGGATTGTGTAAAAACTTTACTTCTAAAGGAATTAGTCCATCTTCACCTAAATACATCGTTTGAATTGGCCTTTTCTTCTCAAAATCCCAAATATGCAACCTTCTTCCATATTTAAGATGACCAACTTCTTCAAGATCAAAGCCTGGCATAAAAGTGTTTGGTGCAGCCCATTCTGAGCTAACCATTACATTGTGACGTGGTTGATACCAAAAATCATAACTAAAAGGAATATCTCCCATCGAGTTTTCCCAACGCCCTAAAATTTCAAAGTCTTTGTTAAGATGTAAGTAACCTCCTGGAGCTTCACCTTTAGCGTCTCCAAGGAAAGAAATAATTATCTCTGATCCCAAGCAATGAACAGTATGAGGTCCTGATAAATTAGTTTTAGTTTTAATTTCGGTCCCTTGGATAATTTTATGAATTTTAGGTTTTTTTGGATTTGTTGCAGTATCAACAACATAAATATTATTTGATCTAACGCCTGGAACAAGGAGATATCTTCTACTCATACTTTGATCGTCATGACAAGATGAACAAGCATTCCAACCCATATGATGTAGTTCATCTCCTATTCCTGGCATTTCTAATCTATGTATTACTTTTGAGTAACTTTCACTTTTTGGATCAACATCAACTGTTGCTAAGTAATCAGGTTTTTGAATACCAGTGCCAGTATAAATAGCTATGGTGTAGAGTAACTTTTCACTGGGTGCTCTAATTGCTTCAGAAGGACTTGCATACCCTGGACCGCAACATAATCCTTCCATAAAAATCTCCTAATAATATTAAATGATATAAGAAAACTACAACAAATTCACCCTAAGGTAAAAGTTAATTTTTAAGCTAGATTATCAATATAATCTTTAATCCCTCTTTCTATTGAATATTTAGGTTCCCACTGAATTTCATTCTTAATTTTCTTCAAACTAAAAAGTTTCCTTTCACTCACAGAGTTATGATTTGAAAAGTTCACTTGCAAATTTCCTATGTGTTGACTGACTTCATTAACTATTTTGTGATATGAGGGAAAATCTGGTCCAGAAACATTATAATCATAAAAATGTTCTTTTTGATGAAATAAACATTTTTCTATACATGAGACTACATCATCTACATAAACATACGGCCAACAAAAATCGCTTTTAAATGGTAATGTAATTTCTTTATTATTAATTCCTGAATTTATAATGTCATTGATAAAACAGCTGGTTGATCTTCTATGACCATAGATAGTTGATAATCTTAAAGATATTATATCCATCTCATAGTTTTCATAATACTTTTTTAATAACAAATCACATGAAGCCTTTGTTGCCCCATACAGATTTTCTGGAGCAAAACGATAATCTTCAGTGGTATTACTTTCAGAAAGTTCACCATATGCTGAAATAGAAGAGCAAAAGATAAATCTATTAATTTTTTTAGAAATTCTGGCAGCTTCAATTAAATTCATAGTAAAAAAGATATTATTTTTGATAATTAAATTTGGCTTTTCATTTGCTAACATTGGACCAGAAATACCACCAGTATGAATAATTTTTGTGATATCATATTTTTTTAAAATGCTTGCAAAATCATCAACACTCTTTAATGAAATTGATATATGTTTGTACTTTTCTACATTTTCTAAGTTGATAACAGGATCAAGACCAATAATTAGATTACTCTTTTTTAAAAGTTTTGTAACTAAGGGAGAACCAACCAACCCTGACGAACCTGTAATAAGTATGTTGTCTAAATTCATTATTTTTCTCTACATTTCCAAATTAATTCTTATTATTTAATAATAAAAGACAAAAAAAACTTTTTTTTAAACTAAATAGTTAATCATTTTTATTGGAGGTTTAGATGAAATTATATTTTGCTCCAAACTCACGAGCAGTTAGAATAGCATGGCTGCTCGAAGAGCTTGGCATTACCTACGAAATAGAAAAATATACAGTTGGGGATAAAGCTCTTAGAACACCAGAATATTTCAAATTACATCCAATGGGTAGAGTTCCTGTACTGGAAGACAAAGGTATTACAATATATGAGTCTGGAGCTATTCTTGAATATTTGCTAGCTAAATATGATACTGGAAATTTTCATCCAAATAAGGATGATGAAACATTTCCTTACTACCTTCAATGGCTTCATTATGCTGAAGGATCAATTATGCCACAAGTTAATACCATAGTTGTGGAGACCATTTTACTACCTCCTGAACGAAAGAACGAAGTTAACGTTGCTAGAGCTTTTAAACTCTTAAATGTTGCCCTTATAAACGTAAATAATAATTTAGAAAATAAAGACTTTTTAACTGGTAAATTTTCTGGTGCTGATATAATGACAGGTCATGCATGTATAGGCGCAAAAAGAGTTGGGGCTGACATTTCAAATATGAGCAATATAAGTAATTATATTGAACGTTTAATGTCCAGACCTGCACTACAAAAAGCTATGAAAATTTAAATCATATAAACTAATTTATAATATCAAGTTTTAGTTAACTGATAAACCTCATGCGATAAACCAAGTGATTGTTCCATTTGTTTAAATTCATCAGATGACATGAATTGTCCGATCATTTCAGGATTAAAAACCTCTGTACTTATCATTGCAGTGTTATCATCAACTTTGCCTACAATTGTATTTCTCATCATTTGAGACTGAACTTCAGCATCTGAGTCAAACTTTTTTTTCCAATCATCATAAGTCGTATTTTTTATCTTTACGATTATGAGAGTATTCATAAATCAATCTCCAAATTCTATATTCTCAGCCTGTAACGTCCATTACATTTGACATCTCTTTAATATTGTTATCAAACATTGCAGCCATGTCTCCTAAAGTATCCAAAATTGCTTGAGGTGAGTTAGCTTTCCACCAACAATACATAACCATGTCATTTTTTTCATTATTCCAATTCATTTGAAAATTGGCATTTTCATTTTTCATGTTTTTTCTTATGTCGTCAGCAGTCATACTTTTCATAATTTCAAAATATTGTTCTCTAAACTCCTGTGATTTAAAAGTATGTTCGACCATATAATCTTTCATATTCTCCTCCAAAAAAATAAATAATATTAAAACTAAATCATTTATTTTGAAGTAATTAAAATTTAATCTCAAAAAATTTTCATAATGTATAAATTTTAAGCAAAAAACTTTTACAGAAAATTTTAAGAAATTATTATTTTTTACTTTACCTTCCTCTAAGGGAAGGGTTTATTTACTGTCTTGGAGTTCAAATGTTAATTCAAAACGTTATACAAATTAATTGGCTGTGCCAACACACATGGATACAATCATCCAAAAATACTTTATGGTGTTTGCTAGGATGTTGCATTGGAGATTTTGGTACAATAGCGTATTTTCAATTTATGGAAATAGATTGGCCGGTTGTATTAATTATGTCTTTGGCAATTATTAATGGAATTTTAACATCTATAGCCCTTGAGACTTTCATACTTTCTAAACAAATGTCAATTAAATTGGCTTTCAAAACCGCAATTGGAATGTCTTTAGTTTCGATGATCTCTATGGAACTTGCTATGAATTTAACTGATGTTGCTCTTACAGGTGGAGCAATTTTAACTTGGTGGGTAATTCCTTTTATGTTGTTTGCTGGATTTATTACACCTCTTCCATATAATTATTGGCGACTGAAGGTTTTAGGCAAAGCATGTCATTAAAAGTTTCAAGTTCAATTATAACTAAATCAATATTTTTTATTTTTGTAGTATCTATAACTTTGATATTTGGCTTTATATATTATCCATTAAACAAAAGTGTTGAAGCTTCTGTAAGCCTTAAACCTAAAAACCAAGAAATAATTTCATTAGGTAAAATTGTTTACGATAAAAATTGTGCATCATGTCATGGAGTTAATTTAGAAGGCCAAAAAGATTGGATGTCAAGATTACCAGATGGATTAATGCCAGCCCCACCTCATAATGAATCAGGTCATACATGGCATCATAGTGATAAATATTTATTCATGATAACCAAGTACGGAATTGAGGACATTATTGGCCAGAAATATCCAAACAACATGCCTGCTTATAAAGATATTTTGACAGATAAAGAAGTTATCGCTGTTTTGTCTTACATAAAAAGTACATGGCCAAATAAAGTAAAGAAGATACACGATCAAATTAATGATCGTGAAAATAAAAAATATTGAAACACATATATTTAAAATATTAATGGATATTAAAAATGCTATCTCGTCGTAAATTTCTAAATCTATCTATGGCATCACTTGCTTTAACAACTTTACCAAGTAAAATTCAGTCTAAACCGTTGATACGTAATTATAGAATTACAGCTGAAATCACCCCTCATTTATTTGATGAAAAAGGTATGTCGAACAATCTATGGTTATATGATAAACAAACACCTGGACCACTTTTAAAGGCCAAACAAAATGAAATAATTCGTATTGAATTTGTTAATTATCTTGATGAGGCAACAACTATCCACTGGCATGGTATTAAAAATATTAATAAGATGGATGGTGTCCCATATTTAACACAAAATCCAGTTCAACCTGGAGAAACATTTATATATGAATTTCCATTAAAAGACGCTGGTACATTTTGGTATCATGCACATTTTGATACTTGGAAACAAATTGCAAAAGGTCTATATGGCCCATTAATTGTAACAAACGAGATTGATCAAAAAATAGACGATGACATTGTTATTTTAGCAGACGACTGGAGACTTAATAAAAATTATCAAATAGACGAAAAATCATTTGGATCATTACATGATTGGTCACATGCTGGAAGAATAGGTAATTGGTTTACAGTAAATGGGGAAAAATCCCCTGAGTATTCAATAACGAAAAATGGGTTTACAAGAATAAGATTTATTAATGCCTCTAATGCTAGAATATTGTCATTTGGTTCAAGTTTGGAAAAAATGAAAATTATTGCAATAGATGGAATGTTAGTAAAACCATTTATGGAAGATAAATTTAAACTTGCCCCTGGTCAAAGAATAGATATGCTAGTTCAAACTAACAACCTATCTACAATTGATTTTTTTGAAATTAGTGGAAAGCAAAAACTTAGCGCCTTTAAATTAAATATTGATAAATCAAATAACGCTCCAAAAAAATATATAGATTTTGAACCTTTACAAGAAATACCTTTGCATAATAAACCAAAAAAATTATTCATTCATATGCAGGGTGGAGCAATGGGCAATCTTGCAAAAGCAAAATTTGAAGGCGTTGAAAAAAATTTTCGTAATCTCGCAATGGAAGATAAAAAGTTCTGGGCATTTAATAAAGAAGTAGGTCATTATGATCATCAATTAGCTTCTGTAAGAAAAGATCAGGTGATTAATATAGAAGTTTGGAATGATACACGATGGCCACATAGTATGCATTTACACGGGAATCATTTTTATGTTCAATCTAAAGAATTTGAAAATGTTAAATCACCTATTCTAAGAGATACTTATCTGATGCAACCAGGAGAAAAATCAAAATTTGTTTATATAGCTGATAACCCAGGTAAATGGCTTTTTCATTGTCATATGTTAGAACATGCAGCTTCTGGTATGATAGGTTATATAGAAGTTATATAGTTGTTTTCTAAATAAATTAAATCACTCACTAATCTAATTGACCGTCTGCTCTACCTCCTGCAACAATTGAACTCTATCATTGAGACCAAAATCTAGAGAAACCATTTATCATATCTACATCAACAAAATGTATTGTTTGAATATAACAAAAAATAGAACAAACTATATAAAGATTAATTTGGTTTAAACAGTATTATAACTATTACTTATCTCTTATGAACTCTAAAATTAGATTATAGTCTTTTAATAAAATTTGAATTGTATTTTCATCTTCAAATTTTAATAAATTATGAAAATTAATTTGGTTAATTTTTCTTAAGAATAAAAAAGAACTTGTTTTAAATGTTAGAGATCCAAACATTTCTTTTCTTAGATTTATTTCTTCACCAAAATTCTTATAACGCTCTTTAAAAGATTTTTTATCATATAAACTAATTTTTATATCATCAGTCTTTACAGTGATTACATTTTCTTGTTTATCAATTTTAATGTTGTCAGTTATTTTATTTATCTTCTTTAAGATCGATAAAGGGTTGCTATCTATTGCTGTTATTTCAGCTATTTCAGATACATTATTTTTATGTGATTTATACTCTGGTATCCATACTAGATTTGGTGTTAAGTGATTACAAAAGTAAACTCTTCCAGCTTTGAAAATATTATCTTTTATTGAAACTGTTTCAAATTTAGCCTCTCTTTCAATTCCATTTATCTCAACTGGGCGGCTAAAATAACGAGGAGGAAAATTGGATAACCTCATGTTTATGAGATGTTGATAAGTTTTTTTTATATTATCACTTTTGAAAACTAAACCATTAATTCCTACTTCAGCTTTTTTTAATTCTAGGCGCGTAATTGCTTTGCCTTTTGGTGTTCCAATTAATTCTAAATAGTCATTTGTGAAAACCATTGAATGATTTATTGAGCCAAGAGAATGATAACCTCTTGGAGTTAATCTGAATCCTAATTCAGAAAATAATTTATAAGCTTCATCCATATTTTCTTTAACATTAATCGCAATATGATCTAAATTTAGATTATCTAACATGATTTTTTTCTATCCTTTAAACCAGTCATAAACTAAGCTTTGAACGTGACCTCAAGATTAAGAATTTAACATACTTTTCTTATTTTTGTTGGCATAAAAAGTTTTCATTCACTGTTATAAGTGTGCTTAAATCAACTTTTTCAAAATAATTGAGATATTAATGATATTTAAAAACAACCAACTATCTTCCAGATTTAAGCAAGTTTTTCACAATACTGGATTTGGAATTATGATTGTCGACAAGAACCGAAACCTTATTGAAGTAAATTCAAAATTTTGTGAAATGTTAGGATATACAAAAGAAGAACTTATTGGACAAAATGCAGAGATTTTACATTTGTCAAATAAAACTTATAAAGAATTTGGTGAAAAGGCATTTAATCAAGTTAGAAACAAAAAACCTGTAAATTTAGATTGGCCTTTTAGAAAAAAAAATAGAGAAAAAATTTATTTTCGTATAGCAGGTGATCCAGTAGCAGATAAAGACGAAGTTTTGTGGACGGTTGTTGATATTACAGAGAGAGTAAAAGCAAAGGATAAAATTGAGCAACTGGCGTCAAAACTCTCTAAATATTTGTCACCACAAGTATATCAATCAATTTTTTCTGGAAAAAAAAATGTAAAAATAGAGGCTTCAAGGAAAAAACTTACAGTATTTTTTTCTGATATTAAAGGATTTACTGAAATTACTGACAGACTAGAACCTGAAGCGCTAAGTATACTACTGAATAGTTATCTTAATGAAATGTCTCAAATAGCTCTTAAATATGGAGGAACTATTGACAAGTTTGTGGGTGACGCAATTTTAATTTTTTTTGGTGACCCTGAGACAAAAGGTGAAAGTGACGATGCTAAGTCATGTGTTTTAATGGCTTTAGAAATGCAGAAACGCATGACTTATTTGAGAGGTTTATGGCAAGATCAGGGTATAACAAATACTTTAGAAATTAGGATTGGAATTAATACTGGTTATTGTAATGTTGGAAATTTTGGCTCTAAAAACAGACTTGACTATACAATTATAGGTGGAGAAGTAAATTTAGCTAGTCGTCTTGAATCAAATGCAATGACTGGCCAAATCCTAATATCTCAAGAAACTTATGCTTTAATAAAAAATGATATTGTTTGCAAGAAAAAAGACGAGATTAAAGTAAAAGGCATAGCACATAAAATTCAAACTTATCAGGTGGTGGCTCCTTATAGTCAAGTAGCTCAAAAAAGAAAATTATTAAATAAAAAGTTCGATGGTTTCAATTTAAATATTGATTTAAATATTTCTAAAAAAAGTAAAGTAATTGGCTCATTAGAAAGTGTTTTAGAAAAATTAAAAAAAACTGGTGAGAGAAAATAACATTAATGATTTCAAGGAAATATATTTTTTCCACAAGTGTATGAAACACTTCCAATACTTTTTGGTTTAGATGTACATAAAAATAAATCTAATTAAAATATTTGTTATTTTGGGAATAGCTAATATGTTTTTGTTATGTTGCGTATTTTTTTACTTTGTTCAAAGACTTGATTTTTTTCAAATTCGTATTCACTATTATATTCGAAATCTTCAATAAGTAGTAGACCATTACCTGTAGTTACTATAATTTCACCAGAATTTAGAATATGCAATATTCTTCCGCAGTTTCCTGTATTTTGAGTTTGTAAGTCAAGAACCTTTGCTCTTTTAATAAGCAATACTTTTCCATTCAATTTTGACCAAGCATTTGGAAAAGGTTGGCTTAATGCTCTTATCAACCTTGAAATAGTTCTGGCTGGAAGCTTCCAATCAATCTCTCCATCTTCAGGCGATCTTTGAGGAAGATAAGTTGCACCATCATTGGACTGTCTTTTACCACTAATTCTGGATGGAGATTTAGCATAAATATTAAAAAATTCTGATAATTTAAATGCACACTTCAAGTATAGACTTTGTGCTGTTTCATCATCACTAATTACTAAACAAGACTTATCAATAATGTTTCCAGCATCTATACCCTCATTTATTAACATTGTGTATAAAAAGAAATCCGTTTCGTTGTTTATAATTGCCCAATTTACAACTGCTCGCCCTCTGCATCTAGGAGGTAAAAATGGACCACCATGCCAGCCAATAAAATCAGTATCTGTTAATTTTAATAGCTTTTCTGGAATTAATCTTGACCATCCAATAACAAATATAATATCAAATTTTTCGTTAAAAAAATAACTCTTCAATTCGTCTTTTTTAAGTGAGTAGTCATCAATTTCTAAATATTTTATTTTATTTTTTTCTGCAAATTTTTGGAGATTGACATATTCAGATATTTTAGAACCTATTGTATATTCTAGAGAAATCAAACTATTAATTTCTATACCATTCTCTAGTAAACATTCTGCAACTATTTTTGTTATTTCTTGATGCCCAAGTAGTGCTATCTTTTTCATAACATCCACTCTCTAAATTCTTTATTCAATGTTTTTAAACTTTTAATTTCAATCAAGCCTTCTTTTTTCTTTTTAACTAAATCTATTAATATATTTCTAGTTCCGTATTCAGAAGAATTTATGAATTTAGAAGCAACATTTTCTTTAATATCTTGTAACTTGGTTTTTACATTTTTGAAACTGTTTCTATGTGCCATATTTAAGGTATTTAAATAAATATCCAGAGGATGAAAATCAAAAATTTTTAATCCCTTTGTTTCCCAATTAATAAATGGTTCATTCAATTTGTCCTTAACATTTAAAAAAATACCATCTTCCCAAAAGTATGGAGCCATTATCATATCAATATCACTGTGATATGTTGGCAAAATATTTTTTCCATTAAATAATAAACATGAGCTATCTAATTTGGTCCCCTGTTTTGATAATTCAACAAGATCTGGATATCCAAATTTTAAGACATGAAACCTACATGTAGTAAAATCAATATCCAATTTTTTTTGAAATTCTATCACCTCTTTTATATCTTTACCTTGATCGCTACCTTCTTGAATATTTGGGTGTATTCCGTTTGGAAATACTTTTGATATTAATTTACAACTTGGAGAGTTATGAGTGTGCATAAATGAAACATCTAAACCTGAAACTAAATTCGCGACTAAATCCAACATATAATCTGGTGCCCAATCAATATCAAAACTTAAAAAAATAGTATCCTTATTTGAATAATTACAATTTTCATTAAGAAACTCTAACTGACTTGAGTTAAAATTTTCTTTCCTCAACATAATAACTCACCTTATTTGAAAAATATTATTTTTCTATTGTTGTAAATGACGGTATTAGAACCTTCCAGATTTCAAAATAACTTATATATATTATATTTACCATTATTAAAATCTTTACTATACCAAATGATAATCTAACTTGAAATTAATCACTCGAAACTATTAATAGATTTAAAACGCAAAAAAAACTAAAAACCGAAATCTTTGAATATCATTTAAATCAATAATTTTATCGAATAAGTTGGTTGTGAGGATAGGATTTGAACCTAAGATCTTCAGATTATGAGCCTGACATTTTTGCTCCATTTTTGCCTGTATATATAGGTTTTTGGCTTACATTAATCACCTTATTAATCACATTTTTTTAAAATAAATTAGTTAATCACTAATGTTTACTCAAAATAAGAAGGGGGTATTAGTATATAACCACGATGAACTTAAAATTAATTATGATATTTAATTAATTTTAAGGATATGTAATGAATCTTTTTAGCTTGTTAAATAGTAGATCAAAGCCAATTACTATTGGAATAATTGGTGCCGGTAAATTTGCTACAATGTTTTTTGCTCAAGCACTTAAAATACATTCTATTCATATTGTGGGTGTAGTTGATATACATCCTGAGAATGCTAAATCGAATATGGAAATGGTAGGCTGGGACCCATCTGCTTTTGAAACTTCTAATTTATCAGACGCATTTTCATGTGGTAAAACATTTATTTCTGATAATTGGGAAGAACTTGTCTCCCATGAGTCAATTGAAATTATTGTTGAATGCACAGGAAACCCAATTGCAGCTATAGAACATTGTCTTTCAGCATTTAAAAATCAAAAAAATGTTATTAATGTAACTGTTGAAGCTGATGCATTTTGTGGATTTGCTTTGTCACAAAAAAGCTAATGATGCTGGCGTTATATATAGTATGGCATATGGAGATCAACCAGCCCTTACATGTGAGCTGGTTGATTGGGCAAGAACGTGTGGATTTAATGTTGTAGCTGCAGGTAGAGGCCATAAATGGCTTAAACATTATCAAAAATCCACTCCTGATAAAGTTTGGGACCATTGGGGGTTAACCAAAGAACAAGCTGAAAGAGGTCGACTTAATCCTAAAATGTTTAATGCATTTTTAGATGGTTCTAAACCATCAATTGAGAGCGTGGCTATAGCGAACACAGCAAACTTGTTATCTCCTTCAAATGGATTAATTTTTCCTGCTGGAGGAATAGATGATATCCCAACTTTAATGAGGCCTATATCCGAAGGTGGTATATTAGAGAACAAAGGTATGGTTGATGTTGTTTCATGCCTGACACCTGATGGAAAACAAATCCCATATGATATTAGAAAAGGTGTATGGGTAGTTTTTGAGGCAGACAGTAAATATTTAAAAAATTGTTTTGAAGAATATAAAGTAGTTACAGATCCTTCTGGCAAATATATGTCATTATACAAGAGATGGCATTTGATTGGATTAGAACTTGCAATTTCAATTGCTTCTATTGGTATAAGAAAAGAAGCAACTGGAGCATCAATCTGTTTTAATGCAGATTGTGTTGCTATAGCTAAACGTAATCTAAAGGCTGGTGAGATTTTAGATGGAGAAGGTGGCTATACCGTTTCTGGTGGAATTAGACCAGCGTCAACATCTATAAAAAATAATTACTTGCCTCTTGGCCTTGCTCACAATGTTTCCTTACAAAAACCAATCAATGATGGACAAGTCTTAACTTGGGATGATGTGAAGGTAGACTCTAACCTTATTGCACACAAGCTTCGAAAAGAAATGGAATTTAACTTTAGTGAGTAATAGTGGCGATAAATTTGATTATATTATTATTGGAGGGGGCAGTTCAGGTTCTATTTTAACTAATAGGTTGAGCTCGAATGGCTCAACTGTGTGTCTTATAGAAGCTGGCCCCAAAGATACTAACCCATATATTCATATTCCTGCTGGATATATAAAGAATATTTTTTCAAAAAAGCTTACATGGAATTTTTTTTCAGAACCATCTCCTCATACAAACCTTCGATCATTTTCTTTACCACAAGGTCGCGTTCTTGGTGGATCAAGCTCAATAAACGGTCTGAATTACGTTAGAGGACAAAAGTATGATTATGATAATTGGGAAAAATTAGGGAATATTGGTTGGGGTTATAAAGATATTCTTCCCTATTTTATGAAATCTGAAAATAGAATATCAACTAAAATTTTTGATAATAGAGGAACTAAGGGTGAGTTACCCATAACTGATCTAGATCTTATTCACCCTCTTTGTGAAGCGTTTTTGAAGGGCACTGACTCATTAGGTATACCTCGAAACGAGGATTATAATAGTGGTAATCAATATGGCTCCGGATATTTCCAAAGAGCAATATTTAATGGTTTGCGATATAGTTCTTCAAAAGCTTTTTTAAAACCTATTCAAAACAAAAAAAATGTTCAAATAAAAGTAAACGCACAAGTTACCTCAATTATTCTTAAAAATAACAAAGCTATTGGGGTTAATTATATTTATAAAAATTCAGATAACTTAGAGGTTTTAAAAGCAAACAAAGAAATAATACTTTGTGCAGGGGCTATTAATACACCCAAAATACTTCAACTGTCAGGAATTGGGCCAGCTTCGTTATTATCTGAAAAGGGTATTGAAGTAATAAATGACCTAAAAGGTGTTGGTAATAATTTAAGAGATCATTACGGGGTTAGAATGGTTTCTTACCTCCAAAATATTAAAACTTTTAATTCTATTGTTCGAGGACCACCACTTTTGTACGAAATATTTAAATGGATTATTAAGAGACCAAGTGTTTTGTCAGTTAGTCCTTCATTAGTTCATGTTTTTGCTAAATCATCATCGAAACTAAAAATTCCAGATCTTGAATACGTTATGTCACCTGCAAGTTTTAAAGAAGGGACTGTTGGTCTTTTGGATAAATTTTCTGGAATGACCTTAGGTGTTTGGCAAACAAGACCTAAAAGTAATGGTTATGTTAAAATCAATTCTAAAAACATTCATGAACCACCAATAATAAATCCTAATTATTTATCCGATCCCTATGATGTTGATGTATTATTAAAATCTATAAGAATTGGAAGAAATTTTTTGTCAACTTCTCCACTTCAACCTTACTTGAATGGTCAAGCAAACCCCTCTAATGATTTTCAAACTGATGACGAACTTTTATCATGGGCAAGAAATGAAGGAATTACTGTATACCACATGATAGGAACCGCAAAGATGGGGCACAAATCTGATAAATTGGCAGTAGTGAATAATAAATTACAAGTTAGAGGTATAGAGTCTTTAAGGATCGCTGATGCCTCAATAATGCCCACCATGCCTTCTGGCAATACTAATGCCCCCACGATGATGATCGCTGAAAAAGCATCAGACATGATTTTAGGTAAATAGTTGCATTAACTAATTAAATGATTGAGTAATAATGCTCCTGCTTTACCAATACTGTCATCATTTTTAATTGCAATTTTAATTGATCTTTTAGCCCATTCTTCATCAATCTTAATTATTTTTAACTTCGAAGATTTTAAGTAAGGTTTGATAGCACCAGTTGGAAGCACAGAAATTCCTAAACCCGCTTCTACCATTCCTCTGATACCTTCAAAACTAACTGTTTCTACTTTTTTCTTAATTTTTAAATTTTGTTTCTGAACTTGTTTATCAATCATTGCTTGTAATGAACTCCCTTTTTCTAGACCAACCATTTCAAATTCGATAAAATCTTCAATTTTTACAGTTGATTTAGACACTAATGGATGATTATCTGGTATAACTAAAACAAGAGTGTCGTTCTTATAATCAATAATTTTAAGTCTTTCAGTATTTTCAACATGCTCTGAAAAAACACCTATATCAGATAAACTTTCTTTTACTGATGATATTACTTCACTAGAAGTTTTTTCTTTTAACTTAATTTTAATTTTTGGAAAGTTTTTAGAGAAAGTTGCTAAGTCTTCTGGTAAAAATTGTGTAATAGATGATAAGTTAGCAGTAACTCTTACGGTTCCGCTACTTACCAAAGAATATTCTTTAATACTTTCATCCATTTTATTTATTGAATTAAAAATTTCTGTACAGTGTTTTTGCATTTCCAATCCAGCGGGTGTTAATTCAACACCTGTTTTTCTTCTGTAGAAAAGATTAACACCAACAGATTTTTCCAAATCTAAAATACGTTTGCTTACAGCAGAAACCACAATGTTTTTTTCTTTTGCGGCTTTTACAAGACTTTTATTTTTAGATGCACATAAAAATAAATCTAAAGTTATTAGGTTATATCTCATGAGAGTTTTTCTTTTAATTTAAAGTTTCGAAAATTTAAAAAACACCAAACTTAAACATTTAATTATAGATATTCATTTACCAATTTATAATCTATCTCATTTCTCTGAAGTGGGTTATTTTCATTTATTTTGTATTTTATAATTAATTCACTAATTTTTTTCCTATTATATAAAGAGGCACAGTAATAACTTTCAGCATTTAAAAAAACAGCTGAACATAAATAATACAATAAAGAAGTTATTTGTCTTGAAGATGCTTCGTAATCATCGTTAATTTCTTGAAAAACAAAATTAAAGACTTCATTGATAGTAGATAATAAAACTTTCTCATTCTCTTTTATCGATCTTTCCTGCACCAAATTAATTAAGAAATTTTTTAAAACATGAATATTATCAGCTTTTTTTAATGCTCTTATAGTATCAAGAGATATTATATTGCTTGTTCCTTCCCAAATTGAACCAAGATGTGCATCTCTTAAAATTTTAGGATCCAACCACTCTTCTATATAACCAGATCCTCCCCTGATTTCCATTGCATCGCCAGCAATTTTTCTAACATCTCTACAAGCTCTAAATTTGATTAAAGGCGTTATTATCCTAAATATTTTTTGAGCTTCGGTATCTCCCTTATCTGCTTTTTCTAATATTTCAGCTGCCTTAAAAACCATTGTTCTTGATGCTTCTGTTATAATTAATATTTTTAAAAGCTGTTTTCTTATCAATGGTAAATTAATTAATTTTTCATTAAATGCAGATCTTGTTTTTGCTATAAACAAACTTTCTTGAAGACATCTTTGCATCATGCCAGAAGCTCTAACACCATTGGATAATCTTGACATATTTATCATATCTGTCATTTGTTTAAAGCCTTCTGTTTTTTCACCCACAATGTAAGCAAAGGCCTTGTTTAATCTAATTTCACCACTAGCAAATGATCTTCCACCTAATTTATCTTTTAATCTAATAATTTCGTAATTATTAGGTTGCCCATTTTCTAATTTTTTTGGCAAAAGAAACAAAGAAAGTCCTCTTGTTCCTTTTGTATTTTTATCATATCTCGCCAAAACCATAGCTAAATCAGCATCAGGATTAGAACAAAACCACTTATCACCAGTTAGATACCATTCCCCATCGATGTTTTCAGCAATTGTATCAATAGATCCAACATCAGATCCAGCGTGCTGTTCTGTCATAAACATTGCACCTTGAAAAAGTTCGTCTAAATCTTGTGAGGTTAATCGATCAAAAAACTTGTTAATTAACTTTTCATCACCAAACTTTTTTAGTGTTCTAGTTAGTGAATCTGTCATACTAACAGGACAACACAGACCAAATTCATTTTGAACAAATAAAAAAGTTAAACCATATTTAATTATCGGAGGAAGAACACTTTGCATTTCAAAAGTACCAGCCCTGTGGGACATAGCTGCTAAACCAAACTTTTCAAATGCTATTTTCTCAAGCTTTATAAAATCAGGGTGTTTTTCAATTTTGTTGCTTAAAGACCCATCTCTTAATCTTTTGATAAGTTTGGGAGGGTTTTTGTCAGCAGATAAGGCTAAATCCTCTAACTCAGATCCCACGCACTCACCTAACTCTATAAATTTAGCTTCTATTTGATTTAATAAATCTTTACCCGCGTAGAATTCGAGTAATTTTGAAAAATATTTATCTCTTGTATATGCGTTTATTCCCCTACTATCAGGAATATTATTAACTAAATTATTCAAATTTGCACCTTAATTACAGTATATCTATTAAACTTAAATTAATAAATTTATCAAATCAAAGATATTAAAATTAATTTATTATTTATAATTTTATTATAAAAAAAAGGAAAACAAACCTGACGAACATTTATCACTTTATTTATCACTTTGTGATCGTTATCAGGCTTAAAACGGAAAAAACCCCCAAAAACCGAAGTCTTTGAGGATCGTATAAGTTATTGATTTTATTGAATAAGTTGGTTGCGGGGGTAGGATTTGAACCTACGACCTTCAGGTTATGAGCCTGACGAAAATGGCGAATTTCTACCGTTCTTAAGGAATGTGTCGCTGTAAGTGTCGCTATAAAATGCGATTCGCGTAAAATCTATAGAGAAACATTTTTTGCCTGACGTTAATTAGGTTAGGTGTAGTACCTGACGAACTAATTAATTTATGAAAATATTATCCTTAAATCCAATTCTATATTTAAAAATTTTAAAAAATTAATGGAGTTTAATGTGAAATTAAAAAAACAAGTCTGCTTATTTATTAAGCAAATATTATTATCCCTGATTGGTCTAATTGACTCTAAAATTATTTTTAATAATTGTTGAATGTTTATGAAATTTTGTTGGGGAACATGTTTCATTAAAATATATTAAGTAATATATAGGAGGAGAAATAATGATTAAATTTTTAAATTATACAATTTATAGTCTATTTTTTTTATTATTTTCAAATATAGCAATAGCTGAAAAAATAAGATTTTGGACTACTGAAGAACAACCTGCGCGTCTTGCAAAACAAAATGCAATGGCTGCTGATTTTTGGCAAAGAACTGGACATGAAGTAGAAGTTATACCAGTTTCCGAAAAAGATCTTGGTAAGAGAGCAACAGCTGCATTTGCCGCAGGTGATTTGCCTGATGTAATTTATCATACATTGCAGTACGTACTTCCATGGTCAGAGGCTGGAATTTTAGATGTAGAAACTAACGACGAAATTGTAGATTCTTTACAAAAGAGTACTTTTGCACCAGGTGCTATCAAAATGGCACAATTTGATGGAAAAACAGCTGCAGTTCCAGTTGATGGTTGGACACAAATGGTAGTTTATCGTAAGGATATTTTTGATTCAGCTGGATTAGCTCCACCAAATAGCTATGAAAATATTATAAAAGCAATTGATAAATTACATAATCCACCAAATATGTATGGATTTGTTGCTGCAACAAAAGTTGATGAAAACTTTATGAGTCAAGTTTTGGAACATGTGTTTTTAGCTAATGGAGTATCGCCCGTTAGTAAAAATGGTTTCAAACCTTTAGATGAAAAAGCAACTTCAGAAGTATTAGAATTTTATAAAAAAATTTCTAAAGCATCACCAGCCGGTGAATTATACTGGAAGCAATCTCGTGCAGTTTATTTTGCTGGTAAAGCTGCCATGATAATATGGTCACCATTTATTCTTGATGAATTAGCTGGTTTGAGAAATTCAGCTCCACCAACAATTAATGATGATCCAACTTCAAAGGCTTTAGCACAAAAGACTGGTATAGTGACAACCTTTGGAGGCCCTTCAAATCCTGCAGGAGCTGCTTGGGCAGATATACGTTATTTTGGAGTAACTACAGATGCAAACACAGAAGTTGCTGCAGAATTTGTGAAATATTCCATGAAAGATGGGTATACTAAAACACTTTCAATTGCACCAGAGGGTAAATTTCCAGTTCGTAGAGGAGAACCTACTAATACTGCAAAATATGTTAACGCATGGTCAAAATTGCCCGTTGGAGTTGATAGAAAAGCTCCATTGTCTGAATTGTATTCAGGTGCAACAATTAATAAAATTGTTTCTGGATTACAAACTGCAGATAGATGGGGTGTCAAAGAAGGTCAACTTTCTTTAGCATCAAAAATTATTAATTCTCAAATTATTAATCGTGTAGTTCGTGAATTTATTGATGATCAAATTGATGTTAAAACAGCTGTTAGTAAATTAAATAAAGAGCTTTCAAAAATAAATTAAAAAATTATTTGTTAGACGATCTTTATGAGGTCGTCTAACTTCAGATTATAGTTTTGAAGTTTTTTTGAATGACTGACAACATCAATAAAAATAAGAGCACTTTACTAAAAAAAGAAAAAAGACTTGCTCTAATACTCTTGCTACCAACTATATTAATAGTTTTATCTGTAGTGATATTTCCACTTCTGGCTAATTTTTGGATTTCTTTTAAACCGGTAACCTTAGGGGACTTGCGTCCACCAAAACTTATACTAAATGAACGTATCAAAGCAAATATATCTGGTAATTCTCAACTAATAGAAGTTCATTACAGATATAGAAATTCATCTATAAAATATGATTTAAAGAATGTCATAATCAAAGACAAAATACCTAGCAGCTTTAAAATCAAAAATATTCAACCAAGTCGATTTTGTAAAATAGTCTTAAAAGAATTAATATGTGATTTAAATAAGGTTTCATCAAAGTCTTCTGGAAAAATAATTCTTACGCTTCAAAAAAATGATCAGTGGCAGAAAAATTTAGATAATCTAAAAAAAACAAAACCTTTGGTGTCTTTTACAAGTAAAAACGTTCTAACCTCTTTTGACTTTAGTACTGAAAATTTCAAAAAAGTTTTTTCTGCTGCTGAGTTTTTTGAAGTATTAAAAGTTTCTTTTTACTATACTATATTTGGAACTGCTGGAGCATTGTTGGTAGGTCTTTTTGCAGCTCAAATTTTACAGAAATCTTTCATGGGAAGGTCATTGGTTCGTGGCTTGCTTCTTTTCCCTTACGTATCACCTGTAATAGCAGTAGCATTCGCGTGGGTAATTTTATTTGATCCTTTTTCTGGAATTATAAATTCTATGTTAGTCCAAATGAACGTCATTGAAAAACCAATTAATTTCTTTGGGCAAAAGTATGCAGATGTAATTATTTTCGGGTATGTATTTAAATTTCCTTTAGCTTTATCAATGGTTATAACTTTTGAAATTTGGAGGTATTTTCCTCTTTCTTTTTTATTTATTCTCGCTCGAATGCAGTCATTCCCTGAGGAGGTATATGATGCAGCCAAAATAGATGGGGCATCACCTTTCCAACAATTCTATTACATATCACTTCCATTTTTGATTGGAATTATGTCTATTTTATTTTTACTAAGGTTCATATGGACTTTTAATAAATTTGACGACATTTTCTTACTGACTGGTGGAAATGCAGGAACAAGAACTTTTACTGTTAATGTTTATGAACAAGCATTTGCAATTTCGAATCTTGGAGCAGGGGCAGCTGTTGCAGTTGTAATTTTTATATTTCTACTTTCATTTTCTTTACTTTTTATGAAATATTCAAAGAGGGAAACTTTTTAGGATGTTTTGGCAATATGGCTTATTTTATTCTATTTTTTCTGGATGCATATGGGGTGTCTTTTGGCAAATCTTTTTCACTGTAGTTGGGATTTTAACATTAGGAACTCCTTTAAATTTAGAGTTAAGTCAGATAATGATTATTGGGCCATTAGCAGGAATCATATTTATAAAAAGCCAAAAGTTTTTATCTTTGAAATTTCACCTTTTTGCAATTATTGCAATTTCTTTTATGATTTTTACTTCACACCTAGGAGACCCTTACCAAGCTAAGGATGAAAATCAGTTAATAATAGTTTTATTAATTTTTTTTACATCATCTTTTATCTGGGTAAGTTTGAATCATTCTTTATATAATTTAAAGCCTGGAAAATTATCAAAACATGATATAGAGAGTTTTTACATAAAATTTATGTGGGGAATTGGTTTAATCGTATTAATTTTGATTACTTTAATACCCTTTTATATAATGATTATGACTAGTTTAAAAAATCAACAAAGCTTGATTTTAAATCCTCTTGATTTATCTGTTAATTTAAATACTGACTTTAAAACTCTCTTTAATTCTTATATTGAATTGTTTACTAATTTCAATTTTCATTTGTTTTTAATTAATTCTTTTATTGTATCGTGTACTACAGTAATTATAACATTGTTTTTTTCAATTCCAGGAGCTTATGCTCTTGCAAGGTTAAGAATTCCTAACAAAAAAATTTTTTCAGCTGCTGTAATATTAATTTATTTAATTCCTTCTATAGTTTTGATTATTCCACTATATACAATTTTTTCTTATATGGGATTAAGAAACTCTTTATTTGGTCTAATGTTAGTGTACCCTGCAACCACTATTCCAGTTGCACTTTATATGCTAAGAGGTTACTTCAGTGCATTATCAAGTGAAATTGATGATGCTGCACTAATTGATGGTCTTTCTAGAGTTCAAATTATATTAAAAATAGCTATACCTCTTTCAAAACCTGCGATTGTCAGTGTTGGATTATATGTTTTTATGATTGCATGGAATGAATTCTTGATAGCATTTATGTTTCTAGATGATCCAAATATATTTACTTTATCTAGAGGTATAATGTCTTTAAACTCTTCTGAAATTCCTCAACAACACTTAATGGCTGGTGCCGTAATAGCTACAATACCTGTTATGGTTATTTTTCTTTATTTGGAAAAATTTTTGATATCTGGCCTATCAGCTGGTGGAGTTAAAGGATAATGTTAAAGGAGAAATTACAAAAAGCTATTGAAGTTATCAACAGAAATGATCGTGGTGGATTTACAATTCCAACCAACAAACTTTATCCTCACCAATGGAATTGGGATTCTGCTTTTACTGCCTTGGGTATTTCCACTTACAATAAAACAAGAGCATGGCAAGAATTAATTTTATTAATTAATGCTCAATGGACAAATGGAATGATACCTCACATAGTTTTTCATGAAAATAATCCAAATTATTTTCCTGGTCCAAATCATTGGCAAATCAAAGCGAATTCCAAAACAAGTTGTCACTCTCAACCCCCAGTTTTAGCAAGTGTTATACTTGAAATGGTAAAAGACGGAGATGATTATGATTTAAAGAAAAGTCAAAGTCTTTTTAACTCTTTAATAGCATATCATGAATGGTTTTTTTCAGCTAGAGATCCAAATAATGAAGGATTTTTAAGTATAATTCATCCTTGGGAGTCAGGTAGAGATAATTGTCCTGACTGGGATTTAGGACTTCAAAAAGTTAATATTCCAGAAGATTTTGAAGAGTACCTTAGGTGCGATACTTCGCACGTAGAAGTATCTCAAAGACCTACCAATGAAGATTATGATAAATTTATGTCTATTGTTCAATATGGAAAAAATTGTAATTGGGATCCAATGAATATGTATAATCACGGCCCTTTTTTAGCCATAGATCCTGGTATAAATTTTATATTCTTAAAAGCGAATAAAGACCTTTTATCATTAGCAAAATTACTAAACTATAAAAATAAAATCCACAAAATTGAGGATTGGATAAAGAAACTTGAAAATGGTTGCCAAAAATTTTGGAATGATAAGGTAAAAGCTTTTACAGCATTTGACGTGAGAACAAATCAATTCTGCGATGCAATCACTAACGCATCAATGCTTTGTTTATATGCTGGCGCAGGCACTGATAAGCAAAAAAAATATACTATTGAGCATTGTAAGAGAATACTAGATGATTGCGTTTATGGAATGCCAAGCCTTGATCCAAAACACGAAAGTTTTGAAAGTAAGAGATATTGGAGAGGTCCTGTTTGGTTAATTATGAATTATATGATTTTAATTGGTTTAGAAAATGAAAAAGAATACTTGCTAGCTAAAAGAATTAAGGATGATACTATCAGACTAACAGATGTAGGCGGAATGTTTGAATATTTTGATCCTCTAACAGGTAAAGGACTTGGAGGTAAAAATTTTTCATGGACTGCTGCAATCTTTCTTAAGCTTTATAGAGAAAATTATGATTTCCAGTTATTTAATAATTAATGTGATAAACAATGGCTTCTATTACACTTAAAAACATATCAAAATGGTTTTCTGATAATCAGGTAATTAAAAATATTGACCTCAATATTAGAGATGGAGAGTTTGTTGTATTCGTTGGACCTTCTGGATGCGGTAAATCAACTCTTTTACGAATAATATCCGGTCTTGAGGATTTGGATAACGGATCAGTTTCAATTGATGACATTGATGTAACTGATAAGATCCCGTATGATCGAGGAATATCAATGGTTTTTCAATCCTATGCATTATACCCTCATATGAATGTTTTTGATAATATTGGTTTTTCTTTGAAAACATCTGGAGTTAAAAACAAAATATTAGATAAAAGAGTAAAAGAAATTGCTAAAATACTACAATTAGACAATTTATTGCATAGACTTCCTAAACAATTATCGGGAGGACAAAAACAAAGAGTAGCAATTGGAAGGGCTATTATAAGAAAACCAAAAGCTTTCTTATTTGATGAACCTCTCTCAAATCTTGATGCAGCCTTAAGAGTAGAAATGCGATTAGAAATTTCAAAACTCCATAAAGAACTTGGAGTAACTACAATATATGTTACTCACGACCAAGTTGAAGCAATGACACTTGCAGATAAGATAGTTGTACTTAATGAAGGGAAAATTATTCAAATTGGCTCGCCATTTGAACTGTATAATTACCCAGAAAATTTATTTGTTGCCCAATTTATTGGAACTCCAAAAATGAATATTTTAGAGTGTAACCAAAAAGAAGGATATATATATCTCAACAAAAATAAAAAAACTAATATTAAAACAAAAAAAGAAAATGTTTTTAAAATTGGAGTAAGACCAGATAATATAGAGATTTGTAAGCCAGTAAAAAATATATTAAACGGAAATATAAAGTTTTGTGAATATTTAGGTTCTGAACAATACGTTTATATTGATTGCAAATTAAAAAATAAACTTATTGTAGTGAAATTAGATCCAAAAATTAAAATTGTTCTTAATGAGAAAGTTGGTTTAAAGTTTAATTCCAGTTATTTACACTTTTTCTCTGAAAATGATGTAAGGATTAATTAGATTTCATTAGAAAATTTAAAAAATAAATTAGTTGGCATTTTAACTGTTAAACTAATATTAGGCTAAAAAAAAACCCAAAAACCGAAGTCTTTGAGGGTGGTCTAAGACATTGATTTTATTGATATAGTTAGTTTCGGGGGTAGGATTTGAACCTACGATTTTCAGGTTATGAGCCTGACGATCTTGCTATTAAGTTATTGTACATTCACCAAAACAGTGTCCATCAACCCTTTACCTCTAATTTCTATAGATTTTTCTTCAACCTTTTCTTCTTTTTTATTCAATAACTCATATGTATTTTTGGTCATATGAATACAATCAGGTGATCCGTAACTCTCTAGTCTAGCAGCTGTATTAATTGTGTCACCCCATACATCAAATGCAAATTTTGACTTTCCAATTACTCCAGACACTGCTGGTCCAGAATTTAAACCAATCCTCAATTTTATTGGATGTCCATTATGATCATTAAATGTTGCAGATATTTTAACCATTTCTTTAGCTAGATTAAATAAAATCAAAGCATGATCTTTTCTAGCAACTGGCAAACCAGCAACAACCATATATGAATCTCCAATAGTTTTAATTTTCTCAACACCATATGACTCGGACAAATCATCAAATTTTGAAAACATATCATTCAAAAAACCAACAATTTTTTCTGATGAAGTTTTTTCAGACATAACAGTAAAACTAACAATATCAGCAAATAAGACTGAAATTTCTGGATTATCCATAGATATTAACTTGTTATCTTTTTTTAATTGATCAGCAATAGATTTTGGTATTATGTTATGTAATAATTTTTCAGATCTATTTCGTTCTTGTTCAAGAAAGATAGAGTACATTCCCATAGGTAACCCTAAAACCAATAAACTTCCTAATATATTACTAATACCTAATATTGATTCAGTTAACTTTTCAATCTGATAAACTGGTTTTACATCATAAAAAAATAAAAACATGGAGCAATAAACCGAAATAAAGATAATAGCCAAAAACGTTTTTAGCCGAAGATCTAATGGCACAGCAATAATTAAAATTGCTAGATTAATATACCAAAGATGAAAAAAAGAATTCCATCCGAGTAAATATGTATAAGCTGTTGCTGATCCAACACCTGCTATACATGATAATATAACACCAAATTTTGCAAATCCGATTGTGTGCAAAATAAAACCAACACCAACAAATGAAGCAAATAAAAGTTCAGAGAAAATTATTGGTTGCCAATTTTCTATTGTTAAAATTAATAATAAATCTCTGCCAAGCAAGCCAATACCACCAGCAATAAATCCTAATTGCATTGCTAAAAATGCTGGTTTCCATTTATCTGGATATCTTGATGAAGGAACGGTTAATAAGTCTATTAAAAATCTTGTCATTTATTAAAAACTTAAATATTTTTGATTATTATAATTAAATATTTTGAATATAGACAACAGATTTAAATTTTAATCATTTTTGTTGATTAAATTTTTTGCAATTAATTTTAGAAATAATTCGAAACAAATATACTTTTGTAAAAAAAGGAAACTATGCCTGATGAACATTAGCCACTTTATTAGCCACTCTGTAATCGTTATCAGGCTTAAAACGAAAAAACCCCAAAAACTGAAGTCTTTGAGGGCGTTCTAAGTAATTGATATTATTGCTATAGTTGGTTGCGGGGGTAGGATTTGAACCTACGACCTTCAGGTTATGAGCCTGACGAAAATGGCGGATTTCTACCGTTTTGGAGGGGTGGTTCGCTATGAATGTCGCTATGGATTCCGAGTCGCTGAAAATCTACAGCGAACCAAATCTGCCTGACGATTTTGTTGGGAAATGTCGTTCCTGACGAACTGGTTTGTAATTAAATAATTGTTTATTAACTTATTGGTTTATATTTTGAAAATAACTGTAATGTGTCATTAATTTGATTTGTTATAGATTTTTCATCTTTTATCAAAAAACTTGTTTCTAAATTTATACTTTGATCGCCTGTAGATAACCAATTGAAACTTCCTGCTATAAAAAACTCTTCATCTTTTATCAATATTTTAGAATGATTTGGAAAGTCATATATTAAAAGTTTACCACAATTAGGTTTTTCTTTAATTTCCTTTGCTATTACAATTAATTCAGCTATTTCGCTTTTATTCAAGACGCTCTTTGTTTTTGAATCAGATGGATGTCGATAACCAAAACATAAATATATATCTACCCCTTTTTCTAACATTTGTTTTATTTTTTGCAGAAAATTTTTATTAATTACATATTTGCTTGTAAATCCAGAAAAAATTATTATTTTCTCTTTTGCTGTCTCTAATACATTTTCTAAAATATTTCTATGATCAGAAACACCTTCAATTTTTTTTATAGATCCTGATGCAACTCTGTCGCCATATAATTTTTCTAATGTAGGATCTTTAAGTTTTTTGTTTGTAGATTCTAATTCTTTTAATATCGGAGGATAATCTTCCCTAAGTGCTATAACGAAACATACTACTCCCAAAACAGACCCAACTAATAAACCAACTTCTCTAACTGAAATGCCTACTTTAATCATAATATAAATGTTTCCTAAGGTTGCTAGCAAGCCAACAATTATTGGAACAATTAAAATAATTTTAGGATGGTAAAATTTATAAATATTTCTTATCAAAAATGCTGATAAAACACCCCCGAATATTCCTGACAAAACATATGGAAAAAAGTCTGAAAAAAACGGTATTAAATCATTTCCATCACTACCTCCTCTCACTGAAACTTTCCACATAAATAAAGTAAATAAGCCGAAGTAATATCCTAAAACTTGTCCAATAAAGGTAAATGGAATAAATAAGCAAGACGCTAGAACTGTCTTAAACATTCTCATTTTAATCTCCTATTCAACTACATCAAATAAATCATAGTTAAGTGTCTTCTTTCCTAAACAATAAGGGCACTTAAGTTTCACACGTACTCTATCAAAAATGAATGCTTCATAACTGTGTCCTTTAGGGCATAGCCACCATGCTTTATGGTTTGCTCCATAAGAAAAGTTATCAGGTTTCAAAGGGTAGTTCTTATCAAAATCCCATTCATCACAAATTTCAGGGTGAGTGTTTAAAAGAGATTTTTCAGGAAAAGGTGATGGTAAATAACTTCTATATTTATTGTATAAATCTTCATTAACAAAAAATGACTGAGTGAAATAGTTATTAATTTTTTCTTTAATTTTTGTATCTACAAAAGGAATACATTGTCTAAGTATCTCATCTAAATCCTTTTTTATAATAGTTGCTTTACCTACTTGGATATCATTTTCATTAAGAGGTTTCAGAGGAAATTGTCTCACCCTTATGAGATAAATATTATGAGATTTTAAAAAACTATTTTTTTCTAAATCCTTGCTTTCTTTATTTCTGTGCCAATATGAACCATCAAACTCTATGCCTATTTTATAATCGGGAAGGAAAATATCAATTTCTCTTCCATCTATCTTATAACGACTATTCACTTTTTTAAAAAAATACATCAATTCAGAAAGTATTCTAATTTCTGGTTCTGATGATTGATGAGTACAATATGGACAACCAGTCTTGCCACTTTGGTTTGTTCTTGAATTAATGGTTGCCTGATAACTATGTTTCTTACTACAGAGCCACCAGACTTTCTTTTTACTCCCATGTGTAAAGTTTTCAGGTTTTAATTCTTTATTTTTTGATGGGTGCCATTCTTTTGCAATTTTTGGAAAGAGTTTTTTGAAATTATTTTCTTCACTAGCTTTTTTCCCTGCACAAAAAGGACATTTACTTTTTTTTTGTGTTCTATTTTTTACTACTGCTTGAAAAGTATGATTATTAGAACATAACCACCAAACTTTTTTGTCACTACTATGGGTTATATTTCTTGGGGTAAGTTTCTTATTCTTTGTTGGATGCCATTCCTTAGCAATCATTGGGAATTTTTTTAGTAAACTATTTTCTACACTAGTTTTTTTTCCATCACAATAAGGGCAACCTGTAGGTCTTTTTCGTGTTCTCTCACCTATAGCAGATTGATAACTATGCCCTTTGTTACAAATCCACCATACTTTATATTTACTTCCATAGGTAAAATCTTTAGGAGACAAATCCCCATTCTTAGTTGGATGCCATTCTTTTGCAACTTTAGGAAATCTTATGAATAAGCTATTATCTTTAGATACTTTTGCTCCTGAACAATAACCACATCCAGAGTTTTTAGATGTTCTAGTGTTTGGCATTGAAACATATTCATGACCCTTACTACACAACCACCAAATTTTCTTTTTGCTTCCATAAGTAACATTTTCAGGAGTTAAATCTCCATTCTTGGTTGGATGCCATTCTTTAACAAACTCAGGGTATGAACTTAAATATTTTTTCATTCATGAAATATAACATAAGATTTTTTAGCTGGGAATGATCCCATATGAGAATTATTTTAAACATTATGAGTCGCTATAAGATATAACTATTGGTTATATATATTCAAACTTATAACCTTTTATTACTATATTTGATGGTAATATTACGTAATAATCCTGACGAACTGTCGCTATAGAGTTCGCGGTAAAATCGCTAATTTATAGCTAAATCAGCATAAAAAAAAACCACCGCGCTAGGCAAGTGGTTAGTTTAAGTCTTTGATTTATATATGTTTTATGGAAAATAGTTGGTTGCGGGGGTAGGATTTGAACCTACGACCTTCAGGTTATGAGCCTGACGAGCTACCGGGCTGCTCCACCCCGCGTCATGCTTTTATATCGAAAGGCTAGAAGGCCTGGCAACGACTTACTCTCCCACACCTTAAGATGCAGTACCATCAGCGCAACAGAGCTTCACGTTCGAGTTCGGAATGGGATCGGGTGGTACATCTGCACTATAATCACCAGGCCATCTAGCCTTTCAATTATTATTAAAAATGATCCAAATATAGCTTACTTTTGTCAATTATATAGAAAAACCGATTTCTACTTTCATGACGGTCACGATCAAGCCGATCGAACTATTAGTACTAGTTAGCTTCACACATTACTGCGCTTCCACACCTAGCCTATCAACGTGGTGGTCTTCCACGGTTCTCGGCGAATCCTAGTTTTGAGGGAGGCTTCCCGCTTAGATGCTTTCAGCAGTTATCCTTTCCGCACATAGCTACCCAGCGATGCCGCTGGCGCGACAACTGGTACACCAGAGGTGCGTCCATCCCGGTCCTCTCGTACTAGGGACAGCTCCTCTCAAGATTCGAACACCCACGGCAGATAGGGACCGAACTGTCTCACGACGTTCTAAACCCAGCTCACGTACCACTTTAATTGGCGAACAGCCAAACCCTTGGGACCTGCTCCAGCCCCAGGATGTGATGAGCCGACATCGAGGTGCCAAACACCCCCGTCGATGTGAACTCTTGGGGGGTATCAGCCTGTTATCCCCGGCGTACCTTTTATCCGTTGAGCGATGGCCCTTCCACACAGAACCACCGGATCACTATGACCGACTTTCGTCTCTGCTCGACTTGTCAGTCTCGCAGTCAGGCAGGCTTATGCCATTGCACTCAACAACCGATGTCCGACCGGTTTGAGCCTACCATCGCGCGCCTCCGTTACCATTTAGGAGGCGACCGCCCCAGTCAAACTACCCACCATGCAGGGTCCCGGACCAGGATAACTGGCCACGGTTAGACAACAGAAAGCAGAAGGGTGGTATCTCAAGGGTAGCTCCCTCATGGCTTGCGCCACAAGTTCCAAGCCTCCCACCTATCCTGCACATCGGCT
>CACEFQ010000002.1:145000-199800 GCA_902558885.1 uncultured SAR116 cluster alpha proteobacterium
GGGAAGTCTTCAAAAAGAACATTAATGAAAACACCAATAAATGGTGCCAGATTATCAAGCAGATATGGAAATAGAAAACATCCTATATTAGGTTATACAAAAATGCATAGAGGGCTTGATTTTGCAGCGCCTTCTGGAACCCCAATTTTTGCTGCTGGAGATGGAATTATAGAAAAAGCAGGATGGAATGGGTCATATGGTAAATATATTAGAATCAGACACACAGGAACTTACAAAACTGCTTATGCACATTTATCAGGGTTTCATAAAAACACTAGAATTGGAAAAAGAGTTTTACAGGGTAAAATAATTGGTTATGTAGGAACAACTGGTAGATCTACTGGACCACATTTACATTATGAAGTGATAAAAAATAATTTTCAAATAAATCCCATGAGGATAAAATTACCCGCAGGGAAAAACATCTCTAAATCCGACATTAATAATTACAAAAATCACGTTCAAAAGATACTTAACCTAAAACTTGCTCTTGAAAAAACAAACCGAAATAACAAACTAGCAACAAATAATCACAATATTTCAAAAAAATTAATCCTAAATTAATTATTTTACTATTATATTAATCTTATTATCAACTACATCTACAAATAATGTGTTACCATCCTTTACTTCGTTAGTAATTATTAATTCACTTATTTGATCTTCAATAACATTCCTTATTTCTCTTTTAATTGGCCTAGCTCCATATTCTGGATCGAAGCCAGTTAAAGCTAATAAATTATTAACTTTTGAGGTCCATTTAATACTGATATTACTATTTGATAATCTTTTCCTTAGGTAATTTAATTGTATTTCAACAATTTTACCAATATGAGATTTACCTAATTTTGAGAAAAATAAAATTTCGTCTAATCTATTAATAAATTCAGGGCTTAGTATTGATTTGACTGAACTCATAATTTCTTTTTTTATAAAATTATTTTTTTCACTTTTCAAACTAAAATCTATATTAGATTTAAAGTGTTGTGCCCCAATATTACTTGTCATTATTATAATTGTGTTTGTAAAATCAACAGTCTTTCCATGGCTATCTGTTAACCTTCCATCATCCATTACTTGTAAGAGTAAATTTAAAACATCTAAATGGGCTTTTTCAATTTCATCAAAAAGTATTACTCTATATGGCCTGCGTCTAACAGCTTCAGTTAAAATACCTCCTTCATCATAGCCAATATAACCAGGAGGAGCACCAATTAATCTTGATATAGAATGTTTTTCCATATATTCAGACATATCTATTCTTATCAAAGAGTCTGTTTCATTAAATAAAAATTGAGCTAAAGATTTAGCAGTTTCTGTTTTACCAATACCAGTTGATCCTAAAAACATGAAAGTGCCTAAAGGACTAGATGGATCACTTAAGCCTGCTCTTGAACGAATAATTGTTTTTGAAATTGCGGATAGTACGTGGTCTTGACCTACAATAGATTTTTTAAGTTCACCTTCTATTTTTAGTATCTTTATACGTTCATACTCCATCATTTTTTCAACTGGTATTCCAGTCCATTTAGACACAACGGCCGCAACATCTTCTTCAGAAACAATTGTATTTAAAAGACTATCTGTATTTTCAATTTTAGAAATATTATTTTCTAGATTTGGAATTATTTGATACGAGAGCTCACCGGCCTTTTCCCAATTTCCATTTCTTTTCTCAATAACCAATTGGTTTCTTGCGTTTTCTAGATTAATTTTCTTCTGTTGCTCTTCTTCAAGAGTTTTTTTGCTTAACTTCCATTTTTCAGTTTGCTCTTTGGATGTTGACTTTAGTTCTTTTAATTCATTTTCAACTTTTGACAATCTATCGTCTGATGTTTTATTATTTTCCTTCTTTAGAACTTTTTTCTCTATTTCCAATTGCATAATTCTTCTATCTATCTCATCTAGTGCGTCAGGCTTAGAGTCAATTTCAATTCTTTTTCTACTAGCTGCCTCATCTATAAGATCAATTGCTTTGTCTGGTAAAAATCTATCGTTAATATACCTTGATGATAAAGTTACAGATGCTGAAAGCGCTTTATCTGTAATAGTTATACCATGAAACAATTCATATTTTTCTTTAAGACCTCTCATCATTGATATGCAGTTTTCTATATCTGGTTCATCTATATAAACTTGCTGAAAACGTCTTTCTAAAGCCTTGTCCTTTTCAATATGATTTCTATATTCATCCAAAGTAGTTGCCCCAACGCAATGAAGTTCACCCCTTGCCAAAGCAGGTTTCAAAATATTAGAAGCATCAAGTGAACCATCTGCACCACCAGCTCCAACAAGGGTATGCAGCTCATCAATAAATAAAATAATTTTATCTTTTTTCTTGTCAACTTCGTTTAATAAAGATTTTAATCTTTCTTCAAAATCGCCTCGAAATTTAGAACCTGCTAAAATGCTGGCTAAATCAAGAGAAAATATTTCTTTAGATTTCAGTTTCTCAGGCACATCTTTATTTGCTATCCTAATCGCTAATCCTTCAACAACGGCAGTTTTTCCAACACCAGGCTCTCCAATTAAAACTGGATTATTTTTTGTTCTTCTCGATAAAACCTGTATTAGCCTTCTTATTTCTTCATCTCTTCCAATAACAGGATCTAATTGCCCCTTAGAGGCCTTAACTGTTAAATTGACAGCAAATCTATTTAATGTGTCAAAACCAGATTCAGCATTATCATTCATAGCTTTTTTACCCTTCCTAAATTTCTTTATTTCTTTTAGAAGCGTGATGTAGGTAATATTATATTTTGATAAAATTTCTTTTGCTTGGTCATTTATAAGAGTAAACGATAACAATAAAATTTCTTGAGTTATTATCTGATCGTCAAATTCTTTCAACAACATTTTTGAAGTATTTATTAAAGATAAAATACTTTTATCAATTTCTTGAGTGCTACTTAAATTCTTTTTCTTATTAAATAACTCAAATATATTTGACTTTAAGTTATCTACATTTGAAGTTAAGGCAACTAGCATATCATTAATATATTTTTCTGAATCTTCTAATATTATGTATAATATATGAAATGATGTTGCATTTTTGTCATATTTATTAGCTAAGCTAAATGCTGAGCTAAATATTATCTTTGATCTATCAGAAAATTCATTAATTAAATTATCTATCTTAAAAACCTACTTTTAAATCACACATATATATATATGTGTTAATTATTTAAGGTTATTTCAATATATAATAAGAAAAATGTTAGTGCATGCGTTGAACTAAAAGTGCATATAACATATTAAGTTAAATCAATAAGTTATCACCTTCGGTTTTATCATTTTTTATATTATTAATGTCATTTCCTTCATTTTTATCATCAACTGAAGAAAGTTCTTCTTCTCTAATTTGAAAGCCTCTCTTACGTCTTGAGGTTTTTTTTGAAATTTTGTCATTTTCTTCTAATTCTAAGTCAGAGGATTTGTTTGGTGATGAATTTAGTTCAGTTTTTATTTTTACTTCTTTATTTTCATTATTTAATTCTATTTCTTTTTGAAGTCTATAATAATGGTCAGCAAATTGTAAAAAAGACTCTGCTAAAATTCTATCGTCAGATGAAGAGGCATCTGATGCTAAAGATTTATATTTCTCATTTAGTTGTGAAACTGAGCCTCTTTGACGTCCATCTGGTCCAGAACTCTCAATCACAGTATTTTTATTAAGGTTACCATTTAGGTTACCATTATTAAAATTTCTACGATTTGATCCACGATTTTGGCGTCGACGCCCATTATTTTGCTGTCTCATAATTTTCCTAGAATTTATGCTAATTAATTTTTTTACTTACACAATGCTTTATTGTAATTGGTTAAGAATCCTAATTTCAACCTAAGGACTCAATTAATATAAAATTTAAGGTTTAGATATAAATTTCAATTTATATATTACTTATATAAAGTTTTTTCTTCTAAGCCAAGCACAAAAAAAATTAATTAATAACAAATGTTATTACCCTAGTCACTCCTGACAAGTCTTTTTTATATTCTTTTGGTAACAAACCATGTTTTATAGCTATTTTTGTGACATAATTTTTTTGCCCCTTACCTATTTCAAGGAAAATTTTACCGTTTGGTTTAATTATATTTGTAAGATTAGACAAAATAGATCTGTATGAATCAAGCCCGTCTTTTCCACCATTTAATGCAATAAACGGATCGTATTTCTTTACCTCTTTTCTTAATGTTTTAATATCATTAGTGGGAATATAAGGGGGATTTGAAATAGCAATATCATATTTAATATTATTTTCAATTTTCATTAATTTTTTATCCCAATCTCTAACGTTCCAGTCTAAATTTATATACTTTGATCTCTCTAACAAATCAAAATTTTGTGCATTTTTTTTAACCATTTCTAAAGATTTTTTAGATGTATCAAAAAATGAAACCTCTGAACAAGGATATTCATCTAAAAGAGATAGACCTAAACAACCTGTACCAGAACCAAGATCAATAACTTTTAAAAATTCTAATTTGTTTGGACAATGCTCTATGACTGACTCAATTAGCGTTTCAGAGTCAGACCTTGGATCTAATGTCGCATCATTTAGTTCAAATTCTTTTTTCCAAAAACTCCTTTTATTAATAATTCTTGAAACAGGCTTCCCACGTAACCTTTGTTGAATTAAATTTTGAAATTTTTTAATCTCATTTTCTGTAATATAAATATTTTGGTGATTATATATTGTTTCATATCTTTCCAAAGTTTCAGAAAGTAGAAGCCGACAGTCTAAATTTGCAGTTTCAATACCAATATTCCTCAGTTTTAAAATCTCAGGCTTAATTAAAGTATAAATATCAATGTTTTTACAGGTCATTTGAAGCTAACTTTAGCATTCTATCTTCAACTACCAAAGCGTCGATTAAATCATCAAGAGCCTCGCCACTTAAGATTTTTTCTAATTTATGTAATGTTAAGTTTATTCTATGGTCAGTAACTCTTCCTTGAGGAAAATTATAGGTTCTTATCCTTTCTGACCTATCACCAGTACCAACTTGATCTTTTCTTGCTGAAGATCTCTGATCTTGTTGCTTTTGCCTTTCTAATTCATACAAACGTGATTGAAGAATTTTCATAGCTTTTGCTCTATTTTTATGCTGAGACTTTTCATCCTGTTGACTTACAACAATTCCAGATGGAATATGAGTTATTCTAACGGCTGAATCTGTAGTGTTAACGGATTGCCCTCCTGGGCCACTTGACCTAAAAACATCTACTCTTAAATCTTTTTCTTCAATAAATATTTCTAAATCCTCAGCTTCAGGAAGAACTGCAACTGTTGCAGCAGAGGTATGAATTCTTCCACTTGTTTCAGTGGTTGGAACTCTTTGCACTCTATGAACACCTGATTCAAATTTCAATCTGCCAAATACACCATTTCCTATAATATTTGCTTGTGCCTCTTTATAACCACCTACACTTGTTTCTGACACCTCCATAACCTCAAATTTCCATTTATTCTTAATTGATAACTTTTCATACATAGAAAAAAGATTTGAAGCAAACAAACCTGCCTCATCTCCACCCGTTCCAGCGCGAACCTCCAAAATTACATTTCTAATATCATCCTTATCTTTAGGTAATAATGAAAATTGAATTTCTCTTTCAAGATTGCTAATCGTTTCTTTTAAAGAATTGAATTCATTTGTTGCAATTTCCTTAATTTCAGCATCAGCATTTTTATCATTTAGAATTTCACTCAAATCCAAAATTTCTTTTACTAAGTTTTCTTTTTTATTAGCTAAATCTGTTATTATTTTTATGTCAAATAATTCTTTTGATAGATTAGCCAATTCAGATGGTTTTAAATTAGAAGAATTGACAAGTATATTCTCAATTTCCTTTTCTCTACTTATAATTTTAGATATATTATTTTCCAAACTCAAAGTTTACTCCAAATATTTTTTAATTTTTTAATTTTTTTATTATCTGGTCTAAATTTAATAATTCCTCAAAACCAGATGTTAAATCTTTAAATTTAAAAATTTTTTTATTAATTTCTTCTTTACCTAAAATTATTGCATATGAAGCTTTAATTTTGTTAGCTCTCTTAAATTTTTTAGAAAAGTTACCTGTATAGATAATTTCAGATTTAATACCTTCTAGAATTAATTTTTTCATGATTGGTAACAATAAGTAATTATAACTTTCTGCTTGACCCATTAAAACCACATCTGTCTCATTAACAAACTCACTTGAAATCATTAGTGCCAATCTTTCTATGCCTGCAGCCCATCCAACACCAGAGATGTCTGACCCACCTAACATTTTTGAGAGTCCGTCATATCTACCTCCTGCAAGTACAGTTCCCTGAGAACCAAGTTTATTTGTAACAAACTCAAAAGCTGTATGACAATAATAGTCCAGTCCACGAACAAGATTTTTATCAATGTTATATTTTATATTCAAATGATCTAAACCTTTGCAGGTTTCTTCAAATCTTGTCTTTGACTCAAAATTCAAAAAATCTAAAATATTTGGTGCATTTTGAATAATTTTTTGATCTTCATGATCTTTAGAGTCAAGTATCCTTAGTGGATTGATTGATAATCTTCTTATACTATCTTCAGATAGTTTAGCTTTGTAATCTTCTAAATAATTAATAAGAGCGTTTCTATATTTTTGTCTGCTTTCAAAATCTCCTAGGGTATTAATTGTCAAATGAATTTGATCTAAGACTCCTAATTTATTTAAAAAATCATGCCCTAGAGATATTACCTCAATATCAGCCATTGAACTACTTAAACCCAAACATTCAATACCAAGTTGCTTAAATTGTCTAAGTCTACCTTTTTGAGGTCTTTCATACCTAAACATTGGTCCATAATAAGAAAAACGCTGAGGTACATCTTGAACTAAACCAGCATTTAAAAATGCTCTTACAACTCCCGAAGTTCCTTCAGGCCTTAACATCAACTCATCTTCACTCCTATCTTTGAAGATATAATTTTCTTTTGTTACGATATCACTTGACTTTCCAAGTGGTTTTGTAAAAACTTCAGAAAATTCGAATATTGGTGTCTCAATTTGGGAATAATTATATTTATCTGAAATATCTAATCCTGCATTTATAACTACATTATGCTTATGTAACTCATTAGGCAACAAATCATGCACGCCTCTTACTGTTCTTAATTTTTCCATTATGAACCTATATGATTGAAATTACTTTAATCGGTTACTTTTTTTGTTCAATTTTTTTTGAACAAAGTTAACTATATAATCAGCAACATTTTCATTTTTTATTATATGATCCGTTATACCATTTACATAAATTTGATGTGTACCTTTTCCACCGCCAGTTAAGCCAATATCGGTTTCTTTTGCTTCTCCAGGACCGTTGACAACACATCCAATTATTGAAACAGTAATAGATTCAGAAATATGCTCAAGTCTTTGTTCAACTTCTTGTACCGTTTTAATTACATCAAATTGCTGTCTTGCGCACGAAGGACAAGAAATAACAGTTACACCTCTTCTTCTTAGCCCTAACGATTTAAGTAATTCATAACCAACTTTCACCTCCTCAGAAGGATGAGCAGATAGCGAAACTCTGATAGTATCTCCAATACCAGCCCAAAGTAAATTTCCTAACCCTATTGACGATTTTACTGTTCCAGATCTTAGACTCCCTGCTTCTGTAATACCTATATGTAAAGGACAATCTTCTATTTCAGCTAGTTGAACATAAGCAGCAACTGCTAGAAAAACATCTGAAGCTTTTACACTAATTTTATACTCACAAAAATCATTATCTTTTAAAATCCGCACATGATTTAAAGCAGATTCGACAAGGGCTTCTGGTGTTGGTTCACCATGTTTATCTAGAATATTTTTTTCTAAGGATCCTGCATTAACACCAATTCTAATGGAAGTGTTATTTTGTTTTGCTGCATTAATAACCTCTTTAACTTTATCTGAACTGCCAATATTTCCAGGGTTAATTCTCAAACATGCAGCGCCAGCATCTGCGGCTTCAACTGCTCTTAAATAATGAAAATGTATATCAGCAACAATGGGAACAGGTGATAATTTAATAATTTCTTTTAGAGCTAAAGTAGATTCTTTGTCAGGGCAAGAAACACGTACAATATCAACTCCGGCTTCCACACAAGAGTTGATTTGCTCTAATGTAGCATCAATATCAGTTGTTTTTGTATTCGTCATAGTTTGAACTGTAATAGGTGCGTCACCTCCGACAAAAACATTACCTACTTTAATTCTTCTTGATTTTCTTCGTTCTATTTGCCTATAAGGCCTAATGTTCATTATTATATCCTTAAACTTTAAAATTTTAAAAAGTTAAATCGATTTATAAATGAATTTAATCAAGTAATTGTTTTTTTGAAAATGTCTTAATATTTAACGGTCGAGAGGTAATAATTTCACCAACTTCTCCCAATTTAGGAACTATAATATCACCTTGTGATAGGGACAAAGCACCCGCATTACCTGTATTGAATGTCAATCCATTTTTGTTTGGAACAACATATGTTTCACCTGGCCTCATAAGCCTAGTCATCAGAATATTACCTTCCATATCTTCGATTTCCACCCAACTATTACCAGTAGCTTTTAGGACCATTTCTGTACTTGGGTCTCTTTCATTAGCTGTAGCAGACAACTCAGTATTATTTGAAGTCATGCTTTCAAGTTTTGTGTCATTCATAGTTGTTTTAAGATTTAATTCTTGGACCTCATCATTATTTCTTTTTGAAGATGTCAAATTATTAGAAAAATTTTCTTCTATGATAACATAATTGTTATTGTCAATCTCAGCCATTTTTGAAGGAATTTCTGATATCTTTTTATCTGAAACTTGTTCTATTTTATTACTTCTATCACTGTAATACCAACCAGTATAAGATAATATTGCGATAAAAACTGAAAAAACTGCTCCCATAGGAAGAAGGTTTTTTTTATTTAATTCAGGAGTAAGGAATTTATACTCCTCTTTGAACGAATTTAATTCCATGCTTTCTTTAAATTCTTTGACTAATAAGTCACCGTCTAAATCTAATAGACGTGCATATGATCTTACAAATCCAACTTTATAAGCTAGGCCAGATAAATCAATATGTTCACCGTTTTCGAAATCTTTTATAATTTTAACTCTAACTTTTAATAGAGCTCCAGCTTGTTCTTGCGTTAAACCTTTGTTTAATCTTGCGTCTAGACATAACTTACCAACGGTTGATAATTCAACCTGATCAAATGCTTCATTGATTGCATCTGATACTGATTTATCTACCTTTTGACCTTGATCCAAAAATGAATTGTTATTTTTTTTTTCATTTTTAAATGACATCTTGTCTCCTCACGATGGAGTATTTTATATTGAGTTACTTTTTAAATCAACATTTGTTTTAACGACACAAATCTTGAAAAATTTACTGTCTAATAATTAAACATCTAAACCAAAAGCAGAATGTAGCGATCTCATTGCAAGTTCATAATAATCTGATGATATTAGGACTGAAATTTTAATTTCACTAGTTGAAATTACATGAATGTTAATTTGATTATTAGCTAATGTTTCAAACATAGTTTTTGCAATCCCTGACTGTGTTCTCATAGCATTTCCAACAACTGAGATTTTAACTACTTTTGTATCAGTAATAAATTTCTCAAAACCAATTTTTTTTTGTATTTTTTTTATTGTACTTTCAGCTATAATTAGATCTGTTTCTGGTATTGTAAAAGTAATATCAGTAGCTTCATGATTTATTGATGAAGATTGAACTATCATATCAACATTAATTGAATGTTTTGCAAGAGCACCGAAAATTTCTGCGGCCTGACCTGGTTGATCTGGAACACCAGATAATGTGATTTTAGCCTCATTTAGGCTATGTGCTATTCCACTTATTTCAGTTTTTTCCATATTTTTTTCCTCTTTAATTATGGAAGTTCCAGGCAAGTCTTCAAAACTACTGAGAACTCTCAATTTTACATTAAATTTCATAGCTAATGCCACAGATCTAGTTTGGAGAACTTTAGCTCCCTGAGAGGCTAATTCTAGCATTTCTTCATATGTAATTAAATCAAGTTTTTTTGCACTCTTCACTATCCTTGGATCTGTAGTATAAACTCCATCAACATCAGTATAAATATCACAACGCTCAGCAAAAAATGCCGCAGCTATTGCAACTGCAGATGTATCTGAGCCACCTCTTCCTAGAGTTGTAATTCTATTTTCTTTTGATACACCTTGAAATCCTGATATTATTGCTACTTGATTTTTTTTTAAATATTCTAGTATGTTGTCTGTTTTAATTTCTTCAATCAGAGCTTTGCCATATGATTGATCAGATATTATTGGTACCTGCCAACCTAACCAAGAACGAGCTTTAATCTTCGAATTATTTAAAGCAATTGCTAGTAATGCTGAAGTAACTTGTTCACCTGTAGATAAAACGACATCATATTCTGAGTAAGAGTGTTTTTCCGATGTGGTTTTAACTAAATCTATTAAATTATTTGTTACCCCAGCCATTGCAGAAACTATAACAATAACTCTGTTACCCTGATTTACTTCCTTTTTAACTTTTGAAGCAATTTTTTTTATTTGTGGAACATCTGCAACAGATGTCCCTCCAAATTTCAATACCACAAGTTTCAAATTTCTGTTATCCTTACACAATTATATTAATAAAATTAAACTCATAATGACTAATACCGTAGACAACAGAGAAATAGAACAATTTTCTTCATTAAGCAACAAATGGTGGGATATGTCTGGTCCTTTTTCAGCTTTGCATAAAATGTCAAATGCAAGAATTGAGTTTATAAAACAGAATGCAACCAGAATATTAAAAAAAAATAAAATACAAGTTAATCTTCTTGATGGTTTAAATTGTTTGGATATTGGTTGTGGTGGTGGCATCTTGTCTGAAAAATTAAAAAGATTAGGTGCAAATGTGACAGGAATTGACGCTTCAAAAAGCTCAATAGATATAGCAAAAGACCATGCAAAAAAAAGTCGATTAGAAATAAATTACAAATGTATTACAACTAGTAAACTTTTAAAACTCAAAGAAGAAAAAGTTCATAATAAATTTGACTTAGTAATTGCGTCTGAAGTAATTGAGCATGTATATAATAGGAAAATATTTCTGTCTGATATTTCTAATTTATGTCGTACTGGAGGACTGGTAGTATTCACTACAATTAATAATTCTTTTTTAGGTATATTATTAGGAAAATATCTTGCAGAAAATATTTTAAAAATACTTCCTGTAGGAACTCACGAAGTGGAAAAGCTTATTTCTCCAGAAAATTTAGCAATAGAAGCTGAGGAGCATGGTATAATATTAGATAATTTTATAGGTTTTACGCCTACATTTAAATTTAAAAATATAGTTAACAAAGAGTTTGGAAACTTCAAACTTACATCAAACATGCATGTCAATTATGGTGCAGCAGGAATTAAATTATAATTTAATGATCATCTGATATCCAAGGAATATTAACAACATCAATACCTTCATCTCTTAATTCCTGTATTTCTTTATTTGTGCCTTGGCCATGTATTGGCTTTTCTTTAATTTTTCCTTCTTTCATAGAACGTACTTGAGAAACAAATTCATTACCAACATAAGTAGAGTTTTTTTGAATTTCTTTTTTAAGCGTTCTTAAAAGAGTTGAGATGCTATCTGAATTTTCATTAGCTATAAAGTTTCCATCATTTTTTAGATTTTTGTGTTGTTTAGCTTTATCAACTAAAATTTTGTTTTTATTGATTTTGAAACTAGGAGTGGTTAATGATTTTACGACTTTGTCACTACCACATATTGGACAATTAATTAATCTCTGATTTTTTTGATTTTCATAAGCTTCAATACTTTGAAACCATCCATCAAATTCTTTTTCGTTGGAACAAATTCTAGATCTGCACTTTAATTGATATTTAATCATTATTCTTAATATTTACCACAACAATGCTTGTATTTTTTTCCAGAATCGCATAAAGGACATATTGCATTTCTCGGAATTTTCTTATTTGGAATCTCTATTGTATCCTTATAATCTTCTTTTTCTATGGTTTCTTCTTGTTTAATTTCTATTAAAGACAATACTGATGTAATTGTTCTTCTTAACTTATCAAGCATCTCTTCAAATAATTCAAATGATTCTCTTTTATATTCGTTTAATGGATCTTTTTGTGCATAAGCTCTTAAGCCTATTGACTGTCTCATTTGATCTAACATAAGTAAATGATCTTTCCATCCCTGATCTAAGACTTGAAGTAGAAGAGTTTTTTCTGCCTGCCTGAAAACGTCAACACCAAAATTAACTGCCCTTTCTGCCATATATTTGTCTGACAAATCCGTAAGTCGAGTAATAAATTCTTTTTCAATAATTCCATCTTCTTTAACCCACTGATCAATTGGGACTGTAAGACCTAAATAATTTTTTACATCTGCAGACAAACTTTCTGCATCCCATTCATCATGGTAACTCTGATCAGGTATAGATTTATATACAAGTGTTTCAATCACCTCATACCGCATGTCAGTTACCATTGTGCTTATATCATCTGATCTCATTATATCTTTTCTCTGATCAAAAATAACTTTTCTTTGATCATTCATAACATCATCAAATTTTAGAAGTTGTTTTCTTATCTCAAAATTATGTGCTTCAACTTTAGCTTGTGCTTTTTCAACTGCTTTATTAATCCAAGGATGGATAATAGCTTCGCCTTTTTCTAATCCAAGTTTACCTAACATTGTTTCAAGTCTTTCAGATCCAAATATTCTCATTAAATCATCTTGTAGAGATAATAAAAACTTAGATTTTCCAGGGTCACCTTGTCTTCCTGTTCTACCTCTAAGTTGATTGTCAATCCTTCGACTTTCGTGACGTTCAGTTCCTATTACGTACAAACCTCCTGCAGCGAGTGCTATTTTTTTCTTTTCCTCTATATCAATTTTTAAATCATTAACTTCTTCTTTTTCTTCTGAAAACGTTTTAATTTCTTTGGCTTGTCTAATTTCTAAATTTCCGCCTAATTGAATATCAGTTCCCCTACCTGCCATGTTAGTAGCTATGGTAACAGCCCCTGGCATCCCAGCATAACCAATTATTTGAGCCTCTTGCTCATGAAATTTTGCATTCAGTACTTCGTGTTTAATTTTTTTAGCCGTTAACAAGTTTGATAATATTTCTGACTTTTCAATTGAAACTGTTCCAACTAAAACAGGCTGATTATTTTTTTGACAACGCTCGATTAATTTGATTACAGCATCATCTCTTTCTTCATTAGTTTTATAAATTTCATCATTTTTGTCCTCTCTAGCTATTTTCAAATTAGTAGGGACTTCTATAACTTGAAGGTTGTAAATTTCAGAAAATTCTCCTTCTTCTGTCAAAGCTGTTCCTGTCATTCCTGCTAATTTAGGATACATTCTAAAATAATTTTGAAACGTTACGCTGGCCAAAGTCTGATTTTCTGCCTGTATTGTAACATTTTCTTTGGCTTCGATTGCCTGATGCTGTCCTTCTCCAAAACGTCTGCCTTCCATTGCACGTCCTGTAAACTCGTCTATAATAATAACATTATCGTTTTTAACCATATAATGAGTATTTTTTTTGAATAATTTGTGCGCTCTCAATGCTTGATTTATATGGTGTAATAATGAAATGTTTTTTACATCAAATAGGTTTCCTTCTTTTATAATATTATCTACCTTTAATGCTTTTTCTATATTTTCAATTCCACTATCAGTAAGATTACATGTCCTTTGCTTCTCATCTAATTCGTAATCATCCTCTTTTAATGATGGGATGAATTTATCAATTGATTTATACAAAATTGAGGAATCTTCTGATTGTCCAGAAATAACAAGTGGAGTTCTAGCTTCATCAATCAAGATAGAATCAACTTCATCTACAATAGCAAAATTAAATGGTCGTTGAACCATGTCAGCTAGATCATATTTCATATTGTCACGAAGATAATCAAATCCAAACTCATTATTAGTTCCATAAGTAATATCAGCATTGTAAGCAATTCTTCTTTGGTCGTCGTCCATTTCTGAAACAACACAACCAACTGTCATTCCCAAAAAATTGTATATTTGACCCATCCAATCTGAATCTCTTCTAGCTAAATAATCATTTACGGTAACTACGTGAACACCTTTACCTTCAAGAGCATTTAAATAACATGCTAAAGTGGCAACTAAAGTTTTTCCTTCACCAGTTTTCATTTCAGCTATTTTGCCTTCATGAAGAACCACCCCGCCAGTCAATTGAACATCAAAATGCCTTTGTTTCAATGTTCTTTTCGAGGCTTCTCTTACAGTCGCAAATGCTTCTGGTAGAATGTTTTTTAAACTTTCATTTTTTGATAATCTATCTTTAAAAGTTTCTGTCTTTAACTTTAATTGTTCATCCGACAAATGAGAAAACTCGTTTTCTAAGTTGTTTATTTGATCAATTAAAGGTTTATATTTTTTTATCTGCCTCTCATTAGAAGAACCAAAAAATTTAGAGGTAAGTTTACTTAACATATAAAAGTGCTCCTATTATTCACAGAAATATTCCATAAAATCTACGAAAACAATAAATATTAAACATCATATCTTGTATTGACTAAAAAAAACCTGTAAAAAATAATCTTATAATTGGATTATACCAAAATGTCTTCTTTTAAAATAATTTTTATTATTACAAATTTTTTTTTAATTATTACTTTACCTATTGCAGAAGCTAAAGAACCAAAACAAGTTACTGTCGCAACAGTTGATAATCATATTATTACAGCACAGGATGTACTAAATGCAACTAATAGATTGCCAAAAAAAATCAAAGAAAAACCTCTTTCTGAAATATATCCAAAAATTGTAAATGAATTAATTAATCAGCACTTAATTATCAAACATGCTTACAAGGATAAATTTGACCAGCAAAAAGAGATTATTAAAATACTGAAAAAAAATAAAGATCAAATTATAGCAAAATACTGGCTTAAAAATTTTCTTATAAATAATACATCTGAAGAAAAAATTCAGGATTTCTATAAAAAATACCTCGAGAACTTTAAAACTTTCAAAGAGTTTAATGCTAGCCATATCTTGGTAAAGCAAGAAGATGAAGCCTTACAGATAATAAAAAAATTAAAAGCTAAATCAGAATTCTCAAAACTTGCAAAATATCATTCTATTGGACCCTCAAAAGAAAATGGGGGTAATTTGGGATGGTTTAGATCTGGTCAAATGGTAAAAGAGTTTGAAAAAGCAGTATTTAAGTTAAAAAAAGGAAAAATTACAAAAAAACCAGTTAAAACCAAATTTGGTTATCATATCATAATGTTAAATGATATTAGAGATTCTCAACCAAAAAAAATTAAAGATATTAAGCAAAAAATTGTTGAAAGAATAAAACAAAATTCTTTATCAAATCTTGAAAAAAAACTCAGAAAAAATAAAAGTATAAAAATTTCAGATTTTGAAAAAGTTGTTCAAGAAATAAATAATTAAAATCAATTTAAATTATGTTATGAAACAAAAAAATATAAGAAATCATCTGTTGAAAGATATTAAAATTTCAACCATATACTCCGGAATTAAAAAGACCCGAAATAATGAAGACGATCTTCTTTTAATAGAACTTAAAAAAAAATCTGCTATTGCTGGAGTTTTTACACAATCGTTAACATCAAGTGCTTCTGTAAATCAATGTAAAAAAAATCTCACCAAATACAAAGAACCAATTGCAAGAGCAATTTTGGTTAATTCAGGTAACGCAAATGCATTTACTGGAAAACTAGGTGAGGAAACAGTTTTTAAAATTTCAAAATATCTTTCGTTAAAATTTAATTGTAGTATTAATCAAATATATACAGCTTCTACTGGTGTCATTGGAGAGCAATTAGATCCTGACGTTGTTATAAAAAATATAAAATCAATGTCCCCATTAAAAAATCCAGATTGGGTAAAAGCTGCTACTGCTATCAAAACTACTGATACATTTACAAAAGTAACCAAAAGAGTTTGTAAAATCGACGATTCTGAAATTGAAATTGTAGGAATAGCTAAAGGTTCCGGTATGATTGCACCGAACATGTCAACGATGTTAGGATTTATTTTTACTAACGCTAATATATCATCAAATACTCTACAAAAATTAATTATAGCTAGTAACGAGTTAAGCTTTAATTCTATAACTGTAGATAGCGACACATCTACAAGTGATACTGTTTTATTAGTGGCTACAAGAAAAGCAAAACACAAGCCAGTTAATAATTTTAACGATACACGCTTGATTGAGTTTAAAGAAAATTTATTTAGTTTGATGTTAGAGCTTGCTAAATTAATAATTAAAGATGGAGAAGGTGCTTCTAAATTTATAACTATTAAAGTTACAGGTGCTAAATCAAAAAAATCAGCAAAAAAAATAGCATTTTCCATAGCAAATTCACCTTTGGTTAAAACTGCAATTGCTGGAGAAGATGCAAATTGGGGTAGAATTATTATGGCTATTGGAAAATCAGGTCAACCAGCAAATAGAGATAAAATTAAAATTTATATTGGTAATGAACAAGTAACAAAAAATGGAATGGTTTATGAAAACTATTCAGAATTAAAAGCAACAGAACATTTAAAACAAGCCAATATTTTTCTTGAAATTGACGTTGGGATAGGTAAATCAAGTGCTACTGTATATACATGTGACCTAACCCATAAATATATAGATATAAATGCCGATTATAGGTCATAAAAATATTAAAACTGTCGTTTCATTAGCATTGATTAATAATGCTGACGAAATTTTGTTATCAAAAAGGCCTAAAAATAAACATTTAGCAGGTTTTTGGGAGTTTCCAGGTGGAAAAGTTGAACCTGGTGAAATGCCTGAAAGTGCACTAATAAGAGAAATAAAAGAAGAACTTGACATTAATATAAATAACAAATGTATTGCCCCTTTATCTTTTAGTGAATTTGATTATAAAGAATTTCAGTTACTGTTGCTTTTATATGTATGTAGAAGGTGGGTGGGTGAGCCAAAATCTATGGAGAATAATGAAATTATTTGGGTTAAGCCAAATATGCTCAGAAAATATAAAATGCCACCAGCTGATGATGCTCTCATTTATTGCATACAAGACTTATTTTGATAAATTTTGAGGTAAATAATGAATAAAAATATAATAATCTATTCCAGTTCACTATGTGGATTTTGTTATCGTGCTAAATCTCTTTTAAAAAAGAAAAATATTCCTTTTGAAGAAATCAATATTGATTTAGATTACAGCAAGAGGAATGAAATGATGAAAAAATCTGGTGGCAGAACTTCTTTGCCACAAATATTTTACAAAAATCTTCATATAGGTGGATGTGACGACTTATATAAGTTAGATGAAGAAAATGGCTTAGAAATTTTTATTAAATAATATGAAACGTAACCTTGCAATTGCCTGTCTACAATATTCATCTACTGAAAATGAAAAATGTACATTAAAAACAATCAAAAATTTAATAAATAAAGCCCTTGATGCTAAAGTAGAATTAATTACTTTGCCGGAATGTGCTACATCACTTCAAAAAAATTCTATTTTAACAATGGAATTGGCTAAAAGTGAAGATGAAAACTTTAGTCTGCAAACTTTAAAAGAAATAGCAAAACTTAACTCAATTTTTATTTTGATTGGTTCTTTACCTATTAAAGTAAATGATAAATTAGTAAATAGGTCCTTTTTGGTTGGACCTAAGGGAGATGTCTTATATAAATATGATAAAATTCACCTGTATGATGTAGATCTTCCAAATGGTGATAAATTTAGAGAATCCGACACTTACCTACCTGGAAATAAAGCAGTAATTGCAAAAATTAAGAAAAATAAAATTAAAATTGGTTTGACAATTTGTTATGATTTGCGCTTTCCAATTTTGTATCAAGACTTAGCAGTAAATGGAGCTGAAATAATTGTTGTTCCATCTGCTTTTTCAAATTTAACTGGGCCTATTCATTGGCACACATTGCTAAAATCAAGAGCCATAGAAACTGGCGCATTCATCATTGCCCCTGCTCAAACTGGTTACCACCAATGTGGAAGAATTAGTTATGGACATTCTTTGATCGTTTCTCCATGGGGAGAAGTTATAAAAGATGCAAAAAATAAAGTAGGAATAATTCATACTATAATTGATCTGGAAGAAGTAAGAAAAGTAAGAAAAGCTATACCCTCATTAAATTCAAAAAAAGATTATTCAACCAATTTCTAAATATTTTTTTTCTTTTAGTTTTAATAATTCTTCTTTACTTAGAACTGTCAGATCTTTGAGTCTTTTTTCTATAACATCACCAATACTTTTTATAGTAATTATTGGATCTCTATGTGCCCCTCCAATTGGTTCTGGGATTATCTCATCGATAATATTAAATTTTTCCATATCTTGTGCAGTCAATTTTAAAGCTTCAGCTGCTTGATCTGCATAATCAGAACTTCTCCACAAAATTGAAGAGCATCCCTCAGGAGAAATTACAGAGTAAATTGCGTGCTCTAACATAAGTGTATTATTAGCAACCGCCAAAGCAACAGCACCTCCCGAACCACCCTCACCTGTAATTACTGATATTGAAGGAACAGTAATTTCCAAGCTCTTTTGCAAACATTTCGCAATAGCTTCAGCTTGACCTCTTTGTTCTGCACCTTTCCCAGGATAAGCGCCTGCAGTATCAACAAACATTAAAACTGGAATTGAAAAGTTATTGGCCAATTCCATTAATCTTTCTGCTTTTCTGTAACCTTCGGGCCTAGCCATACCAAAATTTTTGTGAATTCTATCCTGAGTATTTTTACCTTTGTCTATACCTATAGCTACAACACTTCTTCCTCTAAAAAATGCTAGACCACCTGTAAGAGCATTATCATCAGAGAAGTTTCTGTCACCAGACAAAGGTGTATAATCTTCAAATAAACTTTTAATAATATCTTGGAAATGAGGTCTTTCAGGATGTCTGGATACTAAAACTTTTTGCCAAGGACTTAATTGTGAGTAGGTGGATTTTAGTTTCTCTGATACGGTTAATTGCAATTTACCAATTTCTTCTGCAATATTTATATCGCTACCAGAAGATAAATGACGAAGCTCTTCTATCTTTCCTTCGAGATCTGCAATTTGTTTTTCAAATGCTAAAAAATGCTTAATCATATTTTGAGTCTTTCTTTTTTACTTTAAATTTATTTTATTTATAGGATGAATATCATTTAAAAGACCTGCCAATCTTTTAGATTGGACTTTTGTGTAAATCTCAGTAGTACTGATATCAGCATGACCAAGAAGTTTTTGTAAAGACCTCAAATCAGCACCACGATTTAACATATGTGTTGCAAAGCTATGTCTGATTTTATGTGGAGAAACCTGCATATTTTTCATATTAGTACTTTTTGATAATTCAGATAAATCCTTATATACGGATTGTCTTGAAATGTGTCCACTCCCATTATTACTTGGGAAAATATACTTATTATTAATAAATTTTTCTATTGAAGACCTATATAACAACCACATCTCTATCATTTTTCTTGATTCTTTATTAAAAGCAACGTGCCTGTAAACGCCACCCTTACCTTTAACCTGTAACAAATCCTTTATTCTAATAAAATCTGTTAATGGTAGTGATACTAATTCAGAAACTCTCATCCCAGTAGAGTATAAAATTTCTAAAATAGTTAATATACGAAAATATTTTGTTTTTTTTGGAGAATTATTATGCTCAACTTTTTTAAGATTTGTTTTCGCTTTTGTTAGCAGTAAAACTAAATGCTCTTCTGACAATGATTTTGGTAAATTTTTTATTTTTTTAAAACTTTCTAAGTTGTTTAATGGATTAATTTTGATGTATCCTTCTAGTTTTAAAACATCATAAAAATGCTTTAATGAAGATAACTTTCTGCTTAAAGAACTAGGTTTATAGTGTTTACTTTTCAAAAATGAAAATAAGTCACGAAAGTTTTTTTCGTTTGCGCTGAAACAATTAATATTTTTATTCATAAACCAATCAAAAACCAAACTAATATCTTTTGTGTATGCTATTTTTGTATTTTTGGATAAGCCTTTTTCTAGGCAAATGATTCCTATAATATTGTTAATAAATTCTAGTGTTGGTTGATTTATATTTTTCATAATTATACTTTAAAGATTTAAAATTTTCGACGTCATTATTTCTTGTGTAATTGTTTTAGATAAATTTTCTAAGCCAATTGCTTTTAAAGAATTCCTTATTGTAATTAAGCTATTCAAATCTAAATCAATCAGTGGATCATCTCCAATTAATCGTGCAATCAATAACACTGTTAGGGTTTTGTTATTGTTTTTGGAGGATTCTTTAATTGATTTAGTTAAAAGAAATCTTTTTAAGTTATAATTACTTTCCCATTTTAGAAATGCATCTTCTTCTAAATCAATTTCTTTTAGATCTCTTAAATAATTCATCCAATTTATCGAACTTGGTTCTAACATACCAGCTTTTTCAATGATTGGTATTAATGGCCAAGCCTTTTCCTTTGAAATTAAATTAAAATCCCAGGTTTTACCTTCAACTAATGAAATAATATTTGCAAAATGATTATTAGGATACAAATCTGGATTAGAAGAAATTTTGAGTCTTTCTATTGATTGATTTAACTCTTGTGGTAAAGAAGAATTATCAATCTCTTTTAAAAGATTTAAATATAAGCCAATCACATCATTAAATCTTCCGTTATTTGTTTCTGACTTTATCATTTTTAAGATTGAATTAACTTTTTTGATATCATCTTTAATATTGATGATGCTTAGCCAAACATTAGCTCTATTATAACCATTAGGTTCTTTCAAAAAGTTAGAAAAAGAGTTTTCAAAGTCAATGTTTCCATCGGCTACAGATTTATAATTTTCAATTATTTGATCAACTGAAATGAAGCTATAATTTAACTGCTTGTCTAATAAAAAAGATCTAGCTTTTGATGTTAAGTAATTAAGTGATAATAAAGAGTCTGTATATTCAATCCCAAGATGTGCAATATAATTTGCTTTTATTGGTATCTTTAGAGTATCCATCATAATGATATGTAATGGTTGTATTTTGTTTTTTTTATTTTCTATATTTAATACGTTTACTTCATTGTAGATTGATTGAAACAAACCTTCGAAAATTTCATCATTAAAACCTCTAGATTTTATCAAGTCTAGAATAAATACTGATTGATCTCTCTTCCCCTCAATAGACAGGCAAAAAATTCTAGCCATTTGCCAAAAGTCTTTGAAATTAGTTTTTGATTCTAAATTAATGAATTCACATGCTTTTTTATCTTTTCTATTAATTAACTCATATTCTATTTGCCACTTTTTCCACATATTCCATCGATTACCGTAAGGTAATTGTGAAACTAGTTTATATAAATTATTACTCTGCCCACTATTTTTAATTTTAAATAATCTAGTTTCCAAAAATTTCAAAATTTGATTTGATTCACCCTCTGGTGCTACAGAAGCACTAATATAAAGATCATTTAAAAATATTTGTAAATGTTTGCTAGCTAAATTATCTGGAATATAATTTAAATGCTCAATAATTTCTTCCACTTTCAAATTTTGCCAGATATTTAAACCCATTAAATTATTTACTTCCGTTTTTACTCCAAGAGATCCTAAAGATGGCTTTGCAAGCTTACTGACCTTAATTTCAGCACTAACATTGTTTGAGGAAACTTCTTTTTTAAAATCGTAAGTCTGAGCAAAAGAAGATTTTAGTTCGATACAAAAAAACAAGATGCAATGAATTAACAAGATTACAAACTCATTGTTTAATAAATTATAATTATTTAACTTTTTCATCATTAACATCTAAAATCTTTGTTTCTAATTTATCAGGAGCTGGTATATCTAAATAGTTCACTATTAGAAAACCAACTAATGCAATACAACTTAATATAATTAAAAAAAATTTATAATTCTTCATAATGATCCTATTATTTTATAACTTAAAAATATGGCGAGTTTTTGACTATTTTTAAATATATTACTTAACATAATTTTAAAAAAGTTTCTAAAAATTTGATGTTTGTATAAAGTTAATGTGATATTTAATGTAAATGTTAAATTTTGAAGAAATAAATCCCTACTACGAAAAGGTTACATTGATCGGAATGATGGGCACAGGAAAATCTAAATTTGGCCGTCAAATAGCAAATATTTTAAAATTCAATTTCTATGATGTAGACCATATGATTGAAAAAGAATTTAAAATGACAATTAGAGAATTTTTTCAAAAACATGGTGAGGTTTTTTTTAGAAAAATTGAAAAAAAAACAATTAGTAATTTAATTTTAAAAATTAATAAAAATAAAGAAAAAGTAATAATTAGCCTTGGTGGTGGGGGATTTGATGATGAAAAAACTAGAGAGTTACTATTAAATAATACAAATGTAATATGGCTAAATACTCCTGTAGATGTTCTAGTTCAAAGAGTTGGAGATGGATCCAAAAGACCCATGATAAAAGGGAGAACTAGAGATTCAATAATGAAACTTTTAAAAATAAGAACCAAATATTATTCTCTTTGTCACAATCAAATAAATACCGATAAACTTAACCAAAATCAAGTGACTGAAAAATTAATTAATTTAATATCACATCAAAACAATATAGCAATCAAATGAAACCTAACATCATAAACGTTTCACTCAACAATAAATTTAATGATTTTTCATACCCAATTTTTATTGATAATAGCTTATTATCTAATTGTGAAGAAATTTTGAAAAAATTTGTATTTAAAAGAAAAGTTATTTTAATCCATGATAATTTTTTTTCTTTTGAATGTAAAAATAATGAGCAATTTATTTCATTTATAGAAACTATTAAAAAATTAACTGAATCATTAAATTTGATTAGCATTCCGGGAGGTGACACTTCAAAAAATATTTCACAATTAGAATATATCCTAGAAAAATCTTTATCATTTAAAATAGATAGAAGTAGTTTAATTATTGCTTTTGGTGGGGGGGTTATTGGTGATATAGCAGGGTTTGCTGCTTCAATACTTCTAAGAGGTATAGATTTTATTCAGATCCCTACTACTCTATTAGCTCAAGTAGATAGTTCAGTAGGAGGTAAGACTGGTATTAATAGTAGTAAAAGTAAAAACTTAATTGGTTCTTTTCACCAACCAATTGCAGTTATATCAGACATAGATATACTTAAGACACTACCTAAAAGAGAATTTTTAGCTGGCATGGTTGAAGTTATAAAGTATGGCCTCATTTACGACGTTAAATTTTTTAACAGTATAGAAAATAATTTTAAAGATATTCTAAATTATGATCAGTTGAAATTAAATGAAGTAATTTACAAATCATGTAAAATAAAATCTTTAATAATAAAAAATGATGCAAAAGAAAATGGTAAAAGAGCTCTTCTAAATCTTGGGCATACATTTGGCCATGCCATTGAATCATTTGGTAAATATAATGGAACAATTATTCACGGTGAAGCAGTATCAATTGGAATTTGCTTAGCATTCAGACTTTCAAGCAAAATGGGTTATTGTTCTCAAATTGAAACAGAGCGGGTAGTAAGTTTTTTTAAGAAGCTAACTTTACCTACATCTTTAAAAGATGTGAAGAATCTTAATATTACAACATCAAAAATGTTAAAAAAATTTAAATATGACAAAAAGAATAAAAATAATCAATTAACATTTATTCTTAATGAAAAAATTGGAAAATCTTTTATAAAAAATAATATGGATGAAAATATTTTAACTGAATTCTTAAATGATGAGATATAATGCCTGATATATTCATATTTTTATGTAACATACTTTTCTTAATTATTTTATCAGGTTTTTTTTCAAGTTCTGAAACTGCTTTAACGGCAGTATCAGAGGCTAGAATCCATGAGTTAGCTCTTCAAGGTAATAAAAGAGCAATAACAATTGAAAGAATATTAGCTAAAAAAGAAAAAATGATAAGTACAATTTTAATAGGAAATAATTTAGTAAATATTGTAGCTTCAGTATACGCAACAAGCTTTGCTATAATCTATTTTGGAGAGTTTGATCTAATTTTTGTAACTATCTTATTAACAATTGTTTTAGTAATATTTGCAGAAGTCATTCCTAAAACTTATGCTTTTAGCCATGCAGACCAAGTTGCTTTGACAGTTGCTCCAATAATTAACTTTTTCATAATTTTTTTAACACCAGCTACATTTATTACAGAACGTTTTGCAAAAATAGTTTCTGGACCAGTAATTAATGATGAAGAAGCAAAAACTGAAGAACTTAGAGGAATGATAAGATTACATGCTGGAAACGAAAGTCGTGGGAAAGAGCGTGGGAAAATGATGTCCAGTATGCTTGATATGGATGAGGTAACTATAGAGGCTGTTATGACTCATAGAGGAACAGTTACAATGATAGATTCTAAAGAAGATCCTGAGCTGATTTTTAAGGTTGTAGGGGAAAGTCCATTTACTAGAATACCTATTTATTCAGGTAACCCTGACAATATAATCGGTATTTTACATGCCAAAGAATTGTTTAGAAATTTAAGAAGAAGGAACTTTAAAAATATAAATTCCATAAATTTATCTGAATTAATGATACAACCATACTTTGCTCCAGAAACAACATTATTACTTGACCAATTAGAAATTTTTAAAACGAGAAGAGAACACTTCGCTGTAGTAGTTGATGAATATGGTGATTTTAGAGGAATTGTTACACTAGAAGATATTCTAGAAGAGATTGTAGGCGAAATTGATGATGAAACTGATTTAAAGGTTAAGGGCCTTAAATCTCAACCAGATGGATCCTTTATAGTAGATGGTTCAGTAACAATAAGAGATCTAAACCGCTCACTGGGTTGGTCTCTGCCAGATCAAAATGCAAATACTATTGCAGGTTTAGTTTTGTATGAATCAAAAACTATACCAGAACCTGGACAGGAATTTAGGTTCTTTGATATTAGATTTAGAATACTACAAAAAAAATCAAATTTTATCTCTCAATTACGTTTATGGAATGAGTTAGGAATAAATAAAAATAAAAATTAAGTATTTTTATATTCTTCTAAAGTGTATGTTTTTATTATTACTGAATGTAGATCTAATAAAAATTCTTCTTTTAAAGTTTGATTAACCATTCTATGTCTTTCTATCCTGGTTAAATTTTTAAACTTTTCTGAAACAATTGTAATTTCAAAGTGACTTTCTACATCTTCTTTAAAGTTTTGATGACCTCTATGTTGCTCAGAAACGTCTATAACAGAGTAGAATACTGGTTCATAGTTTTTTAAGATTAAATTTTCAATATTTATTTTTCTTTTCAATAGAACCTCATTAAACAAAAATTTTTAAAAAAATAATTCCTATCTTGCATGGATTACTACATAATTCTATAATTAAAATAAAGAATTAAATTTATGTTGCATACTAATGAAAAACAAAAACAAGAAAGAATTTGCTCTAATCCAGAATGCAAAGAATTAGGGGTATATCCCGCGCCTAAATCAAGAGATCAACTAAGAGAATATTTATACTTCTGTATCAATTGTATTAGGGACTTTAATAAATCTTGGAATTATTTTGAAGGATTAAATGAACAAGAATTAGAAGTTGAAATAAGAAAATCAGTTACTTGGGATCGACCAAGTTGGAAATTTGGCACAAAAAATATAAATTTTGATTTTGAAGAAGCTTTTAATAGGTTTGAAAATCAAAAAAATATAAGAAATAAAAAAGTATTAAATAAAAAATTGGAAAACGCTTTTAGAATATTAGGCTTAAGTCATGACACAAATATTAAAGAATTGAAAACAAAATATAAATTTTTAGCAAAAAAATGGCATCCTGATGTACAAAATGAAAATAAATCAAGTAATTATAAAGATAAATTCATTAATATAACAAATGCTTATAAAATTATTTTAGAATCTTTAACAAAACCAGCAAAAACCTAACAGAAACATTTTTGGAGATTACAACATGAACGAAGTTAGTCTGACTAACAACATGGACTTTAATTCTGAGTCTTTCCCATCTTCTCAAACCTTAATTATTGATTCAGAAAAAACATTCGGTTTTAAAACAAATATGAAGATTGTTGGATTTAATAAAAAAACTAAATTTGTACCTGAAATTGATGAATCTTATTTATTTGACGAAACTACTACAAAAGCAATCCTTGCAGGATTTTGCTATAATAGAAGAGTTATGATCCAAGGGTACCATGGTACTGGTAAATCAACACACATTGAGCAAGTTGCCGCAAGATTAAATTGGCCATGTGTAAGAGTAAATTTAGATAGCCACATAAGCCGTTTAGACCTAGTAGGCAAAGATGCAATTGTTTTAGAGAATGGAAAGCAAGTAACTGAATTTAGAGAAGGTGTTCTTCCTTGGGCTCTACAGAACCCTGTTGCAATTGTATTTGATGAATATGATGCTGGAAGAGCTGACGTAATGTTTGTTATTCAAAGAGTCTTGGAGGTTTCAGGGAAACTCACTTTGCTTGATAACAACCGAGTTATAAATCCTCATCAAAACTTCAGGTTGTTTGCAACTGCTAATACGGTTGGGTTGGGAGATACTACAGGATTATATCATGGAACACAACAAATCAATCAGGGCCAAATGGACAGATGGTCTATTGTTTCAACCTTAAATTATTTACCAGCTGATGCAGAAGAAGAGATTGTTTTATCTAAAGTTCCTAATTTTAAAACTAAGGATGGAAAAGAAACTATTAAATCAATGGTTTCAATAGCGAATTTAACAAGAAATGGATTTATGTCTGGTGATCTTTCTACTGTAATGTCTCCAAGAACAGTTATAACATGGGCAGAAAATACAAATATAATTGAAGAAATAGATTTGGCTTTCAAGCTAACTTTTTTTAATAAATGTGATGAAATGGAACGACCAATTTTGTCAGAATATTATCAAAGATGTTTTGGAAGAGAGTTAATTAAAGTTGAAAAAAGTATAGATGCTTAAAATTTAAAATGAGCAAGAATTCAGAAAACACTCAATTCCAAAATGCTACTGCCTCTACTTTAAAAGCACTTTCTGGAAATATGATTGAAGAAAGAGAAATAAAATTTTCTGGATCTACAAGCTATTTATCATCTAAAGAAGTTAGATTACCGATTTTATCAAAAGAATTGGACGATTCTGAAATATATAAATTAAGAGGTGAGGCTGATAAAATTGCTCTTAAGATTAAGTACCATGATCCTGTTTTACATAGTAAATATATACCATCTTCAGATTTATCATCCCAAATTTTTCAATTAGCAGAAGAATCTAGAATAGAAGCTGTTGGGTCTAAAAATCTTGTTGGTATAAAGAAAAATTTACAAAATTTAGTTGTTGAAAAATTTAAAGAAATAATTTTACCCGTCCCAGGTGGAGAAGATAAAGAAGCATTAGTAAATGCTTTACACTTAGTAATAAGAGAAAAGATTACTGGCTCTAAATCTCCTCTAAACACATCTGTTTCTTTAGATAAATGGCGACCTTGGATAAATAACAAAATTGGTAATCTCCTAAACCAACTTGCAGAAAACACTAATAATCAAGAAGTTTTTGCTAAATACACAAAAGAATTGTTATCTGCATTACATTCAGATATTGGAGAGAGAGATCCTAATAATGACGGTGAAAACGAAGACACTGAAGACAATAATCCTGATGAGAATGAAAAGAACGATTCGTCTGCTGAAAGTGAAAGTGATAATGATGAAGATGCTGGACTAGATAGTAGTAGCGATGCCCAAGAAAATGAACAAGAAATGGAAGGTGAAACTCAGGATAGTGACGCGGACAACGAAGATGGAGAGAGTGAGGGTGAAATTGTTCCTAATCCTTTATCGGGACATAACTTAGATAAAAATAATATTAATTATAATTATCAAGTCTATTCTGCTAAATACGACGAAATTGTTAATGCTACTGACTTATGCGAAGAAGATGAACTTAGTAGACTAAGAGGAACGCTTGATAAACAACTTGAAAATCTTCAAGGAGCTATAGCTAGATTGGCTAATAAACTTCAAAGAAAATTACAAGCTAAACAGAACAGATCTTGGAACTTTGATCTCGAAGAGGGGATGTTAGATGCATCAAAGTTAGCTAGAGTAATTACTCAACCATTATTTCCACTTTCATACAAGCAAGAAAAAGATATGAAATTTAGAGATACAATTGTGACTTTGCTTATAGATAATTCCGGATCCATGAGAGGAAGGCCTATCACTATTGCTGCTATTTGTGCTGACATTATGGCGAGAACTCTCGAAAGATGCGGAGTCAAAGTTGAAATCTTGGGTTTTACGACAAAAGCTTGGAAGGGTGGTCAATCAAGGGAACAATGGATAAATGAGGGTAAACCAGCTTATCCTGGTAGATTAAATGACTTAAGACATATTATTTATAAACCAGCAGATGCACCATGGAGAAGAGCAAAAAATTCACTTGGATTAATGCTCAGAGAAGGAATCTTAAAAGAAAACATAGATGGTGAGGCATTAATCTGGGCACATGAAAGATTATTAGGTAGAGCGGAGGATAGAAAAATCCTTATGGTCATAAGTGACGGGGCTCCAGTTGACGATACTACACTTTCTTCTAATAGTGGTAACTACTTAGAACTTCATCTTAAACAGGTAATCTCATTTATAGAAAATAAATCACCTGTAGAATTAGTTGCTATTGGCATTGGCCACGACGTTACCCGCTATTACGACAAAGCAGTAACTCTAACTGATGCTGAGCAATTGGGTGGTGCAGTAACTGAACAGTTAGCTGACTTATTCCATGAAGAATAGAATTAAGAGGAACTAACTTCTTTTTTTAAATTTTTTTGAATAGATTTCTTTATAGCAATAGCTTGAGGTGCTAAAACTCTATTACTAGTTTTAGCTAAATAATCGTCTAATCCACCGTTTTTTTCAACAGATTTTAAAGCTCTAACACACACCTTCATGCTAATGAACTTGTTTAATGATTTGCTAAAAAATTTAACATTTTGAAGATTAGGTAAAAATTTTCTTTTAGTTTTATTTTTTGCATGACTAACGTTGTTGCCACTCATAACATTTTTACCCGAAATTTCACATACTCTTGACATTATATACCTCAAAATTTATCTAGCGATTTATATGATAGGGGACATAAAAGGTCAAGTTAAATGGTGAAAGAATCTAATTTTTTCTTTTTTTTAAAACCATTAATTGCAATGTTCATGGCCTCTTTAGGATTATTTATAATTCCTACTATATTAAAAATATTGTCTATATTGTCTCTTTTCATTAATTTTGATATGCCACTTATTATTTTATTTGCAACTAAAGGCCCTTCAAATGTTAGAGAAGAATATAATTGGACTAAATGTGCTCCACACAAAATCTTTACATATGCAGTTTTACTGTCTGATACACCACCAGCTGCAATTAAAAATAGTTTATAATTATTATTTTTAATTATTTTGTTTGCTTGTGACAAAATATCTGTTGATTTTTTAAATAATGGTTTCCCAGACAAGCCTCCTAATTCATTAGATTTTTTTGATTTTAGATTACTTTCTCTATCTAAAGTCGTATTAGAGATGATCAACCCAAAAATTTTTTGCGAATGGGCTGTTTCAATAATAGAGTTCAATGTCTGCTTATTTATGTCTGGAGCAATCTTCAAAAAAATTGGCAATTTTTTATTAAAAGTTTTAGATTTGGCAATCCCATCCTTAACAAAATTTATAACTTTTTCTAAATTCTCCTTTTTTTGAAATTCTCTTAAATTTGGTGTGTTAGGTGAAGACACATTTATAGAAATATAGTCGGCAAACTCTGATAAATTTTCAGCAAGCACTTTATAATCGTTAAACCTATCATCGCTATCTTTGTTAGGACCAATATTAACTCCAACAAGAAAATCACTTCCTACTGGGAATCTTTTTCTATAATGCTCTAATTTTTTTTTTGCCCGTAACATTCCTAAATTGTTAAAACCATTTCGATTTATTATAGCTTTATCTTTTTCTAGCCTAAAAATTCTTGGTTTTGGATTTCCATATTGAGGTATTGGTGTAATAGTACCAACTTCAGTGAAACCAAAGTTCAAAAAATGAATTTTGTTTATTACTTCTGCATTTTTATCAAAACCGGCGGCAACGCCAAATAAATTTTTAAAAATCAAATCACCAAGCTTAATTGGAATTACACTTTGATTTAATCTTGGATGAAAACCAAGTTTCAAGAATTTAATGGTTAGTTTATGAGCAATTTCTGGATCAAGCTTTTTTACAAAAAAAGTAATAAATTTCCAAATCATTTAATCTATTCTTTAACTAGGTTACCTAGAATAACGTTTTCTAATAATTTTATTGTTGATTTAATCCCATAGAGTTTAATGAAACTTCCCATTCTAGGTCCTTCAGATTGCCCAAGAACAGTTTCATACAAACCTTTAAACCATTCACGTAAATTCTCATATTCAAGTTTTTTTCCAATTTCAAATACTACAGCTTGAATATCATCAGATGTAGCTTCATTATTAAATGTTGATAAAGTGTTCATTAATTCTGTGATACCTTTTTGCTCTTTTTCATTTGGAAGCCTATACTTCTTTTGAGGTTCTATTTTCTCTTTATAATAATTAACAGCTAAATCAATTAAATCATCTAATTCTTTAGTTCTTTTTGAATCGGGTGAGTAGGTTTTTACATACCCCCAAACTATATCCGGATCACTTGCATAACATACAGACACTAAATTTAACAATAAAGTGTAGGTAACTGGAAGATCATTAAATTTTGGTGAACCTTTATGTAAATGCCATATTGGATTATCAATTTTTTCATGAATACCCTGGTCAGAATATTTTTTCAAATGCGAAAAATATTCATCGGTGGTTTTAGGTATGACGTCAAAAAAAAGTCTCTTAGCTCTTTTGGGATTTGTATACATAAACAAATTTAAGGATTCAGGTGAACCATATCTCAACCACTCCTCTATCGATAAACCATTACCCTTAGATTTTGAAATCTTTTCACCATTATTATCTAGAAAAAGTTCGTATGAAAAACCTGATGGAGGTGTTCCTCCAAGGACTCTCAATATTTTGCTAGATAAAATCACACTTTCAGATAAGTCTTTGCCTGACATCTCATAATCTACACCTAGAGCAAACCAACGCATAGCCCAATCACACTTCCACTGCAACTTGCATGATCCACCAAGAATAGAAACGGTAACTAATTCTTTAGTTTCTTCATCAATATAACTTACAGTATTGTTTTTAGTATTGATTGAAGTAATGTTAACTTGCAAAACTTTACCAGATTTTGGGCAGACTGGAAGAAAAGGGCTGTAAGTTTTTTTTCGATCTTCGCCTAAAGTAGGCAAAATTATGTTTTTTATTTTTTCGTAATTTAACAAAATCTTTTTGAGTGCCTCATCAAATTTTCCACATTTATAGCATTCTGTAGCTGAAACAAATTCATACTCAAAATTAAAGTTGTCTAAAAATTCCTGTAATTTATGGTTATTATGATCACCAAAACTACTAAATTTTTCAAAAGGATCTGGAACACTGGTTAGGGGATGTTCAATAAATTTTTCAAGTAGATCTTTATTAGGAACATTTTCTGGAATTTTACGAAATCCGTCCATGTCGTCCGAAAAACATATTAACTTTGTATTTCTTTCAGTTAAAACTTCAAATGCATTCCGCACAATGTTAGTCCTTGCAACTTCACCAAAGGTTCCAATGTGAGGAAGTCCTGAAGGTCCGTATCCAGTTTCAAATAAAACAGGGATATTGTTATCTTTAGAAGCAGAACTCTCAATTTTATCCAATCTATCCCTTAAATTTCTAGCTTCAACAAAAGGCCAAGCATTAGATTTCTCCGCAAATTTTTTAATCTCTGATTTTTCCATAACTTAATTTCAAATTATTTTTTTTTATTGCTATATGAGTTAATAAGAGTAAGCAACAAATAATCAAATAATTAAACAAAAAAAACACCTCTAACCTTACAAAGCTAGAGGTGTTAAAACAATAAAGTAGAGCAGAATTACATCATACCTGGCATGCCACCCATGCCGCCCATGCCGCCCATGCCGCCCATGCCGCCCATATCTGGCATGCCACCACCACCACTTGCTGGTGGTTCAGGTTTGTCAGCAACCATGGCTTCTGTAGTTATCAATAGACCTGCTACAGATGCTGCATTTTGTAAAGCTGATCTTACGACTTTAGTTGGATCTACAACTCCTGCTTTAACTAAATCTGTAAATTCATTAGTTTGAGCATTGAAGCCGTAGTTTGCATCATTTGATTCAAGTAGTTTACCTACTATAACAGCACCATCTTGACCGGCATTGTCTGCTATTTGCTTTGCAGGAGCTTTCAAAGCTCTTCTTACAATATCAACACCCATTTTTTGGTCTGAGTTATCAACTTTAAGTTTATCTAATGCTGAAATCGCTTTCACGAAAACAACTCCACCACCTGGTACAATACCCTCTTCAACAGCAGCTCTTGTAGCGTGCATTGCATCATCGACACGATCCTTACGCTCCTTAACTTCAACTTCAGTGGCTCCTCCAACTTTGATAACAGCAACTCCACCAGCTAGTTTAGCTAATCTTTCTTGAAGTTTTTCTTTATCATAGTCAGAAGTAGTTTCTTCGATCTGAGCTCTTATTTGATTACATCTAGCACCGATATCATCCTTCGATCCTGCACCATCAATTATAGTAGTTTCTTCTTTTGTAACCTCTACTCGTTTAGCTGTTCCAAGCATTTCAAGTGTCACATTATCTAGCTTTATACCAAGATCTTCAGAGATCAGATCACCTTTTGTTAAGATTGCGATATCTTCTAACATAGCCTTTCTTCTATCACCAAAACCTGGAGCTTTAACTGCAGCTATTTTTAAACCACCTCTAAGCTTATTAACCACAAGAGTAGCTAATGCCTCACCTTCAACATCTTCAGCGATAATTAAAAGAGGTTTACCAGACTGTACAACTTTTTCTAATATTGGTAACATTTCCTGTAGGTTAGCTAATTTCTTTTCGAATAATAATATATATGGATCATCCATAACTACTTTCATTTTATCAGCATCAGTAATAAAGTAGGGTGATAGATATCCTCTGTCAAATTGCATACCTTCTACAACGTCTAATTCAGTTGCAAGTGTTTTAGCTTCTTCAACAGTTATTACACCTTCATTTCCAACTTTATCCATAGCCTTTGCTATCATATCACCAATCTCTGCTTCACCATTTGCTGATAAAGTACCAACCTGAGCAACTTCTTCATTGGTAGAAATTTTACTTGTTCGTGTTTCTAAGTCAGCAACAACAGCTTCTATCGCTAAGTCAATGCCTCTTTTTAGGTCCATAGGATTTAAACCTGCAGCGACTGCTTTAGAACCTTCTTTTACGATAGCTTGGGCTAATACCGTTGCAGTAGTTGTACCATCACCTGCCACATCGTTAGCTTTTGAAGCAACTTCTCTAACCATCTGCGCGCCCATGTTTTGAAATTTATCTTTTAATTCAATTTCCTTAGCAACAGTTACACCATCTTTTGTGATTCTTGGAGCGCCAAAAGATTTATCAATAACAACATTCCTACCTTTTGGGCCAAGTGTAACTTTTACAGCTTCTGCTAGTATATCAACACCTTCTAACATTTGTGCTCTAGCATTAGCACCAAATTTGACTTCTTTAGCAGCCATCTTTTTTTCCTTTCAAATTATAAAGTAATTATTATTTAAATAAGAGAATAATTAACCCATTATTCCCATGATATCGCTTTCTTTCATGATCAAAAGATCTTTACCATCAAGCTTAACTTCCGTACCGGACCATTTTCCAAAAAGTACAACATCACCTTCTTTGACATCCAAAGGTTGAATCTTTCCAGTCTCGTCACGTGCTCCAGAACCAGCTGCAATAATCTTACCTTGCATAGGCTTTTCCTGTGCTGAATCTGGAATAATAATTCCACTAGCTGTTTTTTCCTCTGCTTCGAGACGCTCAACAACAACTCTGTCGTGAAGTGGCCTAAACTTCATGCCTTTTCTCCCTTGTTAAAAATGTTAAAGTTAAACAATAAATACATTATTGATGGAGCTTAAATAGTGTACTTGTAAGGAACTTTCAAGATAAAATAAAAAAAATATTTAAAATATTGCTTTTAAGAAAAAACTTCACATATAAATAAATAAAATACTATAATAAAATGATTTCATCCCTAAACCAAAAATATATAAATACATGGCTCTATACAACCATTTCTATGGTAATTTTGATGATCATAATTGGCGGTATTACTAGATTGACAGACTCTGGTTTGTCAATGGTTGAATGGAGGCCAATTTGGGGATTCTTACCACCCATTTCTGATGAAGAATGGAAAAGAGTATTCTCACTTTATATGAGCTCACCAGAATATCTCATTAAAAATCAAGGAATGAGTATCACAGAATTTAAAGAGATATTTTTTTGGGAATACTTTCACAGGTTATGGGGAAGGTTAATAGGAATAGTATTTATTATTCCCTTAATTATTTTTTATTTTTTTAATAAAATTCCTAATTCAATTTTATTGAAGCTATTAATTATTTTGTTTTTAGGAAGTTTACAAGCAATTATAGGCTGGTGGATGGTAAAGTCTGGTCTTGTAAATGATCCTGCAGTTTCACAATATCGTTTGGCTATTCATTTATCTAATGCTTTGTTGATATTATACCTTTTAGTTTGGACTCTATTAGAATTTAAGAATGGTCATTCAAAAATTAAATTAGACTTTAGTTTTCTAATTTTTTGTTTTTTATTTACAACAATTATTGCTGGTGCATTTGTTGCTGGAATGGATGCTGGTTTAATGTACAACGAATATCCTTTAATGGGATATAGCCTGATTCCAGAAAATTATGGTGAATATGGGTTTTTAGATCCATTTGAAAACCCTGCCTCAGCTCAATTTCATCACAGGCATATAGCTTTATTCACTACAATTTGTATACTTATATATTGTTATAGAAACTATACACAAAGCAGTGATAAAATTGTGAAGAAAGGCTCCCTGTTTATGAGTGCAATAGTATGTTTCCAATTTTTCTTAGGTATATTTACCTTAATTAATATGGTTCCAATTTACTTAGGAACTCTTCATCAAACTGGGGCCGTTATTTTATTTATTTCTCTTACAATTATAATGCATAGATTAAATATAATTAAAAATTAATTAAGTTTGGTTTTTTTGTCCAACTTAATACCTAATTCTTTTAATTGTAGTTCGTTTATTTCGTTTGGAGCGTTCATCATCAAATCTTCTGCTTTACCAGTCATTGGAAATAAAATAACTTCTCTTATATTTGGTTCATCAGCCAATAACATTACAATACGATCAATACCTGGAGCTATACCTCCATGAGGAGGTGCACCAAATTTAAAAGCATTAATCATAGCTGGAAATTTATTGTCAACAACCTCAGGCTTGTGACCTGCAATTTCAAAAGCTTTATACATTATTTCTGGGACATGATTTCTTATAGCACCAGATGAAAGCTCAATTCCATTACATACTAAGTCATATTGATATGCAAGAATATCTAATGGATTTTCATTCAATAATGCTTCCATACCACCTTGTGGCATAGAAAAAGGATTATGAGAAAATTCTATTTTGCCAGTATTTTCATCTTTTTCAAACATAGGGTAATCTACTATCCAACAAAATTTAAATATATTTTTTTCAATTAATTCTCTATCTGTTGCAATTTTAACTCTGGCTTTTCCTGCTAAATTCGCTGCTTCATTTTCTGTTGCACAAGAAAAGAATAAAGCATCTCCATCATTAAGGTTAAATAAGGTCTTCATTTCAAGAGTTTTTTCAATTCCCAATGCATTTGCAATTGGCCCCTTAGCAGTATTTTCACTAAAAATAATATATCCCATTCCAGGAGCACCTTCTCCCTGGGCCCAACTATTCATTCTATCAGCAACTGAACGTGAACCACAATTCGGACCAGGAATAGCTCTAACTACAGATCCATTTTCAATTGATTTTGCAAAAATAGTAAAACCAGAATTTCTAAAAATATCTGTTACATCTTTAATCTCAAGAGCAAATCTCAAATCAGGTTTGTCATTTCCATATTTTAACATTGAGTCTTTATAAGTAATTTTTTGAAAAATCTCATCAATGCTTTTGTCTGAATATTTTTTAAAAACTTCTTTAATCACAGGTTCTACAGCTTTAAAAACTTCTTCTTGTTCAACATATGACATTTCTAAATCAAGCTGATAAAATTCTCCTGGCGATCTGTCAGCTCTACTATCTTCATCCCTAAAGCATGGCGCTATTTGAAAATATTTATCAAAACCAGATACCATTATGAGTTGTTTAAACTGCTGAGGAGCTTGAGGCAAAGCATAAAACTTCCCTTTATTAAGTCTAGAGGGAACCAAAAAATCTCTTGCACCTTCTGGACTAGAAGCGGTTAAAATTGGTGTTTGCAATTCTAAAAATCCTAACTCTAACATTTTATTTCTAATAGTTTGAATAATGTTAGATCTTAAGACTATATTTTGATGAGGCCTACTTCTTCTTAGATCTAAATATCTGAATTTTAATCTAGTTTCTTCACCATAATCTTCATCAGAATTAACTTGCAAAGGTAATACTTTTGATTGGGAAATAATTTCTAATTCAGACAAATTAATTTCAATTCTACCTGTAGGTAAATTATCATTAATAGTTTCTTCAGATCTTTTCACAACCAACCCTGAAACAGTTATTACACTTTCTAATGGTAGGCCTTCAAATATAGAAAAATTTTTGTTTGATGAGTCAACAACGACTTGCGTTAACCCATAATGATCTCTCAGATCTATAAATATTAATTGTCCATGATCCCTTTTCCTATGAACCCAGCCTGATAACTTTACCTGGTCATTCACGTTTTCAATTCTTAATTCATTACATTTATGTGTTCTATATTTATGCATTTGAAAATTCCTATAAATTAGAATTAAATTTCTTATGAGATCTGTTTTTGACTTTTTTCATAATCTCTAGAGCTTTTTTATTATCTATCTGTGGCCAAATAGCGATTTCGTCAGACGAACGAAGACATCCTAAACATAAATTACTTTTAGGATCAATTGAGCAAACTCCTACACAAGGACTAATTTTATTCATTTGCCCCATTTCACATCCTCTATTACTTATGATTATCAGTTATAGCTTGCGCAAGCATTTCTAAAAGATCAGAAATACCTGACTCACCACTGGTTGCGCTTATTAAATTTTTATCTCTTACCGTTGGTTTAGCAATAATTTCTGCTCCAGCTGCAATTAAAAGCGCACTATCAGCATCTGATGCAGCAACTTTTCTTCCTTTCGCAGCATCTATAGTTGTAAGTAAAATTGAAGAAACACCTGCCAAAGCAACTGGCTCATTTTCTCTTAAAAAAGCCCTTAAAATTCTTCTTACATGAAGGTCATTGCTCAAAGTTTCAATTTGATTTGCTCCACCTGGTACAATTAAAGCATCAAAATCTATAGCCAGTGTTTCAGAAACTGGTTGATCAACAGGATAGGACAATCCCCATTTTTCTGATGCCCAACCATTGGTTGTACCAATATCTCGAGAAATTATAGTATAAGAACCTTCAGCAGCTAAAATTGTTTTCTGGATTATTAGAAATTGTTCTTCGTTAAAACCACTTGCTACCATCACAGCAATTTTTTTACCTTTAAACGCTGATGTATCAGACAAAATACACTCCTAAGTTTTTTGTTTTAAATTCTATAAAAGATTTAGATTAGCTTATCAAGTAATCTAGTTAAAATTAAATTTGCCACTTTATAGCTTTCCTATTAATCAAGGCAATAGTGAATAACAATAAAATTGGGAACAATATTTGGAAAAATGTTGCAATGCCTAGGTCTTGTTTAGAACCACTCAAAGCTAAATTTAGAGCTTCAACCGTCAAGGTTGTAACTCTGCCCGCTCCTATAAAATAAACCGGCACATACAAAGCAAAAGAAACTATCATACCTATTGCGAAGGAAGTCAAAAGAGAAGGCAAAACTAATGGGATTTTTATCTTAAATAACCTATCTATTCTATTTTTTCCTAGGCTAGAAGCTACTTTAATATAATCAGATTTAACTTCTCTCAAAGCTGGAGCAAGTATGATAAAACAATATGGTATAACGTAAAATAATTGAACAAATATAAGAGGTATTAAAAAATTATTATAATTAAAAAATATTATAAAACTTTGTATTCCAATTAAAAAAGAAATTTGAGGAATAAATAAAGGAGTAAATATAATCCACTCAAATTGAGTTTTTTTTATGTTTAAATAATCTAGTAACTCAACCCATATTATTGTTAATGATATAGATAATAATGAAACGATCAGAGGTATAAATATTGAAATTAATATTAATGGTTTATTCTGATAATAAAAACTTAAAAAACTATCAATGTTTAAATCATTTGGAAAAAAATTTGGGAAATACCAATTTTCACTAAATCCCCACAATATAGAACAAATTATACCCATGAAAGATAATAAAAATAAAATTGAGCCAAAACATAATATAACAAATTTCAAAAACTCTGATCCAAATGAAGTGATTTTTATAAATAAAATATAAAAATATTTTAGTTTAATAATTTTCTCTAAAAAAATCCAAACTATTAGTAAAATTATAATTATAAATAATTGAATTAAAGATAAATTGGAAGCTATAAAAAACGAGTCTATATCTGAAGATTGAAAGATTTGTAAAATTCGTACTGATAGAGTTGATGGAGTTGATGGTGCCAAAAGTAAAGCCATATCAACCACAGATGATGAAAATGCAATGATTATGAAAATAACAAGTCTAATTTTTTTGTAAATGATTGGAAATAATAATATAAACCAAGTAGAAAAACTCGAATGCTGAAATGATTTTCCCAAATCAAAAAATTTCGTTGAAGAAAACTCTCTCAAAGCTGATAAAGACACCAAGACTAAAAATGGAATTTCTTTTAACATAAGGCCTAATATTAAAAAAAAACCATATTCATCTGGAAATATATAAGAGTTCGGAGGTCTTTCGAAACCCGTTAACGAAGGTGAAACAAGTCTTAACAACAATCCACTTGGAGACAAGAGAAAGATTAGACCAATAGCCATTGTAATATGTGGTAGAGCAATTAAAGGTGATATGATTATTTTTAGATAATTATAAAATTTAGTTTTAAATAAATATATAAGAATGACTTGAGAAAAAAATAACGCTAAAGCAGTTGAAACCAAACCAGTAAATATCGATAATAATATCGACTTATATATCCCTGGAATATTCATTGATATATAAAAATAATTTAAGCCCAGTTCACCTTTTCCTAAAATTGGTAAATAATTAAATGACGGTAAAAAAAAACCTAAAAAACCGCAAAATATAGTTACAGTGATAATTATTCCAATAAAGATTATAGAAACTTTGGAAAGGAACCGAGAAAAATTATTTACCATTTATAACCTAATTATTTGAGCCATATTTTTCTATCCATCCTTGTTCTATGATTTTAACCCAGGAAGGATGTGGCTCCTCCAGCTTCATTGATAACTCCTCATTTGAAAGTGTCGCAACACCTCTTGGAAGGATAGTAAATTCACTTTTCCATTTTTTATCTAATTTTGCTACTGAAATTACACTTGGGTCACCCCAAAAAATCTTGTCTTGTTTTTTTAATTGAGCTTCCGGTGATATCAGGAAATTAACCAAAATTTTAGCAGCAGTTTTTTTACCAGAATTATATGGAATTGCTAAAAAATGTACATTGGCAAGAGTTCCACCTTTATGTATGTAACTTCTTACAGTGTTAGGTAACTTTCCTTCAGAAATTGCATTTGAAGCGTGTGCTATATTAAACGCCATTCCAATGTCAATTTCTCTTTCTGCAACTAATTCAGTTAAAGCCAAATAATTAGGAGGGTAATTTTTGCCTTCTCTCCATAAATACGGAGTTGTTTCATCTAACCATTTCCATAATGGGTTTAGAGCATTTTTATGTTTATCAATAAGATACTCTGATTTCAACAAGCCTTTATCATCTATCAACTCAATTAAAATTTGTTTTAAAAAACTAGTACCCGTAAAATCTGGTGGCTGTGGAAAAGTAAACCTACCTTTGTTTCTGATTATATAATCTTTTAATTCAGATGCTGATCTTGGAGGAGATTTAATGTATTTACTATCATAATAAAAATTTAATTGTGACACTCCCCAAGGCATTTCCATACCTTCTGTGTGAACCCCAAAATCATTTAACAAACTTAGGTTGTTTTCAAAATCTAAATACTTAGAATTTGGCAAGTCTTTAATCCAATTTTCAGAGAGAAGCATATTATTTTTCTTCATCACTAAAAAATTTTCTCCATTAATCCATACTAAGTCGACAGCTCCATTACTATCTTTTTTAACATTTTTTTCTGATAAAATTCTTGCTACTACATTAGAAGTATCAGATACTTTTACGTGTTTAACTGTTATGTTATATCTTTTTTTAACTTCATCTGAAGCCCATTTGATATATGAGTTAATATTCTTAGCCCCGCCCCATGCATGAAAAAAAATAGTTTGCCCAGAAACTTTGTTAGCTTTTATGTACCAGTCATTATTTTTTTCTGTAGCGTTGGAGTAAGGACTAATTATAAAAAAAATACAAATAAAAAAACATTTTAAAACTATTTTAGCTAAATTATTGGCTGATTTAAAAAACATTTAGATTTACCTTAAAGTTTGTTCTTGAATAGACAAATGTTGATATTAGATATATTAATGTCGATGATAGTTACTATCCACAAAATACTCAACATAGAAATAGTTATGTAATTATGAATGCTCTCTTGATACTGATAAATGAAATTATAACTCTCTATTTATACACATTATTTGTATATGTTATTATGATTCTTCTAATCCAATTTCAAATGATTAATAGCTACAACAAAATTATTAATACAATTTTTCGAGCACTAATATCTTTGCATGAACCTTTGTTAGGAAAAATTAGACAGTATATACCATCTCTTTCGGGAATAGATTTGTCACCTGTAATAGTTATTCTTTTATTGAGTTTTTTAAAAAACTTAATTCAAGATTATAGATTAGGATTATAAATTTACTAATGACAATGATAAATAAAATAATTGATGGAAAGATGTATGCTGGAAAACTGTTGGAAGAAATTTATCCTCTAAGCAAAGGATTTTTAGATAATTTTAAACGTAAGCCATGCCTTACTGTCATACTAGTTGGAGACAATCCCGCTAGTAAAATATATGTAAAAAATAAAATCCTAACAGCCAAAAAAAATGGTATCGAATCTGAAGAGATTTTGCTTGCTTCTGACGTTTCTGAAGAAGAATTAATACACCACATTTCAATACTAAACAAAGATGAAAATGTAGATGGAATTCTTGTTCAGCTTCCACTACCAAAACATATTTCAGAAAAAAAGATTATTAATATAATTAATCCTTCAAAAGATGTTGATGGATTTCACCCAACTAATCTTGGTAAACTTTTCATAGGGGACTCAAAATTTATTCCTTGTACACCTTTAGGCTGTCTTTATATGTTAAAACATGAAATTCAAGACATTAAAGGGAAAAATGCTGTTATAGTAGGTCGATCTAACATTGTTGGAAAACCAATGGCGTCACTGTTACTATCATCAGACTGCTCAGTGACAATTACTCATTCAAGAACCAAGAACATTCAAGAACATACCAGAAAAGCAGATATTTTAATTGTAGCAGTTGGTATCCCTGAAATGATTGATGAAAAATTTATTAAACCAGGTGCAATTGTAATAGATGTTGGAATTAATAGATTGGAAACAAAAACTAGACATAATGCTAGCAATAGGGGAATGCTTGTTGGTGATGTCAAATTTGAAAAAGTTTTAAAAATTGCTAAAAAAATTACCCCTGTTCCTGGTGGAGTTGGGCCAATGACAATTGCGTGCTTAATGCATAATACTGTTAAGGCCGCTTATATTAATAAAAAACATGATTTTATTAATGTCTTAGAAGGAGTTTTATAATGGACTGGTTAAATATTACTTTATTTCTTTCTATGACATTAGTAGTTCTAATACTTGCTTGGGGCTTGATAACAATGGCTAGGGGTGGAGAATACAACAGGTCAAATAGCAATATTTTAATGAGATACAGAATAATTTTTCAAGCTATAGCAATTTTAATTTTTATTTGCTTATTAATATATAAGAGATATTACAATGGTTAAATTAAATAAAATTTATACTCGAACGGGCGACGATGGATCAACTGGTTTAACCGATGGAAGTAGAGTTCCAAAGCATTCGCCTAGACCACAAGCATATGGTTCAGTTGATGAATTAAATTCCTCCTTGGGAATGGTATATTTTTGCTTAAACAAAGAAAATTCAAACGTACTTCATCTTGAAATTAAAAATTTAATCAAGGAAGTTCAAAATGATTTGTTCGATTTAGGCGCAGATTTAGCAACACCAATATCAAAAGAAAAAGAAAAGTATCCAGCACTTAGAATAAAAAAGGAACAAATTGATAAATTAGAAAATAAAATAGACTATTATAATAAGTCATTAAAACCTCTTAATTCCTTCGTTTTACCAGGTGGATCAGAAGCATCTACTTTCTTACACCAGTCAAGAACAGTAGCTAGAAGAGCTGAAAGAGACACTAGTTTGCTTTCAAGCATAGAAGATATAAACGTACAATCTTTAATTTATTTAAATAGGTTGTCTGATTTATTATTTGTATTATGTAGAGTTTTAAACGAAAATGGATTAAAGGATGTATTATGGATACCAGGTTTAAATCAAAAATAATTTATTTAGGAAAGGGAGTTTAGTTTGAAAATTTTAGTTCCTGTTAAGAGGGTAGTAGATTATAACGTAAAAGTCAGAGTTAAAAATGATAATTCTGGTGTTGAATTAGAAAATGTTAAAATGTCTATGAATCCTTTTGATGAAATAGCTGTAGAAGAGGCTTTAAGATTAAAAGAAAGAGGAATTGCGAATGAGGTTATTGCTATATCCATCGGTGTATCACAGGTTCAAGAAACTATAAGAAATGCTCTTGCTATGGGAGCAGATACAGGTATTTTTGTTGAGTCCAACGATAATCTTGAACCGCTTAACGTAGCAAAAGTTATTTCATCTATTGCTCAAAATGAAAAGATCGATTTGATAATTTTAGGTAAGCAAGCAATAGATGATGATATGAATGCTACTGGTCAAATGATTGCAGCCTTATTGGATTGGCCTCAAGCTACTTTTGCAAGCAAAGTGGAAATTTCAGGGAAAACAGCTAAGGTTAGCCGAGAAGTTGACGGTGGTATTGAAAATATTGAAATTTCATTACCTGCTGTTATAAGCACAGACTTGCGATTAAATGAACCCAGATATGCTAGCCTTCCAAACATTATGAAAGCTAAGAAAAAACCAATTAGCGAAATTAAGATTGAAGATCTAAACATAGAAATAAAAAAACATTTAAGTATTTTAAAAGTTGAAGAACCTGCTAAACGTCAATCAGGGATTATGTTAAAATCTGTAGATGAATTAGTTGATAAATTAAAAAATGAAGCAAAAGTAATATAAGAAAATAAAGGAATATAAAATGAGAGTACTTACTATAGCTGAACACAATAACCGTGAACTTTTGCCCGCCACATTACATACTGTCAACGCAGCTAAACAAATTGGTGTAACTGACTTGTTAGTTGTGGGTCATAATTGCCAAGAGATAATTGATAATGCAAGAAAAATTGAAGGGCTCAATCAAGTTCTTTATTGCAATGATGAAATGTATAAAAACTCAATAGCAGAAAATTTATCTGTACTTATAAAATCTATTGCACAAAATTATTCCCACATTTTATTTTCAAATACAGCTAATGGAAAAAATATAGCTCCTCGTCTAGCAGCTTTGCTAGATGTTATGATCGTTCCAGATATAATTGAAATAATAGATGAAAATACTTTTAAGAGGCCAATTTATGCTGGTAATGCCATAGCAACTTGCAAGAGCGAAGATTCATGTAAAGTTATTACTGTAAGGACAACAGCATTTGAAAAAGCTTCATTTAATGAAAATCAAGTTGAAGCTGTTTCTGTTAATGCTGAGAAAAATTCTGAATTAACAAAATATATTAATTCAGAACTTTCACAAAATGAAAGACCTGAATTAACTGCTGCTGATATTGTTGTTTCAGGTGGGAGAGGTCTTGGATCAGCCGAAAACTTTCAAGTTCTAGAAAAATTGGCCGACAAACTAGGAGCAGCAATGGGAGCAAGTAGAGCGGCAGTAGATGCGGGTTATGTGCCTAACGATTGGCAAGTAGGCCAAACTGGAAAAGTAGTTGCCCCTAATTTATATATAGCTGCTGGAATTTCTGGTGCAATACAGCATTTAGCAGGCATGAAAGATAGTAAGGTTATCGTAGCGATAAATAAGGACGAAGAGGCTCCTATTTTTTCTGTTTCCGACTATGGGCTTGCTGATGATTTATTTAAAACTGTGCCAGAAATGGAGAAACTAATAAAATAAGCTTTTTATCTTATTAATTATTTCATCTTCTCCCCATTTTAAAATTCCCTCATGTTTTGAAATTATGAAGCTATTTTGATCAACTATTATTGTTGTAGGAATTCCTCTCAATTTAAGAGCTTTAAAAATTTTCATTTCTTTATCAAAGAAGTGATTTAAATTTGAAGCACCATTATTTGATAGAAATTTAAGTTGATCTTTAATATCTTTTTTATCTATTGATATAGTCAAAACATCAATATTGTATTTTTTAATTTTAGATTTTAGTAAACTTAAGTCTGGTAGCTCTTTTTTACATGGAACACACCAAGTAGCCCAAAAATTAATTACATAACCTTTTTTCTTCAAATCCTGATTAAATTTTAATATTAAGGGCTTTTCCTTATTATTCAGAACCTTCAAAATTGGAAATTTGATTTTATCACTTATTTTATCTAGGTAATCAACAGCAAAAGCATTTCCAGACAAAATTGCGAGAAATAATAATAATAATATTTTTTTGTTAAAATTTGATATAAGCATGTTAAGTATTACTTTAAGTTGATAATTACTTAATATTTAATATAGATAATAAAATGAAAAAAAGTAGTTTAGATAAACAAAAAAATAATAAAATATGGGGTGGAAGATTTTCTGCATCTCCTAGCAAGTTAATGGAAGAGTTTAATTCGTCAATTCAATTTGATAAGATTCTTTACGTCGAAGATATTGAGGGATCAATAGCACATTCAGAAATGTTATCTAAACAAAATATTATTTCTAAAAAAGAGTTTTTATCTATTAAGTCTGGTTTAGAACGAATAAAAAAAGAAATATACAATAATCAATTTAATTTCTCAACTAAACTAGAAGATATACATATGAATATTGAAAATAGATTAGTTGAAATGATAGGAGATTCTGGTAAAAAATTACATACTGCTAGATCAAGAAATGATCAAGTAGCAACTGATATCAAATTATGGCTTAGGAAAAAAATTGATCAAATTGAATTAAGTCTTAAAGATTTACAACGAACCCTTATTGAAAAATCAGAAACATATTATGATCTCTTTATGCCTGGCTATACGCATCTTCAAGTCGGTCAACCAGTTACATTTGGACATCATCTGTTAGCTTATGTGGAGATGCTTGGTAGAGATAGAGGAAGATTACTTGACTGTCGAAAAAGAATGAATGAGTTACCTTTGGGTTCAGCTGCTTTAGCAGGCACTAGTTATCCAATTGACCGGCACTTTGTTGCAAACAAACTTGGCTTTAACAAACCTACTGAAAATTCAATGGATGCTGTTTCTGATAGAGATTTTGCTATTGAATTTATGTCTGCATCATCATTAATAGCCATACATTTATCCAGGCTTGCTGAGGAGTTAGTTATTTGGTCCTCTGATAGGTTTGATTTTATTAGATTACCAGAAAAGTTTACAACTGGCTCTAGTATCATGCCGCAAAAAAGAAATCCTGATGCAGCTGAATTAATTAGGGCTAAACCTGGTAGAATATTTGGTAACTTGATAAGTTTAATGACTGTTCTAAAAGGTCTTCCAATGACATATGGTAAAGATATGCAAGAAGATAAAGAGCCAATCTTTGATACTACTAGAAATATTGAACTATGCATTCTTAACATGGATGGTATGATTAAAGAAATAAAACCTATTCCTGCAAAAATGATGGAAGCACTTCAAAAGGGTTATCCAACTGCAACAGACTTAGCGGATTACCTTGTGAAAAATCTTAAAATACCCTTCCGAGAAGCCCATCATTTAACAGGAAAAATAGTTATCTTAGCTGAAACAAAAATGACTTCTTTAGAAGATTTAACTTTAGAGGATATTCAAAGTGTTGTTCCTAATGCAGATTTAACAATTTTAGAAGTTCTAAAGGTTCAATATTCTGTTTCAAGTAGAACATCTTATGGTGGAACAGCACCAAAAAATGTTTTAAAAGCAATTAAAAATGCTAAGAAAAGATTTTTAAAGGGATAATCAAAGAATGAATTTCAAAATTATAATTCTAGTTGTTACATTATTGTCGTCTGTTTCTTTCTATGGTTGCGGAAGAAAAGATGAACCTATAAAACCTTCAGAAATCACCACTAAAAATTAGATTTATTATGTACCCTTCAGGTTTTTATAGAGATGAAAATGATGAACTTAATGTTCAAGGTATTAAACTAAATAGTCTTATACAAAAGTATGGCTCACCTTTATTTGTATACGACACAGGCTTAATGAAAGAAAGATATGAAGTCTTTCAAAATACTGTAAAAAATGTCAAAGGAAATATTCACTATGCGGTTAAAGCAAATGATTCTGTGAATATAATTAAATTTTTTGGAAAGTTAGGTGCAGGAGCTGATATTGTATCTATAGGTGAATTTTACAAATGTATTGCAGCTGGAATAACACCAGATAAAATAATTTTTTCTGGTGTTGGGAAAGATAAAAATGAGATTGAAATAGCAATAAGAAATAGAATTTTACAATTTAATATTGAATCCGAAGAAGAACTTTATGATATCTATGAAGTTGCTTCAAGGCTCAAGATAACAACAAACATTTGTTTAAGGATAAATCCTGATATTGCTCCAAATACTCATAAAAAAATATCAACTGGAGAAAAAGAAACTAAATTTGGTATTGATAATGAAGATATAATTTCAATCTATGAAAAGTTGCATAAATTACAATATATAAATCCAGTTGGTTTAGGCGTTCACATTGGATCTCAGATTTTTGATTTCAATTTCTTTCATAAAGCTTATTTAAACCTTAAAACTATTGCTGAGAAACTTAAAAACGTTGGATTTAAAGTTCCTACTCTCGATTTAGGAGGTGGTATTGGGATATATTATGATCAAGATAAAAATCCAGATTTTGATACTTATAATAAAGTCATCTCTGATTTATTTTTAGGTTCAGAATACAGTCTAAGCTTTGAACCAGGAAGAAGTTTAATAGCTGAAGCTGGAGTTTTAGTTACAAAAGTTATAAGGAACAAAAAAAATAAAGATAAAAATTTTATTGTAATTGATGCAGCAATGAATAATTTAATAAGACCAACTTTATATGACGCATACCATAAAATTGAGCCTGTAAAAAAGATTCCAGGTAAAGAAATTATTGCGGATATTGTTGGACCAATTTGTGAAACTGGAGATTTTATTGCACTTAATAGAAAAATAACTGAAGTTAATAATAATGATTTATTAACAATAAGAACTACAGGTGCATATGCATCTGTAATGAAATCCAATTATAATGCGAGAGTAGATGCAGTAGAAATTTTAATATACAATGGTGAATCATATCAGTTAAAAGAAACTGATACTATTCAAGATGTTATAGCGAAAGAAAATATAATAGAGTTTATTTAATATTCAAATACTTGTTCTAAGAGAGTTGCTTTAACAGATATATTTTCTTTTTGATTTTGAATATTAGCACTAACTAATTTGTTGAAGCTTATTTGAGAGTTTGGAAAGATAATTTTATCTTCTAAAATTAATATCTTTTCCATAATAATTTTTCTATCTTCTCTTACTCCTAAGATTTTAATTCGAGGTACTAACATTGGTCTTTTTGATATGTTTTTTATCACACCAGTAAATCTTATTTCTTTTTCTTGAACTTTAGCGATGAAATTGGTCAAGTTTAAATTTTTAGTGTCAGCTAAAATGGGCAAATCAATTTTTGCAAACAAAGAGTTAATATTTTCAATATAAGTTTGTGTATGGTTTGGGAAATAAAAAAAGCTATAACTTAATAAAGTGGAACGAAAAAATATTGCCAAGAAAAATGTCAAACTCAAGGTAATGGCAGAATATGGTAATATATTTATCTTTTTTATTTCGTTTTTATCTTTTAAATTTTCAGTCTTCTTTATTTTATTCTTATTATTTTCATTAAGTTTAGACAATGATAATTCTGAGGCAATTTCAGCAACAGTTTTATTTTTTTGATCCAGTACAGGATTAGGTTTTTTGGCTAAGATTTTCGATTTATCTTCCACTATTGATTTTATAGAAGCTAATTCTTGTTTAACTTTTTCAGTTTTATCTTCATTTTCAACATTATTTTCAGTTAAATTTTCTTTTGATGTTGAGGTTATAGCCCATTTTTCGTCACAAACTCCACATTTTAACCATTGGATATTTTGCGATAAAATGCTTTGATTCACTTCAAATACCGTTCCACATGATTTGCACGTTTCATGCATATAAAAATTCCTCATGAAAATGTTGAAATAATCGTTTATTGTATACTAACATGACTTTTTTTGCCAACATGTTTAAATCAAATTGAATTGAATCTTTATGTTTTTCAGAATTTTTAAAATCTTTTTTATTTTTTTACTAACTTCAATTTTTACTATTTTTTTTATTGAATTAAATAACTTTAAGGAAAATATTTTATCTTTCAAAAAATATAATGATAAAGAAAGCACTAATATTGTTATATTAACTGGTGGTACTAATAGGATCAAGGATGGTTTAAAAATAATCGAAAATTTTAAAAAACTAAAAAAAATCAATTATAAAATTCTTGTAAGTGGTACAGGTTTAGGTTTTACTAAAAGTAGTCTAAAAATAAAATTAGGACCCAAATTTAATCCTCAGTTAATTCAATGCTGCATTGACCTCGACAACATCTCTAAAAACACTTCTACAAATGCAAGCGAAACTCTTAAATGGATTAGTAAGAATAATATAAAAGAATTTATACTAATCACAAGTAATTATCATATGCCAAGAGCTATTCTAGAGTTCAAGAATATTATGCCAAATTTAAAAATTTATACCCATGCAATTACCCCTGAAAAACATGACATTGAAAATTGGCTTAGTTCATATCAAACTTTTAGTTTAGTTTTTAAAGAATATTGTAAATTTATTATTGCAGGCTTTAGGATAAAATTTTTTACCACATAATTTTTTTCTTATATTTGGCCTGCTTCAATTATTTTTTTACGTATTGATCTTGTCCTAGTAAAAAAAGAATGTAATTTTTGACCTTGTTTTTTTCTTATAGCTTTTTGAAGATCTGACAAGTCTTCGTTAAATCTTTGTAACATTTCAAGAACAGCTTCAGAATTATTTAAAAAAACATCCCTCCACATAATTGGATCTGATGCAGCAATTCTAGTAAAATCTCTAAAACCTGAAGCAGAAAATTTGATTACATCATTCTTTAAATCAGCTTCCAAGTCAGAGGCTGTTCCAACAATAGTATATGCAATTAAATGTGGCAGATGTGATGTAATAGCAAGAATTTTGTCATGATATTCTGCACTTACAGTTTCAACAATAGATCCCAAATTTTTAAAAAACTTGCTAAGTTTTTTTGTATTATCTGTTTCCTTGTTACTAATAATCAACCAATATCTATTTTCAAATAGTGAACTAAATCCAGATTTAGGTCCAGAATATTCTGTTCCCGCAAGAGGATGTGATGGTATGAAATTAGCACTCCTTGGTATATATGGATTAACGTCGTTTATAACGGAACTTTTCGTAGATCCTGTATCAGTAACTATGGCATTTTCTTTTAATGAAGAAGCAATTGATATTGCTACCGTTTTCATAGAACCAACAGGTACTGCAAGTATAACTAAATCAGCATCTTTGATTGCATCATGAATTTCATCACAAACAAATGTGGCTATTTTCATTTCTGATACTATATCTCTATGTTTTGAATTTATGTCATATGCAAAGGTCGTAACTGCTTCTTTTAGTTTTGCATTAATTGCATGTAAAATAGAAGTTCCAATTAAACCTAACCCTATAATAGAAATTTTTTTAAATTCTGATTTCATCTTCATTTTTTAAAAAAAGTTTTCAATTCATTTATAAATTTTATATTTTCTTCTTTAGTACCTATCGAAACTCTTAGATAATTTGATAAACCATAAACTTTCATTCCCCTAACTAGTATTCCTTTTGAAGCAAGAAAACTTTCTGCATTCTCTGCACTATACTTATACTCAATAGGAAACTTTATTAACAGAAAATTAGTAATAGAACTTTGAAAATCCAAGTTAAGTGATTTTAATTCTTTTTCTAACCAAGACATCCATTTGAGATTATGTTGAACAGATTTTTTTTGAAACTCTAAATCTTCCAAAGCTGCAACACCTGCCATAATAGCAGCAGCATTTACGCTAAACGGGCCACGTACTTTCATAAGGTTTTCAATTATATTTTCTGATGCATAACCCCAGCCTAATCTCAGAGAGGCTAAACCATGTAATTTTGAAAAAGTTCTTAACATTATCACATTTTCATATTTCTCTACGAGTTCACTACCATCTATATAATCATCATTTACAACAAATTCTGAATAAGCGGCGTCATAAACCAAAAGAATATTTTTAGGAATTGATTCGTGTAGTCTAATGACTTCATTCCTAGATATAAATGTACCTGTAGGATTATTAGGGTTTGCTAAAAAAATTAGCTTAGTTTTTTTACTTATCTTTGAAAGAATATTATCAACACTAGCTGTATGATTTACATCATTTGCTACAACACCCATAGCACCCGATATAACAATGGCTTGAGGAAATTGTAGAAACCCAAATTCTGTGTATATTGCTTCATCATTATAATTCAAAAAGGTTTGAGTAAGAATTGATATTAGTTCATCAGAACCATTCCCTAAAATAATTTTTTTCTTATTTAGTGAATATCTTTTAGATATTGCACTTATTAACTCATCACTTACCTGAGGTGGATATCTATTTAGGTCATAAGAATAAGTTTTAAGAGCTTTAATAGCATCCAAAGATGCACCCAATGCGCTTTCATTTGCAGATAATCTAATAAACTTATTTATTTTACTTTTACCAAAATTTGGTTTGTAGGTATTTAATTTTTCAATATTTGATTTTGGAGAAGGGAAATCCATGAAGTATCCTAAATATCTTCTTTTTTTAATTTTACAATGCTATAATCTTTTTGATTAATATTCTTATAAAGTGGTACATTTGCTATAACATTAAAATTTACTCTCATTTCTGTTTGTTTTTTTAATTTTTCAATACTTTGGCTATCAATAAATCCAAGTTCTATGTCTTGTTTTTCTAATGAAGCAAGTAAACTTACAACACTTGAAAAGTAAGTAGTTTTAAAATAATTTCCAAAATGAGCTAAATAAGCAGATTTAATTTCGTCGTCATTCCCAGCAACACCAATTTTAATAATTTTCTGCATTGATAAATTAGAGGAAATAATTTGACGCCAAACTTTTTCAACTAAAAATTTATCTAAGCCTAAATTTACTAATTTCTTTATTAAATCCTCTTCTCTTTTTGGATCAAAGGGGAAACTTCCCTTTTTAGCATCCATAATCTTAGAGGCCAAGGATTGCCTCTCTATTATTAATTGGCATAAGTTTTTGTCAATCTCATCAATTCTAGACCTAAGTTCATCTAATTCTATATTATTCATATTTCCCCTTTTCTTTAAATACATATATATACTTTAATAAAATAAAATAAACTTTTTGATTAAATTAATTTTTATAATACGATAATTTATTATTAGTTGTTTAATAATTTTTCAATTTTCAAAGGACTCAAATGCTTGAAATCTTCATTATTAATGCTTTATCAGATAATTATATTTATTTATTGCGAAATGAACATAAAAATATAACAAGCGTAATAGATCCAGGAGAAGCGGAGCCAGTAATAAAATTTTTAAATAATAAGAGATGGCATTTAGATGAAGTTATTAATACCCACCATCATCATGACCATGTTGGAGGAAATAGAGAGCTTTTAGATATTTATAAATCAAAGTTGATTGCTCCTTCTTATGAAAATGACCGTATTTCAAATACTGATATTCTTGTTTCAGATAATCAAACTATCAATATTACAGGTATACCTACAAAAGTATTTCATACACCTGGTCATACATTAGGTCATGTATGTTTTTATATGTCTGGAGAAAAATGTTTATTTTCAGGAGATACTTTATTTTATTTAGGTTGTGGTCGAGTTTTTGAGGGTACTATGGATCAAATGTGGTTAAGTTTGCTAAAACTTAGATCTTTACCAGATGATACATCTATATATTGTGGCCACGAATATACTTTATCTAATATGAAATTCGCTAATTATATTGATACTAAAAATGCTTTATTAAATAAAGTTAGTTTAGAAATTAAAAATAAAAGAGAAAAAGGATTACCAACTGTTCCATTTAATTTAGGAGTAGAAAAGAAAATTAATCCATTTTTAAGAGCAGACGATGATAATTTTATAAAATCAGTTGGTTTAAGTAGTAATAGTGCTCCTGAATGTTTTGGGGAAATTAGGCTTAAAAAAGATAGTTTTTAAATATTTGATAACTCGTATGCAACCTCACAATCATTAAAAATGTTAGGTTTAGAGATTTTTACTTTTGCACCAATTACATAACTATTTACCATCAAAGTTGAATGTATCTTTTCTACGAGTATTTCTAGTAATTGAAAATGTTGGCTTTGTATAATGTCAATTAGACATTTTCTAAATTGACTATAATCTTGTGTTGATTCTAAATTATCCTGCTTTGGTTCAGAGTCATCTGAAAGTAGTAATTCTACATTTATTATTATTTTTTGTTTATTTTGTTTTTCATGTTCATAAACACCTACTGATGCTTGTATAGTTAAATTATTTATAAGTATTTTTCTATTTCTTATCTTCATGGTCATATTCTTATAACAATCCAACATCTCTTCTTGGAGGAGCAAGATGCGCTCCACCATCAAGAACCGTTACATGGCCAGTCATAGATTTAGTATTTATAATGAGTTGAATTGCATTTAAAATTTCTTCAACTGTAGAGGATGACTTCAACAAGTTTTTTTTATGCGATTTTTCAAAAGCTTTTTGATCTTGTCCTGGTGCTAACAAAGTTATTCCAGGCGCTATACCATTTACTCTTAAACAAGAAGCATAGGTAAGAGCTGACATTTTTGTAAGGCCATACATTGCTTGTTTTGATAATGTGTAAGTATAGTAATCTGGATTTAATCCAAAAATTTTTGCATCAAGAATATTTATAACAAAGCCTTGAGAACTCTTTTTCTTTTTGGTCATCTTCATAGTGTATTTAGCTAATGCTTTAGTTAATAGCGTGGGAGCAATAAAGTTTACTGACATGTGACGATGAAGCTCTTCCACTTTAAAACTATTCCCATTATCATAATTAAAATAACCGGCATTATTAATTAATCCAACCCATTTTGAATCTTGCGCTTCAATTTCGTTTACTAATTTTTCTATATCTGAGTTACAAGTTAAATCAGCCTGATGTGTGCTTACGTTTCCACCAATTTTAAAAAAATAATCTGCTGTATCTTCAGCCAATGTTTTCGATTTATTGTAGTGAATAGCTACTTTCCAGCCCTTCTTTATTAAATCAACAGCTATAAATTTTCCTAATCTTTTTGCTGAGGCTGTAACGAGTATTGTTTTATTTTTACTTTCCAAACTTATTTTTCCTTTTGCAGAACAGAATATGAAGTATCTCTTATTGATTTTAAATAGCCATTAAAAGATTTATCTTGCAATGATTTTCTAAGACCTAAATTTTGCCAAGATTGGTTGTTTAAATTTTTAGGAGGATTGAATTTATTTACCACTCTTAGAGGTGCTATTCCTGTTACCAAAACTTCATCACTTAATAAAGCTGCTTCTTCTATAGAATGTGTTACCATTAATACAGTAAGGGATTTTTTTTTTATTATTGAAACAAGCTCCGTTGAAATAATTTCTCTACTTAAGTTATCTAAGGCTGCAAATGGTTCATCTAACAATAATAAACTAGGATAAAAAAGCAATGCCCTTGCGATTGCAACCCTTTGTAATAACCCTCCTGATAATTTATGAGGAAAGTATGAAGAAAACCCCTCTAATCCAATATCTTTTATAAGTTTATCTATATTCTTATAGTTTTTTTTTTTATTATTAGAATTCGCTAATGTAATATTATCATAAACATTTAACCATGGCATTAAAGAAGGATTTTGTTGAATTAAAGTTATTTTGTTAATTACTTTATTCAAGTTCTGATTTTCAAACTTTATTTCTCCTTTTTCTGGTTCAATTAACCCAGCTATTAACTTTAACAAGCTTGTTTTC
>CACEFQ010000003.1 GCA_902558885.1 uncultured SAR116 cluster alpha proteobacterium
GTATGTGAGTAGAGTTATTGCGCTACAGGCTGGAATGCACAAAGCATCTGCTGCATTGACTGTAAATCGACTTTGTGGCTCTGGGCTTCAGGCAATTGTTAGTGCCTCTCAAATTCTCATGCTAGGAGATGCTTCAGTTGCAATAGCAGGAGGTGTAGAAGTTATGTCAAATGGTGCACATATTGTTCAAGGGTTTCGGTGGGGGTCAAGAATGGGTGATGGACAAGTTCATGATATGATGTTAGGTGCACTTCATGATCCTTTTGGTCATGGACATATGGGCATAACCGCAGAGAATATTTCTAGTAGATATCAAATTAGTAGAGAAATGCAGGATGAATTTGCGTTAACTAGTCAAAAAAGGGCTCATAATGCCATCGAAAATAGTGTTTTTAAGGATCAAATCCTGCCTATTGAAATAAAAACAAGAAAGGGGATTGAGATTTTTGAAATAGACGAGCATCCAAAACCAGAAACTAGTATGGAAACATTAACAGGACTCAGAACTGCTTTTAAAAAAGATGGTGTAGTAACAGCTGGTAATGCTTCAGGAATTAATGATGGAGCTTCTGCTTTAGTACTAGCTAATGAAGAAAAAGCAAAAAAGGGTAAGCCGTTAGCAAGAATAGTTTCATACGGGTTTGGTGGTGTTGATCCTGATGAAATGGGTATGGGGCCGGTACCTGCATCAAAAATGGCATTAAATAAAGCTCAATTAACTGTTTCAGATTTAGATTTAATTGAATCTAATGAGGCTTTTGCAGCTCAAGCATGTGCCGTTAATAAACAATTGGGTCTTAATCCTGAGATAGTTAATGTTAATGGAGGAGCTATTGCATTAGGTCATCCTGTGGGTGCAACTGGTGCAATTATTATGACAAAACTTGTATATGAATTAAGGAAACGTAAAGGAAAATATGGTCTTGCTACTATGTGTATTGGTGGAGGACAAGGAATAGCAGTAATTATCGAAGCTTTATAAAACAAAATGTCTTTCAATCGAATATCAATTAAAGATGCAAAGGATCTATTATCAAAAGACGATCTAATCTTAATTGATATAAGAGATTACAATTCGTTCAAGAATGGGCATATTGATAATGCCATTCATGTTGAAGATTTAAATATTAAAAACTTTCTTAAAGAAAAAGATAAGAACGATGCAATTTTAATTTACTGTTATCATGGCAACTCAAGTCAATCAGCTGCCAATTTTTTTAGTCAACATGGTTTCAAAAATATATTTAGTATGGATGAGGGATATGAGGGTTGGCTTAAAGAAAATTAGGATTTTGTTTTTAGCATCTGATTAGCTATCCATGTCATAACAATATCATTTTTCTGATTTGTCACAGTATGCTTTAGTCTTGCTGTACCTCTTCTAGGATTTTTTGCTGATTTTTTTTGCTTCTAGAACTTCGATTTTTGTTTTTAAAACATCACCTGGATACACAGGTTTAGTCCATCTTAGCTCGTCAATTCCCCAAGCACCCATACTTGTTCCATCATAAACACCAGTTTTGAAAATTTGGGTAAATGATTTACCTAGTGTCATAAATCCACTAGATGTTAACTGACCAAATGGACCATTATTAGCTGCTTCTTCGTCTAAGTGGAAAGATTGTGGGTCGTATTTTGAGGCAAAGTCAATTATCTCTTCTTTAGTTATAAGAGTGAGATCAGATTCAAAAATTAATCCAACCTCAAAATCTTCAAAATATTTTGGTTTAAGTTTCATCTAAGAATTAACCAAGATTTTTTTATCTTGGAGCCAAACGAACTGAACCATCAAGCCTTATAGTTTCACCGTTTAATAATACATTAGTTACAATGCTCTCTACTAACATCGCGTACTCCAGAGGTGTTCCTAAACGCTTAGGAAATACGGTAGTAGCAATTAAGCTTTTTTGAACTTCATCACTCATACCTGCAAGCATGGCAGTTGCAAACAACCCTGGTGCAATAGTATTTACCCTTATACCATTTGATGCAAGTTCACGGGCAATAGGTAAAGTCATCCCAACAATACCACCTTTTGAAGCAGAATATGCTGCTTGTCCTACCTGACCATCATAAGCTGCGACTGAAGCTGTGTTAATGACAACCCCTTTTTCACCTTCTTTATCAGGTTCATTGGCTTGCATTTTGTCAGCGCATAATCTAAGCATATTAAAGCTTCCTATTAAGTTAACTTTAAGTACCTTTTCAAATAATCCTAAATCATGCATTCCTCTACTAGATACAACTTTAGCTCCAACTGCAATGCCTGCACAATTTACTAAGCAATTTATACCATTAAAACCATCAATGGCATTTTTCATCTCTTCTTCGTTAGAAACATCTCCAACAACGTATTTACAATTTATCTCATCAGCAACCTTCTTTAGTCCATCAGCATTTAAGTCAATCAGTAATACCTCTGCTCCTTTATTTTTTAGGTATCTAGCAGTTCCTTCACCAAGACCACTTCCTGCACCTGTAATAACAGCTTTAACATTTTCTATTTTCATTTTTTACTCTCCAAAATCACGTATATCATCTATCACTTTACCATCATTTGGTAAACTTTTTATGGGGACTATTTTAGCATTGCCTCTTAAATTTATAACATTTTTTATTTCGTCAGATATCTTTTTTTGCAATGATAATATCTGTTCTGTATCTGCAACCTCAGCCTCGACTTTCAACAGTAATTCATCCTTATCATTTGATCTACTAACAATCATTCTGGCAGAGCCATTAATTTTTAAATTTTCTAAAATTTTATTAACTTGCGACGGTTGAACAAACATACCTCTAACTTTTGTCGTTTGGTCTGCTCTACCCATCCAACCTTTTATCCTTTTATTAGTTCTACCAGTTGAGCTACTTCCTTCTAATATTGCTGAAAGATCACCTGTAGCAAATCTGATTATAGGTAACTCATAATTATTTAATACAGTTACGACAACTTCTCCTACTTCACCGTCATTTAAAGGTTTCCCAGTGCCCGGTTTAACGATCTCTAAAATTACATTTTCATCTATAACCATTCCATCATTCTCTGTTGCTTCATAAGCAACAAGTCCTAAATCTGCTGTTCCATAGCATTGTCTAACATGAATATTTCTCTCTCTAAAATTTTGAGCAACTGCAGGAAAAAGAGGTCCTCCAGTTACCATAGCTTTTGTCAACTTTGAAAGTGATATATTTTTTTCGTCAGCTTTTTCTAGAATAATTTTCAAAAAATCTGGAACACCTACATATGCAGTTGTGCCAATATCTTTCATTACTTCGAGTTGTAAATCAGTATTTTCTCCACCTGCTGGAAAAACTGTACATTTTAAAATTTTTGCTGCTTCTTCAAACATAGCGCCGGCAGGAGTAAAATGATAAGAAAAACAGTTTTGTACAATATCACCATAACAAAAACCAGCAGCATGCAATGCTCTCGAAAACCTCCACCAATCTTTTGAGTGACCATCTAAGTCATATATTGGTCCTGGAGACCTATATATATGAGCAAAATCCTTAATTTCAGAAACATTTAATTCTGCAAATGGTGGAAAATCAGATTGCTTTTGAATTAAATCTGATTTTCTCAACAAAGGTATTGAGGCTAAATCTTCTAAATTCTCAAGAGGGTTATTAACTCTTAATGATTGATTTTTATTATCTTTAGCTGTTTTAATTAGATTATTTAATTTTTCTAAATGATCTTTATTTCTTTCATCAGTTGAACGCGTTTCTAGATCATCAAAAAATTTATTTTTTGTCATTTAATCTTATAACCATCTTTTACGTCTTCGATATTGTTTTACATCCTTAAAAGATTGTCTTCCTTCACCTGAAATTCCAAGATAGAATTCTTTTACATCCTCATTATCTCTCATAGACTCAGCTGTACCTTCCATAACTACACGGCCATTTTCAAGGATATATGCATATTCTGCATATTGAAGAGCTATATTTGTATTCTGTTCAGCTAGTAATATCGTTACACCTTCTTTTCTGTTTATCTCAGCAACAATCTCAAAGATTTGTTTAACTAATTGAGGTGCAAGACCCATTGATGGTTCATCTAGCAATATCATAGTAGGATGAGCCATTAAAGCTCTACCAATTGCTATCATTTGTTGTTCACCACCTGAGGTGTAACCAGCTAATGATGTTCTTCTGTCACGAAGTCTTGGAAAGTAATTATACACCCTTTCTAAGTCTTCTTTAACTTCTTTATTATTACTTCTAGTATAAGCACCAGTAAGAAGATTTTCTTCAACAGTTAAATGTTCAAAGCAATGTCTTCCTTCCATTACTTGAATTACACCCTTTTTTACTAATTGAGCAGGGTCAAGATCATGTATATATTCGTTACTATAGGTAACGGAACCTTTAGTAACTTCACCTCTTTCTGATGCAAGCAAATTTGAAATTGATTTTAATGTAGTACTTTTTCCAGCACCATTTCCACCAAGTAAGGCAGTAATGCCTCCTTTTTTAACCTTCAGGCTTACGCCTTTTAAAACAAGGATAACATGACTGTAAACAACTTCTATGTTGTTTACGACTAAAACATCTTCAGAAATATTTGATTTTTTATTTTTACTTACTTTAATGTCATCCATTTTATTTTCCTATGTGTAAAGAGAGCCTAAATAAATAGGCTCTCAATTTAATTTTTTTAACCACAACGCTCAGTAATTTTTTGCTCAGCAGCATATTTTGATGAATCTTCTGCAATTAGTTTTTGAACTACAGACGAGTCTCCATACATATACTCTGTAATCATATTCCACTTTTTGGCTTTAGCGTCCCACTGTTGAACAGCAGCTAGTCCACTACCACCATGATTCTCACATGTGATTTTGAATGGAGGAGCAAAGTCTTTAAAACCTAGCTCTTCTAACCTTTTTGCACTTAAGTTAACATTTTCAAAACCATCTCTGTACATAGCAGGAGTGATTTTTGATGTGCCATGAATTTTTTGTGCAACTGTGGCCGCTTCAACCTGAACCATTGCTTGAAACAATCCTCTGTTATAAAGCACTGTTCCAAAGTGAGATCCATCACCAGATGCTTCACCTTTGTCATGAACATATTTCTTAATGTCTGCATGTACTTGATAGTTAGTACCAGGTGCATTAAAAGTCAGAGACTTATAGCCATGTGCTCCTTGACCTGCTGGTAAAACGTCATTTTCAGAACCTGACCACCAAATTCCAATAAATTTATCCATAGGAAACTTGATAGATGCTGCAGATTTAATTGCAACCTGGTTCATAACTCCCCAGCCCCACATTAGAACATTATCAGGTCGAGCTTTACGTATTTTTAACCAAGTAGCTTTTTGCTCTTGTCCCGGATGGTCAACAGGTAATAGCATCAATTTAAAACCATGTTTTTTACTTAGTTCTTGTAGTGTTCTAATTGGCTCTTTACCGTATGCTGAGTTATGGTACACAAGTGCAATTTTCTTACCCTTAATATTACCAAAATTATTTTTAAGTATGTGTCTAACGGCTATTGAAGCACCATCCCAGTATGTAACTGGAGCATTAAATACCCACTTAAAAACTTTACCGTTAGCTGCAGAAGTTCTTCCATATCCAGTTGAATAAACTGTAACACCATCAGCTGTAGCTTTAGGAATTAATTGGTAAGTAATACCAGTAGACATTGGCTGGAATACCATGGCATCTTTTTTGTTTTTTTCATAACACTCTACACCAACTTGTGTTTTGTATCCTGTCTCACATTCTGGGTGTAAAATTTTCTCGCCGCCAATTCCACCATCTCTGGCATTGATCATTTTGTAATAATCTACAAAACCATCTGCGTTTGGAATACCATTAGGTGCATAAGCTCCTGTTCGGTAAACCAACATAGGAAATTTTAAATCTGCAATAGCCATTTCTACATAACTAGAAACAGCAATAACAGAAGCTGTCATTCCTATTAAAAGTTGTTTTATTCTCATTAGATCCTCCTCTTGAGAAAACATTAAAGTTATCTACTAAATTAAATTTAGTAGGGGAAAGGCCATCTTCTTAATTTTTCTTTTGCGATGGACCAAAGTCTTGCAAGGCCATGTGGCTCTACAATTAAAAATACAATCATTAACAATCCCCAGATTGTTATCTCAAAATGTTTAGCTGTAACAGCTGATAGACCAACCATATCAACCATTAAAAATTTCAGACCAATTGGTAATGTAACAATGAACGCAGCTCCGAGAAAAGAGCCTAACATTGACCCTAACCCTCCAATGATAATCATAAATAAAACTGGAAATGAAATTGTCATAATATCAAAAGACTCTGTTACCTCAATTGCACCTAGAAACACAGCGAAATACAAAGCACCAGCAACACCAATATAAAACGAGCTAATTGCAAACGCAGAAAGTTTTGTTTTGAGTGGAGGTACACCTATAATTTCAGCTGCGATATCCATATCTCTTATAGCCATCCAAGAACGACCTATTTTACTTCTTATTAAATTTTTGGCTGCAAAACTTAATAAAACAACCAAAACTAAACAGAACAAATAAGTTGCATAAGGAGGCGCAGTAGCACCTGTCACTGGAACACTAAACATTGTTCTCTCTGAAACAGTAATTTGACCAGTATCAGAGTAGTTATAAAACCATGGAACCTTGTTAAAAAGCCAAACTAGAAAAAATTGAGAGGCTAACGTGGCAACTGCTAGATAAAAACCTTTAATTCGTAAAGATGGAAGACCAAATAAAATACCAACAGCAGCTGTTATAAGCCCTGAAATAAGTACAATAATCATAATATTCATATCAGGAAAAGAAGTCATAATTTTATAAGTAGAAAAGGCTCCAACTGCCATAAAACCGCCAGTTCCTAATGAAACCTGACCACAATATCCGGTTAAAATATTTAATCCTATTGCAGCTAGTGAAAATATCAAAAAAGGAACTAAGATAGCTTTTTCCCAGTAACTATTAATTACAAAAGGTATTATTAAAAAAGCAACAAACATAAGTATACTAAAAGCAATTTTATCCTGTAAAAGGGGAAAAATAGCGTGGTCTGATTTATATGAAGATTTGTACTGACCAGTTTCTTTGTAAATCATAGAATTTAAACCCTCTCGATAATTTTATCGCCAAATAAACCTTGTGGACGAAATAATAAAAAGACCAATGCCATCACATAGGCAAACCAATTTTCAAGTGCTCCTATTTCAAAAAATCCACCGATGTAAATTTCTGCTAATTTTTCACCCACACCGATTAATAATCCTCCAATTATCGCTCCAGGTATAGAAGTAAAGCCTCCTAATATAAGAACAGGAAGAGCTTTTAATGCAATTAATGATAAAGAAAACTGAACACCTGACTCAGTTCCCCACATAATACCAGCCACCATTGCAATAAAACCAGAAATAGCCCAAACAAGTATCCAAATACTTCTTAGTGAAATTCCAACTGAAAGTGCAGCTTGATGATCGTCAGCAACAGCTCTTAATGCTCTACCGGTTTTTGTATATTGTGAAAAAAGAGCTAAGGTAATAACTAAAAATACTGCAATTACTGTTGCCCAAACGTTAAGAACATCTATGTACATTCCATAATAATCACTACCTTCAGCAGCAAGACCAATTGTAGCTTCTTCTAACCAAATTGATCCTCCACTTGGTATACCTACATCTAATACTTTAACATCAGATCCCCACATTAAATCACCAACACCTTCGAGCGCAAAAGCTAAACCGATAGTAGCCATAAATAATATTATGGGATCTTGATTAACAAGATGTTTTAAAACTAGTCGTTCTATAATCCACGCAAGAGCAATCATAGTTATCATCGTCAATAAGATTGCAAGAAAATTTGGCATCGAAGCATACCAATTATGATAATTAGTTCCAAAAAGTTCGTTTATTAGATGTGCAAATGGAACTTGGCCGGTTTGGTATCCAACTAGAGTAAGTGCAGCAAAAAGAGCAAAAACACCTTGGGCAAAGTTAAATACTCCAGATGCTTTAAAAATTAAAACAAAGCCAAGAGCTACAAGCGAATACATCACTCCCGACATTAATCCATTCAAAACTGTTTCAATAAAATTAAGTAATTCTACACTCATAAAATAATTTCCTTACTAATCATCAGACACACCTAGATATGCATCAATAACTGCTTTATTGTTTCTAATTTCTTTAGGTAATCCAGATCCAATTTTTTTGCCATAGTCCAATACTACTATTCTATCTGAAATATCCATCACGACACCCATATCGTGTTCTATTAAAACTATTGTTGTCTTCAATTCATTATTAACTGTGAGAACAAATCTACTCATGTCTTGCTTTTCTTCTACATTCATACCTGCCATAGGTTCATCTAGTAAAAGTATTTCTGGTTCCATTGCCAATGCACGACCAAGTTCCACTCTCTTTTGTAAACCATATGGGAGTGATCCAACAGGTGTACGTCTAATTGATTGAAGGTCTAAAAAATCAATAACTCTTTCAACTCTTTCGCGATGTTCTTCTTCTTCTTTTGCCACCGGGCCAAGATATAGTGCTTGCATGAGAAAATTTTGTTTTTGTTTTAACAATCTCCCGGTCATAAGATTATCTAATGTACTCATTCCTTTAAACAATGCTATATTCTGAAATGTTCTGGCAATACCACTTTTTGCTGCTAATTCAGGTTCCATTTCATTTCTGTCGGTGCCAGCAAAATTTATTGTACCACTTGTAGGTTTATAAAACCCATTTATGACATTTAGCATTGAAGATTTACCTGCTCCATTAGGTCCTATTATTGCAAAAACCTCACCTTTTTTTACTTCAAAGGAGACGTCTGTTAGAGCTTTTACACCCCCAAAAGCTAAGCTAATGTTTTTAAGCTCAATTGCAGTCTTGCCATAAGGTATTTTTTTTAAATCTTCTAAACTCATTTATTTTTTACCCTTACTAGATTTCTTTGCTGTGGAAGCAGGTTTCTTTGCTTTTATGTTAGAGGTTTTTATTAAATGTCTAATTTCCATAGTCGCACTTATTTTACTTTTTCTTCCATCTTCTAGCGTAAATTCTGTGTTGATTGTTGCAGTATCTTTATCAAGATATAAGTCTTTTATTATATCTTTATACCTACTATTAATTACACTTCTTCTTACTTTTCTCGTTCTGGTTAATTCACCATCATCTGCTTCTAACTCTTTAAATAACAATAAGAATTTCGCAATTTTAGTATTATCAGGAAGTTGTTCATTAACTTTTTTGATCTCATCTTCAATAAGTTTGTAAATTTCTTTATGTGCTGCTAGTCCAGTGTATGAAGTAAAAGGTAATTGCAATTTCTCAGCAAGTTTTGAGACAATAGAAAACCTTATACAAATAATAGCAGTTAAGTATGGTTTTTCAGAGCCAATGACCACAGCTTCTCCCACATAAGGAGAAAATTTCAATTTGTTTTCTATATTTTGAGGTGAAAATTTAACACCATCTGATTTAACAGCAATATCATTTACTCGATCAAGTACGTTAAGTCTTCCCTTTTCATCAAAAAAGCCTGCATCCCCGGTATACATCCATCCTTTTTTAATAGTTTCTTTGTAAGCTTTTTCATTATTAAAATATCCAGAAAACATGCTTGGGTGTTTTGTTATTATTTCACCAAGACCATTTGGATCGGGATCTACAATCTTAACTTCACAATCTGGAAAAGGAACACCTACAGTCTCACAATCCATTGTTCCTTCAGGTACATCCTGCAATGTGTAAGCGCCCATAAGTTCAGTCTGTCCATAAAGTTGTCTTAGAGGAATGCCCATAGCAAGAAAGAATTTAAATGTTTCAGGACCAATAGCAGACCCGCCAGTGGCTGCAGATTTAACCTTACTAAAGCCTAGTCTATCTTTTAATGAAGAAAATAATAGTTTGTCTGCTAGAAAATCTCTTTTACCCTGATCAACAGCTTTTAATCCTCTTTCTACCATAGTGTTAAACAACCACTGAGTTATTTTGGGGGCGTCTAAAATTCTTGATCTCATGTCAGCTGCAATTTGTTCCCATAATCTAGGAGCCCCAAGCATAAAAGTTGGCCCAACTTCTCTCATGTCTTCCATTGCGGTTTCAGGTCTTTCAGGAAAATTTACTTTCATACCTCCAACAATATTAAACCCCACACCATAAGTCTGTTCCATTATCCATGGAAATGGTAACACTGAAACGTATTCATCATCCACAGACTTTGGATCAACTTTAAGATATCTTATTACATGTTCAATAAACTTAGCCCCTGGAAGCATCGCTAATTTAGGATTTGAGGTTGTTCCAGATGTGGTGCATAGAATAGCATTTTTTTCACCTGAGATTTTTTCTATCATTTTATTATATTTATTGGGGTCTTTCGATGCGATCTCTTTTCCTTCTTCAATTAAATCAGCCATGTCTGTAATTTTTGGATCATTCAATTCTTTAAGACCACGACTATCTTCATAGAAAATATTGATTTGATTATTTTTAGGCCTTTTAATAGTTAATATTTTATCCACTTGTTCTTGATCTTCTGCATAAACAAAGTTCACTTTTGCAGCATTCATTAAATAGCCAACTTCTTCATCTAATGTATCTCTATATATACCCAAGCTCATTCCACCTATAGCTTGAGCGGCTAGTTCAAAAAATAGCCAGGAAGGTTTGTTATCGCCAATTAAACCAATAACATCGCCCGTCTTGAAACCTCTTTTAGACAAGCTAAGTCCCAAATATGAAACATTATCATTATACTCTTTCCATGTGATTTCGTTCCAAATACCTAAATCTTTGTCTCTTAAAGCGACTGTATTTGGTATAGTTTCAGCTCTGTGTTTAAGAATTTTTGGAAGCGTATCGTGAATATTTGTATCTGGATAATTGGACATGACTAACTTTAAATTTAACCCCATAAATATTAAATTATCTACTAACTGAGTAAATAATTTACATTAATAAAAATTGATGAGATCAAACTTAGAAATAAGTAACCCCCCCCATATAATTAATAGGCTATCCAAAAAAACATTAAAATCAACATAAACTTTAATAAAATTTTAAAAAAATTATATCGCTTATTTTCAATGACTTATTTGGTAAAAAAACTCTGTTGCCAAATTAAAAATTTAATTAATTTACTTGTTAAATAAAAGAATCACCTGTTAACTGAACTATAGATGCTCCTTTTGTAACAATTTTGAAATGAGATTCAACCCTAGGCAAAATATGAAAATCAAAAAATTCAGCAGAGATAATCTTACTGTTTAGAAAATTTTCATTTTGAGATTTTTCTGACAATTTTAATTTAGCTTTAACTTTTCCTTTATGCATTAGCCATCCACCAATTAGATAGCCAAAACCCATCATGTAATCAAAACTAATACATGAAAGCATTTCAGCATCATCTCTATTTTCTAAAATAAAATCTAGAGTGTTTGATGCTAAGGCAATCATATTTGACATTTCTTGATTTTGTTCGCAATCAACTTTAATCTCTTCTAAGAATTCTTTTGTGGTTTTTCCATTATCTCTTATAGTTTTCCTAAACATAAAGTCATTGGCTTGAATGGCATTAGTTCCTTCGTATATTGGTAATATTCTCGCATCTCTCATAAACTGAGCTGCCCCAGTTTCTTCAATAAATCCCATACCTCCATGAATTTGTAGTCCATTACTTGTAACCTCTTGCGCTAATTCAGTAGACCATCCTTTGATTATTGGAATTAAAAAACCTTCTTTCAATTTACATTTTTCATTGCCGTTTTGTGCTCTTTCCATAATTTCGGATGAAACTAAAATCAAAGCACGCATTGCCTCTGTAAGACTACGCATGGACAAAAGTAGTCTTTTTACATCACCATGGCCTATAATTGGTGTGCCTTTTTCTCTATTAATTGGAGTTCCTTGAATTCTTGTGTTTGCGTACTCTAGTGCTTTTTGTCTAGCAGCCTCAGAAATTGCCATCCCTTGAAGTCCAACATCAAACCGTGCTCTATTCATCATAATAAACATGTATTCAATGCCTCTACCTTCTTCTCCCAGCATATAACCGATAGCACCTTCATTCTCTCCATAAGACATAACTGCTGTTGGGCTTGCTTTTATACCCATCTTATGTTCGATAGATATGCATTTAAGGTCATTTCTAATTGTATAGTCGCCATTTTCATCTTTTAGGAATTTTGGAATTATAAAAGTAGAAATACCTTTTATACCATCGGGCGCGCCCTCAGTTCTTGCAAGGACCAGATGAATTATATTTTCAGACATATCATGTTCACCATAGGTGATATATATTTTTTGTCCTTTTATTCTCCAATTCTCACCATCATGCTCAGCTTTAGTTTTTATTGTAGCTAGATCTGTTCCAGACTGAGGTTCTGTTAAATTCATAGTGCCTGTCCAGGCTCCAGAATTGAACTTGGGTAGATATGTTTTTTTTTCTTCTTCTGTTCCTACAAGAGCAAACGCGTCAATTAATCCTTGGGTCAATAAGCTACATAAAGCAAAAGACATATTTGCTCCATGCCAATATTCATTAATTGCAGCGCTCATTCTTGCTGGTAATCCCATACCATCATAATTAGAATCACTTGCTACTCCAATCCAGCCTCCCTTAGCAATTTCTGAAAAGGCATGACTAAATCCTTCAGGTGTTTCAACTTCGTTATCTTGTCGAAGAATGGGATTGTTCTTATCACCAAAATGATTTAGGGGTGCTAAGTAGTTATCTGCTAGCTTCCCAGCCTCTGATAGAACTGCGTCAATTGTAGTGTCATCAAGATCCTCATGAGCAGGCAAAAGATTTTCTAAAACAAACTTTGTATCCTCTAAAGGAGACGTGTAACCCATTTAAAACTCCGAAATATTTTCATAGTTGATAAAATCAAGTCTTACTATTATGAATATTATTAGGAGGAAATCAACTATGTCTGAAATAGAAAATGGTTTAAGTAAAAATAAAGCAAATTACGCCTCATTAAGTCCTTTATCATTTCTAGAAAGAACACGAAAAACATTTCCAAATCAAATTGCTATTGAATATAAAGACTATAAATTGACTTACCAGCAAGCTGGTAAAAGATGTGACGCATTAGCAGAACTTGTTAGAGATAAAAATTATGCTGAAGGAAGTGCAATCGCAGTAATGCTGCCCAATATTCCAGTTATGTGGGAGTGTCATTTTGGTATACCGATGGCAACTAGTGTCTTGAACGCAATTAACACTAGACTTGATAGTTTCACTGTTCGTTTTATTCTTGAACATGGAGAATCTAAAATGTTCATTTATGATTCTGAATATAGCCAAATAGTTGAGAAAGCCGTAGACAATTTAAAAAATCCTCCATTATTGATTGAATATGTCGATAAAATTGCTGGTAATCAAAGGTCTAGTTTTGCCAAGAAATTTAACTGTTTGGACTATGAAACAGAATTAGAAAAGTTTATTGGTAGTAAATTTGAACACGTTTTGCCAACTGACGAGTGGAATTCAATTGCTCTCAATTACACCTCTGGAACAACGGGCAACCCAAAGGGAGTTGTGTATCACCATCGTGGCGCATATTTGAATGCCATTGGCAACACGCTTACCTGGGATTTACCAATGCACCCTAAGTATTTATGGACACTTCCTATGTTTCATTGCAATGGATGGTGTTTCCCTTGGACTATTACTGAAAGAGCAGGCACCCATGTTTGTTTAAGACAACCAGCTGGAGAATTAATTGTTAAGGCTTTTCAAAGACACAATATAACTCATTTGTGTGGAGCTCCAATTGTAATGCAAATGGTGGCGGATTATTTATTACAAAATAAAATATCTCTTAAATCAAAAATTAAAATGATGACAGCTGGTGCTCCTCCTCCAGAGGCTGTTCTAAGCAAAATGGAGACTTGTGGCATTGACGTCATACATGTTTATGGTCTTACAGAAATTTATGGGCCTGCAGTTGTCTGCGCATGGCATCCAGAGTGGAACCAATATGACACTTCCGAACAGGCTAAATTAAAAGCAAGGCAAGGTGTTGTTTATTCTGTACAAGAAAATATGAAAATTGTAGATCCTAAATCTAAAAAAGAAGTACCAAAAGATGGAATATCATTAGGTGAAGTCTTTATAAGAGGAAATATAACAATGAAAGGTTACCTTAAAAACAAAAAAGCAACTGATGAAGCTTTTGAAGATGGTTGGTTTCACACAGGTGACTTAGGTGTTTGGTATGATGATGGTTATATACAACTTAAGGATAGATCAAAAGATATAATTATATCTGGAGGTGAAAATATTTCCTCCATTGAAGTAGAAGATGCTATATATAAACACCCGGATGTTATTGCAGTAGCTGTTGTCGCAAAAGAAGACGAAAAATGGGGCGAGACTCCTTGTGCATTTGTGGAATTAAGTGAAGGATCTTCAGTTGGAGAAAATGAGTTAAGAGATCATTGTAAATCTTTATTAGCTGGATTTAAGGTGCCTAGATATTTTAATTTTGTGGAGCTTCCAAAAACAAGCACAGGAAAAATACAAAAGTTTAAACTAAGAGAACAAGCAAATCTTGTATAATTTAGCCTACCTTTTTTAAACTCTGGTTATTTAGAATTTTATCAAAAGATTTGTCCCATTTTTGTTCAGCAATTTTTATATTTTTTTCTTTAACGTGACCATACCCTTTTATTGATAAGGGTATATCAAGGAATTCGATAATTTTTTTATAATTATTATCATTTAAAATTTTAGATATCTTATCAATAGTAGTGATAGTTTTTTCAGCTAAAGCGCGTTCTTTTTTTCTTTCTAAGGTATATCCAAATATATCTAATTTTGTTCCTCTTAAAAATTTAAAATAAGACAAAACTTTGAAAATTTTATATACCGAATGACCAAACCTTCTCTTAAGTAGATGACCTGTATCAGGATCTTTTTTAGAGAACAAAGGTGGTGCTAGATAGTATTCTAATTTTGCGTTTTTATTTTCATTTAAAAAGTTTTGGGCAAAATCTCCACTAGTATGTAACCTAGCAACTTCATATTCATCTTTGTATCTCATTGCTCTAAATAAAGTAAGGGCAACCTTTCTGGATAGAGGCAATTCTTTTTCTGAATTCTTCATTTGGTTTTCTTTTTCAATTACTTTTTTTACAATAGAAAGAAAAACTTTTGAGTACTCTTTATTTTGATATTTTTCAAGGATGTCAGAAAAATTATCTACATATTTATCAATTGATATATTTTCGGACTTTTTTGAGTTTAAGCCCGCTGCAGTAAATACTGATTGAGGTTGTTCGCACAATAATCGTCCCCAATTGAAAGCCCTTAGGTTTTGTTCAATAGCCACTCCATTCAGCTCTATGGCTTTTTGCAGAGAATCAACCTTTATTGGAAGAAGTTCCTTTTGAGCAGCTATTCCTAACATCATTATATTTGCAGAAACTGTGTCGCCAACTAAAGCTTCAGCTAAATTGGATATATCAATAAAGTCTATATTTTCAGTTTGAAGATGATTTTCTAAATGTTTTTTTAATAAGCTATCATCGACAACTGTACCAATGTGAACGCCAGCAACTCCAACTGGCTCTACCCTTCCATTAATTATGGCATTTGTTTTTGAAGGATTTAGTGTTCTAGTAATAGAAGGAGAAACTGACACAACAGCGTCACACCCCAGAAGTACGTCGGCTGTTTCATTTGGAAGTCTTGCAGATCTGTTATAAAGTGATTTTTCTTTTCCAATTCTAATTTGACTTGTTACTGCCCCGTTTTTTTGGGCTAATCCGGTAAAATTCATTGATTGTGCAAACAGCTTATCAATTCGAGCAGCCATAACTATTATAGCAGCAACAGTTGAAACTCCAGTGCCACCAATACCTGCCATTATTACATTCTGAATATTATTTAGGGTTTTCTTAGGTTTTTTTAAGTAATTAATTATCTCTGGAATTTCTGGAAAATTCTTTTTTTCTTTGATTGAAATACTACCAGCTTGTACACCTATAAAACTTGGACAAAATCCTTTTTTACAAGAATAATCCTTATTACAAACACTTTGATCAATTTGTCTTTTAGTTCCATCGAAATGCTCAAAGGGTTTCACAGCTACGCAATTTGATTTTTCAGCACAGTCTCCACATCCTTCACAAACATCAGGATTAATGAACATTTTAATTTCTCTATCTTTAATATATCCCCTTTTGCGTCTTCTTCGAAGTTCTGTTGCACAAGTTTGAACATAAATTATTACTGTAACTCCGGAGATTTTTCTTACTTCTTTTTGAATGTTTATAAGTTCGTCTCTATGAAATATTCCAACTTTGTCAGCAAATAATTTTAATTCTTTGAACTGCTCTGGTTCATCCGATACAACATAAATTTTTTTAACACCCTCTGCTTCAAGTTGTTTGGATATTGCCCATGGAGTTGAGCCACCAATTGCCCTTTGTCCACCTGTCATTGCCACTGCATCATTGTAAAGAATTTTAAATGTAATATTAACATTTGCAGAAACGGCTGCTCTTATTGCTAAAGAACCAGAGTGAGCATATGTACCGTCACCAATATTTTGAAATGTATGTTTATGATTTGAGAATGGTGCTCTTCCTATCCAATGTCCACCCTCACCACCCATTTGGCTAAAATTTGTTAATTTTTCAGGATGAAGAAAATATCCAATAGAGTGGCAGCCTATACCTATGCCCACAACTTCTTCGTCTGGTGTCTTGGTTCCTGTATTGTGAGGGCACCCTGCGCAATACCAAGGTGTTCTTGATGCAACTGGTGGCAAATTACTTCCAATAGCTTCTGCTTTTGTTTTAGGAATATCAACGCTTATTGAAGACTGTATGACTTTTTTAAGTAAACAATCTGCTATAACATCACTAGATAATTCTGATATCTTAGGGATAAGTTCTTCTTTAGAGGATGCATCCAACTTTCCAGATAATTGAGGTCTTGCTTTGGAGTTAAAAAGAATATGAGCCACTTGTTCTTCAACAATACTAGCTTTTTCTTCAATAACTAGAATTTCTTTAAATTCTTCACAAAAATTAATTATTTCTTGATCTATTAATGGCCAAGGAATTTTGCATGCAAAAAGGCCAATTCCACTTTTTTCAGGATCTTTGATACCAATTTTATCCAAAGCATCAATAGTTTCAGTAGTAGCTTTACCTACTGAAATTATACCTAAGGTCTTTTTTGTTGGATTAAATATCACATTATTGATTTTATTTACTTTTATAAAATCTTTAGATGCGGGTACTCTTCTTTTAATCAGGGTAGCTTCTCTATCTAAAGCTGGGTCATGTCTATTTACATGAACGTTTACTGGGTTATCTAAATTAATTAAACTAGGTCTTAATTTTCCAAGATCTATTACAGAATTTGAATCTGCTGTATCACTAGTAATTTTAAGGGCAACACATATGCCTGCATGACGTGACAATGCAAAAGCTTGCAGCCCCATTGGTATGACTTCATCTACATTCGCAGGATAAAAAACTGGAATACCTGCAGAAATTAGGGATTGTTCTGATTGGTATGCAATTGTAGAACTTTTCCCAATTGGATCATCTGCAACTGCTAATACCATCCCACCTTTTTTGGAAACGCCACCCATATTCGCGTGTCTTAAAGCATCCATAGATCTATCTAAACCTGGCCCTTTTCCATACCACATGGAAAAAACACCATCTATTTCAGGTTTGTCATATAGACCAAGCATTTGAGTACCCCAAGCTGCAGTGGCAGCTAATTCTTCATTCACTGCTGGTTGAAAAATTATATTGTGTTTTTCAAGATGTTTTTTTGATCTTCCCAGTTCTAGATCAAGTGTTCCAAGCGGTGAACCTGGGTAACCACTTACATAACCTTGGGTTTGTAATCCATTATCTTTGTCAAATTTTGCTTGCTCAATTAGAAGACGGACTAATGCTTGAACACCATTCATAAGCGCTAAATCATTGTCCTGAGTAAAACAATCGTCTAATCTAATATTATCAATGTAATTCAATTCTAACTCAATAAAGTTTTGTATATATATAATTTAAATAATTAAAAAGATTTTAACAAGTAGTAAGAGTAATTAAAGGAAAGGTGATTATTTTTTATGCTTCAAAAATTGAATAATTTTGAAGAGCTATGTTTAATATTTAAATGGAATATTCCAGAATTTTACAATATAGCATCTGATACAGTTGATCAGGATAATTATCAAAATAGGATAGCATTAATTAATTTTTTACAAGACGGCAAGATAGAGGAGTGGTCTTTTGCTGATATAAAAAGATCTGCAAACGAACTAGCTAATGTTTTTGATCATTTTCATCTTGAGGCCAATGCAAGGGTCGGTATTATTTTAGGTCAATGTCCTGAAACTGCAATCGCACATATGGCTTGCTTTAAGTCTGGAAAAATTTCAATACCCTTATTTAATTTATTTGGAACAGATGCATTACATTATCGTTTATTAAATTCAAGAGCATCCTTGGTGATTTGCGATAACATTGGCTTAAATAAAATTTTTGAAATTAAAGATAGATTACCAGATTTAAAAAAAATAATTTGTATAGATAATAATGACGAAAAAAGTAATGTTTTTAATTTCAAAAAGTTATTAGAACAGGCTTCAGACAGTTATATTACAAAAAAAACAAAATCATCTGATCCAGCTTTAATAATTTATACTTCTGGAACAACAGGGGGACCTAAAGGTGCCTTGCTCCCTCATAGATCTTTGTTAGGACATATACCAGGAGTAGAAATCCCTCATGAATTTTTATCTTCATCTGAACCAGTTAAAGATTTATTTTGGACACCAGCTGACTGGGCATGGATAGGTGGGTTGTTTGATGTGCTCCTTCCAGCATGGCATTTTGGAATTCCTGTAGTAAGTTACAGATCTCAAAAATTCGATCCTGAAGTTACTTTTGATTTAATATCTAAGCTAGAAATAAAAAATACTTTCTTGCCACCTACTGCACTAAAAATTATGAAATCGTTTAATCCCTCTAAAACAGTAAAAGACTTGAAATTAAGAACTGTTGGTTCAGGTGGCGAAGCTCTTGGAGAAGATTTGCTAGAGTGGGGTAAGCAAATTCTAGGGGTTGGTATTAATGAGTTTTATGGTCAAACAGAATGTAATTTAACAATCTCGAATTGTGGAGCAATTATGCCAACTAAACAAGGCTCTATTGGTAAACCCGTTCCCGGTCATGAAGTTAGAATAATTAATGAAAATGGAGAACTTATCAAAGAACCTGGATTAGATGGAGAAATAATAGTCAAATCTGATACCCCTGTATCTTTTTTAAAATACTGGGAAAATGATAAAGCAACAAAACAAAAAGTTAAGGATGGTTGGCTCTACACTGGTGATTTTGCGTATAGGGATGAGGAGGGTTATTTTTATTTTAAAGGTAGAGCAGATGACATTATCAATACCTCAGGTTATAGGGTTGGACCAAGTGAAGTAGAAGATGCTGTACTTTCACACACAAAAGTTAGCATGGTTGCGGTGATTGGCATTCCAGATAAATTAAGAGGTCAAGTCATCAAAGCTTTTGTTGTTCCTAGGGATCTTAATAATGTTTTAACTCAGAATGAAATATTAAAAAAATCTATTCAAAATCATGTAAAATTAAAGTTAGCTGCTCACGAATATCCAAGACTTATAGAGTTTGTTTATGAATTACCTTTGACAACTACAGGTAAAATTATACGCAAAGATTTGAGAGAAAATAATTAATAAATTATAGATTTATTTTGACTGATTGTGCAAATATTTATTCTTTAATGCTTTTAATTAGATAAATTTATATTTTTAAGGTTTAAGAAATAAGCTATGATAATTAAAATTATTTTAAGGAATTTAAATGAGTGAAAATTACAAATTCGACACCCTTTCTTTACATGCTGGACATATTCCAGATAAAGAGACTGGTTCTCGTGCTGTACCTATTTATCAAACAACATCCTATGTTTTTAATAGTACAGAAGAAGCTGCTTCTTTGTATAATATGGAAGTTGGTGGACATTTATACACTAGAATATCAAATCCTACAGTTGCAGCACTTGAGCAAAGGTTAGCCGCTCTAGAGGGCGGAGCAAGTGCTCTTGCATGTTCAAGTGGAATGGCTGCAATGCATCTTGTGATTTCCGCAATTTGCAGTAGTGGAGATCATATTGTCGCATCTAGTAAAATGTATGGAGCTAATATTAATTTGCTTCAGCATACTATGCCTCGTTTTGGTATTAAAACCGACTTTGTTAATCCCAATGATCCACAAGCAATTGAGAGGGCAATAAAACCAAACACAAAATTAGTTTTTGGAGAAGTTATTGGTAATCCAGGATTAGATATAATGGATGTTCCAGAAATTGCAAAAATATGTAACTCAAAAAATATTCCTTTAGTACTAGACGCTACGTTTAATACTCCTTATTTAATGCAACCATTTAAATATGGTGCTAATATTATTGTTCACTCACTTACGAAGTGGTTAGGGGGTCATGGTATTGCGATAGGAGGTGCCATTGTAAATGGTGGTAACTTTGATTGGGGAGATAAAGAAAAATTTCCTACAATATCAGGACCACATTTTGCCCTAGGTGGTATAAGTTTTTGGGAAGAATTTGGCCCATCTGCCCTAATTGCAAAAATAAGAGCAGAAGGCATGTATAATTTTGGACCTTCTTTATCTCCAACTAATGCTTTCTATTTAATGCAAGGAATTGAAACACTTCCTTTGAGAATGAAAAAACATATTGAAAACACTCGCTCTATATTGAATTTTTTAGTAAACCATGAAATGGTAGAATGGGTAAAACATCCAGATTTAGAAACACATCCTGACCATGAAGTTGCAAAAAGAATATTACCCAAAGGATCTGGGTCAATTGTTGCTTTTGGTATTAAAGGTGGACGTGAAGCAGGGAAAATATTTATTGAGTCTGTACAATTAGCTTCACATTTAGCAAATGTTGGCGATGCTAAAACTTTACTTATTCATCCAGGGAGCACAACTCACTCTCATTTGAGTTCTGATGCTATGAAAGAGGGTGGATTAACTGATGATATGATAAGACTTTCAGTTGGATTAGAAGATATTAATGACATCACAAAAGACTTTGAAAGAGGTTTCAAGGCTGTAAAAAAGCTTAATAAGTAGGAATATCATGATCATTAATTTTAAAGGTGCTAAGACTTACATAGGTACAGGTGGTAAAAGTTTAGATATTACTAAAAGGACTTTGTGTTTTTTACACGGGTCTGGTCAAAATCATTTGAGCTTCATTCAACAGGCTCGTTTTTTTGCTTATAAAGGGTATTCTGTAATTGTCCCTGATATGCCAGCCCATGGATTTTCTGATGGCAATCCCTGTAAATCAATAAAAGAAAATGCTGAATGGATAAATGACTTATTAGTTGAACTAAATCTTAAAAACGTGGTTGTTATCGGACATTCTCAAGGATGTTTAGTAGCCCTAGAATTGAATAAGATTATCAAAAGTGCTCTAGAAGCACTAATATTTGTTGCGGGATCAAATGAAATTCCAGTTAATCGATTTTTATTAGATCTTTCAAAAGAAAATCCACAAAAAGCCTCTCAAATGATGGTTACTTGGGGACATGGAATTGATGGTGACATGTCAATTAATAAATGGCCAGGACATTCCCATTATGGAGAAGGTAATAATATAATGTGCATGAATAAACCAACAGCTTTAAAGTATGATTTAAACTCTTGTAATGATTACTTAGACGGTATAGATGCCTCAAAAATAATCAAAGTTCCAACATTAGCTGTTTTGGCAATAAATGATCAAATGACGCCATTAAAATCAGGTTTAAAATTTGTAGAACTTATAAAAAATTGTGAAACTCACATTCTTGATTGTGGTCATTTTCTTCCATCTGAAAGGCCTATGGAATTAAACTCAATAATCAAATCTTTTCTTTCAAAATTAAAATAATTTTCAAATAGGGATTTTGTAAATTAAATGAACGAAAAAAATTACTTCTTATTCCATAATGCTCATAGTTCAGATCATTGGAGAATTTCTGAAATTATCCTAGATCAATGCAAAAAACATCCAAAAAGAGAAATTATTGAATTTATAGATGGTCCAAAATGGAATTTTCATGACCTAAAAATTAAATCTTTAGAAAAAGCTAAAATTTTAAAAGAATTGAGTTTAAATGAAGGTGACAATCTAACAGTTTTAATAGAAGACCCAAAAGAATTCATACAATATTGGATAGCATGCAGTTTTATAGGAGTTATGTTTGTAGCTATTAATACTGCTATAAAAGGTAATGTATTATTACATCAAATTAAGACATCTAAATCAAAAATTGTTCTTGTTGAAGATAAATTTTTTCATGAAGTAAAAAGCTTGGTTGATCTATATAGATTAGAAGTTGAAATTTTAAATTGTAAAGGTTTAAAGAACAAAGACCTTTTGATTGAAAACAAGATTATTTTTGGAAAGTTAAGTGACAATGTTTGTACTATGTTTACAAGTGGAACATCAGGGCCTTCTAAAGGAGTTATGATGCCCAATGCACATTGTGTTCTGTTTGCTATAGGAACAATTGAAAATTACAACTTAAGATATTATCACACTTTTTACATCTCATTACCTTTATTCCATGCTAATGGATTATTTATGCAACTTTTGGCGTGTATTATGACTGGTGCAAAAGCAGTTATAAGAACTAGATTCTCAGCCTCAAATTGGCTTAAAGATATTAGAAAGTATAATATAACTCATACTAATATGTTAGGTGCTATAGCTGCGTTTATTGTTGCGCAACCGCCTACTAAATACGATAAAGATCATAATTTAGAAGTAATTGGTTCAGCTCCGTTGCCAAGTGAACCTGAAAAAATTTTTAGAAATAGATTTGGTGTAAAATATGTATTACCGCTTTATGGCATGACAGAAGTTAATATTCCAATATATGGTTTAAAAAGTGAAATAGGTAATGGCAGGTGTGGAAAATTGTATAATAAATATTTTGAGGTTGAAATAAGAGACCCTGAAAAAGATACACCGGTTAATGACGGCTTAGTTGGTGAAATAGTTGTAAGACCAAAACAACCCTTTGGTTTTATGTCTGGTTATTTAGGAATGCCAGAGAAAACAGTAGAAAGTTGGAGAAATTTCTGGTTTCATACTGGTGATGCAGGGATTAGAGAAAAGTCAGGGCATTTTGTTTTTGTAGATAGAATTAAGGATTGCATTAGAAGAAGAGGTGAAAATATTTCGTCATACGAAGTTGAACAAGCTTTTTTAGAAATTCCATTTATTACAGAAGCAGCTGCATATGCAATTTCAGCTGATGGTGGTGAAGGAATGGAAGATGAAGTAATGGTAGCCTTGATGATTAATAACAAAATAAATATAGATTTTGATGAATTACTTGAAAAAACAAAAATAAACTTAGCTAAATTTGCCATACCAAAATATATAAGAGTAATGAAAGAGTTTCCAAAAACACAAACAGGTAAGATCCAAAAAAATAAGCTAAGAGAAGAAGGGGTTACTATAGATACTTGGCAAAATAAAAATATTTAATTATCATAAATTGAAATAAAAAACATGAAGGGGTCAAAATGGCAAATAATAAATTTCAGGGTTGCTGGCCAGTGGCTCCAACACCATTTAAAGACAATGGTGAGCTCGACATAGAAGGCATGAAAAGAGTTCTAGATTGCATGGTGGATCAAAATGTTGATGGCATTTGTATACTAGCGAATTATTCTGAGCAGTTTTTGTTATCAGACGAAGAAAGAGAGATTTTAACTAGATTATGTATTGAACACGTATCTGGTAGAGTTCCAATAATCACAACTGTGAGTCATTTTTCAACAGATATTGCACTTTCACGTGCTAAATTAGTAAAAGAACTTGGTGGTGAAATGCTTATGATGATGCCTCCATATCATGGCGCTCTAATGAGAGGAACATCTCAACAAACATTTGAACAATTTGCAAAAGTTGGTGAAGCAGGTGTCACTATTATGGTTCAAGACGCACCATTATCAGGAGTTGATTTATCTGTGCCTCTCTTAGTAAAAATGGCCAAAGAGATAGAAATGGTGAAATGTTTCAAAATTGAGTGCGCTCAAGCGGCTTCTAAATTAAGAAAACTCGTAATTGAAGGTGGTGACGCCATTGAAGGACCATTTGATGGAGAAGAAGGAATAACATTGTTTGCTGATTTAGAAGCTGGTGCAACTGGTAACATGAGTTCAGCAATGATACCAGACTTAATTAGACCAGTTGTTTTAGACTATTTGGACAGAGAATTTGATAAATCTCAAGATAAATATAATAATATTTTACCTTTAATTAATTATGAAAATAGGCAGTGTGGATTCAGAGCAACTAAGGTAATTATGAAAGAAGGGGGTGTTATTAATTCAGATTTTTGTAGACATCCAATTCCGCCTTTAGAAGAACAAACAAAAACAGGATTAATCAAATTAGTTAAGAAATATGATCCAATCGCCTTAAACTGGGGTAAATAAAATTTAAAATACTTATTAAATAATATTGGAGGAACTATTGCCTTACACTTTAGATGATTTAGTTCAAGATATTAAAGAAATTATTAATAATGAAAAAATGCCGGATGGGTCAGATAAAATTTGCTATTTTGTTTCAAAAGCTCTTATGGATCAAAATTTTATAGCTGATAATCTTCCAGATAGAGCTAATGGTGAATTACCCAGACAAATACTTTATGAAGATAAAGACACAGGTTTTTGTATTTGCGGTCATGTTCATGATAATGAAGCAATAGGTAGTCCCCATGACCATGGATCAAGCTGGGCAATTTATGGACAAGCCTCTGGTGAAACAGAAATGACTGATTGGCAAATTATTGAAAAAAATAATTTAAATGATGTTGTAAATGTTAAACCAAAAAAAACTTATATTATGAAAGCTGGTGATGTGCATTTTTATGATGTGGGTCACGTTCATTCACCTGTTAGAAAGCATCCTGTTAGATTATTAAGGATTGAAGGAGCTAACTTGGATAATATAAAAAGATCTAATATTAAAGCAATATCCTAAAAAACACCCTTTCTTCTTCATCCATATTTTTTATTAAATCTGTTTCCCATTTTAAGTAATTTCTTGCATGTTCTTTGTTTCCTTGATGACGAAGGTGTGTATGAAAATTAAAATCAATAAATGTTTGATCCAACTCAACTTTTGTTGAATCAATATAATCCAAACAATGTTCAACGTCTTTGTCATTCCAATTATATACTTGAACCACATACCCTGGATCTTTCTCTTGAAGATCACTTACAATTAGGCTTGCTTTTGGTAAATCATTAGTAACTAGAATCATTGATTTAATATGGCGTGGCATCTCTTTTATTATGAATCTATTGGTCCAAACTGACTTCTTTATTCTTTTTTTACAATAATCAACGCTGTTTCGAATATCAAAGATATGAGTATCTTTAAAATTTTTAAAATTCTCTAAATTAATTAAATTTAAAGGGATGGTTTTAAAGTTTACTTCAAGTTTGAGATTTAAATTTTTAATTTTTTTAGGGCTTTCATTAACAACATAACAATGATAGCTCATTTTTTTTAACCATAACGCTGTCATACCTGCTCTTACTAGGTCACCGTCATCAAATACAATTACATGTGATTTTAATACACCAATATATTTATCAGTAGCTTGTACTAATTGACCACCAGGTACGTTTCTTAATTTAGATAATTTATTTTTTTGATTTGAATTTGTTCTTACATCAAAAACATATGTGGTTATGTTCTTATCATTAATGAGTTTCTGGGCTTGATTAAAATCAATGATTTCAACTTTATTTTCTAATAAATTTACCATCTTTTCTCTAAGCTCATTAATTTTTTCACTCTTTGGTGTTTTGTCAAAAAATTTAGTTTTTCCGTGATCTAACTTAAAATTATTTAAAAACCATCCTTGCGTACCATTTTCCAGAGCATAAACTTTATTTTTAATACCAAAATCTATCAATGTCTGAGTACCTATAATAGATCTTGTTCTACCGGCGCAATTAATTATAATTTCAGTATCTGAACTTTTTATTAATTCGGAAATTCTATAGGGTATTTCAGCGTTTGGGCAACAAACACTTCCAGGTATACTCATCTTATTATATTCATCGAATGGTCTGCCGTCTAATATAACAATATCTTTCTTTTCTTTTTGTTTCTTTGATAACTGAGAAGCTGTTATAGATGGTGTGTTAAATTGCTCTTCAATTAATTCACCAAAACTTTTACTTGGTACATTAATTCCATCAAACAATCGAAACTTAGACTTAATCCACCCTTCAACCCCGTCTTTTAAAATAAAAATATTTATATATTTTAAATTTTTTGCCTGTTTGTAAATTATTTCTGAAACACCGTTGTTATTGTCAAATAACACTATGCGTACTTTTTTGTTAGGCACTAGCTTTTCAACATTTATTTCAAACTCACTAAATGGAATTGAAATAGAAAACATAGGGTGTCCCTTAGTATGTTGAGCCGTCTCTCTTACGTCAATGAACGCAAGTTCCTGATCATCAGAAATCCAATTTTTTACTGTTTTTGCTTCTACAAAATTTCTCATCTTAAAATATAATCATTGATTTAAATTTAATAATTAAAAAAATTAATATATGTTTTTTGATAAGGTTAGTCAAAATGGGGGATTTAATGAAAGACTACAATGTAGGAGACCTAGTTTCTGAGTTTTTGCACCAAATAGATGTTAAGGATGTTTTTGGTGTCGTTTCAGTACATAATATTCCAATGCTTGATGCAATTGGCAGAAGAAATCATATTAGAATGATCCCTGCAAGAGGTGAAATGGGAGCTGGCCATATGGCTGACGGTTATGCTAGAGCCAGTAATGGACTTGGCGTCGTGTTTACAAGCACGGGACCTGGCGCAGCAAATGTTGCAGGTGCAATCGTAGAATCTCGTTTTGCAGGTTCGTCTGTTTTGCACTTTACAGGTCAGACGGCAACAGAAAATTTAGATAAAAATCAAGGAACAGTCCATGATGTTCCTAACCAATTAGATATGCTCAGTTCTATTTCAAAAGAGGCTATTAGGATTGATGATGAAAAAGAAGCTTTAGAAAAATTAATCTATGCATATAAGATAGCTCTTACACCCCCAAAAGGACCAGTTTCAATTGAGATACCTATAGATATTCAAAGAAAAAAAATCAAAAGACCTGCTTTGTTAGACACTATTAGTTTACCTCATATAAATGGTGAATTAGGTGATACAAAATCTCTAGATGAAATAGAAAAATCTATAAAATCCTCAAAGAGAAAAATTATATGGGTAGGAAATGGAGCTAAGTTTGCAACTGAAGAAATTAATCTTTTTATTAAAATGGGGTTTGCAGTTGTAACAAGTACTCAAGCTAGAGGAGTGGTTTCAGAAACAAATAAAATGTGTTTGGGTGCTTTCAACGCTGTCCCCTTAATAGAAGAATTTTATCAAACATTAGATTTAATGCTTATAGTGGGGAGTAGATTAAGAGGTCACGAAACTAGAGATATGTCACTGAAGTTACCAAAGAATTTAGTGCAAATTGATATAGATCCAAGTGCCAAAAATAGAACATACAAAACAAATCAATTTCATTGTGGAGATGCTAAAAAGGTTCTGGCTGAATTAGCTAAAGGATTAAACGGTAAGATTTCTGTAGAGAATGAATGGATAAATGAGGTTAGTGATTTAAAAAATCGAATTTATTTAGATTATAAAAACATGTTAGGTGCGTATAAAGATTTTCCAGAAATAATAAGAAACATTCTCCCAAAAGATGGAAAGTGGGTTAGAGACGTCACTATTTCAAACAGTATGTGGGGCAACCGAATGATGTATATAAATGATCCTACTGAAAACATTTATCCTGTTGGAGCGGCAATTGGGCCGGGAATGGCTTTAGCTATTGGAGCCTCAATTGCTAGTGAGGGGAAAAAAACAATAGCAATGTGTGGGGATGGGGGCTTTATGCTTAATATTCCAGATTTGTGGACTGCCTCTGAAACAAATTGTGATGTTGTATTTTTGGTGATGAATGACAATGGTTATGGTGTCATAAAACATATACAAGACAGTATGTATGCTGGAAGAAAATTTTTTGCAGATTTGATGGTACCAAATTTTGAAGATTTAGCAAAAGCAGCCAAAATGAAATATAAGAGAATAGATTTTGCAAAAGATTTAGAAAAGGTACTTAAGGAGGCTATAAATTTTGATGGTCCAGTATTAGTAGAGGTAAATGTAGCATCAGTTGGAGAAATGCCTCGTTATTTTGCCCCTCCTCCTCACGCTCTTAAAAAATAAAATGTTTGAGTTTCCAGAAACGATCTCAAACTTAACAGCATATTTTTTAATTTTTGCTAGTATGGCTACTTCATTTATTACTTCAGCTTTTGGGATTGGAGGAGGAGCAATTTTGTTGGGATTATTAGCTGTCAAACTTCCACCTTTAGCATTATTGCCAATACATGGGATTGTTCAAGTAGGTTCTAACCTTGGAAGAACAATAATTTTTTTCAAAGACATTAAAAAGGATACCATAATTCCATTTACTGTTGGGACAATTATTGGATCTATAATTGGTGGTTCCATTTTTATTCAAATAGATGCTTGGTTACTTCAATTATCAATAGCTTTATTTATATTATGGTCAGTATATGGTAAAATTCCAATTATTGGATCAAAGCAAACAACGATTGGTGGTGCATTTTCAGGTTTCATGACAATGTTTTTTGGAGCATCAGGAACCTTGGTGGCAGGAATGGTAAAAACACTAAATCTAGAACCAGTAAGACATTTAGCAACACATTCAGCATTAATGTCTATACAACATCTGATTAAGGCAGTGGTATTTGGTTTTGTTGGTTTTGCTTACTCTGAATATTTTTTACTTATTTTTTTAATGATAATAAGTGGATTTGCAGGAACTATTTTGGGAAAAAAAATTTTAGTAAAATATGGAAGTAAATATTTTAAATTTATTTTAAATGCAACTCTTACAATTATTGCTTTATACCTTCTCTGGAACGCAATTATTATGAGTAAGGCTTTAGATAATTTTAATCTTTTTGCTTAGTTATCCAAGAAAAAATCATAGGTCCACATAAACCTAAAAAGGCAAATACTAAAAACATAAGTGCAAGAGGTTGAGTAAGTATCATCCACCAAGCTCCATCAAACATTTTAAGTGAATGTTGTAAATTTGTTTCTACCATTTCTCCTAAAATAAGACCGACAGCAATTGGAGCAACTGAAAAACCATGTCTTCTTGCAAAAAAACCAATAACTCCAAAAATCAATGCTAACCAAACATCTAAAAGTTGTCCTTGAAAAGCATATGCACCAATCACTGATAAAGCAAAAACAATAGGCCACAAAATCTGTGTTGGAACTAGTGATACTCTAGCAAACAACTTAGCAGCATAAAGGCCCATCAACATAAACATTACATTTGCAACAAACATTGAACCAAAAATTTGATAAACTTTTTCCACTTGCTCAGTAAACAAATAAACACCAGGCCTCAACCCATGAACCATAAGTCCAACAAGTATTATTGCAGTTGTTCCACTACCTGGTATACCAAGAACCATTGTAGGAACCATAGCTCCTCCAGTTGCTGCATTGTTTGCAGCCTCCGCGCCAGCAATACCTTCAATGGAACCTTTGCCAAATTCTTTCTTATTTTTTGACCATCTTCTTGCTTCTGAATAACCGATCATTGATGCAACAGTTGCACCTTCAGCTGGTAAGACACCTATAAATGTTCCAATACCACAAGATCTAAGTATTGTTTTCCAAATCTTTTTATAATCCTCTAAAGTTGGAAGTTTTACAGCTTTCATACTCACTGTCTTGACAATCTTATCAACAGTTTTAGACTGAACTAAAAGTTCAGATATAGCAAAAAGACCAATAAATATTGGAACAAAGTGCAAACCTTCATACAATTCATAATTACCAAACATAAATCTTTCTATTCCGGTAACACGTTCAGCACCTATAGTTGAAAGCCAAACTCCAAATATTCCGCCAATAAGATTTTTCACAGCACCACCCGCACTAATACTTGCTAGCATTGATAATCCAAAAACTGTTAAAGCAAAATATTCTGGTGATCTAAATTCGTAAGCAACCCTTGCCAATAATGGAGCAGCAAAACATAAAATTAGAACAGAAAATATACCCCCAACTGTACTTGAAATTACCGCGATACCAAGAGCCCTACCTGCTTCACCTTTTTGCGCTAATGGATATCCATCAAAAGTAGTAGCTGCTGCTGCAGAAGTGCCAGGAGTATTGATCAAAATTGCCGTAATTGATCCTGCAAAAGTAGCAGAAACATAAATAGTAGCTAGAACGGCAATAGCATGAACAGGATCCATAGTTAATGTAAATGGAAGAAGTAACGCAGCGCCAGTTGTTGCACCTAATCCTGGGAGGACACCAATTATAACTCCTAATATTGTAGTTGCAAAGATCAATCCTAATAAATATGGATCAACTACAACTGATGCCATTGCAGATATTGCTTGCTCAAACATAAATATCTTTCCTAACCATAGTACAAATTCATTAATATACCTCTTGGAAATCTGATTTTTAAAACATAGTCAAATAATAAAAAAACCATCCCAGGAGTTATTGTGGCTGTCAAAAAAGCAACCCAAATCCTTCTTTCACCCCATAAAATACTCATTAAAAAAATTACAACAAAAATTCCAATGAACATATCTGTATAAACAGTTAACAAATAAAATATCAGAAATAAAAACATACTTCCCCAAGTATGATATTTCTCTAAAGCTACAGGCTTTGGATTGTTTTTATAAAATTGAAAAATCAAAACTCCGATTAAAATCAGTTTCAAAATCATCAAAAAAATTGGGAATGATCTTGCCTGCATGCTATCACCAACAATCATTTCAGGTGACGTATCAAGCTGTAAGGCAATTGCAATAACTGCCAGCGAAAAAATGGATAATATTAATGGAACTAAATAGATATTTTTCATAATTTTTATTAAAGACCTCTCATATTTGAGAGGTCTTTATCTTCTTTTTCTATTTTAATAAGCCCATTTCTTTTAAGGCAGGACCAAACTCACCCACCATAAATGCAATTTGCTTACCCCATGGACCTGATGGCTGTGGGGATGTGCTATCTAATCCTGAGTTAGCTAGGTAAGCCTGATACATTGAATGTTTCATAGCTTTTTGAATACCTTTTTCCATTTCAGCAACTCTAGCTTTATCTACACCAGCATGTGTCACAAATCCTCTAGTTGTAGATAAAACAAGGTCAATGCCCAATTCTTTAGCTGTCTTAGCTTTTGGAATTGGAGCCATTCCGTTTTCTGCTAGAATAACAAGTGGACAAATATCTCCAGCTTCAACAGGTGCTGCAGCTTCTGATAAGTTTAATGTTCCTACATCAACTTCACCAGCAACTAGTCTTGTAGCTAATTCTCCACCACCTTTGTAAGGAATGTATTTCGGCATTTTTTGGCCAAGTCTTTTAGCCCACAAAAAAACAGTTATATGGTCAATAGTACCAGTGTGTGTGCCACCAAAAGTAATTTTATCGCCTTTTTTCATACCAGCAACAAAATCTTCAGGTGTCTTATAAGGACTTTTCTTACAATTAACCATTAAAATTTGTGGATCATTAGTACCTCTTGAAATTGGTGCCATGTCCTCAACTTTTAACTTTGTTTTACCCATTGCCATTGTGATTGCATGACCAACAGTAAATGTTAAAATTGTGTTGCCATCGGCAGGTCTTGTCATAAAGTAGTTCATTGCAGCTGCACCACCGCCACCTCTTTTATTAACAACAACCATGTCTTGTTTAAGAGTTCTTCTTGAACGAAGCATCATCATTCTTGAGTTGACGTCGGTTCCTCCGCCAGCTCCCGCATGAGTAACAACTTCAATCGCAGGCTTTTTTGAAGCCAAAGTAGGACTAGTAGTGAAAGCAATAGCCGATAATATAGCAGCAAGACCAGTTCCAACTTTGAAAAGTGTTTTAGATTTAATCATTTATTTTCCTCCGTAATGATTACCCAGCTAATGCTGGCTTGAAATACCATTAAAAATAGTATTGTCTTGAGTAATTAAATACTCAACCCCATTTAACATTTTAGCAACTTAGAAATTTCAAATTACTTACCAAATGAATAGTTTGATTATTACGAATTAAAATTATGAGTCAAGCACTACAAGAGTTAAATAATGAATTTGTTAATAGTTAAATAATGAATTTAGTTATTAGGTTTATCTTGAAAATTTGAGATCATATTATTTCTATAAAACTCAATAATTTCTGTTCTTGTAGGATCAGAGTTTTCTTTTTTTATAAAAATTTTATTAATTTCTGGTGTAACTGTAGATAGTTGAAAAATCACAGAGAATATTGACAATGGTTCCAAAATTAGCTCCTTAGAATTAAATAAAACTTGCAATTGATGTGCCATTAAAATTCTTAGATAAAGCAAATAGACGAAAATATAATTTTTTATGCATTGAAAATTTAACAATTAGTTTTAAATAAGTATTTGAATAATTTAAAATCAATCATCATGTCTGCTTCTAATATTATAAATAAATATGACGCATCAAATATTAATGTGCCTAATTCTATGCTAAATTGGATGAGGTCCAATCATGCTGGAGAAACGGGTGCAGTATGGATATATTTAGGTGCCAGATGTATATTTTGGAACAAAAAAATTCAAGATATGACCAAAAAACATTATGAAACTGAAAAGTGTCACTTAATTGTGATGAGCCATATCTTACCTAAAAATTACTATAGTAAACTCCTAATATTATGGAGGATATTAGGATTTAGTTTGGGATTTTTCTCGGCATTATTAGGCTATAGGTTTTTTTGCTTAACAATTCAATCAGTTGAAACTTTTGTTGAAAAACATTATGAAGAACAAATTGATTTTTTATATGAAAATTCTATATCTTTTGAGTTGCTCAGATTATTAAAAAAATGTTGTGATGAAGAAGTAGAACATCAAATTGATGCAAAACTCCATAAAGGAAATGATAAGAATAATATTTTTGAGAAATTTTGGTCTAATTTAATTGGATCTGTATCAAGTCTTGCGGTAAATATTTCAAAACAATATTAGGTTATATTTATGAAATTAACAAAAGTTTTTTATGATGGGAAATGTGGGCTTTGTAGTAAAGAAATTAATTATTACAAAAGAATAGCTCCTAAAAATATTTTTGAGTGGCATGATATAGCTTCAAATCCAAAAAAACTTAAAGAAATTCAAGTTTCCCAATACGATGCATTAATGTATCTACATGCAACTGATCAAAAATCTAATTTAAAAATTGGTGTAGACGCTTTCATTTTGATATGGGGCAATCTAAAGTATTGGAAAATTTTATCTATTTTGGTAAGAACTCCAATTGTATACTCAGTTGCTAAAATCACTTATAAATTATTTGCTAATTACAGATTTAAGAAACTTGCACATTGCCAAATGGCAAATCAGAAGGTGAACTAAAAAAGATGATTAAATGGATTAAAAATTTAAAATTTAATAAAAAGAGTGTTTCTGAAATAAAAGAAACTCGATTAGAACAAATGAAAAAAAATCCTTACAAAAGAGTTGATAGTGAAAATATGACAGATATTGAAAAAATGGATCAAGGTTTTAATGGAAAAACTTTCACTATTAATGGTATTGAAATAGATTTTTAACCTTATCAACAAATAATTTTTATACTTTGCCTTTGAATAAATTGTTATATAATCCTGATTCTCATTTAAAGGTTTATTAGGGGATTAAATATGAAAAAGTTTACAACAACATTAGCGGCTCTATTGATAATGGGGTCTGCATCATCATTTGCTGATGGTCATAAGGTAAAAGTTGGTATGATAACAACATTGTCAGGTGGCGGTTCCGGTTTAGGAATTGATGTAAGAGATGGCTTTATGCTTGCTGTTAAAGGTAACAAAAATATTTCTGTCATTACAAAAGATGATCAGCGTAAGCCTGACATTGCCGTTCAGCTGGCTGATAAAATGATACAATCCGACAAAGTCGATGTATTAACTGGAATAATCTGGTCAAACTTAGCCATGGCTGTTGTGCCAGCCACTGTAAATCAAGGTAAATTTTACTTGTCACCAAATGCTGGTCCATCAAAATTAGCAGGTAAAGGATGTCATAAAAATTATTTTAATGTTGCCTGGCAAAATGATAATTTACATGAAGCAGCAGGTGGTTATGCTAATTCTGCCGGATTTAAAAATTCTTTTATACTTGCTCCAAATTATCCTGCTGGAAAGGACGCATTAACTGGTTACAAAAGATTTTTTAAAGGAAGTTTAGCCGGTGAAATTTATACAAAACTTGGTCAAAAGGATTATGCAGCAGAAATTGCACAAATAAGAGCATCAGGTGCTGATAGTGTATTCTTCTTTCTACCAGGTGGAATGGGCATTGGTTTTATGAAACAATTTTCACAATCTGGCATAAAACTTCCTGTCGTTGGCCCAGCTTTTTCATTTGATCAAGGTATCCTTAAAGCTGTAGGTGATGCGGCACTTGGTGTTAAAAATACTTCTCAGTGGTCAAAAGATATTGATAACCCAGCAAACAAAAAATTTGTAAAAGATTTCCAATCTGAATATGGAAGGCTACCTTCATTATATGCATCTCAAGGTTATGATACAGGTAAACTTTTAGTTTCAGCTATGTCAAAAGCTAAAGTTAAAGATAAGGATAAATTTAGAGAGGCTCTCAGAAAAGCTGATTTTTCATCAACAAGAGGTAAATTTAGTTTTGATAAAAATCATCATCCTATTCAGGACATTTATGTACGTGAGGTAATTAAGGAAGGTAAAATCCTTACTAATAAAATTGTTTCAGTTGGATTGAAAGATCATTCCAACGCATATGTTTCTGAATGTAAAATGTAAAAATTTAATAGGTGATTTCTATTAGAAATCACCTAATCCTAAATTCTTTATAAATGACATCTATACTATTTTTTGAACAATTATTAAACGGCATACAATTTGGAACTATGTTGTTTCTAATGTCTGCTGGTTTAACTCTTATTTTTGGAGTTATGGGTCTAATTAATTTAGCTCATGGATCTTTTTATATGATTGGAGCTTTTAGTGCTGCTTTGATAGCAGGCTTAACGGGTTCTTTCTGGCTTGCATTATTAGCAAGCTTGTCAGGTGCTGCGATTGCAGGAGTGTTAATTGAAATTTTAATTATTAGACGTTTGTATAGAAGAGACCACCTAGATCAAGTTTTAGCTACATTTGCATTAATTTTATTGTTATCTGAAGGTGTTAGATGGTGTTTTGGAGCTTTCCCCTTATATTTGGATATTCCAGAAAATCTTAATGGAACCTTACCAATTTCAAATGATATAATTTACTCAAAGTATCGACTGTTCATAATATTTATGGGTCTTTTGATAGCCACTGGGCTTTATATTCTCATAACAAAGACACGTTTAGGTGTTCGAATAAGAGCAGGTCAAAATGATCGCCAGATGATATCAGCACTTGGTGTTGATATATCAAAACTTTATACCATTGTATTTGCATTGGGAGCTTCGTTAGCTGGTTTAGCTGGAGCGATGATAGGAGCTATTCAATCCGTTGAAGTTGGAATGGGTGAACCTATTTTAATTTTAGCGTTTGTAGTAATAGTAATTGGAGGAATTGGTTCGATAAAAGGTGCATTAATTGGATCTATTTTAGTAGGTGTAACTGACACAATCGGAAGAATATTTTTACCAGAGCTTCTAAAGATTTTTATGGAACCATCGAGTGCAACCTCAGTTGGTTCTTCAATTGGTTCAATGTTAATTTACATATTGATGGCTTTTGTACTTATAATAAAGCCATCTGGATTGTTTGGAAAAACTTAAAATGATTATTGAAAAAATTTTTAATAAGTGGATTTTGTTTTTTCTTTTTACAATCCCAGTTTTAGGGTTTGTTTTTGAAGAACCTTATTACATAACTTTAACAACAAAAGTAGTTATTCTTGGTATAGCCGGTATTGGATTAAATTTAGCACTTGGTTATTGTGGCTTAATCTCTTTTGGTCATGCTGCTTTTTTTGGATTAGGTGGTTATGTTACAGGAATACTATCTTTTCATGCTTTGAACTCAGAATTAATATTCAGTTGGCCTTTTGTCACTTCTGGCAGTTCTGATATGTTGGTAATTTGGCCAATAGTAATATTATCAAGTGCATTTTTAGCTCTTATTATTGGCTTATTATCACTGAGAACTACAGGTGTTTACTTTATAATGATAACCCTTGCATTTGCGCAAATGTTATACTTTTTTGCAATTAGTTGGCCCAACTATGGAGGTGAAGATGGATTATCTATATATATGAGAAATTCGTTGCCAATGGTTAACACTATGGATCCATTGTCCTTTTACTTTATATGTCTTTTTTGGCTATTAATAGTCATATTTATTTCAGCTATGCTAATAAATTCTTCTTTTGGTATGGCATTTCAAGCTATTAAGCAAAATGAAGAGAGAGTAAAATCAGTTGGCATTGAAACTTTCAAAGTCAAGCTACTAGTTTTTGTCATTTCAGGCACTATCACTGGATTAGCGGGATCCTTATATACTGACTTAAACAGGTTCATAAGTCCTTCAGTTCTCAATTGGCAGATGTCCGGAGAAATAATGATATTTGTAATTCTTGGAGGAATTGCAAGGCTTTATGGACCTCTTGTAGGTGCGGCTTTCTTTATTGTCTTAGAACAAACTTTAGGAAGTTACACAGAAAATTGGCAGTTTTGGTTGGGATTAATACTTATTTTAGAAATATTATATGTACGCACAGGTATTTTAAGTTTATTTGAAAAGAAATTAAAATATGAAAAATAAAATCTTAAATATTAAAAACTTATCAAAAACATATGGTGCTTTTAAAGTTACAGATGAGATTACAATAGATCTTCATTTTGACGAAATTCATGCTTTAATTGGACCTAATGGAGCAGGAAAATCAACATTAATTAAGCAAATAGTTGGAAGCGTAAAACATGATATAGGCTCAATTATCCTGGATCAAGAAGACATAACTGATTTAACTGATGTTGAAAGAGCTAAAATTGGAATATCAAGAACATTCCAGGTTTCTTCTATTATTCCTCAGTTTAGCGCAATAGATAATATAGTTTTATCTCTATTAGACAAATCAAATAAAACGTTTCAATTGTTAAAAAGTATAAGGAATAATAAAGAATTATATTCAAATGCAAAAAAAATTCTTAAGGAAATTGAACTATTAGAAAAGAGGGACATTTCAGCTTCTGACTTAAGCCATGGTGATAGAAGAAAACTCGAAGTTGGTCTTGCATTAGCTATGGATCCAAAAGTTTTTTTGTTTGATGAGCCAATGGCTGGTTTGGATGAAAATGGTACAAACATGATGATAAATTTATTCAAAAAAATAAAATCTAACTCACCAATTTTATTAATTGAACATGATATGGATGCTGTTTTTGCTTTAGCTGATAGAGTTTCAGTAATTAATTATGGAAAGATAGTAGCTACAGGTAGTGTAGATGAGATAAGACGAAATGAATTAGTTAGAGATGTTTACTTAGGTTATGAGATCTGATGGAAAAACTACTTGAAATATATGGGTTGAAGTCGTGGTACGGTTTAAGTCAGGCTCTTTTTGACGTAAACCTAGTAATAAATCAGGGTGAAGTTGTCGCGCTTGTTGGTAGAAATGGTATGGGCAAATCAACCACTATCAGATCAATTTGTGGTTTAATAAGTAGTTATGAGGGTGAGATAAAATTTAAAAATACTTCAATTATTAATCAGCCAAGTTATAAAATTGCTCAGCTTGGAATTGGTCTTGTACCAGAAGGTAGAAGGGCATTTACAAATTTAACTGTTTTAGAGAATCTTACAGCAACTGCAGTTGAAGGAGAGTGGTCCTTAGAGATGGTTTTTAGTTTATTTCCAAAATTAGCAGAAAGAAAATACCAAAATGCTTCTACTTTATCAGGAGGTGAACAACAAATGCTAGTAATTGGAAGAGCATTAATGACAAACCCAAATTTATTAATTTTAGATGAAGCTACCGAAGGTTTGTCTCCAACCATAAGGTCTGAAATATGGAAGGTTATAACAATATTAAAAGGCAAAGGTGTCTCAATTTTAATTATTGATAAATCACTTAAACAACTCCAAGATTTAGCAGATAAATTTTACATTTTAGAAAAAGGAAAAACAGTTTGGGACGGTTTTCCAAATGACTTAACAAGTGAGATTGCGCAGAAATATTTAGGTGTTTAATTAAACTTTTTTTAAGAATAGGTTCAAAAATCACAAACAGAATCTATGGTAACTTTGAGTTTGTAAGTAATTTCATCGATTTCTTTTTCATGAATTATAAATGGTGGAGCTATAAGAATATGGTCTCCATTTTCTCCATCTATTGTTCCCTGCATTGGATAACAAATTAACCCTTCATCTAAGGCCTTTTTCTTAATTTTTCCTGCTACATTTAATTTTTTAGGAAAAGGCTCCTTAGTTGATCTGTCAGCTACAAGTTCTATAGCTCTAAATAAACCTCTACCTCTAATATCTCCAATATATTGATTTTGGCCTAGTGTTTTTGTTAAGCTTTGTTGAAGTATGTTACCTTTTTCTCTTACTTTAGACGGATAATTATCATTTATTAATTTACTTAAAACTGCATATGAAGCTGCACATGCTACAGGATGACCAAGATATGTGTGTCCATGTTGAAAAAATCCAGATCCACTTTCTATCGCTTCATATATATGATTTTGACATATCATAGCTCCAATTGGTTGATATCCTGCTCCTAAGCCTTTGGCGATAGTAATAATATCAGGAATAACTGGTTCATCATCGCAAGCAAATAAAGATCCTGTTCTTCCCATACCACACATAACTTCATCTAAAATTAATAAAACATCGTATTTATTACATATTTCTCTTATAAGCTTGAAATATCCTGGTACAGCTGTAAGAGCGCCTGCAGTTGCTCCAACAACTGTTTCTGCAATAAAAGCCATAACATTATCTGGACCCAAATTTAAAATTTCATCTTCCAATTCTTTTGCAACTCTTTGTCCATAATCCCATTCAGTTTCGTCTGATCTTTTATTTCTATATGTGTAACAAGGTGAAATTAAGCTGGTTTCAATTAGTAAATCTTCAAAAAAATTTCTTCTCCAAATATTGCCACCAGATGCTAATGCTCCAAGAGTATTTCCATGATAACTTTGTCTTCTAGATATAACCTTGTGTTTTTTTGGTTTTCCCATTTCAATAAAGTATTGTTTTGCAAGTTTTATTGAGGCCTCTACTGCTTCAGAACCACTTGAAACAAGGTATACTTTATCCAGTCCAGATGGAGAAATCTTAGCTAATAAATTTGCTAGTTTTTCTGCAGGTTCGTTAGTAAAAAAAGATGTATGGGCATAGGCTAATTTTTCTGCTTGATTAATAATTGCATCTTTAACAGTGTCGTCAGAATGACCTAAGCAAGACACTGCAGCACCACCTGAACCATCAATATATTTTTTCCCATTATCATCTATAATATAACACCCTTCACCTTTAATAGCTGTGGGTAGATTATAGTTTGAATGCCTAGGGAAAATGTTACTTTTTTTCATTTTTTACTCTCATAATTTTTTTTCTTTTGTATTGATTTAAATAAACAAGTAATAGGAGAAATAAAGAAGGAAGATAAAATATTTCTTTTGAGATACGGTTATTATTTGAAATAAATACTTTTTTAAGAATCACGGGCTTATCTGAATAAAAATCAAAAGTTTTCATTTCTTGAAATAGAGGACTACCTGGGAGTGGTTCTTCCATTATTACATCTTCATTTTCACGAATTAGATACAGACCTGCATTTTCGAGGATCTTTTCAATAGATGAAGCATCTTCAAAAGTTATTATCGAATTTTGAGAAATTATTTTCTCAGGGTTATCAAAATCTGGTCCTTGAAACTCTACTCTAATTGATTGCTTTTGATCTAAAATAAAAATATTTTTTTCTTCATTTAATAACTCATATATTTTACTTCCAGACATTTCAAAAAATGGTACTTGGTATTTATCAAGCCAGAAATCAGGCCTGAACAAACTAAAAGAAATTATAATTAAAAATATAGTCTCGTATAATTTATTTTTGACAACGAAATAATTTTGTATTGCTGAACAAAACGCTAGCATCGCAAGTATTGTTGTTATTATAACGATTAAACCTTCAAAAAAATTTACATTTATTAATAAAATGTCTGTATTAAAAATAAACATGAATGGTAAAATTGCAGTTCTAATATCATAACTAAAACCTTGAATACCTGTCCTTATTGGGTCCCCTTTAGATATAGCCGCAGCTGCAAATGCAGCTAGACCTACAGGTGGTGTGTCGTCAGCTAAAATACCAAAGTAAAATACAAAAAGATGAACAGCAACTAAAGGAACAAGTAACCCATTTTGTGCACCTACCATTACAATAACTGGAGCCATTAGAGATGAAACTACAATGTAGTTGGCAGTTGTAGGTAAACCCATTCCTAATATTAAGCTCATAAATGCTACTAACAAAAGCATAATGATTAAATTACCTGATGAGACGGTTTCAACAAATTCTCCAATAAACTGATGGGCACCTGTCAGTGATACAGTGCCAATAATAATTCCAGCAATGCCAGTTGCTATTGATATTGTAATCATATTTTGGGCACCTTTTTTTAATCCATCAAATAGGTCAAAAATACCTTTTTTAACTAAACTTAATTCTATTATTTGTCCTCTAAAAAATGCCTTTAACGGTTTCTGCGTTACAATAACAAATATAATAGATAAGCTTGCCCAATAGGCCGATAGTGAGGGAGATAGTCGGCTTATTAAAACACACCACAATAATATTATTATTGGGAGTACATAGTGATATCCTGTATCAGCAATCAATTTTACATTAGGTAATTTTTTTATCTCTTCATCACTAAGGCCTACAGTCAAATCTGGTTTTTTTGAAGCTATCCAAATGCAAAATATATATGCTCCTAAGAAAAATAGTATAGCTATTGAAGAAGTAATTAAGGGGTTGAATTTAGTTGTCCATGAAAATAAAAAATTGATTGCAGTAGCAAGAACGAAAATAAATAAAAAGCCAAAAATAAAACCTGTGAATTTTCTTAAAAATGAGCTTGAAGAAGGTTCTTTATTAAGTCCTTTCAGACCTAATTTTGTTACTTCTAAATGGACAATATAAAATAAAGCAATGTAAGATGCTAGAGCTGGTAAAGCTGCATACTTTATTAATTCAAAGTAACTTACATTTGTAAATTCTGATATTAAGAAAGCAGCAGCTCCCATAACAGGAGGCGTTAATTGTCCATTAGTTGATGATGCCACTTCAATAGCACCAGCTTTTTCAGCTGTAAAACCTGTCTTTTTCATTAAAGGGATTGTAAAGGTACCAGTTGTAACAACGTTTGCGATTGAAGAGCCTGAATATATTCCTGATAAACCTGACGCTACAACAGCTGCTTTTGCTGGTCCACCTTTTAAATGTCCTAGAGCACAGAATGATAATTTGATGAAATAATTACCAGCTCCGGCTTTTTCAAGCAAAGCCCCAAACAGCACAAATAAAAAAATCATAGAGGTGGATACACCAAGTGCAACTCCAAACACACCTTCTGTTTGCATCCAGAAGTGCCAAGTTGCTTTATTTAAGGATGCTCCCTTCCACTTCATTGATTCTGGAAAAAAATCCAAGTGGCCAAACATTACGTAAAAAAGAAATAAACTAGCAACTAATAATAATGGTAAACCAAGGGATCTATATACTGCAATCCCAACACATATTATTCCAACAATTGAAAAAAAAATATCCAAATAAGTTGGTAATCCAGCTCTATCAGAAATATCTAATTTAAAAATATATAAGTACAAGCAAGCACTTGCACCTAATATGGCTAATAAAATTTGGCTGGATCTATCAACCATTGGATTGATTTTGTTAATAACAGGATATGCCAACAAACCTAAACTAAGTCCGAAAGCGAGATGTATTTGTCTGGCTTCCTGACTATTAAATACGAGGTTAAAATTGGTAATTTCACTTAGATAAAAAGGGAAGTCTGATGCTATCCATAATTGGAATATTGACCATAAAATACAAATTAAAGATATTAGAAATCCAAAAGAAGGTTCTCTTAAATTATAATTTTTTTCAGAAACATTATTAAAAGATTTGAACATAAATACTTGGTAAAAATTATTTCTAATTAAACGATATTAGAAAATGCACAGACGCTTTTGCGCCTGTGCTATTTCGATTACATCCAACCGCGTTCTTTATAATATTTAATTGCACCAGGATGTAGAGGAGCAGATAAGCCGTCCTTAATCATTTGTTTTTCATTTAAATTTTTAAAAGCTGGATGTAACTTTTTAAAATCTGCAAAATTATCAAACGTAGCTTTAACAATTGTATATACAACTTTTTCAGATACGTCAGAAGATGTTATAACAGTTGCACCTACACCAAAAGTGGTTGTCTTATTTGGTGATCCAGCATACATGCCTCCAGGTATTTCTGCTACTCTGTAAAAAGAATTTTCTTTCACTAATTTATCAATTGGAGCTCCTTTTACAGAAACTAGCTGTACATCACATCCAGATGCAGCCTCTTTTACGGCAGCAGCAGGGTGACCAACAGTATAAATCATAGCCTCTATTTTACCATCACATATAGCCTGAGCCATTTCTGATCCTTTTAGCTCTGCAGCAAGAGAAAAATCACTCATTTTCATTCCAAATGATTCCATTACCACTTCCATGGTAGCTCTTTGGCCGGAACCTGGATTACCTACATTAACTTTTTTTCCTTTCAGGCCTTCAAATGAAGTAATACCTGAATCTTTTCTAACAATTAGGGTAAAAGGCTCAGGGTGAACTGAAAAAACAGCACGTAATTTAGAAAATTTACCTTTGTCTTTAAACTTAGAGGTTCCTCTATATGCGTGATATTGCCAATCAGATTGAGCAACACCGAACTCTAATTCACCAGCTCGAACGGTATTTATGTTGTATACAGATCCTCCTGTTGATTCTGCAGAACATCTTATCCCATGTGATTTTCTATCCTTGTTTACTAATCTACAGATAGCTCCTCCAGTTGGGTAATATACACCAGTTACGCCACCTGTTCCTATAGACACAAATTGCTGAGCTGATGCATCATTGAGAGTAATAGCTGCAAAGCCCGCAACTATACCTCCTACAATTACATTTTTTAAATTCATTTAAATTTCTCCCTATTAAAATTTTTAGAATAATTACCTTACAATATTTATTTCAGAAAACAATTGTTATATTTAAATTACTTATGTTACATTTGTTACATAAATCAAAAGTTTAGATAAAGGATAAATGTTGTTAATTGATAAAATTAAGTCTCATAATAATAATTTGACCCCTAAATTAAAACAAGCTAGCGAATCAATACTATCTAATCTAAATCAAATTCCATTTCAAACTATTAGGCAAACTGCACATAAAGCTGAAGTGTCAGTGCTTACTATATCAAGATTGAATAAGATCTGGGGTTTTGAAGGGTATTCTGATTTTCAATTACATGTAAAAAATTTATTTTATTCAGATACCAAAAAGAAATATCATGAGAAATTCTCCAACATCACAGATTTAGAACAAAGAAAGTCTATTGAATTAGCAGCTAAAATTTTAACTCAGTCTGATAGCGTCTATATATCAGGCTTTAGAAGTGCTAAATCATTTGCGTTATACATGAATTATATGGGAAGGATGGTTTTTGATAATTTTTTTCTGATGCCAGACTCAGGTTTATCTGCAGCTCAAGATCTTGCTCGTTTGGGTAAGAAAAATTTATTAGTGGCTTTTTCTACTACTCCATATTCTACAGAAACTGTTCGTTTAATTAGAGCTGCTAAAACACTGAATATCAAAACATTGTCATTTACAGATAATGCTTTTTCACCATTAGCAAAACACTCAGACTATGTGGTCATAGTATCAATATCAAAGGATAATAGATTATATAAAATGGCACCAATGATAAGCGCTATAGAAAAGGTTTTAGAAAAATCATTTGAAATTTTAGGTGAAAATGTAGACATCAAAATTAAATATTTTGAAGATAGAATAAAAGCTATCAATGGATACTGGTAATTAAAAAGTTGTTTCTCCAAAATCTTGGGTAACTCCTCCAACAAAGTGGATTGTTTTAGGTGATAAGGTTTTAACATATTTAGCTATATTTTCTTCAATTAACTTATCAATTTTTTTCATTGATTCAGCATCAGGAAACTCCCATAAGACCACACTTACATTGGGTGTTTGCGGATTTTTCATAGCTCTAAACCTAACTCCTTTTACTTGTTGAAGTAAATTAGGCCACCTAGTTTCTAGTATTGATTCGAATAATTCACAATCTTCAGTAGATGAGAAGGTTCTTACAAAAATTTTTATTAACATTGTTTCTCCAGACTAAAAAACATCTTAAATTTATTACAATTTTGAGTTTTGTATATTATGTTATTTTTTGCAAATAATATAAATTTTTGGTGGGGAATTGATGTTTCATATAGCATTTAGAAAAGATGTTTTTCTTAGAGCTTTTAAAATGGCTTTGATAGTAGGAATCATTTTAGCAATAATTAATCATGGGGATCATATTTTTTTAGGAACAATGACATTAACAAATTGGACTAAAATCTTAATTACTTTTTGTGTGCCCTTTTGTGTTTCAACTGTTTCCTCTGTTCTTGCAATTAAAAAAGAGCAGTTAACAGTTAGATAAAGATAAGTGGATAATGAATAAATTTTTAAATGTTTTAATTTTTATAACAATCTTTTCCTTATTTAATTTTTCAGCAAGTTCCAAACAAGAAAATTATTATTATGAGGTTCAGTTTGGAAATTTAATTGTTGGTAAAGCAGAAATTTTGTTTAGATCAACGCCTCAAAATTTAAATATTGATATTAAATCACAAACTGCTGGTATTTTAGACGCATTATATGAGTACAATGGTGTATTAAAATCGTCATCAGTAAAAAACAAAGGTACTTGGTTGCCAAATAAATTTTCAGCTGGTGGAGTATTTAATAAGAAAAAGCGGACTACAGATATTACATGGGTCAACGATTATAAAACTGTAAGTTATGTAAATGTTCCTACTATAGATCTTAAAAAATACCATGAAGTTCAAAAGTCAAGTTTGGTTAATGTAATTGATCCAATAACAGCCTTTATGAGAGTTATTGAAAAAATTAATGAAGAAAATACTTGTGACCAAAACTTCAAAGTTTTCGATGGCAGAAGGCGATATGATTTGAAAATTAAAACGATTGGAAATAGCACAATTGAAAATGACAGACCTAAATCATATAAAGGCAATGTGCTGATATGTGGATTGAGGGTTTTTCCAATAGGTGGTCATAGACTTAAAACAAAATGGAAACCAAGTGAAGATAAGATTTCTGATATAAAAATATTTTTTGGTAAAAATTGGAACAAAGATTATGTGCCCGTTAGAGTTCAGATAGAGAGATGGTTTGGAACAATAGTCGTGCGTCTTATCCAAAAGGTCCTTTAGATTATGAAAATTGGATTAATAGGTAACAATATTTCATCTTCAAATGCTCCCGATATTCATACGCGTCTTGCTAAAATATTTCAAATTTCCTTAGAATATTTACTATTTGATTTGAAAGATAAAGAAGAAAATTATTTTATAGTTTTGTTAGAAGAATTAAAAGATGCAGGGTTCAAAGGAGTGAATATTACCTTTCCTTTTAAAGAAAAAGTAATTAATCATGTAGATAATATATCTAAGAACTCAAGAAATGTTGGATCAGCAAATACACTTATATTCAAAAAAAAAATTACAGCTCAGAATACTGACTATACAGGCTTTTTGAAAACTTATAATTTTCATTTTGGTAAAAATACTCCTGGAACAAATTTAGTGTTAGGTGCTGGTGGAGTAAGTAGGGCAGTCACTTTTGCTTTAGCTTCTCTAGGTGTAGAAAAGATTTTTTTAATTGATCTATATATTTGAATTAAGACTTATTTTCAAAAATAATTTCATTTTCAAAAAGTCTATTAATTCCATCTTCTGTATAACCATTTTCTCTTAAGACTTCTCTTGTATGTTCCCCAATAACAGGTGGTTTATGTTTAACGCCTACTGCTTTAGATCTACTAAACTTAATTGGTGAAGAAACACCTTTGTAATCCTCTTTTGAGATAGTCATTTCTCTTTCTTTTGTTTGAGGATGATTTAAAGCTTCCTCTATATTCCTTACGGGCCCTGCAGGAATGCCTGCTGACAATAGTTTTTCTGAAAATTCAACGCCATCTACTTTACTAAGAGCATCTTCTAAATATTTGGTTAGTTCTATTCTGTTTTTTACTCTATCACCATTAGTTAAAAATCTTTCATCTTTTGCAAGATAGTCTAAATCTAGAGCTTTACAGAGTCTTATAAAACCAGCATCGTTTCCAATTCCCATAAAAATCTCATTAGTTGCTGTTTTGAATTTATCATATGGGGAAATATTTGGGTGTGCATTTCCAGTAGCTTTACCTGGTTTTTTTGATAAAAAATAATTGCCAGTATGTGGGTGCATTAACGCAAGTGCTGAATCATAAAGAGACATATCCAAAAACTGACCTAAGCCAGATTTTTCTCTTTCTTGCAGTGCCATTAAAATTCCTATTGTTGAATAAAGTCCAGTTCCCATATCTACTACAGGAGCACCAATTCTTACATCGCCTGCGTCAGCATGACCATTTACTGACATCATACCAGTCATAGCTTGAACTATTGCATCATAGCCTGGTGCGCCACCAAGTGGACCTTTAGCTCCAAATCCTGAAATTCTACAGTGAATTAATTTAGGAAATTTTTCTCTTAAAACTTCCTCATAACCCAAACCCCATTTTTCCATTGTACCAGTTTTGAAGTTTTCAATAACTATATCTGAGTTTTTTAGAAGTTCTAAAATTATTTCCCTACCTTCTTGTTTGGTAAGATCTATTGCTATAGATTTCTTATTCCTATTAACGTTTATAAAATATGAAGCCATATCGTTTATAAAAGGTGGTCCCCAAGCTCTAACTTCATCACCAATACTTGACTCTATCTTAATCACCTCGGCTCCGTGATCTGCAAGTATTTGCGTAGCGTAAGGTCCTCCAAGAACTCTTGTAAGGTCTAAAATCTTAATCCCATTTAATGCATGGTTATTTTTATTTTTTTCTATCATTATATTACTTTCTAACAACTAATAAGATTTTGGTAGTCCAAGAACACGTTCAGAGATATAATTTAAGATCATTTGAGCGCTAACAGGAGCCAATTTGGGGATCAAAGATTCTCTCAATAACCTCTCAACATGATATTCTTTAGCATATCCCATACCACCCAAAGTTACGACTGCTTGCATGGCTGCTTTAAAGCCAGCTTCAGCTGCAAAATATTTAGCTGCGTTAGCCATTCCTCCTGCGTTTTCACCTTTATCGTATTGATAAGCTGCTTTTGCAATTAGTAGTTCCGCAGCTTCTAATTCAATCCAATTTTCTGCTAATGGATGTTGTATACTTTGATTTTTCCCAATAGGTCTATTAAAAACTACTCTGTCATTTGCGTACTTAACTGCTCTTGACAATGCATTTTTACCTATTCCTAGAGCTTCTGCGGCAATAAGAATTCTCTCAGGGTTAAGGCTGTCTAGAATATATTTAAATCCCTTACCTTCTTCACCAATTCTGTCAAATTCAGGTACTTCAAGATTATCTATAAATATTTGGTTGCTATCAACTGCTGCTCTGCCCATTTTGGAGATTTCTCTTACTTCTATTTTTTCCCTATCTAAATTTGTATAAAACAAAGTTAAACCGTCTGTATTTTTTTTACATTCTTCAATGGGACTTGTTCGGGCTAATAAAAGTATTTTGTCAGCTATTTTAGCAGTAGATGTCCAAATTTTCTGACCATTAACTAAATATCCATTGTTTATTTTTTTTGCAAATGTTTTTAATCTGCCAGTATCTAAGCCTGTATCTGGTTCAGTAACCCCAAAGCAAGTTTTTTCTTTTCCTAAAATCAATGGTGGTAACCACTTATCTTTTTGCTCTTTATTTCCATATACTACAATTGGGTGTGGTCCAAAAATATTAATATGTATTGAAGATGCGGCAGCCATGCCGCCACCTGTTTCTGAAATTTTTTGCATAAAAATTGATGCCTCACTCACACCTAAATCACTACCTCCAAACTCTTTAGGCATACAAATGCCTAACCAACCTCCATTTGCTACCTCTTCGTAAAACTTTTGGGGGAATTGACTTTCTTTATCGCATTGAAGCCAATACTCATCATTGTAGTTTTTCATAATATTATTCACTGAATCAATAATAGATAACTGAGTTTGATTTAGATTGAATTCCATAAACTTATCTTGCTAAATTATGATAATTATTATTTGGTTCCATTTCGGTTGCCGAAGCTAGTCTGTTGGTCATATTAAACAAACCAACAATTGCACTAATGTCCCAAATATCTCTATCTGTATATCCAACATCCCTTAATTTTTTTCTATCATTTTCAACAATTTCGGATGGGTCTTTTGTTAATTTTTTTGTAAAGTTAAGTAATTCCTCTTGTCTTTTTGGCAATTCTGCAGACCTGAAGTTTGCAGCTATTCGTTCTCCTAATTGAGGGTCATTTGATAATTCTCTAACTGCAGATCCATGAGCTACTAAACAATAAAAGCAATGATTTTCTGAAGAAACCGTAACGGCAATCATTTCTCTTTCCAATTTTGTTAAACCAGACTCACCTAACATCAAAGCATTATATAATTTAGTAAAACCTTCAAATTGTTTTGGAAATTTTGCAAAAGCAGCAAGAACATTTGGAATAAAGCCTAATTTTTGTTGAACAATTTCTAAGTAGTTCTTTACTTGATCTTCTCCATCTTTAGTGCCTTCGTAATCTAGATCTAATTTAGTTAAATTACCCTTTTGGCCTTGTTTTGTAATCGTTGCCATTTACTTCTCCATTAACCAATTTGGTTTTCTCTTCTCAAAAAAAGCATTAATTCCTTCTATTGCCTCAGGATTTTCCCATACATCTGCGAGAGCTTCAACTGTAAATCGAATTGTATTTTCATCTATTTTTGCAGATAAATTTCTTACTAGTTTTTTTGAAGCAGATAACGCAGCAGGCGCATTTTTTAAAAAGGGTAAAATTTCGTTTGTTATAGTGTCATCTATTTTATCACTCGTAGTAAATGACTTTATCAAACCAATTTTTTGTCCTTCTTGAGGAGAAAATGTGCGGGCACTGGTAAAGATGTCTATGGCATTGCTCGATCCAACTTTCAAAACCACATATGGACTGATTGTTGCTGGAATTAAGCCAAGCTTTGCTTCTGTAAGTGCTAATTTTATATTATCTAAAGATACTGCTATATCACATACAGATATAATTCCAATGCCGCCCCCAAAAGCATTTCCTTCAACTTTTGCAATTAAAGGTTTTGGAAAACTATACATTTTAAAAAGAAGCATTGCTAATTTTTTTGCTTCTTTAATTCTAGTTGATCTATCAGAAAAAATTTGTTTTTTCATCCAATCTAAATCTCCTCCAGCACAAAAAGATTTTCCATTGGCTGACAAAATTAACACTCGAGTATCTTCATCTTTTGATAGATTTTCAAAAGCATCACTTAATTCTTCAATCATTATTGGTGATAAAGTATTATGTTTATCAGGTTGATTTAAAATAATGTGAGATACTCCGCCCTTATTCTGTAATATTATCGAATTTTTTTTAATTTCAGTCATGGTTTCAGTTTAAGATTAATTTCTGAGCAATTACACTACATTCTTTTAATTTATCTCTATCAAGGTTCGTTTCGTAACCTTTAGATAATAGTAATTTGTTAACTTTTTCAGTTGCTACATTTCCTTTTGCTCCTGGTGAATATGGACAGCCACCTAATCCCCCTACGGATGCGTCAAACGTCTTTATACCATTTTCTAAGCAGACATTAATGTTATCAAGCGCATTTTGATAAGTATCATGAAAATGGCCAGCTAATTTATCTGCTGATAAATATTTTAAGCATTCTTTTACTACCTCTAGTGTTTGTTCTGGTGTTCCTTTGCCGGTCGTATCACCAAGTGAAATTTCGTAGCACCCCATTTTAAACAAATCTTTTGCAATTTGACCTACTATTTTAGGATTGACAAAATTCTCATAAGGGCAGTGAGTTGCGCAACTAATGTAACCTCTTACAGGTATATTTAATTTTGAAGCTTTTTCAGTTATTGGAATAAATCGTTTAAGACTAGTTTCAATGTCGCAGTTAGTGTTTTTTTTGCAAAATGTCTCAGATGCTGCCGTAAAAATTGCTACTTCATCGACATTAGCATTTAAGGCGTCATTAAAACCTCTTTCATTGGGTGTTAATGCAGTGTATTTAGTGTTTTTATTTCTATTAATTCTACTAAAAACTTCTGCTGCATCAGCCAGTTGAGGGACCCATTTGTGACTCACAAAACTAGATGTCTCTATCTTTTTAAAACCACATTGAGTCAGTTGGTCAATTAAAAAAACTTTTTCATCAGTTGAAATAAATTTTTTCTCGTTTTGAAGCCCGTCTCTTGGGCTCATTTCAAAAATATTTACTAAATTCCTCAAATAAGCACCTATTATTTTATTTTTTCTAAATTTAAGAGTTTGGAATTTTCAGTGACCTGTTCACCATTTTTACAAAAAATCTCTTTAATGATTCCGTCTCGTGGGGCAATTAGGGAATATTCCATTTTCATAGCTTCTAATTTCAATAATACATCGCCCTTTTTAACCCTGTTTTTTATTTTTAAATTATTAATTTTTATTATTCCATGCATAGGAGCAAAAACACTATCTTCAAATTTACTCTGTTCAACTGAATCTTGAGTTAAAGAATTCTTTAAGACAGCATCAAATGTATTTTCATCACTAAAAATGGTAAAATTTTTATTACCTGATGATTTATCTTTAAAAACATAAAACTTTACTTCAAAGTTTTTGTTTTTTGTCTTCGCTTTTAAAGTTGAATCGTGAAACGAAACAGAAGAGAAATAAAAATCTTGATTATTAAATGCAACTTCAAAATTCTTATTACTAGTTTTAGTAACGAAAAAAGATGTTACTTTCTGACCTATAGTTATATTTATTGGATAAGTAGTTGGTTTCCAATTATACCAATAATTTTGTTGTGAAGGTGTCAGATTATTAAAAATTATTAATGATGCTAAAGCTTTAAGTTGAGGTTCAATATCTTTAACCATAAATTGTTCAATGTTGTTTTCTACAAACTTTGTGTAAATATCTCCTTCTCTAAAGTGATTATTTTTTAATAATTTTTCTAATAAGTTTAAATTAGTTGTTATACCTGCAACTTCTATGTCAAATAAACAATTTCTGAGATGATTTATTGCCTCCTTTCTGTTTTTGCCATGTGAAATTATTTTTGCAATCATTGGATCATAATAAGGGCTTATAAAATCTCCTTTTTTATTGCCTGTATCTATAATGCAATTGGGATGATCAGAAATTTTAGGAAATTTTAAATGTTGAAGATGACCACTTTGTGGAAGAAAGTTTTTATTTATATCTTCAGCATAGAGTCTGGCTTCTACAGACCAGCCATTTAAATATATTTCATTTTGTGACTTAGGAAGTTTTAGACCATTAGCTATATGTAATTGCCATTCAATTAGATTAGTTGATGTAATTTTCTCTGTTACTGGATGTTCTACTTGAATTCTTGTATTCATTTCCATGAAGTAAATTTTATTTTTATTTAGGCCATCAGTGATGTCTGCAATAAATTCTATTGTACCAGCTCCTTGATAGTCTATAGACTTCAATGCGTTTACAGCTAAGTTACCTAAAAATTTGCGAATATCCTCACTGAGTTTTGGTGAAGGTGCTTCTTCAATAATTTTCTGTTGTCTTCTTTGTAACGTACAATCTCTGTCAAAAAGATGTACAACATTTCCATGTTGATCAGAAAAAACTTGCACTTCAATATGACGAGCTTTAGGTATATATTTTTCAATCAAAATATTTTTATCATTAAAGTTTGTTTTAGCTTCGCTTGTAGCCTCCTCTAAAGCAGAAAAAAAACTCTCTTTATTTTGTACAACTCTCATGCCTCTTCCGCCTCCACCAGATCTTGCTTTGATTAGAACTGGGTAACCAATTTCATTGGCGTTTTTTCTAAGGAAATTCTTATCTTGATTGTTACCATGGTACCCTGGGATAACTGGGACGCCGGCTTTTTCCATTATAAGCTTTGCTTTATCTTTTTCTCCCATGTTTTTAATAATTGTACTTTTAGGACCTATAAAAATCAGTTTATTTTTTTCAACCATTTTAACAAATTCTGCGTTTTCAGATAACAATCCATATCCTGGGTGAATTGCGTTAGCTTTATATTTTTTGCATATATTAATTATTGCTGACCCATTCATGTATGTTTCTGAAACTAGAGACCCAGGAATATTTACTGCTTCGTCAGCTAGTTGGACATGTAAGCTGTTAGCATCTTCATTTGAATATATAGCAACTGTTGGTATGTTAAGATTTTTTGCACATTTTATTATCTTACATGCAATTTCGCCACGATTTGCAATTAATAATTTTTTTATCTTTTTTTTAAGCATCATCGTATTGGTTACATTCTAAAAATACCAAAATTAGTATCTTCGATTTCTTTATTTAAAGTGATTTTTAGACTGGCAGATAATATATCTCTTGATTTTTTTGGATCTATTATTCCATCATCCCATAATCTAGCAGAGGCATATAGAGGGTGAGATTGATTTTTAAATTGTTCTAAAATGGGTTTTTTAAATGTGCTTTCAATATTTTTATTCCATTTTCCTTTTTCTTTGAGAATATTTCTTTTTTTCAGAGAGGCTAGAACACTTGCAGCTTGTTCTCCTCCCATCACAGAAATTCTTGAGCAAGGCCAAGTCCATAGAAATCTTGGAGCAAAGGCTCTTCCACACATTCCATAGTTACCAGCACCAAAACTTCCACCAATTAACAATGTTATTTTTGGTACTTTTGTTGTTGCTACAGCGTTTACAAGTTTAGCACCATTTTTTGCTATTCCACCATGTTCAGCTTTTTCGCCTACCATAAAACCAGTGATATTTTGTAAAAAAATTAAAGGTATTTTTCTTTGACTACATAGTTCTATAAAGTGAGTGCCTTTCAATGAACTATCTGAAAATAAAACTCCATTATTCGCTATAATTCCGCATAAATCACCTTTTAATTTTGCAAATCCAGTAACTAAAGTTGTGCCAAAATTTTTCTTAAATTCGTCAAAATTAGATCCGTCAACTATCCTCATAATTATTTCTCTGACGTCAAATGTTTCTTTTGGATCCGCTGGAACTATGCCAGTTAGTTCGTTCTGGTTAAATAATGGTTCTTCAAAAGAGGGAATGTTTCTAGAGATTTTATTGTTTGAATTTAAATTTTTAATACACTGTCTAGCTAAAGTAAGGGCATGCTCGTCATTTTCAGCAAGATAGTCAGCAACACCAGATATTTTTGTGTGAACTTCTCCTCCGCCAAGACTTTCAGAGTCAGTAATTTCTCCAGTTGCAGCTTGTACTAAAGGTGGTCCAGCTAAAAATATTGTACCTTGATTTTTTACAATTATAGTTTCATCAGACATCGCAGGAACATACGCACCACCTGCTGTACAACTTCCTAGAACAACTGCTATTTGAGGTATTTTTTTAGATGACATGTTTGCTTGATTAAAAAAAATTCTTCCAAAATGTTCCTTGTCAGCAAAAACTTCATCTTGATTTGGTAAATTTGCCCCTCCAGAATCTACCAAATAAATACAAGGCAAATTGTTTTCAAGAGCAATTTCTTGTGCTCGTAAATGTTTCTTTACTGTTATTGGATAATATGTACCTCCTTTAACAGTTGAATCATTACAAATGACCATAACATCACGGTTATGAACTTTCCCAACTCCTGTTATTATTCCTCCTGAAGGACACTCATTATTGTACATGTTATATCCTGCAGTTAATCCTACCTCTAAAAAAGCACTTCCAGGATCTAAAAGCTTAGATACCCTATGCCTTGGTAGCATTTTTCCACGTTTTTGATGACGGTCATTTAATTCTTTACCACCACCATTCATGGCAATTTCAACTGCTTCATGTGTAAGTTTATAATCAACAGAAAGTTGTTTCTGGTTTTTAATAAACTTTATATCTTTAGAGTCCACTTTTGATTTTAATACCGTCATTGTGATGTTTCCAAGAACAGCTCTCTACCAATTAACATTCTTCTTATTTCAGAAGTACCAGCTCCAATTTCATATAACTTTGCATCTCTAAGAAGTCTGGCTACAGGAAAATCATTAGTGTATCCATTACCACCTAACGCTTGTATTGCTTCTAAAGATAATTGAGTTGCTTTTTCTGCAGCATATAAAATACAACCAGCAGCATCTTTCCTAGTTGTTTCCCCTCTGTCACAAGCTTTTGCTACTTCGTATACATAGGACCTACATGCATTCATAGTGGTATACATATCGGCTATTTTACCTTGCATGATTTGAAATTCACCAATTGATTTTCCAAATTGTTTTCTTTGATGAATGTAAGGAACTACGGTATCCATTGCGGCTGCCATTATACCCAAAGGACCTGCGGCAAGAACAACCCTCTCATAGTCCAGGCCACTCATTAAAATAGAAGCTCCTTTCCCCTCTTCACCCAAAATATTTTCTTCTGGGACAGGACAATTTTCAAAAATAAGCTCTGCCGTATTTGATCCCCTCATCCCTAATTTATCTATTTTTTTACCAGTAGAAAATCCTGTCATTGTTTTTTCAATTATGAATGCTGTGATACCCTTTGATCCGCCCTTAGGGTCAGTTTTAGCATATACAATTAAGGTATCAGCATCGGGTCCATTAGTAATCCACATTTTTGATCCATTTAATAAATAAGTATTATTTCCTAGTTTTTCAGCATGGAGTGTCATAGATACAACATCTGACCCGGATCCTGTTTCACTCATTGCAAGAGCACCAACTTTTTCACCCTTACATAAGCTTGGCAAATATTTTTCTTTTTGTTCTTCGCTACCATTCCTATTTATTTGGTTAACACATAAATTAGAAAAGGCTCCATAAGACAGGCCAACTGAAGCACTTGCTCTACTTATTTCTTCCATAGCTATACAGTGAGCTAAGTAACTCATTTCACTTCCACCATATTTTGTATCAGCAGTGATGCCTAGAAGTCCTAATTCACCAAGTTTCTTCCATAGTTGATTTGGAAAGGAGTTTTCTTTATCTATTTTATCAGCAAGAGGAGCTACTTCTTTTTGTGCAAATTTAAAAACTGCTTCTCTTAAAGCTTCATTATCTTCGCCGATTGAAAAATTCATTGAATGAAAAAACATATAATTTTAGACCCTATAAATTTATAAAACTTGATTTAAAGCTCTTTGTTTTGCTAGAGCGCTTTCTTTCCCAGACACATAAAGTAATCCATTCATTCGCCTCATTAAATTAGCTTCAAAGTCGTCAACTATACCATCTGAAAGAATTACTCCCCACATCATTTCAATAACATCAATTCTTTCTTCGTGATTCATTTCATTTAAAATAATTTTTATTTGAGAAAAAATTTCTATTCTCTCATCACTTTTTTCTAGAGCTTCAAGTAAATTTTTTTCAGCTTGGTCTGGAGTAAAATTAAATTTATTAATTAATAATTTCTTTATATATTCAAGCTCAATTTTACCAGTATCTCCATCAATTTGGCATGCTTCTAATAGCAATATTATAACTGCTTGTATATCTTCTCCTTCATATTCATCTTCATTTTTATCATTTGATGTAATATTTTGAAAAGCAGTTTTGAGATTTGAGAACATTTTTGACCTATTAATGTGAAGTAACGTTTTATTTGTTTCTTAATTTCTAAGATGAATAAAATATAAATTTTTTCAAGTTTAAAATAGACATTATGTACTCCTTTCCTCTTTTTGTTTTTTGTGTAAATGTTATTTATTAAAAATTGTTAAAAGTATAAAATTCTATAAGGGGGCAATCCTAAGAGGGTTGAAAGAATCATGGCTAGTGACGTATTTCTAAATTCTATTGAGATTAATTTTAAAAAAGCAACTCAATATATTCAAAAAATTTATGGAAGTGAAACATTCTCAGAAGAATTATCAAATCAAATTATGATGGCAAATGCCACATATGTAGTTCGATTTGGAGTTAGACTTAGGGGTACAGTATTTACATTTGTTGGTTATCGTTCAGTTCACTCTGATCATTTTGAACCAGTTAAAGGTGGTATAAGATATGATCTAGCTGTAGACCAGGCAGAGGTAGAAGCTTTAGCTGCATTAATGACATATAAATGTGCTTTGGTAGAGGTTCCCTTTGGTGGATCAAAAGGAGGACTTTTAATTGACATAAAAAAGTGGAAACCAGAAGAACTAGAAAGAATTACAAGACGTTTTACTCAAGAATTAGCCAAAAGAGATTTAATACATCCATCTCAAAATGTTCCAGCCCCAGATGTTGGAACTGGAGAACGTGAAATGGCATGGATGGCTGATGAATATCGTCGACTAAATCCAACTGACCTAAATGCTTGGGCTTGTGTTACTGGAAAACCCGTAAATAAAGGAGGAATTTCTGGAAGAACCGAAGCAACTGGAAGAGGTGTTAAACTAGCGCTTAAAGCACTTTTCCAAAATGAAATTGATGTACAAAAAACTGGTTTAACCCCAGGATTAAAAGGAAAAAAGATAATAGTTCAAGGTCTTGGAAATGTGGGCTATTATGCTGCTTATTTTTTATCTATCGAAGATGGAGCTATAATTACGCATGTTATAGAACGTGATGGTTCAGTTGTAGACAAGAATGGTATTGATATATCATCATTAAAAAATCATATAATTGAAAAAGGTACTATAAAAGGTTTCAAGGGTTTTGTGGAGTCTGGGCCAGAAATTTTGGAAGAAGAAGCAGATATTTTAATTCCTGCAGCAATGGAACTAGTTATAGATGAAAAAAATGCAGACCGAATTAAAGCAAAACTCATTGTTGAAGCAGCCAATGGTCCTGTTTCCGCAGCTGCTGACGAAATACTTAACAAAAAAGGTATTGTAATTATACCAGATCTATATGCAAATGCTGGTGGAGTTACAGTAAGTTATTTTGAATGGATTAAGAATTTAAGCAGAATTAGACTAGGAAGATTACAAAAAAGAGCCCAAGAAAATCAGGTTTCTAATTTAATTCAAGGAATTGAAAATATGACAGGAAAAACTTTTCCAACCGATTTTAAGTTAAAATCTATTAAAGGGTCATCAGAAATAGACTTGGTTCGTTCTGGTTTAGAAGATACCATGTTGGAAACTTATAAAGTTATTAGTGACGTTTGGAACAAACATAGTGAGATCCCTGATTTAAGAACAGCAGCTATGATTGTAGCAGTTAGAAGAATAGCTCAAAGCTACGGGTCACTTGGAATATAAAAAAGGGGAGCATAGCTCCCCTTCGAATGTTTTTTAGCCTAATTTATTTCTTAAAATCTGGATAAGCTTCCATACCAATCTCTGCTAAATCAACGCCTTCAAGTTCTTCTTCTTCTGTAACTCTTATGCCTATAGTGAATTTGATAATGTACCAAACTACAGTTGATGCGATGATTGTAAAAGCACCTATAGCAAATATTCCATAAAGTTGGGCGCCAATTGTTGCATCAGAGTTTGAGAAAATCACAGCAATTGTTCCCCAAATTCCAGCAAATAAATGAACTGGTATTGCACCAACTACATCGTCTATTTTAAATTTATCTAACATAGGTATAGTAAGTACAACAATTAAACCACCAACTGCACCAATAAATATTGCAAGCATTGGAGATGGAGCAAGTGGTTCAGCTGTAATTGCAACTAATCCGCCAAGAGCACCGTTTAATGCCATCGTTAAATCAGTTTTCTTGTAAAACAACATTGTTAAAATAAGTGCTACCACTACACCACCAGCTGCGGCTAGGTTTGTGTTAATGTAAATGTTTGATATAGCTACTACATCAGCACCAGATCCCATAGCTAATTGAGAACCACCGTTAAAACCAAACCAGCCAAACCATAATATAAAAGTACCTAAAGTCGCTAAAGGTAAATTAGACCCAGGCATAGGGTTAATGCTTCCATCTTCTGAATATTTACCTTTTCTCGCGCCGAGAATTATTGCACCTGTTAAGGCTGCCCAACCACCAACTCCATGAACAATAGAAGAACCAGCAAAGTCTAAGAAACCAGCTTCACTTAAGTAACCTCCACCCCACGACCAAGATCCTTGAATTGGATAAATAAAACCACACAATAAGACTACAAATACAAAAAAAGCTTTTAGTTTAACTCTTTCTGCTACTGCACCACTAACAATAGAAGCAGCAGTTGCACAGAAAACCATTTGGAACCACCAATCTGAACCAGAGGAGTATGTAGCATCGTTTTCGCCACCAAATGTTTCACCATCAGATGGACTCCAGATCGCGAATGAACCTATCCATCCAGACACATCCATGTACATTAGGTTATAACCTACAAATGCAAACATTAAGCCTGCTATTGAATATAATCCAATATTTTTGGCACATTGAACAACAGCATTCTTTGCTCTAACTAAACCTGTTTCTAACATACAAAACCCTGCTGCCATCAACATGACCAAAAAGCCATGAACTAGAAAAGAGAAGGAATTCAAAATGTATGCTGTTTCAGCGTCTGGAGCTGCATTTGCTACTCCGACAGCACTTAAAATTAGTGCAGGTGTTAATATAAATAACCTGATAAAACTAGTCATAATAATTCTCCGTTAAAATTAATTGATAGCAAGATCTCTCGAATTTAATTTGTTTTAAAGATTGTATGGAATAAGTTGCCTATGATTTAGATAAATGATTAATAATTAATCACAAAAAGACAAAAAAATATTAATGATTAAAAATTAATCATTTATTTTATTCTTTTATTTTCATAAATTAAGTATTTTTATTGGGTGATTTCAGATTCTAAAATTTTATTTAAAGTATTATAAATATCTATTTTTCCTTGACTGACTAACGCTTTCAATGAGCCAAGATCTTTTTCATCTAATTCGTTTATTAATAAATTTACAGCAGCACTTGGCAAATTATCTTGTTTTTCTTTCATAAAACAAATATTAATTACTTGGTCTAATTTAAAAAAAACATTTTCTAGTCTTTTAAATAGGAGTTGCTTTTTATCCTTTTCGTGTTGATCAATAATACTAGATTTATTTTCATAAAAAAATTTTAAAAATTCAATATCTCTTTGACCACCAGCTACATATTTTGTTTCAAACCATTTTGGTAAATCTTTTTTGTCTAACTTCTCAGATTCTTTTTTATTTTCATTAATATTTATTCTCATTTTTAAAATTTCGTGAGCCACTTCTTTGTCGGATATGGTACGAGAGTTTAATGTATTTAAAAGATGGGAAACTTTTGTACTAAATTTATTTTCTGTTATAACACGTGTTTTTTTTAGAGCTATTTTTTCCCAAGAATAAGCTTTAGTGTTATGATAGTTATCGAAATTTTTGTATGTACATGCAACAGGGCCACGATTCCTAGAAGGTCTTAATTTTGTATCGACTTCGTATAAAATACCCTCTGATGTTTTAGTAGATAATATATTTATTAAGTTTCGAAAAAAATCTATGTAAATTTTCTGGTTTAATTTATCACCATAAATGAAAACTAAGTCTAGATCAGAATTAGCTGTCATATTAAAAGTTCCAAACCTTCCATAAGCAATTACGCAAAAATCCTCACAAACTAGCTTATAATTATTCTGAGTGAGATGGTTAACAATTTGTAAAACGCAATCAATTGTAGCTTGGGCTAAGTTGGAAAATTCAGTTGAAGCTCTATCAATAGTAATTTCTTGATTTATTAAAGCATACAATATTTGAAATTTGAGTAATCTATGTTGCTTTCTTAATGTGTTTAACATTGTTTCAGTATCTAAACTATTGAAATTTATTTTTTCAAATAAATTTTTATAATAAGATATATTACCATTTAATCTTATTGCATATTCAGGTTGAATAACTTCAAGCAATTTTTGATCTCTAGAAAGTATGTTTGTTACATATCCAGAAAACAACAAAACTTTAGCTAGATTTTTATAAGTGAACGGTGAATTTTTAACCCTATCTAAATAATCTATATTTGAATTTATTTGATTAATAAATCTCAAAAGTTGATATAATCCTTCATTTTTATTTTTATTTTGAAAAATAATTGGGATTATTTCTTGATATATAAAAATTAATTTTTGGTTTGTAATTTCAGAGAGATTGTTTTCAAAAAATTCCTTAAATAGTGATATACTTAATTTTTCTCCAATCTTACTAGACTTAATTATCTTATTAACAACATCTTCGACAAATTTATTTTCTTCAAATTCTTCATAGTTTGTTAGTGGCAGGTTAATTGGCAAATTAAGTTTTTTATAAAGCATTCACAAACCAAGAAAAATTTATTATCTTAAACAAACTTACATACGTTTTAATTTAGTTTCAATATTGTATTAGAAGAATTAAAAATGGATCTAGAAAATTATTTAATAAAAAATTCTAAAGAAGAAGAGATTTCATCAATCATCAAATCATTAGCTGATGCTGCAATTAAAATATCTAATAATATAAGAAGTATCAAATTTCAGGATAGTTTCTCAAATAATGATAGAAAATTAAATTCAGATGGTGATATTCAAAAACCATTAGATGTAATTTCAGATGAAATTTTGATTAGTTTTCTAGAAAAATCTCCTGCTGCAGGGTATGCCTCCGAAGAGCAAGAAGGGTATATCAATTTTAAAAATAATAATAATTTTATTGTTTTCGCTGATCCACTCGATGGGTCAAGTAACATTGATGTAAATGTTTCAATAGGCACTATTTTTTCGATAATGTCTAAAAATAATTTACCTTTAGAAAAAGCGTTTTTTCAAAATGGAAGTCATCAAAAATCATCAGGTTTTTTTGTTTATGGACCACAAACAACCTTATTTATTACAGTTGGGGTTGGAACATCTTTGTTCGCACTAGACGAAATAGAAGGTAAATTTATTCTAGTGAAAGATAATATCACCATACCAGAAACAACTGCTGAATTTGCAATAAATGCTGCTTACAGAAGATTTTGGGACAGCGCAACATTAAAATATATTACTGAATGCCAGAATGGAGAAAGTGGATCGAGAAAGAAAAATTTTGGAATGAGGTGGGTTGGATCATTAGTAGCAGATGCTAGTAGAATTTTTAATCGAGGAGGTATTTTTTTATATCCATCGGATACCAGAGAAAAATATAAAAATGGAAGGTTACGTTTAACGTATGAAGCAAATCCAATAGCTTTTCTGGTAGAACAAGCTAACGGAGTAGCTACTGATGGACATAAAAATATTTTAAACCTAGAAGTCAATGAATTACACCAAAGATCATCATTAATTTTTGGTTCTAAAGAAGAAGTTTTAGAATATAAAAAATCATATTCAAGTTTGTAATTTTTTTGTAAACTTCTATGTAATTTTTTTCACATAAATGTTATTGATAAATTTGATTTCTTTATACTAATTTTTCAGGAGTGTTTTTATGCAAGGACACATAAGATCAAATAATAATATGTCCTCTAAAATGGCTGATGCAATAAGATTTTTATCTATGGATGCAGTGCAGGCTGCCAATTCAGGTCATCCAGGAATGCCTATGGGTATGGCAGATGTTGCTACTGTTCTTTTCAAAGATTTTATTAATATTTGCCCAGATAAACCAGATTGGCCAGATAGAGATAGATTTGTTTTATCTGCTGGTCATGGATCAATGTTATTATATTCACTTCATTATCTTTTAGGCTATAAAGATATGCCAATAGAAAACATAAAAAATTTCAGACAGTTAAATTATAATACTGCTGGGCACCCAGAATTTGGTCATGCAGATGGTATAGAGACTACAACTGGACCATTAGGGCAAGGTCTTGCAACTGCAGTTGGAATGGCTTTAAGTGAAAAGTTAATGGCATCTAGGTTTGGTAATAATTTAGTTAATCATTTCACTTATGTTATTGCTGGGGATGGTTGTCTACAAGAGGGTATTAGCCATGAAGCCATTGAGTTTTCTGGTCATCTTAAGTTATCAAAGTTAATTGTTTTCTGGGATGACAATAAAATTTCAATTGATGGATCTACTGATTTATCTAATTCCTCAAATCAAATAACTAGATTTAAAGCAGCAGGTTGGCATACTCAAATTATAGATGGTCATAATCATGCTGATATTAGTGCAGCTATTATCAATGCAAAAAAATCAAGAAAACCATCATTGATTGCATGTAAAACTAAGATTGGATATGGTGCACCTAATTTGGCTGGGACAGCTAAAACTCATGGTGCACCTCTTGGTGCTGATGAAATAGCTGCAGCAAGAAAGGCATTGGGATGGTCAAATAATCCATTTGAGATACCGTCAGAAATATTAACAGAGTGGAAAAAAACTACACAAAGATCAAAAGAACTTTTTAAAGTGTGGGAAAAAAAATTACAAGAAAGTACCAGGAGTAAAAGATTCCAAATGTTTATTGAAGGAAATATTCCTAATTCTTATCAAAGAAAAATGAATTCATTTATTAAACAAATGAAAAAAGATTTGCCTAAACTTGCTACAAGGCAAGCTAGTCAAAAAGCTTTAGAAGTTATAAATAAAACTATTGTAAACACACTAGGTGGATCTGCAGATTTAACTGGCTCAAATTTAACTAAAACTAGTGAAATGAAAACAATTACCTCAGGTAAGTTTTCAGGAAATTACATTCATTATGGAATAAGAGAGCATGCTATGGGCTCTATTATGAATGGTGTCGCGTTACATAAAGGTTTTATTCCTTATGGAGGAACATTTTTAGTTTTTAGTGATTATATGAGAGCATCCATAAGACTATCTGCGTTAATGTCTTTAAGAGTGATTTATGTATTAACTCATGATTCGATTGGTCTTGGTGAAGATGGGCCAACTCATCAACCAATTGAACATTTAGCGATTTTAAGAGCAACTCCTAATTTAAATTTGATAAGGCCAGCAGATATTGTTGAAACTGCAGAGGCTTGGGATGTTGCGCTCAAAACTAATGGGCCAACTGTATTGGCTTTGTCAAGACAAGGTTTGAAATCTTATAGATCTGAAAAAACTAATAAAAATTTGGTTTCTAATGGTGGATATATTCTAAATAATATTTCAAAAGATAGAGATATTACTCTGATAGCCACTGGATCTGAAATAGAAATAGCTATGGAAGCTTATGAAATAATGTTTAAAGAAGGTATTAAAGCTTCAGTTGTTTCGCTTCCTTGCTGGGAATTATTTGATAGACAAGGTGAAGAATATAAAAATCAAGTTTTAGGAAATTGCCCACGTATAGCTATTGAGGCTGCTTCTGAAATGGGATGGAGTAAGTATATAGGTGAAAATGGAATCTTTATTGGTATGAAAAGTTTTGGGGCGTCTGGACCAGCTTCGGACTTATACAATCATTTTAATATTACTAGTAAATCTATAATTGATTCTGCAAAATTATTATTAAATTAGTGTAATAAAAAAAGTGAATTTTTTAAATGTCTAGTAACATTAAAAGTATAGTTAATGAAGATATAAGTAATAAGGTTGTTATTTTAAGAGCTGACTTAAATATTCCAATTGTTAATGGTATTATTCAAGATCTTACCAGGCTTACAAGGTTAATGCCTACAATCAATTATTTGTTAGAAAATAAATCGAAACTAGTTATTTGTAGTCATTTAGGCAGACCAAAAGGAAAATTTGATGAGAATTTTTCTCTTAAGCCATTAGTGAACGTTTTATCTAAAATTACCAAAACAAAAGTTCATTTTAATTCATCTTGTATTGGTGACGAAGCTTTGAAGCAAAAGAACACACTAGAACAAGGAGAAATTTTATTATTAGAAAATTTACGATTTCATGAAAGTGAGATTAAAAATGACTATGATTTTGCAAATGAATTATCTAAGGGGTGTGATGTTTTTGTGAATGACGCCTTTTCTTGTTCACATAGAACTCATGCAAGTTTACACGCAATAACAAAATTTCTTCCATCCTTTTCTGGATTATTATTTGATGAGGAAGTAAAAGCACTAACTTCTGTGCTGAACTCTCCAATTAAACCAGTTGCAGCACTGGTTGGTGGTGCTAAAATATCATCAAAAATTAACATAATAGAATATTTGTTAACTAAAATGGATTATTTGGTTATTGGTGGAGCAATGGCAAATACTTTTCTTTTTGCGCAGGGCTTCAATATGGGGAGAAGCCTTTACGAAAAAGACTGTATTGATATTGCAAAATCTATTTTGAAAAAAAGTGAGCTAAATAACTGTCAGATAATTCTCCCTGAAGACCTAGTTGTTTCAAAGAAATTTGAAAATAATGCAGAAATTGAAATAGTGCCTTCTAATGCGGTTCCATCAGAAATGATGGCTTTAGATATTGGCCCAAAAACGATAAAAAAAATAAGTTCTATGTTTCAAAATGTTAGTACTTTACTCTGGAATGGTCCAGTTGGTGCCTTTGAAACAACACCATTTGGTGAAGGAACTTTCAAGCTTGCTAGGGAGGCGGCTAAATTAACGTTAAATAAAAACTTAATTACTGTAGCTGGTGGTGGTGATACAGCTTCTGCTTTAAACAACGCTAATGTTGTCGATGATTTTACATATGTTTCCTCAGCTGGGGGAGCTTTTCTAGAATGGCTTGAGGGTATAGAATTACCAGCAATATCAGTATTAAGTAATAAATAAGTAATTTATAAATTTAGAAAGGAAAAATAATGTCAGTAAGGGTTGCTATTAATGGATTTGGAAGAATAGGACGAAATATTTTAAGGGCTATTATTGAGTCAGGGCGTAATGATATCATTGTAGTTGGTATAAATGACTTAGGTCCTGTAGAAACAAATGCTCATTTATTAAGATACGATAGTGTTCATGGAAAGTTTCCAGCAGACGTTAATATTGTTGGTAACAATTTAGATGTAGGGCAAGGTCCTATAAAAGTCACTTCTATAAGAAATCCAAAAGATTTGCCTTGGAAAGAACTTGATGTTGATATTGCAATGGAGTGTACTGGTATATTTGCCAGTCGAGAAAAAGCTTTTATGCATCTTGAGGCTGGTGCAAAGCGGGTGCTTGTTTCTGCTCCAGCTAGTGGTGTGGATCTTACCGTTGTATATGGGGTAAATCATCAAAAAATATCTAAAGATCATCTTGTTATATCAAACGCTTCATGTACTACAAACTGTCTAGCGCCTATTGCTATGGCACTAAATAATGGGGTAGGTATAGATCAAGGTTTTATGACAACAATTCATTCTTATACAGGTGATCAACCAACATTGGATACAATGCATTCTGATCTTTATAGGTCAAGAGCCGCTGCTGGCAACATGATACCAACCTCTACTGGCGCAGCTAAAGCAGTTGGATTGGTTTTACCAGAATTAAATGGAAAGTTAGATGGAGTTTCAGTAAGGGTTCCTACTCAAAATGTATCAGTTGTTGATTTTAAGTTTAACGCTGCCAAATCAACTTCAGTAGTTGAAATTAACAACATTATAAAAGAATCCGCTAATGGAGCACTAAAAAACATTCTTGGCTTTACTAATGAACCGCTTGTATCAAGTGATTTTAATCATGATTCACGTTCTTCTATATTTCACATGGATCAGACAAAAGTAATGGACAATACATTTGTTAGAGTATTAAGTTGGTATGATAATGAGTGGGGTTTTTCTAATAGAATGTCAGATACTGCAGTAGCAATAGGAAAGACAATTTAAAAAATAACTCTAAGTTTTTTGAAATAAAAGGGAAATATTTGTATGACCGAAGTGTTAATAGCACCGTCAATATTATCATCAAATTTCTCATGTTTAGCTGAAGAAATTAAAGCTATTGATAAAGCAGGGGCAGATTGGATACATTTGGATATTATGGACGGTCATTTCGTGCCAAATCTTACATTTGGTCCTCCAATTATCAAATCTATAAGAGATTATTCTAAAAAACCTTTCGATGCACATCTAATGGTTACTAATCCAGATGATCTTCTAGAAGAATATGTTAATGCTGGAGTTAATATAATAACTGTTCATAAAGAAGTTACTCCTCATTTAGATAGAACTTTGAATCGTATTCGTGAATTAGGATGTAAAGCTGGTGTTTCTATTAATCCTGCTACGTCTATTTCAGGACTAGAGTTTTTGTTAGATAAATTAGATCTTATTCTTGTAATGACGGTTAATCCAGGTTTTGGAGGTCAAGTGTTTATAGAATCATCTCTGAATAAAATTAAATTAGTTAGAGAGTTAGTAAACGATAAACCTATCAAGATACAGGTCGATGGTGGAGTTAATAGGATGGTTGCACCTAGGGTAATTGATGCAGGCGCAAATGTAATTGTTGCAGGATCTGCCGTTTTTAATGGTAATGGTGTAGAGAGTTATTCAAAAAATATTAAAGCTCTTCGTCATAAAATTTAAAATATGAAAAAAATAAATTTTAATTTTATTTTTGATTTAGATGGTACCTTAGTTCATTCAGTTCCTGATATGCACCATGCAATAAATAAAACTTTAACTAAATATAATTTAAAAAATATCTCTGAGGAAAAACTACAGACTTTTGTTGGTGAAGGTATGTTATCTTTGTCAAAAAAAGTAGTTGATTTTTGCGGTGGAGATGAAAGTTTATATGAAGTGATTTTTAAAAGTTATAGGCAAAACTATTCAGAACAGCCTTACAAATATAGTACATTAATGCCTGGAGTAATAGATACTCTTAATTTTTTTTATGAACAAAAAATATTAATGGGTATTTGTACGAATAAAAGACAATTCGTAACTGAAAAATTAATTAAAGAAATGAATTTAAATAAATTTTTTACCACAATTGTTGGGGCAAGAGATAATATTCCGTTAAAACCAAAGCCCAATATGTTATTATTAGCAATGGAAGGTTTTAAAACAAAAAACAAAATGTTTTATATGGTTGGTGATACATCAAATGATATTGATGCAGCTAAAGCAGCTAACATAAAATCAATTGTAGTTGAAGGCGGTTATACTAATAAGGATATTAAAAAACTTGGAGCAACTCACACCGTTAAAAATATGAAAGATATAATCAAACTTTTAGACTTATCTTAAATTGGATCCCAGCTGAAAACATCGCCACTTCTTTCATTAGGTGTCATTGAATTTTTAAATGAGGGAAGAGCTCTTTCGGCAATTTGTTGTGGTGTCCACCCTAATTCGGAATGAACACTTTTTATAGGTCTATTTTGATTATAAATAAATAATTCATTCAATCTTGCACTGAAGATTTGTCCACTTACACTTTTAGCGGCCTCTGAGGCTAAAAAAACAGCTAAAGGGGCATTGGTTTCAGGGGTCATTTTCCTTAGTCTTTCAACTCTCTCTTTCTCAGCATCAGTATTTGAAGGTATAGAATTGGTCATTCTACTCCAGGCAAAAGGTGCAATACAATTTGATCTAACATTAAATCTACTCATATCTAGGGAAATTGATTTTGATAGTCCAGCAATTCCTAATTTTGCAGCTGAGTAATTTGCCTGACCAAAATTTCCTATTAGTCCCGATGTACTTGTCATATGTACATAGGCTCCTGAATTTTGTTCTCTAAAATATGGAGCAGCAGCCCTGCTTACATAAAAGCTACCATTTAAATGAACACTTATTACGTCATTCCAATCTGAGGGTTCCATCTTATGGAAAATCGTATCTCTTAAAATGCCAGCGTTATTTATAACAATATCTAATCTACCATAAGTATCTAATGCTTTTTTAATTATTAGTTGTGCGCTATCCCATGAAGAAACACTATCATTACTAATTATAGCTTTCCCACCTTTTTGAGTGATTAATCCAACAGTTTCTTGTGCTGGAGATTCAGATCCACCCTCGCCAGTTAATGAAACACCTATATCATTTACAACAATTGAAACTCCCTCTTTTGCAAGAGCAAGGGCTATTTCACGTCCTATTCCTCCACCGGCTCCAGTTACAACGGCTACTTTATCTTTTAACCCTAGATCGATATTCATTAATGAATCTCCTATATTGACTTATTTGTTAATATTAAGAATTTTCTATTAACTTTCTAGGATATATTTATAATTTATTAAAATTATCTAATAATTGAAAATTAATCTTTATATGATATTAGATTAAATGAGTGGCCTCGTAGCTCATCTGGATAGAGCGCAAGATTCCTAATCTTGAGGTAACAGGTTCGAGTCCTGTCGAGGTCACCATCTTAAAGACCATCTATGATCTTCGTGAAAACTTTTTTAATAATAAGGTTAGATTGTAGATCTTATTAAATAAAGAAATTCTTTCTTGTGTTTTTATTTAGTTCAAGTATTGCTCATTTGAATATGAAGTTAGTTAATTACTTTTCTAACATTTTGGCATAGTCTATTAAACCACTTTCAAAAGAAAATTTACAATCCCAATTAAAGTAATTTTTAATCTTAGAAATATCTGCATAACAATCTAAGATGTCTTTAGGTCCAGAAACATTTTTGTTAATAACTTTTATATTTTTTTTATAATAATCATTCATTATGGCTATTATATCAAGAACACCATAACTTTTTCCAGAACCGACATTAAAAATTTCAGATTTGTTAAGAGAACTATCATTAACAATTATTGCAATTAACCTTACTAGATCTTTTATATATAGATAATCTCTTTTTAGCCTTATATCATTGACATAAATTTTATCACTTTCTTCAATTTGTTCTAAAATACTTGGTATTAAAAATTCTTTTGGTTGTTCAAAGCCAAACAAATTAAAAATTCTAAGCGAAATTACATTTGTATAATTTTCAGCATAATCAAACAATAATTTTTCAGCAATTTGTTTACTTTTAGCATAAGGAGAATGAGGGCAAACATGATGATCTTCGTTAATTGGATTCTTAGGATTCTGTCCATAAGTGTAAGTGTTTAAGTATATCAATTTCTTTACTTTTTTAATTCTACAAAACTCAGAAATGTTTAATGTACTTTTTAAGTTAAAATCAAAATATTTATATGGGTCATTATGAGAATTAGCGCCAATTAAAGCAGCTGAATGAATTACGACATCTATATCATCTAATGTCAATAGACTTTGAATATCATTTATATTATAATTTGAACTCCTAGAACATTTTATAACTTCACAATCTTTGCATATAAAAGAATTAATATTCTTGCCTATAAATCCATTTGCACCGGTTAAAAGAATTCTCATTGTAAAATCAACTTCTCAATCTTATTCTTGATCCTCAATTTACCTTTATGGTCAATTTTAGTTTCATTTTTATAAATTTTAGGATTATTTATTCTTTCGTTTAACAATTCAATATTAACATTTGGCATACACCCAAAAAATTCATTATAACCTAAATCTTCACCTATTTTTGCAAACTTTGCTTGATGTTTATTTTGAGCTAAAACTAATGTCTTTTTCTTAAAAAATATACTTTCGTACATTACATTCCCACCAGAAACTACCACACACTTTGAACGAGAGATTAGGTCAAAAATTTCATCCTCTTCTTTGCAAAAAACAATATTTTTAAGATTATAATTTTTATTAGTAAATTTGGAAAAGGAACCAACTTTAATTAAAAATTTTTTCATTGGATTAATTTTTACTATATTATCAATAAAAAATTTAGTTAAATTTTTAGGGTCTGATCCCCCAAAAAAGACAAAAATATAATTTTCATTTGAATTGTTACCATAGTTTTCAATATTTTTTCTGAAAATTATATATTTACTACCTAATAATCTTTTATTTGATTCATTTATAAATCTTTTACGAAAATTATAGTTAATTGATAAATCTGAATAAATGGAATAATTATCAAACTCATGCAGACTAATAATTTTTTTGTTTAAAGTTTTTTTTATATTTTCTATATAACCTCTTTTATATTTTAATAAATCTAAAATAACCAAATCAATATTATATTTATTATTTAATGCAATAAATTTGTCTATTTCATTATTTTCCTCTAGAAAATAAACTAAGTGTTTTTTAAAAATTAAATTTTTTTTATTGTCAGTTTTCACTAAAAAAATCAACTTTTTAGCGTCTACATAGTCTAATAAGTTTTCAATTCTTCTGAAGTGACCTGTTCCAATTTTATTAGAAATATCACATCTAATCAAAATCATTTTTAAAACATCTCTTTTGTAATAATAATATCATTATCAATATCTACTTTTGTTTTTAGTCCAATTATAAAATCCATATATTTAGGATTAATTCCGGTTCCTGGTCTTTTGGCTGTAAGCATATCACAAGTTATTTTTGTACCTTTTTTGATAAATTTTGACGACACAATAGATTTCCTGGCATTTTCAAATGCTTTTTTTTCTGAAGGATAATGACCATTTACAAAAATACCTTTTGCTAACTCAACTTTTCTTATCAAGTCATGCATTGATCTAAACTCTTTAGGATTCAGAGAAAGTCTGTGATCTGGACTATCAGGCAATTTTTTATCAATAGTAAAGTGCTTTTCAACACTACATGCCCCCATAGCTACGGACATTGCAGGAATATCAATACCAATTGTATGATCAGAATATCCAACAGGTATTTCTGGGAACACTTCTTTTAGCTTTTGCATTTTTACCAGATTTGCGTTCCTGTAATCACAAGGATATTGGAGAATGCAGTGTTGTAGTAAAATTTTATTACAGTTATTTTTTGCAAAAATATTAAGAGCTTTTTCAATCTCGCCTATAGAAGAACATCCTGTTGAGAGAATTATAGGTTTTTTGGTTTTTGAAATATAATCTAATAGCTGTACATAGGTTATATCAGAGGAAGATATCTTATATAATTCAACGCCTATTTCTTCTAAAAGATCCACATCTGGAATGTTAAATGGTGTAGAACAAAATATTGTCTTCAATTCTTCACATTTCTTCTTTAACAAATTAAAGCCTTCTAATGTCATACTATCTAATTTTGAAAAAGTTTCAAATTGAGTGTTTTTTACTTTATCGTTTAGACTTTCATCCCAATAAATAGGTGCACTCCTCGTAACAATTTGTGACGCTTTATAAGTTTGAAATTTTACAATATCTGCACCACTTTTTACAGATTCTTCAATTAGCTTGTAACCTCTATTAATATCACCATTATGATTAACCCCAACTTCAGATATTAAAAGTGTTTGATAACCTTCACCAACTACTTTATCTTTGATTTTAAAATTGTTCATAAAGTTCTCCTAACTTTTAAAAATTTAAGTACTTTTTTAATTTTAAAATTGAAACAATTTTTAGCATGAGTTTGAATATTGATGATTGTAGATATTTTTTAAAAAATGTTAATTTATTTTTTATTTTATGAATAAATATTATATGAAAAAAATTTCTTATGATGACTTTGATAATGTATAATCTACCACAAATTTTGAGATTTCAGATGTTGTTTTTTTAGGAAGTTCATTATATGAATTTTCATTCAATGAAAAAATTTTAATAAATTATTTTTAGCAACAAAATTTAAAAATTTTTGTTACCTGCTCTGGAGGAAATGGTTCTAGATTTAGCAGAGAACTATATAAAAAAATTTAATATTAAAAAAATAAATTAATCATCATTTTTAAAGAAATCTTCACTCCAAATTGCTTTATCATCGACCCAAACATCATAATGAGGTTTATCTCCCACACGAAGTGAAGTGTATTTACAACCCCATTCTTTTAACTGATTTTTTGTAAGTTCAAGATGATCAATCCCTGAAACAGATCCACGAGCGGTCCAGTAATGTATGTCATTTCCATTGTCAAATAGGTCATTAATTTTTTTGATCCTATTTCTAAATGGCTTAGCTTTATGGTAGTCAAAACTTCCGTCCTTTGGTGGAGATTGACAACAAATTGTTCCATCAATATCAATTATATAAACTTTCATAAATTAACCTCAAAAATTCATAAAATTTAAACTGGTACATTTCAATTCTTAAATCATTAAGATTTAAAGTTTGATTAGTAAGTCTAAATTAATATTTTTCAAGGTTAAATATATTTTATTTAAAATTTTAAGTGCATTAAAATTACTATCATGTGATTATTTTTCCTAAACAACTTGGACCAATTTTAGTTTCTTTTATTAAGTCAAAGTGTGCTAATATTTTATCAACTCTAATGTTTGTCATCATATCAAAATATAAATTCAAAATTTGTAGTGTTTTTTGGGGATAATTAATGAAAGATTTGTTTTTTTCAGAATTTAAAATACAAAATATTAAAACTGATTCAGGTATAATTAGGTTTAGAATTTATGGAAATGGAGAGCCATTATTGATGCTACACGGAAATCCACAAACTCACGCAATGTGGCACAAGGTTGCACCAAAGCTCATTAATAAATTTACTGTAATCTGCCCTGATATTCCAGGCTATGGTAAATCATTCAAACCTAGAATATCAAAAGATCATAAACCATATTCAAAAGTAAATATGGCAAAATACACTTTAGAATTTATGAATAAACTTGGCTTTGATAAATTTTTTTTAATAGCTCACGATAGAGGTGCTAGAATTGCTCATCGTATGGCACTAGACTATCCTGATAAAGTGATTAAAATGATACTTTTGGATATTATTCCAACAATTGAGCATTTTGAGAGGACTAATAAAGATTTTGCGATGGGCTACTATCATTGGTTTTGGCTATCTCAAAGGAACCCTATACCAGAATCAGTAATTAATAAAGCTCCTGAAGAATGGTTTTTTGCTCATACATCTAGAGAAAAAAAAGATAAAGATTTTTTTGCACCTAAAGCATTAGAGGACTATCTTCAGTGTGTTAGAAATCCTAAGACTATTAGAGCTATTTGCGAAGATTATAGAGCGGCAGCAACTATTGATATTAAAGATGATGAATTAAGTAGAAAAAAAAATATTAAAATAAAGATGCCAACACTAGTTTTATGGGGTAAGAACGGTAAAATAGATGAGTGGTATGAACCTGTATCAATTTGGCAAAAATATTGTATTGAAGAAGTAACAGGTTATGGAGTTGATGCTGGTCATTATCTTGCTGAAGAAAATCCTGATGAAATTATAAAAAGTATTAATACCTTTTTCATATAAAATAAATTGAGGTTGAAAATTTAACATGAATGAAATACAGGCAAATAAGATTAATAATGAATTACCAATTTGGGATCTTTCAGAAATTTATAAAAATATTAAAGATCCAAAGATTAACAAAGATATAAAAAATATTAGAGAGTCAGCAAATAATTTTTTAAAAAAATGGAAAGGGGAAATAAATAACTTAAGTCCATCAGATTTTTTGATTTGTATAAATGAATATCAACAAATTAATGAAGCTATTTATAAGATTGCAACACATAGTAGCTTAACTTTTGCTACAAATATGGAAGACCCTGAAATTTCAAAATACAATTCGTCCATATCTGATGAAATTACAGAAATTCTGTCCACTCTCATCTTTTTAACATTAGAACTTTCAAAAGTAGATGATAATACAATTAAGAATTGGTTAAATGATAAAGAAGCAAAAAAATGGGAACCTTATCTCAATATATTAAGAAAAAGAAACCCTTATCTTCTTGATCCTCTTGTAGAAGAGATTTTAATTGAGAAATCTGCTACCGGTAGGTCTGCATGGATAAGGTTATTTGATGAGACATCAGCAGCATTGCGTTTTCCTTTCAAAAAAAAATTACTTACTGAAGCTGAAATTTTGAATTTGTTATCTGATGCAGATCCAGAAACGAGAAAAATTGCAGGTAAATCACTTTCTGAAATTTTAAAAAATAATAAGCGCATTTTTGGAATGATACTTAATGTGATTTCTAGAGATAGGTTCATAGAAGATAATAAAAGGGGTTTTAAAAGAATTATGTCCTCAAGAAATCTTGATAATGACGTTGAGGATGAGGTTGTAGATAAGCTAGTAGATACGGTTGATAAGGCTATGCCTGAACTCACCCATAGATATTATAAATGGAAGGCAAATCAATTTGGCCAGATCAAACTAGATTGGTGGGATAGAAATGCACCATTGCCTCACTATTCCGAAAAACTTATACAATGGTCTGAGGCCAGAGATATTATTTTAGATTCATTTTCTTCATTTCATCCAGAGATTTCTAATCTTGCAAAATTGTTTTTTAAAAATAATTGGATAGATGCAAGTTTAAGAAAAGGAAAAGCATCCGGTGCTTTTGCCCATCCTTCAGTTCCATCTTTGCACCCATATATACTAGTTAATTATCAAGGAAAAATTAGGGACGTTATGACACTAGCTCATGAACTTGGTCACGGCGTTCATCAAATTCTTGCAGGGAAAAATGGATTATTAATGGCAGAAACACCATTGACACTTGCTGAAACAGCATCAGTTTTTGGTGAAATGTTGGTATTTAGAAAGTTGTTAGATGAAAGTCCAATTGAACAAAAAAAACAACTATTGTCTGGTAAAATAGAAGATATGTTAAATACTGTTGCTAGACAAATAGGATTTCACCAGTTTGAGGTCAAGTTTCATGAGGCAAGAATAAAATCTGAATTAACGCCTGATGAAATAAGTGATATTTGGATGGAAACACAGTCTCATGCAGTGGGTCCTCATATTAATCTTGGTGAAGATTATAGGTTCTTATGGGGATACATCCCTCATTTTGTCCATACTCCATTTTATGTGTATGCTTATGCTTTTGGGGATAGTTTGGTTAACGCACTTTGGTATGCGTATCAAAAAAGTGATAGAGAAATTTTTTCAAAAAACTATATTGAAATGTTATCATCAGGAGGAACAAAAAGTCACAATGATTTACTAAAACCCTTTAATTTAAGTGCATATAATAGTAGTTTTTGGGAAAAAGGTATTACGATGATAACTGGATTAATGGACGAACTAGAAGAGTTAAAAAATTAATTAAATATTTAAAGGTCTAAACTTTTATGAGTAATGATAGTAACATTCAAGATGAGCTAAGTTCTTCAATGACTCGTGGAAGACTCAGACGGTATGCAAAGGTGACCACTGCAATGGGAGGGCTTGCTGCAAGATTAGCTGGCGAAAGATATTTAGGAATTAAAATAAATAGAGAACAACATGCTTCTGATTTAAGGTTGGCCTTAGGAGGGCTAAAAGGTCCACTTATGAAAGTTGCTCAAATTCTTGCTACAATTCCTGACGCTCTTCCTAGAGAGTATGTAAATGAATTATCTCATCTTCAAGCAGATGCCCCCTCAATGGGTTGGCTTTTTGTTAAAAGAAGAATGAAAGCTGAGTTAGGAGGAAACTGGCTAACTCATTTTAAAGTTTTTGATAAACAAGCCTCCGCTGCAGCATCTTTAGGCCAAGTTCATTTTGCTGAAGACATCAACGGAAAAAAAATAGCCTGTAAGTTACAATATCCTGATATGGGCTCAGCAGTTCAGGCTGATCTTAAACAACTAAAATTAATATTTTCATTATATGAAAAATACGATTCTGCAATTTCTACTGAGGCAATACATGAAGAGTTGTCAGATAGGCTAAAAGAAGAACTTAATTATTCCCATGAAATTAAAAACTTAAAACTATATAGGCATATGTTATCTGATTTAAATCAAATTACACTTCCTAATCCTATAGATGAATTGTCGACAAATAGGCTTCTAACAATGACAAGGATAGATGGCTCAAAAATTATGGATTTTATTGCTAAAAACAATGATATCAAAATTAGAAATCAAGTCGCTTTAAATATGTTTAAAGCTTGGTACATACCATTTTATAAATATGGAGTAATTCATGGTGATCCTCATCTTGGAAACTATACAATACGTCCTGATGGAGGAGTTAACCTAATGGATTTCGGATGTGTTAGAATCTTTAGACCAGATTTTGTGACAGGTGTAATTGAACTTTATAAAGCTTTGAGAGATGGAGATGAGGAACAAGCAGTAAATGCCTACAAAAGTTGGGGTTTTGAAAACCCCTCAAAAGAATTAATTGGTGTTCTAAATATCTGGGCAAACTTTATCTATCAACCTTTACTAGAAGATAAAGTTAGGTTGATCAATCCGAGTGAGTCTGGACAATATGGAAGAGAAACGGCAGAAAAAGTTCATGAAGAATTAAAAAAAATTGGAGGTGTTAAACCACCAAGAGAATTTGTATTAATGGATAGAGCAGCCGTCGGATTAGGATCAGTTTTTATGCATTTAAAAGCCGAAATTAATTGGTATAGAGTTTTTCACGATTTAGTTGGAGACTTTAATGAAAAGATTTTGTCTAACAGACAAAGTGAAGCTTTGAAGCAATCAGGTTTAATTTTAGACTAATATAATTATTTTATACTTTGTAAAATTGTATCCAAAGATTTTTTTGCATCTCCATAAACCATTCTAGAATTTTCTCTAAAAAATAATGGATTTTCAATCCCAGAATAACCTTTTCCTTGTCCTCTTTTTGAAATAAAAACTTGTTTGGCTTTCCAAACTTCCAAAACAGGCATACCTGCAATTGGACTATTAGGATCTTCTTGAGCAGCTGGATTAACAATATCATTAGCTCCTAGTATCATCACAACATCTGTATCAGTAAAATCATCATTTATTTCATCCATTTCAAGAACAATATCATATGGAACTTTAGCTTCTGCTAGTAGAACATTCATGTGGCCTGGAAGCCTTCCTGCAACAGGATGAATTCCAAATCTTACCTGTTTATTTTTTGCTCTTAATCTTGAGGTTAACTCAGAAACTGTGCTTTGGGCTTGTGCTACTGCCATCCCGTAACCAGGAACGATTATAATTTTGTTTGCATCATTTAATGCGACCACTACAGAATCTATATCTATTGGTTTCATTTCACCTTCAATGTCCATTGTAGGACCTGTTAAATCACCCCAACCGCCTAAAATAACTGAAAGAAATTTTCTATTCATGGCTTTGCACATTATATATGATAGAATGGCACCAGAAGATCCAACCAAAGCACCAGTAACAATTAGCAGGTCATTTCCAAGCATAAAACCTGTTGCAGCTGCAGCCCATCCAGAATATGAGTTAAGCATTGAAACAACAACTGGCATATCTGCACCACCAATTGCTAAAACAAGGTGAGCTCCTATAACAAAGGCTATTATAGTCATTGCAATTAAGGTCCAATAACCCTCACCAATTAAAAACATGTAACCTAATGCTAAGCAGGAAAATAACATAATCAAATTCAATAAATGTCTTCCGGGTAAAATTAACGCCTTACCAGTTATCAATTCAGATAATTTTCCAAATGCCACTATAGAGCCTGTAAATGTGATTGCACCAATAAATACTCCAATAAAAACTTCAACATTATGGATTATAAATTGAGTAGAAGTCATATCAGAGTGTGGTAACATAGCAGAGTTTATACCGATAAAAACAGCAGCTAAACCTACAAATGAGTGAAGGGCTGCAACCAGTTGTGGCATGCCTGTCATTTGTACTTTTTTAGCTACAATTGCTCCTATTATAGATCCAACTACAATTGCAGCTATAAGCCAATTTAGCCATTTGGTAGAAAAAACTTGATTTCCATAAATCGTCGCAAAAACAGCAATCACCATTCCGAAAATACCATACCAAACAGCTCTTTTTGCCTTTTCTTGATTACTTAAACCACCTAATGCGAGAATAAAAAGCACACTAGATGATATGTATGATGCAGTTAGTAATCCAATAGTCATCTAATAATCCTTTTTAGCTTCTCTGAAACATTGATAACATTCTTTTTGTAACCATAAATCCTCCAACAATATTTATGGTAGCAATAAAGATAGAAATCAAGGCTAAGACACTTACTATATTGTTCTCAGTTCTCATTTGTAACAAAGCACCAATTATAACTATGCTTGAGATAGCGTTTGTTACAGCCATCAAAGGTGTATGAAGTGAATGTGAAACGTTCCATATAACTTGATAACCTACGAAGCATGATAAAATAAAAACAATGAAATGTTGCATAAACTCTGATGGTGCATAAAAACCTATAAACCAAGTCAGAAGAGCACCAATTGTTAAAAGTAAGAATTGTAATTTTCCAGCTTTTTTTTCTGCATTTATTTCATCCTGAGCTATCTCTTCTGAAGTCTTTACTTTAATTTTTTTTGTATCATGTTTAGCAATAGCTACAATTTTCGGTTTTGGTGGAGGAAAAGTAATTTTACCATCATGAAGAACTGTAGCTCCTCTTATTACATCATCCTCCATATTAGTAAATGTTTTTCCGTCTTTTTTAGGAGTTAAGTCATCTACCATATGACGAATATTTGTAGAATATAAACTAGAAGATTGTGTTGCCATTCTACTAGGTAAATCTGTAAATCCAATAATCTTTACTTTATTTTTTGTTTCTATAATTTTATGAGGAACGGTAACTTCGCAGTTTCCTCCTTGTTCAGCAGCTAAATCTACTATCACTGAACCAGGTTTCATTAGTTCAACCATTTCCTTTGGCCATAATTTAGGGGCAGGCATTCCAGGAATGAGTGCAGTTGTAATCACAATATCAATCTCTGGTGCTTGTTTTCTAAATAATTCCATTTCTTTTTTTATGAATTCTTTAGAAGCAGGTTTTGCATAGCCTCCTTCACCGGTGCCATCTGATTCAAAATCAAGCATTAAAAATTCTGCACCCATTGATTCAATTTGTTCAGCAACTTCCGGCCTCACGTCAAAAGCTCTAACTATTGCACCCATAGATTGAGCAGTACCAATGGCAGCAAGCCCAGCAACTCCTGCACCTATTACAAGAACTTTAGCAGGGGGAACTTTCCCTGCTGCTGTTATTTGGCCTGTAAAAAATCTTCCAAATTGGTTTCCTGCCTCAATTATTGCTCTATAACCAGCTATGTTAGCCATAGAAGATAAAGCATCCATCTTCTGAGCTCTACTAATTCTAGGTATCATATCCATAGCTTGAGCTGTAACTTTTTTCTTTTTCAAAGCTTCAAGGAGAGGTTTATTTTGATTGGGCCATATAAAACTTATAATATGATGATTGAGTTTTATTTTTGATAATTCTGATTTTTCTGGACTTCTTACTTTCAAAATTATATCTGATTGCTTCCAAAGTTGACTTGAATTCTTAACAATTTTAACTCCAGCATTTTTATAATCTTTATCTGAAAAGTTAGCGTTAATACCAGCACTAGCCTCTAAAAGGCACGTATAACCTAATTTTTGCAGTTGCTTTGCACTTTCAGGTGTAAGTGCTACTCTGTTTTCACCTTTAAAAACTTCTTTAGGGCATCCAATAATCATCTAATTTACTCCAAAGAATATTAAATAAATTTGATATTCTTTAACTAATTCTTCTTTACGAGGTCCAAAAAAAAACCGCAATTAGAATATGCGGTTCGAGCTAAAAGTTTAAAAAGTTATACTTAATAGCCTTCTCTTTCTAACCTTTTCCTCATAAGTTTTCTTACTCTTCTAGTGCTTTCAGCCATTTCTCTTGCTTTTCTTTCTGAAGGTTTTTCATAAGCTCTTCTGTTTTTCATTTCTCTAAACATGCCTTCCCTCTGCATTTTCTTTTTTAAAACTCTAAGAGCTTGGTCGACATTATTGTCTCGAACGGACACATACATATTTTAAACCTATATTTATTATTTATAAGGAATGTCAAATAACACGATACATAAGGTAATTGCAAGTTATTTAATGTTTTTATTTATATTATATTGAATTTATACTTATTATAAATTAGTTATAAAACAGATATATTCAATGGTAATAATAATGAAGACTAATACATTAGATAATAACCAAATTAGAATCGATCTAATTAAGGCAATGTTAATACATGTCCCTTTCGATGGTTGGACTTGGGAAGCAATGGAACAAGGTGCTATAGATATAGGTTTTGAAAAGAAAAAAACTTCTTCTTTAAGAATCAAGATTTTCAAAGATTTATTTAAAAATGGTTCGATTGATTTTATTGATATTTTTTCCGAAATAATCGACTTAGAAGTAAAAGAAAATTATAATTCACTAGAACTTAAACCGGAAAGAGTGCCTGAAAAAATCAAAAAAATTATCATGATAAGGTTAAATTTATGTCAGAAATATAAAGAGGCAGTTAGATCTTCAATTTCATTAACTGCAATACCCGTAAATACAAAAATATCTTTAAATATACTCTATAGAACTTGTAATAGCATTTGGAGAATAGTGGGGGATAAGTCAACAGATTTCTCTTTCTACACAAGAAGAATATCCTTGGCTGCAGTATATACATCTACGTTGTTATTTTGGTTAAATGATAAATCTGATAATAATATTGAAACTGAATTTTTCTTAGATAGAAGATTAAAAGATATTAGTAAGATTTCTAGTTTTAAAAGGCCACTTTCTGATTTGAAAAAATTCACAAATAATTTTAATGGTTTAAAAAATACTATTAACATTAAATCTGCTTTTAGCTTTCTAAAAAAGATAAATAATATTAAAAATTCAAGCATTAGTTAATTAACTAAAAAGTTAAAAAAAATGCCTATTAAAATACATGATAATTTGCCTGCAAGAAAACTTCTTCAAAATGAGATTGTAGACATTATAGATAGTAGCACAGCAGAAAAACAAGATATAAGACCTTTAAAGTTTTTATTATTAAATTTAATGCCAAAAAAACTTGAAACTGAGGTACAATTTGCGAGGTTGCTTGGTGCATCTCCTTTGCAAATAGAATTAACTTTAATGACTACAGAAACATATTCACCAAGAAATACTAAAAAAGAACATCTGATTGAATTTTATAAAACTTTAGACGACATAAATAATAATTTATACGATGTTCTTATAATCACCGGGGCACCCGTTGAAACTGTTCCTTTTCAAGAAGTAAAATACTGGAATGAATTGAAAGAGATTATTTCATGGTCTTCAAGAAATGTTTTTAGAAGAGTTGGTGTATGTTGGGGAGCTCAAGCTCTTTTAAAAGTCCTTCATAATGTTGAAAAACACTCTATGGAGAAAAAAATGTTCGGTGTTTACGATCATAACTTAAATCAAAAAAAACAATATAGATTAATGCAAGGTTTTATTGATAGATTTCCAATGCCGGTCTCACGTTATACAGAAAATAAAAAGGAAGAAATTATACAAACAGGTCTTGAGATACTAGCTTTTTCTCCAAGTTCAGGTGTAGGAATGGTCAGATGTCCCAAAACAAAAGATTTATTTATATTAAATCATTTAGAGTATGATGCTATTACACTCAAGGATGAATTTTTAAGAGATAAGGCACAAAATACTCAAATAGATATTCCAGCTAATTATTTTCCAAATGATGATATTAGCCTTGAACCAATTAATAGATGGAGGCCATACGCATTTTTACTATTTACTAATTTTATAAACGAGGTTTATCAGGATGTTCCATACAGCTTCACAAAGGTAAGTAATTAAGAAATATTTTTATTAAAATGCCCCATTTTTCTGCCGGGTTTTACATTTTTTTTCCCATATATATGTAATATATAATTTTGATCTTTATATAGACTCATATTATTTACATCTTGGCCAATTAAATTTGTCATTTCCCATCTACCATTGCATTCAACATCTTTAACGGGTAATCCACATACTGTTCTGACTAAAATATCAAATTGGCTATTATTACAACCATTTAGTGTCCAATGAAAAGAATTGTGTGGTCTTGGTGCAATTTCGTTAAATACGATACTTCCATCTAATAATTCAAATAACTCAATAGCTAAAACACCATAAAGATTTAAATTCTGTGCTAATTTTTTTGCTTTTGTTTTTATGTCAATTTCAATGTTTGAATCTAAATAGATGGGCGCAGTTGTTTTTTTTAATATACCATTTTCATGATAATTTTCAGATACAGGAAAAAATCCTTCAGAGCCATCAAGACTTTTGAAATACATCAAAGATATTTCTCTTTTAAATTCTAATTTTTCTTCTAAAACACATTCTACAGATCCTAAATTTTCCCAAGCTTCAAAAAAATTTGAATTTTTATCAATTTTTATTTGTCCCTTTCCGTCATATCCTAGAGAATTAGTCTTAAGTATTCCTTCTTTATTTATGTTTTTAATTGAAGATATTAAATCATCAGTATTTTTTATTAAAAACCATTTTGGAGTATTAAAGCCAGACTTAAGCGCCATTTCTTTTTCTTTAGAACGAATTTGCGCGCATCTAAAGACTAAACTACTTGGTACCACTTTTGTTTTGTTAGATAATAATTCAAGTGATTTAGATGGAATGTTTTCAAATTCAGAGGTTGCACAAAATACTTCATTAGAAAATTCAACTAATTTATTATAATCATCCCATTGACCATATGTAATTTTATCAACTACGGCTTCTGCAGGATTATCACCTTTGGGGCAATAAAGATGTGTTTTATATCCTGCTTTAGATGCTGATAAAGCTATCATTTTCCCAAGTTGACCTCCTCCAATAATACCTATTACATTTTCATCATTAGGTAATATTGGAAAATTATTTACTTTAGTCATTTTTTATATTTGGTGTAAGTGGAACATTGTCTGTTTGGGAAGTTATCCAATTTGTTAGTTCTGTATTTATTTCTTTGTTATACAAACTTAAAATTTTAGCAGCATAAACGGCTGCATTAATAGCACCAGCTTTCCCAATGGACATTGTTGCTACTGGAACCCCACCAGGCATTTGGACTATTGATAAAAGACTGTCAAGGCCATTTAATGAAGAACTTTGAATAGGCACCCCTATAACTGGTAATTCAGTATGAGAGGCAACCATACCAGGAAGGTGAGCGGCTCCACCAGCACCAGCAATAACAACCTGGATTGAATTTTCCCGTGCATTTTTTGCGAAATCATTCATCCTATCAGGGGTTCTGTGTGCAGATATAATTTTAGTAGTAAAAGGAATTTTAAGTTTAATTAAAATTTCCTCTGAGAATTTCATAGTTTCCCAATCACTTTGGCTCCCCATGATAATGGCAACTGATGGTGTTATACTATTATTATTCATGTTTTTTTCTCTAAAAAATAATGCTGAATTTTATTAATTACACGAATTTAATTATTTGTGGGAATGCTTTCATCATTTTGAGCATCCACTGATCCTCCAGCTTTTATTATCGCTTCATCTAAATCCTCTTGGGTACACAAATTTAATAAAACAGGATGTTTGGCGGTAATGTTAGAAATGTTCCAGTGACTTCTTGTTCTAATTTTTTCAATTGTATCCTTCGTAGTTCCAATTAATTTTGAGATTTGGTTATTTTTTACTTCAGGATGATTTTTAACAATCCAAGCAATTGCATCGGGTTTATCTCCCCTCCTCGCTAATGGTACATATTTAGGACCTTTATTCTTATTTTTAGATTCAGGCAATGAGGAATTAGATTTTGTAAGAAACAAAGAAGTATCGTTACAACATTTGTCAATTTCTTCTTGAGTAAGTTGTCCATTTAGTATCGGATCGAATCCTAAAATACCAAAACCAACATCACCATCTGCAATGGCTTGAACTTCTAAAACATGAAGACTACAAAACTCTGCAATTTGTTCAAAAGTTAATGTAGTATTGTCAATCAACCAAACAGCTGTTGCTTTTGGCATGAGTAATGATGTCATTTTCTAAACTCCAATTAATCATAACTGAATTAAAAAATTCAAATTAAAATAATAATATATTTAAAATAACACAAATTGAAATTTGTATCAGGTCAAAAATAATATTGCAGACTAAATTTAATAATTAAGTTTAAACAAAACATTTGTCAATCTAAGAAGTTTAGATTTTTCTTGGAAGAGGAAGCATATAACTAGGAAAATTAATTTTTATCTTTGAATCACAAAAATCACATTCTAATTTATTATTTTCTTCAAATAAATATAATTTAGATAATTTTATTTTGGCTATTCCATACCAAATATCATCTTCGTTATTTAATAATAATGCAATAACTTCACCAATATTCTGCGTTTTTAGAAAAATTGTCTTATCAATTTTATCTAAATTTGAGAATAAAAAGTTTTTGTTTTTAAAATGAACAGGAACATACTTTCGCTTTACTAACCCCTTATATTTAATCCTTGCATTAACCTCTTGGCCAATAAAACATCCTTTCTCAAAACTAATTCCACCTAACAAATCAAGATTAATTTCCATAGGAAGTGTTGTATTAATTTCTATTTCTTTTGTTCCTTCAGGAATACAATTTTTATATCTGATCAGGTTGTACCAATTAGATGTGTAACTCTTATCTATACAATTTATAGGTTTTTCTTTATTATAAATTCTATTAATATTAATGTTTGTATGTGAGAATCTTTTATCCCTTAGTGAATTTTCAGAATATTTTGAGTTGATTGACACATAAACATAATAATTAGTTTTTTCAATTTGTACTTCTTTCCTTAAGTTATACATATTTAACTTCTTAATTAGCTCATCTTCACAAAACAAATCGTATTCAATAAGAATTGACTTTTCTTCTGAATATTCTAGAAAATTTAGACTTACTAGTATGTCATACAAAATTTTTCCTTGGGGAGAAAGTAAAGCTGCAGGTATAGTTTCTAATGGTATTAGTTTAGAAATATCAGATGTAAGAATATTATTTAAAAAATCTACACAATTCAATCCTGAAACTGTTAGAACTTTTCTATTTTCTAGATGAAGATTTTCTTGAAACATTTTTCTTTAAATATTGATCTTATTAATTGCACTTAGAACTGCAAGTATAGGCGCTACAGTTATACTTGTATTAATTCCACATCCATAGATTGAGTCTTTGCCATCATTTATTTTTAGTTCAACGTAAGCTGCAGACTCGGCTTTGGAGGTGGCGCTTCTAGTGTTTTGACCAAAGTCTTCTAATGTAAATTGCAAATCAAAATTTTCTCTCATTCCATTTACAAAAGCTGAAATTGGTCCATTGCCTTGAGAAGAAAATTGATGCAGTTTATTCTTGAAATTAACCTTGGCATTTATTATTTCATAGTTATCTTCTCTATTAGCGCCCTCAACTTTGAAATCAATTAACTCAAATGGTTTTTGCAGAATAAAATTCTCATTAAAAGTTCTCCATATAATGTCACTTGTAATTTCGTTGCCAGTTTCGTCAGCTATCTTTTGTACTTTTGACGACAATTCAACTTCTGCTCCTTTTGGCAATCTTATTTGGTAGTCTGATTCTAATAACCATGCTGTACCGCCTTTACCTGATTGGCTATTAACGCGAATTATAGCTTCATAAGTTCTTCCAATATCAGCTGGGTCAATTGGTAAATATGGAACAGCCCATTTTTTTGAAGGTGATTTTTCCATACTATCCATACCTTTTCTTATTGCATCCTGATGACTTCCAGAAAAGGCTGTATGTACTAAAGTGCCTGCATATGGATGTCTTTGATGAACAGGTAGTCTATTACAAAACTCAGCCATATCAATTAGATCATTTATCTTGCTAAAATCTATATTAGGATTAACACCTTGAGTAAATAAATTCAGTCCGAGTGTTACAAGGTCTACATTTCCAGTTCTTTCTCCATTACCAAACAAAGTTCCTTCAACTCTGTCTGCACCTGCCATCAATCCTAATTCAGTTGCAGCAATTGCAGTACCTCGATCATTATGAGGATGAAGGGATAAAATTACCCTTTTTCTATTACTAAAATTATCTCCCATCCATTCTATTTGGTCAGCGTGTATGTTTGGAGTAGACATTTCAACAGTCGCAGGAAGGTTTATTATAACAGGATTTTGCTCACTTGCTTCCCAAACATCTAAAACAGACTCACAAACTTCTAGTGCATATGGCAACTCTGTTCCAGTAAAGCTTTCTGGAGAATATTGTAATCTAATATTAGACTTTTCTAATTTATATAATTGATCTGAAATTATTTTAGCCCCATCAGTTGCTATTTTTTTTACTCCACCCATAGATTCCTTGAAAACAATTTCTCTTTGAAGGGTGCTAGTTGAGTTGTAAAGGTGTATTATTGCATTTTTGCAATCTTTCAAACTTTCAACAGTTTTTTCAATTAGAAGTTTTCTAGATTGAGTTAAAACCTGAACAGTAACATCCTCTGGAATATGATTATCAGTAATTAATTCTCTTACAAAATTAAAATCTGTTTCAGATGCAGAAGGAAATCCAATTTCTATTTCTTTAAATCCTATTTTAACTAAATGTTTAAACATGCGCATTTTCCTGACTGAATCCATTGGTTCAATCAGAGCTTGATTGCCATCTCTTAAATCTACTGAACACCAGATTGGTGCACTAGTTATAGTTTTATTAGGCCATTTTCTATCTAAAATTTTAACAGGTGGATAAGAGCTATATTTATCATATTTATTTTTCATAATTCTTTACCTTATTTTTTAAGTTCAAAATTTAATTTATTTATTAACAATCATCCCGGACTCCTTAGAGCACGGGTTTCTTAATAAATTTAGAACATGAATAGGAATTGAATTATAATTTTTATACATAATAAAATAACACTATCAATTGTATGATTGTTTAGTCAAGTTATTAGAGTTTTCAATACATTTTTAATATTGCAAAATATTTTTTTTAAAACTAGTTTGCAATATATATCCACTTTTTTTGAAAGAACTTAATGACAGATATTAATCTAATAAGAAATTTTTCTATTATAGCACATATTGATCATGGTAAATCAACGCTTGCTGATAGATTAATTCAAGAATGTAAGGGATTAGCTGAAAGAGAGATGAAAGAGCAAGTTCTAGACAATATGGAAATTGAGAGGGAAAGAGGTATAACAATCAAAGCTCAGACGGTCAGATTATTATACAAGCATACTGATAATAACACTTATACTTTAAACTTAATGGATACCCCAGGTCATGTAGACTTTGCATATGAGGTTTCTAGATCTCTTTCTGCATGTGAAGGATCACTTCTTGTAGTAGATGCTTCACAAGGAGTTGAAGCACAAACTTTAGCAAATGTTTATCAAGCAATAGATGTAAATCATGAAATTGTGACTGTACTTAATAAAATCGATTTACCTGCTTCTGAACCAGATAGGATTAGAAAACAAATTGAAGATGTAATTGGTCTGCCTGGAGAAGACGGGATTGAGGTGTCTGCCAAAACAGGACAAGGCATTAAAGAAGTTTTATCTTCTTTGGTTGAAAAATTAGCTCCTCCAAAGGGTAATCTCAATGCCCCTTTGCAAGCTCTGTTAATAGATAGCTGGTATGATCCTTATTTAGGTGTGTTAACGTTAGTAAGAGTTGTAAATGGAAGTTTAAAAAAAGGCCAAAAAATACGATTTATGTCAACCAAGGTTTCTCACACTATTGAAAAACTTGGTATTTTTACACCTAAAATTATAAATGTTGATGAGCTAGGACCTGGAGAAATAGGTTTTATTACAGCTTCAGTTAAAACTGTTGCAGATTGTAAAGTTGGGGACACAATTACTGACGAAAGAAATCCGGTTCAAACCATGTTGCCTGGTTTCAAACCTTCTGTACCAGTGGTGTTTTGTGGATTATTTCCTATGGATAATGCTCAATTTTCTGACTTAAGAGAGGCGTTAAGTAAATTGTCTTTAAATGATGCTTCATTTAGTTTTGAGGCTGAAACTTCAGCTGCTTTGGGATTTGGCTTTAGATGTGGATTTTTAGGCCTCTTACATATGGAAATTATAAGAGAGAGATTATCTAGGGAGTTTAATTTAGAATTAATCTCAACAGCACCATCAGTAGTTTATAAAGTGCATAAAAATGATAATACAAGCGAACTGCTTCATAATCCTGCGGATCTACCAGATGTAAATCACATTAGCTTTATTGAAGAGCCTTGGATTAGAGCAACTATTTTAGTTCCAGATGAGTATGTTGGATCAGTTCTAACTCTATGTACAGAAAGAAGAGGAGAGCAGATTGATCTTACCTATGCTGGCACTAGAGCTATGGTGGTTTATAAATTACCATTAAATGAAGTTGTTTTTGATTTTTATGATAAGTTAAAAAGTATGACATCAGGCTATGCTAGCTTTGATTATCAAATTGATAATTATAAAAAAGGTGATCTTGTTCGTGTTTCCATTTTAGTTAATGGAGATGCTGTTGACGCTCTTGCAATGATATCTCATAAAGATCAGGCTGAAACAAGGGGAAGAGCAATATGCACAAGATTGAAAAATCTCATACCAAGACAATTATTTAAGGTGGCTTTACAAGCAGCAATTGGTGGGAAAGTTATAGCAAGAGAAACTATTTCAGCAATGAGAAAAGACGTTACTGCAAAGTGCTATGGTGGGGATATAACCCGAAAGAAGAAGCTCTTAGAAAAACAAAAAGCAGGGAAAAAAAGAATGAGAGAATTTGGAAGCGTTGAGATACCTCAAAATGCTTTTTTTGAAGCCTTAAAAATGGGTGATAAATAGTTGGTAAAAGTTATGCTTTAAAGATTAGTTTTTACTCTTTTTTTTGATGATTTTTTAAGTCCTAAAGCAATAAAAACAAAACTTAATATGGCTAATATAACTGCAGCAGGCATTAACAATATTGAAGATATAAATGGATGCCATATAAACCCTGAACAATCAAGAATATCTAATGCCGAACATGGGTCAACATATCGACTTACTATTGATTCTGCAATTTGAAGGCTATTTGGTGCAAAATGAAACCAAAATTGTCCTAGTTGAGTAATTTCATTCTTACCATTTATTTGTAAAACAATATCAAAATAATTACTTATAAGAGTAAGAATAAATGAACATATCCCAAATAAAATTAAAATTCTTCCCATTATCACTTTATAAAATCCATTTATAATTTTAAATTTAATCTAAAACGTATAAAAAATATTTCAATATAATAATAACTTATATTACCTTGCTCCAAAAAAAATGTTGATGTAAAATCCTAATTTTTGGAGGGGTGGCCGAGCGGTTTAAGGCGCACGCCTGGAAAGCGTGTTGGGGTTAACGCCTCTCAAGGGTTCGAATCCCTTCCTCTCCGCCATTAAGATAACTTCCTTATGTCACCCAACTATATTCAGAAATCTATTAAACTTTATTATCTTTGTAATAAAACTGTAATAAATCTGTAATCAAGTAAGACTTATATAAAAATTTCAAAAGAGAAAAAGACAGTGGATTGGCTATCAAAAATTATAGAAAAGTTTGTAGATAGATATTTTGAACAAAAAGCAGTTCCAAAATATCTGTCAGGCATAAAAAAACTTAATTAGAGCATATCATAAAGAGGGTGTGAAGAGGTTGTCGTCAAGATAAGCATATTTTATGAAATTATTTCATCAGTATTATTATCAACTATAACTGGATTTTCATAAAATTTTATATCAGGTGCTGAGTACCTTTCTGTAATCCATTTAACTCTATCTTCATCAAACCAACTTTTTGCATTTTCTAGATTATCAAAGCAGTAAACGCCACCTGCTAAATTCTTTGAAGTATCACATATATAATTTTTTCTAATTAAACCTGGAGTATCCTTATAAATAGGAGATGTTTCTAAAAATTTTTCTTTCAAAACCGTATCGTTCAATTCTTTATCTATTTCAAAGGTAACAATTGCAATTATCATTATAAATATCCCAAATATAAATTTATTATTTAAATTCTTCAGAACTAAATTCGTGTACCACAATACCACGACTTCCTACTACTTTAGTTATAAATTTTTTAACCATTGGAATATAATGCTTTTCTAATAAACTTTGACATGCAGTAAATGCTTTTTCATCTCTATACTCAAATAAAATTCCTACTCTATGAACGCCTTCTTTGTTCCATAGTTTTGTTAAAACCCTTCTTAACATTCCAGCATTAGTAAATTCTTCTACAACTTTAGGTGTAAAAATTTCATTTTGCTTAGCAATATATTGTTCAAGTTCATGGTCTGACATAAATTCTCTTGTAGTATAATTAATTAATTTTGAAGATGTCATAAAATTTCCTGTTTTAAAATTTAGAGTAATTAACTTTAGATTATTTTAACGTCTAATAATTGTAAATACTCCGTCTTAATATGTAGCTAAGGTGTGCAGTCGATTTAGTATTATAAATTAGTCTAAAATAACATCTGAAATAGCATACATTTTCCATCCATCATCTGCTTTGGTAAAGGCATAAAATACAGTATATTTTTCTATTATAGTTTTATCTTTTCTTATCCTTGTACCACTGCTAATGACATGCCCTTTCGAAGAATTTGTACCATGTACATATGTTTCAGTATCAACTGTAGTATCCCACTGTTTATTTTCCATCATTTCTTTTGGCGTAACTGGGAAAGCTTCTAATAATTTGCATTCTCCATCTGCTATGTATGTAATTGGAAATTTTACTAATGAATTAATACCATTTATATCGCTATCTAAAAAATATGCTAAATATTGTTCATATGTTTTGAGTAATTCTTTTTCATTATTCTCACTCATCAGATGGCACCCATTCTGGCAAGGGTTCTCCCCCAGTATAATGATTATGTGCTGGTGTCTCTCTAAACAAACAATACACATCTTCCTTAGAAACATTTAGTGTTTCTTTAAGAACTTCAGAAATACCATCAACAAGTGCTTTTTTTCTTCTCGCATCTCGCCCTGGTCTTAAATCAACATCTATAACTGGAAGACCATCACCCATAAAACCAAATGCTTCCCTAATTGAAACATAGTCATACTTAACTTCTTTAGGTGCTAATGTTTTTAAAACAACTTCTCTTACTCTAGTATGTATTTCCTTTTTAATATTTGAGGAAATTCCCTCAGGAACATCTATTCTGATTAATGGCATTATAACTCCTCTAATACATTTGTTTTGATTATCATATCTATTAGATTAAACCTAGGAAACTCAAATTCTATTATAAAATAATCATTTATATTAAGTATTATTAAGTTAGAGGTTTATCTAAAGCCTCTAACTTGTTTAAAGTGTATTTAAAGGATTTTAATAATGTTCCTCATGTTAACTTTTGCAAAGGTCATGAGTTCTTTGTATGAACTGTGAGCTAATAACTCATCATATGTTTTTTCTATTGCTTCCATGGATGGATATCCTACTCCAAGCAAGTAATTACCAACATTAGAACCAGTAAGTAGATTACCAAATCTTAAAGTTAATGCGCCGTTATCTTTAAAACAAGAAGCAGTATCGTTTATACAATTTAGAAATTTATCTTTGTCTGACATCGCGGCCTCTGCTCTTGTAATAACAATATACTTTGGGTGTTCGGAGCTTTGTTCAAATTTTGTTGGTAAAGAGGTTGCAATATTTCTTAAATAGATATTTGCCTTTCCACTATCCATAATTTCTTTAAATACAGAAGACTTTGATTGAATTTCCAGTGCCTTTTGATAACCTGTCAAGTCGTCATAGAATTGAATAAAAATCAGACTTCCTGCATGGTCTCCTGTACCAATTGAACCAAAACGTGTTCCTTTTGCACCAGCGTTGTCAATTAAGTCTTTTGAATAAGAAGACATTAATTTAGCCATAGTTTCTCTGTAACTAAAATCTACTGAAGCAACTGTTAATATAACATAATTTGTATTACTCATTTTATTTCCCCTTTTTTAGTTAACTCATATAGGGAATATGATTTAATAATATTTTTAACTTAACAAGTTAAATTTTTGATTAATTTGTTCTTTGAACAAATATTAAGCATATATAATTTCAAATATTATATACATGCTTAACTACCAACATTAAAAACACGAAAATCAAGGCATAGCCACTTAAGGTTATTTTTTTGCATCAAACTTCAGTTTACGTCTAGACGTCTAGAAATGATTACTCATAATGAATAGTTAATAGGATGATTATTGAAATATTAAATATTGTAACATAAACTTTAATAGACTTTGAATAAAATTTGGAGTTACATTAATCTATGTATGCAAGGTTTGTAAAATTAACATTTATGAACGATTTTTCAAAAGAGGCGGCATCAAGTCTTTTGGTTGAATTAGGTAAAACAAAAGGATTTGCGGCTGGCATGCTTTTTAGGATTTCTGTAGATATATCTGCTACCCAAAGATATTCAATGACTATATGGCCCGACAGAGCTTCTGAAGAAAAATCCTGGAAATTGTTTGGCGAAGGAGTTTTAAAAAAATTAAAAGAGACTGGAGCAAGAGTTGAAATTTCTAGAGGTGCAATAAATGAAATGCAGATTTCGAAAGATTTAGATTTTAGTAACTTTTATTTTAATTAGGTCAAGAAAAGCAACACAAAGATGAACAAAATAAGCCCCACACAATTTTTATTGCATGAAGTTCTTTTGTGAAAAGTTTTTCATATCTTATCTATAACAGAGATAACTAATATGACAGTCATGAAAAACAAAATACCCTTGAATAAGTTCTTTTTTTTTAATAGTCTCATTTTTTTCATTAACTTTTATGTTTATTAAATGGTTTTGTCGCAACTATATAAATACCAGACACAATAAATATTAGAGCTAAAAGATCAAAACCAGAGAATTTAACATCTACTAATACATAATCGATTAAAATTGCCAAAATAGGAACTGCCATAACAGATATAGAAGTAACATTAACTGAAAATTTTTGTAAAATAGTAAAATAAGCCCAATATGTGTACGCGCTTGATAAAAATATACCATATATAATTATAAGTATATGCCTGTAATCTATTAATCCAAAATTATCTAAATCAAAGTATAACGCAAAAGGTATAATAGGAACTATACCTATTATTTGTTGCCACCCTGCTACAATTAATCCATCTGATCTAATTCCACCATATTTTACAATCATAGTCCCTATTGCCCAACTTAAACCTGCAGACAAGGTAATTAGAAAACCTAACATATTTTCAAAAACATTGATTTCTAAAGACAGAAAAACAATGCCAGTCATTCCAAAAATTAACGAAATTATTATTGATATATTAATTTTTTCATAACCAAAAATAGAAGCAAAAATAGTTGCCCACACTGGCATTGTGTAGGTTAAAACTGCCGCTCTTCCTCCACCTAGCATGTTTATTCCGTAGAGCATTAAAACTTGCCATAATGTAACATTAAAAAAACTAATTAATAGAAGAGGTTTAAAGTCACTTTTGGGAACGTAAACTGTCTTAACTTTTTTAAATCCAAGGAATAACAATAAAGCAAATGCTGGTATGCCAATTATTACTCTAAAAATTAATGGAGGAATTGCTTCAATGGCAATCTTAAATAGAGACCATACTGATGTCCAAACTAAGATTAGAACAATTAAGAGGAAAATTGGTAAAAATTGTTTTGAAAAATTTAATCCCATCAAAATCTCAATCTTTTTTTAAATTGACTTATTTATTAATTATCCAAAATAGAAATTACAATTAAGTATCTTTGGCTCATCTAGACATTTTAATAGATATGCATTATTTTTGAAAAATATAAAGGAGATATTTATGCTTGTAGTCGTTTCACCCGCAAAAAAACTTAACATGAGTTTAGTTCAAGGTCTTAAAGTATCAGAGCCATACTTTAAAAAAAAATGTGGATGAGTTGGTAAATGTTGTTCGAGATTTAAGCACCAAAGATTTAGAAAACATGATGGATATTAGTCCAAAATTAGCAGAATTAAATAGAGATAGGTTCAAAGAATTTGGTAACCAACAAAAAAAAGCTGCAGCCTTTGCATTCGCTGGTGACACTTATAAAGGTTTAAGCATAGAAAAATTAGAGAAAGATGATTTAGATTTTGCCCAAAAACATTTGAGAATTCTATCAGGTTTATATGGTTTATTAAGACCTTTAGACGAGATTGAGCCTTATCGATTAGAAATGGGAAGTAAACTTAAAGGAGCACATGGTTCATCTTTATATGATTATTGGGGTAATAAAATTTCTGAAAATTTAAATCAATATGCAAAAACAATAGGAAGTCAAATTTTAGTAAATTGTGCTTCTAACGAATATTTTAGTGTCATAAATCTAAAAAACTTAATATTAAAAGTGATTACACCCATTTTTATGGAAAGTAAAAATGGTAAAGAAAAAATAATAAGTTTTTATGCCAAAAATGCTAGAGGAGCTATGGCTCGTTTCATTATCCAAAATCGTTTGCAAAGTGAAGAAGATCTGAAGAAATTTAATTTAGACGGTTATAACTATAGTTCTGAGAAATCCAGTGAAGGTAAACTTGTCTTTATTAGGTAATAATTATATTATCTCATGTCTTAGCAAATTTTTTTAATTTTTTTATGTTAAACTCATTTTACTTTTTCACAAAAAGATTGAGGATTGTTCTTAATGTTAAATGATAAAATTCCTTTACATGAAGAAGAATGGTTTGAAAAATTAGCTATAAAAATTTTTTCAGATATTGGAAATTTGACTAAAGATAAGATTGGAATTTCAAGAGAATCCTATGGTAGAGGAGAAACTCTAGGTATAAACTATATAATAGATTTAGCAGAAGAATTTGGTTTTTATGTTGAAAAAGACGATGCTGCAAATATAGTTCTTTCTTTGGATAAATCTATTCAATCTAATTATATTCTGGTTGGATCACATATGGATTCGGTGCCTCAAGGCGGAAACTTTGATGGTCTTGCTGGTGTAGTTGCAGGTTTTTTACTTTTAGCAAATTTAAAAGAAAAAAAAATCAGAACATCTTTACCTGTAAAGGTGTTAATATTAAGAGGTGAAGAAAGTGCTTGGTATGGTAAAAATTGTATCGGATCGAAGGCTTTATTTGGTTTGTTATCTTCAGAAGATTTAAACTCTACCCATAGAACTACAGGTAACAAGTTGTCTGAAGCTATGGATGCCTCGGGCGCAAAACTAGATATCATAAAAAGATCTAAGTCTCTAATAAACAGTAAAAAGATAGAAGTATTTATAGAGATACATATTGAACAAGGTCCTGTTCTTGTAGATAAAGATTGGCCAATTGCAATAGTTACTGGGATAAGAGGCAATTATCGACATCACAAAATACGATGTAAAGGTGATGCAGGTCACTCGGGTACTATCCCTAGATATTTGAGAAAAGACGCTGTTTTTGCAGGAGCTGATTTGATAACTCGTATGGATGATCATTGGAATACAATAGAACAACATGGTGGAGACCTTGTCCTAACTTCAGGTATATTTCACACTGATATGGATAATCAAGCGATGTCTAGAATTCCTGGAGAAATTTTATTTAGTTTTGAATCAAGAAGCCAAGATATTTCAACTCTTGATGCATTGGAGGGTCTTTTAAGGTCTGAATGTAAAACAATAGAAAGAGAAAGGGGAGTTCATTTTGAATTTGACAATGTAATCAAATCAGATCCAGCTGAATGTAATCAAGAAGTTGTAGAAAAGCTTTTAGATGCAAGCGAATCACTTGGTTTTTCAAGGGTGTCAGTAGCAAGTGGTGCCACACATGATGCAGCGATATTTTCTAATCAAGGTGTTAAAACAGGAATGATTTTTATTAGAAATGATAAAGGTTCCCATAATCCGGATGAGAGAATGGAGATTAAAGATTTTATGAAAAGTGTTTCAACTTTAAATAAATTTATAAATGATTATTAATAATGTACCTTAAATATGTTTAACTCTTTTTCTATATTTTAATTAATCTCTCATTAGAATACTTGATAATGAGTTATTGTTAAGCCAGAGTGCATACAAAAGTGAGTTTAAAAATTTTGATCCAAATATGAAGATAAGGAATAATACAAAATGTTTTCAACTAGTTTTCCCGAAAAAAGTGTTATATCAAGAATAACTGCTAAAATGTTAATAGAAGTTGAGGCAGTAAGATTTAGCGCAAAAGAGCCTTTTAAGTTCACTTCTGGTTGGGCAAGTCCAGTTTACATTGATTGTAGAAAACTAATTTCCTACCCAAGAGTTAGACACACATTAATGGATTTTGCAGCTTCTGAAATTACTAGAAACATAGGTTTTGAAAGTATTGACTCCATTGCAGGTGGTGAGACAGCTGGCATTCCCTTTGCTGCTTGGATAGCTGATAGAATGATGTTGCCTATGCAGTACGTTCGAAAAAAAGCAAAAGGTTTTGGAAGAAATGCACAAATTGAGGGTGATTTTGAAAATAATTCTCATATATTGCTTGTTGAAGATTTAACAACTGATGGGAATAGTAAAATAAAATTTTGTGAAGCACTTCGTGAAGCAGGAGCAAAAGTTGATCATACTTTTGTGGTATTTTATTATGATATTTTTCCACAAACAAGAAAAACTCTAGATAATATTGGACTTCAAATGCACTCTCTTGCAACTTGGTGGGATGTATTAAAAGTAGCAAAAGAATTTAACTATTTTGAAAATGATGAAATTGGAGAAGTTGAGAGTTTTCTAAATGATCCAATGACTTGGTCTGCAGATCATGGTGGGGCTTCATCTTTGTCTGGATAAATTGAAATGATTAAACAAATCTTTCTGATTTTAATACTCACATGTTCCATAACATTTGCAAACGATAGACTTAGAGGATACCAAGCTTTAGAACAAAAAGATTATAAAACGGCTCTTTATTATTTAAGTTATGATGCAAATTTGGGTGACGACAAAGCTCAGTACAACTTAGGCATAATGTATAATAAAGGTTTGGGAGTTCCTGTAGATAAAAATGAGGCTTTTAGCTGGTTTTTTCTTTCTGCAAATCAAGGAAATGTTCTAGCAAATTATGCATTAGGGCACGCTTATTTAAAAGGCTCAGGAATAAATAAAAATTATAAGTTAGCTTTAAAATCTTTTAAATTTTCTGCATTGAGAGATCATCCTACTTCAAGGTTAATTTTGGGGAATATGTATTTTCAAGGACAAGGTGTTAAAGTAAGTTATCCTAAAGCTTACTTATGGTGGCGCTTAGCAGAAGATTTGAATATAGAGGGTGCACGTCAAAATATTAATATGATAAAAGAAAAAATGAGCAAAGATGAGTATGATGAAGGTTACTCATTATACTCAAATTGTATGAAAAATACTTTGTATAATTGTACCAAAAAAATAGATGACTTTTGATAAGGACTATCTTGAAAAAAAAAGAACAAATTGAGTCTGAATTACGAACAATAATCAAAAATTCAAAGAAAGGGATTTTTGTAAATTTGACATTAACCAATTTAATTGAAATTTCACGAAGAATGTATGTGATTTATGATAATTTTAAATCAGGTGAAAAATTTAAAATTAACAATAATGACGAAAATATTTCAATTTTAAATAATGTTTTAAAAGACTTTAAAAAATTAAATAAGAATATTGATAATATCCCAAATTATTTAAAGGAGTTAATTGATAGAAGATGGGAGCAAATACCAAATACGAAAGAAAGCTTGGATGGTTCAACAAAGTTATTGCAAACTAAGCTTCAAGAGTTAGAAAAAGAATTTAAAAACTTAATTAGTATTTTTTCTAAAGACTTAAAAGATGGAACCATAAGAAATATTGATCCTGCTCCAATAGCAATTATACATAGCGCAATGATAATTTGGGAAGAAGAATTAAAAAATAAATACAATAAAAAAAATAAAAAAATTATAAATAAAAACTTGTTAAATTATCTAGAGCAAGTTTTTGATGCGTTTTCATGTGATGCTGACATTAAATCTAATTATTATAACTGGCACAATTTTAAAAACATGCCCTAACATTTACATTTTTTGGAGAATAACAAATGGCTACATATCTAAACAATAATCAAACAAAAGATTTTCATGAAAATGGATATGTGATCGTAAAAAATTTTTTTAATGAAGATGAAACATATCTTTTACAAAATGCTTCAAAAAAGGACCCTGCAATAAGAGATCATTTGTATGAAAGAAAAGATTCCGAAGGATTAATAACCAAAATGATGGCATGGAACCATCCAGATGATAGTATTTATGGCGTTACCGCTAGATCAGAAAAAATTGTTGATACAATGGAAGACCTCCTTGGTGGAGAAGTTTATCATTATCATTCAAAAATTACAGCCAAAGAACCATATGAGGGAGGAGCTTGGGAATGGCATCAAGATTATGGATATTGGTATAACAATGGTTGTTTGTTCCCATTTATGGCTACTGTAATGATAGCTTTGGATAAATGCACGAAGGAAAATGGATGTTTGCAAGTACTATCCGGTTCGAATAAATTAGGAAGAGTAGATCATGCATTATTAGAAAGTGGTCAAGTAGGGGTTGATTTAAAGAGAGTTGAAGAGGCAAAAAAACATCTAAAACTAGTTTATTGTGAAATGGATCCTGGAGATGTGCTTTTTTTCCACTGTAATACTCTCCACAGGTCTGATAAAAACAACTCTCCTAACAGACGTTGGACACTTTTATGTTGTTATAATGCTGCAAGAAATAATCCTTTTATAGATCACCATCATCCAAAATACACGCCATTGAAAAAATTACCAAATAACCAAATAATTAAGGCTGGTAATAAATTTTTAGATGTTAGAGATGTAGATACCTTTCTTAAAAGACCAACTGCTCCTCCAGAACTCTCTAAAAAGAGCGGTAATCTCTATAATGCTTAGTGTGAAGCTTTAACTTTGCTTTGAAGAAAAAGTGACAAACTTTTATCATCAAGTTTAGGTAAGGTTTCATTTTTTAGATATTTTAATATTTTAAATTCTATTGGTTTGTCTAAACTTTTTCTAATTTCATACAAATATAGGCTTTGTTTGAAAGTTTGATGTATACGAGAAGCAAACTGAAAAGCTCTAGAATTTTGGCCACCAAATTTGGTAATAAGAACATCACATTTAGAGTCATTAATTAATCTGCCTAACATTGGTTTCCAGTCATCTTCTTCTACAGGCAATCCTTTTTTTCTTGCCCACGCAACACCACCCGCTGGGAAAATTGCAATTACCCCCCCATTTTTCAAAATTTGAATAGCTGTTTGTCTAGTAATTACGTTATCTCTCATAGCATTTTTTTTATTACTAAAATCAATAGGAAGTATATTTTCTGCTAGGGTTGGTTCTTTTTGAAGAACGCCATGAGCAATCACTCTAAAATTATCATCAAATGTTGAAGCAAACCATGATAAAAACACTCCATCAGTAACACCAAATGGATGGTTCGCTGCAATAATTAATCCTTTGCCTTTTTCTCTCTTTGGGACTGGAGCCAAATCAGGTGTCTTTATACCCATAGAGGTTAATGCATGTTTCCATAACTCGGTACCAGTTTTATTTTTAGAATTAGAAATAAAGTTTTTGTAACGTTTTTCTAAAGCAATTCTTGCTGATAATAATTCAACAGTATGAATAAAAAATTTGTGATGAATAGGTAACCATGATTCGGCATATGTTATTTTTACATTTGTTTTGAACATTTTAATCAATTAAGTAATTTTTTTGATATTAATATACAAATTTTAATATTTTCAACCGTTTTTTATGTGGTTTTGAGATAGTTCTAGAAGTTTGGTAATACTGGTTCAATTTTTGGGTAATATTTCTCTAAATCATATCCAACATTTAATAATAAATCTTCGCGAAACTTTCTGGAAATAAATTGTACTCCTAGTGGGATTTTTTGTTTTGTTTGGCTAGTTGCAAAAGATAGCCCAGGTAGTCCCATATATGGAGGTGCTATTTGAGGTAGCATAGAATCAAAAACTAAATCAAAGGATTCTTCTGATTCTAAATCCTTTAAATCTGGAAATGGAATGTCTCCTGTAATTGGACATAATATTATAGGGTATTGATCAAAAAATTTGTTCCATTCTCTGCTGATTCTTGCTCTTTGTTGCAATGAGTCCATAAATTTTTCTAAATTAGTTTCAGGGCATCTTCTAGACATTTGGCTATAAATAAAATTTGAATCAGGGTCATTTTCTTTTGTAATAGCTTCTCCGCCAGTTCTTCTAAATTCACCTAGCCATAAGGTTGCTTGGAATTTTGCTGCTTCTTGGAAGTTTGGCGCTTTAGGTTCTTCTATAACCCATCCTAAATCCTCAAGTCTTTTAGCAACAATGTCTAATTCTGCTGATATTATAGGATCAATTTTTAGGCCTTCAATTTTTTTTAATAATGCTATTTTTTTTTCAGTCATAGGCAAAGAAAATGGTAATGGTGTCCACCAAGGGTCATCATAATTTTCCATACTCATTGCTTTTAGAGCTAATTCTAGATCTTTTATGGAACGTGCTAATGGTCCTGAAACTGCCATGATTTGCCCTCCAATATGTCTGTCTGGAGTAGTGTAATTTATCATTGGAACTCGACCAATACTTGGTCTTAGTCCGTGAATTCCACAGGCATATGCAGGGTAACGAATTGATCCAGCTATATCAGTACCGTGACCAATTGCTCCCATTCCTGCAGCAGTTGCAGCGGCGGCGCCGCCAGATGATCCGCCTGGTGTAATGTTTTTATTATGTGGATTCAAAGTATGGCCGTGCAAACTATTTCTGGTAAACCAGTGAATGCTAAAAGCTGGCGTGTTAGTTTTTCCAAACATTAAAGCATCAGAGTTTCGGAGATTTTTTACAACAGGGCTATCTTTTTTTGCAATTAGATCTTTTTGTATCCTAAGACCATTTGTACTAGGATAACCACTTTGGTCAGTATTTACTTTTATTGTAGTAGGCACTCCTGCAAGCAAACCAGTTTTTTGACCTTCTTTAATTTTTTTATCTAAAATTTTTGCCTGTTTTTTTGCATCTTCATAAGTTTCTACAACTATTGCATTAATTTTTGGGTTTGTGTTTTCTATGTGTGTAATAAGATTGTTACAAATTTCAGTGGCGGATACTTCTTTTTTATTTAATAAATTAGAAATTTCATAACCATTTAGCTTCCAAAAATCTTTCAATTTACAATCTCCTAAATAAATTAAACTTTATTTCATAATAAAAAAATAAGAAACAGTTTTTAAAAAAAGAAAAAAATTTTGTAGGCTTATTAAAGTATTAGATGTACTTTATCTTTTATTAGGGAGATGTAGTGTAAGATGAAATTACCAAAATGGCACGAGAGACCTGAGAGCTCTTCAGAAAAGATTAAGTATCAAAATGTTCTTGATGGAAAAAATTTTTTAAAATTAGCTGATCATTTTATCTCTTTTGCTAATACTAAAAATAAAACTATCAAGTCTACTGACCTAAATTACATAATGCTTTATGCTGCAGCCCGTTATTCAGCCCATGTTGGCAAAAATGTTTTAGAGATAGATAATCATGAGGATTATGTAAAGCACATGTCAGAACAGTTTATAGATATGATACGAGAGCACCTAGCAGATCCAAACTTATAGAATAGTCTTACTTTTACATAATTTATTAAGGAGAAGTTTATGAGTGATAAAAAAGATATGTCAAATATGACGGCTTCAGAAATTAGTTATAGGAAATTTTTGAAAAATTTAGGTGTTACAACACATCAAGAAATTGAAAAATTGATTAATAAAAAAATAGCTGATGGTGAATTGAGTCCTAATGCTAATCTTGATATTACTGCTATCATCAAAATTGATGAATTAGGTCTTAATCATTCAATTTCTTCATCATTATTATTACCAGGAAAAAATGACTAATTTAACTGAAAATTTAATATTAGACACGTTGAAAGAGGTTTATGATCCGTCACAGTCGAAGGATATTGTTACTCTAGGTTTAATAGGTAATATAACTATAAAAGATAGTAATGTCTCAGTTACACTCGAAGTTCCAGTGCATAGAGGAGCATCAATGGAACCTATTAGAAAATTAGCACAACAAAATATTTTAAGAATTGATGGTGTTACAAGTGCTACAGTTGTCATTACTGCACATGAAAATAAATACAACAAAACTAATGATAACGTTAAAACTGATAAAACAGTTGAAAAAGTAATAGAGTCGAAAGTTAAACGATTTATCGCAGTTGGTTCTGGTAAAGGTGGTGTTGGAAAATCAACAACATCGGTAAATTTAGCCATTGCTCTTAAGCTTGAGGGATATAGTGTAGGTCTATTAGATGCGGATGTTTATGGTCCCTCTCAACCTAGGATGTTGGGAGTTAGTGGAAGACCTGCATCTGTTGGAGGAGATATGGTTGCCCCCCTTCAAAATTATGGAATAAGTCTTATGTCTATGGGACTTTTAGTGCCTGACGATACTGCAATGATTTGGCGTGGTCCTATGGTGCAATCAGCATTAACACAGATGCTAAACTCAGTTGCATGGGGAAACCTTGATATAATTGTAATTGATTTGCCACCAGGAACAGGAGATATTCAAATTTCTCTTGCTCAACAAGTAAATCTAGCAGGCGCTGTAATAGTATCAACTCCTCAAGATATAGCATTGCTAGATGTCGTTAAAGCTTTGACAATGTTTCAAAAAGCGAATGTTCCAGTTCTAGGAATGATTGAAAATATGTCATATTGGTCTTGTCCAGATTGTGGAAGAATAGATCATATTTTTGGAGAAGGTGGGGTAAAAGCTGAAGCAAAAAAAAGAGGAATTGAAATGTTAGGAGAAATACCAATAAGTTCTGAAGTAAGAAAAAGTTCAGATTCTGGTATTCCTATAATCATTTCTGATCCAAAATCAGTTCAATCTAAGAATTATAGAAATATTGCAAAGACTATTATCAATTCTGTTAAAATAGATGAAGAGGAGTTAGTATGAGTTTGTATTATGAACTTGACCCAGCAGATGATAATGACCCACCGCTTTTACCGCCAATTTTAACTGCAGTTGCAGTGCCAGATAAAATTGATGTTTTTAACAAAGCTATTGCTTCAGCTGCAAATAGTGATGCAGGGACAGTGTTATATTCCGAGAGTACAGAATTTATAGAATTAGCTGTAGTTTTAAATCCAGAAGTAAAAAAAATCAAATGTAATCAAATGTTGTATGTAATGATGGTTGCAGCTGGTGACTCAATTGGATCACTTGCTCCTCCTGAAGTAGTTGTTTCTTATTCTTATCCAGGGCTAATTTTTTTGAATCAGGGTGAAGCTGGTATAGTAAAAATTGAAGTTTCTTCTTCAGCCAATGAAGATACTGTTCCTGACTGGATGGTGGTTGGATTAAAATTGAGACTAAATAACCAGCTTCAGATGGATGAAAACAATATTCAACCAGATATAACATCTCTTGCAGATGAAGGTGCTGGTTTTGTTTCTAGAACAAGAGCTGTTGAATCTTTATCAAGGCATTTTCTAGCTTGGATTAGTCAATGGGAGGATGAGGGGTTCAAACCAGTTGTAGAGATGTGGAATTCCAGAAGAGAACAAAATAAAGAGCTCATATTGAAAAATAAAGAAACGGTTTCCTGGGTTGGGTTAGACGAAAATGGATTAGCTATTGTCAAATCTAAGAATAAAGAAATATTCTTATCACCAATTGAAATAACAAAAGAAATTGGAGACATAAACTTAAGATGAAGTTTGCAAAAACAATTCGTTTCGACAAATCTGATTTGAATATTTTCCCCTTGGCTTCTGAAGAAGGTGAGTTGGCTGTAGTAGGTACATTTAATTTTTATAATTTAAAGCAGGACGATTTAAAGGGGAAAGTAAAGCAGGCTTTTTCAAATGGATTTATGGGCTGCACTACTTTCGGGTATAGTACATTAGTTAGTTTAGTAAATATAAAGGAAAAAGAATTACAGCAATTAAAAACAAATTTAGGTAAATTCTTGATAGATAATTTTGAAGCTCCATCAAAAGGTATAGCTGAAGAAGCTGCAACAGAAGAAATTAATTTTATGTTAGATTTGTGTAAAAATCATGAAATAGGAAGTCTTTTGAGTATATCAAGAACTTGGGAGAGTAACGGAATTAAGGAAAAATTTAGAAATCTCCCTAAAGCTGATTCATGTGCAGAGCAAAAAATATGGACTTTTGTTGATGAGAGTTAAATCGGGGAATTAATTAATGGTTAAAAATGATTTTTGGTTAACTTCTGGTTGGCATTTGTTAGATCAAAATGAAGAAGGTCATCTAGTTCCTACTGAAGACTTTATGAGAGCATATTTCTATAGACCAGAGGTTGTGCCAATTGAAGAATCGTGTGAAGCTGAAACGGACCTCCATAAAAAATTGGTTGATAAACCTTTTGCTGTTGTTGAAAAAAAAGAACTTAACTTAATTAAAGATAAAGACGTAATTTTTAATTATGAAGTAATAATAAAATTTAGAGATTTTTTATCTAACTATCCAACATTAGATGCTGCATATTTAGCAATTGCTAGAGGTCAGTCTGTAAATTTTCCACCTCTTTTTGTAGACCAAATGGTACAAATTATTTTAAGAAATATACTTAATGAAACACCTTATCCTTTGCAAGTTAGAGCTTCAGAAATATTCTTTAGAACTCAAGTGGTTACTATTGCTGAAGATGAAATAATGGTCGCAGATGAAGCTACAGTTCAACTTCAAGCTGAGAAAAAAATCACTAAAGCAAATGATCCAAAACAATTAGAGGTTGACATAGATATTTTAAGAGAGAGCTCTGCTGACAATTATTGGAGTAGATCAGATAAATTCGATACCTCCATTGATCTTGCTTTTACTAAACCAGGCTTAGATGCATTGGCAAGAGTAATTGAAAAATGGATTCATCATTTTCTTTTTATCGAGGTTTCAATAAAACCAATGCAAAAAATTGAAGATGAAAAATGGTCTTGGCATTTTGGGTTAGATAGCGATTCTAATAAAATATTAAATGATCTTTATCATGGAATGGATGTTGGCGAAGAAAGATTAAAACAAATCTTATGCCTGTTTCAACTTGAAGCCGAACAGGGTTTTGTTAATGAAATGAATAATAAGCCTGTATATGTTGGTTTGGCAATGAATGAAAATTCGAAAATCAAATTTAAGCCTCAAAATATTTTAACTAATTTACCTTTATCTAATTCTTCCTAGTTTAAATAATCATCAGTTGTTCTTGGTTTAGGCCTATCTTTTGTATCAAGCATCTTATCATTTTCTTTAAACATTGCTCCAACACGGCAGTCCTCACACATTTTAAGCATTTCAGTCCTGCCCTCTTGTTCAAACATCGTATGGGTAGATAATTTTTCAATTATTCTTTCTATTGATTTTTTTGATCCAAAAGTTTTTCCACAAACGGTGCAATCAAATGGTTGGTCTTCAATAATAACTTTTGCAGACATTGCTTCATCACTTAAGTTAAATTGTGAATTAAGAGATATTGCTTTTTCAGGGCATGTTGCTACGCATATACCACATTGCAAACAAGCATCTTCTCTGAATAATAACTGTGGTAATTCTGGATTGTCTTGGAGTGCACCAGCTGGACATGCGCTTACACATGATAAACAAATTGTACAACTATCTGTATTTACATTTACAACTCCGTATGGAGAATTTTCGGGTAACGGGATAATTTCTTGTTTATTTTTATTGCTTTTAGATAAACCTTGTATTCCTGTTCTCAAAATCCCTCTAGGTGCGCCAACCGCAATAAAAGAAGATGATTTTATCTTAGTATAACCATTTTTTTCATAAATAATTTCTTCTATTTTTTCAGGATCATTTTCTTCAATCATTATAATTGAGTTGTTTTCATTTTTTGCAACTCCAGAAAGTAAGGCATTGGCTAACTCAATTTGTTTTGGCAAAAAATCAAATTCTTCGATATTTTTTGGATCTACAAGTATAAATATTTTTTTAAATCCAATTGCAATCGATGACACCATAAGATCATGTCCAGCTCTACCTACTGAATGCATTAAATATGGAATAAGATTTGCAGGTAATCCGCTGCCATATCTAGAAAGAAGGTTAATCATTTCGTTACCAAAATTATTATCAAATAAAAGTAAGGCAGGGTTCTTACCTCCCGCTTCAATAAAGTCATCATGTAGACTTGATAAATCACCTAACATAATTTCAAGACTAGGATAATCCGTTTGAATTGCACCAGACGGACAAACAGAGCCACAAAAACCACAGCCTCCACATATACCAGGATCAACAGAAACAACATCACCAGAGGTCTGAATTGCATTTGCAGGACAAACGTCTAAACATTTTGAACATCCAGATTTTTCGTTTCGAGAATGTGCACATAAGCTATCATTAAATTTTACGTAAATTGGTTTTTCAAATTCACCAATCATATCAATTGCTTTTGCAAAAATTTCTAGTAAATCTTTTGGACTGTTTGTACTTGCTCTAAAATAACCATCACGTTTATGGTCACCCGTAAACATAGGTGTGTTTTCACTAAGGTCTATTATAATATCACATTCAGTATCTACAGATTTAAAATATTCCCCAAATTCAACATTTGATTTACTGCTAGGAAGAGCTTCCGAAAAATCGTTTATTTCAAGTTTAAATTGAGAAAAATATCCTTGAGACTTGCTTATATTTCCTTTTGTTATTTTGAAATTTTGAGGTTCTAATATAATTTCTTCTTCACAGTTGGTTATCATTAGGGTAACGCCTAAATGTTGACTCAACTTTTTACAAAAGTTGTAGGCAATCTCAAGGGAGTTATCACCGTTTTTATAATTAGTGTAGACAAAACACCTTCCTGAAGAATTTAGACTGAAACTAGGTGTTTTTACAATTTTTTTCACAGATGAATTTATTAACGCAGCCATCTTAGGAATAGCTTTTTCCCCTTCTTTGGACCATCCTGCGTATTCTCTAATATTAAAAGTTTTAGGTACTTGAAAATTATTTTCTTCTGCCACTTTTTCGAAAACTTCTTCTTGTTGAGTACAAGCAATTAATAAATTTTTATTTTCTGCATTGCTTAAGGTGATTTGTTCTGAAACAGTATCTAATTCAGAACCACAAAGATTGTTGTATACTTTACATTTTTTTTCCAATTTGCAAGATTTTGACAATGCTTCTTCATCTATTTTCATAGTGTTTTCACAATTACAGACGAGAATTTTATTATTATCTATTTCCAAAAGGCAATCTCCCAAGATTGACACTCGAACTTATTTAAATGTCCAATAATGTCAATTAATTTCTTAAAGCCAAAAAAAATTAGTTTGTTTTTTTGCCTTTAATGTTGTTATCTAACTCACTTATTTATTGATTATATAATTGAGGTAATATGATAAATTTAGAAGATAACAAACATCTTTTATATGCTGTAAGAATTATTTTTGAAAAAAAAGAGATCGATAATTTATGGGAAAGCCATCAATGGGTGGTGAATGATTTGATTCCACTTAATGTAACTAGTGGAGAAGGTCATCCACCAATTAATGACGTAAGGATTCGTCCCTTCGTTAATGATGCTATATCTAAAGCTGATGAGAACAAAAACTTATATGTTGCTGATGCTTCAATTGATTTACATCGTGCCGAAGCAGAAGGTTATGCTGAAAACTTACAATCATCAGATCCTTCAATATACATAGTTTTAAGAGATGGGGACTTATTAGACGATAACGAAGAAGTTGATAATGAAAACAACAGCATAGATATTCATTTGGCTGAAGTGTCACTTTCTCCATACAATATTCAGGATTATGAAGATTGTGGTGAGGATAAAGTTGAAAAGGTTCCATTATATGGTCCTATAGCTGAATTATTAAACAAGTTTGTAGGTGTTCACTTTCATCCTGAAGAATTTAAAAAAAGAAAAAGGGATAAAAAAAATATTGACGAGAATATCCGTAGAGGTGGGGACCAAAGACTCAAGAAAAATTATTATAATTAATTAATCATTTATTGATAGGTAAAATTGAAAATGGAAGAAGAAAACAAAGAGTTAGAGGAAAATTTTCTATCTAGATGGTCTAAGAAAAAGTCTAAACAAAAAACTCATATAGAAAACTCTAATTCTAAGCAGATAGATCCAGAAAGCTCAACAGAAATAGAAAATCAATCATCTTTTGTTGAAGAAAATGATAAGCTCAACGATGAAGAGTTATTAAAAAAATATAATCTTCCAAATCCTGATAAAATAAAAAAAGAAAAGTCACTAGATGTATTTTTTAAAAAGGGTGTGCCTGATAGGCTGCGTCAAATAGCGTTACGAAGAGTGTGGAGATTAAATCCAATAATAAGATTTCCTGATGCAGAAATTAATGATTATCACGAAGATTTTACAGATGCGGCTACTGTAATAGAGGGCATGCAGACAGCGTATAAGGTCGGTAAAGGTTATTTTTCAGATTTGATTGAAGATAACAATGAAAACAATGAGAACGAATCCTTGGTTTCTAAAGATAATTCTTTAGATAAAAAAAATACGAAGAAAATTAAAAAAATATCTGAGAAAAAAAATATAGAAAAAATTAAAAATGAAGAATCAAAACAAATTTCTAATAAAGAAAATAAAGAAGCTTCTGAAAATGGAAACAAAATAATTGAGGCTAAAAGTTTTAAAGAACAATCAGCTGAAGAAAATAAGGAAAAACAAGTTTCTTTGGAACATGTTGAACGCAAACTAAAGCCTCAAAATATGGTGTTTAAACCAAAAAAAAATTGATACTGATAATCAATAAATAAAAAAAATTATTTAATTTTTAATTAATACTTAACACATTAATAAAAAAAAGCTTTTCTTTTCCAAGATAATAGTAAATATTAGTACTGGGAGATATAATTTGAGTTCTATAAACGCTAATATTATTGAAAATATTAATGAAGAAGATCAGTTGCGAGCTGATATGTATTCTTTTTTAGCGAATCTTTTAAGATCCGAGCCTAATTCAGAACTAATCAATCAATTAAAAATTCTTGAATCAGATGATTCTCCCATTGGAAAATCCATTAAAACACTATCCAAATTAGCTTCATCTCTTGATCTCCCAACTATTAGAGATGAATACGTTAGAATTTTTGTTGGTGTTGGTAGAGGCGAAATACTTCCATTTGCGTCCTATTATTTAACTGGATTTTTAAAAGACAAACCTCTTGCTAAGCTTAGGCAAGATATGGAAAAAATTGGAATTAAATTAGAGGAAAACGTAAAAGAGCCAGAAGATCACATAGCCAGTATATTTGATATGATGGCTGGTCTAATTATTGGTAACTTTAATAAGAAATTTTCAATTGCAGAACAAAGAGATTTTTTTAACAAGCACTTGGCCCCTTGGGTTGGTTTGTTGATGCAAGATATAGAAAGTTCCAAGATTGCTGTATTTTATTCACCAGTTGGAACTATCGGAAAAGAGTTTATGGAAATTGAACGTGCGTCGTTCTCAATGGATGTTTCGGGGTAGCGATAGGCCCCTGTTTCATTGGCTCATATAATTGAGCTGTTTATTAAGGAGAGTAAAATGAAGGTTGATAAATCTAAAAAAGGCAGAAGAGACTTTTTGAAAGGTGCTGCAATCACAGCTGCTGCTGCAACTGTAGCTGCAACTGTTAATAAGACAGCCTCTGCAAATGAGACTTTAAATACTACTGGTTCAGGCTACCAGAAAACAAAGCATGTAAAAACTTATTATGAAACCGCTAGGTTCTAATATTAATTAATTTATTTTAAGGAGGAAAACTATGCTTAGAAAGAAGACGAAAGGGGTGGCGATAGGCTCCCAAACTTCATCTTTCATCGGTAAAGCTTCAGAAAAAGTTGTCGATAGACGTACTTTTTTGAAAGGCTCAGGATTGGCAGTAGGTGGATTAGCTACCGCTGCGGCTTTAGCAGGATCTAACGTTAAGCCAGCTCAAGCTTCATATTCTAATTCTGCAGTGTCTATGAAAAAGACAGTTTGTACACATTGTTCAGTTGGATGTACAGTAATGGCAGAAGTCCAAAATGGTGTTTGGACAGGTCAAGAGCCAGGTTGGGATAGCCCAATAAACCTAGGCGCGCATTGTGCAAAAGGTGCGTCAGTAAGAGAAACAGCAAGTGGAGAGAGAAGATTAAAATATCCTATGAAACTTGTTGGTGGTAAATGGACAAGAATGTCATGGGATGATGCAATAAATGAAATTGGAGACAAGATGGAATCCATAAGGAAAACATCTGGTCCGGATTCAGTATATTGGTTAGGTTCCGCAAAATTTAATAATGAGCAATCCTACTTATTTAGAAAATTTTATGCATATTGGGGTTCAAACAACGGTGATCACCAAGCAAGAATTTGTCACTCAACAACTGTTGCAGGTGTTGCAAATACCTGGGGTTACGGAGCAATGACTAATTCTTATAATGATATTCATAACTCAAAAGCTATGTTTATTATTGGTGGAAATCCAGCCGAAGCGCATCCGGTTTCTCTAATGCATTTAATGAAAGCTAAAGAGCAGAATAACGCTCCATTAATCGTTTGTGACCCTCGTTTTACAAGAACCGCAGCGCACGCTGACGAATACGTAAGATTTCGTCCAGGTTCAGACGTAGCCCTAATTTGGGGAATTATGTGGCATATCTTCGAAAACAAATGGGAAGATAAAGAATTCATAAGGCAACGCGTCTATGGAATGGACGAAGTTAGAGCTGAAGTTAAGAAGTGGAATCCAGAGGAAACTGAAAGAGTTACTGGTGTTCCTGGATCTCAGCTGAAGAGAGTTGCTAAAGTTATGGCCAATAATAGACCTGGTACTTTCATTTGGTGTATGGGTGGAACTCAGCATACAAATGGAAATAACAACACAAGAGCGTATTGTGCATTTCAGCTAGCTTTAGGTAACATGGGTACTGCTGGAGGTGGTGCAAATATCTTCCGTGGTCATGATAATGTTCAAGGTGCAACTGATTTTTGCATATTATCTCATTCATTACCGGGATATTATGGACTTTCAGCTGGTGCTTGGAAGCATTGGTCTAGAGTATGGGGTGAAGATTATAATTGGATAAAAGCCAGATTTGCTTCAATGAAAGCTAAAGATGGTAAAACCAAGAGTATGATGAACCAGAAAGGTATACCTGTTTCAAGGTGGATTGATGGAGTTCTTGAAAAGAAAGAAAATATTGAACAGCCAGATAACCTTAAGGCAATGGTATTTTGGGGACATGCTCCAAACTCTCAAACAAGAATGAAAGAAATGAAGGTTGCTATGGAGAAATTAGACCTAATGGTTGTGATTGACCCATATCCAACAGTATCTGCTGTTTTATCTGATAGGACAGATGGGGTTTATTTACTTCCCTCAACTACTCAGTTTGAAACATATGGCTCTGTTACAGCCTCTAACAGATCACTTCAATGGAGAGAAAAGGTAATTGAACCATCATTTGATTCGCTTCCTGATCATACAATTATATACAAGTTTGCAAAAAAGTTTGGTTTTGCAGATCGTATGTTTAGAAATATTAAAGTAACAAATGATGAGCCATATATTGAAGACGTTACTAAAGAGTTTAATAGTGGTATGTGGACCATAGGTTACACTGGTCAATCACCAGAAAGACTTAAAGCACACATGAAGAATCAACATGTCTTTGATAAAACAACCTTACAAGCTGTTGGTGGAGAAGTTGATGGTGATTACTATGGTTTACCTTGGCCTTGTTGGGGTAATCCAGAGATGAAACATCCAGGTACTCCTTTGCTTTATGATACATCTAAGCCAGTGGCAGAAGGTGGACTATGTTTTAGAGCTAGATTTGGTGTTGAACACAAAGGTAAAAATTTATTAGCTGAAGGTTCGTATCCTGCAGGTTCTGAAATTAAAGACGGATATCCACAATTTACAATGGCTATGCTTAAAAAGCTTGGTTGGGATAAAGATTTAACAGCCAAGGAAAAAGCTGCAATTGCAAAAGTTGGAGGTGACAAGGCAAACTGGAAAGTTGACTTATCTGGTGGTATCCAAAGGGTTGCAATTAAACATGGTTGTGCACCATTTGGAAATGCCAAAGCAAGGGTTGTTGTTTGGACATTCCCAGATCCAATTCCGTTGCATAGAGAACCACTATATACTTCAAGAAGAGATCTTGTAGCAGACTATCCTACGTATTCTGATAGAATGGCATATAGACTGCCAACTCTATATAAATCTATTCAGGACGTAGATCATTCTGTAAAATACCCAATGATTCTCACCTCCGGAAGACTGGTTGAGTACGAAGGTGGTGGTGATGAAACAAGATCAAATCCATGGCTTGCTGAGCTGCAACAGGATATGTTTGTAGAAATCAATCCATTTGATGCCAATTCAAAAGGAATTAGAAATGGTGCAATGGTCTGGGTTGCAACACCTGAGGGAGCAAGGATTAAAGTTATGGCAATGGTAACTGAACGTGTTGCCAAAGGTGTAGCTTTCTTACCCTTCCACTTTGGTGGACACATGGAAGGAAAAGATCTTAGATCCAAGTATCCAGAAGGTGCAGATCCTTATGTATTAGGTGAAGCAGCGAACACTGCTATGACTTATGGATATGACTCGGTAACACAGATGCAAGAGTCTAAGTGCTCATTGTGTCAAATTGAACTAGCTTAAGGAGGGCTGAATAATGGCACGAATGAAATTCTTATGCGATGCAGAAAGATGTATTGAGTGTAATGCCTGTGTAACAGCATGTAAGAATGAGCATGAAGTTCCATGGGGAATAAATAGAAGAAGAGTTGTAACGATACAGGATGGAAAGCCAGGTGAACGTTCAATCTCTGTAGCATGTATGCACTGCTCGGATGCACCATGTATGGCAGTATGCCCAGTAGATTGTTTCTACCAGACTGACCAGGGTGTGGTTTTACATTCTAAAGATTTATGTATCGGTTGTGGTTACTGCTTCTATGCATGTCCTTTTGGAGCACCTCAATTTCCACAAGCTGGAAATTATGGTTCAAGAGGTAAAATGGATAAATGTACATTTTGTGCAGGTGGACCTGAGGCAGATATGGGTGAGTTAGAGTTCCAAAAGTATGGGCGTAACAGACTCGCAGAAGGTAAATTACCATCATGTGCAGAAATGTGTTCTACAAAAGCCTTACTTGCTGGAGACGGAGACGAAGTAGCTGATATCTTTAGAGAAAGAGTGGTTGCTCGTGGCTTTGGATCTGGTGCCTGGGGTTGGGGTACTGCATACCAATTAAAAGGTTAAAATATATGTACAGAAAAGGCGGATTTTTCCGCCTTTTTTGATTCTTAATATCTTACAAATTTAGGGTATGTAATGATTAAAATGAAAAAAACAATTATAGTTATCTCAATGTTTCTAACATCTCTGGTATTAAGCTCATGTCAGGAGGAACAAGGAAGAATATTAAATTATAAAAAAGGTGTGTATTTAGGTAAAAAAGACGATAGTCTAACTAAGGAACAAGTAAATAATCTGAAGATTCATACTTCAAGACAAAGATATAATTAGGAGGAGAGAATTAATGGTTAGAAAACTGTTTATTGCATTTACTATGGTATTTGTGATTAGTTTCACATTTGTAACAAATCCAAATTCATCAATTGCTCAAGTTAAAGGAGAAGTTCCTGGTAATACACTAGGATTGAAATCTGATGCTGACTTGTGGAGATATATAAGAACTGGAAATGCTGGTTCTACACAAATGAAAGATCAACTATCGGCTGTGATGATACAATCAGAAGGTGATAATTGGAGAGCTGTTAGAAATGGACCAGTTACTCTATATGGTGGTTTAGGTTTACTAGCAATTATTGGAGTGCTTTTTGCTTTTTACATGTATAGAGGCAAAATAAAAGTTGATGCAGGTCTTTCTGGTGATACAATTTTAAGGTTTGCTGCCATTGATAGATTTGCGCACTGGCTTATGGCAGGATCATTTGTTTTATTAGCTCTAACAGGCTTAAATCTGATTTACGGAAAATATATATTATTACCAATATTTGGTCCTGAAATATTTACCGCAATTACTATTGGTGGAAAATATATTCATAACTACTTAGCGTTCGCATTTATGTTAGGTCTGGCTTTAGCATTTGTATTGTGGGTAAGACATAACATACCAAATAAAGTTGACTGGGAATGGTTAAAAATGGGAGGAGGTATATTCAAAGCAGGATTACACCCACCAGCCAAAAAATTTAATGCAGGCCAAAAAATGATCTTTTGGATTACAATGATTGGTGGGTTATCTGTGAGTATGTCTGGTATCGCATTAATGTTCCCGTTTCAAACTACAATGTTTGCTGACACATTTGCTTTGCTTAATGTTCTAGGTTTGGGCTTGCCTACTGACTTAACTCTTCTACAGGAACAGCAATATAATCAAGTATGGCATGGAATAGTTTCCTTAGGGCTAATGATAATGATAATTGCACATATTTATATAGGTTCTGTTGGAATGGAAGGTGCTTTAGATGCAATGAACAGTGGTGAAGTAGATAAGAATTGGGCAAAAGAACACCATGGTTTATGGGTTAAGGAAATGGAAGAAGAGAAAAAATCCAAGCCTGAACCTGCAGAGTAAATATTATTAGAATAAATGCTATTTAAGACAATCTCTATTAAAGATATCATAGTTTATAAATTAATTATGATATCTTTTCTAATTATAGTTAAAAGTTCATTTGGAATTGAGCAATATACTGCTCATGGGGGTCCAGTTAAGGGTTTAGCTGTGTCAACAAATAATCAACTTATGGCTAGTGCTAGTTTTGATTATTCTGTTGTAATCTGGGGTTTAAATCCAATTAAAGAAAAAATTACTTTGATTGGCCATGATGCTGCAGTAAATGCAGTTAGATTCTCACCTACAAATGATTTCTTAGTATCGGGAGGAGATGACAATAATATATTACTATGGTCATTAAAAGAAATTTATAAATTAAATGAAGAAATACAGCCAATTAGACTAGGAAATCATAGAGGAAAAATTGCTGATTTAGAGTTTTCAAATAATGGAAGGTATTTATTGTCAGCTAGTTGGGATGGAACGGTAGGAGTGTGGGATTTAAAAGAAAGAAAAAAAAAACACTCACTTGTTGGGCATAAAGGTCCTGTTTACTCAGTGCAATACTCAAAAGATAATAAGTATATATATAGTTCAGGGTATGATGGTGAAATTAAACTTTGGAAAGCTGAAAATGGTGAATATATAAGGCCTTTAATAAAGAATGGATGGGGAATATCAAAATTTGAAATAGATGAAAGGAGAAATTTTATTGCTTATGGTTCAACAGATGGGCAAATAAGTATAAGCAAATTTGATAAAGATGAAATCATATTAAACATAAAAGAAGATAGAGTACCTATATTATCTATGTACTACCTAGAAAAGGAAAATATGATTAGTTTTGGGAATGCGAAGGGAAGAATGATAATATTAGACACTAAAAATTGGGCATTAGTAAGGGACTTTAATGCAGTTAATGGTCCAATATGGGACAATATCTTATTTCCAGATGATTCATCTTTAATTGTTGCAGGTCTGGATGATTTTTTAACAAGGTGGCAAATATTTGATTTTCCACCAAAGTTTTTAGAAAGACCAGGTCCAGCAAGAAGATTTAATCCAATAAAGGAAGTAAGTAATGGTGAAAAACAATTTGCCAGAAAATGCAGTGTTTGTCATACTCTTGTAGAAAATGGGAAAAAAAGAGCAGGTCCTACACTTTATAAAATTTTTGGGCGTAAGGCTGGAACATTAGAAGGGTATAAATATTCAAAAGCTTTAATAGATTCTGATATAATATGGAATGAAGAAAGTATTAATAGGTTATTTGATGAGGGGCCTGATAAGGTGACGCCAGGTACAAAAATGCCTATACAAAGAATGAAAAAGATTCAAGATAGAAAGGATCTAGTAATGTTTTTAAAGAAAGCTACTAAATAAAAAAGGGAGTTTAAAATGAAAATGTTTTTTACAAGTAGTGTGTTTGCAATAATAGTTGGAGTAGGTGTATACGTAATTTTAACAAGTACGGGTATGGATACTGCCAGCGTTATGTCAAGTGCTAATGTAAGATTATAGTTTCAGCAAATCACTAGATGGTTAATAAAACTTTTAAATCAGTTTTATGTTTAGCTATATTTTTAATAAATTTTAGTACTTTTGCTCATGATGCTTCTAGGATATGGGAGCAAGCTCATAAGTCAACTCTGGTAGTTTTACCGACATGGCCAGGATACAACAAACCTGGTTTTGGAGCTCCTGCGGGCACTGCGCCTGCTGGTACTGGATTTTATATGTCATTGGATCAAAAAAAAATGACAAATTATATTTTGACAGCTGCACATGTAATTAAAAATGCCAAAATAGTAGAAATAAAAGATTATAATAACAAATCAGAGCAAGTTGACGTTATTTTGACTGATTTTAAAACTGACATAGCTATTTTAAAATCAAAAACAAAAGGGCAAAGTATTCAAGTTGCATCCAAAAAAATAAAATATGGTAATGAAGTTTGTTTAATAGGCAATAGTTTTGGTATAGGTCAAAGTTTATCATGTGGAATTGTTTCTGGTCTTGATAGAACAAAATTGGGGTTCAATCCAATTGAAGATTTTATTCAAACAGACGCATCTGTTAATCCTGGCGCTTCAGGCGCACCGTTGTTAAATAAAGATGGTGAATTGGTTGGTATGGTAGATGCCATATACACTAAGGAAGCAGACATTGATGCTGGGGTTAATTTTGCAATTGATATTAAATTAATACAAAAGTTTTTGAATAAATATTCTAGTCAGATAAAATAGTTATCTATGTCAATTACACCAACAAAATTAGAAATTGCGAGAGATTTTTTAAAAGATTCAATTTTAAAAAAAAATGAAAAGATACAATCATTTATTCATAAAGCTCAAGAACGCATAAATTATAAAACAATTAAAAGTAGGTTAAATTTACCTGCAACTGCAAACTCAGCTGTTGATGGTTACGGAATTTTACACCACACATTTATAAATAATCCAAAAAAAGAATTTGAAGTTATTGGCGTTGCTAAGGCAGGACACCCTTTCAAAGGCAAAATTTTACCTCATCAAGCTATTGAAATTTATACAGGTGCTATAATGCCTGAGGGAGTTGATACGATCGTAATGCATGAAAAATGCAAGAGATTAAATAATAAAGTGATTATTAATCACAAAATAAAACAAAATCAAAATATGAGGCCAATAGGAGAAAATTTAAGAAGGGGTGAGGTTGTTGTAAAAAAGGGGAAATTACTCAATGCAGCAGATATTGGGCAACTTGCCGCTTCTGGAAATAATAAAATTGAGATATATAAAAAACTAAATGTCTCAGTAATTTCAACTGGAGATGAACTAATTTCAACTGAAAAAGAAAATAGATTAAAAGGTCAAATTTATGATTCTAATAAACCAATGTTACTTTCATTATTAGATCACAAATTTTTAAATATACATGATTTAGGAATAGTAAAAGATAACAGAAATGAGTTAGCAAAAAAATTTGCTGACGCTTTATCAAAAAGTGATGTAGTAATTTCATCTGGTGGCGCTTCAGATGGCATTGAAGATCACACCCAAAATGCTATTAGAGATGTTGGGGCTGAATGTTTAGTCTGGCAATTAGCTATGAAGCCAGGGAAACCTATGGCGATTGGGAGAAAGAAAAATAAAATTATTTTTTGTTTACCAGGAAATCCTGTAGCTGCATTTGTTTGTTCAAAGTTATTAATAAAACCACTTTTAATTAAACAAGCGGGCGGTGAAGATTTAGAACCATTAGCTATAAAAATTCCTTCAGGTTTTGAGCACAAAAAAAGAAAAGGTAGGGCAGAGTATTTAAGAGCAAAAATAATCAGTAAAAAGAATGGGGATTATTTGACAATCCATGGAAGGAAAGGAGCGGGTGTAATTTCTTCACTAACTGGTGCAGACGGTATTGTAGAAATACCTATGGATTGCGAAACAGTTGATGTAGGACAGCTTCTTAAATTTTATCCTTTCGAACATAGATGCTTATAATTTATATTAGTTAGGTATAAGGTTTTTATCCCATTTAACAATAACATTAAAAGAAATTGATATCCTTGGAAAATCAGACATATTAGGATGTACAAGATGATGTAGAAATGCTGGCCACAAAAGTAAATCTCCTGACTTAGGTAAAACTCTATGTTCAGGATCTACTTGGTTATCACCTCTAATTGAATTCATATTTGCTTGAGGACGTGGATCAAAAAAACTAATTGAGGCTGGGTTAAGGTCAGATCTATATATTTCAGCATCTGATTGATCAGGAACATTTATATAATAAGTTCCTGACAACCATGAATGGGGATGGTTATGAAGATTATGATAATCTCCTTTCATGTTAATATTCCCCCAGCCTTGGATTGACCAGTTTAATTCATAATTTATCCCTGATTGTTGTGCGTAATCATATACAGCCCTATCAATACATTGTTTTAGCCAAAACATAGCAGGATGATCCATTTCCAAAATATTTTGAGATATATAATTTTCTGTCATATTTTCTTGAGATGCATTATTTGATAATACTATATCTGCAATCACAGAATTTGCATTTTCATGCCCAGGTAATGACATTTCCATAAACTGAGTTGGCCATAGGTTTAAAAATTTTGGTTTTGCAGTATTATTGTTATTTTGGGTTTTAGGCATATTATGTTCCACTTATATTTAGGTAATCTCAAATTTTTTAATTAATAAGTCAGTGATAGCGCTTATATTGTTTAAATCTAAAGAGGGAATATCTGTATTTAACTTCTCATCTGAAGCTATTGCAAAAATATTACTATCATCCTCATGTAAAAATGTTTTACCAATTTCACGTCTAAAAACTTCAAGTTTTGGAATTTTTTCGTTTTTATAACCTTCAACTATAATTATATCACACTTATTTAATGGACTTTTGGCAAAAATTTCTAACATTTCAAACAAACTTTTTTCTTCTTCATTGTCATTTTCTTGAATAAGAGCAAATCTCTCTTTTGATGAAATCACTATTGGTCGAGCTCCAGCTTCTCTAAGGTTATATGAATCTTTACCTGGTTTATCTATATCAAATTTGTGATGTGCGTGTTTAAGAGTTCCAACTTTAATTCCTATTTTTGTAAAATTTTCTATTAATTTAGCACATAATGTTGTCTTCCCAGAGCCAGACCAACCAGCAAGACCAAATATGGGTGGAAGTTTCCCAAGTATTTGCTTTGCAGTAATTAAATCCTTAGGTGAGTTTAGGTTTGTGAAGGGATCAAATTTTGATGTGTCAATGGTATCAAAATTTACATAAGCAGTCTGAAGTTGAGAGGTAAAAATATCAATTTTTCTTATACCTTCTTCAATTGCTTTTTTTAATATTAAATTATTATCAGTTTTCCATAATGCTATTACAGGATGGTTAAAGCCTCTTGATTTTGCAACAACTAAATCTGCATTTGGATTTTCATTTTTAGCTTTAACTAAAGATTCAATTAAATTTTTTGGAAGAAAAGGTGTGTCACAAGGTAAAGTTAGAACCCAATTTTGCTTTATATTTTTTGCCCAATTTAAGGAAGCTAAAATGCCAACTAATGGACCTAAGTGCCCTTTTAGTGGATCTTCAAGTATTTCGTAACCAAAGTTTTGGAATTTTTCATAATTGGTATTTATATTTAATGCAATAGGTGCAGCTTTTCCTGAAACTTTTTCTAAGACATAAGAGATAAGTGGTCTATCCAGTAGGTTGATAAGGGCTTTTTCTTTTCCACCCATTCTTCTTCCTTTTCCTCCTGCCAGAATAACACACGGAATAATTTCATTATTTTTTTTCAAATTTAAATTGCCTCAACTAATTATAGATCTTTGTGCTGATATTACATCTTCATTCTTGACTGATGTGATATCGCTATCGAAAACAACTCTTTCAATGCCGTTAGCGATAATCATTCTTTTTCCTTTGGCTCTTCCTATCAATGTAAGGCCAGCTTGTTTTGCAAGTTTTACACCTGATTCTGTGAAACCTGATCTTGAAATCAAAATAGGAATACCCATTTGAACTGTCTTAATTACCATTTCTGAGGTGAGTCTTCCAGTGGTATAAAAAATTTTATCACTAGTATTTTTATTATTTAAAAAAATCCAACCTGCAATTTTATCAACAGCATTATGCCTTCCAACATCTTCAACATAAACAAGAGGTGTATCATTTTTACACAAAACACATCCATGTAATGCACCAGCTTTTAGATAGAGACTTGGTCTAGTGTTAACTTTTTTTGAAATTGAATAAATCCACGAAGTTTTTATTTTGGTAGTTTTGTCAAGATTTATAGATGAGAAATCATCCATTATATCTCCATAAACAGTTCCAACAGCACAACCGCTTGTCCTTATTTTTTTTTCCATTTTTTCTTCGTAGTTTGTTTTTCGTTTTGTTCTTACTATTACAACTTGTAAGTCTTCATCATAAGTAACTTCAGAAATCACATCATTTTTTTTGAGCATATTTTGGTTTAATAAATATCCAACTGCAAGAAGATCAGGCATATCACCAAGTGTCATAGCAGTAACTATTTCTTGTTTATTTAGATAAATCGTTAGAGGTATCTCTTTAACTACAGGGAGTTTTACACATTTACCTGCTTCGTTAACCCCTTCAATCTCTTTTGTTAAATTATCATTTTCTAAATCTGGTGATATTTCAAATTCTTTATCATTTTCCATCTTAAAACCTAATTTTTAACGTTGTTTAGAAGCTGCCCATTGAATAAATTCTTTTGCTTCTTCTGATAAATGTTGATTTAAATTTAAATATTTTGCTAATAATTCTTTGCCAAAAGGTGTTAAGAGTGTGCCTTTATTTCCTTTTTGCTTTTCTAAAATAGGAGTAGGAAATGCTTCTTCAATTGTGTTAAGCAAAAGTTTTGCGCGCTTAGTACTCATGCCCATAAAATTTGCCGCAGCCCTTACAGATCCCATTTGATGCACTAAATTGAAAAGTTCCATTTTACCAGCTCCAATCATATGGCCCTGAATATATACTTTTATTCGAATACCATTATCATTCTCTCTTACCAAATTAGGAGGTAGGGAAGAACGTTTTATGTTTGTTGATCTACTTTTCATTAACTGATTATAGAATATAATGCTAAAATAAACTAAATATTTTTATGGTAAAAAAATTGTCTGATTATTTTACAACTGATGAATTAGCTGAGTTTCTTAGAGTTAAACCAAGAAAAGTTTATGATCTAGTTGCTAAAGAAGAGGTGCCCTTTTCAAGGGTAATGGGCAAATTATTATTTTCAAAAGAAGAAGTTGCTAATTGGATAGCTGGTAAAAATAATTCAGTCGATAATAAAAAACATCTACCTGATGTATTTTTAGGAAGCCATGATCCTCTTCTCGAGCATGCAATAAAACAATCTGGATCCGGTATAGCGTTGTCTTTTGATGGGAGTAATAAAGGGCTTGAAAGATTTAAATTAAATCAAGGAATTGCGACAGGACTTCATGTTTATGATTTTATTTCAAAAAAATGGAATATCCCAAGCGTTGAAGAGCATTTAAATGATAAAGATTTTGTTCTTATGGAATGGGCAAAAAGAGAAAGAGGTTTAATATTTAAGTCAATTAATGGATCTAAGAAGAGTATAAAAGATTTTAAAGGCCAAATATTAGTTTCAAGACAACCTGGTTCAGGAGCAGATAATTATTTAAAAAATTTGTTGCAAAGTGAAAATTTGAATTTGTCAGATTTTCTCAAAACAGAAATTGTTTATTCTGAAATTGATGCAGTATCATTAGTTTTATCTGGGCAAGCTGATGTAACTCTTGGTCTAGCTTCAGAGGCAGAAAAGTATAAACTTAAATTTATTCCAGTGGTTGAAGAAAGATTTGATTTAGTAATTGATAGATTTTCATGGTTTGAAAATCCGTTTCAAAAACTTTTTGAATTTTCTAGAACGACGGAGTTTATTGATATTGCTTCAAGATTAAAGGGTTATAATATTAAAGATCTTGGTATAATCCACTTTAATAGTAAATAGGTGTGATCAATGATCAAAGAAATAGGTAAAGGATTGTTAGGTGTTCTAATAATTATAACTCTGTTTTTTTTCTTTTTAGCCCTGAAGACTTTTGTATTTTCGCTTTCGTACTAAATCTTTAAAAAGCTAGTTGAACTTTCATACTTTTTTTATTTTTATTTATTGCAAGTTCAAAACCATCAATTGCGTCTTTAAACTCTATTTTATGAGTGATTAATGGATTTACGTCTATTAATTTTTTTTTCATCATATTAACAGCTAATTCAAATTCTGAATGAAATCTAAATGAGCCTTTTAAATTTAACTCTTTTGTTGTAACTGATACTAGAGGTATCAAGACATCTCCTCCAAGACCAAGTTGTATCAACGTACCTTTTGGCTTGAGGCAATTTATTGAGTCGCTAACACCTTGCGCAGATCCCGAACACTCAATAGCTATATCAAAATACCCTTTGTTAGATTGATAGTTTTTTAGTTGATCATGTTCTTCTAGAACATTTATAACTCTATCTGCTCCCACAGAATTTGAAAATGACAGAGCATTTGTAGAAATATCTGTAACGATTATTTCTTCTGCTCCAGCTCTTCTGGCAGCTGCCACGCATAATGTACCGATAGGTCCTGATCCAGTAACCAAAACTTTTTTTCCAAAAATTTTTCCTGCTTGTTTTATAGCATGAAGACAGACTGCAAGCGGTTCTGCCATTGCAGCTTCTTCTGAAGACAGGCCATCAGCAGGAACGCATTGAAAATCCTCAGCTATTAATATTTCTCTAAATGCACCTTGTATATGTGGAAATGGCATTGCAGATCCATAAAATTTCATATTAATGCATTGAATTTGATTTCCGTTAAGGCAAAAATTACATTTATTACATGGTCTTGATGGCGATACAGAAACTAATTGTCCAATTGATAATTTTTTTACATCTGCCCCAATTTTTGAGATGAAACCAGAAACTTCATGACCTAATATCATTGGCTCTCTTAATTTAATTTGTCCAAATCCACCGTATTTATAATAATGTAGATCTGTTCCACAAATACCACCGATTGCAATATTAATTTCAACTTGATTAGGTCCCAAATTGTCTACTTGACAATTTTCTATCCTTAAGTCTAGTGGACCATGAATTCGTAGAGATTTCATTAATTACGCCTTTATCTAATTTGAGTTTAAAACTTAAATTCTAGAAAGATAATTGGCAATCTTTTTATTATTACTGTACTTTTATATAAATTCAAAATGGAGAAGAAATGGTTTCAGGATTAAAATTATTTGATCTAAATGGTAAAACAGCTCTTATAACCGGCTCATCACAAGGGATTGGATATGCTTTGGCTAGGGGTTTGGCTGACGCGGGCTCTGATATAATATTGAATGGTAGAAATACTGAAAAAGTAAAACAATCAGCTGAAGTAATTGATACTAAGCAAAAGATCTTTCAATTATGTTTTGATGTTACTGATTATGAACAGACAAAGCGTTCCATTGATAAGTTTGAAAAAGAAATTAGGCCAATTGATATTTTAATTAATAATGCTGGAATGCAATTTAGAACTCCCCTAGAAGACTTCCCACCTAAAATGTTTGAGCAATTATTAAAGACAAATATCTCTTCAGTTTTTAATGTAAGTCAAGTTGTTGCAAAATATATGATTAAAAGAGGCAAAGGTAAGATTATAAATATAGCAAGTGTACAGACATCATTAGCTAGACCAGGGATTGCGCCTTACACAGCAACAAAGGGTGCCGTAGGAAACATTACAAAAGGTATGGCTACAGACTGGGCAAAATATGGTATTCAATGCAATGCTATTGCTCCAGGCTATTTTGATACACCTTTAAATGCGACTCTTGTTTCCGATGATGATTTCACAGCATGGTTAAAAAAAAGAACTCCAGCAGGCAGGTGGGGTGAAGTTCATGAACTAGTTGGTGCTAGTATTTTTTTAAGTTCTGCAGCCTCAAATTTTGTAAATGGCCATACACTTTACGTTGATGGCGGAATAACTGCATCACTGTAGATAAATATTCTTCAAAATAAAAAAAAATAATTGAAAATTAAAAAAATTTTCTATAAAATTACATTTAGGAAAATTTTTTTTTAGAGTTAGCTTTGTTAGATGATATTGACATCAAAATATTAAGTGTTGTTCAAAAAAATGCTGGACTACCCTTATCTGAAATTTCCAAAAGAGTAGGTGTGTCTCCTACTCCGTGCTGGAATAGAATAAAAAAAATGGAAGAAGTAGGTGTGATTTCTGCAAGAACAATTGTTCTTAATAGAAAGGCTATTAATTTATCAATTGTAGTTTTTTTATCTATAAGGGTAAGTCATCATTCAAAAGACTGGGTTGATAAATTTCAAAATATAATCAATAAGTATGACGAAATTATAGAAACTCATAGGATTACGGGCTCAGATACGGATTATATGCTAAAGATTGTTGTTCCAAGTATAGAGGAGTATGATAATTTTCAACAGAAGTTAATTGGTGAGCTTGAATTTACTAAAATGTCTTCAAGCATATCCCTTCAAGAAATGAAAAACTCTCATATTTTGCCTCTTACTCAATTTCAAAATTAGTTAGCATTTGGGAAGAACAATTGCTCTCCTTTTACTTTAAATGCCTTTATTTTGCTTTGTCCTTCAGAGGAGGTAAGCCATTTGATAAACTTATTGGCAATATTAGATTTTACATTTGGGCATCTAGCAGGGTTTACTAGTGTAATTCCATACTGATTAAATAAAATATTGCTTTTTTCAGTAAATATTTTCAATTCATCTTTATTATTAAAATTTATCCATGATGCTCTATCTGTTATGGTGTAGGCTCCCATACCATTTGCTAAATTTAGAGTTGCTCCCATTCCAGACCCAGCTTCTCTATACCAATTACCAGAAAATTTTAATGGATTTAATTTAGTTTTTTTCCAAATACTCATTTCTTTAAAATGAGTACCTGAATCATCACCGCGTGAAACGAAGATAGATGATGTTTTAAATATTTTTTTAAATGCTTCTAATGGGCTGTCCTTATCATTTATTCGTGCAGGGTTTTGTTTAGGTCCAATTATTATGAAATCATTGTACATAAGGTCTTTTCTATTTATGCCAAAGCCTTTTTTAACAAAATTTAATTCTCTTTCCTTTGCATGAACTATGATTACATCACCATCACAATTACTGGCGTTTTTTAATGCTGCGCCAGTGCCAACCGATACCACATGTGCATCTACATTAATTTTTGATTTTACTATTGGGAGTATGTAATTATAAAACCCAGAATTATAAGTAGAGGTTGTTGATTGAATAATTAATGCTTCTTTAGCAAAGATAAGCTTTGGAAGAAAAAATAATAAAAATAATAAAAATAAATTTTTAAATAAAACAAACATCAAAAAGCTAAATTAATTGCATATTATGTAAATTTCACATAAATTAACATATTAAAACATAAATAATCAAGGTAATTATGTATGATATTAGAATCATTTACACATGCATTTGATTTGGTTTTAACTTTAGACAAAGATTTTTTTGAGATTCTTTTACTTTCAATGAAAGTTAGCTGTCTTTCATTACTCTTATCTTGTTTAGTGGGTTTACCAATTGGGACATTTTTGGCTATTAAAAGCTTTTGGGGTAGACATACTGTTCTAATCATATTCAATGCTATGATGGGTTTGCCTCCAGTTGTTGTAGGATTAATAGTATACTTATTAATTTCACGATCAGGTCCATTTGGTTGGCTAGGTGTATTGTACACACCTACGGCTATGATTATAGCTCAAATGATTTTGATTATTCCTATTATAGTTTCATTAACAGCTCAAATAATTGAAGAAATTAATGAAGAATATAAAGACCTATTCAAATCTCTAGTTATTTCATCTTATAAAGCTCTTATCGCATGTTTATATGATGCTAGATACTCAATTTTAACAGTAATTCTAGCTGGTTTTGGTAGAGCTATTTCTGAAGTTGGCGCTGTAATAATTGTAGGTGGTAATATAGATCACTTAACAAGAGTTATGACGACAACTATTGCTTTGGAAACGTCTAAAGGAAATTTATCTTTGGCTTTGGCCTTAGGTATTATCCTTTTATTGATTGCCTTAATTATAAACCTAATTTTAATAAGTTTAAAAATCAGAGCAAAAAGGAGAATGTATGTTTGAGAACAAAAAAAAATCAAAATCATTAACTCCTATAGTTATTTCTAATTTATCTCTTTTATTAGGCAAAACTAAAATTTTGAATAAAATTAAATGTAAGATTTATAATGAATCAATTGTTGCAGTTTTAGGCCCAAATGGAGCTGGCAAGAGTATGTTCCTTAAAACTATAAACGGACTAATTGGAATCGAGTCTGGAAAAATTAATTTTAATTCAAGAGAAATTAACGATAACATAAGAAAAGAGATAGCGCTGGTCTTTCAAAAACCTACACTTTTAAGAAGGTCTGTCTTCGAGAATATGCAATTTGTTTTAGAGAAAAAAAACAAGTTATCTAATCTTGAAATTATGAAACTTTTACAAAGAGTAGGTTTAGATACTTTCAAGGACAAACCCGCTAGATTATTGTCAGGTGGAGAACAACAAAGATTATCTCTTGCAAGGGCTCTGTTAATTAATCCTTCCTTATTACTTTTAGATGAACCTACCGCAAATCTAGACCCCTATAGTTTAAATTTAATTGAAGAAATAATTTTAGATGAAAATAAAAAAGGGAAAACTATAATCTTAACTACACATGATATGGGCCAAGCAAAAAGATTAGCAAAGGAAATACTTTTTTTTAATAAGGGTAAACTCCTTGAACAAACAAATGCCATAAATTTCTTTAAAAAACCAAAGACTAATGAAGCTCAAAGTTATATAAATGGGAAAATTCTCTTATGAATTTTATTCTGCTAGAATATTTTCAGCTAGATCTGTCCAGTATTGGGCTCCAATGGGTAAAAGCTCATCATTAAAATCATAAAAAGGACTATGTAGCTTTTCTGAGTTTGCTCCAGCGCCAAGCCATATATATGCTCCTGGTTTTTCTTCAAGCATGTAAGAAAAGTCCTCTGAACCCATTGTTGGTGTTTCTTTTAAATTAATTGAGTTGTCACCATAAGTTTTTTTAAAAATCTTAGAAGCAAGTTTAGCGCATTCCTTGTTATTTATAGTCGGTGGATATCCAGGACGGATTTCAATATTCACTTCACAATTACTAATTGCACAAGCATTAGACGCAACTTTTTTTATTTTATCTAGCATTTCATTTCTATTTTTTTGATCTGTAGATCTAAGTGTTCCACCAATTGTTACAGTGTCAGGGATTACATTAAATGCAGATCCACCTTCAATTTTTGTTATAGACAACACAGCACTTTTAAAAGGATCTAATTGTCTTGATATTAAACTTTGAAGTGCAGTGATAGTTAATCCAGCAGCTACCATAGGATCATTTGCATATTGAGGTTGTGCTGCATGTCCACCTTTACCTTGTACTTTAATTACAATTATATCACCTCCGGCCATAGCAAAACCTTCATGAATAACTGCTTCACCAACTGGAATACCTGGCCAGTTATGAATTCCCCAAACACTATCGATTTTAAATTTCTTAAAAAGACCATCATTAATCATAGCTTTAGCTCCCGCATTACCACCTTCTTCAGCGGGTTGAAAAACACAATAAACTTTTCCATAAAAATTTTTTGTTTTGGATAAATATTTTGCAGCTCCTAATAACATTGTAGAATGTCCATCATGCCCACAAGCATGCATTGCTCCGACATTTTTTGAAGAATATGGCAAATTAGTCTTTTCAGTCATTGGAAGTGCATCCATATCTGCTCGTATAGCAATAGATTTTTCTTGTCCTTTATTTTCTTTTCCTTGAATAACTCCTACGACACCTGTTTTGCCAAATTCTTCAATTACTTCTACACCAAAATCTTTTAATTTATTGGCGATAAATTTAGATGTAACTTTTTCTTGATATGCTATTTCTGGTTTCTCATGTATTTGATGTCTCCATTCAGTCATTTCTGGAACTATATCTTTAATTTTTTGCTTGATATTCATTTTTACTACACTCAATAATATTTATACATTTTAAAAATAAGGAATTCATTTTGCTAGATATGATTTTAAACGTTGATGGAGGAGAAGGTCAATCTATTCCTTTAATAGTCGACTCTCCTCATAGTGGAGTTGTTTATCCATCTGATTTTAATCATCAAGCTGAATTTTCAAAGTTAAGACAAGCAGAAGACTCATATGTTGATGAATTATATAATTATGTTTCTGAAATAGGTGGTGTAATTCTAAATGCTAATTTTCCTAGATCTTATATAGATCCCAACAGAGCAGAAACTGATTTTCCAAGTGAAGAACTTATTGATGTTGACATCAAGAAAGAAAAAATTTTATTCAACCCTACAATTAAGAGTGAATTAGGGATTGGTCTGATTTGGTTGCGCATTCCTCCAAATGGAGAGCCTATGTATGAAAATAAAATAAAATTCAGCGAATTCATTCACAGAGTTAAAAATTATCATAGACCTTATCATAAAACACTTAAAAAAATTATGAGTAGTACTTATCAACGTTTTGGAAAGTTTTATCACATAAACGCTCATTCAATGCAAAACAAAGCTACAGCAATGTCAGATCAAGAGAAAGGTACCAGAAGACCAGATTTTGTTATTGGTGATAGAGATGGAACATCTTGTAAAAGAGAATTTACTGACCTTGTTGTAGATTTTTTAAGAAGTTTAAACTACTCTGTTGATATTAATGATCCATATAAAGGTATGGAACTTACAGATGCTTATAGTGATCCTAAAACAAATAAGAATTCAGTCCAAATTGAAGTTAATAGAAGATTATATATGAATGAAATAACAAGAATAAAATCAGACAATTTTGATCTTCTAAAAACAAATATTGAAAGTTTGTTAAATGAGATTAAATCACAAATCAATAAAGGTGTTTTATGAATAAAAGTAATTTGAATACTAAAAATAAAATTCCTAAATCAGTTGTTGAAGTAAAAGATCTTAAAGTTCAATTTCAATTAAAAGATAAAGTTGTAAAAGCTGTTGATGGCATTTCTTTTAACATCAATAAAGGTGAAACTATAGCAATAGTAGGTGAATCAGGCTCAGGTAAGTCTGTTACGGCGTTATCTTTAATGAGACTTACTGATTATTCTGGAGGTAAAATAGTTTCTGGTGAAATAAACCTTCAATCAAAAAACAATCTTAATCTAAATTTAACTCAGCTTGATCAAGAAAAAATGAGAGATATCAGAGGCAATGATATTTCAATGATCTTTCAAGAGCCTATGACATCACTAAATCCAGTTTTTACTATTGGTATGCAAATTACTGAAACGATAATTAAGCATCAAGGCAAAACAAAAAAAGAAGCTTTTGAAATTGCACTTGAAATGATCAAGTTGGTCAGAATACCTGAACCAGAAAAAAGGTTAAATCAATATCCACATGAACTCTCTGGTGGAATGAGACAAAGAGTTATGATTGCAATGGCATTAAGCTGTAAGCCCTCATTATTAATTGCAGATGAACCTACAACAGCATTGGACGTCACAATACAAGCACAAATACTGGATTTGATAAAAATGTTACAAAGAGACATTGGTATGTCAGTAATGTTTATTACTCACGATATGGGTGTTGTGGCTGAGGTTGCTGACAGAGTCGTTGTCATGTTTGCAGGTAAAAAAGTTGAAGAAGGCACTGCTATTGAAATATTTCAAAATCCTAAACATCCGTATACTAAATCTTTATTAGCGGCTGTTCCAAAACTTGGGAGTATGATTGGCAAAAAACTACCAGCAAAATTTGTTAATCTTGATGTTAAATCTTCTGATAAACACAAAAATAAAGAGAAAATTTCAACAAAAAAAGTTGTAGAAATGAAAGATACTGTAAATAGGACTTCTTCTCCATTGCTTGAAGTCAAAGGTCTGACTACAAGGTTTTTAATCAAACAAGATTTTGGAAGAGCAGGTGGAAATATTCATGCAGTTGAAAATATAAGTTTTACTTTGCAACCAGGCGAAACACTTGGATTAGTTGGTGAGAGTGGTTGTGGAAAGTCTACAACAGGAAGGAGTATAATAGGATTAACGTCACCAACAAGAGGTGAAGTTTTTTTTGAAGGCGTAGACTTAACTGATTTAAATAATAAAGAAATGATACAATATAGAAAAAAGATGCAAATGATTTTTCAAGACCCTTTTGCTTCTTTAAATCCAAGAATGACTGTTGGTCAAATTATAGCTGAACCAATAATGGTGCACGGATTAGAGCCTAAGTTGGGATCTAATAGTAGGGTAATAAAATTATTAAATCGTGTTGGACTTGATGAACAATATTACTCCAGATATCCACATGAACTCTCTGGAGGACAGAGACAAAGAATTGGGATAGCCAGAGCTCTGGCATTAGAACCTAAGTTAATAATAGCTGATGAAGCAGTTTCAGCACTAGATGTTTCTATTCAGGCTCAAGTAGTAAACTTGATGATGGAACTACAAGAAGAATTTGGTTTAACCTATCTATTTATAAGCCATGATATGGCTGTAATTGAGAGAGTAAGTCATAGAATAGGAGTAATGTATCTGGGTGAAATAGTTGAAATTGGACTTAGAAGCCAAATATTTGAAAATCCTCAACACCCTTACACAAAAAAATTGATGGCAGCAGTTCCAATTGCAGATCCAACTAAGAGAAAAAAGAAGTTAAACTTAATGAATGACGAAATTCCTAGTTTATTAAAGCCAATAGGCTATGAACCAGAATATGTTCAAATGATTAAACTTGGAGAGGATCACTACGTAAAACCATTTGATGGAATGAAGATCTAAAATTAAAAGCTATGAATGACCCTAAATTAGATTATAAAAATGAATTTCCTGTTGAATTAGTTAATCCTGACATTTCTCCTTACAAAAGATCTAACACAGGTATTGACTATGTTATTACATTAGATAGTGGTTTAAGTGGTCCACACGTTTTTATATCATCAATTGTACATGGTAATGAACCTTGTGGGGCACTTGCTATAGATTGGTTTCTTAAAAATGACTATAGACCATTAAGTGGAAAGTTAACTCTAGGTTTTATGAATATTGAGGCTTATTTAGCATTTGATCCTCTTAATCCAAATAGAACAAGATGGGTTGAAGAGGATTTTAATAGATTATGGGCAAAAGGTGTCCTAGAAGATCCCAAAAGAAAAAGAACTAGTGAATTTTTAAGAGCTAATGAAGTTAAAAATATCGTTTCTCAAGTCGATTATTTGTTGGATATACATTCAATGCAAAAACCTTGCGTACCTCTTATGATGGCTGGAATGTTAAATAAAGGTATTGATTTCGCTCGCGATGTAGGCATGCAAATGCCAATAATATCTGATTCCGGACATAATGAAGGAATGAGAATGAGAGACTATCTTGGCTTTTCTAATAAAGAAAGTCAAAAAAATGCACTTCTAGTTGAATGTGGGCAACATTGGGCCAAGTCGTCTGAAATTGTTGCAATTGAGACTATGATAAGATTTTTACGCACTACTTCAATAATGGATGAAAATTTTGCAGATGATTTTTTATATAAAAATAAAGCATTAAACTTTCAAAATGATGTTTATAAAGTTGGAAAAATTATAACTATCAAAAGTGAAAATTTTAAATTTGATCAAGATTGGCAAGGTTTTGAAACCTTAAAAAAGGGAGTGTTGATTGGGAAAGATGACAATGAAGAAGTTTATGCTCCCTACCAAGAAACTATTTTAATTATGCCTTCCAAAAGATTATTTCCAGGTAAAACAGCAGTAAGACTTGCGTATAAATTAAGTAACTATCATTACAAATTTTAGTGAAGTCTTGGGTTAAACATATCCCGCAGATGATCTCCGACTAAATTTATCGAAGCGACAGTTATAAGTAATGCAACCCCAGGAAATATACTAATCCAAAAGTCGCCACTATACATATATTCAAAACCATTTCCTATTAAAAGACCTAAAGAAGGTTCTGTTATGGGAAGACCTAAACCTAAAAAACTTAGTGTGGCTTCTAAAGAAATTGCGTGTGCCGTTTGCAATGTACCAACAACAATTAACGGAGCCATACAGTTAGGCAATATATGATTAAACATTATTCGTGTATTCCCGAATGCCAAACATCTAGCAGCATCAACATATTCTTTATTTATTTCAACTAGAGCACTCGATCGAGCTGTTCTAGCGTAATAAGCCCACTGTACTAAAATTAGAGCAATGATAGTTTTTTCAACACCCTTTCCAAAAGCGGCTAAGATAATTAAAGCAACCAAAATAGATGGAAAGCTAAGTTGAATGTCTACAATTCTCATAATTATTGCCTCGTATCTGCCACCAAAAAAAGCTGCAGAAATTCCAAAAAATGAACCTATTATTAGAGCAAAAATACCTGACAAAACACCAACTCCTAAACTCACCCGCAATCCATAAAATATAGCTGAAACCATATCTCTGCCTGCACCATCAGTTCCAAGAAAAAAATAATTACCAGAAAAATCTTCTGAAAATGGCGGCAATCTGCTATTCATAATACTAACAGTATTGAGATCGTAAGGATCAGTTGGCGACACTAAAGGTGCAAATATTGCTACAAATAGGATAAGTAAAAAAATAAAAAAAGCGACAAGAGCAACTTTGTTTGAAGAAAAATCTTTACAGAATTCAACAAATTTTTTTAATTTTGGACTCATTAATGATCCCCCTTAATTCTTACTCTAGGATCTAAAAATGTATAAAGGATATCGACAATTAAGTTTAAAAACACAAAAAATGTTACAATAATCATTAAGTATGCAACAATAACTGGACGGTCAAGATTATAAATTGAATCAATTATTAACTTACCCATACCTGGCCATGCAAATACAGTTTCTGTAACTGTTGAGAAAGCAATTAATGATCCGAATTCTAGACCAACAACTGTAACGATTGGAATTAAAATATTTTTTAAAACATGAATTAATACCACTCTTTTTTCTGAAATTCCTTTTGATCTAGCAAATGTAATATAATCTTGAAGAATTATTTCTCTTGTTCCTGCTCGCGTCAGACGTATGACTGAAGAAATTTTAAATAATGCTAAATTTAATGCAGGTAAGAAAACGTGAGACAATCCATTTAGAGTAAACAAAGAACTATTTATACCCAAAAAGGTTCCAATTTCACCTCTACCAGTAGACGGAAGCCACCCAAGTTGGACCGCAAATATCATTATAAATATAATCCCAACCCAAAATGTTGGCATTGAAAAGCCTAAGATAGATCCTGCCATAATAACTTTACTCGCTTTGCTGTCAGGCTTATATCCAGCATATATACCTAACGGGATTGCTACAATTAAAGATATTATTAATGAGAACAAGGCTAGTTCTAATGTTGCCGGCATTCTTTGGATAATTAGTTTTAGAGCAGGTTCCCCAAAAATAAATGAATCTCCCAAATCCCCTTTAAATGCATTTACTAAAAAATACCAATATTGTTCTGTCACTGGTCTATCAAGGCCAAGTTCTCTTATTACTCTTTCCACCTCTGCTTGATCAGCTTCAGGATTAATAAGCATTTCCACAGGGTCGCCTACAAGATTAACCCCTCCAAAAACCAATAGGGACATAATAAATAGTACAAGTACACTTTGAGCAAATCTTGTGAAAATAAATGCAGTCATTTTGTAATCTTTTAAAAGAAGAACTAGAGCAAATTTGCTCTAGTTCTCTAATTTTGAGTTATTTACAATTTAAATATGTAGCTATTGTTCTTTCATCTGTTCTTGGAGTATAGCTACAGCCAGATTTAGCCGCCCATGTATTCATTTGATAATGAACTGGAATAACACCATAGTTTTTACCTACTGATATTTCAGTAGCCTCAGCTAATAGTTTACCTCTAGCGTCTGAATCCACTGTTCCAAGAGCTTTTTGAATTAACTTATCGACTGCAGGATCAGAATGTCTGCCTCTATTTGCTCTTCCCATACCAATAGACTTATCATAAGTATGTAATAAAGCTCTCAGAGGAGACGAAGCTTCTCCTGAACCAGCACCCCATCCTAGAACCATAAAGCTAAACTCTGGACTTTTATTAGGTCCACCACGTGAAGCTCTCTTGAAATACACAGCTTTTGGCATGGTTTCAACTTTTGCTTTAATTCCAATTCTTGAAAACATTTGAGCTAAAGCTTCAGCAATCTTAGCATCATTGATATATCTATCATTTGGACCGTGAATAGTCATCTCAAAACCATCTCCATATCCAGCCTCTGCTAATAATTTTTTTGCAGCTGTAGGGTCATACGCATCAGGTTTCATTTTATCAGAAACACCATGGAACCCAGCTGGTAATAATTGTCCTGCCTTGACAGCAATACCTTCCATCACTTTTGAAACCATTGCATCACGGTTTATTGCTAAAGATAGAGCTTTTCTAACTCTAACATCCATCAAAGGATTTTTGATTTTACCACCACCAATTGCTTTTATGTGTGGAGAATCTTCTCTAAATTGATCCATATGAAGATAGATTACTCTATTTGAAGGTCCACTATTTAATTTAATAGTTGGATTTTTTTTCATTTTAGCAACATTTAATGGAGGCACATTATCTATAAAATCTACGTCTTTAGCAAGCAAAGCCGCGATTCTTGCTGGTCCTGACTTAATTGGCTTAAATAATACATTTTTATATTTAGGCATACCAGTACCTGCTCCGTGATAATTTTCGTTAGCTTTTAATACTATTTTATCTCCTGGCACCCACTCTACAAACTTGTAGGGACCAGTACCAATAGCTGCTTTACCACTATTATAGTCAGCTGTGGTTGCGCCTTCTCCATTTTTCTTTGATATAATCTTAACTGTCATAATATCATTTGGCATTAATGGATAGGGTTTCTTTGTTTTTATGTGAATTGTATGACTATCAATTTTAATAAACTCCTTCCCCTTTAAATAAGTACCAAAACCCGATGGAGATTTAGGAACATTTTGTGCTCTTTGAGCCGTAAAGAGAACATCGTCTGCAGTAAAATCACTTCCGTCATGAAACTTTACACCTTTTCTTAGTTTAAATTCCCAAGTGGTATCATCAATTGGTTTCCATGAAGTGGCCAAATCTGGATAATGTTGTTGATTTTCATCTGACCCAACTAATGTTCCATAAATATGGGTTGCAAATGCATTATTAGGACCAAGATTATGATAATGTGGATCAATAGAGCTAGGCTCTGACTTCAATCCAACAGTAAGATCTTTTGCCAAGGCTACACTTGATAAAAGACAACTTATTAAAATAATAAAAAGTCTATTGATTAATTTCATTTTACTCTCCTACAATAATCTAAAAAAACATTGAATTAAAAATTACATAGAGTCAAAAGATAAAATGAGTTTAAGTTAATAATTATTTTGTTTTTATAAGTTCAAAAATTAAATTACAGGAGAAGAAAATTGAATTATTTAGAAATTTTGGATCAACTTCCAAAATTAAGAGTTTATAAAGACAAAGAATACAATCTGAATATATCTTATAGGTTTCAAAAATTTGATGATGAATTACCTATTTTGTTTCTTCATGGCTTCAACGGGAATAGTAAAAGTTGGGCTTATCAATTTTTATATTTTAAGAACAAAAGGTCAGTAATTGCAATTGATGCCCCTGGCTTTGGAAAATCAGATTCGGCAGATTTTACAATGTATATGATTGCTAAATTAGTTATCAATTTATTGAATAATCTCGGAATTAAAAAGTTAGATCTAGTTGGGCATTCAATGGGCGGGATGTTAGCTCAAATTATTTCAGCAGAGTTTGGCGAAATTGTAAATAAAGTAGTTTTATCTTGCACTCATAAAGGCTATGCTTTGCCACCACTAAGTCCTTTAAGGCAACCTTATAGTCAAAGACTTGAAGATAGAAAAAAACTTTCTGATGAAGCATTCGGTCAATTAAGAATAAAGAAAATGTTGCCTGATTTAGAGAATGAAGAAATCTTTAGTTTTTTATCTTCTATAAGTAAAGAAATAACAGAAGCTTCAATTAAATGTGGTGGTATGGCAATGCAGCAACTTGATACTTCAAAATATTTATCAAAACTTAATCAACCATGTCTTATTTTAAAAGGTTCAAAAGATATTGTTGTATCAAACGAACGTTCTAATAATTTAGAAAAATCTTTACCTCATGCAAAAGTAATAGAAATATCAAATGTAGGTCATGCGCCATATTGTGAGGATGCATCTAGTTTTAATAAAGCTATAGAAGTTTTTTTTAATTAATGAATGCATTATCAAATAAATCATTTAGCCTATATTTTTATAGCAATACCATTGCTCTTTTAGGACTTTGGATACAAAAAATTGGGGTTGGTTGGCTTACCTGGGAAATCACACAATCAACTTTTTGGACAAGTTTCGTTACTTTAGCTCTTATGGCTCCCGCAGGATTATTGGGACCATTTTTTGCAGTCTTTGCTGAAAATTGGAACATGAGAATTGCGAGTATTATTTTAAAAACTTTAATGTTGATTGTTGGTATATTTATATGGTTTTTACAATTTTTAGATCAACATACTTTGTTTACACTTGCTTTTTTGTCTATTTTACAAGGCTTATTAAGTGCGTGCTATCATCCAGTTAGGTTGGTTTTTGTTTCTATTGTTGTTCCAAAAAATTTACTTGCGAGTGCAGTTGGATTAAATTCTGCATCTTTTAATGGTTCTCGAGTTGTTGGGCCTGCTTTTGCAGGAGGCTCAATAGCCTTTTTCAATCTCGAAATAACTTTTCTTCTAGCTGCAATTACTTACATACCTTTAATTCCAATTTTATTTTATATGCCTCTCAGAAAAAGAATAAAAGATAACAAACCTCAAGGAAATTTTTACTCAAGACTTATAGAAGGTGGAAAATTTGCTCTAAAAACTCCAATAATTGCGAAAGGATTATTTATTGTTTTGATTAGTGCTTTTTTTGTGAGGGGAATGCTTGAAATTCAACCTACAATTGCAGGAGAAATTTTAAAGCAAGGTAGTTTTGGGCTGTCTTTAATAACAACCACGGCTGGCATAGGGGCTTTGATTGCATCTATTTGGATAGGAGTTAGAAAAAGTGACAAAATTAAAATTGAAACTAAATTAGTTTCAATTCTGTTCCTTGGATTATTCGTAAGTTGCATTATAGGTTTTATTTCGAATGTTTACATAATGGCTGTAGCATTTACTGTTGTTGGTTTTACAACAACTATTGTTGGTATTGGGACGCAAACAATTATTCAACTTGAAGTTGAAGAATTTTATAGGGCAAGAGTTTTAACGTGGTGGTCAAGCGTTTCTTTTGGATCATTAACTATCGGCGGTATAATTTTAGGATTTGCAGGTGAGTATATTCCGCTAAATATTGGTCTTATAATAATGCCAATTGTTGGCTATATTTTATTTAAAATAGTTTTATTTTATCAGTTCAAAAATAAATTTATTTAAGTGATTTTAACTTCGCTTCTCTTTTAAAAATATAAATACCAGAAATAGTTATGATTAAACCACCTAAAATTGTAGTAAATACAGGATGTGAATTCCATATCAGGTAATCAAATATAATAGCCCATACAATACCAGTATAATTAAATGGGCTTACAATCGAAGCTGGTGCTTTTTGTAATGCGTAAGTCATTAATAATTGTGTTAAAAAAGCTGACACACCCAACCCAATAAATAACGCAATAACTCTTAATGAGGGTTCCTTCCACAAAAATGGTTGGAAAAAAGAAGTTATAATAAAACTAACCAACATAAAGTAAAAAACTGTTTTCACTGGATGTTCTGTAGTACCCAGTAATCTTAAGAAAATAATAGTAGTTGACCACATTAAAGTGCCAATTAGAGCGTAAATTGAAGCAACAGCTATGGTGCCGGTAGGATTAATTGCAATAATTACTCCACCAAATCCAATTAAAATGGCCAACCATCTACGCCAGCCTAATAGTTCGTTGAGAAAGATTATTGCAAAAATACATGAAAAGATTGGCACAGCTTGAGATATTACTGTGACATCTGCGACGGGTAATCTTTGAAAAGCTAAAAAAAACATTATGTTTCCTGTAAGTCCAGCTAGACTTCTAAAAAAATGAAGATAAGGCTTATCTGTCTTTAAAAATTTTATTCCTCCTAGTTTGTAAATCAGAGGTAATAAGAGAATTATTACAACCATGGCTCTAGCAAATGTAATCTGTACAGCATGATATTCAATGCCTACTAATTTAGCTTGAACGCTCATAATAGTTACGCAAAAAACAGCCATTATCATTGCTAGGATTGCTTTAAAATTGTTAGAAGTAGTTTTGTAAAAGGTTACTAAATTCAATTTAATTTATTTCTTCATGTCTGTAAGTTTTTGACATTCTCTTAAAAAGAAAAAACATAAAAATGCTGAGAAGAAAGGATATAATGCAGAAATTCTTATAGTTGTAATTAAGTCATAACCAAGATCTATTGATATTGCGAACGGCATTGCACCAATTGATGCCCCGACAACTAATATCATTTGACCTGTGCCTTGAATACTTCCAACATGTAGTCTTCCAAAATATCTTGGCCAGATATAGCCAAATAATGATAGATTAAATCCATTATTAATTCCAAAAATGATCGCATAAATCATAGAAGAAGTAATGTTACTCGCAAAGGTTATAGATAATAGTGAAGCAGTGGTTATTAGTAAAGCAATTCCAATAATATTATGAGTTTCAAATCTATCTAAAATTTTGCCTGCAATAGGAATAAAGATAATCATTGAAACCATTGTTGGTATGAACAGAGCAGCTGCTGTACTACTTGTCATTCCAAAGTATTGACTTAAAATTGTAACTTGAAAAAAATGAAGTGCAGTTACTAATGAAGATATGGAAAAAAATGAGAATGCAAGTATATAGAAGCTTTTTTCCTTTAGGGCTTCTTCTAGATTGAGACCAAAAATTTTTTTATTATTTTTACTTTCTTTGTCATTTTTTAAAATTCCATCTGGTTTAATGCTTACATCTTCAGGTTTATCTATTGCTAAGAAAATCAATGGTGGTAACATTATTAACCATGTAGATAAGCCCATAATGACCCATGCCATTCTCCATCCATAATTTATAATTAAAAAGTCAGAGATGAAAGGATGTAAACCCATGGAAATAGCAAACCCTAAACCCATTAATCCGAGTGCAAATCCTCTTTTCTTATCAAACCACTGAGTTATAATATTTGCAGAACCAAGCATCAAAGAACCTTGCCCAAAAAATCTTAAAAATCCAAATGCGATGGCCAACATTAGAAAGTTTGAGGCAGCTCCAAAAATCATACATCCAACTCCAAGAAGTATGACAGTATAAATTAAAATTTTTCTAGGCCCGAGTTTATCAACTAATCTTCCCATTTTTGGAAGTAGAAAAGCAGCAAATAAAGTTGCTATCATATATGCAGTAGTAATTGATGTACTAGAAATTTTGAGATCTTGAGAAATTACTGGTATAAAAGGACTAAAGGTATGCGATTGTCCAGCTCCACTTGTAAAAATACCAAGACTCCCGATCCCAACAATTACCCAACCGTAGAAAAATTTATCTTTTGTAGCTTCAAAAAGTTTTTTATTCACCAAGAACATATTAATGATTTACTTCATTTGTTAACTAATTTACAAGGAATTTATATTTTATTTTTTAATTGCATTTACGTACATATCAAGTACATCATTCAAGGATCTTGTTTCATCGACTGTTTCTCTAGTTTCTCTAGCAATTGGTGTTTTATTTGCTAATGACATTATATCGGCTGCACCTTCGTGGAATTTTGAGGTGACTCCAGCATCAGAAAAAGTATTTGCGATTTCATACATTTCTCCCTTCCATCTTGCTGCATCTAGAGGAATTCTCGGGACCATTCGTTCCATTGCTGATAATATATCAGGTTTGCTATATTCTAATTCAGCAAAATATTCAGAAGAAAGACCAAGTTTATGAGCTGTTGTTAAAACTGCTGCATGAAGTGCAAAAGTACCTTTTGTTGCGCTAGCATAAACCATTTTCATAGCAGAAGCTTTACCTATTTCTTTACCTAAATCTTTAATTTGAAAGCCTTTATTATCAAGGATTTTTACAGGATCTGTATTGGGCCCAGATACATATAACCTTGTTTGTCCATTTTCAACTATTGGGTTTAACCCTATAATTCCTGCATCAATAAAATTACAAAATTTGGATGAGATTACTTTATCTATTTTTTGGGATGTTTTAGGTGAAATGGCATTGCAGTCAACGTAAGTAATTATTTTTTTTTTTTCTAAGATTACTTTATTAACTTGCTCTGCTTGCTCCAAAGCAGCTTCTGGTGGAAGTATAGATAAAATTATATCAGAATAATTCACAATATTTTTGATTGAACCTACGTTTTCTATTCCAGCTGACTCAGAGAGTTTTTTTGTCCTATTACTTCTGCCATCAAGAGCAGATATCACCGCAAGGTTATTATCTAAAAAAACCTTGCCACAACCATGCCCCATGTCTCCTGGCATTAAAATTCCAATTGTCTTCTTTGACATAATCTCTCCAAATTTAAATAAAATATATTACTTCTTCATTGGACCACCATTTTTTTCCCAATCTGGGATACCACCAACATTAAGAACATTCTCATATCCCATCTCAATGAGTGTTTTACCGGCTAACGCTGCCTGACCACCAACTCCACAAACGAGAATTATTTCAGAATCTTTCTTCAAGTTCTTATTGTAAAGAGGAGTAGCTTCATCAGCCACAAATTCAATTAAACCTCTCGGTATTTCTAGACCATCAAGAATAGTACCTGTTTTTTTGATATCTGAACTATCTCTAACATCTATAAAAATTGCCGATTTTGATTTGTGTTTATCTATTGCGTCTTTTACATCAATTTTTTTAACAACCTCATTAGCTTCTTGTAAGTAATCTTTTGCAGTTTTCATTTTTATCTCCAAAGTGATTTAATTTAATTGTCCAATAAATTTTGGCTGGGTAACTGATGTAGTCATCCAACAATTTTTACATTTTTGATCAAGCTGTGCTCTTTCTAAAATCCAACTTAAATTGTATCGTTTATTATCATATCCGTCTACATCAACTGAATATTTTGCCATCTCTTGATTTTCATCTAGTAATCTTATTTTGAATTTAGTTGAATTCAATAATATTTTGTAGGAAGTATCAGAAATCATTCTTTTAAAATTATCAAAAGGGCCTGTATATTTTTTATTTTCTGGATGAGCAAATAGCCAACATTGATATATTCCAGAATCATTAATTTTTGAATTTGTCTGAAGAGAATTCATTTGCAGCTCCACAACTTCTAAAGATGTGAAAATATCATTTGGTAAAACATCACTATAAGCTTTATTTATTTTTAATAATATCAGAAACAGAATTGTTATTATAAAATACTTCATGGTTAACCTAGAAAAATTGTATAGGATATATATATAATCTCTATTCAATAATTTTAAATGGAGATAAATTTGATATATAAAAATTTATTAACAAAAGTTTTTAACCTTACAACTATATTTATTACTAGTTTACTTGTTAGCTATAGTTCATTAGCTGCAGGAGGAGGGAATGACGATAAAAATAAAGTTTCAGTAAAATCAAGTGATTATTATAAAGCAGTAAAATTAATCAAAGAAAAATCATATGATGCTGCAATTCAAAATCTTCTCAAGGCTAAAAAAAATAATAAAACTGATGCAGATATTTATAATTATTTAGGTTTTTCTTATAGAAAAATTGGTAATCTTAAAAAAGCTTCTCAATACTACAAGAAAGCCCTTGAAATTTCTCCAAAGCATAAAGGTGCACTTGAATATCAAGGAGAAATGTTTCTTACTCAAGGAAATTTGAAAAAAGCCGAAGCTAATCTAAAAAAACTAAAAAAAATATGTTTTCTTGGGTGTAAAGAAGAAAAAATGTTAAAAGAATCTATAATGAAGTATAATCAGGGTAAGAAAAGCTCATATTAAACTATACATTTTATATAAGGGAGGATATTTAATGAACAAATTTGATGAATTATCTCTCTCAGAAATAGTTGATGAAGTTAAAGATGGAGATTTAATTGGAATTCCAGCAGATTATTCTGGAGTTCCGATGAAGTTCACAAAAGAACTAATAAAAAAGGGTGTAAAGGACTTAAAACTATATTGCCTCCCATTAACAACTATTCAAGGTGATATGTTAATAGGTAGTGGATGCGTTTCTGAAATTGAAGCAGCAGCGGTAACTTTAGGTGAGTTTGGGTTAGCTCCGAGATTTTCAGAAGCTGTTGAGTCAGGTGAAATAGTTATAAAAGATTCTACATGTCCAGCATTGCATGCCCAACTTCAAGCTACTGAAAAATCTGTTCCCTTTATGCCTTTAAGAGGTGTAATTGGCTCTGATATACAAAAATACAGAAAAGACTGGCAAGTCATAGAAAATCCAATGAAATCGTCAGGTAACAAGAATGAACCAATCTTGTTACTTCCTGCGGTCAAATTAGATGTATTAATATTTCATGCACCTTGTGCAGATAAAAATGGAAATATTCAAATTGGGAGGAGGCGAGAATTAGCAACTCTTGCTCATGCCTCAAAAAATGTATTTGTTACAACTGAAGAAATTCTCGACATTGATTTATTTGATGATGAATTATCTGCTGCTACTTGTTTGCCGGCATTATATATTGACGGAATATCTGTTGTAAAAAATGGAGCCTGGCCATGCGCTTTGCCTGGAGTTTATGGTGCAGATAACAATGAAATCAAGAAGTACTCTATTGCTGCAAAGACACAAGAAGGCTTTGAGGATTATATGAAAAATTACTTATTTAATTAACTTAAGGGTTTAATTTTTTGATTGAACTTAAGAGAGAAGAGTTATTAATAAGTCAATTAGCTGATTTGCTAGTTAATGATAAACATATAGCTGTTGGTGCTGCTTCACCAATTCCTGGTGCAGCGGCTTTATTAGCAAAAGAAGAAGCTAAATTACAAAATAATAGATTAAGAGTTACAATCTTACATTCAAATAAATATAACAACTTCACAGATGGTGCTAGGGAACTTTTTGATTGTGCTGCTCAAGGCAGAATAGACACTTTCTTTCTAGGAGGTGTTCAAATTGATGGTGAAGCTAATATAAATTTAGTAGGCACTGGAAGTTATAAAAAAATACAAAAAAGATTTCCAGGTTCATTTGGGTCTGCTTTGATGTATTTCGTAGTCCCACAGATTATTTTATTCAGAGAAGAACATTCACCAAGAACCTTAGTTGATAAAGTAGACTTTATTTCTGCACCTGGATTTTCTGATGAAAATATCTATAGACCTGGAGGACCAAAATTTCTGTTAACGAATAGAGCTCTATTCAGATTTAACAAACAAAAGAAACGTTTCTGTCTTTTAAAAATTCATAATAATGAAAGCTTAGAAAATATAATTAAACTTACAGGATTTAAATTTGACGTTGATGATAAAATAACAAATATGTCTATCCCAGATAAAACTCGTATAGATATGTTAAGAAATAAGATTTCTTATATGGTCGCAGAATTTTATCCTGAGTTTGCCGATAGGATTTGGGGTGTTTAGCTCATAATGAGAAGACCTGCATTATTAATCTTTATTTTAATTAGTACTTTTTTACTATCTTATATGTATCTACAAGAAATTTTCAATTTAGATAAATTAAAGGAACAAATTACTTTTTTGAAAATATGGGTTAATGAAGAAATTTATATATCAAGGATTTCATTTTTTACTTTATATGTAATATTTTCAGGTTTGTCTTTCCCTTTTGTTCCTACTATTTTGACCATCGCCGCTGGAGCTTTGTTTGGAGTTATTGAAGGTGTAATTATAGTTTCCTTTGCCTCTACAATTGGTGCATGTATTTGTTTTCTATTATCGAGATATCTTTTAAAAGATTTCATCAATAATAAATTTGAAAAAATAAAAATCATTATAGACAATAAATTTAGTAAAAATGGTATTTATTATCTTTTAAGTCTTAGATTAATACCTACTATTTCATTTGTATTAATAAATTTAATTATGGGAGTGTTACCTATTTCTCTTTTTAGGTTTTACTATATAAGCCAATTAGGAATGCTTCCTGCAACAGTAATTTATGTAAATGCTGGCTCAGAAATTTCTAAGGTTAATAACATTAATGACATTATGTCATTTACACTTATAGTAAGTTTTATATTAGTAGCTACTCTTCCAATTTTGATAAAGTTTTCAATGAATTATTTTACCAAGCTAAATAATATTTAAGTGTTTTTTCTGTTTTGCACTAAATTTTGAACAACTTGTGGATCAGCCAATGTCGATACGTCGCCTAACTCTTCATGTTCATTTGCAGCTATTTTTCTTAATATTCGTCTCATTATTTTACCAGACCTTGTTTTAGGAAGACCTGGGGCAAATTGAATTAAATCTGGTGTAGCAATGGGGCCTATCTCTTTTCTTACCCATTGTTTTAATTCTGTCAATAATTCTTCTGATGTTTTTACGCCAATATTCACAGTAACGTAGGCGTAAATGCCTTGACCCTTTATGTCATGTGGGTATCCAACAACGGCTGCTTCAGCAACATCTGTGTGGGCTACAAGAGCAGACTCAACTTCTGCTGTACCCATTCTGTGACCAGATACATTTATTACATCATCAACTCTTCCTGTTATCCAATAATATCCGTGTTCATCTCTTCTACACCCATCACCAGAAAAGTATCTTCCAGGAAAAGTTGAAAAATATGTATCTATAAAACGCTGATGGTCACCAAAGACTGTCCTCATTTGACCCGGCCAAGACATATTTATGCACAAATTTCCTTCAGTGGCTCCTGTTAATTCTTTATTGTTACTGTCAACAATAACTGGCAATATTCCAAAAAAAGGTTTTGTGGCAGAACCTGGTTTTGTATCGGTTGCTCCTGGTAATGGAGTAATTAATATTCCACCAGTTTCAGTTTGCCACCAAGTGTCAACTACTGGACAACGTCCATCACCAACAACGTTGTTATACCAATTCCATGCTTCTGGATTAATTGGTTCTCCTACACTACCTAAAATCCTAAGGCTATTTCGTTTTGTTTTTTTTACGGGTTCTTTACCTTCAGCCATCAACGCTCTTATTGCTGTTGGTGCAGTATAGAAAATATTAACTTTATGTTTGTCTACTATTTCCCAGAACCTACTTACTGTTGGATAATTTGGTACACCCTCAAACATCAATGTTGTGGCACCATTTGATAGTGGCCCATAAACTATGTAAGAATGTCCTGTCACCCAGCCTACATCTGCAGTACACCAATAAATTTCATTTTCTTGGTAATCAAAAACATAATGGTGTGTCATAGAAGCATAAACCATGTACCCACCAGTGGTATGAAGAACTCCTTTGGGTTTCCCTGTAGATCCTGAAGTATATAATATAAACATAGGATCCTCAGCGTTTATTTCAGCTGGTGGGCAATTAGCGGATGCTTTTTCCATTTCTTCATGATACCAGATATCTTGACCACTCATCCAATTAATTTCTGCCCCTGTTCTTTTAACTACAATTGTAGTTTTGCACATCTTAGCTTTCGAAATAGCCTCATCAGTATTAGATTTTAAAGGTATAGTTTTTCCTCCTCTAATACCTTCATCCGCAGTAATAATAATTGTTGAATTACAGTCCTCAATTCTTCCAGCAAGAGCGTCAGGGGAAAAACCACCAAATACAACTGAATGAATTGCTCCTATTCTAGTACATGCCAACATTGCGACTGTTGCTTCAGGGATCATTGGCATGTAAATTGTTATTCGATCACCTTTTTTTGCACCAGCATTTATTAATACATTTGAAAATTTACAAACTTGTTCATGAAGTTCATTATAGCTAATATGTTTGGACTCTTTAGGGTCGTCACCTTCCCAAATAATTGCTGTATTGTTACCTTTGGTTTCTAGATGTCTATCTAAACAATTATAACTAGCGTTGAGCGTTCCATCTTCATACCATTTAATATGGAGATCGTCTTTATTATAGGATACATTCCTGATTTTTGTGTAGGGTTTTATCCAATCTATCCTTTTACCGTGTTTCTCCCAAAATTTTTCAGGAGCAGAAATAGATTCTTCATACATTTTTTCATATTCAGCTTTATTTGCATGAGAATTTTTAATTATCTCAGAGGATGGTGCATACAAATTTTTATTATTCATTTCAAATCCCTTTTATATATCTATAAATTATCTTCCAAAATTAAATTAGCTTTTTCAATATCTTTAATTTCAAAAACCTTTTTAATTATATCTAATGAGAAACCTCTTCTCGAGAGAGCTCCAAACCATTTATTTTTTAATTCAAAATCTTCAATTCTGTTTTCCAAATCCTTTTTATAATATATGCCTATATTCTTTTTCTTAATAAAATTTATTGCAGCAATCATTTCTGCATTTTCATGACCCTCATCAACTATAATAATAGCACACTTAATTATATCGTTTGATATTCCTTTTTCATTTAATTTGGCATAAATAAATCTTTCTGATCCACCTTGACGTCTGATTGAACGAATTTTTGTTTCAGCAAAACGCTTGTCATCAATGAATTTGGCTAATATCATCTCATCTTTTAAATTGCTTATTATTTTAATTTTATCTAAGTCGTTTGAACAAGTTTTTAAATTGGATAGCTTTCGTTTCATAGTGCTTTCAAACTGTTGAACTGACACCTCATATCTAGCTAAATAAGAGATTGCAGATTTTCTAAGTTTCTTAATAATTTTTTCGTCGTCATTCATGTTAAAGTTCATTTATTTTTTACTAAATAATTAATAATTAATATATATAGATTATAAAAATTATAAATATTTATATTGCTGGAGACAAATTTTTGAAAAATAAAAATTTTAAACTTGGTATTAAAAGAGAAATTGGAAAAGTAAATTGGACGGGGTTAATTACTTTATACATTAAAGAAGTAAAGAGGTTTACGAATGTTTTTTTGCAAACTATTACAGCTCCAATGGTCACTACTCTACTTTTTGTGATTGTGTTTTCAATTGCGATTGATAGAAATGCTGGTTTTCATCAAGTCCCGTTTATAACATTCCTTGTTCCAGGATTAATTATGATGAGTGTAATCCAAAATTCTTTTGCTAATGTTTCTTCAGCTTTTATGACTGCAAAAGTCCAGGGATCTATAGTTGACCTATTAATGGCTCCTTTAGGGCCAATAGAAATTTTAATTGCCCATATTTTAGCTGGTGTTACAAGGGGGTTGTTTGTTTTTACAGCTTCTTTTTTATTGTTATGGATTTTAGGAATTATAGATTTCCCAGAATATTTCATTTGGATGATTTTGTATTTAATTCAAGGAGGTATCACATTAGCCATAATAGGTATGCTTGCAGGTATTTGGGCTCAAAAATTCGATCAATTATCAATAATTTCAAATTTTGTAATTCAACCACTAGCATTTTTATCTGGGACTTTTTATTCAATAGAAAGACTTCCTGAATCTCTAAAAATTTTAGCTTATTGTAATCCTATTTTTTATGCTATTGATGGGTTAAGATTTAGTTTTATTGGTTTAAGTGATGCATCTCCTATATTGGGAAGTTCAGTTTTACTTTGTTGTAACTTTGCACTAAGTATATTTGCTTGGTATATACTTAAAACAGGTTATAGACTTAGGTCTTAGTAAAAAAAATTTGGAAATCTAAAATGAATAAAATTCAAAAAATTGCTGGTGTTTTATCAAGTCAAGAAATTTTAGAATTGATCCATAAAAAAGTAATTACTAGTGAAAATGGCATTGAAAAAGATCTAATCCAACCAGCCTCTATAGATTTAAGATTGGGTATAAAAGCCTGGAGAGTGCCAGCCTCCTTTCTTCCAGGTAAGGGAAATAAAGTATCTACTAGATTAAAAGATCTGGCGATGCACGAATTTAGTCTATTAGATGGTGCTGTTTTAGAATGTGGATGTGTGTATATCGTAAAGTTGTTAGAGAATGTAAGTTTGACTGATAATTTAACAGGGATTGCAAATCCAAAAAGTTCTACTGGAAGACTGGACGTTTTCACTAGGTTAATTGTTGATGGTGCAATGGAGTTTGAAGAAGTTCCAGCTGGATATCAGGGCCCCTTATATGTAGAAATATCTCCAAGGACATTTTCTGTTTTAGTAAGAACTGGTTCGCGACTTAATCAATTAAGATTAAGAAGAGGACAGTCATTTACTTCAGATAAAGAAATGGAAATATTGCAAGAACATGTTGGATTGGTTAGAAATCAAGATAATATCAACCTCCCTGATAAAATAAAAAATGGTGTTCCTTTATCTGTAGACTTAATTGGTCAAAATGGTTTAATTGGCTACAAGGCAAGAAAACATTCTATGCTGATTGATATAGATAAACCAAACCATTATAAAAGTGAATTGTTTTGGGAAAAAATAACTGTAGAAGATCTTTTGTACCAAAGTGGTGATTATCATAATAAAAAAAATAAAGGAAGTTTAATACTTAGTCCTGATGCATTCTACATATTAGCTAGTAAAGAATACGTTTCTGTTCCATCAAAGTACGCTGCAGAGATGAGAGCTTATGATACAAAAGTTGGTGAGTTTAGAGCTCATTATGCTGGTTTTTTTGACCCTGGATTTGGTTTGACAGAACTTGGTGCTTCTAAAACCAAAGCAGTATTGGAGGTAAGATCTCATGATGTACCTTTTTTAATAGAACAAGACCAGACAGTCTGTAGACTTGTTTATGAACCAATGGCAAATGTGCCAAGTGTCTTATATGGGGAGGCTGGAAGCTTGAATAATTATCAAGCCCAAGGTCTAAAATTAGCTAAACATTTTATTTAAAATTTCTTATTTATTTCTTTTTAATTATTATTGTATATTCTTATAAATTTATGAAAGTTTTAGTATGACAATAAGCCCATCTATAATGACAACATATGGAAGAATTGATATAGCCTTTACGCATGGTGAAGGTAGTTATTTATTCTCAGAAGATGGAAAAAAATATTTAGATTATGCAAGTGGTATTGCTGTTAATGCATTTGGACATTGTCATCCAAAGTTGGTGGAGGCTTTAAAAGATCAAGCTTCGAAATTATGGCATACTTCTAATCTTTACAGGATTCCAGAACAAGAAACGGTTGCAGAAAAACTAGTAGAAAATTCATGTGCAGATAGGGTCTTCTTCTGTAACTCTGGTGCTGAAGCAACAGAAGGAGCTGTTAAAGTAGCTAGGAGGTTTGCCTGGGCAAACGGTGAAAAAGATAGGACAGAAATTATTTGTGCTACTGGGGCTTTTCATGGTCGTACCTTAGCAATGTTGGCTGCAAATGATAGACCACTATTTAGAGAAGGATTCGGACCATCTGCCCAAGGCTTCACACATGTTGAGTGGGGAGACATTGAAAGTTTAAAAAATAAAATAGGCAAACATGTCGCTGCTATTTTAGTAGAACCAGTTCAAGGAGAAGGTGGTGCGAGGAAAGCTCCTAAAGGCTACCTTAAATTACTGCAAGATATTGCCAATGAAAATGGATCTTTGTTAATTTCAGACGAAGTTCAAATTGGAATGGGAAGATCAGGGACTCTTTTTGCGTATCAACAAGAAGATATTGAACCAGATATAGTAGCGCTAGCTAAAGGTCTTGGTGGAGGGTTTCCGGTAGGAGCAGTTATGGCAAAAGCCAAAGTGGGTGACGCAATGATACCAGGCACTCATGGTAGTACATTTGGAGGTAATCCTTTAGCTATGCGATCCGCCAATGCTGTTTTGGATCTTCTATTAGAGGGTGATTTTCTCAAAATCTTAAGAGAAAATATTATTTACTTAGATAATAAAATGGATGCCTTAATAAGTGACGATGACAAGACCTCTCCAGTATTATTATTAAAAAAAGGTTCAGGAATGTTGCGGGGCTTTCAGTTAACAGAAAATGTTACCGCAGGTGATTTTGGGAATATCTCAAGAGAAAAAGGTTTGTTGCTAGTAGGCGCTGCCGAAAATACTATAAGATTACTTCCACCTCTTAATACTTCTAAAGAAGAAATAGACCAAGCTTTTGAAATTTTAGGTGAAGTTGTTAAAGAAATTAAGAAAAACTAAAATATTATGCCTAATTTTATTGATTTAAAAGATCTAACTAAAGATCAACTTATTGATTTAATTTCATTATCTTTAAAGTGGAAAAAAAATAATTGTGATAAATTTATGAAAGATAAAAATGTTGTTCTTATCTTTGAAAAACCTTCTTTAAGAACTCGCATATCTTTTGAAATAGGAATAAATCAATTAGGTGGTAAAAGTTATCTTTTAAATGAAAAAGAAATGCAGCTTGGTGAAAGAGAAACTGTCGAAGATACTGCAAGAGTTTTAGAAAGATATGCTGATATGGTAATTATAAGATGTTTTGGACATGATCAGTTAATCAAGTATGCAAAAATATCTGAGGTTCCTGTCATTAATGCTCTTACAGATTTTAGCCATCCTTGCCAAGTTGTAGCAGATTTAATTACTATAAAAGAACATCTCAAAGATTTTGAAAATAAAAAAATTACTTGGTTTGGTGATTGTAATAACGTTTTACAAAGCTGGATAGAGGCTTCTGGTTTACTAAATTTTGAATTAAACATAGCTTGTCCAGAGGGTATAAATCCGGATGAAAAAACAATGTTATGGGCTCTTGAAAAAAATAATAATATTTCTATTACACATAATCCTCAAGAAGCTGCAGAAGGTGCTAATTGCATTATTACTGATACATGGAGATCAATGGGTGACAAAAGTCCATTTCCTGAAGATAAGTTCATACCATTTCAAGTGAATAAAAAAATAATGGAATTAGCAGATAAAAATGCAATTTTTATGCATTGTCTACCCGCTTACCGAAATAAAGAGGTAAGTTCTGATGTGCTAGAAGGAAGCCAATCTGTTGTATTTGATGAAGCTGAAAATAGACTGCATGCACAAAAAGCAATTATGCATTTTTGTGTTAAATAAAAATTTGAGAAACTTAGATTTCTAAAATGACTTTGAATAATCATGTAATTCCATTCCAATTAGGTAATAATACAGTTAGAGGTAATATAGTAAGACTTCAAACTGTTGTATCTGAAATAATAAAGCGCCATGATTATCCAGCAAATATCGAAAGTATATTTGCTGACACTCTTACTATTACTGCATGTTTAGGATCTAGAATGAAGCATGATGGTGTTTTTACTATTCAAGCTAAGGGTACAGGAGATGTTAATACTTTATTTTCTGATATAACAAGCGATGGGTTTCTTAGGGGTTATGTTGGTTTAAATTCGGGTTTTTCAAATAAAGAAAGGAGCTTTAATTCTTTAATGGGTTCAGGACATGTTTCTTATACCTTAGATCAAGGAAAATTTACCAAAAGGTATCAAGGTATTGTATCTCTTGAGGAACCCAGTATGTCTAAAACAACAGAACTTTACTTTAATAATTCTGAACAGTTACAAACAAAATTTTATACATTTAATTTTTTTGACATTAAAAAAAATAATAGAAAGAATTTATTTTCTGCAGGACTTATAATGCTGCAAAAAATGCCTGTTAAAAATAGCTTTGAAGAAAAAAACAATAAAGAAGTTTGGCAAGACTCATTAAAATTTTTATCAACATTAGGAAAAGAAGAGTTTTTATCAACTAACCTTACCTCAGAACAAATCCTTTATAGACTATTTAATGAATTAGAAATTACAGTATATGATGAAATAATTATTCGAGATAAATGTAGATGTTCAGAAGAAAAGATTAAATTTGCTATCAAGAATTTAACTAAAAAAGAATTAAACGAAATTGCAGATGAAAACGGAAACGTAAAGGTTGTCTGTGAGTTTTGTAAAACTGAAAGAATATTTCTTAGTAAGATTTGTAATTAATTCTTCCAAAATAATGGTGAGAACATTACTAATATTGCAAAAATTTCAAGTCGACCTAATATCATTCCTGCACATAAAATTAATTTTCCTAAATCTGGAATCGATTGATATGATCCTGATGGGCCAATAATATCACCTAGCCCAGGACCAACATTTCCAATAGCAGAAGCAGCACCTGAAATTGCAGTAACTAAATCAAGTCCTAGCCCTCCTAATAAGCAAGCAATTACTGCAAAAGATATTATATATAAAAAGAAAAAACCCATGACAGATTCAGCCACATTTTCTGGAATTGGTTTTTGATTGTAATAAGAAACAATTACTGCATGTGGTCTTATAAGCTTAGAAACTTGTGCTTTTGCATTCGCTATCAAAACTTGTATTCTAGCCATTCTTAAACCACAAGTGGTCGATCCGGCACAACCTCCCACGAACATAAGAATGAGTAAAATAGTTGTAGGAAAGCCACCCCAACTATTAAAATCAGATGTTCCAAAACCAGTTCCAGTTATTATTGAAATCACATTGAATGATGCCAACCTTAAAGCATCAATAAATAGTAAATTGTTAAAACTTAGATACAATGTTATGATCAAAACTACAAACAAAACCAAAGTTAAAAATAATTTAACTTGATCATCTTTGATTAGATTTTTCATACCATTTCTGTTTAAAGCTAAATAATGGACAAAAGGAAGTGATCCAACTAACATTCCAAAAATAATGATTATTTCAATGGTTGAAGAATTAAATGCCGCTAAAGATTCAGATTTTGTTGAATACCCCCCGGTTGCAAGGGTTGTCATTGCATGTGCAATTGAATCAAATATAGGCATTCCAGCACCCCATAACATGAATGCCCAAATAACAGTTAAAGTTATATAAACAATACTAATTCCTGCAGCAAAGCTTGCTGCTTTTGGGACAACTTTGTCAGGAGTTTCATATGACTCAGTTTTAAAGAGTTGCATACCTCCGATTGATAACATTGGTAATACTGCTAAAGCCATAACAATTATACCAACTCCACCAAGCCATTGAAGAAGGGCTCGCCAAATTAGAATGCCATGAGATTTTGCTTCTAAATTTTCAATTACAGTTGCACCTGTAGTTGTTATTCCAGATGTTGATTCAAAAAAAGCGTCAATAAAACTCATATCAATGTCTGATAGTAAAAAGGGTAATGATCCAAATATAGCGATTGAGATCCATGCGCTATTAGTTAATAAAAATGCCTGTCTTAATTCTAAGTGTTCAGTTGCACTTCCTTTATTTGTTAGGAAAAGTATTGATCCTACAAATAATGTACTCATTGAAGATCCAACAAATGCAGGCCAATTTTGGCTACCATAGAACCAATCTACAAATGCAGGTATTATCATAAATACAGAAAGAATGCATAACAACATTCCTATGAGATAAATTATCGGTGAAAATTTCATGATTTATTCTGTAAGCTTAATTAAAGATTATTTAATTTAAATTTCCTTAAGTTACCATTTTCAAAAATCTATCTTGTAAATTTGTATCTTCTAAAAAACAACCACTAAAAAGGTTAGTGGTCATTGTAACATCATTTTTCAAAACACCTCTAGTACTCATACAGTGATGTTCTGCATCAATAAATACTGCAGTACCTTTAGGAAGTAGGGTATTATCGATACAATTTAATATTTGTGCTGTCATAGTTTCTTGAGTTTGAAGTCTTTTAGCGTAAAGATCTAAAACTCTTGCTAGTTTTGAAATTCCAACAACTCTTTTGTCTGGATAATACCCTATGGAAGCTTTTCCAATTATTGGAACCATGTGGTGTTCACAATGACTTTCAAAATTTATATTTTTTAACAAAACAATATCGTTGTAACCTTCTATATCTTCAAAAGTTTTAGATAAAAATATTTCAGGATCTTGACTATAACCTGCATAAAATTCGTTAAATGATTTTATTACTCTTTTAGGCGTTTCTAATAGGCCTTCTCTTTCAGGATCTTCACCAATATAGCGTATTAGTGTTTTTACAGCCTCTTCGGCCTCCGCTTTTGAAATAATTTTATTATCTTGATTATCAATGATAATATTTGAAGCATTAATAGACGAATTCATAGGACAACCTTTATTATTCTCATTTATTCTTAACGAATAATATTATTTAAGCAACGTATAATTAGTAATTATTTAAAGGTTTAGATTATAATTATCTCATAAATGTATTTAGATCTATAGGTTTTTCATTACTTATCATTTTATCAGTTTCATCGTGAGTAACTATCAAACAAGGTATTTTACTTTCCTTTACTTTATCAATAACAAAGTTTCTGAATGTATTTCTGTGCTCAGGGTCTAAAGACGAAAAAGGTTCATCAAGTAATAACACCTCTGGTTCTGATAATACTGCTCTAAGACAAGCTATTCTAGCTTTTTGACCTCCTGAAAGAGTATGAGGGTATCTTTTTTGAAAGCCCTCCATATTAGCTTTTTTTAAATTTTCATCTATTAAAAATAATTTTTCTCTTGATTTTAGCTTTCTATTCATTCCAAAATATATATTTTGTTCTACAGTCAAATGAGGAAATAAAGCACCGTCTTGCAGTAAAAGTCCAATTTTTCTTTTTTCGATTGGAATATTATTCAAAATTTTCCCATTTAAAATTATTTCACCTTCAAATGATAAGTTATCTTCAGTAGTGCCTGCGATAACGTTAATTAAAGAAGATTTTCCAACTCCACTTTTCCCAAACACGCATAAAATATTACCATTATTTATCTTTAAATTAAGATTTTTGATAAATGGTTTTTTTTTTGGAGAATTCCATTTCAATGATATGTTAATTAATTCAAGCAAAGTCAGATAACCTAAAGTTAAAACCTTAAAATAAATAAATGATAAAAGAAATTTTAAAAATAAAAAATGTGTTTAATCTCAGTAGAAGTAATAGTTCTATTAAGAATAAACAGCCTAAAGATTTCGAGTCTTTTAGAAAATTTTTGGATCTAGCTAGATCTGAAATGGATAAAAATGGACTATTTGATTGGAAATTAGATCTAGATCATGCAAAAGTAAGAGCAGGCGCATGTTTTTTTAGAGAGAAAAAAATCTCGTTTTCAAGGAATTTCATTAAAAATTCAAATGAGTCAGAAATTTATGACACAATTCTTCATGAAATAGCTCACGCCCTTGTCGGTCCTAAGCATGGTCATGACATAGTATGGAAAAAAATGGCTAAAAAGCTTGGGTGCTCAGCGAAGAGGTGTCATACTTTAGAATTTTCAGATTATAAATGGATAAGGTATTGTGAAAATTTTTGTTGGGAACAAAAAACACATAGGCGAAAATTAAATTTAATTTGTAGAAAATGTGGAGCCTCTGTTTGCTATAAGAAAAATATATAGAAATTATTTAATTTCTTCTAATTCAATAAGAGTTCCTGAAAAATCTGATGGTTGCAAAAATATTACGGGGTTTCCATGAGCTCCAATCTTTGGGCTGCCATCACCTAAAATTGTTGCTCCTACTTCTTTAAGTTTTTTTGAGGCAGATTTTAGATCACTAACCTCATAACAAATATGATGCATACCTCCATTGGGATTTTTCATAAGAAACTTACTAATTGGACTATTCTCATTTAATGGTTCAAGAAGTTCAACTTTTGTGTTTGGTGATTCTATAAATACTACTTTAACTCCATGTTCAGGTAAAGTTTGAGGTTTGCTAACATTAGCACCTAGGGCCTTTTGCCACATATCAGAGGCTTTTGTTATATTAGGAACAGCAATAGCAATATGATTAAGTCTCCCGATATTTGAATAAAATTCTTCCATAGAATACTCCAAAACAAACTAAATTTTCTTAAACAAGTTATATTTAATTTTAATAATTTTCAATTATCATAGATTGATTATTACTAGTTAATTTTATCAAATTTTGCTAAATATTATTTTTTAGTGTCTTCTGAAGGAGAAATGTTATCAAGAAATCAAGTAGAGAAATAATTTCTGAATTACAGTCAAGAAGAGAAAAAGCGCGGCTTGGTGGTGGAACAAAAAGAATAGAAAAACAACATTCACTTGGGAAACTTACTGCAAGAGAAAGAATAAATACTCTTTTAGATGAAGGTTCATTTGAAGAAACTGATATGTTTGTTATCCATCGAATAAGAGATTTTGGAATGGATGGAAAAACTATTCCAGGTGATGGTGTTATCACAGGATCTGGAAAAGTTAATGGCAAATTAGTTTATATTTATGCTCAGGATTTTACCGTTTTTGGTGGTTCATTGTCATCAGATCACGCAAAAAAAATTGTAAAAATAATGAAACTAGCAATACAAAACAAAGCACCTATCATTGGCTTGAATGATAGTGGAGGAGCAAGGATCCAAGAAGGTGTTGAATCTTTAGGTGGTTACGCGGATGTTTTTTTGCAGAATGCTCTAGCTTCTGGTGTAGTCCCACAAATTTCTATGATCATGGGACCGTGTGCTGGAGGAGCTGTTTACTCTCCAGCTATGACGGATTTCACATTCATGGTCAAAGAAACAAGTTATATGTTTGTCACAGGCCCTGATGTAGTTAAAACTGTCACCTCCGAAGAAGTTACCGCAGAAGAACTTGGTGGAGCTGAAACTCATACAACAATTTCTTCAGTAGCAGACGGATCATTTAATAATGATATTGAAGCTTTAAATGTATTAAGAAAATTTCTCAGTTTTTTGCCATCTAGTAATGAATACAAATATTTAAAAAGAAAAACTGATGACCCAAAAAAAAGAATTTCTTTAGCATTAGATACTTTGATACCTGAAAATCCAAACTTACCGTATGATATGAAAGAACTTATTGTATCAATAGCTGATGAATATGATTTCTTTGAGTTGCAAGAAAATTTTGCAAAAAACATTCTAATTGGTTTTATAAGGTTAGATGGCCAAACTATTGGGGTTGTAGCAAATCAACCTATGGTTTTAGCAGGTTGTTTGGACAATGATTCTAGTAGAAAAGCAGCAAGATTTGTAAGATTTTGTGACGCTTTCAATATTCCCATACTTACATTAGTAGATGTACCAGGATTCATGCCAGGAACTGCTCAAGAGTATGGTGGTATAATTAAGCATGGAGCAAAACTTTTATTTGCATATGCAGAAGCTACAACACCAAAGGTTACTCTAATTACTAGAAAAGCATATGGTGGAGCATATGATGTCATGAGCTCAAAACATTTAAGAGGGGATGCTAACTATGCCTGGCCTACTGCTGAAATTGCAGTAATGGGAGCAAAAGGAGCAGTAGAAATTCTTTTCCGAAATGAACTAAATGACTCAAAAAAAATAGAAACTAGAACATTAGAATATGAGGAAAGATTCGCAAATCCATTTATAGCTGCAGAAAGGGGTTTCTTAGATGATGTTATTATACCTAGTAATTCTAGATTTAGGTTGATACAAGCATTTTCTAAATTAAAAAATAAGACACAAAAGAATCCAGATAAAAAATTTGGAAATATTCCACTTTAATTATAATAGAAGTAAATAATGTTTAAAAAAATCTTAATTGCAAATCGTGGAGAAATAGCTTGTAGAATAATCAAAACTGCAAAAAAAATGAAGATTAAAACTGTTGCAGTTTTTTCAGATTCTGACAGGTATGCAGAACATGTTCGTTTAGCAGATGAAGCAGTTTACTTAGGGGCATCTCCAGCTTCAGAGAGTTATCTTAGAGCCGATTTGATAATAAAAGCTTGTAAAGAAAAAAAATGTGATGCCTTACATCCAGGGTATGGATTTTTAGCCGAAAACTCTAGTTTTCCAGAATCTTTAAGTAAAGCTGGAATTACTTTTATTGGCCCTTCAAAATCAGCTATAGCATCAATGGGTGACAAGATTGAATCTAAAAAAATTGCTAAGTCAGCAAATGTTAATACCGTTCCCGGTCATATTGGAATAATAAAAAATAAAAATGAAGCAATAAAGATTGCAGATGAAATAGGCTATCCGGTAATGATAAAGGCAAGTGCTGGCGGTGGTGGCAAAGGTATGCGCATTGCATTTTCAAGTGATCAGGTAGAAGATAATTTTGAAAGAGCTTCAAGTGAGGCTCTTAAAAGTTTTGGCGACAAACGTATTTTTATAGAAAAATTTATTACCGAACCAAGACATATTGAAATACAAGTATTAGCAGATAATTTTGGCAATGTAATTCATTTAGGTGAGAGAGAATGTTCTATTCAAAGAAGAAACCAAAAGGTCATTGAAGAGGCACCTTCGCCTTTTTTAGATAAACAAACAAGAAAACAGATGGGTGATCAAGCCGTTCAATTGTCAAAAAAAGTTAATTATAGTAGCGCTGGTACTGTTGAATTTATAGTTGATAAAGATAAAAATTTTTATTTTTTAGAGATGAACACACGTCTTCAAGTTGAGCACCCTGTTACTGAATTAATCACAGGGATAGATTTAGTAGAGCAGATGATTAACGTAGCATATGGAAAAAAACTAGAAATTACCCAAAATGATGTTCGTTTAAATGGTTCAGCAATTGAAACTAGAATATATGCAGAAAACCCCTATAAAAATTTTCTACCATCGATTGGAAGATTGACTAAATATAATCCACCTAGAGAAACTCATCATCTGGATGGCACAATTACTAGAAATGATACTGGAGTTAGAGAAGGTGATGAGGTATCAATGTTCTATGATCCAATGATTGCAAAATTATGTTCTTGGGGTAAAACACGTGATTTATCCATTAATAGAATGGAATCTGCCTTAGACAACTTTTTACTTGAAGGGATAGATCAAAATATATCCTTTCTTTCAGCTATTCTAGCAAATAAAAGATTTAAATCTGGTGATATAAACACTGCATTTATAGACGAGGAATTTAGAGAAGGATTTCAAGGAATAATTCCAAACAAGAAATTGGAATGGACCCTAGGATCTTTAGTTTTAGCATATCATATCTGTGAAATTTCAAAAAATTTTGAAATTTTTGAAAATGATCAGATTTCTGATGAGTGGGAAGTTTATCTTGATTACAAGCAATCTTCACAAAATCCTTCAAAATTGAAATATATGATCAATAAAGATAATTTAAATTTGCCTTTTGTTTGTATTAAGCCTATGCCCAATCAAATAACAAAGGGTCTGAATGATGATTTTTTTACAATTGAAGTACACCAAGATTTTATTAAAAAATTAGTTACATTCAAAATAAACTCACAAGATACATCAAATGACCCTCAAAATATTCAATGTAGATTAAATAACAAAAATACTAATTTGGAGTTTGAATATAGAGGAATTACAATGTCGGCAAACGTGTTTCCAAAACATGTAGCTGATTATCATAAATATATGAAACCAATAAAAAATTTAGATAAATCAAATCTATTAATCTGCCCAATGCCAGGAAAATTAATTAAAATTTTAGTTAAAGAAAATCAAATTATTGAAGAAGGGCAATCTTTATGTGTTGTTGAGGCAATGAAAATGGAAAATACATTAGTTGCTCCAAAACAATGCAATATTAAAAAAATCAATTATAAAGAAGGTGATACGTTATCTGTTGATCAAGTCATTATGGAGTTTTCATTTAAATAAAAATTATAAAAGTAAGAGATATGTATGGGGAAAAAAGATAATTTAGAAAACTGGAAGAAAAACGCTATTAATGAGTTAAAAACTCCAAATGTTGATGATATCTCCATTAACACACCAGAAGGAATTAAGATAAAGCCATTATACACTTCTGTAGATAATAAAAATATTAGTCATCTTAATAGCTATCCTGGTGAACCTCCATTTTTAAGAGGCCCAAAAGCTACAATGTATACAGGTAGGCCTTGGACAATTCGGCAATATGCTGGTTTTTCAACAGCTTCAGAGTCGAATAAATTTTATAAAAAAAATTTAGCCTCTGGACAAAAAGGTTTGTCAGTTGCTTTTGATCTGGCAACTCACAGAGGATACGACTCAGATCATGAGAGGGTATATGGAGATGTAGGCAAAGCTGGTGTTGCTATAGATAGTGTAGAGGATATGAAAATTCTTTTTGATGGTATTCCTCTTGATAAAATGTCTGTATCAATGACAATGAATGGAGCAGTTCTTCCTGTGTTAGCAGGTTATATAGTTGCGGCTCAAGAACAAGGTGTAAGTCCAAGAGAACTTAGCGGAACTATACAGAATGACATACTTAAAGAATTCATGGTTAGGAACACTTATATTTACCCCCCAGAACCTTCTATGAGAATTGTGTCTGATATTATCAATTTTACATCAAAAGAAATGCCAAAATTTAATTCTATATCTATTTCAGGTTATCATATGCAGGAGGCAGGTGCCTCTCTCGTTCAAGAATTAGCTTTTACCATTGCAGATGGATTAGAATATATAAGAGCAGCAACAAAAAGTGGGTTATTGGTTGATGATTTTGCACCTAGATTATCCTTTTTCTTTGCTATAGGGATGAATTTTTTTATGGAAGCTGCTAAATTGAGAGCAGCGAGATATTTATGGTCACAATGGACAAAAAAGTTGTTTAATTGCCAAAATCCAAAATCACAAATGCTTAGAACCCATTGCCAAACTTCTGGGGCAAGTTTACAAGAGCAAGATCCTTATAATAATATTATTAGAACTACTATTGAGGCATTGGCCGCTACTCTAGGAGGGACGCAGTCTTTGCATACAAATTCATTTGATGAAGCAATAGGTTTGCCCACTGAATTTTCTGCTAAAATAGCCAGAAACACCCAACTAATTCTGCAACATGAAACAGGTATTACAGATACAGTGGATCCGCTTGCTGGCAGTTATTTTGTTGAAAACTTGACAAAAGAATTAATTGATAAATCTAATGAACTAATTGAAAAAATTGAAGAAATGGGAGGTATGACAGTAGCCGTAATTAATGGTTTTCCAAAATCAGAAATAGAAATTTCTGCGACAAAACGTCAAGCAAAAATTGATTCTGGAGAACAAGTGATTGTCGGAGTAAATAAATATAAGTCAGATCAAAATGAAAATGTTGATGTTCTAAATATTGATAATAAAGCCGTTCGTGAAGAACAAATTAAAAAATTAAATCAAATAAAAAAAGCTAGAAATTCAAAAGAAGTAAAAAAAGCATTACAAAAATTAAAAGAAGGTGCAAAAGAAAATAAAGGTAACTTGTTAGATTTGACAATTGTTGCAATTAAAGCAAGAGCAACAGTTGGTGAGGTGTCTAATGCTTTAGAAGAAGTCTATGGTCGTTATGGAGTAAAACAAGATATAATTAAAGATGTATACAAAAGCTCTTATCAAAATGAAGAAGACTTTAAAAAGGTGGATGTTGCTCTATCTAATTTTAAAAATATTGCAGGTGAAAATCCAAAAATCTTTATGGCTAAACTTGGACAAGATGGTCATGACAGAGGAGCAAAAGTAATTGCTTCTGCTTTTACAGATATTGGTTTCTCAGTCGAAATTGGTACTTTGTTTCAAACTCCTAAAGAGGCTGTTGATCTTGCTATAGATTTAGGGGTGCACGTCATTGGTATATCCTCTCTAGCAGCGGGTCATAAAACATTGATACCTGAATTAATAGATGAACTTAAAAAAAGACAAGCTGATGATATTCTTGTAGTTTGTGGTGGTGTAATCCCTGCACAAGATTATCAATTTTTATATGATGCTGGTGTTGCAGCTATTTTTGGACCTGGCACACCTATTCCTGATGCTGCATCAACAACTATAAATAAAGCAGCCGAACAATTAATGAGAATGCATAATTTTAGAAAAGCTAGAACAAAATAATTGTTATTTTTTTTGGGGGGGAGGTAAATTTGGGAAATTACAAAAAAATTTATGATAATTGGCAAAAAGACCCAAAAACATTTTGGAAAGAACAATCTGAAAATATTGATTGGGAAAAAAATCCTGGAAAGATATTAGATGATGATAACAAACCATTTTATAAATGGTATCCAGATGGAAGTTTAAACACATGTTTCAATGCTATCGACAGACACGTTATAAATGGGAGAGGAGAACAAGATGCAATATTGTATGATAGCCCTGTCACAAACACAAAAAAGAAAATTACCTATTCAGAACTTAAATATCAAGTTTCCATTTTTGCTGGAGCACTTAAAAAATTAGGTGTTCTAAAGGGGGATCGTGTAATCATTTATATGCCAATGATACCAGAAGCGTTGGTAGCCATGCTAGCTTGTTCTAGAATAGGAGCAATTCACTCTGTAGTATTTGGTGGTTTTGCTTCAAATGAACTAGCTGTAAGAATTGATGATTGTAAGCCAAAAATAATAGTGTCTGCATCGTGCGGGCATGAGCCAAATAGAATTGTTGAATATAAACCCTTACTTGACAACGCAATTAAAATTGCCAGTCATCAAGTGGAAAGATGTATAATTTATCAACGTGAAGCCCTAAATGTTGAGCTTATTCCAGACCAAGATATAGATTGGAATGAGGTTGTTAAAGATGTTTCATTGACTGATCCTGTTAAAGTTCAAGCAAACGACCCTTTGTATATTTTATATACATCAGGAACAACTGGAAAACCAAAAGGAGTTGTTAGGGATAATGGAGGACATGCGGTATCTCTAAAATGGTCAATGAAAAATATTTATAATGTAGAACCTGGGGATGTTTATTGGGCTGCGTCGGATATTGGATGGGTAGTTGGTCATTCTTATATCGTTTATGCACCTTTGCTTCATGGTTGCACGACAATTTTATTTGAAGGGAAACCTGTTGGGACACCAGATGCTGGGACATTTTGGAGAATTATTTCTGAGTATAAGGTCAAGGTGTTATTTACAGCTCCAACAGCTCTAAGAGCTGTTAAGAGAGATGATCCAAATGGTAAGTTTATTAAAAAATTTGATTTAACATCCTTGCAGTCCCTATTTCTTGCTGGAGAAAGAGCTGATCCTGATACGGTGTTGTGGCTGGAAAGAAAATTAAAAGTTCCTATAATTGATCACTGGTGGCAAACTGAAACTGGATGGCCTGTTGCAGCAAACCCTTTAGGTATAGAATCACTTCCAATTAAAACTGGTTCTCCAACTTTAGCTATGCCAGGATATGATGTAAGGGTTTTATCAGAAGATGGCAATGAGGTTCCAAAAGGAACATTAGGAGCAATTTCAATAAAATTACCTTTGCCACCAGGATCTTTACCTAGTTTGTGGAATGCAGATGATAGATTTATAGAGGCTTATTTATCAACTTTTGAAGGTTTTTATGAAACAGGGGACGCAGGTTATCAAGACGAAGATGGTTATTTATATATTATGTCAAGAACTGATGATGTAATAAATGTTGCAGGTCATAGGCTTTCAACAGGCGCAATGGAAGAAACTTTATCTAATCATGTAGATGTAGCTGAATGTGCTGTTGTTGGTGTTTCAGACGATTTAAAAGGACAAGTTCCATTAGGATTGATATGCTTGAATAAAGGATGTAATAAAACTCATGAAGATGTGTGTAAAGAAGTTGTAGATTTAGTTCGAAATGAAATAGGGCCAGTTGCTGCATTTAAATCAGTAGCTGTTGTTTCTGCTCTTCCAAAGACTAGATCAGGAAAAATTTTAAGAGCCACTATAAGAAAAATAGCTGATAAAGTTGAATGGGAAATGCCTGCAACAGTAGATAATCCAGAAGTTTTTAAAGAAATTGAAGAGGCTTTAAAACCATTAGGCTATTAAATTTAACTTATGAAACTTTCATAATAAATTTTCCAACATGATCTCCTTTTTCAAGAGCCTTATGTGCTTCACTAGCATCGCTTAATAGAAATTCTCTTTGAATTATTGGTTTAATTTTACCTTTGTCTAAATATTCCCAAGCATTTTTAACTAAACTATTTACATATTCTGTTTTTGTTGTTGATGGTTGAGGCCTCAAAGTTGATCCAGTTATAGTTTGTCTTTTTATCATGATATTTGCAAAATTAACTTCATCTTTAACACCACCCTGAACAGCAATTATTACTAACCTTCCATTAATACTTAAACATTTTAAATTTCTCGAAATATAGGGTCCTGCAACCATATCCAAAATTACATCTACACCTTGTTTGTTTGTAATCTTATTTATCTCGTTCTCAAATTCTTTTGTTTTATAGTTAAAACATTTTATAGCTCCTAGTTTTTCTGCAGCCTGACATTTTTCATCACTCCCTGCAGTTGCATAAACTTTAGCACCAAAGTGTTTAGCCAATTGAATTGCAGTTGTCCCTATGCCACTTGCACCACCATGAATTAGGACTTTTTCATTCTTTTGTAATTTTCCTCTCAAAAATAAATTGCTCCAAACTGTTATAAAGGTCTCTGGTATACAAGCTGCCTCTGCCATCGAATAACCTTTAGGTAATGGCATACAGTGACCCTCGTCTACAGCAACATATTCGGCATATCCACCACCATGACAAAGTGCACAAACTTTATCGCCAACATTAAATTTTAGATTTGAACCTTTTTTGTCTAAAACTATCCCAGAAACTTCTAAACCAGGTAAGTCTGAAGCATCTTCAGGAACTTTATAATTTCCTTGTCTTTGCAAAATATCTGGTCTATTAACACCAGCAAACGATACTTTAATTAAAATTTGATTATTGGAAATTTGAGGAGTTGGTCTAGTACAAAGTTTTAAATTATCAGCTTTCCCAAATTCTCCTATTTCTATAGCTTGCATGTTTTTTGGTATGTTTAAAAATTCTTTTTTCACTTTTATCTCCTACATTAATCTAATTGCCAAAATTCCGTCTTATTTTGTCAAACTATAGCCATTTAATAATGGAATAAGCTATAATATAAAAGAGGAGAAACAAAATGATATTTTTTATAGCAGTTTATTCAGTTCTAGCCCTTGAACAACCACATGTTAAAGAATTCCTAGTTGAGGCTTCTAAATCTGGTCCAATTAAATATAGTTTTGTAAAACCAAAAGACTGTTTATCTGGCAAATTAAAAGATAGTTACGTATTAGCTCAAAATGGTAAGGTTGTTTTAAAACAAGTTTCCAAGGATGGTTCAATAGGTCCAGTTTGTATTAAATAATCTTTTATTTAGAGTTCTCAATCATTTTTTTAACTCTAAGTCTAAGAGCATTCAATTTAATGAAACCTTCTGCATCTGAATGATTATAATCAGCTGTTCCTTCTTCAAAAGTTACTAAGCTCTCGCTATATAGAGAAAATGGTGATTTTCTACCAGTAATTATAACGTTACCTTTGTAAAGTTTTGCTCGCACAGTACCAGATACATTCTTCTGAGATTTATCAATTGCTGATTGTAACATTTCTCTTTCAGGAGAAAACCAGAAACCATTATATATTAAAGAAGCATATTTTGGCATTAACTCATCTTTAAGATGTGCAGCACCTCTGTCTAAAGTTATAGACTCAATTGCTCTTCGCATATGGAAGAGAATTGTACCACCGGGTGTTTCATAAACACCTCTGGATTTCATTCCAACAAATCTATTTTCAACTAAATCTATTCTTCCTATGCCATTTTCTCCTCCTAAAATATTTAACTGATGTAACATTTTGGCTGGAGATAAATCTTTCCCATTTAAACTTACTGGATCACCATTCAAAAACTCTAATGTGATTTCTGTTGGTTTATTTTTAGCGTCAAACGGTGACTTAGTTCTGGAATAAATAAACTCTTCGGGTTCAACCCAAGGATCTTCTAGAATTTTTCCTTCAGCTGATAAGTGTAATAAGTTTGCGTCAACACTAAAAGGTGCTTCACCTCTTTTATCTTTGGGAACTTTTATTTGATTTTCTTCTGCGTATTTAATCAGGTTTGTCCTACTGGATAGATTCCATTCTCTCCAGGGGGAAATTACTTTGATATTTGGTTGTAAGCTATAGTAACCCAATTCAAATCTTACTTGATCATTTCCTTTGCCGGTAGCTCCATGTGATACAGCATCAGAACCAGTTAAATTAGCAATTTCAATTTGTCTTTTGGCAATTAAAGGTCTAGCTATAGACGTACCTAGTAGATAAATACCCTCATATAGAGCATTTGCTCTAAACATAGGAAATACAAAATCTCGAACAAATTCTTCTTTTAAATCATCAATGAAAATTTCTTTTACTCCTAATAATTCAGCTTTTTTTCTTGCAGGTTCTACTTCTTCACCTTGCCCAATGTCAGCTGTGAAAGTTACCACTTCACACTGATAATTGTCTTGCAACCATTTTAGAATAACTGATGTATCAAGTCCTCCAGAATAAGCTAAAACTATTTTTTTTATTTTATAATTTTCATTTAGCATTCTTTTTCCTTATTTCACAAATTTATCAGAAATTACAATTTTATGTATAACCTCAAATTATATTTTTGTAATTATGTTAAATTATTTTTTTAATATTCTTCAAAGTAAACTTATTTATTAAAGGGTTGTCACTATTAATAAATATTGTATGTTATGGTAGTTATAATGTTTTAAAAATATTTATTTTTTTAAATATAATCAATATGGTCATTAATTTGCATAATCAATGATTAAATTAAAGAGATTTAGGATAATGATTTATAAATTCTACAAAATTTTGATGTTTATAACTGTATCAATTTTTTTTACAACTAATGCATTTAGTGAAACAAAATTGTTAGGTAAAGAAAAATATTGGAAAGCTTATTCAACAAAAATAGATAAAACAAAAACCTGTTTTATTACTTCTGAACCAATAAAGACTGAAGGTAAATTTAATAAAGACAATAGAGGAAAACCCTACGTTTTTGTAACAAATATTAAAAATGGAACTAATCATGAGGTATCTATTAAGGCCGGTTTTAATTTTAAAAAAAATAAAGATGTAATTTTTGATGTTGATGGGAAAAAAACAAAATTATTTCCAGTTGATGATAGGGCATGGTCTGAAAGTACTAAAATTGATAGATTTTTAGTTCAATCAATGAGGAAGGGACAAAAATTAGTTGTTACTGGAATATCTACTCCTGGTAATAAGATTATTGACACTTATTCATTGTCAGGTTTTACAAAGGCACTCAGATTAATTGATAAAAGTTGTTCTTAAGCAAAAACAATTTATGAGATATTTATTATGTTTAAACAGGATCTATTAGATTTTAGTTTTGGCGAATTGCAAAATTTTTGCAAACATAAAAATCTACCAAAATTTAGAGCTATTCAGATTTGGCGATGGATGTATTGTTTTGGTTTCAAATCATTTGATGAAATGAATAATATTTCAAAATCAACTAGAGAATTGCTAAATGATATTTCTTTAATTTCCAGACCACAAATTTCTGAAATGCAAATTAGTACAGATGGTACGATTAAGTGGTTGATAAAATTAAATGATAATTCTGAAATTGAGACTGTTTATATACCCCAGGATGATCGAGGAACTGTTTGTCTTTCTAGTCAAGTAGGTTGTACTCTTAATTGTTCATTTTGTCATACTGGAACACAGGCTCTAGTAAGAAACCTTACATCAGGTGAAATTATTGGACAGTTAATGATTGTGATGGACTATTTAAATGATTGGCCTTCAGGAAAGAATAATAGAAAAGTAACTAACATTGTAATGATGGGTATGGGAGAACCATTACTTAATTATGATGAAGTTTGCAAAGCGATAAAGATTATGATGTCAGATGATGGTATTGCCATTTCAAGAAGAAGAATTACTTTATCTACATCAGGCATTATCCCAAACATCGAAAAAACTGGAATTGAGTTAGGTGTTAATTTGGCTATCTCGCTTCATGCAGTTAATGATGAATTGAGAAATAAATTAGTTCCAATTAATAAAAAGTATAATTTAGAAAAATTGATAAAGTCTTGTAGAAATTATCCTAAATTGTCTAATTCCAGAAGAATTACATGGGAATATGTAATGTTAAAAGATGTGAATGACTCTTCAGAAGACGCTTTCAATTTAATAAAATTAATTAATGGTATACCATCTAAGATAAATTTAATTCCCTTCAATCCTTGGCCAGGTTCTTTTTTTGAAACATCAACTCAGAATAATATTGATAACTTTGCAAAAATTTTGATGGGTGCTGGATTTGCCTCTCCAATAAGAAAGCCAAGGGGACAAGATATTTATGCTGCTTGTGGACAGTTAAAGTCAAAAAGTGAAAAAATAAGAAAATCACAAATGAATAAGCTTGTGCCAATTCATAACTTTTAAAATATTATATTTTGAAACTATTGCTTTAGGTCGTATTAAGTATTACATTAAATTATATTTATTAATTATTTAAAAGGATGTTAATTACATGAATGATAATCGTTTTATGTCAAGCTCAAATGCTCAAGCCACCCAAATTGATTTGGGGCTTAGATCATATATGCTTGGTGTTTATAATCACATGACAACTGCACTTGCAATCACAGGATTCTTTGCACTTGGTTTAAGTTTTTTAGCCGGACCATCTTTAAATGAATTAACTCAAATTGGTTATGCTGTTTATGCTTCACCACTTAAGTGGTTAATAATGCTTGCACCGATCGGAATGGTTTTTTACATTTCTGCAAGGATTAATAGTATTTCAGCAGAAAAAGCCCGAAATTTATTTTACATATACGCTGGTCTTATGGGACTTTCACTCTCTTCTTTATTACTTTATTACACTGGTGAATCTGTAATAAGAGTATTTTTTATAACAGCTGCAGCTTTTGCTTCTTTATCTATTTTTGGGTATACTACTAAAAAATCTCTTTCAGGTTTAGGATCATTTCTAATGATGGGAGTGTTTGGTATATTAATTGCTTCAATAGTTAATATATTCCTAGGATCAGACGGATTAGCTTTTGTAATATCAATTTTAGGAGTTTTAATATTTGCAGGTTTAACCGCATATGATACTCAAAAAATTAAGAATATGTATTTAGCTGGTGACGATAAAGAGATAGCAGGAAAAAAATCTGTGTTTGGTGCTTTAAGCCTATACCTAGATTTTATCTTAATGTTTCAATTTCTATTAATGTTTCTTGGTAATAGAGAATAAATTATAAATAAATGAAATTTTAAAAAAGCCATCTTTTGATGGCTTTTTTAATATAATATTATTTTATCTATTTCTGTTGTAATTTTATTTGAGTTTGGCCTAGTAGTGCTGGCATACCATTTAACTAACAAGCCTTCTTTATTAATAAGGTATTTATAGAAGTTCCATTTTGGGAAAGCTAAAAATCCAGCTTCTTTTTTTACCCATTTAAAAAAAGGGTGTCCTTTCTCCCCTTTTATATTAGTTATTTCTGTAAGCATGAATGAAACATCAAAATTTATGGTACAAAACTCTTTGACCTTTTGATTTGAAGATAATTCTTGATTTCCAAAGTCATTAGAAGGTATACCAATAATAATTAGTCCATCTTTCTTATATTTCCGATGAAGAGTTTCGATATCGCTGTATTGATTAGTAAAGCCACAAAGCGATGCTGTATTAATAATGAAGATAGGTTTTCCTTTAAAATCATTTAGATTAATTTTTTTATTATCTATTGAATTAAAATTAAATTGATATACGTTTGCGTTAACGTTAGAAGTCATTGATACTCCTATAATTATTATTATATAGATTAAAAGTTTATTCATAACTTTCTGTTATCCAAATAGTACTTAAAATTTTGTCTAATAAATCATTTCCATTCAACATTAAGCTATAATCTCTAAGATATTTTGCAATATTTTGTGCATTCAGTATCTCACCAACCATTTTTGATTTTTTAGCCAAAATATCTTTTTTTAAATACCTTTCTTTAACAAACATATTTACTGTTTCATAAAAATCATAATTTTCATTTAATAAATTCTTGATGTAAACAGCGTCTTCTAATATTTGATTGCCTGCTTGTGCAGTATGTGGTGGTATTGTAAAAGCAGCATCTCCAAATAGAAATAATCCATTTTTATAAATTGAGGTTTTTTCTCCACTATTAAATGAAGCGTATGTTGTTTTCCATTCTAAATCTTCAGGAATGAGATAATTTAAAATTTTGTTTTTTAAAGTTGGTATTTCAGTTTCATTGTTTTGTGGAACAAAAATATAATTTGTTGCTTTTTTATTATTAATAGTTGTGGGATAGATTACATAATAACCGTTTTCGTGAATTAATACTAGTAAAATTGTTTTTGATAAATTGTAGGCACTATCTTTAAATGAAACTGTTCTATAAATTTTTTTCTTTTTAATATTACTATTTGATCCAACTACAAACTTTCTGCAAACTCCATCAATGCCATCAGAACCAATTATTAAATCACTTTTAAAAATCTGTCCTTTGTCATCAATCAATTCGTTAGAATTATTATTTGAAACTATATTTGTCACATTAGAATTTATTATTTTTATTGGGTTATTTCTAAGAGCATTATTTTTGAAAAAACTAATTATGCTTTTTCTTTCGATAGAACCATAATTGTAACTTTGCTCTAGTAAGTCATAATGGTATAAAAGTTCTAAAGTATTTTTTGAATTTAATCTTTTTATGTAAATATTATAGAATGGTTCAAAATATTTCTGAATTTGTTTTAATTCTATAAGCTTTGATAATGCTTCCCAACCATTGGGCGTAATCTGTTGGGAGCCAAAACTTTCACTTTTTCCTTCAAAAATATCTATAGAGTAACCACTATCAGCAAAAACACTTGCTGCAATCCAAGAAGAAAATCCTCCACCAATTATAGTTAAATGTTTTTTCATCTTTTAATAAACTATATAATATTAATTTTAATTAGAATAAAACCTTGAATTTAAATATTAAATAACATATGGCTAATATATTAGAAAAACTGATAATTTACATCATTAATTTTAATTTTTTAATATAACAATATTGATTATAAATAACTTGAAATTTCACATAAAATACTAAACATTAATTTGGACATCTAATTAAATTTTGAGTAATTTATGCATATAAAAGTAAAAAAACAATTATCTAACATTGGAATAAATAATATTTCTGAAATTGTTTACAATCCGTCTTATGACCTTCTTTATAATGAAGAAAATGATAAAGGGTTATCAGGGTTTGAAAGGGTTCAAAATACTAAGTATGGGGCCGTTAATGTAATGACGGGTATTTATACCGGTAGATCTCCTAAAGATAAGTATATATTAAAAGATGAAACAACAGAAGACAACTTATGGTGGAGCACAGAAACCTCAAAAAATGATAATAAACCAATAAATAAAAATATCTGGAACAATCTTTACAAAATAGTCAGTAATCAACTTTCGAATAAAAAACTGTACGTAGTAGATGCATTATGTGGGGCTAATAATGATAGTTGTCTAAAAGTAAGATTTGTGATGGAAGTTGCCTGGCAAGCTCACTTTGTAAAAAATATGTTTATAAGACCATCTGAAGAAGAACTTAAAGATTTTGAACCAGATTTTCATGTTTTAAATGGATCTAAATCATTTAATAAAAATTTTAAAGAACAAGGTTTGAATTCTGAAACATTTATAGCTTTTAATCTAACAGAAAAAATTCAGATAATTGGTGGTACTTGGTACGGTGGTGAAATGAAAAAAGGAATGTTCTCTGTAATGAATTATCTTTTACCACAAAAAAATATAGCATCAATGCATTGTTCGGCAAACATGGGGCAAGACGGTTCTGTTGCATTGTTTTTTGGTCTTTCAGGTACTGGAAAAACAACCTTATCAACAGATCCAAAGAGGCAATTAATTGGTGACGATGAACATGGTTGGGATGATGAAGGTGTATTTAACTTTGAAGGTGGCTGTTATGCAAAAACTATTGACCTTGATAAAGATAAAGAACCAGATATTTTTAAAGCTGTTAGAAGGGACGCGCTTCTTGAAAATGTTACAGTAAATGAAAATGGAATTATTGACTACAGTGATACTTCGGTAACTCAAAATACTAGGGTATCATATCCAATTTATCATATTGATAATATTGTAAAGCCAATATCAAAAGGAAAACATGCCTCTAAAATTATATTTTTAACTGCTGACGCTTTTGGAGTTCTTCCACCAGTATCTAAACTTTCCTATGATCAAGCTGAATATCATTTTCTCTCAGGGTTTACAGCAAAACTAGCTGGCACAGAAAGGGGCGTAACAGAACCTCAACCAGCTTTTTCAGCATGTTATGGAGCAGCTTTTTTAATGTTACATCCAACACAATATTCAAATGTTTTATCCAAAAAAATGAAAGAATCAAATTCACAAGTTTTTTTAGTAAATACAGGTTGGAACGGTAAAGGTGATAGAATTTCTTTAAGTGACACTAGGTTAATTATAGATTCTATTTTAAATGACGAATTAAACGATATAGAAACAGAAATTATACCATATTTTAATTTAGCAATTCCAAAAAGTGTTAATAATATTTCTTCAAATGTAATTGATCCGAGGAAATCATGGAATACATATACTGAATGGGAAAATAAAGCCAAAGAATTAGCTCAATTATTTATAAATAATTTTCAAAAATTTTGTGATAATGATCATGGAAAAAAACTACTATCTTCAGGTCCGCAACTATAAGAATAATTTTTTGTATTGATATATGGGAAAACATGAAAATTTTAATTGCTATATTGGTTAATTTATCAATTTTTATTTCACTTCCCTTATTTGCTCAATCATCCTTCAAGAACAAGGGTAAAAGAGTGTCTTTAGTTAACGTTTCCAGAGTTCAATATTTTGATATAGCAGAAAAGACTGAATCTATAGGCAGATTAGTAGCTGTTAATCCAACTATTATATCTTCAAAAATCAATCAAGAAATTTTAAAAATTCATTATAAAATTGGAGATAATGTTAAGAAAAATGACGTATTATTTACTCTTGATTCAAAAGATATTTTACGAAACATAGAGCAAATTTCTGCTGAAATGAAATATGAGAAGGAAACACTTGATATTTTAGAAAAAAAACTATCATTAAGGCTCTCTAAAGTTCAAAATGCTAAAAATTTAAAAAAACAAAATATTATTACTCAAGATAACTTAGATGGCATTAATATTTTGTTTCTTGAAAACCAACAACAAATTGCACAAAGAAAATATAATATTAATAGACTTAAAATTCTACTTAAAGAAAATAAAGAAAATGAGAGTTTTTCAAGGATTTTATCACCAATTGATGGAAACATTGTCAATATAGATGCACAAGTTGGAGCATTAACATCTAAAGGTAAAATTTTAGCATCAATCATTAGCACTAAATTTAAAGAGATAGAAACTGACTTAAGATCTGATCTTGCTTCAGAAGTTAAAATAGGTTCAAAAGTAGATATTTTTAGTAAAAAAGTTAAATTTTCGGGTAAAGTTCGAGGTATTGTCAACATAGAAAATGTAAGAACTGGAACTCGGAAACTAAGAATAAGTTTGAATGAAGATTTGCCAAAAAATATTAATGCTTCTGGTACTAGATTTTCTCTACATATACCTTTTGGAGATGTTAAGCCAAGGTTACTTATACCAAAAGATGCACTGATACCATCTGCTAATAAACAAATTGTTTATATTTTTGATAGAGGCTTAGCAAAACAAAAGTTTATTCAAAGTGGGGTATCTCTTGGAGATAAAATAGAGATTTTAAAAGGACTTGAAGAAGGTCAATTAGTAGTAGTGAAAGGAAACGAAAATTTAAGACCAAACCAAGCAATTAAAATAAAAAGAAAAAAAAAATAATCTCAGATTTATTTATAAAATATGGATAATTTAATCAAATTTGCAATTAAACAACCTATAGCAGTTGCTGCAATGGTTTTTCTTATGATTGCTTTTGGTTTTGTCTCTTTGCAAAAGATACCAATTCAAATGACACCTGACATAGACAAACCAATTTTACAGGTAAGAGTTTCATGGCCAGGTGCATCTCCTAAGGATGTTGAAAGGGAGGTTGTTACTAGGGTTGAATTAGCCGTTAGTTCACTTACTGGTGTTGAAACAATTGAATCAGATAGCCGTTTTGGATCTGCTAGGGTAACCTTAACATATTCTGTTGGTCAGGATATGGATATTGCTCTTGTGCAGCTCTTGAGTAAAGTTTCCTCAATTGATGGTTTACCTTTTGATGCAAAACGGCCAACTGTTCGTACATCTAATTCAGATGACAGCCCAATTTCAAGATTGGCTATGATTAAATTACCTGGATCTAAAATAGAAGATTTAGGTAGTTTAGGTGATTTTGTAGAATATGAAATTATAGAAAAATTATCACGAATTGAAGGTGTTTCAGAGATAACATTTCGTGGGGGGCAAAGAAAAGAATTAAAAGTAGCATTAGATATTAATAAATTAGCTGAATATTCAATTTCAATATCAGCTGTATTGGAGTCACTAAGAGCTAGTTCAGCACAAGTTACTGCAGGAGAAATTATTGAGGGGAAAAGAACTTATTCCCTTCGAGCTGAAGCTATTTCATATACACCTACAACTGCTAGAAATATAATTTTGCGATCTGAAACGGGTTTAGATGGTATTCCAGTAAATGTTAAGCTAGAAGATGTAGCAAAAATTTATATGTCTTACAAAAAACCTACTAGTTTTAGGAGATTAAATGGGCAGGATGCTATTACTTTTGCTGTAATAAGAGAACCTGATTCAAACGTTGTTGAAATTATCAAAAACTTAAAGACAGAAATTGAAAAATTGAACAATGGTATTCTTGCAGAAAATGGTCTTGTTTTGAATAACGTTTATGATGAAACAGTTTATATAAATGCTGCTATTAAATTAGTTCAACAAAACATTATTATTGGTGGAATTCTAGCAATATGTATATTAATGCTTTTCTTAAGGAGCTTCAGGCCTATATTTATAATTATGTTAGCAATACCAGTTTCTGTTATTGGTACATTTGTGGCAATTTCGTGGTTGGGTCTTTCGGTGAACGTTATCTCGTTGGCTGGACTAGCCTTTGCGGTTGGAATGGTAGTTGATGCTTCAATTGTCAGTCAAGAGAACATATATAGATTAAAACAGTCAGGCATGTCTGCTGCCATGGCTTCATACAGTGGTTCAAAACAAGTTTGGGCTCCTATACTAGGTTCTGCACTAACTACTGTTGTTGTGTTCATTCCAATTTTATTACTAGATTTGCCAGTAGGACAATTATTTAGAGATATAGGCATTGCAATTTCAGTATCTGTCTTAATCTCAGTTATAATTTCAATAACATTAATACCAACTGTAGCATCTAGAATACTTGAGAGTTCTAAAGAAAAAGAAGAAAAAAGGTTTTCTATTAAATTTATTGATAATTTTGCAGGTAAGTTAGCAAAATGGATACAAACATATGCTTCTTGGTCAACTAGTTCTTTGAAATCTGGTTTAACTGTTGTTTTTTGTTTGATAATAACCGCTGTTTTAATAATAGTATCTTTTCTTCCTCCACTTGATTATTTGCCTGATGGGAATAGAAATTTTGTATTTGCTCGCATAATTGTACCGCCAGGATATAATAAAGAATCAACTGTTGAAATATCTAGAGCGATGGAGAGAGCCGCAAAACCACTTTGGGAAGCTAAGAGTGATGGTCCTTACGGAAAACCAAAGATTTCACGTTTCTTCTTTGTAGCTTATTCAGGAGGTGCATTTGCAGGAGCAGCTACTGAAAATCCTGAAAGAGTAAAAGAAATTTTACCAGTACTTACAAAACCGATAAGATCACAACCAGGTGCTAGAGCATTTGCTCAACAAGCTTCATTATTTGGAAGATCGGTAGGTGGATCGAGAGTAATAAAACTTGAAATTACAGCATCTTCACTAGATTTAATACAACCAACAGCACAAAAAATTTTTAGAATTGTTAGGAGTGAATTTCCACCTAAAGATGGACATCAAGTTAGATCAGTTCCTCAAATGGGAACAGGATCTCCTCAAGTGATCATAAAACCTATTCCTGAGAGATTAGCTGACATTGGAATGACAGCTAGAGATTTAGCACAATCTTTGGATGTTTATAATGATGGAATAAGAGTTTTGGAGATACCGTTTGAAGGAAGATTAATTGAGCTAGTTTTAACCTCAAATAAAGCTAATACCAACAAAATAGATGATTTAAAAAATTTACCATTGATACTCAAAACAGGAGAATTAGTAAGATTGTCACAAGTTGCGGAGATTAACTTGATCGGTGTGCCTAAACAAATAAAAAGGTTATCTGGCAGAAGAGTGATTACACTACAATTACGTCCACATGAAAGTATTTCATTAGAAGATGCTGTTTTAAAATTGCAGAATTTAGTAATTGAACCTCTAATGAAAGATGTGCCTAGTGGTATTTCAATAAACTTATCTGGTGCAGCAAGTGAATTAGAGCGGACATGGATCGCAATGAAAAATAACGTAGCAATTGCTCTTTTTGTTATTTTCTTATTGCTTACAGTTTTAATGAGGTCATTTATCCTACCTTTTGTAATTGTAATAACTGTCCCGATAGCGGGTGCAGGAGGTGTTATGGGACTAGTTGTTTTAAATCAATTTACTGCTCAATCACTTGATATGCTAACTATGTTAGGTTTTATAATCTTGACTGGAATTGTTGTAAATAATTCTATCTTAATGGTGGAGCAAACTCTTTGGCATATTAGATATGAAAGTATGAAAATTTCAGAAGCTATAACAGAAGCAACAAGAAATAGAATAAGACCAATTTTTATGTCAACTTTGACAAGTTTGTTTGGTCTAATTCCACTTGTAATTTTTCCTGGTTCTGGTTCAGAATTATATCGTGGTATTGGAACTGTTGTTTTCGGAGGATTATCCACCTCTGCTATTTTAACTTTACTTATGGTTCCACCACTACTTGCACTAGCTTTGAAATTCGAAAAAGTAAAACCAATATCTAAAAATACACAGGAAGAATTTATTTAATTCTAACTAAATTATAAATCTTTCTTTTTTATTTAGTGACAAAAGACTTAATAAAAAGCTATATAAGCAGCGTTATGTTAAATCTTAATAAAATTAAAGAAGTAAAATAAAAAATATTATGTCAGCAGAAGAGAAAATAAGATTGATCAGAAATATAGCCATTGTTGCTCATGTTGATCATGGTAAAACAACCTTAGTTGATACATTGTTACAACAATCTGGTATATTTGCTGCTCATTCAGAATTAGTTGAAAGAGTAATGGATTCTAATGATTTAGAAAAAGAACGTGGCATAACGATTTTATCCAAAAACACAGGATTGAGATGGAAAGAATGGAGAATTAATATTGTAGACACTCCAGGTCATGCGGATTTTGGTGGTGAAGTTGAAAGAGTTTTATCTATGGTAGACTCAGTATTATTATTAGTTGATGCTGTTGATGGTCCTATGCCGCAAACTAGTTTTGTTACTAAAAAAGCTCTTGAAGCAGGCCTCTGTCCTATTGTCGTAATAAACAAAGTTGACAGAGATGGAGCTAGACCAGATTGGGTGTTGGACCAAACTTTTGATCTTTTTGATAAATTAGGCGCTAATGAAACACAACTTGATTTTCCTGTAGTTTATGCATCTGCAATTCAGGGATGGGCAACTAATGATTTAAAAAATAAAAAAAACAACATGGATGCAATATTCGATACTATCATAAACAAAGTTCCTTATCCAAATGTTGATCCAAATAGTAATCTTCAAATGCAAATATCAGCTTTAAGCTATTCTAGTTATGTTGGTTTGATAGGAACAGGAAGAATAAGAAGAGGGTATTTAAAAAAGGGTCAAAATGTTTCTATTGGAAATAAAAATGGAAATGTTCGTCAAGGTAAAGTTCTACAAATAATGAATTTTCATGGTCTAGAAAAGAAAGAAGTTGATGAGGCTCATGCAGGAGACATTGTAGCAATAAGTGGCCTAGGAGAGCTAAAGATCTCGGATACAATTTGTGAAGTTGGAAAGTTTGAAGCATTAGAAAAGTTGTCCGTTGATGAACCTACTATTAGTATGATGATACAAGTAAATGATAGTCCATTTGCTGGCCAAGAAGGAAAACTAGTAACAAGTAGGTCAATCCGTGAACGGTTACATCAAGAATTAAAAACTAATGTTGCATTAAGAGTGGAAGATACAGACAATCCGGATAAATTTAGAATTTCTGGTCGTGGAGAACTTCACTTATCCATTCTTATAGAGAATATGAGAAGAGAAGGTTTCGAAATGGGCGTATCATCTCCAGAAGTTATTACAAAAATCATAGACAATGTGAAAAATGAACCATTTGAAAACTTAACCATTGATATAGAAGAAATTCATCAAGGCAAAATAATGGAAAAACTGGGTGAAAGAAAAGCTCAATTGATAGATATGGTCCCAGACAGCAATGGAAGAGTTCGTATAGATTATAGCATTGCTAGTAGAGGTTTAATAGGTTTCAGGACAGAATTTTTAACATTAACCTCTGGATCAGGTCTAATGTATCATACATTTGATAAGTATAGACCTGTTATTGAGGGATTACAGACTGGAAGAAGAAATGGAGCCTTAATTTCAATTGGCCAAGGTAAAGCTCTTCCATATGCATTATTTAACCTTCAAGATAGAGGGAAAATGATAATTAAAAATGGTGTTGAAGTTTATGAGGGGATGATCATTGGTATTCACAGTAGAAATAATGATCTTGTTGTAAATCCTCTTAAAGGTAAACAACTTACAAATGTAAGGGCTTCTGGTAATGACGACGCTGTCTTATTATCAACGCCTATTAATGTTACTTTAGAATTTGCATTGGAATTTATAAATGATGATGAACTCATTGAAGTAACGCCAATTAGTCTTAGGATTAGAAAAAAATTTTTAAAAGAACATGAAAGAAAAAAAGCCGCAAGAGCTGCATCTTAATTAATAATTTACTTTTGTTTTAGCTAGCTCTTCTTTTGTGTCAATATCAAAAATTGTTCCAAATCCAGTCTTAAGAGTAATTATATCTTTTTTTCTAATTAGTGATCTGGCACCAAAATCATCTTTGAGACTTTTTAAAGTTTTAAAATAATTTCTTGGCAAGATAACAGGATTACCTATTCGATAATTATGTTCAGGCATTACTACTTTTATACAATTGAGTTCCATAAATTTTTTTTCTAAGTTAATAAGGTCTTCAGAACTAATATATGGCATATCTGCTGGAATAATCATAACTCCATCAATATCTGCTTTTAAATTATTCACTCCTAAAGCAATTGAAGTTCCAATACCTTTTCTGTAGTCCTTATTTTCTAAAATTTTGATGTCTTTATTAAATATTAAATTTTTAATTATATTTTGTTCGTGTCCTACTATTACTATCAATTCTGACGGATCAAATATTTCAAAAAATGTATCTAAAATATGGTTAATTATAGGTTTACCATTCATTATTTCTGAAAGTTTATTTTTATCTCCAAAACGTTTACTTTCACCTGCAGCCAGTAAAATTTTTTTAATATTATGATTTTTCTTTTCATTAATCATGATTGTTGCGTCTATAATTTATTATCTCTGCTAATATTGAAGTAGCTATTTCTGCAGGTGTTTTTGCCTTAATATCTAGGCCTATTGGAGCATGAATTTTAGATAATTCGATTTCATTGAACCCTTTTTCAATTAACCTTTCACATCTTTTATTATGAGTTTTTTTACTTCCTAAAGATCCTATATATCCAAAATTCTTTTTCATACAAAAAATCAAAGCTAAGTCATCAATTTTAGGATCATGTGTAAGTGTTACTAAATGCGAAGATTTATCTAGATTAAACTTTGAAAGAGCTTCATCTGGCCACTCATTAATTATTTTACAGTTTGGAAATCTATTTTTTGTTGCAAAATGGTTTCTAGGATCAATTAATATAATTTCATAATCAGCTACATTAGCCAATGAAACAAGTGCTTGCGCAATATGAACTGCTCCAATAATAAATAGTCTAGGTTTAGGATCAATAATATGAATGAATTCATTTTTTGATTTATCAAAATGACTTATCTGGTTGTCTATTGTATTATCAATTATCCTATTACCATTTGAGCAATCAATCCGTAGTCTAACAACTTCTCTTTTTTTTATGCTATTTACAATATAATAAACAATCTCATCTTCTAAATTTAAAGGTTGGATAAGGACCTTTAATTCACCACCACAAGCCAACCCAACTTCCCAAGCCATATCATTTGAGATTCCATAATCTTTTATTCTTGATTTACCATCTTTAATAGAATTAATACCTTCAGAAATTACTGCCCCTTCAATACATCCACCAGAAACAGAACCTATTATTTCACCATTTTCATCAATTGCCATTTGTCCACCTACAGGTCTTGGTGAACTGCCCCATGTTGAAATCACAGTAGCAAGAGCAATTTTTTTCTTTTGTTTTAACCACAAACTTGTTGGTGTAAGAATGTCATCGACATCATTCATTTTATAACCTCATAAAATATAATTTTATAAAAAAATAATTTATGATATATACACTTTATACAATATTAGTAAGTTAAACTTAAATTTAAAAGGGATTTTGTTATGAATAGCGTTAAAATATCAAGAATTAGTTGGATAGAAACTCTTTTTTTAAAAAATAGTGCTAAAGAACATTTCTCTCAATTAACTAATTTTGTAACTGTTGTTATTTGTAGTTTATTATTAATATTATCCGCAAAAATTAAAGTTGATTTGTACCCAGTTCCAATGACTTTACAACCTTTAGCTGTGCTTTTGATTGCGATGTTATCTGGAAGAAATATCGCTGTTGCCGCTGTTAGTTTATATTTATTTCAAGGAATGTTAGGAATTCCAGTCTTTGCTTACGGAGGAGGTTTGCCATATTTGTTGGGTCCAACAGGAGGGTTCCTTTTTGGATTTTTATTTGCTTCAATAATAATAGGAGAGCTTGCAGATAGAGGATGGGGAAAATCGCATTTTAAATCTGTTTTTGCAATGTTAATAGGATTAATTATAATTTATACTTTTGGAATTTTTCAACTTAGTATTTTAAAAGGTTTTGATTTTGCAATTATAAATGGCTTCAAGCCTTTTATTGTTGGTGATTTCTATAAGCTTGTATTATCGGCACTTATTTTACCACAGATTTGGAAGCTAGTTAATAAAATTAATAAAATAAATTAGTATTAAAGCTTATTAAGCATCGTTTAATGCACTATTCTGTGCATCAACAGAAGTCATACCTTTATTGTTATTTTCCAATGCGTCCTCGAAGGCGAGTACTTCAATATTTTCAATAGCTTCAATCTCATTAATGAAGAAATCTTCTGGTGTAATATCAGATGGGTGATCAATATTAATTGCGATTATTGCAGCTATAGTTGATGTAACATTCTTAATTTTTTTATCTTTAAAATTTTTAAAAGAAATTACCTTGCACGATGAATTGTTAGCACTAGGTTTATGCTTCATAAATTAAACTCCGTAAAAATAAAAATTATTGACCAACTCTTCTTATTACAATTCTACCAGAGGGTTTGTTATTAACATTTTCAACTGTTCTAGTGGCTTGGCTATATAAATTTGTTTCTATACCAAAGTTATCAACAACTGCAACTCTTGCTCTAACTTGAGATCCAACTAATGATTGGTTTAAGGGAAGAACAGGACCACTCAGACTATTTAAACCAATCCAATTCCTACCATCTTTTGAGGTTTCCCAGCTTATAGAAATTGAAGCAATACCATCCTCGTCTGATAAAGAATCAGATAAAGCCCTAAGGGTTACTCCTTCTTTTGGTTCTCCTATAATTGTAACTTCGCCTTGCACAGGGTCGTCTAAATTATCGATTGTTTCAGACGGGCTTGTGTAAAGGACTTCTCTTGTACCATGAGAGTCAATGTAAGATACAACAGCTCTGTAAGAATAACCTACTTGACTTTGTGTTAACCTTAGAACCTCATTTTGACCTGCTGGGTATGCCTCCCATGAAGACTTAGAAGATGATCTTTGCCATGTAATATCAAATCCACCAATCCCATCTTCATCAGCTATGCTTGAAGTATCAACTACCAGGGCACTATCTTCAACAGCTGATCCAATTAGACGCGCTGATCCTGTAGGTTTATCATTTACATTTCTTACAGGAGTAGAAGGAGGACTAATGAGTGGTTCTAGGTTTCCTTGACCATCAACATAAGAGATAGCAACTCTTAATCTACTGCCAACGTGTATTTCTCTAGGAGTAAACGATTGATTAGTAGCGCCACTTATATTCGTCCATTTTTTATTATCTGAAGAAATTTGCCATTGTACACTTACTGAGCCCATTCCATCAGAATCAGTTACAGAGGAAAGATCTATAATTAAAGGAACATCTTCGATAGCAGCAAAACCAGCTGTTTCTGAATTTTCATCTTTTTTCAAATTATTTTTGTTTTTAGTTGCAGAAGAGTTATCCGAGATGTTTTTTCTATCGGTAGAAGATAAATTTTTTTGTTTGCCAACATATGTTTTATTATGATCATGTTGTTTAATGTTGCTTTTTGACTTTCTAACTTTGCTATCCTTTATAGAAGGATCTCCACCTGCTAAAACATTTTTGGAATCAAGCGTCGCAACACTAACTATTACACAGAGTGTAAATAGTAAGAGATGGTCTTTAATAAAACGCATTTAAGCCTCCACTAACTTAATAACTAGCACAATATATATCACAGAACTAAAAAAGATACAGTTTTTTTAATTCTTAAAATCATTCTATTGAGTATTAAATTGATTAAATAAGATTTTTTTATATTACAACTTTATTTAATTTTTAATAAAATCTCATTTAGAAGATTTTTATTATTTTCAATTGCTTCTCTTAATTCTATTAACTCTTTCTTTAAATCATCTAAGTTTTTGTTATTATATGGTTTATCTTCTTTATTAACAATTTTAGTTAAAGTTAATGTATCCTCATCGTTATTATTTAAATAATTTGTTTTATTTTGTTCAGAATTATCTATTTCATTGTTAGATACAATGAATTTCTTAATTTCTTCCATTTCTGATTTAATTGAATTAAGTTTTTTTTCTTGAATTTTACTCAATTTTATGTCCGATTCTCTACTTTATTATCTTTATTGTATAAAAGAATACATTCATATATTATAACATTTTTTTGAATTGATGATATATATTAAGTATAATAATTCCACAATAAAATTCTATAGGAAAATAAATGAACATTCTTGATTCGATCAAAACGTCTGTTTTAACTCCAATACATCCTGCAGGCACGCCCTTTATAGCTCTTTTTTTTATCTTAACTATCATTATAGGTTGGATTTGGTCACCTCTATACTATGTTGGTTTCACTTTAACACTATGGTGTATATATTTTTTTAGAAACCCTTCTAGAATAACACCAATATTATCGGGATCGAATAAGAATAATCTAATAATATCGCCTGCAGATGGAACAGTTATAGAAATTTCAAAAATAACTCCTGCTGAAGAAATTGGTTTATCAGAGGGAAAATGGACGCGAGTTTGTATTTTTATGAATGTTTTTGACGTGCACATTAATAGATCACCAATGCTAGGTCAAATTACATATAAAAAATATATTCCAGGATCTTTTTTTAATGCAAGCTTAGATAAAGCGTCAGATGAAAATGAGAGACTTATATTAAATATGGATACTCATAGTGGAAATAAGATTGCATTTGTTCAAATTGCAGGTTTAGTTGCTAGAAGAATTATATGTGATGTTGATATTGGTCATTCACTTAAGGCTGGGGAAGTTTTTGGGCTAATAAGATTTGGAAGTAGGGTTGATATTTATTTCCCATCAGAAGTTTCTGTCATGGTTTTAAAAGGACAAAAAATGATCGCAGGTGAAACGATTATTGGAGACTTTAGTAAAAATGCTAAACCTGTAAAGGAAATTACAGATGAAAAATAGAGGCATCAAACTTGCCAAAAAAGCATTACAAACTAGACCAAGACGTTTTTCTGTAATTTGGATGCTACCTAATTTTCTAACAATATGTGCTTTGATCTTTGGTTTGCAGGCAATGTATCAGGCAATATTCAATAATTGGGATAATGTTATTATAATGATAATAATTGCATCAGTTTTTGATATGTTAGATGGAAGAGTGGCTAGACTGTTAAAATCAACAAGTGAATTTGGAATGCATCTTGACTCTCTCTCTGATTTTGTTGTTTTTGGAGCTGTGCCAGCATTTTCTATCTATTTATGGATGGACAAACCTCAAGGTAATTTTTTTTGGATTGTAATAGTTTTGTATGTCATTTGTTCTGCATTAAGATTAGCAAGGTTTAATTCAGAATTATCTGAAAGACCTAATTATGCAAAGAATTATTTTACTGGTGTTCCTACCCCTGCAGCAGCTTTTTTGATGTTATTTCCTATCGCCATAAACGAGTTTTTAATGTTATACAATTTAAAGTCTTATGATCTAATTGCACTTTGGATTGGTTTTATATCAATTGCAATGGTGAGTAACTTACCTACTTTTTCTGGGAAAGTTTTTCAAATACCAAAATCTTTTGTGATACCTCTATTAATAATTCTAGCTATACTTAGTAATGCAATTATAAGTAATCCAATAAAGGGGTTTATAATATTAGTATGTGTCTATTTAGTAAGTATTCCATTTGCTTCAATTTTTTATTTACGCTTGAAAAAGAAAGCTGAGGCTTTGAACCTTAAAAATTAATAAACAATCACTTTGATTGAAAAAAATTTTTCCATCCAGCTTTGGAATTTCCAACTGCTTCAGCCTCATAGATAGCTCTGTTGCAAGCTCTGGCGACGCAATCGCTTGCTCTTGAACCTAAAACTAATATATCAACATTTTCTAATACTTGTTCTTTGACATCTTGACATGTTGTTATTGAAAAGATTGTGTCTCCATCCATAGGTGTATGAGCAGGACTTAGAGATCTTGCTATACCATCATGTGACATAATAGCTAATCTTTTAAGATTTGCACGAGTTAAAGGTGCATCTGTAGCTACCACACCAATAACTGTGTTACTGGAAATATCATCAAAAATTTCAGTTTTTCCAATTGATTGTGGTAACCGTTTTGCCCTTAAAATATTGTCATACAGATCATTGCAAATTCCATACCCACCGAATTCGTCACCAAATTCTAAGTAAGCAGATAAGAAGTGTGGTCCTTCATTAAGTAAAGGGTTACCTACGGCATTGTTAATAATAATTGCTCCAACCGTATATTTTTCACCATTTGAAAAAGTTTGTGACCATGATGAAGAACCTTGTCCTCCTTTAAGAGTGGCTGTAGTAGCACCACATCCTGCTCCAAAAGAACCTAAAAGAAAATCTTTGTTAGCTGATTTATATGCTTTGTTTGCAAGTTTTCTCCAAGGTGAATCTTCTCCAATAGTGTTTACATAAGGTTTATCATTTATATTTAGATCAAAAATGACTGCTCCAGGTACAAGTGGGACAATTGCTTTACCTACTTTATACCCTTTATTATCTTGTCTTAATAAATCTTGAACTTCTGAGCAAGCATCTAGTCCAAATGCTGAACCACCCGAGAGTACAATAGCATCAGCACGTCCTATAGAGTTTTCTAAATTTAACATATCTGTTTCTCTAGTGCCTGGGCCTCCTCCTCTGACATCTACGGCAGTTGAAAAGGGGTTGTCTCCAGTTATAACCGTGACACCTGTACCAATTTTATTATCTTCGGCATGACCAACTTGAATTCCAGGTATATCTGTAATAAGGTTTTTATTTCCAGGGGCAGGATCCATTTCTAATCTCTCTCCATCATTGTTTATTTAGAATGATTATCAAATGACGTTAATATTATCTCCTCATAAAGACAACAAGTAGTTGGAACAAGAAAAGAAAAATATTTTAGTTCTTTCGGTTGCACAAGGCTTATCTATAACTACAACAAATATTAATATGATTAATACTGGTTTAGTTGGATCTATACTAACAACAGATCCATCTTATGCGACCCTTCCATTATCACTGCAATTTCTGACGATAGCCATAACTCTAATACCTGTTTCATTATTAATGGGCAAAATAGGAAGAAGACCAATGTTTTTGATTGGAGCAATGGCAGCCTTTATCGGATGCTTAATAATAGCTTACTCAATTTTTAATAAGGTATTTTTTTTATTCATAGTTGGATCAATTTTGTTAGGTTTTTCTCAAGCTAATCAACAGTTTTATCGTTATGCTGCAGCAGATAATATGTCAACAAAATTAAAAAGTAAGGCTATATCCCTAGTTTTAGCAGGAGGATTAATAGCTGCAATAGTAGGACCAGAGGTTTCTAGATACTCCTTTGATTTTTTTTCAGATTATATATATTTAGCAACTTACTTGTGTGCTGCTTTAATACAAATATTTAATTTTGTGGTTTTAATATTTGTTAAGATAAAAAAACCAAAGCTAACAAAAACTTCAATTAGGCCATTAAGCAAAATTTTAATGCGTAAAACAGTCATTATAGCAATTTTAGCTGCTTCGGTTGGATATTCTTTAATGAGTTTTATAATGACTGCCACTCCTCTACAGATTGTAAATGTTTGTAGATTGGGAGACAGTGCAAGTGCAACTGTAATTCAGTGGCACGTCATTGCTATGTTTGCACCTTCATTTTTCACAGGATCAATTATAAATTTTCTGGGTAATCGTAAAGTTATGATGATGGGTGTTTTGTTATACATAATATCAATTAGTGTTGGTGTTATGGGTCAAACCATTGAATACTTTTGGATATCATTATTTTTATGTGGTTTAGGATGGAATTTTCTTTATGTAGGAGGAAGTGACATAATAGCTAAATCAGCTTTACCAGAAGAAAGAGCTAAAGTACAAGGTGTTACAGACTTTATTATCTTTATATTCGTTGCATCAGGATCTTTTTTAGCAGGTAGTTTACACAATAATCTCGGATGGGAAATAATGATGTTTTATACATCAATACCCATATCTATTTTATTTTTAAGTATATTGTTTATTAATCCAAGAGAAATTAAGGCTACCTAGGGTTATCCCCCTGTCAAGGACATATGTCTATTTACAGATACATTTGGTGACTGACGTGAGATTTCAAAATCATGTCCTTTTGGTTTTCTTTCTATGGCTTTTCTTATGGCATCTTCAAGTGCATTTAAACCTTTATCTCTTAATACAGTTTTTAAATCAGCACTATCATCTTGACCTAGGCACATGTAAAGAACTCCAGTGCAGGTAAGCCTTACTCTGTTACAACTTTCACAAAAGTTATGAGTTAAAGGAGTAATAAAACCAAGTTTGTTGTTAGTTTCCTTTACAGAAACGTATCTAGCAGGACCGCTAGTTCTTTCTGGAAGATCAGTAAGAGTAAATTTTTCTTCAAGGTCTTTTCTAACCTGTGATAATGGAAGGTATTGTCCATATCGAGTATCTCCACCTATATCTCCCATTGGCATTACTTCAATTATTGTCATATCAAAATTCTCTTCTCCACACCATGCCAATATTTCTG
>CACEFQ010000004.1 GCA_902558885.1 uncultured SAR116 cluster alpha proteobacterium
TAAAAGAAGTTCATATTATTCTGACTTTACTTTTGGTTTATGGGAGGGAAACCAACTATCTCCAATTGGAAAAGCATATTTTGGTTTTAATGATAATGAATTAAAAATTTTAGATAAATTTGTTCGTAACAACACAATTAAAAAATTTGGTCCTGTAAGAGAAGTTGAAAAAACTTTCGTTATTGAAGTTGCATTTGACACAGTTAACTCTAGCACAAGGCATAAATCTGGTGTTGCATTGAGATTTCCTAGAATCAAAAGACTTAGAGAAGATAAGCCGACAAGCGATGTATTACAACTTTGTGAATTTAAATTAGAATTTTTGTAAATATTTTTGACATTAATTATCTTGAATTAAAAAATTTTATTTTCTAACATTTAAAAAGGTTATTTTATAGGATTAAAGTATGTCAGATTTACAAGAATTAATGGTTGGTTCCACAAGAGTTGTCGCTCTAAAAGATGGTGAGTTAACCTTGCCTAAGGAAATTCTTCTTAATGTAGATGAAGACACTGCTAAAAAGCTTTCTGAAGAAAATAATCAACTTACAAACAGTCAAATTAATGCTTATCTCATATTCAAAAATGAAAAAATTCTATTAGTTGATGCAGGATGTAGAGATCTTTTTGGACCAACCTGTGGATTTGTTCACGAAGAAATTGCAAAAGCTAATGTAAAACATGAAGATATTACGGATATATTTTTCACTCATTTACATCCTGATCATGTTGGTGGATCAATTAACAAAGATGGTAAGGCAATTTTTCCAAATGCAACCGTTAATATAATAGAAGATGAACTGAATTTTTGGAGTAAGGATAATTTTGAAGATATTGAAATAAACGGGAAAAACATGGCTGATTTAAACAAGTCTGTTATCAAAGCCTATGGAGAAAGAATTAAAACTATTAAAACTAATCAAGAGATAATTTCTGGAATCTACCCTGTACCACTGCCAGGTCACACACCTGGACATAGTGGATTTAGAATAGAAGATAATAATGTCTGTTTTATTCAGATGGGTGATGTTCTACATACACCTAATTTACAATTATCCAATCCAAACATTTCTGTGCTTTTTGACATTGATATAGAACAAGGACTGAAATCAAGAAAAACAGCTTTTGATATGGTCTGCAATGACAGAATAATTTGTTCAGGAGGACACATCCTAGAGCCAAAATTTGGATATTTAGATAAATTTGGTAATGGATATAAGTATGTTGCAATTTAAATTTCATTTATGTCAAAATTTTAATAAATTAATTAGATAAAGTTGAATTTCTAAAAATATCAGTATGGATAAATTTATTGAATATAAAGTTACAGATCATATTGGATGGATAACACTGAAACGATATCCTTCTAACGCATTTAGCATTGAATTTTTAGATGATATTTTGAACACACTTAAAACTGCCTCTAAAGATAAAGAAGTAAGAGCTATTATTTTAGAAAGTGACATCAATAAGATATTTTCTGCAGGTTTAGATTTAAATCTTTTAGTAAATAAGTCAGGATTAGAAATTAGAGAGTTTTTAAAACGCCTCTATATAGATCTTTGGGACGTTCAATATAATATGGGAAAACCTACGATAGCGTCAATAAATGGTGCTGCAAGAGGTGGTGGAATGACCCTAGCTATATCATGTGATATAATTATTGCCTCAGAAAAAGCTTCATTTGGATACCCAGAAATAAACTTAGGATTGTTACCAGCAATACATTTCACACATCTTCCAAGAATTATCGGAAGATATAAAGCCTTTGACTTACTTTTTAGCGGTAGAAAATTTTACTCTGATGAGGCACTTATGTTAGGATTAATTAGTCGAAAAGTTTTATCCACTAAAATTAGGGAGAAAGCTACTGAAATCGCAATTGATTTATCAAAAAAATCTTCAACATCTATAAGTTTGGGAAGAGCAGCTTTTTTAAGAACTAATGATCTTGATTACAGAAGAGGCGTTGCTAATGCAGTTGAAGATTTTTGTAATGCAGCTACGACGCCAGATGCTCAAGAAGGTTTAAAAGCCTTTATAGAAAAAAGAGAGCCTTACTGGAATAATTGAAGACTGAATAAAACTATAAAATTTAGGTAATATTTTTTAATATCTATTAATTCTTTAGACAGTTTTAATATTTGATTATAATATTTATCAGTATTAACCTCCTAGAAGATGGTCCATATGAGAATTAAGCAAATTCATAGAAACATTGGAATATCCATTGAAGGAATAAATCTTTCAAGGATTGACAATAATACTTTTCAAGAAATCAAAGAATTATGGATGAAACATTTAATTATTGTATTTCCAAATCAAGATATTTCTGATGAAGATCATATAAATTTTGGAAAAAAATTTGGTGAACTAGAAGTTCATCCATCTTTATCACACAGGTCTTCCAAAAATCCAGAAATCTATCGTGTTTCAAATGTTGATGAAGAAGGAAAAATTATACCAAACAAAGAAACATCCTGGCAATATCTAAAACAATCTTGGCTCTGGCATACTGATAGTTCATTTCGTAAAATTCCAAGCAATGGATCAATTCTTCACGGGATTTCTACAACAAATGAAGGCGGAAACACTCTATTTGCAAATATGTATAAAGCTTATGATGACCTAGAAGAGTCGATGAAACAAAAAATAAAAAACCTAAAAGTAGTACATGATCACGACTTTATAATAAGTTTATCTGACGAACTTAGCAAAAGAAAAAACAAAGGTAATTATGATAAACTTGATCCTGTTATTCATCCTTTAGTGAGAAAACATCCTTCAACTAAGAAAAAAAGTCTCTTTTTGTCGCCACATACGATGGTTAAAATTGTTGATATTGATGATAGTGAAGGAAGAGAATTGCTTGATTTCTTAATAGAACATTCAATTCAATCTAAATATGTCTACAAACATATTTGGAATAATAATGACATCGTGATGTGGGATAATAGATGCACAATGCATTCGGTTGAACCTTTTGATAATAACACTATTAAAAGGATTATGCACAGAGTTACTTTAGTTGGTGACCAACAACCTATGATGGCTTAAAATTCGAAAATAAAAAGTTAAAATTGGTCGGGGCGGAGAGATTCGAACTCCCGACCCTCTGGTCCCAAACCAGATGCGCTACCAGGCTGCGCTACGCCCCGAATGATTCGATTTATACTTTAGAAATCTTCAAAATCAAGCTTTACTTTAAAGAAATTCAATTTATTTCAATAATTCTTTAAATGGACAGTTAAATTTATCCCCTATTAAGAGTGGATACTCTCCAGATTTTAATTCAACCACAAAATTTACTTCATTTTGACTTTTAATGTTTGTTTCATCAAATGCTTTAGCATTTTTATAAACCTCAATTATTTCACCTTGGTTGTTCAAAAAAAATAAATCTAAATTAAAATGTGTATTTTTCATCCAAAAATTTCGAATTTGTCTACCTTTCCAAATAAACAACATTCCTGAATTATATTTCATGTCTTCTCTATTCATTAATCCATAAGATCTTTTTTGTTCATTGTCAGCAATTTCTAAAAATAACTTTTGAGCATTATTACCAACATTAACACTACACACGATTTGTTTGAATATTGGGCTGTTAATTTCAGCATAAAATTTACTTGGTAAAATAGTTAGGAAAATTCCTAATATAGCTATTTTAATTTGGTTTGTCATATTTTTTTAATCTTTAATATTTTGTCTACAAGAAATAAAATTTGATCTCCTACTGGAGCATTCTTATATTCATCTCTCCAAGTGCTTATCCATTTATTGGGGATCCCATTCTTAACTCGTCTATTATGCCAAGTAAGAGATTTAAGAAAATCATAACATTGAGGCTTCATCTCTTGGTCTAAATACTCTTCTTTATCGTTTATTAAAACCCAGTTACCTGCCCAAGCCTTTGCTGTTAAATATGGATTATAGCCACCACCTCCCAAAATTAAAACATTTTCATTAAGAGACTGAATATCATTTATTGCCTTCCAATATGCATTATTGGTTAAACTAATTCTTGATTGAGGATCACCATCAAGCATATCAGCTCCAGCTTGAATTATCAGAAAATCAGCTCTCTTTATTTTTAAAAAAGGAATAATGATATTGGATACTATATAATCCATTTCATTATCATTAAAATCCTCATTAACAGGTAAGTTTATTACATTGAAAAGTTTATTATCCTCAAATTTACCAGTTTTAGGCCATCTGTTTTTTTCATGAATTGATATAATTGACACATTCTCATTTTCAGAAAAAACATCTTGCACTCCGTCACAATGATGAGCATCAAGATCTACATACACGATGTTTTTTAAATTAGATTCTAAAGCTTTTAGAATTGCTAAAACACAGTCATTTAGAAAACAGAAGCCGAAAGCCTGTGACTTTCTTCCGTGATGAGTTCCACCAGATATATTTAATATTTTTTTTGCCTTTTTATTCGCTATCATTTCAACAGCTTTTATAGAGGCTTTGGCAGCAGTTGCTGGCCTTGAAAAAACCTTGCTAAATATGGGATTACTTCCAATACCAATATTAAATTTCTTCTTAAGATTATCTGGAAGATTTTGATCTTCTTCAGCTTTTTTTAATGCTTTTACATAGTCTAAATCATGAAATTTAATTAACTCACTAATATCCGCGGGTGAATTTTTAATAATTTGATCTTCTTTTATCCACCCCATAAGCCTTATAAGTTCAACACTTGGCCAAACTCTATCCATATCGAGGGGGTGACCCTTTTCATATCTAGAGCCTCTAAAAATATCACTTGTAAATAAAAAATTCTGCATTCTTTTCTATTTTATATATATAATTGATATAAACTATTTAATAAGGTTACAATGATTAGGGGAATATTAATTGCAACAACTATTTTTGTCATATGGGAAATAAGCTGTTATTTTTTTCAGCTACCTGTTTTTATGCTCCCTCCTCCATCAAAAATATTTGTATCAATTTACTTTAACTGGGATGAACTCATAGTTCACGCATCCTATACACTTATTGAGATATTAGCGTCTATGGCAATTGGCTCTCTTATCGGAATAATAACAGCTTTGATAATTTCTTCTTCGGTAACATTAAAAAGATGGATAATGCCAATATTACTTGCCAGCCAATCAATTCCAGTTTTTGCTTTAGCACCATTGTTAATTTTGTGGCTTGGATACGGAATGATCAGTAAAATAGTAATTGGAGTTTTAATAGTTTTTTTCCCAATCACATCTAATTTCACAGATGCCTTAAATAAAGTTCCTCAAGAACTAATTGACGCCGGAAAAACACTAAACCTCTCAAAAATTCAATTGTTTTGGAAAATCAAAATCCCCTCTTCTTTACCAGGATTATGTTCTGGGCTTAAAGTTGCTGCTTGCTTTGCACCAATTGGAGCAGTTGTTGGAGAGTGGATTGGGGGAAGCACAGGACTTGGGTCTTTTATGATATATAGTAATGCAAGATTGCAAACTGATAATATGTTTGCTGCCCTATTAATTCTTATTTTTATGACTATTACCATTTATAAAATTACAGATTACTTTCTAAGTAGATACGTATGGTGGAAATAAATTATTATTGATTTTTTCTATATTATTTGTAATAGAAGTAAATTGCCAGGGGTGCGTGACATTAGTCTTGCTGAGAAATTAACCCTTATAACCTGATCTGGTTAAAACCAGCGGAGGGAGACGCAAATGAAAACAATTTTAAAAATACTTTTAAGTATCTCGCTATTAACATTAACTAGTAATGTTAATGCCTCATCTGAAAAATTAACAATAGGACTTGATTGGTTTTTAAATCCTGATCATGCTCCCTTAATAATAGCTAAAAAAAGAAATTTTTTTAAAGACCTTAACCTTGACGTTGAGATGATAGAGCCAGCTGATCCAAATGATCCTCCAAAATTAGTTGCGGCTGGTAAATTAGATTTAGCAATTTCATATCAACCACAACTACATATTCAGGTTGATCAGGGTTTACCGGTTGTAAGAGTTGGAACTTTAGTAAGCGTTCCTTTAAATTCCCTAGTTGTCTTAAGAGATGGGCCTATTAGAACAATTGCAGATCTGAAAGGAAAAAAAGTTGGATTTTCAGTTGGTGGATTTGAAGAAGCTCTACTGTCTGGCATGCTTCAAAAATATAATCTTAAAATGTCTGATGTAGATTTAGTCAATATTAATTTTTCATTATCGCCCTCTTTAATTACAAAAAAGGTTGATGCAGTTATTGGAGCTTTTAGAAATTTTGAGCTCAATCAAATGGACATTGTCAACCATCCAGGTAGAGCTTTCTTTCCAGAAGAGCATGGCGTACCTACTTATGAAGAGCTAATATATATTGCAAATCAAAAAAATAAAGACAACCCACTTTTCGATAAATTTTTTAATGCAATCCAGAAAGCCACTTTAACAATTATTAATGACCCAGTTTCTACTTGGAAAGACTTTTCTTCTTTCAGAAAAGGTTTAGATGATGAATTAAATAAAAGAGCTTACAAAGATACTATACCTAGGTTTGCTTTAAGACCACAAGCACATGATTTAAAAACCTATATAAATTTTAGTAATTTTCTAAAAAGAAAAGGTATTATTAAAAAAATCACAAAAGTAGAAACTTTTGCAAAACCATAAAACCATCAAAACTGTTATTGAAATAAAACTTAACATTGGTTAAAAATTAATAATAACTTAGTATAGGTTTAAATTAATGAAATCATTAATCCTTTTTTTGATACTACTTATTTTATGGTTGTTGATGTCAGGACACTATAGTATCCTAATAATAAGTCTAGGTATATTTTCATGTGCATTTTGTGTTTATGTTGCTAAACGTGGCAAGCTTATTGATGAAGAAGGCCTGCCAATATTTTTCATACCAAGACTTTTGAATTATTTGATATGGTTATTTAAGGAAATATTGAAATCAAATTTAAGCACTGCAAAAGTAATTATAAACGGAAAAGTTGAGCCTGAAACTTTTACTGTCAAAGCTTCTCAAGTCACCGATGTTGCAAAAGTTACATATGCCAACTCAATAACTCTTACGCCAGGAACAGTTACAACAAAAATGCAGAAGGATATTTTTGAGGTACATGCATTAAATTCTGATTTTGGAAATGATGTTCGAAATAATGAAATGGACAACAAAGTAACTTGGTTAGAGGGTAAGAAATAATGTTTTTAGCTGGTTTAATTGCCTGTGCAATTACAGGAATTCTAATTTTAGTAAGAATTATTTTAGGCAAAACAACATTTGATAGAATTTTAGCAGTTAATAGTCTTGGCACTATTATAGTTATCGGGATTTCTCTTCATGGCTTCTATTCAAGTAGACCAGAGTTTTTAGACATTGCAATTGTTTATGCATTGATTAATTTTATTGGAACAGTAGCTGTTTTAAAACTTTTTAGCACTGGCTCCTTGGGAGGAGATAAGTAAAAGTGGAATTGATATTAGATATTTTCACAGGCATTTGTTTTTTTATTGGTTCTCTGTCTATTATAATTGGCGCTTGTGGACTTATTAAGTTACCAGATGTATTTTCAAGAATTCATGCTGCTGGTATGATTGATACTGGCGGCACTGCATTTTTTATTTTAGGGATGGTTTTTCAAAGTGGTTGGTCATTAATAACAGTTAAGTTGATATTAATTGGTGTGTTCATTTTTTTTACTAGTCCTGTAACAAGTCATGTAACTGCAAATTTAGCAAGGCAAAAAAATATACTTCCAGTAGGGAAAAAGATTGGAAAAATTTTATGATTTCTGAATTATTAATAAATGCTTTTTTAGTTACGATTATGCTAAGTATCGCCATAGCTCTAATTAAAACTAGAACTGTTATATTTACCGTAATTTTGACAAGTGCTTATTCTCTTGTGGCGGCATTAATGTTTATAACATTAGATGCAGTTGATGTTGCGTTTACAGAAGCATCAGTTGGTGCAGGTATCTCTACTATACTTTTTTTAGCAGCTATGGCTTATTTACCTAAAAAAGAGGAAGAGAGTATTAGTAGTGAATTTATTCCGGCACTTTCGTGTATAATTCTAGGAGGAATATTAATCTGGTGTAGTTTTGATTTACCTGAAATTGGTAAGTTAACAGCTCCAATACACCAACATATTGTACCTGAATATATTAGAGGATCTAAAGAAGATATTGGTATTCCAAACATAGTTACTTCAGTATTGGCAAGTTATAGAGGTTACGATACTTTTGGTGAAACAATAGTTGTTTTTACTGCAGGAGTAGCTGTGCTTGGCCTTCTAGAGAAGAAAAATTCTACTAAAAAGAATAAATCTCAACCCAAACAAAAGATTAGTAAAAATGCATAACAATCCGATTTTAAGAATTTCTACTAAAATACTTTTTGCACCTATCATACTTTTTGGGCTTTATGTCCAATTTCATGGAGATTTTGGTCCTGGAGGAGGCTTTCAAGCTGGAGTAATTGTAGCTAGTGCATTTATCCTATATTCTCTTGTATTTGGTATTGAGGCTGGCAAAAAACTGTTTCCACCAAACGTCAATTTGATATTACTGGCTTTGGGCGGAATCATCTATGGTGGTGTTGGCATTGTTTCAATGATATTAGGAGATGAGTTTTTAGCGTACAATATACTTGGTTCTTCTCCACAATCCGGTCAGCACATAGGTATACTGTTAGTTGAATTTGGTGTTGGCTTAACCGTTTCAAACGTAATGATTGCACTTTTTAACGCTTTCGCTAGTTACGATAAAATAAAAGAGAAATAAAATGATTTCTTCAACAATTGGTATTTGGAATTACTGGATAGTTTTTTGTCTAATGATGATTGGTTTGTTTCTGGTAATAGGGAGAAAAAATTTTTTAAAAAAAATTGTAGGACTTGCTATCTTTCAAACATCTGTTTTTTTACTCTATATAACTTTTGGAAAAATCAAAGGAGGCACGCCTCCAATTTTAAATGAATCTATTGACACTATTTATTCAAATCCTCTTCCTCACGTATTGATACTTACAGCTATTGTTGTTGGCGTAGCAACAACGGCTTTGGGATTATCTTTAGTGTTAAGAATTAACTCAGAATACGGCAGTATTGAAGAAGATGACGTATCTGCACAAGATCTTGTAGATTATCACGATGACATTGAAACTGGCAAAAATTTGGATTTGAAGTTTAAGAAATGATAGACATTTTAATAAAAAATCTTCCAATTATTGTAGTTTTATGTCCATTGATGATGTCTTTATTAGTTGTGCTTATTCCTAATATATTTTTTTCATGGGCTTTAACAACTTTAAGCACTTTTTTAACATTTATATTTTCAATTTTATTATATCAAGAAATTCAAATTCATTCTCATATTTCTTATGCTTTAGGCAAATGGATGCCCCCTATAGGAATAGAATATATTATTGATAAAGTAGCAATAATTCCAGTTATAATAATCTCAGGTATAAGTTTTTTAGCAACCATCTTTGCTTATAAGATAATGCCTGAGGAAATAGAAAAAAAATCAATATCTAAAGTTTATAGTTTATGGCTTTTAGCTATAGCAGGCTTACTGGGTCTTGTGACTACGGGCGATGCATTCAACCTTTTTGTTTTTTTAGAAATATCATCTTTAGCCTCTGTTGCTCTTGTAGCAATGGGCGCTCATAAAGATAAACAGGCTTTGGTTGCCGCTTATAATTACCTTATCATAGGCGCAGTTGGGGCAACGTTATATGTAATAGGTGTAGGATTATTATACGGGGTAACTGGCACTTTAAATATGGCAGACCTAACAAATAGAATTGCTGATCTCAATAACAACAGAGCATTAATTGCAGGTTTTGGTTTTATGATAATTGGGATTATGGTTAAAGCAGCTGTTTTCCCATTACATATTTGGTTACCACGAGCATATGCTTATGCTCCATCTGCAGTATCTGTATTACTGGCTGCAACAGCAACAAAAGCTTCTTTGTATATATTAGCTCGCATATTATTTTCTATTTTTGAAAATTCAGAAAATTTAATAAATAACACTTTATTGTTTGTTATACTTCCACTTTCACTATTAGCTATATTTGCTGGCACAATTATGGCTATATATGAAAAGGATATTAAAAGGCTACTAGCTCATTCTTCAGTTGCTCAAATAGGATATATAACTCTAGCTTTTGCTATTGGAACAAAAGCGAGTATAGCAGCTGGTTTTATACATATGTTCAATCATGCGATCATTAAAGGTGGTTTATTCATAGCTATAACGTCAATTGGTTTTTACATTAAAAAAAGAGTTACTATAAATAATTTATCTGGTCTTGGTAGAGAAAGGCCTATCACTTTTTTTTGTTTTGTTATTTGTTCATTAAGCCTAGCAGGCCTTCCACTTACAGCTGGATTTATTTCAAAATTATATTTAATTAAAGCATCTATTAGCTCAGATGGTATATGGATAGCAATACTCATATTAATGAGTTCAGCATTATCAGTTGTTTATTTGTGGAAAATAATAGAAGTCTTGTGGATGCGTGAAGGAAAAAAAATTGTAAAAAAAGAAAATCCAACAATTTATATATCACTTATTATTATAACTTTTCTAAATATTTATTTTGGTCTAGACGCCTCATTAGTTGTAAACGGAAGTTTTGGAGCCGCTGATAAATTAATTGGGGATCTAAAATGATAACAATTGAAAATTTTATATTAATCACAATTTTATCACCTCTAATCGTTTGTGTTTTAACTCCATTCATTTCAAAAAATACAATTTTGAGAGATTTCTTGGGACCAATTGGCGGTATGATTAGTTCTTGGGGTGCATTAAATATTATGAGCTCAGCACTTAATAATCAAAACACCACTTTAGAAATTATTAAAATAGCTGAAGGAATATCAATTGGTTTTGATATCACACCCTTAGGTGCTATTTTTGGACTGGTTGCGTCATTTCTGTGGATTTTTGCAGCTATCTATTCAGTTGGCTACATGAGAGGAAATAAAGAAAAAAATCAAACAAGATTTTATGCATTTTATGCAATTGCTGTTCATGCCGCTTTATGTATTGCTTATGCTAGTGATTTATTAACATTATTTATCTTTTATGAAGTTCTTACATTTTCAACATATCCTCTGGTTGCTCATAAGCAAAATGAAAAGGCTCAAAAAGCTGGTCGATTATATATGTCCATATTAGTTGGATCTTCTGTTATATTACTTCTTCCAGCAATTATTTGGGTTTGGGTTGCTACAGGTTCTTTAGAAATGTCCCAAAATGGTGTTTTAGACGGAAAATTAGATGGAGCCTATGCCCCACTATTATTAGCAATGTTTGTTTTTGGAATTGGAAAGGCAGCACTGATGCCAATTCATAAGTGGCTTCCTGCTGCTATGGTTGCACCCACACCTGTATCCGCCCTTTTACATGCTGTAGCAGTTGTAAAAGCGGGTGTATTTACAATGTTAATAGTGTTGACAAATGTTTTTGGAATAGATTTTTTAGCCAAAACAGGCGCATCAGAATGGCTAATCTGGTTAGCATCTTTTACTCTTCTAGCAACAAGTATAATAGCTATTTATAAAGATGATTTAAAAGCAAGACTAGCATATTCAACTATTAGTCAACTTTCTTATATAACGTTAGGAGGAGCATTGGCTACTTCAATGGCAACTCAAGGTGCTGCTTTACACATAATTACACACGCTGCTGGTAAAATTACTTTATTTTTTGTAGCAGGAGCTTTGTATGTTGGAGCAAAAATTACAAAAATTTCAGATTTGAATGGTCATGGCATAAGTGCGCCACTAATTTTTCTTGCTTTTTTTGTTGGTTCACTCTCAATAATTGGTGTTCCTCCAATGGTAGGTTCATGGAGTAAATTCTTCTTAATGTTAGGTGCAGCAGACAGTGGTTATGTAGTTGTTATAGGTGTTTTTTGCATATCTACTATACTTAATGCATTTTATTTGATGGAAATCCCGGCTAGAGCTTTCTTTTTTAAAAAAGAAAAAGAAATTAATATAAAAATACCAAAACTTATTTTAATCCCAACTCTAATAACTTCTTTTTTAACTATTTTATTATTCTTTTTAATAGAACCATTTCAAAATCTAACTTCTATGATTGTGAGTAGGATATGAAGTACTTAATTGAAAAATTCGGTAAAATAAATACCTCAGTGCTTTTTCTATGTATAATTTTTCTAATTTTAGAATTAATTGGACATAGGCATGGAGAAACATCAATAGAAGATATTTTATTCTTTCCAGCTTTTTTTGGATATTTGTCATGCATAATTATTTTTAAAATTGGTGTTAGTTTACGATCATTCCTTATGAAAGATGAGGATTATTATGATAAGTAGCTTTCCTCCAGGTTTAATAATGATGATTGGGGCATTATTAATCCCCTTCTTACCTCATATTATTAGACAGATATATATGATGGTTCTAATCCTGATATCAGCCTACGCATTAACATTAGGTTTTGGTATACACTCTAAAATTGATGTAATGGATTTTGAATTCATAATATTTCAATCAGATACCTTAACCTTACCCTTTGCAATAATATTTCACATTGCAGCTATATTAAATGTCATTTATGGCGCTCATGAAAAACACTGGAATCAGCATGTAGCAATTATGAGTTATAGTGGAGCAGCAATTGCAGCAGTTCATGCTGGAGACTTATTTACATTATTTATATGGTGGGAAGCTACAGCATTTACTTCAGTTTTTCTGATTTTAGCAAGCAAAACCAAAAGATCTTATAAATCAGCATTTAGATACATTTTAATTCAAGTTGGTTCTGGCATGTTTTTATTAGCAGGAGCAATTTTATTAATGTCTGAAACTGGTAATGCTGAATTTAGAAATTTTGATATTAATTCCCTTTATGGACAATTAATTTTCATAGCTTTTGGAATAAAAGCAGCTTTTCCATTATTAAATGGCTGGTTACAAGATTCTTATCCAGAAGCTTCAGAGATAGGTACAGTTGCTCTTTCAACATTTACAACTAAATTAGCTATTTTTTGTTTTGCTAAATCTTTTGCGGGCACTGAAATACTAATCATAATTGGCGCAATTATGACTTTTTATCCTATCTTCTTTGCCGTTATTGAAAATGATCTACGAAGAGTTTTAACATACAGCCTTAATAACCAACTTGGCTTTATGATAGTTGCAATTGGAATTGGTACTGAATTAGCTATTAATGGAGCTGTAGCTCATGCCTTTGCTCATATTCTTTACAAAGGTTTACTATTCATGGGAATGGGAGCAGTTCTGTATAGAGTAGGAACATGTAAAGCTTCTGAATTAGGAGGACTATTTAAATTTATGCCAATTACTGCGATATGCACTATTATTGGTGCTATATCCATATCGGCTTTTCCTTTATTTAGTGGGTTTGTTGCAAAATCACTTATAATGTCAGCACTTGGGAAAGAAGGACTAGTTTTTGTCTACTTTATGCTTTTATTTGCATCTGCTGGTGTGCTTCACCATTCTGGAATTAAAATCCCATTCTTTGCTTTTTTTGCTCATGAAAGTGGTATTAAAACAAAAGAAGCTCCATTAAATATGATAATAGCAATGATTATTGCATCAACTCTTTGTATATTGATTGGGGTTTTTCCTTCTTATTTTTATGAAATCTTACCCTATCAAATTCAATATCAGCCATATGACTTTAGTCACGTTGTTGGACAGTTGCAGCTTTTAACATTTGCTGCATTTGCATTTATATGTTTATGGCATTTTAAAATCTATCCCCCAGAGCTAAACTCAACCGTTTTAAATAGCGATTGGATTTATAGAAAAATGATACCTGGGATTTTATTACCTCTTTTAAATCTTATTAATGATATCAATAAAAAAATTGAACAATTAGTTGAATTTATATTTATGTATATTAGAAAGTTTCTTGCTAATACAATGATAAAAAATAAAGTTTTTGATAGAGAAGTTGGTCAAGATACTTTAATAGTTGTACAACTTTTTATAATTTTATTAATTTTCATCTTTGTATGGAAAATTTATTTATAATTTGTAAAATAGTTAAATTAAAAAGAATAATCTTCTTTAGAATATTGAGGAAAAAATGAAGAAAAATAAAAAAGATTTACCCAACGGCGTTCCTGAAGAGAATGTCTATGAGAATACTCATATTTTATTATATGTATTTTATGCAATAGCCGTAGCAAGTGTAGTTTTATTAATGGTAAATCAATAATTGAATAATCTATCAATTTATCAAGAAAAAATATTAAGTCTTGCTGCAAAAAATAAAAAAGTAATTGCTTTAAAAGACTTTAATCGATCTTTTGAAATGCGTAACCCTATGTGTGGGGATGAAGTAAAAGTTCGACTAAAATTAGTTGAAACTAAAATAATTGATATTTCAGCAGTTGTAAAAGGATGTGCACTATGTGAAGCTTCTGCTGGATTAGTTGTTGAATTATTTAAAAATAAAGATATTCCAGATGAGAAATTTTTAGATGAGTTTTTAACTTGGCTTGAAAATACTGAAAAAAGCTTCTCAGATCAATTGCCAATTGAAATGGAGGTTTTTGAACCTATCAGAGAAATTAAAAATAGACACAAGTGTATAACAATGCCCTTTGAAGCAACTTGTAGGTCCGTTAATATAAGATGTAACGAAACTATTAATCAGGAGATACAGAGTGTTTTCCAAACCAAATAATCGCACCAACAAGGACGATTGGATAGAGTATTAATAATACAATGCCAACATCAGGATTCATTTTTAAACCTTTTAATTTATATAATAATCATTAAAAACTTAATATAAAATAAATTGTAAAAATTACCAGTACCAATATAATTTTTTCAAACAATATTTAAGGCAGGTAAATGACTAATAGAGAGATAATGGAATATGACGTTGTTGTAGTAGGAGCTGGACCTTCTGGATTGAGTGCTGCTATTAAATTAAAACAACTAACTAAGAAAGCTAATAAGGAGCTATCAGTTTGTGTAATTGAAAAAGGATCAGAGGTTGGGGCACACATCGTATCTGGTGCAGTTATTGAAACTAAGGCATTAGACGAACTTATACCAGACTGGAAAACAAAACATAGTCCATTAAAAACTGAAGCAAAAGTTGATAAATTTTTATATCTTACAGAGGCTAAATCATACCAACTACCTACCCCTCCGCAAATGCATAATAAAGGTAACTACATAATTAGTTTAAGCGATTTTACGAAGTGGTTAGCTCAACAGGCTGAAGAACTTGAAGTAGAAATTTATCCAGGTTTTGCTGCGTCAGAAGTACTGTTTGATGAAAAAAATAAAGTACTAGGTGTAGCTACTTGTGACATGGGAAGGTTAAAGGATGGTTCTGAAGGACCTAACTTTGAAAGAGGTATAGAGTTACGAGCTAAACAAACAATATTTTCTGAGGGCTGTAGAGGTCATCTAGGAAAAATTTTAATGGAAAAATTTAATCTTAATTCAGATAATTCTCCACAAACTTACGGTATTGGGATAAAAGAATTATGGGAAGTGAAACCTGAAAATAGTAAACCAGGGAGTATAATGCACACTACAGGATGGCCTCTAGATAATGATACTTACGGTGGATCTTTTTTATATCATTTAGATAATAATAAAGTATCAATAGGTTTCGTAATAGGTTTGGATTATAAAAATCCTTATTTATCTCCCTATCTTGAATTTCAACGCTTCAAACATCATCCAGCAATAAAGAAATTACTTGAGGGAGGAAGAAGAATTAATTACGGTGCAAGAGCGTTAAATGAAGGTGGAGTTCAATCTTTACCAAAACTGACTTTTCCCGGCGGAATGTTAACAGGATGTGAAGCTGGTTTTCTCAACGTACCAAAAATTAAAGGAACCCATCTTGCAATGAAATCAGGCATGATTGCCGCACAATCAATTTTTGAAAACATAGATAAAAATGACGAAATATTAGAGTACGAAAGCTCTATTAAGAAAAGTTGGTTATGGAAAGAATTATACAAAGTAAGAAACATTAGACCTTCTTTTAAATGGGGTTTCTGGAAAGCAATATTTTATAGTGCTATTGATACTTATATTTTTCGTGGAAATGCACCTTGGACAATTGATCACCATGAAACTGATCATAAAAGTCTTGGTAACAAACATAATTACAAAGAAATAAATTATCCAAAACCTGATAATGTTATAAGCTTTGACAGACTAACAAATGTTTCTTTTTCAGGGACAAATCATGAAGAAAATCAACCTTGTCATTTGCAATTAAAAGATGAGGAAGTACCTATAAATACTAATTTTGAATTATATGACAATCCAGAAACAAGATATTGTCCTGCAGGTGTATATGAAATTGTTTTAAATGATAATAAACCAAAACTTCAAATCAATGCACAAAATTGTGTTCACTGTAAAACATGTGATATCAAAGACCCAACCCAAAACATTAATTGGGTAACACCTCAAGGTGGAGGTGGTCCTAATTACCAAGGAATGTAATTTTAAAACAATTAATTAGACTTAATTAAATTATTTAATTAACATGATAAATAAAATAAAGGATTTTGATTTGAATCAATCTTTAGTTGGTATTTTGTGGATGGTAATTACAACAATTTTGTTTGTAGGTGTCACAGGAACTGTAAGATACTTAGAAGGAGAAGTTCCTGCTCCACAAGCTGCATTTCTAAGATATGCAATAGGGACAATTCTATTAATTCCTTCATTGATTTCACTAACGAAATTCAGACCTCATAGACCTTTGATGAAAAAATTTATTTTAAGAGGTTTTGTTCACTCTATTGGTGTTACTTTATGGTTCTATGCTATGTCTGTTATGCCTGTTGCAGAGGTGACGGCAATTGGTTTTTTAACATATATTTTTGTGTCTTTTGGAGCATGTTTTTTTCTAAAGGAAACTCTACATAAACACAGGCTATTAGCAATTATAATATCTTTTATTGGTGCTCTTATAATTCTAAGACCAGGTTTTAAGGTAATTGAAAGCGGTCAAATAAGTATGTTATTAGCAACTGTAGTTTTCACTATGTCTTATCTAATTGCTAAAGTAGTATCGAAAGAAAGAACTTCTTCTGAAATTGTTGCAATGCTATCTATTTTTACAACAATATTTTTAATTCCATCCGCAATTTATAGTTGGGAACCTCTTTCAATTGAAGCTTTGTTAATTCTTACTGTCACTGCTATAATAGCAACTATTGGACATATAACTATGACAAAAGCTATCAAAGTTGCGCCGATGGTAGTTACTCAGCCTATATTATTTTTACAACTTGTATGGGCATCTATGGTAGGTTTATTTATTTTCGATGAAAAATTTGATCCTTTTGTAATTTTAGGAGGCACAATAATAATGATGTGTGTCTGTTATGTTTCTTATAAAGAACATAAATTAGATAAAATTAATTCAAATGAAATTTTACAAAAAATAATTTGATATAATTAAGATAATTGTCCCAAAAAAAACAAGTCCAATGGTGGCAAACAAATTGGGTCCAAATACCAATTTTGAGATTGAGATTTTAAAATTTTCAGAACTTGTTAAAACAGAAAGAGATGTAAAACTTATTGCGGTACCCGCACACCAACCAATAAGATGCGCTTGCATTAAAAAAGCGGCTTCCCAAACAGATAGTAAAGGACCAAATATAGATAAAATTGGAGCTGACGTAATTATTGGATGTACACCAATTAAACTAAAACACCAAACTATAAAGGGTAATAAAATAATCATCATCCAAAATGGAAAATAATCACCTATATTACTGCTAACAAAATTTTGAATCTCAACAGAATTAGTTAATATTGACCCTAAAAACATAGATACTGAAATTAGTAACATTTCATCTCCAGAGTTTTGTATCAAATTTTTTAAATTTTTGAAAATGAAGTTTGATGTTTCTGGTCGTCTCAATATTTGAATAAACACTAAAATTGGGACTACAATTATTATTGCATTCAAAGCAGTCTTATTGAAGATTTGCCCAACAAACAATACAGATGTTGCTAAAATAAGTAATCTTGAAAATATTGGTTTAATACATGATAAAGAGTCAAAAAGATAATTTATTGTTAATTTCCCAATAATTAATCTTATTGTTATAAGATTAAAGAGTGTTGCTATAATAATTCCAAACCCAATCCCTATCCATGCTGACATTTCAGGAAGATAAATTTGTCCAACAGCAAAACTAACAAAAAAAGGTGACCATAAAACCGCTGTGTTCATTCCACGAATTGACGCTTCACCGGCAGACTGCCTCAAACTAATTTTTGATTTTTTAGGAAGAACAGACGACAGCAGCGGGAAAGAACCAATATTAATTACACTGCCAAGAAAATGTGATGTAACTTGGAGCCCTGAAAGTATTTTTTTTGAATTTAATTTTGATAGAAGTGATTGAGTGCTTTGAACTGATGGCATTGTGATAGCTGTGGCCCTTAAAATCCATAAACTTGGAAGAAAAGCAGAAAAAATAATAAAAAAGTTTCCAGCTTTTAGAATAATTTCTTTTGATGGAAAATTATCTAAAATTAAAAAAGTAAATAGAAACAAAAGAGAAATAATTATCTTAGTAGTGTTTTTTGAGAAAATAAACATCCAAAATAATAATAAAAAATATATGAATATTAGAAAAAATATATATCTTTCACCAAAATTTAGTCCGTAAATTATGGGTAAAACAGCAATCCAACAAAAACATGTTAAAATTAATTTTAAGATCATTTTTTTCTACTTTTTTAATCCTATGGATTTTCCAAAAGCAGACGGTAGTGAGGCATTTTTATGAGCATTTTTTAATTTGAGAAGTTTTTCAAAAGCCCATGATGGATATTGCTCAGACTTACGTAATTTTAAATTTACATTTATTAAAACTTGTTCAACAACTGCAATTACTTTTTCTTGAAGCTGCGAAAAAATTTCTAAACATAAGTGCATCTTTTTTTTATCGCAATCAACTACAAATAAGCGTACGTTAAATTTTTCATTTAATTTCATCTCACTTAAATAATGATAATGAGCTTGAACAACAAAAGGTCCCTGGGAATTTTCATAAGCATGAGTTTCTCCTATTCCAAGTAAATCTTCTAAAAATATATCTAAGGATTTATCAAATGCTAGTGTATAATACGCAACGTTCATGTGACCATTATAATCCAACCACTCTTTTAAAACTTCCTGTTCAGGAAGAATAATTGGAGTTGAATATGGTTCATCAATTTTGTTGTCTTTCATTAATTAAATAACCTATTTGTTTTAATTTGTTTTTGATAAAATTTTAGTTGCTTCTTCTATTCCTTTTATGCTTAAAGGTACCATTCTATTTGAAAATATTTCTTTTATAATATGTGTAGATTGAGAATAATTCCAATGCTCCTTTTTTGTTGGATTAATCCAAACATTTGATGGCCACTGGGCAATAGCTCTTTCTAACCAAACTTGTCCTGTTTCTTGATTAAAATGTTCATTACCACCACCCTCTACTAAAATTTCATATGGACTCATTGAAGCATCACCAACGAAGATACATTTGTATTCCTTACCATATGTCCTGAAAATTTCTGTTGTAGAAAATTGTTCTTTCCATCGTCTTACGTTACTTTTCCAAACACCTTCATATAGACAGTTATGAAAGTAAAAAAAGTTAAGGTTTTTGAAAACATTTTTTGCAGCTGAAAATAAATTTTCTACTTGTTTAATGTAGTCATCCATAGAACCACCTACATCAAGAAAAAGTAATATTTTAATTGCATTTTCTCTTTCTTTTCTGGTTTTTATATCTAAATAACCATTTTTTGCAGTATGTGATATTGTATTATCTATATCTAACTCTTCATCAATAGCAGTTCTTGCCCATTGCCTTAATCTTTTTAATGCAACTTGCATTCCTCGTGTATCTAATTCTCTTGTATCATCAAAATCACGAAATACTCTTTTGTCCCATACTTTAACAGCTTTCCCCTGCCTTCTTGCATGTTGTCCAATTCTAATTCCTTCTGGATTGTATCCATAAGCTCCAAAGGGTGATTTACCTGCTGTACCTATCCATTTATTACCACCTTGATGACGTTTTTTTTGTTCTTTTAGTCTTTGTTCAAGTGTTTTCATTAGTTCATCAAAACCACCTAAAGATTTTATCTCCTCAATTTCTTCTCTAGTAAAATGCTTATCTAACATTTTTTTAAGCCACTCTTTAGGGACACTAAGATGTTCAAGTATGTCCTCTAATTTCATGGTTTCAACACCCTTAAAATATTCACCAAATACAACATCAAATCGATCTATTAATCTTTCGTCTTTGACAAGACTTGCTCTAGCCATGTAATAAAAATTTTCAGTGTTAAATTGTATAAAGTCTAATTTGATTGTATCTAGAAAAGTAAAAAATTCATTTAATGTAACTGGAATTCTGGCATCTTTTAATTTGAAAAAGAAATCTAGAAACATTCTCCTATCTATTTCCTCTTGCCATGAAAGCTAACCTCTCAAACAAATGAATATCTTGTTCATTTTTAATGAGAGCGCCATGTAACTTAGGCAACAGATCCTTTCCATCACTTTTTAAATCTATAGGATTAATATCTTCAAGTAATAAAAGTTTAATCCAATCTAAGGCCTCTGAAGTTGATGGTTTTTTCTTTAATCCAGGAATTTCTCTAACTTCAAAAAATCTATGTAAGGCTGCTTCTAGTAATGATTTTTTAATTTCAGGAAAGTGTACTTGAACAATCTTTTTTAAGGTATCAATTTCAGGAAATTGAATGTAATGAAAAAAACATCGTCTTAAGAATGCCTCTGGAAGTTCTTTTTCATTATTAGATGTTATTATGACTATGGGTCTTTTTTTTGCTTTAACAATTTCATTAGTTTCATAAACAAAAAATTCCATTTTATCTAACTCTTGAAGTAGGTCATTTGGAAATTCTATGTCTGCTTTATCAATCTCATCAATTAATAGTACTGATCTTTCTTTGGACTCAAAAGCATTCCAAATCTTACCTTTCTTTATGTAATTTCCAATATTTTCTATCTTCTTATCGCCTAGTTGGCTATCTCTGAGTCGACTAACAGCATCATATTCATATAATCCTTGCTGAGCTTTTGTTGTGGATTTTATATTCCATTCAATAATACCTAAACCTAGGCTGTCCGATACTTGTCTGGCCAATTCTGTTTTTCCAGTGCCTGGCTCACCTTTAATTAATAATGGTTTTTCAAGTAAAATTGCTGCATTTACTGCAACGTTCAAATCTTCTGTTGAAATATAATTCTGAGTTCCATTAAATTTCATTCTTTATTAACTCCAACAACTTAATCTATTTATTAAAAATTTCGTTTTTTAGTGCTTCTATATATTTGGGACCTACCTCACAACATCCTCCAACTATAGAAGCATTATTTTTAATGTAACTCAATATTTCACCTGTAAATTTATTAATGTTTAAATCAGATCTTTTTTTAAGGATTGATACATCATTGTGAATGTCTAGGTCATTTACTGTTACAAAAGCATTAGGTAAAGCACCATATGGTTTGGAAAAATTTTTCATAACTTTAATTGAAGAATGAATAGCTTCAGGTGGAGCACAATTTATTAAAAAAGAATCAATTTTTGAATTATTAAATTCTCTTAAAGCATCTTCTAAACGCTCTCCAGATCGTAATAAGGTTCCGTCTTCTTCTTTTACACAGAAACTCAACCAAACTTTTTTATCAGTAGTTAAAGCAGTTTCAGTTGCTATATAAGCTTCTTCAATTGAACAAACTGTCTCACAAATAAGTATTTCTACATGTGGTTCTTGAATTTCTATTATTTTCTTATAAGTATCTTTTGCTTCATTCTGATCCACGCCTATAGTTGTCTTATAACTCATAACTAGTGGGGGTAAACAGCCAATAATTTTGATATCAGTTTCAACTGACGATGACTTTTTGGCCTCAATAGCCGCTTTAATTGCACTTTTTTGAAGAGGTATGAATAATTCTTCCAGATTATATCTTTTTAACTTTTGTGGTGTGATACTATAAGAATTTAATGTTATTGCCTCTGCACCAGCTTTTATAAAATCTCTGTGCAAATCTACAACTAAGTCATAATTATCAAGCATTACTCTAGCAGACCAAAGACCGTCAGGTTTGGTCTTGGATCTGTGGATTAATTCTTGCCCCATTCCTCCATCGATTAAAGTTAAATTATTATTCATATTTCAGTTTCTCTTTTAAACATTTAAATATTCTACTTCTTTTTAATTTTAATTAAAAAAATCAATGGAATAGATAAAAAGCCAACCCAGGAGTATAATCTAAATGCATCTATATAACCAATCATTAAACTTTGTCTATTTAATTCGTTTGTTAATTTATAAATACTTAAATCATTTAATGAATTCAAAACTCCATTAAAATTCATACCAAGGTTCCATATTGATACAGAAGAGCCAATTTCTTCAAAATTTATTTGACCCATATGTAACACGACTGCAACGCTTACTGAAATAAAAAAACTTGACCCAATATTTCTTATTAAATGAAACATTGCAGTGGCTTCTCCGTGGAATTTATTCGACAAAGTTGCAAAGCAAATGACGCTTACTGGTGGCCATGTTAAACCAACTCCAAGACCTTGAACTAAACTAGCCCAAACTATGTTTGAAAAGGTCATATTTATATCAAAGGTGGACATATAAAACCCTGATACTGCTTGAATACCAAAACCAAGAAATATAATAATTCTAGGATCAACACGCCCTGTAAAAGCAATAATTGCAAAACCAATAAATGTTCCTATACCCCTTACTCCTAATATTAGACCAATTACTGATTGAGGATATCCTCTGAGTTCCTGCAAAAGGGGTGGAAAAATAACCATAGGTACAAAATTTAACATTCCAAAGAAAAATATTAGAATGAGCCCTACTGTATAGTTTCTATCTTTAAAAATACTCAAATTTATGAATGGTTTATTAGTAGTTAAGCTGTGAGCTAAAAATATATAAAAACCAAAAATTGCAATTCCACATTCAATAATTGTTTCTGTACTTTCAAACCAACTATTTCTTTCTCCTCTATCAAACATTATCTGTAATGCAGCAACACTAGATGCCAAAGCAAGGAAGCCAATCCAATCTAATTGCAGTCCACCCTCTGTAGGTCTTTTGGGAACAGTAGCCATCACAGCTAACAAAGCACACAAACCAAAGGGTACTAAGGTATAAAAAATCCATCTCCAATTAAGCAATTCTCCGAGGTATCCTCCAATCGTAGGTGCAATAACGGGGCCTAATATTGTACCCATTCCCCAAATAGCCATAGCCACAGAAATTTGTCTTTTGGGAAACACTGCTAAAACAAGCGTTTGCGAAAGTGGTGGAAGTGGGGCTCCAAAAACTCCTTGTGCCACTCTTGCTATTACAATTTCTTCTAGTGAATTTGACATTCCACAAAATATTGAGGATATGATGAAACCTAATACACTAAAAAAAAGTATAGTCCGGATTTGCACTCTTGAAGACAACCAACCTGCAAAAGGAGTAAAAATTGCAGTAGCAACAATGTTTCCTGTTACAACCCAAGAAATTTGATCTTGTGTAGCACCCATAGCTCCTCTCATATCTGATAAAGCAATTGAAGCTATCGTAACATTCATAGCATAAAGCATTGTTACAAAGGTTGCTGTTCCTAGAATGAACCATTTAAATGATGAATTGGACTCAGAAATTAAGGGTGACAATTTAGTCTCAAAATAATTTAAAAATATTAGCAAAAGGTTTTATTATTATTGGAATATCATTTTTATAATCAGTATCTATTGTTACTGAAACAGACATACCAACACGAAGATCTTTTTTATTTTTATTTTTATTTTCTTTTTCATCGTAATTATCAATCAAGTTACCTATTGTTAATTTCACAGGAATTCTTTGGACAACTTTTACCCAATTTCCTGAAGAGTTTTGCGGAGGCAAAATAGAAAACTCTGCACCAGTAGCTGGACTAATACTCTGCACACTAGCTTTCCAAGTACTATCTGGAAAAGCATCTGGGATAAAAAAAGCTGATTGTCCCTCTTTTATGTTAGTTAAATCAGTTTCTTTTAAATTAGCTTCTAACCAAGAGTTTTTTTCGTCCACTATAGCGAAAAGTATTTTCCCAATATCTATATATTCACCCTCTTCTAAGTTTAACATAGCAATAATACCATCTTGTTTAGCAAAAACATTTGCTTGTTCGATATCAAATTTAATGTGATTTAATTTGCTCAAATGCTTTAGATAAAGAGGATGTTCAGAAGGTTTAATATTTTTATTACCATTTAATGTTGTTAAGATAGTTTTAAGTTTATCTTGGCTAATTTTTAATTTTTGTTTTGAAGATAAATAGGAATGTTTGATTTTTTCTAGATCATTGTTTAAGTCAACATATTTTAAATTATTAAGAGCAGAGTTAAATAAATACTTTGCTTCATCCAGTTTACTTTTAAGACCTACTCCTTTTTCAACTAGATTTTTAATCCTGTTGAGTTCTAATTTTTGGTATTCAACCTTTTCTTTCGCTAATTTTATTTCAATATCTACAATGCTCTTAACTCTTTTTAATTCAGAAGAATAAAATCTAATTTCTTCTCTAGCTAATTTTACTTCTTCTTTCGCTTCGTTGTATTTTGATTTCCTATTTTCAATTTCTTTTATTATATTTATCAGATTTTGTTTTTGGAAACTTAAGTTTAATTCAAGTTTTTTAGTATCGATTTTAAAAAGTCTTTCTCCTTTAGATACTCTTTGGTTGTCTTTGACAAAAACTTTCTCAATCCTACCAGAAACCTGAGATTGAACTGAAATAATTGGGGCTTTTATATAAGCATTTTCTGTAGTTATATAACGTCCTAAAGAATAAAAATAACCAAGAGTAATTAAAACAATAAAAGTTGGTAATAAAATCAATAAGATAAATCTTATCAACTTATTATTTTCTAATATTTTCTCATTATTTAATTCTTCAGGCATTTAAAATTTCCTTATCATTATATTTTAGAAGTTAAATCTTTTTTAAGTATCTGAAGTAAGTCTCTTAACTTATTGAGATCATCACTTCCTAATATTGACAAAGAGTCTTTTCTGTAAGTAGCGGCTTTGACTCTCATAGAAGATATAAGAGGTTTTATTTTCTTCGATAAATATATATTTTTTATCCTACGATCTTTACTTTCAATTTTTCTTTCAACCCATCCCTTTAATTCCATTCGATCCAAAAGTCTGCTTAATGGAGCCTTTTCCATATCCATGAGAGTTGCAAGTTCTGACTGATTAATACCATCTTTAAAATAGAGATAAGTTAAAAGCCACCATTGAGATCTAGTAAGACCTATAGAAGCCATTTGACGATCATATAAAACACGCAGTAGTCGTGCTACATCATGAATTAACAAACCAATATTATCTTCAAATGTTTCTTTCAAAAATGCACCTTAACTAAATAGTTTACTAGGAAACTATTTAGTTAACATATTTAATAATTTAGTCAAATATAAATTATAAGTTATCTAAATTTTTTCTAAATTTAGATTTTTCTTCAGAAGCATTCCAATTTCTGGAATATTTAGGAGGACTTGATTTATTAACCTTTAATAGTATGAAAGCTGGACCAATACAATTATCAAGAATTTTTTTCCCTTCTAATAATTTGTCCTCTGTTACTATAGTTTTAGTAATAGGAAAGCCACACGCCTTTGCAATCATATCTAAATTTACTCCTAAACCTGTATGAGATGTCTGGCCACCTGTTTCCAAATATAACGCATTGTCAACACAAACAATAACAAGATTCTTAGGTTTAATAGATGCAATTGTTGCTAGACAACCCATAGACATTAAAATATCACCATCACCCGAAACACAAAGAACTCTATCATTGGGTCTTGATAGAGCAAGACCAAGAGCCGTTGGCAACGCACCTCCCATGGCACCCCCAAATAAAAAAGTATTTGGACTTTCTTTAGTTAAAAAACCAATATCCTTTGCTGGCCCTGCCAAACCTGAAATAATAAGATATCTCTTATGATTGCCAATCAAAATTGGAATTGCATTTTTTCTATCTAATAAATCCATTTTTTATAATTTTTACTAAAAAATCTTAGCTCCGATTAATTTTTGTGAAAGCAAAACAGCTACAGATCTATCTGACTTAAATACCATTGTCAAAGCTGCTTTTATTGTACTTTCAACATCTTCTTCTTTTTCAATTTTAATACAACTTACCCCCATAGAATTTAATGTTGGTATTACTGCTTCGCCCATTGCAAACTGCCAAGGATTTCCTTCACCAAATTCACCTCTCATTGTTATTATAGTAAAAAAAGGAAACTGACCGTGTTTAATTAATGATAATTGATTAATACAATTTCCAACACCACTACTTTGCATTAACAAAACAGCTTTAGATCCTCCTAAGTAAGAGCCAGCAGCAATACCTATGCCCTCTTCTTCTGATGTTAAAGGGATTGCTGTGACTGAATTATCTTTTGTTGCATTATCTATTAATATTTTATGTCCAGCATCAGGTACATAACTAAATAGTTTAATTCCATCATTTTTTAATAATTTATAAAGTTTATCTTGCCAGCTCATTTTTTTATTTAATATTAAATCAGAAAATAAGTATATTAAATTAATCCTGATAAATCCTAGCAGCACTAAATTTTAATTCAGGTATTTTTCCAATTGGATCCAATTCTGAGTTAGTCAAAACGTTTGCTGCAGCCTCTTTAAAACAAAAAGGCAAAAACAACATTCCAGGAAGAAGATCGTTGTCATATCTAATTTTTATTTTTATTTTTCCTCGTCTTGTTTCAATTGTAACAGCCCTAGTTAAATCGATATTATAAAATTTACTGTCTATCTCATTTATAAATATTATAGGGTCTGGCTCAAGTTCATTCAAAATTATAGCTTTTCTTGTCATAGTCCCGGTATGCCAATGTTCTAGCAATCTACCCGTGGATAGTATCAATGGGAAATCACTATTTAATTCATCATTTGGATTAATCAGATCAACGGGTACAATTTTAGCCAAATTGTTTGATGTAGGAAAACCATCATAAAATATAATATCTTCACCTGGAATATTTTTATTTCTTACAGGATAAGTCACATAATTTTCTTTTTCTAACCTTTCCCAAGAAATATTATTTAGAGAAGGCATTATTAATTTCATTTCATCGAAAATTTCTTTTGGAGATGTATAATTCCAATCTAATCCTATTCTTTTTGCAATTTCTTGAATAATCCACCAATCTTGTTTAACACCTTTTGGAGGATCTACCACATTCCGTCCTATTTGTACTTGTCTGTTTGTATTAGTATAAGTACCTAATTTCTCAGCATGAGCAGAAGCTGGTAAAATCACATCTGCAAACCAAGCTGTTTCAGTCATAAAGATATCTTGAACAACTAAATGATCTAACTTTGCTAAACCTTTTCTAGTATGTATTAAATCTGGATCTGACATAGCAGGGTTTTCACCTTGAACATACAATCCTTTGATTTCACCTGCATTTATACCCTTAATAATCTCAACAACTGTTTTACCTTCATTGAGATCTAAATTTGAATTCCAAAACTTCTGCATTTTTTCATTATTTGTTTTAATTTTAACAGAATTATAATCTGGATATGACATAGGTATTAGCCCTGCATCAGAAGCTCCTTGTACATTATTTTGTCCTCTCAAAGGGTGTAAACCTGTACCTGGTTTTCCTAGATGTCCAGTGATCAACGCTAAATTTATTAATGAAAATGCGTTTTGAGTTCCATGCACATGTTGTGAAATACCCATTCCCCAAAAGATGATTGAGGTTTTGGCTTTTGCATATATTTTAGCAACTTCTCTAATTATTTCATTTGGAATTCCACATAATTTTTCCATAAAAGCAGGATTAAATTTTTTAATCTCTTTTTTTAATTGTTTAAAACCTTCAGTATTATTTTCTATATATTCTTTATTCATTAAATTTTCATCAATAATTGTAAAAATCATAGCATTTAACAAGGCTAAATCCTGTCCTGGATTAAATTGCAAATGATGAGTTGCGTATCTAGATAAGCTTTGTTTTCTTGGATCTAAAATAATTAATTTTGTACCATTTTTAACAGCTTGTTTGAAATAAGAAGCCGCCACAGGGTGGTTTTGTTCAGGTCTTGCTCCAATTAAGATTATACATTCACTATCTTTTACAGCTGTGAATGGAGCTGACACAGCTGCTGATCCAACTGATTGTAATAATGCTGCTACTGACGATGCATGACAAAGTCGTGTACAATGATCTACATTATTAGTCTTAAAACCAGTCCTTATCAATTTTTGAAATATATATGCTTCTTCATTCGAACCTTTTGCTGATCCAAAACCTGCTAAAGAATTTTTGTTATTACTTTTTAAAATTTTAGTAAATTGATTAGAAGCAAAATCTAAAGCTTCTTCCCATGAAGCTTTTCTGAAATATTTATAAATATCTTTGTAATCAATTGATATGTCCCAAGATTTTGTTTTATTGCTAATTCTAATTAAAGGATTGGTTAATCTTTGTGGACTATTTATATAATCAAAGCCAAAACGTCCTTTTACACATAATCTATTTTCATTTGCAGGCCCATTTCCACCATTTACTGTTACTATTTTATTATCCTTTACACTTACTAAAGTCTGGCAACCAACACCACAAAATGGACATAAACTCTTTATTTTTTTTTCAGGAAAAATCTTCTGATTATTCTTCTTATCCAATAAAGAAGTTTCAATAAGAGCACCAGTTGGACAAGCTTGTACACATTCACCACAACCAACACAACTGCTCTCACCCATTGGATTGTTCATGTCAAAAACAGGATAGCTGTTAATTCCCCTTCCAGACATTCCTAGCACATCATTTACCTGAACATCTCTACACGCTCTAATGCATAATCCACATTGTATGCATGCATCTAAAGAAACAGTCATTGCAGGGTGACTATGATCTATGTTTGGAACATAGTCTTTATTTTTTGGTAAAAATCTAGATTTACCGATCTTTTTTTTATTAAGAGTATTCCAAAAATGATTTTCCCCAAAATTTTTATATTTAATCTCAGGTTGATCTGTTAACAGTAATTCTAAAATTAAGTCTTGAGATTTTTTAACTTTAGAAGTGTTAGTAAAAACTTTCATTCCTTTAGTTGGTTTTCTTATACAAGAAGCTGTTAATGTTTTTTCTCCTTCAACCTCTACAACACAAGCTCTGCAATTACCATCAGGTTTATACCCATTTTTATTACTGTGGCAAAGATGTGGAATTTCTATCCCCTCTCTTTTAGAAATATCCCAAATTGTTTCATTATTATTAGCTTCAACTTTTTTAGTATTAAGGAAGAATGAAATTTTATTATTCATTTTTTAACTCTTCACTAAAGTAAGAAATACTTGATTTTATAGGCTTTGTTGCGGCTTGACCTAACCCACAAATTGATGAACTTTCCATTACTTCGCACAAATCCTCAAGAAGAGAGATATCCCAATCTTTTTGTTTCATTATAGAAACAGCCTTTTCACACCCTACTCTGCAAGGAGTACATTGACCACAACTTTCAGATTTAAAAAATTCAATCATATTTAGAGCCACATCTCTTATTTTATCTTTATCAGATAGAACCACAACAGCAGCAGAACCAATAAATGTGTTATATTTATCAAGAGTATCAAAATCTAATGGTACATCATTTATAGTTGCAGGTAAAATACCCGAGGATGCCCCTCCAGGTTGGTAAGCTTTAAATTGGTGTCCTTCAATCATCCCTCCTGAAGCTTCAATTATATCTAAAATAGTGGAACCAGAAGGCAGTAAATATAAACCTGGTTTTTTTACTCGTCCTGAAACTGAATAACTTCTAAGTCCCATACAATTATTTTTTGTAAAGTCAGTAAAAATTTCAGGACCTTCTCTCATTATTCTTGCAACCCAATAAAGAGTTTCAACATTATGAACTAATGTTGGTTTCCCAAAAATACCAGATTGACCAACGTAAGGTGGACGATGTCTAGGCAACCCCCTTTTACCCTCTATACTTTCTATCATCGCACTTTCTTCACCACATATGTAAGCTCCAGCGCCTCTTCTCATATCAATATAATTTAAAGGAATAATTTTTTCTTTTTCCAGTTTGGTAATTTCATTTTTTAAAATTTTTAAGACCGCAGGGTATTCATCTCTAATATAAATAAAACATTTTTCAGCATTAATAGAAGTTGCAGCCATCAACATCCCTTCTAAAAACATATGAGGTTCTTTTTCAAGATAATGTTTATCTTTAAATGTTCCAGGTTCTCCTTCATCACCATTGACTGCTAAATATTTTGTTCCATTTTCTCTGGAAACGAGTTCCCATTTTTTGGCTGTCCTAAATCCAGCACCCCCAAGCCCTCTTAAATCGGCTTTAATGATATCATCATACCAAATGTCTAGTCGATCTTTTATTTCTCTAAATTTCTGATATCCACCTTTATCGATATAATCTTCAAAAGATTGATAGTTTGGGATAATTGGACTTTTCCATTTCTTTTCAATTGCCTCTGAAACTTTTTCTAAGTTTGCCTTTTCAACATGAAAATGACCTATTTCTAAAACTGGGGCAGAGGCACAACGTCCCATACAAGGAGCATCCATAACCCTAATATCTTGATCTTGAAATTTATCTATTATTTTGTTTTTTAATTTTCCAGATCCATAAATTTTACAAGATAAAGAGTTACATATTCTTATAGTTGTTTTAGGAGGAGGAGTATCCCCTTCTCTAACAAGATCAAAATGAGCATAGAAAGACGCTACTTCATATACTTCAACTTTACTTAAATTTAAAAATTCAGCTAGAAATGATAGATTTTTTTCTGATAAATAACCAAAATGATCTTGAATTTTATGTAAATGCTCAATTAATAAATCATGTCTAAATTCTAATGGTGATAATATTTTTTTAAGTGAAATTTGATCCTCAGATAAAATTTTATTTTTAAAATTATTATTTAATTTATCATTTGTCATTATTTTGCTTTGCTCAACCTCGAACACACTCATCATATAACTTGACAATTTTTTGTGCTTTTAACTTTACTTCTTCAACTAACATTCCAGGTTTATAAAGATTAGACCCCAGGCCAAAACCATTAATATTTACTTCCAACCAACTTTGAAAAACTTTTTCAGTTATACCACCAACAGCAATAGAAATAGTATTTTCTGGCAAAACCGCATGTAAAGCTTTAAAATTTTCTTCCTTTAAAAGAGAGGCTGGAAAGAATTTGAGGGCATCAGCTCCACTATCCAAAGCATCAAAACACTCAGTAGCAGTAAAGACTCCAGGTATACTATACATATTTAATTCTTTTGTTTTTTTAATAACAAGCGTGTTCAAATTTGGAGAAACTATAATTTTCCCTCCAACTTCTTGAACTCTGTACACGTCATACTCTTTTAAAACAGTACCCGCTCCAAAAATACCATTATTACCATGGAATTTTACCATTCTTTCTATTGTTTCAAAAGGTTGAGGAGAATTAAGAGGTACCTCTATTATACTTATACCAGCTTCAATTAGAACATCAGAAATACTCTCAGCTTCAAGTGGAGTAATACCTCTTAAAATAGCTATTAACGGTCTTCTAGAATTAAATATATTGATAGTATTCACTATATTATCTTATTGAAGTTTTTTTTAAAATTTTTTAATCCCCTTAATACCATTTCGCCTGATAAGAATTTTTTTATAGATTTAACCTTTTTATGCAATACATATTCATATATATCTATCAAATCTGAATTACCTATCAAAACTATTTCATTGTCTTTCCAATATTCCACACTACCTAGTAATTCTATAGCTAATAAATATCCTGATAATTTTGATTTATAAATAAGAGGATCTCTATAGTTAATTAGATCATCTGCTCTTAATTGAAATAAAGAGTTACTAAATGATTCTGGTTTTTTGAAAATTTCATCAACAGACTTAAGGAGTTCGACTTTATCAATTTTGTCTGAAGTAACACTGTGTATCAATACAGAGTTTTTTGAAATTATTTCAAATAACTCACCTGTCATGAAAGTTTTAAATTTTATAATATTGTTATTATTAATTTCTACCCATTTGCTATGAGTTCCAGGTAAACAAATAGAACCCTTAAAATTTTGATATTCATCCAGAAATCCAGAAATTTGAGTTTCTTCACCACGCATAACGTCTGGTGGATTAATTTGAGATACACCAGAAAAAATCTTAAGTGATATTCTAGTGTCTTTTAAAAATGGAGTTACATAGTTCAAATTATTGAGATTACAAGGAGTTTGTTGATATGGAGCTTCTACCCAACCTTGTTTTGATCCTACCATACCACTAGCTAAAATCTCTATAGTAGTATCACTATCACCCAACCAATGTTCAATTAAACTTAATAAAGTCTGTTCAAAAAGATGGTTGTTAACGAACTTCATTCCATCCTTTGTTTCTATAGTGTCAGAAACTTCATTATTATGAATTAGATAAGCTCGAAAAGAACTTGTTCCCCAATCAATAGCTATCCATTTGTCACAAAATTTTTCCATGAAATAAAATTATAGGTAAAATAAGAATTATAAAATCAAATTCCTCAGATTATTCATTGCTCTTAATCTTTCTAAAATACATACCAAACTAAATTTAATTAAATTGTCTTCGTTTTCAAAATATTCTTTAATAAAATCACTACTAACCATTTGGAGCGTTGTTTTACCAATTGACTTTGCTGTTGCAGATCTAACACTATCCGTAAATAAAGCCATTTCACCAAAAGAGTCACCTTGAACATAAGTTGCAATAACTTTATCTAATTTTGAAATAAGTTCTACTTTTCCTGATTCAACATAAAAAAAGAATTTAGGTTTTTGATTTCGCATGAATATAGTTTCGTCGTCGTCATATTCTTTCATAGGAAATCTACTATCTTGTTTAGATAAAAATCCATCATCAATTAAGTGATATGTCTTACTCTTTTTTGCATTAAAGATTCTATCTAGCGAGTATTTTACCATTCCTCTAGTAAGCGAAGATGAAGTAGCTAACGATTTCCTAATAGAGCTACTTTTAAATGCATAAACTGTCGTTTTTTCTTTTAATATATACTCTAATTCATAAGGTCTAGATACAAGTGCTTCTGCAAATCCAATTGGATTTCCAGGTTCTAAACTAAAAGTTTTACCATTTTTATCTCTTGCTAATACAGAACCTTCTTTAACAATAAAACATTCGTCATGATCCGTATTACCTTTAAGATGTTCTTTTGTAAGTTCACGAATTTTAAAATGTTTTCCTAATAAAGGAATATATTTTTTTAAAATTATACTTTCTTTTTTTTTCTTTTCTTTTTCCATAAAATCCTCAAAGAATATTTCTTTATTATTAAGCTAATAAAAATCTTAGTAAATGAATTTAATTATAAATCTTATGCTGCAGGATTTGTCATTTTTATTTCTGAAGAAGTTGCTTCAGCTTCATAATTGTATACAAAAACTCCTGCAAATTGGTTTTCTTTGAAAACAAAGGTTTGCTTTAATTCTTTTATAAATGCATCAGATTCTGTTTCATATTTTTTAAGTCGGTCAATTGTATCAAATTTGATAAATATTGATAAATCACCCTCTTTTCCAATCATTACATTTAAAGATTGGAATTTGTATTTACTAATTTTTTTACCTAAATTATCCGCACAGAAAGAGGCTGCAACTTTTGCTTCTGCTACTGTACCAAATTTATATTGATAAACCTTTGCAAACACTATAGCTCACCCAATTTATCAAGTGCATTGTCTATAAGTGTATTAGCCTCAGTACCTTCAACCTTTAGCTGGTTGTGAACTTTAGTAAAAATATTCATTTTTTCTTGTAATTCATTTCCTATAGTTGAAAGAATAACTGCCTCATTTTTAAGTTCACACAAACCATTTTTGATTAGATTGATTGCATTTTCTTTAGGCAAGGTAAGGCCACTGCAAATATCTATAAAATTTTTATAATCAGTGATTTTAAATTCAGAATTACTTTCAAGAAAAACATCAATTGATTTTGAAATTTTTTGGGATGTTAATTCTTTTTGTTCAGTTTGAGTGTCTATCTGAAGGGCTAATCTGGAAACTAGTTTTTCAATTAATTCAATTTTATCTGGTGAAATTTCTTTAGCTTCAGTAAAATTAAGCATACAAAATGTGCCTAATGCATATCCATCTTTATTCCTTACTGGAAAACCACAATAACTATGACACATCCCAGATGTAACAGCTGGATGATATTTAAAAATATCGTGTTCTTTTAAATCAAATACAATTAGTGGATTTTTTTCTAGTAACACATATGAGCAAATGCTATCTGATTTATCGTTTTTTTGATGAGGTTCCTTCTGAAATCCAATGGACGAAATACCACATTGGTATTTAGAATCATATAAACTAAAACTTCCACCCTCATAACCAGTAATATCTTTTGCAATTTCTAAATAAATGTCGAATAAATGAACTTGGTCGGTACCAATTATACCAGTCTTTTCAGTCGCTTGAGCTCTCCTATTTTCATTTATTGGTGTTGGAGCAGGAACCCATTCCATATTTCAACCCTTTTTAAATAACAAATTTATTAAATATCATTTTAAATAAAAAAGATATAAAAAAAAAGCAGCCTATTAAAGACTGCTTAAATTTTAACATTTTAATAAATCTATAAACCAGTTTGTGAAACTAATTTTGTAGTCATATATGCATCTAAGCCTTCTGGTCCACCTTCTGATCCATATCCAGAATCTTTAACACCACCAAATGGAGTGTCTACTAATCCTAAACCATGGTGATTGATTGATACTTGACCACTCTCAATTTTTTGACCTAGATCTTGAGCAGTTTTTGCAGAGTTTGTATAAGCGTAAGCAGCTAAACCGTAATTCAAACGGTTAGATTCTTCTACAACCTCATCAATTGAACTAAATGAATTTATAGGGGCTAATGGACCAAATGGTTCTTCATTCATAATTCTAGACTCTTTACTCACATTTGTCATAACGGTTGGTTCAAAAAAGTAACCTTTATTACCTTTTCTTTTACCACCAGTTAATATTTTTGCTCCATTTTCAACAGCATCTGATACAAAACCCTCTATTGCGGTTAGTCTTCTATCATGTGCTAAAGGACCCATTTTAACACCATCTTCAAGACCATTGCCAACATTAAGGGACTCAGCTTGTTTTACAAAACCATCAACAAATTCGTCATAAACTGAGTCATGTACTAAAAATCTAGTTGGAGAAATACAAACCTGTCCAGCATTTCTAAACTTATTTGCACTCAATATTTTCACAGCTGTTTTTACATCTGCATCTTCACAAACAATAGCTGGTGAATGTCCGCCAAGTTCCATAGTAACTCTTTTCATATGCGTTCCTGCTTGAGATGCTAATAGTTTCCCAACTGCTGTAGAGCCAGTAAAAGTAACTTTTCTTACCACAGGGTGAGCAATTAAATATTCGGAAATTTCAGCAGGTATTCCATAAACTAAATTTATCGAACCTTTAGGCATTCCAGCTTCATCAAAAGCTTTAATCAACTCAGCCACACTTGCAGGTGTTTCTTCAGGTCCTTTAACAATAGCAGTACAACCAGCTGCAAATGCTGCAGCAACCTTTTTAACAACTTGATTTAAAGGAAAATTCCACGGAGTAAAAGCTGCAACCACACCAACTGGTTCTTTAAAAACAAATTGATATACACCCTCTGGAGCTCTTGAAGGAATTATTCTTCCATATGCTCTTCTTCCCTCTTCTGCATACCAATCAATCGAGTCTGCTGCTCCCATTGTTTCCATCTTAGCTTCAATTAAAGGTTTACCTTGCTCCATAGTCATAAGTGTAGCAATGTGGTCTGCCTTACTGCGGACTATGTCAGCGGCCTTTCTCAATATTTTTGATCTTTCATAAGCAGAGACATTTTTCCAACTATTAAAGGCTTTTTCAGCAGCACCAAGAGCCATATCTAAATCTTCTTTTCTAGCATGTGATACTTTACCAATAACTTCTTCTGTTGCTGGATTTATTATTTCAAGACTCTCTTTTGCTACAGCTTCTCTCCATTCTCCATTAAGAAAAAGATGGGTATCTGGATAATTAGTTGACATATAAAAACTCCCTAGTTTATTTAAATTAATTATTATTTTAGTTTAAGATTTGAGATATATTATTTAATTAGCTCTCTTTTAATGCTATTGGAAAATATTTTTCAAATAAATCAATATCTTTGTCTAATCCTACTGTCACTCTTATACACCTATTTTGAGGATATGAATATGGCATTCTTACAAAAACACCATTATTAATTAAATTTTCAAGTACATTTTTTGCAAATTTACTATCTTTTAAACAATCAATTGCCACAAAATTTGTAAAAGAAGTAATAAATTTACAATTATTATTATTAGCAATATCCGCAATTCTATTTCTAGATAACTTTACTTTATTCACCACATCACTAATAAATTCATGATCTTCTAGCGCAGCTAATGCGCCTACTTGGGAAATTCTTGACATACCAAAATGATTTCTTATTTTTTCAAAATTCAAGATTAAATCTTTTTCTCCTATTGCGTAACCAACCCTTAATCCAGCCATGCCATAAGCTTTTGAAAAAGTTCTCATTCTAATTACATTTTTTATATCCAATGAAATCTTAGGTACAAAGTTATCATCTACAAAATCAATATAAGCTTCATCCAAACATAACATGGTAGACTCTGGAAGATTCTTTATTAATGTTTCAATATCTGAAGGTTTATTAATTGTTCCCATTGGGTTGTTAGGATTTGATACATATAAAATCTTTGCTGATGTTTCTCTAACTTTATCAAGTAAATTCTGTAAGTCTTCCGTGTCATTACAGAAAGGCACTTTATGAAGATTTCCTCCAAATCCCTCTACATGATAATTAAAAGTTGGATACGCACCATCAGTAGTAACAACATTATCTCCTTTTTCTATTATCAATCTAACCAAGTAACCTAGTAAGCCATCAATTCCTTCACCTACAACAATATTTTCAAAATTTACTTTATGTTTTTTTGCTAGCGCATGTTTTAAATCAAAATTTTCTGGATCACCATACATCCAAACTTCACTTAATTGTTTTTTAATAGCTGAAATTACTTTTTCTGAAGGCCCAAAAACGCTCTCATTAGCTCCAATACGTGCTCTAAAAAGTTGATTTATACTTCTTTCTTGAGCTTCCGGACCTACAAAAGGTACAGAGGCTGGCAGTTCATTAACAATATCAGTAAATTGGATACTCAATCATAACTCCACTTGAAATATAATGATTAATTAACACAATTAAAAAAAAAATTAAATTATTGAATAATATACATGTAACTAATTTTTCTTTAACAATGATTTATCTAAATTATAAGCTTTAATGGCAGTTTCAGAAAACAAATATTTCTTCTCATCTCTTGAGAATTTTTTTACAATTTTTTTATAATTATTAAATAAGTTGTCAAATGTTATTTTAAGTTTACTAACAGGAAAATTGCTTGCAAACATACATCTTTTTGGACCAAAGAAATCTATTAATTCGTAGATTATACCCGCATTCTCGTTGAAATTCCACTCTTCCCCTTTTACACCAAATTCAGATAATTTTATAAATGTATTAGGCTCTAAAGATAATGCTTTGATACCCTTCCTCCAAAATTCCATTCCATCGAGAGATCTATCCCAGGGAAAACCACAATGGTTTATAATAACTTTGGTGTTTGGTATTAATCTTACAATTTTCACTGCTTCTTCTAAATGCCATGTAGGAACTCTTAAATCATAATTTAATTTATATTTTTCTAATAATTTTAAACCATTTCTCCAATTTATATCTTGCATAGAACCATCATAAGAATAATTAATAGAGTTTTTTGCAAGTTTTACATTTGGTTTTGAGCGAATACTTTTAACCATATCAAAACTGGCTTGTTCAGCAATTATTTTCTCTGAGTTTTTGGTATGGAACCAAGCATGACCTATGATAGCATTTGGATATTTATTCCTTTTAGCTAATTTTTCTATCCATTTTGTTTCACCAACCTGATCATTCCTGTCCCACTCTGCTTCACAATGAATAGTACCTATAACCTTATGATTTAGTGAATCCCTCTCATAATCAAAAGGAAGATAATTTTTTCTAATCATTTCGTAATTACCTAAAAAAAAATCTGGGTCAATTTTATCGGACAAGAAAGGATAATAATTTTTATCTAAATCCCAAAAATGATGGTGAGAATCAAATATTTCTAAATTTTTATCTTCAAACATTTTGTATAATACTCATTCTTTTTGTTCTTATTATCAAATAAGAGGATATTATTGAAATACCTGACATAACAAATAAAGCATATAAACATATATTGAAATTTTGAGCTCCTCCGAAATATATTATTAGAAAACCAGCAAGTCCTCCGGACCCAACCTGAAAGGCACCCATCAAACCACTTGCTGCGCCTTTGTTTGATGCTGAAGAATTTATTGCTCCAGTCATACTATTTGCTACTGCGAAGCCATTTGAACACCCAAATAACATACATATTAATGACAAAACAAGTGGTCCATTTTGGAATATATTATTATTTATAAAAAATAGAAATACAGTACAAAAAGAGCAAATTGTTCCCAAAAGACACATTCTTTCTAAACCAATTTTTGGACTTAATTTACTATTTAAAATATTTCCAAAAATATAACCTATAGATGTAAATGAAAACCATATTCCAAACTCTGACATGCTGACACCTTTTCTTTCAAATTCATATGGCATGAAACCATTCATTGCAAAGAACATAGATGTCTGCATTGAAGTAGTAATCGTAAAAAAATTAAAAGAAAGAGTTTTGATTAATCCTCTATAAACTACAAATATATTTTTAAAACTTATGCTTTTAGCTTTTTTTAATAATGTTTCATTTAAAAACAACGACATAGCAATTATCAAAATTAAGCTTATTAAACCTAAAGCAATTAAATTAGTTCTCCATCCTAAAAACTCGGCAAGAAACCCTCCAAAGATAAAACAAGAAATTGGAATAACTGCCATTATAGCTGTCATTTTAGACATTTCTTTTGCTGCCTCTTTTATTTCGTAACAATCACTCAAAATAGTCCTTCCAACAGATAAACATGCTGCAGCGCCAAATCCTTGAAAACATCGAAGTATCAATAAAATTTCTATATTGTATGATAAGGATGCAAAAAAGGCAGAAATCGAATAGAGCGAAGCTCCCAAGAGTAAAATTGGTTTTCTTCCATATTTATCAGAAAATGGTCCAGATAGTATTTGACCAAAAGCTAAGAAAATAAAATATAGTGTTAAAATTAATTGTGTTTTTTCAAAAGATATATTGAGATCATTTTTTATAATAGTTAATGCAGGCGCTATAATAGTCATTCCAATCACAGGTACAGCGACTATTACTGCCAACAAATTGATATTGGGCTTTTTCAAATTTTACTACCATTCTGATAATTATTTTTAATTATAAATTAAAGTTATTTTTCTTCTATTTCGTGAACTTCAATTACATTTCCATCTGGATCATGAAAAAATATTTGTTTCCACCCTGCAACTGCAGTATCACCCCAATCTGAAAAATTGATATTTAATTTATTTAAATGTTTTTTAAAAGCTTCTAAGTCATCTGTTCGGTAAGCTATATGCCCTTTTTCAAGTGGATTGATTGTGTGACCAGTTTTAAAACAAACATCCAAATCTTTTTCTGCTAGATGTGTTTGTATTTTACCATCTGATACAAAAGCAACGTCTCCAGAATAACCTTTTTTCTTCTCTAAAATAGGTAATCCCTCAGTTTCTGTTTTAAGTTTCATAACATTTAAATAAAAATCATTCATTTCATCTACTTTATCAGTAGACAAATTTATGTGGTGTAATTGGAGATTCATATTTGCCATCATTTAAAGTTAATTATAGATTTATAGTTTTAATTATTAACAAGTTAAAAAGCAATTCATTAAATTTATAAAGTAATGGCGAGAGTGACGAGACTCGAACTCGCGACCTCCGGCGTGACAGGCCGGCGCTCTAACCAACTGAGCTACACCCCCTAAAAAGGTTTTGACATACTTGATAAGCCCTGAAAAAGTTTTGGTCAAGAAAAGATTAAATTTAACATCAAAATTAAAAAAATTTATCTATTTTTTTTAAATAATTGAGGAATAAAACTTAAATTTTTAGAAAAAACTATAAACTCTATTGATAAGGCGAAAATAATTGTGCTTAGTAATGTGTTTGTAAAGAATGGTAATGCCATTATGTAGCATGTTATTAGACCTTCAAGTGTCTGATGATATAAATCACCACTAAACCAAACGCCAAAGTTAGAAATCATAAAAAATGCTATAGCACCTATGAAACTCGCAAATAGTCTAGATAAAGTATTTTTACTATATTTAGAAATTAAACCAATTAAAGCTAGACTTCCCCAAGTCCAGATTAACAAACTATGGAAACCTATAAAGTAATCAGTTATTGCAAAGGCTAATAAAATAAAAGGTATACACCACAACCCAAAAAAAATTGGTAAATAAAGAGCCATTGCTATAACAGGTGTAAAATTTGGGGGGTGCGGAAGAAATCTAAAAAGAAATAAAACCGCAATTGAACTAAATAGAACTAAACAATAGTGTAAAAAAATTTTATTTTTCATAATCTATTAAATAAACCTTTAAAAAAATTAACTCAAGATTAAAATTTTAAAATTCTGCCTCAATCTCCAGGCCTATTGTTCTTCCTGCCTGAGGATAAACATAACCGACATTACCAGTTCCTATAATTAAATTAGTGTAGTATTTTTCATCGAAAACGTTATTTACAAATGAATTGAAAGTGAAGTTTTTAAATTTATGAGAATAATTTATATCAGAAATATGATATGATTTTGATTTTGGAAGAAGATAATTATCATCGTTACCTGCTCGAGTTTTACCAAAATATTTATAAGAATAATTAAATTTTGAGTTTTTATCTATTTCGTAGTTTAAAGTTGCGTTAGCTCTCCATTTTGGAACATATGGTGTTTCGTTTCCTTTAAAGGCACCTTTAGTGATATAGGAGTTAATAAATGTACTATTAGCATTAAAATCAACTTTTTCTGATATTTTTTTGTCTAATTCTAATTCTATACCTTTATGCACTGATGGATCATAATTTTCATTTGCAAATGAAGTAGGATTATAAAATATTTGATTTTTAATTAATGTTTTGAATACAGATATTTTATATCTTTGATCACTCAAATTATGCTCATACCCAAGCTCAACTTCGTGTGAAAATTGATGTTTCAATGGATTTACATTAGTTGACGGACCAACAGTAATAATTTCATCTAGCCTTGGCGATCTATATGAACGAGAAATATGTCCAAATAATTTATTCTCGTTTGCAATATTATAATCAGCACCTAAAGACCATGCGTAATTGTCTTCTTTATTAGACAACACCAAAATTTTTGGTGATAACTGATTGAAGACTTCTATATCATAATGATGAGATCGAGCTCCTACTTCATAATTTAAACCTTTAATTTTTTTATCTTTTATATTTAAAATCATTGAAGGCTCAACGATCGTTTGCTCAGCTTTATTTATATATTGAGTATATTGCCAGTTATTTGCATCAACTTTATAAGTTGAGTTATAAATATTAAATCCAAACTTTTTAGTAATACCTGAGTCAGACGAACTTTCATTATTTGTATATTGAGAATTTAAATGTGTAGTATTTAAAGTAGTTTTACTTTTATATCTAATACCCCAACTTAACATTGAAGAATATTGATCTTTATTTTCAAGTCTTAAATTAGTAGAAAATTTATTATTATCAGGAAGATTTAGTTCTTTACCTAGTTTTAATGATGTAATTTTTTCTGTTCCAAAATCTTCAGAAAATCTTGAGTATTTTGGAGTTGTGTAAAAATCTGTTAGCAAAATACTTCCTGGAAGACGGGTTTGTTCATCAGTATGTTTAAATTCTATAAATGATCTTGAACTATCATCATTAAATTTTGTCAAATTAAATCCAAAAGAACTTTGATCATAATCACTATTGTTTCTATAACCATCAGTTTCAAAATTAGTTAATGAATAATCAACTACAAAATCGTCAAAGTGTTTTATTGAAGTTATAATTTGCTTTTTAGTATTAAATGATTTCAAAGAATTTTTTATTTGAAATTTATCTTTTAAGTATAATCGGTCTTTAGTAATTATATTTATTGCACCAGCTGTGGCTCCGTCACCAAATAAAACGCTTGCAACACCACCTTTTATAATTTCTATCTCTTGTACATCTTCCATCAAAATTCTAGAAAGATTAGCACCTGCAATAGTCATATCAGATATCCGTGTTCCATTTATTAATATTAATACATTCCTTGTTGCTTGCTCTCCAAATCCACGAATACGTACTGATGATTTAACATCTACACCAGAATACAAATTTTCAAAATTTATTCCTGAAAATTTACTCAAAAGTTTACCTAATGGTAAATGAGAGTTTTCTCTTATTATTTTATTATTTATAATTGTAGTAGAGCTACCAACTACGTTTTTATCAATTATAGTTGGATATATTGTTATTCTAAGAGGAATTTTCTCTTCTGAAAAAGTTAATTTTACGTAAAAAAAGTTAAATGTAAGTAAAGTTAATATTAAGATAAAACGCATTTAGATATAACCTCCAGCAAAAAATTATAGAGCTTAAGCTCTGAACAAATTTTGTCGCTAGACGATATATAACACGTGCCATCCACTCTACCCGGAGTTTGACAAAGCGACTGTCAATGGCAGGTCTCCTGGCTTATGCTTCATTGTTTAGGCAACCTTCCCAGAAAATTTCCAGTGGTATTATAGCCTTCACTCAGCATTTACAGTTGCGGGGACAGCTTTGGCTTAGAATTCAAATGAACTACCAAATTCCCATTTTAAGCTTGAAGAAATCTCCGAAGCACCATAAACATTTAATAATTAAGTTTATTTAAGTAAAAAATGCAAGAATAAAAAAAAAATTTGAATTATGAAGTTAACAATTATTGGAAATGGCTATACAGCAAAGTTTTTAGCTAAAGAAGCTTTAAATGCTGGTTATGAAGTTTCTATAATAACAAGAAATATTTCAAATCCTGAAAAAAATATACATTACCTAAATTTCTTTGATTCTAACAATGTTGAAAAAAAATTAATTTATGAAAATATTGTATCGACTGTGCCATTCAATGAAGAAGGTTTGGATCCTGTTTTAAAAAAATATAGAAAATCAATTTCTTTAAATAAAAACAGTATTATTTATTATTCTGCTACATCAGTATATGGAAGCGGAATAGTTGATGAAAGTTCAAAACCATCCCCCAAATATAAAAGAGGGATAACAAGACTTAGTTGTGAAAAAGAATGGGTTAAAGCTAATTTACAAACCTCAATTTTTAGAATATCAGGTATTTATGGTCCAAACAGGCACCCTATGATTAAATATCTCAATGGAGATAATGAAATTGTAGTTAAAGAAGATTATATTCCCAATAGAATACATGTAGAAGATTTATCATCACTAACTCTTCAATTTTTAAATAAAAAGTGTAAAGAAAAAATTTTAAATATAAGTGATCAGAAAAAAATAAGTAATTATGATGCAATAAAATTCGTTAGTAATGAACTAAATTTAATAAAACCAAAAGTTGTAAAATACGATCCAAAAAAAGTTTCTAAAATGTTAAAATCTTTTTATGAAGTTAATCGGACTGTGAAAAGTAATATCATTAATTATAAGATAAGTTATAAATTCAAATATCCAAATTATAAATTAGCTTTACTCGGTTTGACTAAATCATTATTAGATAGTGATTAAATTTCACCTAGGATAAAACTTTTGTCAAAAATTTCAAAAAATTTTCAAAAAATTACATTTGTCAAACATTGGACTGAAAATTTATTTTCTTTTCGTATTACACGACCAAAAGGTTTTAAATTTAGATCAGGTGAGTTTGTCATGATTGGCCTACCTGACAGTAATGATAAGCCAATATTGAGAGCTTATTCAATTTGTTCACCAAGTTGGTCAAAAGAGTTAGAGTTTTATTCAATTATTGTTAAAAATGGACCTTTAACTTCAAAATTAAAAAAAATAAAAATTGGTGATGAAATTATTATGATGCCTAAATCTACAGGTACACTAGTTTTAGATGCATTAAAACCTGGGAAAAGATTATTTTTACTTTCGTCAGGAACAGGGTTTGCTCCATTTGCAGCACTTATAAGAGAACCTGAAACTTATGAAAAATTTGAAAATATAATTGTAACACATACATGTAGATTGATTAATGAATTATCTTATAGTCAAAGTATAATTCAAGAATGTAAGAATGATGGATTAATTAAAGAATTTATAGATAATAAATTATTAAGCTATCATTCTACAACCAGGGATGATTATATTTTTAAAGGAAGGATTACTGAACTTATATCATCAGATAAATTATTTAATGATTTAAAAATTAACTCAATTTCATCCGACGATAGATTCATGTTTTGTGGGTCAATGGGCTTAAATAATGATGTTAAAAAAATTATGTTAGAAAACAACTTCCATGAAGGAGCCAATAATCATCCTGGAGAATTTGTTTTAGAAAAGGCTTTTGTAGGTTAAATTACCATTTTTCTATATCAGGTCTTAACTCCACATCAAATGACCATGCAGAGCGTTTTTGTTGTGAAATTCTAAAAATTTCTTCTGCTATATCTTTTGGTTGAGCAAATTCAATATCTTTTTTACTTTTTTGGTGTTCTATTCTGCTTCTAGTCCATGGAGTATTAATTGATGCATCAATAGTGATATAAGCAACATGAATACCTTTAGGTCCAAAATCACGAGCTAATGATTGTGCAAGAATTCTTTGAGCAGCTTTGGTAGGAGCAAAATATGGCGTCATAGCTACTCCCCTATGTGCAGCGGTATTACCTGTTACAATAATAACTCCTTTTTTATTTTTTAGCATGTCTGGTATCAAAAAATGGGATAAATACATAAGTGAGGTAGTATTAATTCTAAAGTTCTTTTCTAACCATTCTGGTTTGCCTTTTAATAAGTATTCAAAGTTTCCTTTCACCGCATTATGTATGAGAACTTCCGGAGCTGACATTTCATATTTAATTTTTTTACATATATCCTCTAAATGTTTTAAATCAGATACATCGCATACATATCCTTTAGAACCAGATAATTCTTTTTCAAATTTTTTCAATCTATCTTCAGTTCTTGCTAACATTGCTACTCTATATCCAGCTCTTGCAAATCGTCTAGCAGTATACCCTCCTGTACCTTCACCTAAACCAGTAATCATACAAACTGGCATTTTTGAATTTGACATTTATCTACCCCAATAAGTAAGATTACATAATTAAAATTAAACAATAAAAATCATTTAATTACTATTAGATAATTATATAAGAAAGTTTTGGTGGGCGGTGACGGTCTCGAACCGCCGACCCTCTCGGTGTAAACGAGATGCTCTACCAACTGAGCTAACCGCCCTTAAGTGAGAATTTATACGTAATTTTTTTAATAATGACAATATGTAACTTATAATTAAATAAATAAAATTTTGAAATTAGGATCTTTTTTAATGCACTCTGAATGGATTTTTAATCAAATAAAAGCTTTAAATATTAAGAAAAAAATAAATCTTTTAGATTTTGCTTCTGGAAATGGTAGAAATTGTATCCCACTATCAAACAAAAATATCATTGTTACAGCTATTGATAAGGATCAAGAAAAATTAAATAAGTATAAAAATTTAAATAACATTAATACAATATGCTTTGATCTCGAAACCAAAGAAGAATGGCCATTACTGCGAGAATATTATGATGTGATTATAGTTGTTAATTACTTATTTAGACCAAAAATAAAAAAAATAATAAATTTACTTAAAAAGGATGGTTTTTTATTTTACGAAACCTTTTCGTTAGGAAATGAGCAATATGGATCACCCAAAAATCCAAATTTTTTGCTTAAATATAGAGAATTATTAGATATTTTTGGAGAAGAACTTATACCATTAAGTTTTTACGACGGTAAAACTAAATATAAAAATATCTCAATAAAACAAAGGGCTAGTTTTAAAAAAGGCGTCTTTTAAAAAGACGCCTTGGTATTTAAAGTAAAGTTTTATCTAATTAACAGCAGCCTTTAAAGGACTTCCAGCCTTAAATTTTGGTTGCTTTGATGCTTTTATTTGAATTGTTTCACCTGTTCTAGGATTTCTACCAGTTGTAGCGGCACGGTTAGCAACAGAAAAAGTTCCAAAACCAACTATACGCACATCACCACCTGATTTTAGAGCACTGGTGATTGACTCAAAAACTCCATCAACTGCTTTTGCAGCATCTACTTTTGAAAGACCTGATGCGTCAGCAACACTTGCAACTAATTCATTCTTATTCATTCGTACCTCCGTAATATGTTAATATTAAATTTATTTGATATTAACTTATAACTCTAGAAAATAAAGCTAATTATGATAAAGAAATTAAAAAAACAGTTAATTAATGAGAAATACTAGTTTTATCTGGATTATTACTTTCGTTTTTAGCGATTTTACTAGCATCTAATATGCTTAAGCCTTGAGGAGCATCAACTAAAGCATTTAAAATGACTTCATCTATAGAACTTACTGCTATAATTTTTAATTTATTTTTAATATTATCAGGTATTTCAATCAGATCTTTTTTGTTATCTTCTGGAATTAAAACTGTTTTAATGCCGCCTCTTTTTGCAGCTAATAGTTTTTCTTTAAGACCACCAATAGGTAAGACCCTTCCTCTTAAAGTAATTTCACCAGTCATACCAACAGAATTTTTAACTTTTATGTCGGTCAAAGCTGATACTATACTAGTTACCATAGCAACACCTGCAGATGGACCATCCTTGGGAGTTGCTCCTTCAGGTACATGCACATGAACATCTAGTTTTTCAATATCAAATGGATCTAAACCAAAAGAAAAAGCTTTTGATCTTATAAAAAATTCAGCAGCTTTGACTGACTCTTTCATAACATCACCAAGTTTTCCAGTTGCAGATACCTTACCTTTACCTTTGACTTTTACAGCCTCTATTGACAATAGTTCACCACCAACCTCGGTCCAAGCCAGTCCAGTTGTAATTCCAACTAAATCTTCTTTTTCTATCTCAAGTCTTTGGTAAATAGGAACTCCTAGTAAATCAGGTAAATTATTTTTTGTTACAGAAATTGATTTTGCTTCATTTTTTTCAATTAAGGTTACGATTTTTCTAGTTAATTTAGCTAATTGTCTCTCTAAATTTCTAACACCTGCTTCTCTGGTGTATGATTGAATAATCATTTTTAGAGCTTCTTCGTTGATTGAAAACTCTGTTTTTTTAAGTTTGCAATTATCCATTTGTTTTTTTAACAAGTGTCTTTTAGCAATTTCTAGTTTTTCATCTTCCGTGTACCCAGATAATCTAATAACTTCCATTCTATCCAACAAAGCTTGAGGCATATTTAGTGTGTTAGAAGTTGTTATAAAGAAAACTTTTGACAAATCATAATCAACTTCAAGGTAATGATCTTGAAATGTTTTATTTTGTTCTGGATCTAAAACTTCTAACAAAGCTGAAGAAGGATCCCCTCTATAATCATTTCCTAATTTATCTATTTCATCAAGTAAAAACAATGGGTTAACAGATGATGATTTTTTCATTCCATGTATAATTTTACCAGGCAATGATCCGATATAAGTTCTTCTATGACCTCTTATTTCTGCCTCATCACGAACTCCACCTAAAGCCATTCTTATATATTGTCTACCAGTGGCTTCTGCAATTGATTTTCCTAATGAAGTTTTACCAACTCCTGGTGGACCAACCAAACATAATATTGGGCCTTTAATTTCATTTGTTCTTTTTTGAACAGCAAGGAACTCAATAATTCTATCCTTAACTTTTTCTAAACCATAGTGATCATCGTCTAAAATTTTTCTTGCATTTACAATATCAGATTTTACTTTGTTTGTTTTCTTCCATGGAATAGCAATTAACCAATCAATATATGACCTAACAACTGTTGCTTCAGCACTCATTGGACTCATATTTCTTAATTTTTTTAACTCAGATAAAGCCTTTTCTTTGGCTTCTTTACTTAACTTTGTTTTATTAATTTTATCTTCAAATTCATCGAATTCATTTTTGCCATCCTCAGATGTACCAAGTTCTTTCTGAATAGCTTTTAATTGTTCGTTTAAATAATACTCCCTCTGTGTTTTTTCCATCTGTTTTTTTACATTACTTCTAATTTTTCTTTCTGAGCTAAGTATCTCAATTTCTTTTTCAATTTTTGAAGAAAGATTTTTAATTCTTTCGACTGGATTAGTCATTTCTAGAAATGATTGTTTCTCATCGATGGAAAAAACTAAATGATTTACAATTGTATCAGATAAAACATCTGAGCTATTAATATCAGATATTGTTGATAATATATCAGAATTAATTTTACTATTAAGTTTGGATAATCTTTCAAAAGAATTTTTAAGATGATTTATAATATCAACATCATCACTTTTAAGTGTAATATCTTTTTTTAACACATTTAATTTTGCACTTAAATAATTATCTGAATAAATTATTTCTTCAATTTGACACCTAAATTTCCCTTCAACTAATACCTTTACAGTACCATCAGGTAATTTAAGCATTTGTAGTATTGTCCCTAGGGTGCCCATTTTGTAAAGATCTTTAGCATTAGGGTCTTCAGTTGAAGATTTTTTTTGGGTAAGTAAAACTATTTCTTTATTTTCTTCCATTACGGTTTCAAGAGCGTTGATTGACTTAAGCCTTCCTACAAATAATGGCGCTATCATATTTGGAAATATGACAATATCTCTTAAAGGTAAAATTGGGAATGTAGTATTAGTCAAGTTGATTTCCTTCAGAAATTTGATTCATTTTACTATTTATATATATATAAATGAGAATTTTTTTCTAAACTTCAAGCTCAAAAAATACTAAATAGAATTTTTTATTTCTTTTGTCTTTTTTTCGTGGACAAGAATAGGTTTAGTACCTTTTGTAACAACTTCTTCATTTATAACAACTTCATTAATGTCAGGTTCAGAAGGTAATTCAAACATGGTATCAATTAGTATATTTTCAATTATAGAACGTAAGCCTCTTGCTCCAGTTTTTAAACTTATTGCTTTTTGAGCAATTGCTTTTAGTGCATTGTCTCTAAATTCCAGATTCGTGTTTTCCATTTCAAATAGTTTTTGATATTGTTTAAGGAGAGCATTTTTAGGTTTTGTTAAAATTGTAACTAAGGCTTCCTCATCAAGATCTTCTAATGAGGCAAGAACAGGTAACCTTCCAACAAATTCAGGAATAAGTCCATATTTCACTAAATCACCTGGCTCTACGTCTTTTAGCATTTCAGACGTGGACGTTTCTTGTGAATCAATTATTTCAGCACCAAAACCAATCGAAGTGCCTTTATTTCTATTTGCAATTAATTTATCTAAACCTGCAAAGGCACCACCGCATATAAATAGGATATTCGTGGTATCTACCTGAAGGAATTCTTGTTGAGGATGTTTTCTACCTCCTTGGGGTGGTACAGCTGCAATAGTACCTTCCATAATTTTAAGCAAAGCTTGCTGCACACCTTCTCCACTAACATCTCTAGTAATAGAAGGGTTTTCTGACTTTCTAGAAATTTTATCAACCTCATCTATGTAAACAATACCTTTTTGGGCTCTTTCAACATTGTAATCTGAAGCTTGTAATAATTTTAATATTATATTCTCAACATCTTCACCTACATAACCAGCTTCAGTAAGTGTTGTTGCGTCAGCCATTGTAAAAGGAACATCTAAAATCTTTGCTAAAGTTTGGGCAAGTAATGTTTTTCCACAACCAGTTGGACCTACCAAAAGGATATTTGATTTTGAAATTTCAATATCATTTACTTCAGATGTATTTGCTAATCTTTTGTAATGGTTATGAACTGCAACTGAAAGCACTCTTTTTGCTTTTGCTTGACCGATGACATAATCATCCAGGATTTTACATATTTCAACAGGTGACGGGATGCCTTCCTTATTTTTTGTAATTGATGACTTGTGTTCTTCTTTAATAATGTCCATACAAAGTTCAACACATTCATCACAAATAAATACTGTAGGTCCAGCAATTAATTTCTTGACCTCATGTTGACTTTTACCACAAAATGAACAATACAAAGTTGTCTTATTTTTTCCTTCGTTCTTTTGTTCATCCATAATTACACCTCTAAACTCATTGTTATTTAGTAATATTCTATAAGTTTATTTTAAAAATCAATATAAATATATTAATCATCTTTATTTCACATTCGGTCTTTTCTCGACAACTTCATCTATTAAACCAATCTTAACGGCATCTTCAGGAGATAAAAAAGTATCCCTTTCCATTAGAGCTTCAATATCTGCAATTTTCTTGCCAGAATGTTTAACATAAATGCCATTTAGTCTTGACCTTAAATTAATTATTTCTTTAGCATGAATTTCAATATCACTAGCTTGACCTTGAAACCCTCCAGATGGTTGATGTGTCATTATTCTTGCATTAGGTAAACAATATCTCTTATTTTTTGCACCTGCAGTTAATAACAGCGATCCCATACTTGCAGCCTGACCAATACATACTGTTGAAACATCTGGACGAATATACTCCATTGTATCATATATAGACAAGCCAGAAGTAACGACCCCTCCTGGTGAGTTAATATACATTGATATATCTTTTTTTGGGTTTTCTGCTTCTAAAAATAACAATTGAGCACAAACTAATGAAGCTATATTATCATCAATCGGACCCACAAGAAAAATGATACGTTCCTTTAAGAGTCTAGAATAAATATCATACGATCTTTCCCCTCGGCTTGTTTGCTCTACCACCATTGGAACTAATGCACCAATCTCATTAATTGAAGAAACTTCATTATAATTTTTTTCGATCATATTTTTTCTCTCCTCAAATAAATGTTTATGTAGCTAGATCAAGATTTTTTCGAAGTTTTTGTGGCTGTTTTTTTTGTTTTACTTTTAGTAACAGTTTTATTTGATTTTTTTGCTTTTGTAGCTTCTTTTTTCAAATCCATTTCATCTTCTTTATAAAGTTCTTCAGCGGATACTGTTTTTTCTTTAACGTTTGCTAATTCCAAGATAAAATCTATTATTTTATCTTCGAAAATCGGACCTGATAATTGCTGTTGTGCTTCAGGGTTATTCTTCAAATAATCCATAATTTGCTTTTCTTGCCCTGGATATTTTTGTATTTCTCTCATCATTGCATTTCTTGTGTCTTCTTCTTCTACTTTAATGTTGTTTTTTCTTCCTATTTCCGAAAGTAATAATCCTAACCTAACCCTTCTTTTTGCAATTTCAGATGCGTCTATTTTTTCTTCTTTTGACATGCCTTTATCAGGATCTATATTAGTTTCTTCACTTTTATCTTTATCTGGTTTTGAATTAGGGTTCATAGCCTTGCATATGTTATTATATTCTTCTTTTTCCAAAGTTTCTGGTAGTTCAAAAGACACTGTATCAGCTAACTTGTCTAGAATTTGTCTTTTTGCTTTATCTCGACTTTGTTCCTGATGCTGTTTTGAAATCTGCTCTGAAACAGCTTTTTTTAGAGAATCTAAATCATTCATACCTAATGTTTTTGCAAAATCATCATCTATTTTAACTTCAACATCTTCTTTAATCTCATTTACTTTTGTTTCGAAAACAGCTTCTTTACCCGCCAATTTCTTAGCTTGGTAGTCTTTTGGGAAAGTAACTTTTACTTGTGTAGTTTTACCTTTTAAAGTTCCAATTAAAGCGTCTTCAAATCCAGGTATGAAAGTGTTTGAGCCTAATTTTAGGTTGTGACCATTAGCTTCTCCACCTTCAAATGGTTCATCATCAATTTTACCAATAAAATCTATTACAAGTGTATCACCTTTTTTTGCTGGTCTATCTTCAGCTATTTCTCTTGTACCAACATTTTCCTTTGCAATTTTTTCAACCGCATCATTAATATCTTTTTCACTTACTTTAACGACTGGTTTAGTTATATCTAAAGATGATAAATCTGGAATTTCAAAATCAGGCATTATTTCAACTAAAAGCTTTGCTTTTAAGTCCTTACCCTCTTCAAATGATACTATTTCTATTTTTGGTTGAGAAGATGGTGTTAATTTATTTTTTTCCATTGTATTTTTCGTGGCAGTATCTACTGATTCTCTAACCACCTCACCAAGAACTTGTTTTCCAAACCTGTTTTTAACAACTGAAACAGGAACTTTACCTGGTCTAAAACCTGGAAGATTAGCCTCATTAGCAATACTCAAAAGTTTTTGATCAACTAATTTTTCAATCTCTTTCTTAGTAATTATTACTTCAAATTCTCGTTTTAGTCCCTCTGATAAGGTTTGCGTAACAGCCATTTTGAATATACCTCTTAAACTGAAAATCATTTTTTATTTATGGTGCGGGCGAAGGGACTTGAACCCCCACACCTTTCGATACAAGAACCTAAATCTTGCGCGTCTACCAGTTCCGCCACGCCCGCATATATAAATTAATACATTTAACAAATAGCTAACTTAGGAAAGCACAAACGTCAAGTTAGAATGATTAAAATTAGAATGGGGCGAGTGACCGGCTTCGAACCGGCGACCTCAGGTACCACAAACCCGCGCTCTAACCAACTGAGCTACACCCGCCATATTAAATTTTAATCATTCATATTTAAATCAAATAATTTAATAAAATCTTTTATTTTAAATATGGTTAGGTATAAATATTTAATAAATATGAATTAATCAAGGTTTATTAAATGAAAAATAATTATGATTTAGCATCTAGAAATTATAATCTTGGCACTGAAACTGCTTTCACTGTATTAGCAAAGGCAAATAAACTAGCCTCTGAAGGACAAAATATTATTAATCTAGGTATCGGTCAACCAGACTTTAAAACACCTGAACATATTGTTGAGGCCGGTATAAAAGCTCTAAGAGATGGACATCACGGTTATACACAATCTACTGGTATTCCAAATCTAAGAGATGCTGTTTCAGATGATATTAAGAAAAGATATAATCAAAATATTTCACCAGACCATATTATGATTGTTCCAGGGGGTAAGGTAATTATATTTTTTTCAGCTATGTTAATGGGTGAAAAAAACAAAGAAATATTATACCCAAATCCAGGTTTTCCAATCTATGAATCAGCCATAAATTATTCAGGTGCACAATCAATTCCTTATCAATTGAAAGAAGACAAAGGCTTTTCATTTTCAGCTGAAGATATACTTGCTAAAATTAATACTAATACCAGTTTAATTATAATTAATAGTCCAGCAAACCCAACAGGCGGAGTTGTTCCTAGAAGTGAACTAGAAAAGTTAGTTGAGGGTTTAGAAAAATACCCAGATGTTGTTTTGATGAGTGACGAAATTTATGATCAATTCTGTTTTGGTGATAATGATTTTACTTCAATGTTACAATTTCCTGAACTCAGAGATAGGCTAATAATTTTAAATGGATGGTCTAAAACATATGCTATGACTGGATGGCGCTTAGGTTATGGTATTTTCCCAAGTAAATTATACGAAATAGCAGAAAAACTTGCTGTGAATATTCATTCATGTGTTAATTCGTGTGCTCAATATGCAGCGTTGGAAGCATTAAATGGCCCTCAAAACTGTGTTTCAGAAATGAACAACCATTTTAAAAGACGTGCTCATTTAATGTTTAACAAACTAAATGAAATAAATGGATTTTCTTGTCAAAAACCGAATGGAGCTTTTTATTGTTTTCCAAATATAACTGGTACAGGGAAAAATTCTACAGAAATTCAAAATATTTTACTAGATAATTTAGGTGTGGCTACAGTTGCAGGTACATCTTTTGGTAAATATGGTGAAGGTTATATTAGATTATCATGTGCTAATTCAGATTCTGCAATTGAAGAAGCTCTTTCAAGAATTAAGGATTTTTTTAATTAAAAATTTGTGCTTAATTTTTAATCACTTTTTTTTTATTCTATATTTTTAATAAAATTTATTTTGTTAAATATGTAATTAATTATATGTATTTTTCGAAGGATGTTACAAATGAAAAAAATTGAAGCTATAATAAAGCCTTTTAAATTAGATGAAGTTAAAAATGCACTTTCATTAATTGGCATTCAAGGATTAACAGTTTATGAAGCTAAGGGGTTCGGAAGACAAAAAGGTCACACTGAACTATACAGAGGCGCTGAGTATGTTGTTGATTTCTTACCTAAAGTTAAAATAGAAATTGTTGTCGATGATGAGCTTGTTGATTCTGCGATTGAATGCATAGAAGAGTCCGCTAGAACAGGTAGAATTGGTGACGGTAAAATTTTTGTATCATCGATTGAAAAAGCCATCCGAATTAGAACGGGTGAAAAAGGTAATGAAGCAATTTAACATAAAGATAATGGAGTAAATAATATGTCAGACTCAAAAAAAATTATGGATATAATTAAAGAAAAAGAAATCCAATTTGTAGATTTACGTTTTACTGATCCTAGAGGTAAAATGCAACATCTATCCCAGCATGTTAGTACTATAGATGATAAATCACTTGCCGAAGGCTTTATGTTCGATGGATCTTCAATTGCGGGATGGAAAGCTATAAATGAATCAGACATGAAGCTAATGCCCGATTGCTCCAGATCAATTGTTGATCCTTTTTTCTCTCAACCTACTTTATCAATATTTTGTGACGTATTAGATCCGATTTCAGGGAAACCATATGAAAGAGATCCTAGATCAACTGCCAAACAAGCATTAGAATATATGAACTCAATAGGTGTTGGTGACACTGCTTATTTTGGACCAGAACCTGAATTTTTTGTTTTTGATGATGTTAAATTTGAAGATGAAATGAACTCATCCTTCTATAAAATTAATTCGACAGAAGGTCCTTACAATTCTGGGAGTGATTTAGAAGAAGGAAATATGGGTCATAGACCAGGCATAAAAGGCGGTTACTTTCCTGTCCCTCCGGTTGATTCAGCTCAAGACTTAAGAAGCGAAATGGTTTTATCACTTGTGGATATGGGTGTGGATATGGAAAAACACCATCACGAAGTTGCTCCATCACAGCATGAATTAGGTATGAAATTTGGTACACTTATTGATACTGCCGACAATGTTCAATTATATAAATATGCAGTTCACAATGTTGCACATTCTTTTGGGCAAACCGCTACATTTATGCCTAAACCTGTTGCTGGTGATAATGGAACTGGTATGCATACTCACCAATCTATATGGAAAAATGGCAAACCTTTATTTGCTGGTGATAAATATGCCCAGTTATCAGAAACTTGTTTGTATTACATAGGTGGCATTATTAAACATGCAAAAGCATTAAATGCCTTCACTAATCCATCAACCAATTCATATAAAAGATTAATACCAGGATTTGAAGCGCCTGTGATTTTAGCATATTCCGCTAGAAACAGGTCTGCTTCTTGTAGAATTCCTTTTACTGATAGTCCTAATGGCAAAAGAGTTGAAGTAAGATTTCCAGATGCAACAGCTAATCCTTATCTAGCATTCTCAGCTATGTTAATGGCTGGGTTAGATGGAATACAAAATAAAATTAATCCAGGTGAAGCTATGGACCAAGATTTATATGAATTACCAGCAAGTGAACTTGCCAACATTCCAACTGTATGTGGTTCACTTAGGGAAGCTCTTGATGCTCTTGCCAATGATATGTCTTTCTTAACAAAAGGCAATGTTTTTACCGAGGATCAAATTGAAGCATATATTGACCTTAAAATGGAAGAGGTTGTTCAATTTGAGCATTCTCCACATCCTGTGGAATTTAAGATGTACTATTCTAGCTAGTCTTATTAATATTTTTATTAAAACCCAACCATGAGTTGGGTTTTTTTATTTGAAATTTAATTAAATATTGCTAAATATTGTTAAAATTATTTTTTTATGCACTAAATAAAGTAAATTAACTTATATGAAAAAAAATCTTTTGGATAACTACAATGCTTCTGAAATTGAAATTTTAGAGGGCTTAGAACCTGTTCGTCATAGACCAGGCATGTATATTGGTGGAACTGACAATAATGCCTTACACCATCTTGCAACTGAAATAATTGATAACTCAATGGATGAGGTGGTTGCTAAACACGCTACTTCAATAAATGTAAATCTACTTTCTGATAATGTAATAAATATTTCAGATAATGGTAGAGGTATACCTGTAGATAATCATCCTAAATTTAAAAACAAATCAGCTTTAGAAATTATAATGACTACTCTCCATTCTGGAGGAAAATTTTCTAATAAAAATTATACAACCTCAGGAGGATTACACGGCGTTGGTGCTTCAGTTGTTAATGCTCTATCTTCATTCATGAAGGTAGAAGTTATACGTGATGGACACTTATATGTTCAAGAATTTTCACGAGGGTTACCAATTACATTACTTACAAAAAAAGGTAAAATAAAGAAAAATAATGGAACATCTATTACTTTCAAACCTGATCCTCAAATATTTGGTGAAGGTAATTTATTTAATCCTATTAAAATCTTTAATATGTTAGAAAATAAGGCTTATCTTTTTAAAGGAGTACAAATCAATTGGAAATGTGATGAGTCATTTTTAAAAACAAATAATAAGGTACCACATCTTAAAAAATTTTGCTACATCAATGGAATTTTGGACTATATGAAACAAAAAACTTCTTCTATTCCATTTTTTACATCTTCTTTATTTCATGGAAACGTTGCTATTGATGATGAAATAGTTGAATGGGTTGTAAGTTGGTTAGCTGATCACGAAACTGGTTTTACTGAAACTTTTTGCAACACTGTTCATACCCCACTTGGGGGAACACATGAAACTGGTTTAAGGTTAGCAATGACAAAAGGTATAAGAAATTTTGCTGAACTAAAAGGTTTCAAAAAAGCAAATGAAATTATATATGATGATTTAATGTTGTCTACTGGATCAATTTTATCAGTTTTTATTAAAGAACCACAATTCCAAGGCCAAACAAAAGAAAAACTCGTTAATACTTTCACTACAAAAATTGTAGAAACAGCCATCAAGGATAGATTTGAAACTTGGTTATCGAACTTCAAAGAATTAGGAGAAGATTTATTAAATAGAACTATAAATAATTATGAAGAAAGAAAAAGAAAAAAGAAAGAAAAAGAAGTTTCACGTAAAACTATTTCAAAAAAAATACGTTTGCCTGGAAAGTTAGCTGATTGTTCAAGTGATAATTTTGAAGAGTCTGAGCTTTTTATAGTAGAGGGAGATAGTGCAGGAGGATCTGCAAAACAAGCTAGAGAAAGAATAACCCAAGCTGTATTACCCCTAAAAGGTAAAATATTGAATGTTGCTAGTGCTACAAATGAAAAAATGTCACAAAATCAAGAAATTAATGACTTAAAACAAGCTATAGGACTAGATCAAATTAAATCTAAGAGTATAGATGACCTTAGATATAATAAAATAATAATTATGACAGATGCAGATGTTGATGGAGCTCACATTGCAGCTTTACTATTAACTTTTTTTTACAATAATTATCCAGAAATCATTGAAAAAGGTCATTTATACATAGCCCAACCACCTTTGTATAGGATTACTTTTAATGACCAATCATTTTATGCTCAAACTGAAGAAAATAAAAATGAAATTTTAAATGAAAAATTAAATGGTAAGGGATTAGTTAGTCGTTTTAAAGGATTAGGCGAGATGCCACCAGCACAGTTAAAAGAGACAACAATGTCGCCAAAAACAAGAAAATTGCTTAAAGTAACTATTCCCAAAAGAGATATATATGAGGCAGACAAAAGAAGAGAAGTTGACAGTTTAGTAAATATTCTTATGGGAAAAAAACCAGAGCTTAGATTTAAGTATATTCAAGAAAATGCAAGTAGTATAAATGAGTTTGATATTTAAATTTAAGAGTTTAATGAATTATTAGTACTTTTATAATATGATTAGAAAAATAGAATTTAAATGAGGTCAAAATTGTGAAATTCAAAGATCTAGGTTTGTGCAAAGAAATTTTGTCTTCAATAAGTAATATCGGATATAAAGAACCAACTGAAATACAAAAAAAAGCTATACCAAATATTTTGATTGGTAGAGATATATTAGGTTGCGCACAAACAGGTACGGGTAAAACCGGATCATTTATTATACCTTTGATTGAAATTTTAAATACAGGAAAATCAAAATCTAGAATGCCACGGTCTCTTGTTTTGACTCCCACTAGGGAGTTAGCAATGCAAGTGTCTGAAGAATTTAATAAAATAAATAAAAATTTAAATCTTCAAATGGCATTGTTGATTGGGGGAACATCATTTGTAGAACAAGAAAATAAATTGTCAAAAGGAGTAGATGTACTAATTGCAACACCTGGTAGACTTTTAGATCATATAGAACGAGGTAAAGTTTTAATAAAAGATATAAAATTACTTGTTATAGATGAAGCAGATAGAATGTTAGATATGGGTTTTATTCCGGATATAATTAAAATTAACAGACTACTACCTAGAATCAGACAAACATTATTTTTTTCTGCAACTCTTTCAAATGAAATAAGAAATATAGGCAAGGATTTATTAATTAATCCAAAGGAAATTTATATAAGCCCATATTCTTCAATATCAGAAAACATAAATAGTATTTTTATTAAAACTAATAGTAAAAAAAAGATGGATAATCTAAAAAAATTATTATGTATTGAACCTATAAAAAGTGGTGTGATCTTTTGTAATAAGAAAGCTGACATTGACAAGCTAAGTAGATTTTTAAAAAAAAATAATTTTAATACAGTTTCACTCCATGGAGATATGGATCAAAATTTAAGAATTAGTTCTCTTGAAAGGTTTAAAAACAAATCTGCAGAAATGCTTATCGCCTCAGATGTGGCCGCAAGAGGTATCGATATAGATGGATTAAGCCATGTATTTAATTATGACGTTCCAAATAACCCAGAAGATTATGTTCATCGTATAGGTCGTACTGGAAGAGCAGGGAAAAATGGTACGGCCTATACACTTTTTGATGATAATGACAACAAAACGATTATTTTAATAGAACAACTTATAAAGAAAAAAGTTAATAAAACAACATTTGATAAAATAATTTCTTCTCAAAATTACTTAAATCAAAAATCTAATCAAGTTAAAGAAAAAACCAATATTAAAACCAAATCCGTTCTCCTACCTGAAGAAAATTATTTAAATTTTAGAGAAAGTGGTAAAATTCCAGACTTTTTAAATACAAAATAATTAAATTAATGCTTTTTCAATTATTTCAGATAAATCATTAGAGATAAATGGTTTATTTATACTTTTTAGCACATTTTTAATTTTATTTTTCCTATCAATAGAGTAGTTTTGAAATCTTGTAAGAGGTAGAATTAGCCTAGCTGCAGCCTGAGGATTATTTTTATCTATAATTGCAACCTGTTCAGAAATAAATTTATAACCGGAAGAATCATTTGCATGAAACAACAATACATTTTCTCTTTGAAAAGTGCTCAAAACAGATCTAAGTTTATTTGGGTTTTTATAATCAAAATCTTTGTGTTTTAATAGATTTTTAATTAAACTCAAACCCTTTGAATCAATGCTTAAAGTCGACATCATTTCGAACCATTTTTCAATAACTAAATCATTATTTTCCCATTTTTTGTAAAAATCATTTAAATAAATTAACGCTAACTCATTATTAGCCAAACAAAGTGATTTTAATCCTATGATTGAAAGTGTCATATTTTTACTTATTGCTATTTTTTTTGCAATTTTAATCCCAATTGAACTATCAATTAGAATTAAATACTTTAATAATTTTTCTAATAAAAATCTTTCTCCCAAGCTTTTATTATCTTGGATTCTATTTTTATATAGTTTTAAAGCATTAATCTCCAAAACTTCTTGCAAGCCTAACGATATAGTTTTCATTAAACCTTGTTTTCTTTTAAAAATTAAAATTGGATCTATATCATTTGATAAATTTTCAAATATAGATCGAGATGGTAATTCTAGAAGCAATGCCATCAATGAGTTTTCTACATTTTCTCCTAAAATCAATTCTCTAAGTGTTTTAATAAAAATATTCAAATTAAATTTTTTTAAGTAACAGTTTAGGTATAAATTTTGTGCAGCATCCCATTTATTAAATGGATCATTATCAAATTTAAGTATGTGAATATATTCATTAATTTTAAAATCTGTTTCTAAATGAACTGGGGCAGAGAAGCCGCGCAATATTGAAGGTGTAATATTTTTTTCATTACAAACCACAACAGCCTTATCTTTGTTTTTAGAAAGTAAATAAACATGTTCATATTTTAATTTAGAGTTGTTAATTCTAAATTTAACCATAGATCCTTTTTTATTTAAAAAAGCAATTTTTATTGGGATAGGCAAATTACTCTTAGTATTATTAATTTTTTGAGAAAAATTGAACTCTAATCCTAACTTATTCTCTTTTCTTGTAAGACTTAAATGGGGTGTGCCAGATTGAGAATACCATTGTTCAAAAATACTTAAATCTAATTTACTGCCATCAGTTAATGCTTCTATGAAATCTTCACATGTTACAGCTTTACCATCATATCTATTGAAATATAACTTCATTCCTTTTTTATACAAAGTATCACCTAGATGATTATACATCATTCTGATTATCTCTGCTCCTTTCTCATAGATTGTTGGTGTATAAAAATTATTAATCTCCCTATATTCATCAGGCCTTATAGAGTGACTATTAGATCCAGCATCTTCTGCAAACTGAATTGATCTTAACAACGAAACATCTTCTATTCTTTTTACGCCTCTGTTGTTAATATCAGCTGAAAATTCTTGGTCTCTAAAAACAGTTAATCCTTCTTTAAGAGTCAATTGAAACCAATCTCTACAAGTTACCCTATTTCCAGTCCAGTTATGAAAATATTCATGAGCAACAATACTTTCTACATTGAGTAAATCTCTATCAGTAGCAGTTTTTTTATCTGCAAGAATAAATTTAGAATTAAATATATTTAAACCTTTATTTTCCATTGCACCCATGTTGAAATGACTAACTGCAACTATCATAAAAGTATCTAAGTCGTACTCTAATCCATATTTCTCTTCATCCCACTTCATAGCTTTTTTTAAACTTTTCATAGCGTAATTAGTGAAATGTTTATTTCCTATTTCACTAAAAATATTGATTTGAATTTCTTTTTTTGATGAAGTTAAAAATTTAGATGTATTGCATTCAAGATTTCCAACAACTAATGCAAATAAATAAGAAGGTTTTGGAAATGGATCTTGCCAAAGTTTAAATAGCCTATTACTTTTTCTGTTTTTAGCTTTAATAACACCTTCTTCAATTAAGTTACCATTACAAAGGATTGTATTGAATTTATCTGTTACCTCTATTCTAACTGTAAATAAACTTAAACTATCAGGTCGATCTGGAAACCAAGTAATTTTTCTGAAACCTTCTGCTTCACATTGAGTACATAGCATATTATTGCTTTGATATAAGCCTTCCAAGGTATTGTTAGTTGAAGGAAATATTTTGACTTCAGCATTTATTTTAACAAAAGATGTATTGATAGGCACCGGTATTATAACGGCTTCATTTTGTTTTTTTTGACTTTCAATTTTTATATTTTTAGATGGATTATCGTCAAGAATCAGTTCAAATTTTGTAGTAACTAAGTCAACTCCATTTAATTCTAAATGACTGTCTAAATCATAATTATTTATATTTTCAGAATTGTTTTTTTCAAAAGTTATTTGAGATTTAACAATAGTATATTGATCAAATATTAAAAAATCTAAAAATGTATCCTTGGTCAGCCAAAATAACGGTTTATAATCAGACCTTTTTTTAACTATGTTTTTCATAATACATTATTTTAGCTTTCTCTAGTATTAGTATATGCAAGACTTGAATGTTCTTCACAATAGGGTCTTCCAGGAACTATTGCAGTACCACAAAAAGCAAACCCAGGTAATTTTGGATCACCGATTGGCCAACAACATCTATTTCTAGACCATTCAACATCTCTTAACAAAATTTTTAAAGGTAACTCTCTACTATTTTCTGAAACATTAGATACATGATTTTTTCTAGGATCTCCTGACTTAGAAATCGGAGAATTTCTTTTTGGCAAGCCCATTCTGTGGGCTTTCCCTGCAATTGCATTTCTTGAAACACCAATTTCGTTTCCAATTTTTGTAATTGGAAGACCATCATCCCAAAGTTTTCTTAATTTATTTAATTTTTCTTCATTCCAAACAAAGTTATTTTCCATTATGTTTCCTTCATCACCAAAGATCTAAAAAGTTACCTGCTAAATCAATCTGACTTTCTATCATATATTTTCCATAATGAACAGGCCGACCTAAATTTTTTGCTTGTTTTAATAGTGCAGTTTCTAAAGGTTGCATTATAATGTCAGCTATAACTGATGTTGATGAAGTTTTATTCACATCGAAAGGTAGTTTATCATCTTTATGCAAACCTAAACTAGTAGCATTAATTATTATATCACAATCATTCAATAAGTAGTTATCTTTATATTCAGTTACTTCTACTAACAAATCCTTATCAATAACTTTTATTTTCGTCATCAATTCATTTGCTTTAACAAAATTACGATTTATTAATTTCAAAGATTTAATTTTTTGTTTTGCTAAAGAACAGGCAATGGAAACCGCAGCACCTCCAGCACCAAAAATACAAACTTTTTTATTTTTTAACAAAAAATTTTGTGATAAAAATCCTGCAATAAAGCCTTGACCATCAAAATTATTTCCAATTAATTTTCTATCTTTGTCAAATTTTATCCAATTTACAGACTGAGTAAATTCTGCTTCTTGTTCAAGATGGTCGCACAAATTAACAACTGTTGTTTTATGGGGAATAGTAACAGTCATTCCTTCAAAATTTTTAATTGTTTTTAAAGAAGCAATTAAATTTCCTAAATTATCCTTCTCTACATGAATAGGAACCATAACTGCATTAATGTTTTTTTCTTTGAAGATAGATGTGAAAATAGTTGGAGCTTGCACATGATCAATTGGATCAGCAAGACACCCATAAATTTTTGTAGAACCTAACATGAATTAGTTATTATTAATTTTTTGAAAATTTAAAGAAGCAGAATTAATGCAATATCTCAATCCTGTTGGTTCTGGTCCATCAGGAAAAACATGTCCAAGATGTGCATTGCATTTAGCACAATGCACCTCTGTTCTCTGCATGAAAAATGAATTATCAACTGATTTACCAACTACTTCTTCTGAGACTGGTTTATAAAAAGAAGGCCAACCTGATCCTGAATCATATTTTGTTTCACTTAAAAAAAGAAGTTGATTACAACAAATACAATTATACTCACCAACATCTTTTTTATCCCAGTACGCTCCAGAATAGGCAGGTTCAGTTTCGTGTTGTTGGGTTATTCTATATTGTTCATCTGTCAAATGTTTAATATTTTCACTCATCTTGATATTGCCAAAAATTTAATAATTATATATTAATATTCTATTTTTATTATAAAATCAGAAAAAAATAAATTTGTATTTTTATGATTTTAAAATTTTTCTTATAAATAAAACTCTGGTTATAAAAGTCATCCAACATAAAACCCCAAAAATGTAAGCAATATAATTTATATACTCATAAAAAAAAAGCATCATCGTAAAACACACAATTGTTTCAAATCCCTCAGTGATTCCACCCGCATAAAAAAAAGATTTTTTTTGACCGTCTGAAATTAATAATTTATTTTTTTCTACAATCCATGCTGAAGCCAGAAAAGTTGTTTGGGTAGCAACAAAACTTAATAATAAAAAACATATAGAATAAGAGTTTTCTATATCTAAAAAAATAAATGATATTGGAAATAAAGAGTAAAATAAAAAATCTAATATGATATCATAGAGTGCACCAATATCTGTTTCTCCAATTAATCTAGCTAATGCTCCATCTAATCCATCACAAAATCTATTTAGAAATAAGAAAATAGCTCCATAAAGAAACATTCCATCAACTATAAAATAAAAACTACAAAGTCCAAAAAAGAAGCCTAAAAATGTAATTGTATTGGGGTTAATGTTAAATTTTAATAATTTTTTAGCAAATCCATTTAAAATAGGTTTCAAAACCTTATTTATTTTTGCATCAATCATTAAAAAAACTTAATTTATTCTGTTAGGTATTATAAATATTTGTTTAGGGTAAATCAGGTCAGGATTTTTAATTTTATTTTTATTAAGTTCAACAATATCAAGATATCTATTACCTAATCCTAACCTTTGATATGCTATATTCCAGAGAGCGTCTCCTTTTTGAACTATAATTAATGTTTTCCCATTAGCATTTTCAATACTTTTACCACTAATTATGATTGAGTTCTCGCTCAACACTTTCCCATTTTTACCTAACAAAACAGCAAATACTTTTTGTTTACCAGCAATTAATTTTCCTGGAATTGATAAAATCCATTCACCATTAATTATTTTAGTTGAGGAAGTTTCCTGTCCAGTAAAACCTGCATTTACTTGAACACCATTGTGAGCAATTCCTGACAAAACAAGTTGTCCTATTTTTGAGTCATGTGTAATTGCTAGTATTTTTATCTGAGGTTTTTTTATAAATTCTATATTTGTTTTGTCACCGTGTTTTGTGTTCTGTTCCTTTTTTTGCAAACCAGGAGCTTGAATAACTTTGGCACCTAATTTCCCTTGACTATCAAAAACAGCAACAATTGGTACATCATCTTCTTTTCCAGTTACATTTATAGCAACAGATTTTTTTGCAATTATTACTTTATTTTCTTCTGTCGTTTGCCTGAAAGATAAAAAATACTCTCCACCTTTTAATTGCTTTTGTGGAACAGCAACAAAATCTCCAATTTTGTCACTTGTTGTGACAGCAATTACTTCGGAATTAGAAATAACTTCTATTTTTGAATTGGGCAAACCTTTCCCAGCAATTACAAGACTGCCATCTGGTCTTACCCTAACAACTTCTAATTTAATTGTTTCAGCAGTTTCTTCTCTAGTTGGTTTAACTATGATTGGTTTGGCATCAATTACTTCTTTCACTAGAGGTACAATTACTTCTTTATTATCAACAGTTTCAGTTTCATGAAAAGCTACAAATAACGCTAAGGCTGCTATTATTGCACCTGTCAATAAAAAATATATTGCTTTTGAAGACTTCATATAAAACCTTGTCTAAGTGTATATTGTATTTTAAAATAAATAATTAGAATAATATATAAATTTTTCAAATTTGTTGTTTATAAGAGGTGATTTTGAGAAAAAAAATATGTGTTTTTGGTGGCTCTAAATCAGGTAAAAATATTGAAAATATAAAATCTGCTAAACATGTCGGTCAAATCATTGCAGAAAACAACATTGATATTATTTTTGGTGGTGGTGAAAATGGGATAATGGGTTCAGTATCTGAAATAGCTATTAAGTATGGTTCCAAAACAACAGGTATAATACCTAATTTTTTAATAGAAAAAGATATACAAGAAACAAAATATTCGAAAAAATTTAATAGTAATTTTATCATTACTGAGAATATGCACCAAAGAAAAAAAATGATGTATGAAAAATCTGATGCTTTCTTGATTTTGCCAGGTGGTGTAGGAACACTTGACGAATGTTTCGAAGTTTTAACATGGTGCCAATTAAATCAAATTGTTAACAAAAAAGTTGGAATTATCAATTTTAACAATTTTTGGGATCCTCTTATCTCTTTAATCAATCATCTTATTAAAGAAGAATATATGGGAAAACATAATTTAAATTATTTTGAAGAATTGAGAAACACTAATTCTTTAAAAATTTTTCTAAAAGATATTTAAAAAATTTATTATTTTATGTATGTATAGTTTTAGATAAAACATACAACTTTTATCAAAAAATAAAGGATTAGAAATGTTAGATTTAATGAAAATAGCTATAACTGAAGCTGAAAATGGTGACTTAGGAAGTTGTATTGGACAACTCTACCAAAACACTGATGTAAGACCAAATGGTTATCCAAATGCAATAGTTTGGAAAGGTGGAAAACATGATGGAATTGTGAAGCCTATATGCCATTCATTGACAGACGCTTACGCATTATTAGGAACTATTGCAGCTGCAGACATTTTAAATCTTCCATTTTTCGCAGTACCAATGTGGTCACAAATACGACATGACACTAAACTTGAGGCGCTAAGCTGGTTTGGAAATATGCAGAATACATCTATAAAGTGGTCAACTGCTGGTGATGCATATGTTAATGATGGTTCGGGAAATAAAGTTGTTGTAATGGGTAAATCTGGGAATGCTCCTCTTAGAACACAAGCAGGAGTATTTTGTAACGTTAGACCATATGGTCCAATCACAGTTGTAAGATGCATGCCATGTTTGCCCTATTCACAAGATAAGTCTAAATTTAGTGTTAATGAAAAAAATGGTATTGTGCATACTGAAATGAACACTCCTGGGATTCAGATGGCTTATGCCTGTCGTCTATTTTTAAAGATGATTAATGATACTGGGAAATTAGGAAGAGTTGCATTTAAACCAACACAAGCTATGGAAGATGGAATTAATGCAGGTATATTAATTTGGCTTCTTGAAGGAACTAAATTTACTATAGGTCGCAAGTGGGCTGTGAATGCTTATGAAGAACATAAAATAAATATTGATAAAATAATTTCTCTTTTACCTAAGAACTTTAAAGAAGGTATGGAAAATTGGTCTGGAAGAATTGAGCAACATATTTCTGATACAAACTACGGATTGCTTGTATGGGATATAATTAACAAACAAGAATGTGTTGTATTAGCAACTGACTTAGATGGAGATAGATTAACTGATTTACTTGCAGATATATCTGACCCATTAAGAGATTTTGGTTCAAAAATTCTAAATTTCGTTAATAGTGATGTAGACATTGATACTGCTTGGAAATCTATGGGTTACACAACTGGTAACGGAAGAGATATGACTTCAGTTATGCATAGAATGTCTGGTCCACCTATTCATGAGCAAACATTGGGTTCAGCTGATGCAATGCTATTAAGACTTCTTGATGGTGATGAAACAATGGGTGGAACAAAAAAGCCTTATGACCCAAGAATTCATTTTGTTTTGATTAGAGACGCATACATAGATGCTAATCCAGATAATGATGAGCTCAAAGATTGGTTGGATAATGTTTTAATTTTATTTGATTCGATATATGGTAGCAATAGACCTGGATTTATAGATGGTTACAAAGAACTCAAAAAAGTAATAAAACCTTGGTGATTTTAATTTAAGGCTGGTTCTAATCTATCCATTACTTCATTTATAAAGCTTTCCTGAGCTGCAAAACATATTCTCAAATGACCTTCACCTGACTCTCCAAATGCAATACCTGGTGCCACACCAACATTAGTATCTATGATTAACTTTTTTGCATATTCTAAAGAATCTTCTATACCTTTTACTTTAAAAAAAGCATAAAATGCAGCTTCTGGAACACTACATTCAACTTGTTTCCAATTAACCAATCTTGCAAACATTATATCTCTAGATTTCTTTAAATTTTGACGTACTTCTTTTGTGAGAATTTTATAGTTTTGTAATGCTGAAATTAAACCATTTTGAAGAAATTCTGGAACACCAGTTGTTGTGATTTGAACTAATTTAGCTATGTGAGATCCTAACTCTTCAGGGTGAGTTATCCAACCAATTCTCCATCCAGTCATATTAAAGCTCTTTGAAGCTGAATTGATGACTATTAATCTATCACTTGGTTTAGATAATTGAAGAAAACTTGGTGATACATTTTCATTAAACATAATTTGATGATAAACTTCATCAGAAATTAACCAGCAACCCATTTCCCTGACATGATTTAAAAGAATTTCTTGCTGTTTTTTTGACATAACCCAGCCTGTTGGATTTCCAGGACTATTGACAAAAACCATTTTTGTTTTATGCGTAATCGAATCTAATAGTTTTTCAAAGTCCAATTTCCATTCACTATCTATAAGTTTTAGTGCAACTTCTTTTATGTTTCCTTTTCTTAACAAAACTGATGATCTAATATTAGGCCATACAGGACCAACCATTATAACTTCATCACCATCACTTATAATCAAATCACAGATCAACCTAAGGCCCATCATTCCGCCTGTAACTACACTATGATGTTCAGGTTTGGTATTAATTTTAAAAACTTTATTCATATAATTTGAAATTTCTAAACGTAATTGTGGTATTCCATTTTGGTAAGTATAAAATGTTTTTCCTTGATTTAAAGCCTCAATAGTTTTGTTGTTGATTAAATTACTTGTAGATGTGTCACCTTCACCAAACCAAGCTGGATAAATATAATTTCCACTCTCCAATTGATATTTTCTACCAAAATTTGCAATTTGCATAATTGCAGTTTCTTTAAAAGAAACTATTTCTTCATTTAAATTATCTAACAATTTATTCTCTAAGTTTTATGTTTTATGTTTAATGTAATCTTTTATCTTATTAACAGCTTGTAGACTATTTTTTGGATCTGACCCTCCAGATTGAGCCATATCCGGCCTCCCACCACCTCCTTTACCTCCTAGGATCCCTGATACTTCATTTACCATTTCAACTGCACTAATTTTAGAAGTGAGTTTTTTCTCTACAGCAATTACTATAGAAGCTTTATTATCAATTTTACTAATTAAACAAACAATATTTGAATTATTATTTTTGATAAAATTTTCGGCGTTAGGTTTTAACTCTTTAACAATTAAATCATCATAAATTTTATACTCAAATACTATTCCATTTATTGTTTCTTTAGTTGAATTATTATCATAATTTATATGAGATTTGTTTTTAAGAAGTTTTAATTCTTTGTTCATTTTTTGATTTTCTAAAACTAATTGCTCAATTTTTTTTGTAACCTGAGCACTATTTGTTTTAAGAGAAGAAGAAATAAATTTAATTTTATCGATCTCGTTTTTATAATAGTCTATTGCAGCCATACTTGTTAAAGCTTCAATTCTGCGAACTCCAGATGAAACACCAGTTTCCGACAATATTTTAAAGGTTGAAATTTCAGAAGTTTTTTTAACATGTGTGCCTCCACATAATTCAACTGACCAAGCATCTCTTTCATTGTTTATACTTTTTCCAATTGATACTACTCTAACTTCATCTCCATATTTTTCTCCAAATAGAGCTATAGCACCTTTTTCAATAGCCTTACCAGGAGGCATAACTTTAGTGGTAACTTTGTCGTTACAAAATATTCTATAATTTACTTCATCTTCAATTTCTTTAATTAATTTAGAAGAAATTGGTTTTTGATGACTGAAGTCAAATCTTAATTTTTCATTTGTAACTAATGAACCTTTTTGAGCGACATGCAAACCTAATTTTTGTCTTAATGCTTCATGAAGGAGATGTGTTGCTGAATGATGAGAACATATTTGTTTTCTGAAATCTAAATCAATTATTTGTTTAATTGTATCACCAACTCTTATTTTTCCTGATAAGATTTCTATTGTTGAAACAAATATAATTTTACCGTTTCCAATGGTTATTTTTTTAGAATTTAAAATATTTGCCTTACAATTTTTCCCCACAATAAAGCCTTTATCAGATATCTGACCACCAGATTCAGCATAAAAAATTGTCTCATTGCATATAATATCAACTTGTTCATTAGCTAAAACACTATCTAAAATTTTATTGTTTTTTATAATTAAATCAATTTTAGTTTCAAAAGTATTTTCCTCATAGCCTCTAAAATTAGTTGTAGGTAAATCTAATAATAGTTTTAAAATATCTTGATTATATGCATTATCACCTGAACCTGACCAAGCTAGTCTTGCTTTAGTTTTTTGTTCATTCATTGATTTTTCAAAGCCTTGATAATCAACCTTCCACCCAAATGTTTTTAATACATCTTCTGTCAAATCTAAAGGAAAACCATAGGTATCATACAATTCAAAAGCTTTTTGACCTGAGAGTACACCTGGAGAAATTTTTTCATCAATTACATTCATTAATAAACTCATACCCCTATCAAGGGTGTCTTTGAATTTAATTTCTTCATCCTTTATTGTATTTTCTATAGTCAATTTTTGTGATCTTAATTCTGGAAAAGCTTCACCCATTTGTTCAATTAAAAATTTAACTAACTTGAATATCACTGGATCATTAGCACCTAAAAGATGTGTGTGGCGCATCGCTCTTCTCATTATTCTTCTTAATACATATCCTCGACCTTCATTACTGGGCAAAACACCCTCGGCAATTAAAAAAGAAATTGATCTTAAATGATCCGCTACTACTCTATGAGAAACAATATTATCTTTTGTTTTTTCTACACCAGTTATTAATGAAGAAGCATCAACTAGATATTTCATCATATCTGTTTCATAATTATTATGAGTGTTTTGTAGCACAGCTGATATTCTTTCTAAACCCATTCCTGTATCGATACTTGGCTTAGGTAAATTAACTCTTTCATTTTTAGAAATTTGTTCAAATTGCATAAACACTAAATTCCAAATTTCAATAAATCTATCACCGTCTTCATTTTCAGAACCAGGAAACCCTCCTTCAATTGAAGGACCGTGATCATAAAATATTTCTGAACAAGGACCACAAGGACCTGTATCACCCATACTCCAAAAATTATCACTAGTACTAATTTTGATTATTTTTTCATTACTCAAACCAGAAATTTTTTTCCATAGATTTTCTGCTTCTATATCATCGTGAAAAATTGTAACTAGTAATTTTTCTTTAGGAAGTTCATATTCTTTTGTTAGCAATTCCCAAGCTTGATATATTGCTTTTTCTTTAAAATAATCTCCAAATGAAAAATTACCTAACATTTCAAAAAATGTATGATGTCTAGCTGTTCTACCTACATTTTCTAGATCGTTATGCTTTCCACCAGCACGCAGACACTTTTGTGAGCTTACAGCTCTATTGTAGTTTCTTTTTTCTAATCCAGTAAAAACATTTTTAAATTGAACCATACCAGCATTTGTAAATAGCAGGGTAGGATCATTGTTCGGAACAAGATTACTTGATGTTATAACTTCATGATTATTTTTATAAAAATAATTTATGAACTTAGAACGAATTGCATTTACTGAATTTTTAGTCTTATTCATATGTTAAACTAGCTAATTATCTACACCTCTTGATAACATCAATTTAACAAAATACAAAACTTCATTAAAATTATTTTTCTTTCTCAGGAATTTGTTGGTCTGGATTCATTAGAATTTCTTCGACCAGAACTGTATTTCCTTTAATTTTTTCCTCTAATTCTATGGCTATTTCAGAATTTTCATTGAGAAAGTTTTTAACATTTTCTCTACCTTGACCTATCCTTTGATCGTTATAAGAAAACCATGATCCAGATTTTTCAATTATATCTGCAGATACACCCAAATCAACTATCTCACCATTTTTAGAAATACCCTCACCATACATAATATCAAATTCAACTGTTCTAAATGGAGGTGCAACCTTATTTTTTACAACTTTAACTCTAGTTTGATTACCAATTATATCATCTTTATCTTTAATTGCTCCTATTCTTCTGATATCTAATCTAACAGATGCATAAAACTTAAGGGCGTTTCCACCTGAAGTTGTTTCTGGATTACCAAACATAATTCCTATTTTCTGTCTAATCTGATTAATAAATATTACTAAACAATTGGACTTAGAAATCGATGAAGTTAACTTTCTTAAAGCTTGGCTCATTAATCTAGCTTGTAGCCCCATATGACTATCACCCATGTCACCATCTAGCTCAGCTCTAGGAACTAAAGCTGCTACAGAATCAACTACTAAAACAGATATAGCCCCTGATCTAACTAAAGTATCAGCTATTTCTAATGCCTGTTCTCCTGCATCTGGTTGAGAAATTAATAGATCATCAATATTTACTCCTAATTTTTTTGCATATACTGGATCAAGAGCATGTTCTGCATCTACAAAAGCACAGGTCCCTCCTGTCTTTTGTGCTTCTGCTACAACATGCAATGCTAGTGTTGTTTTTCCTGAGCTTTCAGGTCCATAAATTTCTACAATTCTTCCTTTAGGTAACCCACCTATACCGAGGGCAATATCTAAACCTAGTGAACCAGTAGATACAGCCTGCACATCTAAATTTTCTCCAGATGTACCTAACTTCATAACAGAGCCTTTACCAAAAGCTTTTTCTATCTGTCCAATTGCAGCCTCTAAAGCTATGTTTCTATCTTTATCTTGATTTGACATTTTTATAACCTCAGCACTCATTCTCTATCTCCTTACTGACACACGATTAAAATTCTTTCAACTAATAAATACTTTGTCATAATATTCACCTTTTGTTCTCTTGTCAACAGATGTTCTTATTTTGTTCTATATTACTAATTTTTAAATTTATAACAGATTATTCGTCTTTATGGATTTTTTCCATTTTTTCATGTCGTTCCTGTGCGTCTACACTTAATGATGCAATTGGCCTTGCTTTCAAACGACCTAATCCAATTGGTTCACCTGTTTCTTCACAATATCCATATGTTTTTAAATCTATTCTTCTTAATGCAGCGTCGATTTTGCTAATAAGTTTTCTTTCCCTATCTCTAGTTCGTAACTGAATAGATGCGTCGGATTCTACCTGGGCTCTATCAGCCATATCAGGTCTTTGTAAACCTTCAGCAGATAAAGTACCCTTGGTATCAGTTGCCTCTTCAAGCAATTCTGATTTCCAATTAAGTAATTTTTGTCTAAAATACTCTAGTTGATTGTCATTCATAAACTCTTCATCGACAGATGGCTTGTAGTCTTCTGGAAGAATTATTCTATTTCCAAGTAAACCGCCTCGATCAGCACCATTTTCAAAATTTTCTTCTTTTGTTTCTAGTATTTTTTTTGACGAACTCACTTTTATACTTCCCAAAAATTTTAATAATGACTGTTATATAAAAACTTTAAAAAAGTTCAAGCACGAAAATAAAAATTTAATTTTTGATTAAAATCTGTGCTAAAAATTTGATAAATAATAAGTTGAAAATTTTAGATATAGTATTATTTAAATAGTATTAATTTAAGGGTAAATAATTGAATTATTCTGATATATTTAAATCATCCATAAACAAACTTAAAAATGAGGGTAGGTATAGGTATTTCAATGAAATTGAAAGAAAAGCTGGTATGCACCCTAACGCGTTGTGGATATCAGAATCAAAAAAAAATAATATAACTGTCTGGTGTTCAAATGATTATTTGGGCATGAGTCAAAATAAACTTGTTATAGATACAATGATAAATTCAGTAAAAAAAATGGGAACAGGTTCAGGTGGAACACGAAATATATCTGGAAACAGCAATGCTATTGTACAATTGGAAAATGAGCTGGCTGATTTTCATTTGAAGGAAAAAGCTGTAGTATTTTCATCTGGATATGTTGCAAATGAATCAACAATAAGTACTCTTCTGAGTTTATTAGAGGATGCAGTTGTTTTTTCTGACGAAAAAAATCATGCATCAATCATTTCAGGTATAAAAAAATCAAAATCATTAAAAGAAATTTTTAAACATAACGATTTAAAACACTTAGAAGCTTTAATTCAAAAATATCCAGAAAAAAAACCTAAAATTATTGTATTTGAATCCATTTATTCCATGGATGGTGATTTTGGAGATATATCTGGAATATCAAAAATAGCAAAAAAATATAATGCATTAACTTATTTAGATGAAGTTCATGCTGTTGGTATGTATGGGAAAAAAGGATCGGGTGTAACTGAAGCATTAGGATTACAAAATTCTATTGATATAATTCAAGGAACATTAGGAAAAGCATTTGGAACAATGGGGGGATATATTGCCTCTTCAAACATAATCTGCGATGCCATAAGAAGTTATGCTAGTGGATACATATTTACAACAGCATTGCCACCGGCACTTGTAAAAGCTGCAAGTACTTCCATAAGTTATTTAAAAAAATCTGATAAAGAAAGAAAGATGCAACAAAAAAATACAATTTTACTCAAAGAATACCTGGCAAAAGAAAACATAAATTTTATAGATAACAAAAGTCACATAGTACCAATAATGGTAAATAACCCTATAAGATGTAAAGAAATCAGTAATATTCTGTTAAATGAGTTTAAACATTACATACAACCAATTAATTATCCAACTGTTCCAGTTGGGACTGAAAGATTAAGAATTACACCAGGCCCTTTACATACAGAAAAAATGATTTCTGATTTAACGATTGCACTTAAATATGCTTTCAACAAAACTGATAGATATAATCACTCAAAAATAGCATAACAATTTTAAAAGATATTAAATTGACTATTATAAAAAAAACTAATGATCACCCAGTTTTTCCTGATAAAAATAAGATTGGAGTATTACTTGTTAATTTAGGAACTCCTGATGGGACTGACTATTGGTCTATGAGAAGATATTTAAAACAATTTCTTATGGACAAGAGAGTTGTAGATCTTTTTAGACCTTTATGGTGGTTAATATTAAATGGCCCTATACTTACATTCAGGCCTTCAAAATCTGGAAAAGCTTACAAAAAAATTTGGGATGAAAAAAATCATGGATCACCATTAAGGGGATTTACTATTAAACAAACAAACAAAATACAAAATTCTTTTAAAATTAATCCTAATATTTTCATAGACTATGCTATGAGATATGGAAATCCAGGAATAGATAAAATTTTAAATAAAATGACAAAAAATGGATGTTCGAAAATTCTATTAGTTCCACTTTATCCTCAATATGCAGCTAGCACTACTGCAACTGTTAAAGACGAAGTTTTTAAATGGTTGCTAAAACAAAGATGGCAACCAGATATCCGAACAGTTCCTCCTTGGTTTGATAATAAAAATTATATAAAAGCCCTAGCTTTTACTATCAAAAAACATTTAAAAGATACAGATAAAATAGACAAGTTAGTAATATCTTTCCATGGTATACCAAAAAGATATTTCATGGCTGGTGATCCTTATCATTGTCATTGTATTAAAACCGCCAGATTACTTAAAGAAGAATTAAAATGGCCACAAAATAAAGTTTTAGTTACTTTTCAATCTAGATTTGGCCCTGAAGCATGGCTTCAACCTTATACTGACGAAACAATTATAGAATTAGCTAAACAAGGATCAAAGAATATTGCTGTGATTGCTCCAGGTTTCATCTCTGATTGCCTAGAAACACTTGAAGAATTAAATGTTGAGGCAAGAGAGTTGTTTTTTGAGAATGGTGGAGAAACTTTTCAATATATACCTTGTTTAAATGATAACGAATATTCTATTAAATTTTTAAATGAAATAGTTAAACAAAATTTATTAGGGTGGAATAATTAAATTGTAAAAAATTTTAGAAAAAATTTAGAATTGATTTGATAAAGTTAGTATTTACATTTCAAATATTAACCCTTATAAAATATAAAAACAGCGGGTATTGTGTAGTGGTAAGACCTTAGCCTTCCAAGCTAATGACGCGAGTTCGATTCTCGCTACCCGCTCCATCTAATGAAACTCAGTCGTCCTAAGCATGAGATATGCAGCATATTTTGTAATATGTGTGCTTATAGAACAGACCAAATGCTAGAACCATTTAAATGTTTCTTACTTATGTAAAAAGCATTTGCAAAATATATAAAACTTAGAGTTAAAGAATTAAAAGAATATATTTTGTTAAATTATTTTTTCAATTCTATATATATAATTGCCCATTTCTATAACACATTCGGACTCTTACAACTTGCCTTCTTTTTGTGCTGTAAAACTATACTTTAGTGGTTGCTATATAGTTGTTTCCATTAGATGCACTTATGTGGCACTTCAAATTTTAAATTTTTATAATTTATACAAAATATCTTATTTAAAGTCATATGTTGTAATTTTTTTTAAAAATAGTCTTGCCCACATATATAAAATAGAAAAGCCATTATAAAAGATTTTCATTTTTGACTCCCCACCAATTCTTTTAGGTTCATCACCAGGTATCTCAGATAATTTCAATTTGTTAACTTGTGCTAATCCTGTAATTAATGGTTCAAAAACAGGGCCTTTATTATACAATGATATTTCATTCCAATTAAAAGCTGATTTTCTAAAGCATCTAAATATAGTTAATGAATCAGTTATTCTATTTGGTCCTAAAAAATTAAACATAAGAGAAAAAATATAATTACCAAAAGCCGTGACAATAGTATCATCATAAGATTTTGCATTATCTAAATATCTAGAAATTACAACGACGTCATAACCTTTATTAATTTCAATAACTAATTTTTCTAAATCATCTGGCTTACAGTTACCATCAGGACTAAATTCAATTACATAGTCATTTCGAGATAAATTGACCGCTTCAAGGATAGCATTCTCTAATCCTGGTTTTGTCTGATAAATGATATTATTAAATCCATTTTTTTTTAAAAAACTTACTGAACCATCTGTTGAATGCCCGTCAACAATTAAAATTTCATCAAACAAAGATTTTTTTATTTTAGGTATTATTACAGTGAGTGAATCAAGTTCGTTTAAAATAGGAATAATCAATGTGATTTTTAGTTTTTTTTTCATATTTAAACAGCCTTATGATCAATTCAGTCTTTATTTTGGTTTCAAAGCCTCTGAAAAGGATCTATAGATAAAAAAAGGAAAAGCAAATAAAAAAATACTTATGAAAGAATAAATCTGAAATATAAGTAATTTGTCAGTGAATTCAAACTCAATTGTATTTTTTCCTTTTGGAACTATAATAGATTTATAACCTACGTTAGCTCTGTAAATCGATACATATTGATCATTAATTTTTGCTTTCCATCTTTTATCATAGCTATCAGAGTATATTAACCAGCTACTTTCAGTATTATTAGAAATCAATTTAATTTTATTATTTGTGAATTTTTTAATTTTTAAGCCATTAGATAAAAATTCTTTTTCAAATGATTGATTGGTTTTTATTTTAAAGCCCTTATCTAGCTTTGTAAAAGTTTTTTCAGGTTTTATATACGCGGCGCCTTGTATTTTATACAAAGACTTTTTTGAGATTCTTATTTCGGTAGTGTAAACAAAATCATTAATCCCAAGAGTGCTTTTTGAATAACTTTGTCCAAAACTTAATGATGTATTTTGTTTATTAAAGTTATAGTTTAACTTATCCGATTTTGAGGCTAAAACTTTGCCGTCTTGAAGAAAGTATAAAATATTATCCTTTTTCTGAAAGGCCATATGTACCCATTTATTTAAAGGAGCAACATTATTAGTACTAAGTTTTCCAAGAGTTGACCCTAAAAAAACAGTATTATTATTATATAAATCCACTGAAATTCTATTTTTGTTATAACCCATCCAATCTATGATATAATTATTCTGATTATTAGGAATGTCCCCAATTCTTCTTGAGAACCATTCAATGGTCCAATCTTTATTTTCAAAATTATATTTATCTGAAGGTTTAAGCTGCCAACCTGTTTTATTACCAATTATGCTTTCTCCACCACTAAAAACTGACACAGGAATTGACCTGTTTTTATTATTAGTTGTTTTAAGATAAGAAACATCATTCATAATTCTAGAATGAAATTTTGTTTTCAATTCATCAACCTCTAAAGAATTAACTTTACTAAATAAAGAGATTATATTTTTATCATTAGGAAAAGATGGTAAAAAATCCGCAGTAGGATTAATATTTTTAAAATTCAAATTATTATCTGTTAAAATAATATCATTATATTCAACCTTATCAAGAACCATAGAATTAACTAAGTTAATTTTTGTCTTCCATGTGTTAGCTAAGTTTGGCTTTTTATTAAAATGTAATAATGGAACTGAACATCCATTAGATTTTTTAAAATAACTATTTTCATTTAGTATTTTATCTATGTAACCCGAGCCTTCAACAATTATGGTATTATAGTAACTGTCAGAATGAGTATAGTTTAAACCTAATCCATATTTTAAAACTCTATAGTAATCAAACATTTCTTTTGAAATTGTTTGGGCAGATAAAAATGGCTCACAAGTATAATAACCACTTCCAGAAAGCCATAATTCATGTACATTCCAATTAAAATTATATTTATTCATATATTGCTCTAAATAGTTTCTTTTTTTATTTAATTCTTTTTTGCTTAATTTATATTTTGGTAAAATAAAATCTTTTACAAAGAATTCTTCTTTACCTTCTATATTTTGAGCTTTTATTTGATGAATTAACTTTAAATGACTAGGATGATTATAATGTAAGCTTTTTAGTTTATAATTAATTGAAAAAACAAAACAGAAAATTAAACTATAGAAAAAATATGATATAGGAAGTTTATATTTTATTATATAATTTATTTTCCATAAAAAATTTGGAAGGTTTAGATAGAAAATAAATATAAGTAAAATATGAAAAATTAATAAATAAAAATCTAGTTTTAAAAATTCTTCTATATTGCTTATATTTGCGGGAATTTCTTTTGTAAAATAGATATGAAATATAGTATAGATAATTATTAAGGAACCTGAAGAAGTAAATTTATTTTTAATAAAATAATTTAAATAATTTTTAGAAATTAATATTAAGGTGTTTTCTCCTTTCTTAAAATAAATAGCCATTCCATAAGCCGCTAAGATTAAAAAATTAATTTTTAGAATTATTTCTAAAGCAAATGGTATTATCCTTACATATGAGAAGCCAGGTATCCAATAAAGAAGACTCAAAAGTATCCAAGAGGTTTCCTGAATATATAGTAATAAAATAATGATTGTTGAACAGAAGATAGTTTTTTGAAATATATAAATCTTATGATCTAAAGAATAAAAAATAAAAAAAACACATAAAGGACTAATATATAAACCAATATCTAAATGAGTATTTAAATCAATAAATCGATTTAAATTATTAAATATATTAAATAACGAATGATCATCAGATAATTGATTTATAAATGTATTAAAAGAAAACCCTAAACCATTATCTCTGCCACTTCTAAAAATTTGAATATTTTCGAGAATTAGCTCACTTGAAACAAAGTAAAAATAAGTAAATGTGTAATAAATGGATAATATTAAAATTAAAAGTACTCTATAATCTTTAAATAAGTTGAATGTTTCTTTAATTTTTTTAAAAATATTATGAAAAATTCTGTAATTTTCTTTTGATTTAACATTAAAATAAGTAAATGTTAGAAATAGTAAAACTACAAAATAAAAGGATAAAATATTTATATAAGGTAAATTCCCAAATAAAGATAATAACCAAGTCAAAATCAATCCTATTAAACTTGATCTATTTGGAGTAACTACTAAAGAATATATATACATGATAAAAAAAGGTAATAAATAATAGTTTTTTAGACTAAAAGTATTCCAGTAATTAAAATCAGTTCCTATAATAAAGATACCTATTAAAAAGAAAATAATGATATTAGAAAAACCAAGTTTTTTTAAAAATAGTGAAAATCCAGTAGCACCAATCAATATATGAACGAAGTTGGATAATATAAATAAAAAATAAACATTCTGTATCAAAAACATTTTACCTAAAAGCATCAAAATATAATCAATGCCAGTTAATATATAATACCAATAAGTTAAAGATTGCCCTGATTTAAAGAAAGGATTCCATAAAGGAAATTCAGAGTTTACGTATAAACTATCATAAATAGTTTTAAATGCGAAATAAGTTACCCCTGTATCATTGCCAAAATAGGCATAAAATTGGGATTGATATATTTGATTGAATAAAAAGAATATACAAATAAGAGGGAAAAGAAAACTTATCACCATAAAAATGTTTTTGGGATATTTTAAAATATAATTAATCATTTAATTTTTTTATTCATTTTTTTTATTATTAAATTGGACAATAATGGAAGCAAACCAATTAAAATTAGATAAAATGCAGTTTTTAAACTTAAAATATCAGAGGCTGAGTTAATAGTTTCTAAATATGCTCCTGAATTTGCAATTATAAAAGCACCTGGAATGGTGCCAATCAAAGAAATTAAAAAAAATTCAATGAATTTAATAGATGTAAATGGCATAGTTATATTAACAATAAAATTAGGAACAATTGGAATTACCCTTAGTGCAAACAAGTAATAAATTCCATGATTATTAACTTCTGTTTTTATAAAACTAATTTTTTTAAAAAAACTTTTCTTAATTTGCTCTTTGTAAAATGATCTTATGAAGAGAAAAGTAATTATTGATCCAAGGTTCGACGCGATAATAGTTGTCAAAAAACCAATTATTGAACCAAGAAAAAAACCACTAGTTAATGTTAAAAAAATCATTGCCCCTGGCAAACTTAAAAATGAATTAAATACAATCATTACAAAAATAATACAAAATATAAAAAGTAAATTTGTATCTTTGTATGTAATTATTATTTGTTTTTGTTTGAAAAGAATTTGTGTCAAATCAATTTCTAAAAAAAAAAATAAAAGAAACATAAAAAATGGAATTAATAAAAGAATGTACAGAAAAATATTTTTTACATTATAATTTTTAAATTCTGATTTATTTAACATTATTCCTACTCAATAATCTCAACTCTATAACCATCTGTTTTTTTCCATTTTTCAAAGTTTTAAACTACTTTGAAACTCATAATTATTATAGAATAATAATAAATTTTATACTCTTAAAAATACCTTTTAATACCATAACTATAGATTAAGAGAAAAATAAAATTAAAACATTTTAATTTGAGCTCAGCATGTAACCAAGCACAGTAGATCCAAAAATAAAACAAAATGAAAAAGAAAAAAAACAATTTAAAATTAAAAGAGTTTATAATTGAAGAAAATGATTTGTTAAGTTTCTTAAGAAAAAGTTTTGTTTTACAATAACAAGGATTTTGACGTGTAAGTTCTCTGTATTAAGACACTAAATTAAGATTAAACATTTAGCGCAGACCAAGCAATAGACCATTTTGTGCCTGTTGTCACAGATTCATCTATACATAAAATGAGGGTAGAGCTTGTTTTCAACTACAAGTGGCGCGCTTGTAGATGAGCATAACTTCTTGGTTCACTAAAGGTAAAGATTCAGCTTTCTCTCTTGTTTTGTTGTAATAGAAGTGTAAAAAAAACACTTAATAATATAACTAAACCTCCAAATATAGTAATTAAAGACGGATTTTTTTCATACCATAAAAAATTCAAAATAATAGAAATTGGTGGAATTAAATAGAGAAACAACGAAGCTTTATTGGCTCCATAATAACCAACTGAAAAGGTCCAAGTTAAGTAACCTAATGCAGTTGGAAATAATGCTAACCATAAATAGGTTAATTTTATTTCATTAGAAGTTTCAGAAATAAAATAATAAGTTTCTGGGAACCAAAATAACATAGGCATGGTTCCAAAAATTATTGTATATGCAGTAGAAGTTATTGCACCATATATCTTAACTAAAGGTTTTACTATATGAAAGTAGATTGCAGTTAAGATGGCGGCAAATAATATCAAGCTTGATCCACTTCCAATTTTTAAGCCACCTTCTTGATCAAAAGATATTAAACCAACCCCAAACATACAAATAATTATTCCTGACCAATGTATATATGAAACTTTTTGTTTCAAAATAAAAAAACCAATTAAAGCAGTAAATAATGGGTTACAATTGACAATGAAGCTTCCTGCCCCAGCTGAAACACTCTCTTGTCCATGGTTAAGAAATAAATTATATAAAAAAATACCAATAAACCCTGCAAAGAAGTAGCGTAATAAGTGTTTTAATTTTAACTTTTGTTTATAATTATAAATGCACCAAATAATAGAAAGAAGAGCTGCCAAAGAAAATCTTCCTGTAGCCAAAATGAAAGGACTTGAACTTTCTAAAAGAAATGACATTGCTGGAAATGAAGATCCCCAGAAAAAAACAGTAGAAAATATTGCTAACATTGGAACTATTCTTTTCATTAATTATACAATAGTAAATTTTCTAGTTTTTAGGGAGGGATAATTTACCTAAGACATTATACTTAGATAAAAGATTTTGAACAAAACCATTTTCTATATTTTTTTTTACAAAATTATTAATAAAATTTTCAGCCTCTAAATTTCCAGGTTTACTTCCAATACATTGATTTATAAAAGTGAATGATTCATTTAATATAAAACAGTCAGTTGTTTGTTTTATATCATCAACTAATTTAGGTCTTAATCCAGCCAATACTTCGTATTTATTTTCTTGAAAAATCAAAAAAGATTCATCTATAGATTTTGCTCTTATTATATCTGCATTTTTTATATTCTCTGTTAACCAAAGATCATATGCACTTCTTTCGGCAACGGCAATTTTAATTCCTTTTTTATCAACATCTTGTAATGTTTTAATATTAATACCATTCCTAATTAGGAAAGTTGATTCAATAGTTGTGTATGGGATACTAAATGTTATCGATTTGGCTCTTGCCGGCTCATTTGCAATATTTCCAATATCCCAAGCATCCTCTGTAATTGCATCTGCTAGTTCACCTGGCCTATTAAAAGTAATTAATTTAATATCTACATCTAATTCTTTAGCAAGTGCTCTTGCCATGTCTGGAGAAACTCCTTGTGGATCGCCATTACTCTCTTTACTAGTAACTAATAAAAAGTTACTTAAATTTATAGCTGCTCTAAGGAAGCCTTTCGGAGCTAACTGTTTAATTACATTTTCTTTCAAAAAAATCTCTTAAAATAATTATTTATAGTTGATATATACACTCAAAAAATCTGATTATAAACTGAAATTTAATTAATTTATCTTTAATAACAAAAGCAAAATGTTTAAAATTTAAGCAAATTTGATTTTATTTGAACATTTTTCATACATATTTTTGTATTTTTTAAAAAATTAAATATGTTTGCCTTATTATATAGGGGGATTATATGAATTTTTTTACTTACAAAAATAAGACTAAAGTTATTAATGTAATATCAACATTAATCTTAACTTTAATTTCGTTTCCAGCTTTTGCTAATATTAATAATGGTGATACAGCCTGGATATTGACATCAACTGCTTTAGTATTATTTATGACTTTACCAGGATTAGCTTTATTCTATGCAGGACTAGTAAACTCAAAAAATGTTGTATCAGTATTAATGCAACACTTCTCCCTTGCTTGTGTGGTTTCTGTCATTTGGGTGGTTTTAGGTTACAGTTTAGCGTTTTCTGAAGGAAATGCATGGATTGGTGGTCTTGGAAACGTGTTTATGAACTCAATTGAACTAGAAACACCATCCGGGAGTGTGCCTGAAAGCCTTTTTGCTACATTCCAAATGACTTTTGCAATTATCACCCCTGCTCTTATGATAGGAGCGTTTGTAGAAAGAATTAAGTTTTCAGCAATGTTAATTTTTTTAAGTTTTTGGGTTTTAATAGTATATGTTCCCGTAACGCATTGGGTTTGGGGTGGTGGTATTTTATCATCTTGGGGAACAATGGACTTTGCTGGAGGCATTGTTGTACATGCTACAGCTGGCACTGCTGCTTTAGTTACTGCCTTAACACTAGGTAAGAGAAGAGGTTTTCCAAAATCTATTACTCCGCCACATAGTCCTATATTGACTATGATAGGAGCTTCAATGCTATGGATTGGATGGTTTGGTTTTAATGCTGGTTCAGCTTTAGGTGCTAATGAAGGCGCGGGCATGGCTATGTTAGTTACACATATATCTGCTGCAACTGCCTCATTAGTTTGGATGTTTATTGAATGGAAAAGATTTGGCAAACCATCTTTAATTGGCATAGTTACTGGAATGGTTGCTGGACTGGCTACCGTTACACCTGCTTCAGGATACATAGGTGTACCTGGAGGGTTGATTTTAGGATTTTCAGGTGGGCTCCTATGTTATCTTGCTGTTGATTACATCAGAGGCAAACTTCAAATAGATGATAGCCTTGATGTTTTTGCGGTTCACGGTGTAGGTGGTATTTTAGGTACATTACTCGTTGCATTTCTAGCAACCTCTACATTCTCTGGATTAGGTCTTGCTGAGGGACAGACAGGAGTATCGCAGTTTATAATACAACTTAAAGCAGTTGTACTTACTGTCATCTGGACTTCTTTTTTTACATATTTAATTCTAAAACTTACATCTTTAGTTGTTTCGTTAAGAGTAGATGAACAAGAAGAAATTGAAGGTTTAGACTTGCGTTCTCATGGAGAAAAAGGATATCATTCAGATTAGGAGATCTCATCATGAAATACTTTATTGCGATTATAAAACCTTTTAAACTTGATGATGTTAGGAATGCCTTAACTGAAATTGGAGTTGAAGGTTTAACTGCATCAGAAGTACGTGGATTTGGAAGACAAAGAGGACAAACCGAAATTTATAGAGGAGCAGAATATAGTGTATCATTTGTTCCCAAGCTTAAAATCGAAATAGCAGTTTCTGATGATATGGAAGATGCTGTTCATGAAGCTCTGCTCCAAAGTGCTTGTACAGGACAAATTGGAGACGGAAAAATATTTGTCTTGGACCTTCATAGTGCAACTAGAATAAGAACAGGTGAAACTAAAAACAACGCACTTTAATTTATTTAAATATGCCATTCAGCTAATACATCATTATTTTTTTCAAAACTTAAATGCTGTTTTTTTATTCTTTTCAGGTTATTTTTATTATCTAATTGTTGAATTGCCCATATAGCTGCACCTCTAACCAAAAAAGATCGATCTTTTATTAATAAATTTACTAATGTAGGTATTAATTCTTTATTTTTACTGTTCCCTGCAGCTATGCAACAATTCCTTAGGAACCTATCCCTACCAATCCTTTTTATTGGTGACCCACTAAATTTTTTTCTAAATTCTTGATCAGAAAGTTTCAATAATTCATTTATATTAAAATCATATTTATTATCGTTAAAATTAATTTCTTTTGTAATTTTTGCATATTTGTTCCAAGGACAAATTGCTAAACAATCATCACACCCAAATATTCTATTACCAATGGCTGTTCTAAATTTTTTTGGTATAGCATTTCTGTGCTCAATAGTTAAATATGAAATACACTTTGAAGCGTCTAACTTGTTTTCTCCCAAAAATGCATCTGTTGGGCAAATATCAAGACATTTTGTACAAGAACCACAATAATTTTTTTCTTTTGCGTCATACTCAAAAGAATGATTTACAAGAATAACTCCTAAAAACAGCCATGATCCAAAATCCCTTGAAACTAAATTTGTATGCTTGCCTTGCCATCCTAAACCAGACTTTTCTGCTAAAGGTTTTTCCATTAAAGGAGCAGTATCAACAAAAACTTTGATTTTTGTTTTTTTTTCTTTTGGTAATTTAGAAATTAATTTACTTGAAAATAACTTAAGTCTGCCTTTGATTATTTTGTGATAATCTTTTCCTTGAGCATAGACAGAGATGTTCCCTAAATCTTTTTTTTTTATTTTTTCTAAAGGATTATTTTTAGGACCATAATTCAAACCAAGTATAATTGCAGATTTTGCCTCTTCCCATAAATTTAATGGTGATTTCCGTCTATCATAACTATCTGCAAGCCAGTTCATTTCTCCATGAAAGCCTAAATCAATAAATTCTTTTAGTCTTACGTCTGTGTTTATTGGTAAATTAGTATCTGTAATCTTGCAAATATCAAATTTAAATTCTTTAGCTAAGTCTTGTATTATTTTTTTTTCATCAAATTTGTACATATCATAAATAATTATTATTATTTAGGTTAATCATCACCCGAGTAATATTTATTTAAAAAAAATTTTTCAAATTTTTCAAATTCTTTATTTTCTATAGCATTTCTAATGTTTTTCATAATATTTAAATAAAAATGTATATTATGCCAGCTTAAAAGCATGAGGCCTAAAATTTCTTTTCCTCTAAAGAGGTGGTGAAGATATGCTCTAGAAAAATTTTGACAAGTATGACAGCTACATTCTATATCTAATGGCATTTTATCTAGGATATGTTTAGAATTTTTTATGTTTACCTGCCCTTTGGATGTAAAAGCTTGACCAGTTCTTCCAGAACGAGTTGGTAAAACACAATCAAACATATCAACCCCTCTTTTCACTGCTCCAATTAAATCATCTGGCTTTCCTACACCCATTAGATATCGAGGTTTATTTTCGACCATATATTTTGTAGTATAATCTAAAGTTTCAAACATTAGGTCTTGCCCTTCACCGACAGCCAACCCTCCAATTGCATATCCGTCAAAATCTAATTCGATGAGTTTTTTTGCAGATTCCTCTCTCAAATCTGAAAAAGTAGATCCTTGTACTATACCAAATTGACCATAACCATTTCTTTCTTCAAATGCTTCTCTACTCTTAGCAGCCCATTCAAGAGATAATTTCATTGCTCTTTTTGACTCTTCATATGATGCAGGAAAAGAAATGCACTCATCAAGTTGCATTGTAATAGTTGCATCTAAAGCATTTTGAATATCTGTACTTATTTTTGGTGATAAAAAATATTTTGTACCATCAAGATGTGATTTAAAAGTTACTCCATCATTTTGAACCTGCCTTAATTTTCCTAAACTCATAATTTGAAAACCACCTGAGTCTGTAAGGAGTGGTTTGTTCCAGCCCATAAACTTTCTAGCACCACCCATTTCTCTAATATTTTGTTGACCAGGTCTTAACATCAAATGATAAGTGTTAGCTAAAATAATTTCAGCACCAGTAGCCTCAACATCCTTTAAATGCATGGCCTTAACAGTAGCTGCAGTTCCAACAGGCATAAATATAGGTGTATTAATTTCCCCGTGTGCAGTAGATAGTTTACCCAGACGAGCTTTCTTGTCTTTTGATATTAATTCAAAGTTAAAAAGATTATTCATTTAAATTTATTTTCTTTTGAAAAAATACAACTATCTCCATAAGAAAAAAATCTGTATTTTTGTTTAATGGCATATTGATATCTTTCAAATGTTTTTTCTTTTCCATGAAAAGCTGAAACAAGCATAAGTAAAGTTGATTTTGGTAAATGAAAATTTGTTATCAGTAAATCTACGATCTTAAACTGAAAGCCCGGAGTTATAAATAGATCCGTAACACCAGACCAAGGTTCAATTTGTCCATTTTTTGATCTTGCTACTGTTTCTAATATTCGTAAACTAGTAGTTCCAACAGAAATAATACGTTTATTATTTTGGATAGCATTATTTATTATATTAGATGTATTTTCACTCAAAAATCCCCATTCTTCATGCATTTTATGATCATATATATTAGTTACTTTGACTGGCAAAAAAGTGCCTGCACCTACATGAAGAGTAATAGGAGCAAATAATACTCCTTTAGATTTTAATATATTTATTAACTCATCAGTAAAGTGCAACCCAGCAGTAGGAGCAGCAACAGCTCCATCTTCTTCAGCAAAAATTGTTTGATAATCTTTATCATCATTTTCATTTTTTTCATTTCTTTTTATATATGGAGGAAGAGGCATTTGACCCTGATAATTAACGTCCTTGACAACATTTTCATCATTTTTATTGAAATGTAGCAGCACATCACCTTCAACATTTTTTTCAATAACTTTAGCTTTTAAGTCATTTTGAAAAATTATAGTATCATTGATTTTACATTTACGACCAGGTTTTAGAAATGCTCTCCAAGTATTTTTCTTTGTTTTCATATGCAAAGTCACCTCGACATTAACCTGATCTCTTTTACCAAATAAACGAGATGGTATGACTTTAGTATTGTTAATAACTAATACATCTCCAGGATTTAAAATTGAATGTAAATCTTTAAATCGAAGGTCTTCAGCAACCTGTTTTGTACAGTTCAATAAACGTGAATTATCTCTTGGCACACATGGTTTTTGTGCGATTAAATTTGAATTTAATTCATAATCAAATAAAGAAATATCCATTGTTGCTACCATGCGTTTATTCAAAAATCTGAATAACACCTACAACTTCATTCATTAGATTTTTTACTATTAAACACTGTACTTTTGCTTCTCTCATTCTCTTTTCAGCAACTTGCAAATTGTCATTTTCAAGTGCTGTTAATGGATTTGAATTCATTAAATCTTTGGCTTTTAATTCAGCAAAGTTTTTATTATCAATTAAAGCTCTTCTGATATCTCCATCCGTAATGACACCCTTTAATTCTTCCTTCGTACCAACCAGGGCAAGACCAAGACGACCTTCTGTCATTTTAACTAAAACGTCTTGGACTATAGAGTTTTGATCAATAAATGGTAAATTATTTTGTTTCATCTCATCCTTAACGCTTGATAGCAATCTTCTACCAAGAGAACCACCAGGATGAGTTAAGGCAAAATCTTCTTGCTTAAAGTTTTTTAATTCCATTAATGAAACAGCAAGGGCATCCCCTAAAACCATTGTAATCATGGTTGATGTGGTAGGTGCTAAATTTAATGGACATGCCTCTCTATCAACTGAAGTATCCAAAACTATGTCAGATAAGTTAGCTAAAGTTGAATTTTTAACTCCAGTTAAAGCAATTATATTAACATCAAGCCTTTTCAAAGCTGGAATTAAAGCAATTATTTCACCTGTTTCTCCTGAATATGAGATTAGTAGAACAACAGATTTTTTTTGAACCTTTCCTAAGTCTCCATGTATAGCTTCAGCTGGATGAAGAAAAATGCTAGGCGTTCCAGTAGATGCAAGTGTGGATGATATTTTTCTTCCAACAAGCCCTGATTTTCCCATCCCACAAACAATAATATGTGTAGAAGAATTATTCATATATTCTACAGCTTTTGTAAATTCATTTCCAAGCATTTTTTCAAATCTCTCAATACCTAGCTTATAGGCTTGAGTTAAACTTAATGCTGTTTCTATTGCTTTCATATAAATCACCATTTAATATGAATATGTTTTAACTTGAAATTATTTAAAATACCACAAAAAGGACGAAAATTTTGAAGATTCACTTTAGTATTGCTAAAAATCAAAAAGCCAAACTAGTTTCTAATGATTTACTTAAGTTATATGGACAAGAAGAAGTTTCTAAGGCTGAGGTTATTGTAGCTGTTGGTGGAGATGGAGCTATGTTAGCTGCTATGCGTGAAAGTATCTTATATAACATCCCAGTTTTTGGATTGAATAGGGGAAACATAGGATTCTTAATGAACGAATATAATAATTCAAATCTAATTGACAGATTAAAAGAAGCTAACGAGATTATAGTTCACCCTCTTGAAATGATAGCTTTAGACACAAAAAATCAAAAACATACCGAACTTGCTATTAATGAAGTAGCTATTTTTAGAAGAACTCACCAAAGTGCTATAATTTCAATTAAAATTGATGATACAGAAAGATTAAATGAATTAACGTGTGACGGGGTTATGGTTGCAACACCGGTTGGGTCGACTGCTTATAATCTATCTGCACATGGGCCCATATTGCCAATTGGATCAGAAATTTTAGCTCTTACACCAATAAGTCCTTTCAGACCAAGAAGATGGAGAGGAGCATTGATCAAAAATAATTCTATAATAGAGTTTAATGTTATTAATCCTAAAATGAGGCCTGTAAGCGCAAGTGCTGATGCCTTTGAAGTAAAAAATATATCAAAAGTTTCTATTTCTCAAAAAAATGACATAAATCTTAGAATTCTTTATGACAAGACAAACAGTATGGAGGATAAATATCTTAGAGAGCAATTTTCTATTGGCTGATTTTAATTGAGGTTTTCTTGCTGCCTAATCCACATTTCGGCATATAAACCGTTCTTGTTAATAAGGTCTTGATGATTACCTATTTCAATGATTGTGCCATTATCTAGTACGATGATTTTGTCTGCATCAATTATTGTTGATAATCTATGGGCAATTATAAGTGTAGTTTTTTTACTGGATAATTTTTTAAGAGATTTTTCAATTGATTTTTCAGTTTTTGTATCTAGTGCAGATGTTGCTTCATCAAAAACAAATATCTGAGGATTTTTCAAAAGGGCCCTGGCAATAGCAACTCTTTGTTTTTCTCCTCCTGATAGTTTTAATCCTCTCTCACCTACAACAGTTTCGTATCCTGCTTCAAGATTTGAAATAAACTTGTCTATAGAAGATAATTTAGCTGCATTAACAATTTCTTTCATAGAAGAATTAGGTTTTGAATAAGCAATATTATATTTAATTGTATCATTAAAGAGGACTGTATCTTGAGGAACCACTCCTATATTTGATCTTAAAGAATTTTGAGTTAACTCAGATATACATTGACCATCAATATAAATTTTACCTGAAGTTGGATCATAGAATCTAAATAAAAGCTTTGATATAGTAGATTTACCAGCACCAGTTGGTCCTACAATAGCAACTTTTTCTCCTGACTCTATATTGAAGGTTAAGTTCTTTAAAATTTTGCGTTTGCCAAATGAGAAATTTACATTGATAAATTCAATTTTTCCTTTTTTAATTATTAATTCATTAGCATTTTCATGATCAATTATATCAGGTTTTTCGTCAACAAGAGCAAACATTCTACCCATATCTAATAATGATTGTCTGATTTCTCTATAAACAAAACCTAAAAAGTTTAATGGTAAATATAATTGTAACAAAAAAGTATTAACAACCACAAAATCTCCAACAGACATATTCCCTTTTGCTATATCTTCGCCAGCAATACCCATAACTAAAAAAAGTCCTAATGCTATTATTCCACCTTGACCTATATTTACTATTGATAGAGATGCTCTTGCTTTTACAGCAGAATCTTCATAAGTTTTCATAGCTTTGTTAAATCTATCTGCCTCCATAATTTCAGCATTAAAATATTTTACAGTTTCATAATTTAATAAACTATCTATAGCTTTAGTAGATGCGTTTTCATCGGCTATGTTCATTTTTTTTCTGATGGCGATTCTCCATTCAGTTACCTTAATTGTGAAAACTATGTAAATTATAACTGTTAATATTGTGATAGCCGAGTATCTAAATCCAAAAGTTACCCATAAAACTATTCCGACTGTAATTAACTCAACTAAAACTGGGACTATTTCAAAAACTGTAAATCTTAATAAAAATTCAATGCCTTTTGCACCTCTATCAATAGCTCTAGTTAATCCACCAGTTTGTCTATTTAAGTGGAAAGTTAAAGATAAATTATGCATGTGTTTAAATGCTTTTAGAGCAGCTCCTCTCACAGCTCTTTGTGCAACTCTTGCAAAAACAAACTCTTTAGCTTCATCAAAAAAAACTTGTCCCAATCTAGCTAAGGAATATGATCCAATGACAAACCAAAGTAAACTTAAGTTTATTGAGTTTTTATCAGAAACTAAATCAACTGCTTTACCATATAAGAATGGTGTATATACACTGACGAGTGTTGCTAAAATCAAAAATATTAAGGCTAAAGTTATTCTAATTGGCATTTCTTTATTGCCTTTTGGAATAACAAATCTTAACAATTCATTTAAAGTTCTAAGTGGTGTTAAAATTTTATCACTTGAAGAAAATGCTTCTGCATTTTTCATGGTTTATTCCTAAAATTTTTAGAATTTTTATGCTACAGTAAAACTTTCACCACATCCACAGCGTGCAATTTCATTGGGATTATTAAACTCAAAGCCTGAGCTAAATTTTTGTTCTTTATAGTCCATCTCAGATCCTATCAAAAACATTATTGCAGCAGGGTCAATACAAATAGTGATATTTTTTGAAATAATTTTCTCTTCAAATGGTTTAATTTCCTTTGCGTATTCCACATTATATTTCATTCCAGAACAACCAGCTGTTTTTATCCCAATTCTAAGACCAATAACTTCTGAGTCAGCTTTACTCATTAAATCTTTAACTCTATTAGCTGCTGCATCTGTTAACGTTAATAAAGGTTTGTTTTCATTATTCATTTTAGGCTCCATGAGAATTAATAAATATCAAGTGCCAATTTTGCATCTTCACTCATTCTATCCTTAGTCCATGCAGGTTCCCAAACAAGCTCCACCTCAATTAAGCCAACATTTGGTATTTTTGCAAGTGTATTTGCAACTTGTCCTGGCATTTCTCCAGCTACAGGACAACCTGGAGCTGTAAGAGACATTTTAATTTTTAAATCATTTTTATCAATTAACCTAATATCATATATAAGTCCCAAATCATAAATATTTACTGGTAATTCGGGGTCATGAATAGTTTTAAGGCTCTCGACTATTTCACTTTTATCAATTAATCTAATAGATATATTATTTTTTTTACCTGCTGTTGCAATAAAAGGTGCATGAGGATCAGAGGAAGGGTTATGAGGCATAAAAGCTGATAATGGAAGTTTGTCATTACTATTCATATTACACACCAAATATTTTTTTTACTTTTGTAAGTGAATTTGCTAACTGATCAAAATCTTCTTTTGTTGAATAGGCTCCCACCGATGCTCTGGTAGTTGAAATTAATTTAAAAGCATCCATTAAAGGCTGCGCACAATGATGTCCTGCTCTCACTGCAATCCCTTCTCTATCAATAATTGTAGCAATATCATGTGGATGAGCACAATCCATTGTAAAAGATACAACACCTGTTTTATTAGGAGCTTTACCAAATACAGTTACGCCATTAATTGAGTCTAGTAGAGAAGTACCATAGTCAATAATATTTTTTTCGTGACGGCCTATTTCCTCAATTCCAATTTCATTAACCCAATCAATTGCTTCTCCTAAAGCAATTGCTTGAACAATTGGGGGTGTCCCAGCTTCAAATCTTAAAGGAGGATCAGCATATGTAGATTTTTGGATTTTTACAATATCTATCATATCACCACCACCTAAGAACGGTGGCATCTTATCTAACAAGTTATACCTTCCGAACAAAATTCCTATACCAGTAGGACCATATAATTTATGTCCTGAAAAACAGTAAAAATCACAACCCAGATCAATTACATCAACTTTTTCATGGATAATACCCTGGCAACCATCTACTACACTTATTGCTCCACATTTTTTAGCTATTTCGCAGATTTCTTTAACAGGGAAAGTAGTTCCTAAAACATTAGAAACATGAGGAAAAGCAATAATTTTAGTTTTATCAGTGACTAAATCTCTAATAATTTCTGGATTAAATTCAGAGTTTGGATCGACATGTGCAGCTTTTATCTTAACATTTTTTTGTTCTGCAATAATTTGCCATGGGACTATATTAGCATGATGTTCTGCAATAGTAATAATTATTTCGTCGCCAGCAGATAAATTATTCATTCCCCAACTATATGCTACAAGATTTAATGCTGCAGTAGCACCAGATGTAAAAATTACTTCATTTTCAGAGCAATTTATAAATTTAGCTACTTTTATTCTTGAACCTTCGTAGTTGGCAGTTGCCTCTTCAGATAACTTGTGAAGACCTCTGTGAACATTAGAATAATTAAAGGAATAAATTTTACTTATAGCATCTAATACTCTTTTAGGTTTTTGCATAGATGCAGCGGAGTCAAGATAAACAAGTTTTTTATCCCAAACTTTCCTTTGAAGAGCTGGAAATTGATCTTTAATAAAATTTGTATCATATACTTTCATATAATCATATTTCTTTACTAATAATTTCTGACAACGTTAGCTCAGCTTCTTCAAAAACAAAATTTTGAATAGATCCTTCAACTGACTCATTAATGATATCTTTAAGAAAAGCGGTTATAAGTATTTGTTTTGCTTTTTTTTCTGAAATACCTCTGCTTTTAAGATAAAACAGTTGCTCATCGTCTATCTCTCCAACAGTTGCACCATGTGCACAAATTACATCATCCGCATAAATCTCAAGTTCAGGTTTTGCATTTGCAATTGCATTTTCTGATAAAAGAATAGCCCTACTCATTTGTTGTCCATCAGTTTTCTGCGCATCTGGCGCCACCCTAACTTTACCTTGAAAAACGCCTGTAGATTTCCCTCCCAATACACCTCTAACAATTTGTTTTGAAGTACAGTTGGGTACGTCATGATAAATAGCTGTCGTTAGGTCATGATGTTGATTTTTAGAAGACAAATATACTCCATTAAGGTTTAGATTACAGTTTTCTCCTTTTAGATAAGCATGTGTTTCTGAGCGTGTAAACAAGCCACCTTTAATTAGAGAAAAAGAGTTATAATTAGATTTATCTGCTAAAAAAGCGCAATTAGCTGACAAATTGTAAGATTGTTGATCATCATTAAAAATTTTTAGTGAATTAATTGACGCATTTGTTTTTAGTTCAACTAATTGTAAAGGCATAATGAGAGAACTTAAATGGTTAAATCGTTCAATTACTTTTATGCTACTGTTGTCTTTCAATTCTATATACAAAGCTGGATGAACAGATAAGTTGTTATCACCACCTTCATAAATTATTTCAAAAAAATCTCTTAACTTTACATCTTTTTCAATTGTTAATTTTACTATTGAAGGGGTACATGAAAATGAAACATTTGTAGAAGGATGATCCTTCAAGTTACTATCTTTGAATTTATGAAAGCATCTAAGGGAATCCTCTTCTCCTAAAATATTCAAAGACGAACCAGGTGGTAATTTTGATGATAAATCTTCTCGAAAAGCACCATCTACAAATCTTATTATTTTAGAACCGTTAAACTTTGACAAAGAAGCATTTTTTTTTTGGAAATTAGGTGTTATTGGAGTTATCTTTTTCCTGGACAAAACACCTAACCTACTTAATCTCCAAGTTTCTTCTCTAGGACTGGGCCAACTTTTGAAATCATTCGATGCTAGTTTTCTAAAACTTTTTTCTTCAAATTGACTAACGTATTCTTTTACAGAAGTGATATAATTATCTTTAACATTATGCAGCATTAATCAAACCTGCATAACCATTTTTTTCAACTTCCAATGCTAGTTCAGGGCCTCCAGACTTTATAATACTACCATCAGATAAAATATGAACAAAATCTGGAACTATGTAATCTAACAGCCTCTGATAATGCGTTATTACAACTATTGCATTATCATCATTTCTTTGAGCATTTACTCCATCAGAAACTATTTTTAATGCATCGACATCTAGACCTGAATCAGTTTCGTCTAAAATTGAAATTTTTGGCTTAAGCATTGCCATTTGTAATATTTCAAAACGTTTTTTTTCTCCACCAGAGAAACCAACATTTACAGCTCTTTTTAACATCTCATCTTTAACAAACATTTTTGAAGCAACTTTTCTAGCTTCTTTAACGAATGCTAAATGATCTAGCTCTTCCTCTCCTAGAAACTTTCTTCTAGAGTTAACAGCTTCTCTTAAAAAACTCATCCCACCTACACCTGGTAATTCAACAGGATATTGAAAGGCTAAAAATAAACCAGATCTTGCTCTCTCGTCAGCCTCCATCTCCGACAAAGATTTACCCTCTAAAAAAACTTCTCCACTTTCTAATTCATAGCCATCTCTTCCGGCTAACATGTATGATAAAGTACTTTTACCTGAGCCATTAGGTCCCATAATAGCATGAACCTCACCCTTGTTTACTGTTAAAGATAAACCTTTTAGAATATCTTTATCATCAATTTTTAGTTTAGCATTTTTAATTTCAAGTAGTGACATATTTCTTCCAATATAAATTAACTATTTTAAATTACCCTACCGAGCCTTCCAAACTGATTCCTATGAGTTTTTGTGCTTCAACTGCAAACTCCATGGGTAGTTCTTTCATAACTTCTTTACAAAAACCATTGACGATTAATGATGTGGCCTGTTCAGTATCAAGACCTCTTTGTAAACAATAGAAAAGCTGATCTTCAGATATTTTTGAAGTTGTTGCTTCATGTTCAACCCGAGCATGAGGTGTGAATTGATTAATGTAAGGTACAGTATGTGCTCCGCATTTATCACCAATTAGTAAAGAGTCGCATTGAGTAAAATTTCTTGAGCCTTTTGCATTTTTTTGGATTTGAACTTGTCCTCTATAAGTGTTTTGAGCTTTACCAGCTGAAATTCCTTTTGAAATAATTGTTGATTTTGTATTTTTTCCAATATGGATCATTTTTGTACCAGTATCAGCTTGTTGTGCGTTGTTAGCAACAGCTACTGAGTAAAATTCGCCAACAGAATCATCACCTTTAAGAACGCATGAAGGGTATTTCCATGTGATAGCAGAACCAGTTTCTACTTGAGTCCATGAAATTTTAGATTTTTTTCCAAGACAATTTCCTCTTTTAGTAACAAAATTGTAAATACCACCCTTACCTTCTTTGTCACCTGGGTACCAGTTCTGAACTGTTGAATACTTTATCTCTGCGTTATTCATAGCAACTAATTCTACTACTGCTGCGTGAAGTTGATTTTCATCTCTTTGTGGGGCAGTACATCCTTCTAAATAAGATACATATGTATTATCTTCTGCAATAATAAGGGTCCTTTCAAACTGTCCAGAATTTTGTTCGTTAATTCTGAAGTAGGTTGATAACTCCATAGGGCACGTAACGCCTTTTGGTATGTAGACAAAAGACCCATCTGTAAAAACAGCAGAGTTTAAAGCAGCATAATAATTATCGCTAATTGGTATAACTGATCCAATATATTTTTTTACAATTTCAGGATGAGACTGAACTGCTTCAGAAATAGGACAAAAAATTATACCTTCTTTAGCTAATTTTTCTCTAAATGTGGTTGCTACTGAAACAGAATCAAATACATAGTCTACAGCAACGCCTGCTAACACTTCTTGTTCTTTAATTGGTATACCCAATTTTTCATAAGTCCTTAATAATTCTGGATCAACCTCATCAAGACTATTTAATTTTGGTTTGGTTTTAGGAGCTGAATAATAATAAATGTCTTGAAAATTAATTTTAGGAAAATCAACCATAGCCCAATTAGGTGCTTCCATTGAAAGCCATTTTTTATAAGCTTTTAGCCTCCATTCCAATAACCATCTAGGCTCTTTTTTCTTATGTGAAATAAACTTAACAATATCTTCACTTAGTCCAAGTGGAGCTTTTTCAGCTTCAAGGTCAGTAACAAAACCATATTTATAAGTACTAGAAACTTCCTTTACTTTATCAATTGTTTCTTGTGTAGCAACCATTTGATTTCCTTTTAATTAATTTTATCAATCAAAATATCTTTATTATCATTTATTAAAAATGGATTTTCGTAACTTAAAAGTTCTTTTAAAGATATATCTTTTAAAGATTTTCTAATAATTTCATTAATTTTGTTCCATTTTCCACCTAAAAAACAAATATCACTGGCTTCACAAAAACTCTCAGATTTGTTAACACAAGATGTTAAAGTTATAGGCCCATCGAGCGCTTCTATAATTTCTACAACTGAAATTTCTGACGAATTTCTGTTTAACATGTAACCACCAAGTGATCCACGATTTGCCTTAATAAAATTACTTTTTGAAACTAGTAATTTTAACAGCTTTTGAACTGTATATAATGCTAGTCCAGTTTCTTTTGATAATTCAGTCGCCGACATATAATACCCAGGTCTTCTAGCTAACGTGCCGAGGCATACAACAGCGTAATCGGTCATTTTACTGAGTTTTATCATACACTCTATATAGTACACTTCTAGTACTAATTAAAGATTAAAGTTAAAATTAATTTCTAACTTCATTTCTTAAGTGATATTTTCCTTTTTTCATGCCACTGAAAATTTCATCCAAATCTGGATGTTCAAGTGGACCATTTTCACCATCATCTACTAGATTTTGCTGAGAAACATAAGCTGTGTAAAAAGTTTCTGTATTTTCAGCCATCAGATGATAATAAGGTTGATTTCGAGAGGGCCTAATTTCTGCAGGTATAGATTGATACCATTCTTCAGTATTTGCAAATTCTGGATCAACATCTACAATAACACCTCTAAAAGGATAAATACGATGCTTTACAATATCTCCTATATTAAATAAAGGATCCCTGAAAACTTTAATATTATTTGAGTTTTTTGTTTTAGAAATAGTGTTATCTATTTTGACTTCATCTTTTTTTTTGCTAGACATTTTTTTTACCTTAAATTCTTTGATAAAATTTATAAAGTTAAGTCTTTGACTTAACATTTAATACTTGTCTACCTTTGTACATGCCCGTTTTCAGGTCAATATGATGAGGTCTATGTAGTTCACCAGTATCTTTGCTTTCAACATACGCATCAGGACTTAAGGAATCATGAGAACGCCTCATGCCTCTTCTAGATCTAGTAATTTTACTTTTTGGTACAGCCATAATTCACTCTCAGCTTTTTAAATATAAAATATGGTGGAGCTGGACGGGATCGAACCGACGACCTCCTGCTTGCAAAGCAGGCGCTCTCCCAATTGAGCTACAGCCCCATACATACATAATTGTTTAGATATCCCTAGAAAGCCATATCGTCAAGATTTTTTATATATAAAAGTCAAATTATTTAACATTTATATCAAGATACTATATGTTATTTAGCTGTATAACTGTCAATAAGGAATAAAATGTTTTTTGGTGAAGTAAAAACTAGGTCATCTTTAGGTGGAATTCTATCATCCTCCATTGAAATTTATAAAAATAAAAAAAAAATAAAAATTTCAAAAGGAACAGTTATTAACAAAAATTTACTTGATCTTTTGTTGTTAAATAACGTTGAACATATAAATTGTGCTAAGTTGGATAATGATGAAATTGATGAAAACTCAGCGGTTCATGAGATATCAAAAAAGATTATTACTTCAAAGAAATCAAATATTAAAATTCAAGGCCCCAAAAATGGAAGATGTAACTTAATATCCAGTGTTGATGGGATAATAACATTTGAACCAAGCCAACTGTTTTCTATTAATTCAGTAACAAATGACGTTGGCATAGCTTCTTTAAAAGCGTTTTCAAAGGTCAAGAAAAATCAGATAGTTGCATCAATTAAAGCTATTCCTTTTGGAATTAAAAAAAATTATCTTCAAAATATAATCAAAGTTTCTCGAGATTGTTTTAAAATTTTACCTTTTCAAAAAAAGAATATTCATCTTATTCAAACAACTAATCAAAATACTCGTGCAAAAATTTTAGAAAAAACTTTAGAAGCTACAAAGGATAGGTTGTTATCTTGTGGAATTAATAAAATCGTAGAAAAAGAATGTTCCCATGATTTTAAATCTATATGTGAACAATTAAAAAAAAGTGTTAATGAAGATGCAGATATAATTTTAATTTTCGGAACATCTGCTATATCTGACATTAATGATATAATACCTAAGTCAATAATTAAGATTAATGGTACGATTTTACGTTTGGGAATGCCAGTTGAACCTGGAAATTTAATTCTGCTAGCTGACATTGTGATTCCAAAAAAACATATTTCAATAATTGGGATGCCTGGGTGTGCAAGATCAAAAAAAGAAAATGGAGTTGATTGGATTCTATGGAGAAAATTATGTGACTTAAAAATTTCTTTGGACGACATAAATCATATGGGAAATGGGGGTTTGTTATGACAAAGATTAATTTTAATATTTATCATAACCCAAGATGTTCAAAATCCAGAAAAGCATTGGAAATTCTCAATTCTAAAACCAAAGACTTTAAAATAATAAAATACTTAGAAGATGGAATTGATATTGTTGAACTCAAATCTATACTAGGCTTAAATAAAATATCTAAAGACGAAATAATAAGAACGAATGAAATTTCATATAAAGAATTGAAATTAACAAAAAAAGATTTGTCTAAAGATGCAATAATTAATTATATTTATAAATTTCCAATTTTATTGCAAAGGCCAATAATTTGTAAATATCAAAATAATAAGCTAGTCCAATCAGTTATTGGAAGGCCTCCAGAAACAGTCCTAAGTTTGTTTGACTAAATCTCAAGTTTTAGCTTGGCCAATGTGAGATTGATTTTTTTTTCTAGAAAGTTCAATTTGTTTTTGTCTTTCTTTAAATCTCTTTTTTTGTTTGTCATTTGAAGATTTAAAGCAATGATGGCAACTCTCTCCTTGGACAAAATACTTATGCATTTTATCATTTTGACTTATAGGCATTCTACAAGCAAAGCACATTTCATAATGACCTAGTTCTAAGTTGTGATCAACAGAAACTCTATAATCAAATACAAAACAACTACCATTCCATTTACTTTCATTTTTTGGTATTTTCTCAAGATATTTTAAAATTCCACCCTCTAAATGATATACTTCCTCAAAACCAAGAGACTTTAAATAAGATGTAGATTTTTCGCATCTAATACCACCAGTACAAAACATAGCAACTTTTCTATTTTTAGTTTCAAGATCTTTTTTTATTAAATTTTTAGCAACCCAATCTGGAAATTCTCTAAAATTTTTTATATTTGGATTGATAGCATTTTCGAAAGAGCCTATTGATACTTCATAACTATTTCTTGTATCAATTAACAACAAATTTTTATCTGAAATTAAATCATTCCAATCTTCTGGCTTAACATAATTTCCAACACTCTTGTTGGGTGAAATTTGTGGCAATCCAAGAGTAACAATTTCTTTTTTTAGTCTTATTTTCATTCTGAAGAAAGGGTTTTGATAGGCAAACGAGTATTTAGGCTCTAAATCAATTAAAAAATCTAAACACCAGAGTTTTTCTAATACAAATGTAATCTCATTTGTTTTTCCTGCTATTGTTCCATTAATACCCTCTTTTGCTATTAAAATTGTACCTTTTACTTCAGTCATGTTGAAAATTGATTTTAATGAATTTTGAAATGCAAGAGTATCTGGAACTTCAAAAAATTTATAAAAAGCAACTACAACTTTAGCATCTAGTGCATTTAGTTTTTTTTCATTTAGTTTTAAAAAATTAAGATAATTTGATTTAGGTGACATTTTGATTTATTTAAAATTTAAATATAGAAGATTTACGTTTATTAGCATAAATAAGTATATAAGTTAAAAAAAATTTAAAATTTCTAAACTAATATGGAGAATTTATATGTCTGAAATAATTATGGAACAAATTACCCTAGAAAAAGCAAATTTGATAATCCAAAACTCGATTAAAAAAGCAAGAGAAATTAAAATTAATCCTATAATGGTTGTCGTATTAGATCATCGTGGTGCAATCAAAGCATGTTTAGGAGAAGATGGAATTAGCAGTTTACGTTTTAAGATTGCACATGGTAAAGCAAATGGAGCTTTTCAAATGGGGATGGGATCAAGAGCATTATTTAATAGAGCTGAACAGCAAGCTTATTTCATTAATGCTGTTAACGCACTTACAAATGGTGAACTAGTTTCAGTCCCAGGAGGTGTTTTGATGAGGGACAAAAATAACAATATTATAGGTTCTTTAGGTATATCAGGTGACACATCCGACAATGATGAAATTGCTGCTGTTTTTGGAATCGAAGCGGCTGGATTTAAAGCTGATATTGGATAAGTTAATTAAAAAAACAGTAATATAAGAACTGGTAAAAAAGTCAAAATTAATAATAAAAGAATACCTATTAATGGTTTTTCATTGATTGAAACAATGTTTGATATCTCAATTCTTGAGTAGCCATCTATAACTCTTTGTATAATTTTCATTTTTTTAAAAAATTGATAATAGATAATAGCTATGATGTGTATTCCAATTAAACTATATAATAAATAGTGAAGAATATTATGAATATAGGTCAAATAACTAGTATGATTTGGTATAAGAAAAGCAAGTGGTGCGTCATATAAAATATCATCACTTGAAAACAAACCTGATACAGATATTGATAATAAAGCTATTATAAATATTAGAGTAGAATAGCATCCTATCGGAGTTCTAACTGATGTAATGCTATTAATTTTTGAAAATTGGAATAAAGCATCAATTATTGAAAGGTTAAAGCTTTTAAATCTCGAATAATAAGTACCAAAAAATCCCCATAGAATCCTAAAAGAAATCAAACCTAGCAATGCTACACCAAAATATTGATGTAGATTTAACATATCTAATTTTGCTGATAATATAGAACCTATGACAAGAATAATTAAACTAATGTGAAACAACCTCAATGGGAGATCCCATATTTTTTTATTTCTTATATTTTCTTTCAAAATAATTTTTCTTTATGTTAATTATAATTTTTTTATATATATAGTTATTAAAAATGAATTTAAAATGGAATAGTAAAATGCTGACTGCATTTTACGAGATCACAAAAATAGATAATAACTTCAAAAAAATATTTGATGAGTTTGGATTGCCAGAAAATCGAGCCATAAGAAAAAATTTTAAGAGCATTGTAAAAATAATAATAGGACAACAAATCTCAACAAATGTTGCAAAAAAAATATATAAAAAACTTACTCAAAATAATATGTTGAATGAAGAGATTTTATCAAGAGCCAGTATTGAAGAACTAAAGCATTTTGGGTTATCTACACAAAAATCATTCTACATTAAGAATTTAGCTACATTGTCATTAAATAAGCAATTAGTTATAAGTTCACTAGATAAACTTTCAAGTGAAGAGGTGACCGATGTGTTACTACCAATAAAGGGAATTGGGCAATGGACGATTAACAACTTCAAAATCTTTGCCTTACAAGATGTAAATGCTTGGCCGTCAGCTGACTTGGCGCTTCAAGAATCTGTTAAAATATTGTTGAATTTGATTAAAAGACCAAATCAAGTCGAAATGGAAAAATTAGGAAAAAATTGGGAACCTTACAGAGGCGCAGCTGCCTTGTTCCTTTGGCATTTTTATAATAAAACTAAGATAAAATCTTCAAAATCATGATCACTAAAAATAAATTAGTTAAAATAATTGAATTAGCAAAGGAATGTAATGAATGTGCTCTTTATCATTTCAAAAAATTTGATAATAAATCAGTAAGTTATAAAGATGATAATTCACCATTAACAAATGCTGATATTAAAGTTAACAACATTGCTGTTTACGGACTACAAAAATTATTCCCGAGTATAGAAATCATTAGTGAAGAGTTTTATAATTCAAAACATATTTTTAAAAACAAAAAATATTTTTGGCTAATTGATCCTATAGATGGAACAAAAGAATTTATAAATAAAAGCCCAAATTTTACTGTTAATTTTGCTCTTATAAAACACAACTCACCCATTTTTGGTTTAATTGCTCAACCAACAACAGGAACAATTTGGTACAATTTTAATAATAAGGCATGGAGATTAGATAAAGATCAAGATTTTTACTTTTCTCAAAGAATACAATGTAAAGAAATAAATTATCAAAAACTTAGAACTCTCAGCAGTTTCAATCATAGATCAAAAGTATTAGAGGATTGGATCTCTTTTGTTAAACCACTCTCATATCAAGACATAGGATCTAGTATTAAATTGTGTTATTTAGCTGAAGGCAAGGTAGATTTTTATCCAAGAACAACACCTACTATGGAATGGGATATTGCAGCAGGTCATAGTATTTTAAAATCCGCTGGTGGTAACGTGATTTCTGATTCTGGTATTGAAATTAAATATGGAAAAATGAAGTTCCTAAATAATATTTTTCTTGCTCACGGGAAAACACAGAGTATACCTAATACATTTTTAATAAAGTTAAAAAACATAAACTTTGATAATTATGACAAAGATTTACAAGAAAGTATTACTGAATTAAAAAAAGAAAATTTGGTAGTGTTTCCAACAGAAACTGTCTATGGACTTGGAGCTATAGGTAATAGTAAAAAAGCCATTAAAAGTATATATGATGCAAAAAAACGACCATCAAACAATCCTCTAATTGTTCATACTTTTGATAAAAAAGAAGCAGAAAAATATGGTGAATTTACAAGTGCTGCAGATATCTTAACAAAAAGATATTGGCCTGGTCCATTAACCGTCATTTTACAGACAAAACAAAATAATTTAGCAAAATTATTATCCCAAGGTAAAAGTACTATAGCTATTAGAGTACCATCTCATCCTTTTGCCAGAGATATGTTGGAGCAGTTAAAAACACCTGTCTTAGCTCCAAGTGCAAATAAATCTGGTGGCGTGAGCCCAACAGAAATCAGTCACGTTAAAGATGATTTTGGACCTAAATTCAGAGGAAAAGGTTGGAATTTATCTAAAATAATTGATTATGGATCGTGTGAAGTTGGTATCGAGTCAACAGTAGTTGATTGTAGAGGCGATCTTCCAATTATACTTAGACATGGTTATGTAACTTCAGAAATGATTTCAGATATATTTAATTCAGACATTTTAGGTCCTCAACACTTTAATAAATTAATATCACCTGGGCAAATGAAAAGCCATTATTCTCCAAAAGCTAATGTCTATATAAATCAAAAGTCACATGTTAGTGATAGTGCTTGGCTAACTTTTGGAAATCTTCCAAAAACATTGCAGAAAGAAAAGATTATGTTTAACTTAAGTCCAAGTGGAAATTTATTTCAAGCTTGTAATTTGTTATATTCTGGTCTGCGATATCTAGATTCATTTGGAGTTAAAAATATTCAAGTTATGCCTATTCCCATGAAGGGCATTGGTATTGCAATAAATGATAGATTAAAAAGAGCATCTTTTAAGAATTAGAGAAAATGGAAAATACTTCTTTAGAAATAAAGCTTAAATCACTAAATTTAAAACATAAACCAATATTCACAAAAAATGATCATATTAAATATGTTCAAGATTGGAGAGGTCAATATAAAGGAGATGCTGCTGCAATATTAAAACCAACCAGCACGATAGAAGTTTCACGTATTTTGAAACTTGCTAATGATAATAAAATTGGTGTGGTGCCTCAGGGCGGAAATACAAGTCTTTGTGGAGCTGCAACACCAGATAATAGTGGCACGTCAATCGTAGTTTCATTTGAGAAAATGAATAAAGTTCGACAATTTAATAAAGAATCTCAAACAATAACAGTGGAATCTGGAGTTGTTTTAAGTCAAATTCATGATGTTGTGGAAAAAGAGAATTTATTTTTTCCTTTGAGTTTAGGGGCTCAAGGTTCATGCTTGATTGGTGGCAATTTATCTACTAATGCAGGTGGTGTAAATGTTTTAAAGTATGGAAATACTAGAGAACTCTGCCTTGGTCTAGAGGTTGTTTTGCCAAGTGGTAAAATTATGAACTTAATTTCAGAACTTAAAAAAGATAATACAGGTTATGATTTAAAAAATCTTTTTATAGGCGCTGAAGGAACACTTGGAATCATTACAGCTGCAACTCTAAAACTTTTCCAATTACCTAAAATGATTACGACCTTATTTGTAGAAGCAAATGAGATTTGTAATGCGGTGAAGTTATTAAATACTTTCAAAGCTCATTTCCCAGACAGAATTGAATCTTTTGAACTTATGCCAAAAAGTTTTTGGGAAGTTGCAAAAAATAATATTGATAATATTATTATGCCCCTTGAAAAAATGCCTGAAATGGGCATTTTAATAGATGTTTCTAGTTTTTCTGACAATGAAATTACTCCTCAGAAAAATGGTGAAGTTCAAATTATAAAATCAATTGAAGATGTGTTAGAAAAATGTTTTGAAGTTAATCTAATTTCTGACGCCACTATTTGTATAAATGAAAATCAAAAAAAAGCACTGTGGTCTATAAGAGAAGCAGCCGCTGAGTCTGAAAAAAAAGAGCTTGAAAATTCAAATCTAATAAAGTGTTTAAAACATGATATATCTTTACCAGTTGAATCAATTGATAATTTCCATAAAGATGCACAAGTTATGATTTCTAATTTTTTACCTAACCTTAAAACAATTTATTTTGGTCATTTAGGCGATGGTAATCTTCACTATAATGTTTTTGGGAACGGATCTTTGCCTGATGGGTTTGAAGGAAAAAGTTTAGAGTTAACAAAAGAACTATACAAAATTGTTCATAATTATAATGGTTCATTTTCTGCTGAACATGGAATTGGCCAGTTGAAAAAAGATAGTTTAAAAACCCATAAAGATGAAGTAGCATATTCAATTATGAGGATAATTAAAAATCAATTAGATCCACAAGGAATAATGAACCCAGGGAAAGTACTATTTTGAATTTTAACTAATTAAATAAATTAATTTTATTTTTAATAATTGAAGTAAGAAAAAATGAAAATTTTAAGTATATTCTTTATATTAATAATCATGCTCTCCAGTAAATCTTTTGGAGAAGCCAAAAATGATTTATCTCCAAATACCAAAGAAATAGAATTTACGAGTGATTCAATAAAGGTAGATGAAAAAAACAAAATAGTTACGGCTTCAGGAAATGTTGTAATAATAAATGAAAATAGAAAAATTATTGCAGATAAGGTGGTTTACGATCAAAATATTGATAAAGCTGTAGCAACAGGCAAAGTTGTATTAACAGAAAAAGATGGTTCTATATATGAATCTAATGAGGTGGTTTTAACTAATGAATTTAAGTCTGTTGTTGCAATTCCACTTTTTGGCAAATTAAAAGATCAATCAAATGTAAGTGCTAAAAAATTTGAAAAAAATGATGATGGAGAAACTTTCTTTAACGAAGGTGTATATACAGCTTGTGAATGTGACTTAAAAAAACAAGAAACACCTATATGGAGATTAGAATCTACACAAATTCAACATGATCCAAAAACACAAACTATTTACCTCAAGCACCCAGTAATGAAGATATTTTCTTTACCTGTGTATTACTTACCATATCTAAGTTTTCCTGATTGGACAGTTAAAAGAAGGTCAGGCTTTCTTACACCTACTTATGGATACTCAAATAGAAATAGATTTCATATAAAAGTTCCATATTATTATGCTCCTGAAAATGATCCAACATGGGACATGACATTTACCACTCACCAAAATGGAAAAACTGGTCATTCAGACCAATTAAATATTAGAAAACGATATGATAATACATATTTGCAAACAAATATTTATAAAGGAAATTTGAACACTAACAAATCAAATGGTGACGATGTATTTGCTATAAATTTAAAAGCCACATCTTCTTTAAAAAATGAATGGAATATGACAATTGAAGGTAAGTATGCTGATCAAGAAACATTTATGAGAAGATATGGATTTGATAATGACACAAGTTATAAAAGTTATGTTGAATTAGAAAAAATAAATGAAAATTCAATATCAAATATCCAAATTTACAACATCCAAAACCTTGATGAAACAAGCAGTGATAACGAACCTGTTTTAGCCCCCTCAGTATCGCATCACATTTTTAATACTAATGAAAAGCATGCTTTTAATTATGATATTAAACTTAATGCTCATTCGATATATAATGATGAAAGTTACGATATAAAAAGATGGTCTGGTTTTGGAAATATAAACAAGAAATTATATTTTGGAAATTTATTATTAGACACTGATGCTAATATAGGCCTTGATCTATATTCTATACAAGGAAGACCGTCAACCGATACAAATAATAATAGATATATTGATAGAATTTCATCTGGATTATCTATAGCTGCAAGTAACCAGTTTAATTTTATAAATGAAAACACTAGTTTTAAAATAGAACCTAAAATTCAATTAAGCTCTGTTCTTACTACTGATAGAACAGACGAAGTTCCTAACAGAGATTCTTCTGAGTTTATTTTAGATCAAGCTAACTTATTTTTAAATAATCAATATCAAGGAAGGGATAATATACAGTCAAACGATAGATTAAATTTTGGTTTTACTGCTCTAGCAATGACAGAAAATTTGGGTGATTTGAATTTTTTTGTTGGACAAAGCCAAAAATTAAGTGGCACCCAAAAAAATATTTCTATTGCTAATAAAGATAGGCAATCTCATATAATTAACACAATAAGCTGGAATATAAATAAGATATATAATTTTTCCTGGTTTTCTCTTTATAATCATCATGATTTAAAATCTGACACCTCAGATTTTCAATTCAACGGATCTATTGATGGTTGGTCATATTCTGCTAATCATAGATCAGTTAATAAAGAATTTGTTTCCAATAATAATGACAGAGAAGAATTAGTATTAGCTTTATCAAAAAACTTTTCAAATTGGAAAACAAGCTATTCAAGAAAATATGATCTGAAAAATGACGACGAAGAACTAATTTCTGAAACTCTAGGATTAGAATATGCTGGTACTGGTTATATGTTTGACAACTGCCTAACTATTTTATTTGAGTATAAAAGTACTGGTGGGGTTGCCGATAGAGATATATTACCTGAAGACTCTGTTTATTTGACATTTAGCTTCAGAAATATTGGTGATTTCAAATATCAACCTAAGGCTTTTACAAGAGTGTTGGATGAAAGTATAAATAACTAATCCATAACATATATAAATTCTTTTAATAACTTTTCGGCTAATTTTTTATTAAATACTTGAGGAACTTTAAAAAATACTTGGCGACCACATTTTTTATATATTTTTAAAACCTCTTCAACAACATGATAGTGAGGTCTATCTACATAGTCATCAAAAATTATTATACTACCTTCTTTTGCATTAATGAGGCTAAACAAAAAACAAGCTACACGAAACCTTCCATCAACTAAAATTACATCGGCTTTAAGATCAAAATTCCAAACATTACTGATATAATCAATAAAATATTTCCTGTATTTATAGGTTTTAGGTCGCCCCCAATTTCCTATTTCACCAAGATTAATCCAATTAATATCTATTCTTTTTTTATTTTTGGATGCATTAATTTTGTTAATCCATTTTTTATCTGTATCAACAGATATTATTTTACATGATGTGTTTTCTAATACCCAAATAGTAGAGTTGCCAACTCCATATTCAAAGTAAACATCACAATTTTTTAAATATCTTTTGAAAAGATAATCATCTCCATCAAAAAGAGGTTTTTCATCTTTTGATTTTTTTTGCATTATTTATTTAAGTCTCTTAAAATTGCAAAAAAATTGAACCAGTAAAAACGCAGTTTACCCAAGAAAGTTTTATTCATCTTTAATTTATTATGCTTTTCAATGCCACAAGATGTTTTTATTCTTAATCTTTTCATCAAATTAACCGAAAATTTTAATATGCTATACATAACATATACAAATAAATATTAAATTATTTTTTATGAAAAAGAACTATATTTTCTGCTGGGAAAAATACCTGCCAATTCCTTTGAAACCCAATATGCTGAAAGGTTTGCTTTTTATAAAAAACAACATGTGTTGGATCTCTTCTATAATACCAGTTTTCAAACTGATCATTCTTTGGAAGAAATGTAGTCATCACACCAAACCAAGCATTATTATCTAGCAGATCATTAATTTTATCAAATTCTTCATAAGGATTAAAAAAATGTTCAACTACCTCAGAACAAGTAATAAAATTATATTTTTTTAATAAAACTTCCTTATTAGGAAAAAAAAATGGATCATATAACTCTACTTTAAATCCATTACTTTTTAATATGTTTGCTAATGCAGGAGCAAACCCGCAACCATAATCTAAGCCTATGTCGTTAGTTGAAATTTTATCTATCATCGGTTCAATTAATTTTAAAAGAAAAGCTTTATAATTTATATCAGTTGTTGAATTATTATGTTTTAAATAATGTTTTTTTTCATAATTAATGGATACGTAATTTTTTGGATCTAAAAATTTTGCACCACAAATATGACATTCCCAATATACTAATGCCCCTAATTTTAAAAACAAATTAGGCTTAGGACTTCTACAAACGTTGCATCTATTCATAAATAATACTTTTCGAAACTATAAATAAAATATTATATTATATTAAAAAAAATAATTTTTATTATAAAATAAGTATGACAGTAATGAATTGTTTAAATCATTTTTATTTCAAAAATCTAAACTCAAAATTAATTATTCTTTTAAGTATTTTAGGTTTGTTACCATTTTTCTTTGGATTAATTGATCTATTGTTAAATAAAGATAATTTATTTTTTATAATCAATTTACCAAAATATTATGGTTCAGTTATTTTAACATTCTTAGGTGCTGTATATTGGGGAATTATTCTCAATGACAGTCATAAAAATTTAATATCTGAAAAAGTTAAAACATACATCATATGCTGGTCAATTATCCCTTCATTGTGTAGTGGTTTAATTTTAATTTTTAATCACAACATAACAATAATTATTTTAGCGTTATGCTATATCATTGTTCAATTTGTTGATGAGTTTATTATAAAATATTTTAAATTTCCTATTTGGTATTTATTTCTAAGACGATCATTAACTATGATCGTTATATTAATTTTAATATTTACCTATTTTTTAGTTATGAATATTTGATTAAATGAAAATGTTTACAACATCAAGATCTCAGCTAATTAAAAACATAATTAATTTTAGTGAAAATGAACTATCAAATTATTCAAAAAAAAGAAATTTTGACTTTGGCCCCCCTCATAAAAATGTTTCTAAACTATCTCCTTATTTAAGAACAAGATTTATAAGTGAAGAAGAAGTTTTAAAAATCGCAGTTAGTAAAAATAATATAAAAAATATTGAAAAATTTATTGAAGAAATTTTCTGGAGAACATATTGGAGAGGTTGGTTAGAATCACATCCTTGGATATATCATGAATATTTAGATACTAGTAAACATCAACTCTTGCCAAAGAAAACTGGAATAAAATGTTTTGATAAATGGAAAGAAGAATTAATTGATACTGGATATTTGCACAATCACTCTCGAATGTGGTTTGCTAGTATTTGGATTTTTACCTTAGGTTATAGCTGGCAATCTGGTGCTGAATTTTTTAAAAGAAATTTACTAGATTTTTGTCCTGCTTCAAATACCTTAGGATGGCGATGGGTGGCAGGTTTGCAAACAATCAATAAGCCATATTTAGCGTTGTCGGATAATATAAACCACTTTACAAATGGTAGGTTCAACCCCATTGGTCAGCTTAATGAAAAGGTAAAGTTAAATTATATAGAACAGAATAGTAGTCATGTATTAACATTTATAAAACCTGAAAAAATTGAATTTAAAAATTTTGATAACATAGGAATCATTTTAAACAGAAATGATTTATCTCTGAATCATATTTTTAAAAATAAGGAAATAACTTATGAATGTTGCGTTTATTCAAATGAACATGAGAATAAATTGATAAATGAGTTCAACAAAAATATTATCCAAGATATTATAGAAAATAACAAAAATTTTGAAATTACAGAAAATCATAATCAAATTTTTAATTGGTTAGCTAATAAAAAAATCAAAAATTTAATCTTACCGTATGAAACTGTAGGAAATAAAATTTTTAACATTGAAAAATTTAAAAACAAATTAAAACAATTAAATATTCAATATAATTTTTTCTTAAGAGATTGGGATCGTAATGCTTTCCCTTATGCTACGAAAGGTTTTTTTAAATTTAAAAAAAATATACCTAATCTAATTAATCTAGCTAAAATTTAAATATAATTATAAATGGGTCATTCTACAGTAACATACTTTATTTAGAATGATATATTAACTTAATTGATCATAATGTATTATCTAATTCAAACTAAAAACAATGTCCCTATAATTAATAAACACCACAATAGTGTTTCTACACTCACAACTTTATAAAATAATTTTATTTCTTTTCTCAATTATATTTTATTTTTATTTGGTTTTTTATTATAAGCATTTTGATAATTTTCAGATAATTTATTCATTTTATTAAAGAATTCAATTTCTGAAAATGGCTCACACTTTCTAATATTATATTTTTCAGTTTTTGTAATATTCATTTTACTTAGAATTAATGTTTTTCTATCTAAAGAATAAGCGTAAATATTTAAACTATCTTTATAGGTCCATTTAATTTCATTTTCATCAGAAAAAAATCTTTTTTTCTTTCGCAGAGTTGTTTTAGTATTCTCACCTACTTTAATTTTATCACCAATTTTTCTTATATAATATATTGCTACTTTATTAATTTTAAAATGAAATCCAATTTCTGTTGGTACATTATTTGGCATATATGAAGAAGGGTCTAAATGTTCTAACTTACAGTCTAAACACTTACAAACAATTCCTTTACCATCTACACTTCCATAAGATGGAAAAGACTGTATTAAAAGTATCACAGTTATTATAAAAAATAATTTCATTTCACATTCTTAAAAATTTAATTTATATTATTACTAAATGTTCTTTTAAATTAATTATTTTACAATCTTTAAATTTTTTCAATGTTTTTAATCTTTTTGTCTATTCATATAAACAAACTTTGTTGTCCAGTTAAAACCATTGAATATAAGAATGTTATTCTAATTTCAAAAATCAGTTTTTTATTTCCGAACTTATATCAGATAGTTATTTGATAAGTTTTAATTACATATCTCTTTGAAGATTTAGTGTTTTTATGGATAGTTGTTTAGTTTCAATTACAACATTAAATTTAATATAGAATCGATAAATACCATATATAATTCTTATTATATTCAACTGAGAATGAATGGTTTGGGTATGGGGTAAAAAATAATTAAGAATTATACTTATCTTTAAAATCAAAAGTTTTAATAATCAGTTGACATAAATCATAATAATACATAATAGTATTAATTATGAATAATATAAAAAATATTATTAATCCACTTGAAAGAAGAAGAGTTCAGTTTGGATATAGTCAACAAGAAATATCTAAACTTCTTGGTATTACTCAATCTCAGTATTCTAGAATTGAAAAAGGTGTTTCAGATCCCAATAAACATCTGAAGAAATTATCGGAGATATTTAATTGTGAAGCAAATGAGGTTTTTCAAGGAAAAATATTAAGAGAAATAGACGACGATTTTTTGAATGATCCAACTAATAGTTTTCAAAGAATATTTCATAAAAGAAAACCTGGTTATGTAAATTTGAAAATAGAAGGATGGTTCACAAGAAAACAAATCACAGATAATTATGAAATGTTGATTAAAGAATTAGGGGAGTGGAAGGTTAATAAAGATGGAATTAGATGGAAACACAAATAATAGTAATAATATTTTTCGAGAAGTTATTTCATCAGTTCAAAATATTATACTGTAACGGAATAGATTCCAAATTACTATATTGCTTCTAAATAAAGTAATAAACTTCATAATGTTAAATATAAAATTTTTATACTTATTTATTTTTGACATTTCATGTACTTGTTTATTAAATTAATATTTAGGCATACCTTTATCTACCCATTGCCATAAAACCCTACAAGCATAACTCTTATAAGGATGCCAATTACAAATAATTGAATCCAATAACTTTTTTTCACCATAGATTCTTTTTATTGCTTTGGATAAGGTTGCATCTCCATATGGAAAAATATTTTCAAAATTTAATGTACCCATGACAAAAATAGACGCTGTCCAGATCCCTATACCTTTAATTTTACATAAATTATTTAAAATTTCATTTTCATTCATACATTTAAAATTTAGAAAATAATTTGGATTATCCAATATGACTTTACATAAACCTTTGATATAACAAATTTTAGCATCTGAAATACCACATAATTTTAGTTTTTCATTACTAATAAAAAACATATTTTTAGGGTTAAATGTTTTGCTTCCATATAATGTTTCAACTCGATTTAGGATATTTCTTGCTGCTGAACCTGATAATTGTTGACCAATTATAATTTTTACTAATGAAGAAAATTCATTATTTGCATTTTTATATTCAATAGGTTTAGTGGCATCTATTATTTTCCCTAAAATTATATCTTGATGAGATAAAGTTTCTAAAATAAGGTTAAATTTTTTCATAATGACAACTTTAATTTTATATAATTATTATGAAAATATAATTAAAATGTTCAAACTAATCCTCCTAGTTTTGAGCTAATTAATAATAGTAAATTTTTTTAATTATAATGTAATTTTTGTTAAAAAAGATAAAAAAATTGATTTTATAATATTAATTTGTAATATTTTTTTATGTATAAATTAAAGGATCATCCAGAATTCTTAATATATCAAAAATTTATTGTATCTCATAAAAATTATACAACCCTTCCAAACAAACATAATAATTTAGGAAAAATTACTTGGGTAAGAACTGAGAAAGCATCTCCTAAAAGAGCAAAATGGTGGGATGAAAAAGTAATTTTTTTTAAAGTTAATTCTCGATCTGATGTTGCTAGATTAATTCATCCAAAAGAGTTAAAAGGTTTGAAACCTTGTTCTGTATGTGGAAAAAAACTATCCATTTTTTATCTTTATCCTAACAAAATGCTTTTGAAAAAAATCAACCTCAAATCTAATGAAAAATTTAAATCATACGATAAAACAATTTTTCAAATAATAGATAGTTTAGTAAAAGAAAATAATGACAATTTTAAATTCATAGCAAGTATCTTTAAAATAATAAGTTCAACAAAAAATATTGATGAATTAAAAAATCATATAAAAACTAAATTCGTACTGCCCTGTAAAAAAGGGTTACTAGGTCCTGGAGTTATGAGTAATGCTCCCGATCGACTTGATGGATTTCATACCTATAATGGTTGTTGTAGAGAAACAAAAGATACTGGAAGACACAAATCAAATATGTCAAAATATACCAGGGATAGAAGAGCATTTGAATATTGGAGTGAAGGCGATTTTGTATTAGCAAATAGCATGATGGGACAATTTAGAGTTTATAATTTACCCTTTTTTTGTCCTGAAAACGGATGTAATAGAAAAAGTAAACCATCAGCAGATCACGTTGGACCTATTTCTCTAGGGTTTACTCATAGGGTAAATTTTAAAGCAATTTGTAGTACTTGTAATTCAAAAAAAAATAACCGAATGACATATTCTGATGTAATAAATTTAATTAATGATGAGAAAAAAAATTTAAATGTTATTTCTTGGCACTCAAAATATTTATGGAATAAATTAAAAAATAAAGTAAAAAATAATGAAGATTCAAAGAATTTATCAAAATTAATGCGAAAGAACATGCATTTTGTACTTTCAACTTTCTCTTTAATTAATAATTGGAATAATGGAAATTCTTTTTTAAAAACCTTTTTGAATGTTAACTTTGCAAACAATAAATATAGTATCTATAATTTCTCACCAAAAAATTTAAATAAAATAGAGTATCTAAGTGATATATTTGATTTACAGAAAAAAATTCTAGAACAACCAGATACTATTTTTATACTTAAACAATTTTCTGATGCTATGACTAAAGAAAAATCAAAAGAAGATTATTTAAGAGTGTCGTTTGAATGTTTAAAGGAATACTCTGCAAAGAATAATAGAAAATATGGTATTATATGCTCAAATGAGCAAAAGAAAAAATTATTTAAACTTAAAAAATTAATTTTGACTAATCAATTTGATGATAGCAAGGATTTACTAAAAAGTGTTTTTGAATTAAATGCCTCTTTTTTAGAAATGGAATTTAAATAACTCTCTAAAGTAATAGTTTCATTAAGATATTTTTGATAAGAAGAATGCATTTCTAAAAATGCATAAATTTCAGTTTCAGTATTACTTGCATTTATATTTTGAAGATTTGAGATAGCATCTTTGACTGTTACAAAGTTACTTTCATCTTCTATTAATGGATCAATGTTCAAAAAAAAGTTCTTTTTTAGAGATCCTATTATAATAACTCGTTTTCTTCTTTGGGGCACACCAAAATGACAGGCGTTTAAGACTTGTGAACTTACATTATATCCAAGAGTTGAAAATTCATTTATTATTGATTTAAATGTTTTTCCTTTATCTGTTGATAAAAGACCTAAAACATTTTCAAAAACAAAAACTTTAGGTTTAATTTTATTAACTAAATCAACAAACTCTTTAAATAACTTATTACGAGGATCATCAACCAATCTCCTTCCAGCAGTAGAAAACCCTTGGCAAGGAGGACCACCACAAATAAAGTCTATCTTAATATTCTTAATTTTATCTAAAATTAAATTTTTGGTTTCTTCCAAACATATATCACCTAATATAAACTCACTTTTGGAATGATTAAATTTATATGTGTTGCCTGCATGAGAAGAAAAGTCATTTGCTACAATTATTTTAAAACCTGCCTTTTTAAATCCTTCACTTAGACCACCAGCACCACAGAACAAACTTATAACATTTCCTAATCCAAATTCATTTTTCAAATATTTAGCAATAACATAAGATAAAATTGGCGGGACAGCATTTCCAATTTGATTTGCAATTGCAGACTTTGAACCAAAAAATTGATAATTATCAGTAAATGATTGTAACCTTGCTGCTTCTCTAGGACTAATTAATCTGTGCAAAGGGTTATCTGATTTACTATCATTTGGATGTATATATGTACCATTTCCAGGTCTAGTTATGTAAGTTCCAATTGTGTAAGACGGTTTATCCCATCTTAATCGCCCGTAATATGTTGTTCTTCCACCTGTTTGTCTGATTTTTTCTAATCTTTGGGATGGTATAGAAATTGGAATATTTTTCCAATTACCCCCCTCTGGTATTGATTTGACCATTTTCAAATCTATGTCGCTTAACTTATTAATAGTATGATTTGTAATTTTTGTTCTACTATTTGAAATTTGATCTTTCATTTTTTCTACATTTTTATCTGAATAATTCTTCAAAATTTCTAAAATTTCACTTTCATTTAATCCATAATTTTGGAAAATTAAAATGTTAAGATCTATAACTTTATTTAAGTTACCAGAATTAATTTCTGAAACATAATTAATTAGTTTTTTATTATTAGATAATAAAATATTGATTGGTAGTTCATCTAATTCATAATTATTAATATGATTATTACTACTAAATTTCCTAAATCTCCAGTCCATCAAATAAGAATTTAAAATACCTAGAATTCCATCAATATTATAGTTTGCATTACATGAAATAAAATTACAGGAATTACCAAGAATATATTTTGGAGGTATTTTGGAAAACTTTAATCTTTTGTTTGTTAATTCATTAGAAATCTGATGACAAACTAATCTAAATTGATTTGATAATTGTGTTTTATTAGAATTTCTTAGAGTTAAAAAATCTTTTCTTACAAATTTATTATTTTCTCTAAAAGACCATTCATTTAAATTTTTTCCCTGTATCAGGTTATTTTTAGTTTTATTCTCACAAATGTATTTTTTGTCTAGGGTTAAATCCAACTCTCCTCTTAGATTTAAGATTCCAGATAAATCTTTTATTTTTTTATACTTATGTATCTTTTTAAGGATATTTAAGTCGATCTGACTTAATTTTACTAGAGAAAAATTACTGTCTATGATTTCAAATTCATTGAAATTAAAAATGATTTCTTTATCTGATTTTTTATCAGAATAATTAATTAATGAAATCTGGTTGTTTGGATTATTTGATTTTTTTGATCCAAAAAAACACATGGATTGGGATACAGATTTGAATTCTTTTGACTCTTCATTTAACAAAAAAATTTGTTTAACAATTGTATTTTTAAAAATTAATTTTCTTAGTTTCATTGAAGTATAATCGGACAATATAGTAGAAGGTATAATAATACCAACACATGCCTCTTTGTTGGTAAACCTTTCATATATTAATTCAACAAATACTTTATATAGATTTAATGTGCCTAGTTGATAATTAAATTCTTTCCTTAAATTATTATTAATTTCTGAATAATATTTTTTGTACTCCTCATATTTCTTTCCTTCAAATTCTTTTGAGGTTACTTTAAGATTCCTAAATGGTGGATTTGTTAGGATAATATCAAATAAAAGTTCTTTACCAAAAACAGAAGAAAAGTTCCTTAATACATTATTTTTATTATGGATTATGTTACCTTTGAAAATATTCTTTTTTGATATTTCAAATTTTATATCAAACCTAATTTCAATAAATTTTTGAATAATTTTTTTTGCTATATTTATTGCTTCAACATCTATATCTGCAATATAAATTTTCTCAAGAAACTGGAGCGTATGAACTTTATTTAACTTAAAATTTGCTTTAATATAATCTAAATAAGTAATTACAAATATACCCAAACCTACACAAGGTTCAAAAAAATATTTTTCATGAATATTTTTTTTTACATATTGTAAAGTTTCAACTGTGATATTAAACGCCGTCTTAAAGTTTGTGTAATATATACCATGAAGTTTTCGTTCAGTTGTTTTAGAAATTATCTGATTATCTTTAAAATTTTCATAAAACTCTAAAATTTCATTAATTTGATTTATATAATTAGATTTTGAAATTTTTCTAATCATAGAATCTATTTCACTTAAAAAAGTATTTTTATTAATAGAAATAGTTGATGTTTTCTTTATCATTTTAAATATACATTTTAGGTTGAATAATACTTCAGTTGATTAATTAAAAAATGTCATGTTTTTATTTTATATTTTAACTAATAAAGAATAAAAATAAATATTAGAATTAAACATATCATTAACAAAAACTTTTCAGCACCAAAACTAATTCTGAATCTATTATACAGTTACTGAATGGTTCGGAAGAGTATTTATAATTATCTTCAAATTAATTTAAAAAAAGTCTTTTTTTATTATAAAAATATCAATTGTCGGTTTAATTTTAAGAGTTTCTGTTACTATTTGTTTTTCTTTTTTTCTAACCTCCAGAGAACAAAGAATAAAATTATAAGTGCTGGTTGCAAAATTACAAATATAAGAATATTTGCTAGGTAATACCCATATCCAAACTCCCCTGGACTGCCTCCAATTACCTGCAGCACATAAACGCAAAACATAAAAAAATCAGTAACTAATTTCTCAAACATATTTTTTCAACTATAACGGTCTTTTAACATTATTCTACGGATAACGGGAATGCAAGATTTTGAGGTTGTTCGTTTAATATTATTTGAAGCAGCGCCCAGTTGTGATCGTATTTTCTAATTCTAAATATCCACCAGAAAAAAATATATTAAAGTTGCCGGTATTTTTTTCATAATGGATTATTTGCAACGTGGTCGCGCTAAATTCAGAAATGCCAACAAACCTTTTATCATTTTGGTAAGCAATTTTAAATTCTTTTTCCCACTTTTGATTATGTTGTGTGTAAACATAAGTAATGGTTCTACTATCTTCTTTGATTAAAATTGTGGGGAAAATTTTTGGATGAGTTTTATAATCCTGAGATTTGTGAATTCCCCACATAGCAAATGCTTCGCACGAAATTATAGTTTGTGAAGCAACTTGGGAACTTATCATTGTCAATAATAAAACCAACCAAATAATTGATTTTTTCATTTCGTAAACTCCTTCCACACCTTACCTTGGATAAGAGGATATTTTAAAATAACAACATCATCATTTTTTTTATCTAAGTAATTTAAAGTTACATTACCATCTAAAAAACTAAAACCTCTTAATTTAGGAACAGTATTTATTTCATTTAATTCATCTAAAGTATCTAAAAATTTCTCATCAAAACAAATTATTCCCTTACCATTTGGATTACCAAATGAAGGAAAAGATTGAAGTATTAATATAATTGTTATGAGTAATAGTTTTTTCATTATTCATTGTCCTTATTTGGATTTTTAATCCAAAGAGTCAATTTCCCAAAACACAACCAATTGAATATTATAATTAGTGATATAAATCCTAAATTTACTAAAAGAATAAAAAGTATACCTTCTAAATCTATTCCACAGTATCCCACTAGGTTTCCTATAAACTAACCACCTAGTGGAATTCCCTTTCCCACATCAAAGTCTACACTTTTCAATAGGGTAGCATCAGTTAAGTCGCACCCTTTCTTGTTGTCCCTTAAATTTTTCTAATCAAAGACACCAAAGACAATTTGTATGTGGATTGCTGATTATTTTTAAAGTATTTTGTCAGTATACTTTGGTTTTGACAACTTTATAAAGTGGTAAAAGACCACATTTCTCCTTAAATGTTTTATTTTTTTGCAACTCCCTCAAATCTCTAGAATGCAAATCGCTTTCAGCATCTTCTTTATGTTTCGCTAGATGCATTCTCTGGTAAATTTTGCCTTTTGTATCTATTTCAATAACATTACTTATAGATGTTATATTGAACCGATCTTCACCTATTTTCTCTATTCCTCTGATAGTTCGAAATTGACCCTCTAACAAATGAGTTCTTTTATTATCATCGTCTATCAAAACTATGGAGTGCCGCAAATATCCCTTTTTTAGACGGCGATCAGAGGCGATATAACCGGCGTTAATTTTATGAGGTTCATGCACTAAATTTAAATTTTTAAAATATTCTATCGGTGTTCCGTCAGATCCAACGATTACAAACATTTGAAAATTCCTAAGCGATATAAGCGTGTTGCCATTATTATGTCGGTCTACACCATTTGCGTGTGCCCAATCTATGCCATTTTTTTTAAGAGTTCCTCTCTTATACATAATTTCCACTCTTCTTTTTGAGAAATCTGTTAAAAACTTGTCCCTGTCAGGAAAATATTTTACATGAGACCATTTCCAAACTATCTCCCCAGACTTGTTAATCTCCCTTACCTCGTCTTCACCCTTATTTACCCAACCTCTGGTATAAATATAGTTTCCATTAGGAAGCATATCGATATCATGCGAGATAAATTCATCCTCAACTATTGTCTTTAACCTTCCATCTCTTCCAAGTATATATGCACCCTGCCTGGGCAAAACAAACAGGAATTGGTCAGTAGATTTAAGATATTTAATATCTGCACCTTTACATATATTACTAGTTACTTGCAGGAGTGTTTTTGGAAACTCCCATTCCCATATAACCTCACCATTCTTTGCAACTTCTACGATTCTATTTTTATTCGTAACTGTATCAACAAAAGCAAATGCTCGTTTGTCAGAAGATGGTTCACTGATAACAACATTAAATAATTTTTCATTAGCAAAAGCACAAAAGTTGAAGCATAGAAAAAGAAAAATCACAAAAAATGATATTCTTTCAACTTTCAATTTTTTCTCCCAAAGATTATATTTTAGAAATATGGTATTTTATAAAATTTGACTTTGCAAATTAAGAATATTGAATTTTATGGATTTTTTTAAAATACAAACACTCCAATAATTTAGTGTTCTAGTTTTTATAGAAATTGAAACTAAACACCTGAAGTTGTAAATGATTTGGTTTATAGGAAACCTATTCCACAGTAACTGATTTTGCTAAATTCCTTGGCTGATCAACATCAGTGCCTCTTTCATTAGCCACGTGATAAGCTAATAACTGAGCTGGAATTGCCATAAGAAATGGTGATAATAATGATTTAAAGTCAGTTTCAAAATTTGGTATTTCTATTTTGTAATGAGCAAAAGGAGCCTTTTTAATACAATCTCTATCTGCAATCAAAATAATTTTTGCACCTCTTGAGTAAGCTTCCTGCAGATTACTGATTGCTTTATCTTCATTACCATCTGATACTAAAAACATAATTACTGGCACTTGGTCTTCTATAAGTGCAATTGGACCATGTTTCATTTCACCAGCTGCAAATCCTTCAGCATGAATATAACTAATTTCTTTGAGTTTCAATGCACCCTCTAATGCAAGAGGGTACAAAAGCCCCCTTCCAAGAAAGATTATGCTTTTTGCATTTTTTATATTCTGAGCTACGGACTTTATTTCATTTTCCATATTTAACATTTCTGCAATAGCACTAGGCAATGAAAGTATATAAGAACAAATTTTTTGCAATTGTTCTTGTGTAACAATATTAAATTTTTTCCCAAGAGCAACAGCAATCATAAACAAAATAACTAACTGAGACGTAAAAGATTTTGTACTTGCTACCCCTATTTCTGCTCCTGCTCTAGTATATAAACTATAATTGGCTTCCCTATCTATTGTGCTACCTTCAACATTTACAATTGCATTAGTATTTAATCCAAGTTCTTTACCATGCCTTAATGCCATAAGCGTATCCAAACTTTCACCAGACTGTGAAATTACTAACATAGCACTTTGACCAAAAACAGAAGGTTTTCGATATCTATATTCTGATGCTAAATCAATTATAACTGGTAAATCAGCAAGTTGTTCTATCCAATATTTACCAACCATCGCAGCATAATAGCTTGTCCCAGCAGCAGATATGAGCAGTGTATTTTTATTTTTAAAACCTAATTTATTTAGATCTATGTTTATTTCATAGCTATTTTTGATAAAAGTTGAAATTATTTGAGGAATTACTGAAGGTTGTTCAAATATTTCCTTTTCCATAAAGTGTCTATAACCACCTTTTGTAATTAAACCAATTTCAGCTTTGATATTGATAATTTTTCTATCAACATTCTCTTCATTAATATTAAAAATCCTAACATTGTCCAAATCAATTAATGCATGATCACCGTCTTCTAGGTAAATTATCCTTTGCGTTAAATGATCTATTGAGTGAGCGTCTGATCCAACAAAATTCGATTTTTCACCTAAACCAATGGCTAAAGGTGATGAATTTCTTGATACAAAAAGTTCATTTGGAAAGTCTAAACTCATTGCAACAAAAGCAAATGCACCTTTTATATCTTTTAAGACAAGTCTACCTGCTTGCAAAAAGTTATTTCCTAATTTTATATATTTCATAAAAAGATGTGGCAATACCTCAGTGTCTGTCTGACTTTTAAAAACATATCCATCTGAAATAAGTTGATTTTTTATAGATTCATAATTTTCAATAATCCCATTATGAACAACAGCTACTTTAGATTCGCTAGTCAATGGATGAGCATTTTTAACATTAACATTTCCATGTGTAGCCCACCTTGTATGACCAATAGCTATTGAAGAATCGGATTGTAAATTTGCTTTGGATACTTTACTTAACTCTTCAATTAAATTTATTAATTTACCTTCTGATTTAATAGTATGGAGGGCTCCACCTGAAACTGAAGCAATACCAGCAGAATCATAACCTCTATATTCAAGTTTTTTTAATCCTTCAACAACGAGATCACTTGCATTCTGTTTTCCGATTACTGCAACAACACCGCACATTTTGTACCCCTTTTTATAAAGTTTAATTAATATAATTTTCAACGTAAATTTTAAAGCTTTATATTTGCAAACTTAAGAGATATAACATTTTTATGGAAATTTGTTCAATTATATTAAGTGCAGGAAAAGGAAGTAGGATGCTATCAAGTATACCTAAACCTTTACATTTAATTTCTGGGAAGACTATGCTTCAATGGGTCATTGACGCTAATAAATCTGCTGGAATAAAAAAATCGGTAATTGTTATCCCAAAAGAATTTGATAAATTAGAAATAAATAATTACATGATCAAGGCAATCCAAAAAAAGCCTTTGGGCACAGGTGATGCTGTTAAAAAGGGGATTGCTTTGCTCAAAAACTTTGAGGGTGTTGTACTTATATGTTTTGCAGATACTCCCTTTATATCTTCTAAGACACTTAAAAAAATTGTGAAATCTTTTAATAATGGTAATGATCTGGTACTAACAGGCTTTAAAAAAAATGAGAAGAATAAATATGGCAAAATAATTTTTGATCAAAAGAAAAAACCTTGTGAAATTTTGGAATATAAAGACACCAAAAACAAAAAAATAAATTCAAATTTCTGTAACGGTGGAATTATGGGAATACATAGTTCTTGTCTAAAACACCTAGATAAAATTAAAAAAAATTCACTTTCAGGAGAATATTACCTAACAGATATTGTAAAGATTTTGAGTAATGAAAATAAAAAAATAACATTTATTGAAATTGATGAAGAAGAGATAATAGGAATTAACAGTCAACTAGACTTGTCAATTGCAGAGAGTATTTCGCAAAATTTAATCCGTAAGAAGGCTATGATGAATGGGGTCAGGTTAATTGACCCTAATTCTACCTTTATTAATCATGATACAAAATTTGGTAAAGATGTAATAGTACAACCTAATGTGGTATTTGGAAACAATGTAGTTATCGAATCATTTGTTGAAATTAAATCTTTTTCACACATAGAAGAATGTAGAATTAAAAAAGGTTCAAAAATCGGACCTTTTGCAAGGATTAGAGGTGGAACTATTATTGGGGAGAAATCTAAAGTTGGTAATTTTGTTGAAATCAAAAAAAGTAACATATCCGAAAAAGTTAAAATTAATCACTTGTCATATGTTGGTGACACTGAAATAGGATCTTCAACTAATATCGGGGCCGGTACAATTACATGTAATTTCGATGGCAAAAATAAAAATAAAACAAAAATAGGCAAAAATTCTTTTGTTGGCTCAAACTCAACAATTATAGCTCCAATTAAAATAGGTGACAACGTGACAATGGGTGCAGGAAGTGTTTTTAATAAAAATGTACCTAATAATTATCTTTCAATTGGTAGAGCCTATCAAATAAATAAAAAAAATAAAAAAAATTAATAACCTCTGTGAGACAAACGATTATGTTTAAATAATCCTGGGGTAATAAGGATTTTAAATTGATTGTTTCTCCACCAAGAATTATTTAACTCGATTTCAATGTTTTTAAAACCATTAATGTGTTTTTTTGATTTAGTTTGTTCTGCTTTTTTTATGATTGTTTCTAAAAATTCATCTCGATCAACTAATATTGCTAAATTAGCCCAAGTCAAAACAGAACTAGGTACCAAATAAAACCTCTCATATATTTTTTTCACAATTTCAGGATGAATTTTATCAGGCTCTTTATGATAATAAGTAGAAGTCCCAATAAGTCTGTGGGCTTTTAGAGGTCTAAAGAATCTTTTAGTTCTTGAAATGAAATTATCTGACCAATAGTTTTTGTACTTTATTAATCCTACAAAGGGTTCACCTGGGTTTGTTCTACTCCTTAATCTAACTTGAATAAACTTATATTTAATTAATAAATTTATTGATTTTTTTAATTGTGAATAAGTTTCTTTTTCATTCTCAACTAATTCCAAATCATTTTCCAACAATAAAATTGGGCCTTTAGGCATTTCTTTAGCAAGTTTTTTAAAACCACCAAGAATACCCAAATTTTCTTTGATTAATATTGGTTTATAATTATATTTTTCAACAATTTTTATACCCTCTTCTTTATATTCTGGTAAACAAACAAATTTATGTTTTGTCATATTCGAAAGACCATTTTTTTTATAGGAATGTAAAGAGTTTTCTAAACTATCATATCCTCTCCAACTCAAAATTCCTATTGCAAAAGATAACTTTTTCATAAATGTAGCACTAAGTTAATTTTTTAAAATTCGATTCTCAAATTCTCGTAAACGTCTATAAACGCTTGCTAACTCAATAATTGTTGGCCACGCTCTTAGCAAATATTGCATAGAACCTTCAACTCTACCAAATGCTCTTATTATTTGTTGCATTACACCAAGAGTGACAACTCCTGCAACTATAGCTGGAGCTAAAAAAACATAAGCAGACAAAACATTAGCTTGCATATAAGCCATTCGTCCAATATTGAAGTACAAATATCTAATAAAACTAAAAAAATGTATAGATCTGACATCTTCAAATAATTCTTCAATTTTTTTAGGACGAACAGTATTATCATCTTCGGCAATAACAAGGAGCTTTCTGTATGCAGCCTCCTTTTTTTGCAGATCATATTCAACACCAACAAGTCTTAAAATCCATCCAAGTCCAATTAAAAAAATTGTACCTCCGATTGTCCATAACAGAGCACCAGTTATTAATCCATATTCCCAATCTCCAAAAAAATATATTGGTATACCTACTGACAACCCTAATAAAATTGGAATAAATTGAATAAGAACCATTATTGATTCTATCAAACTTGTGCCTAATGATTCCATTATGCGCGAGAATTTAATTGTATCTTCTTGAACTCTTTGTGCCGCACCTTCAATTTTAGATGCTTTATCATACACAGAGTGATACCACTCAACCATAGCAGTTCGCCATCTAAAGAGATAATGTGCAGTAAAAAAAATCATCACAACATATACTGAAACATAAAGCCCTGCTAATGAGATAAATGAAAACAAACTATCCCAATACTCTTGCATTGTAATTGAATTGGGCTTAGATAGAGCTTTTTGAATCATATCATAAAACTTACCAAACCATTCGTTAATTTTAACATCAATTTTAACCTGAACCCATAAAGATGATAATATTATAAATGATCCCAACCAAGACCATAAAAACCATTTTTTTAATTTGAAGAACCTAAACATTTCTAACCTCAATATTCATAATGATGTTGTTATAAAATTTCTTTATCATGAATATTAATACTTGATACTATTCCTAAACCGATTAACACAGTTAACATTGAAGTACCTCCATAACTTATCAATGGAAGTGGTGCTCCTACAACAGGCAACAATCCACATACCATTCCAATATTCAAACTTAAGTATAAAAATAACAAAAAACCTATTCCAAATGTAACTATTTTTGAAAACAGAGATTTAACTCTAAAAGAAATTTTCATAATAGAAATTATTAGAACACAAAATATTAATATAATAAAGATTGATCCTAAAAATCCAAGTTCTTCTGAAATCAATGTAAAAATGAAATCTGTATGTTTTTCAGGTAAGTAATTTAATCTACTTTGACTTCCTAATAAATAACCCTTTCCAAAAAATCCACCAGAACCAATAGCAATTTTTGATTGTATAATCTGGTATCCACTTCCTAAACTATCAATTTCAGGATTTAGAAAGACTAAAATCCTGTCCTTTTGATAATCATAGAGTTGATTCCAGATAAAAGGAACTGAAGAAGCTAAAAGAATAAAACATGTTATTACAAATTTCATTGAAATTCCTACAAAGAATAAAATTGCTAACCCTAATAAAATTATCGTTAACCCTGTCCCTAAATCTGGTTGAGAAATTACTAAAAATCCAGGTAAAATAATTAAAATAAGAGGAAGGATATAAGTTTTAAGTTTATCTAACTCAATCCTTGAAATATGGTCAAAATATCTCCCAAGAATCAAAATCAAAGCTAGTTTCATAACTTCAGAAGGTTGAAAATTAAATCCCCCTAGTGTGATCCATCTTTGAACATCTCCAGTACCAATAAATTTTACTAGGATTAAACTTAGCATCCCTATAACAAATGACATAACACTTAATTTAAAAAAAATATCATGAGGTAAAAAAGCTAAAATTAACATTAAGAAAATTCCTAAAATTAATCTAATTAAATGATTTTTAGCCCAAGGGTCCCAATGCCCACCTGCTGCAGAATATAAAGAAACAACCCCAACAAAACCAAGTAAAATCACACTCATGATAATAAACAAATTTAGCTTTGACAATTTTGAAAAAAATATGGAACCAAAGCTTTTTTCAGAAAATTTATTTAATTTATAATTCATTTAATTAGGCACTTTAAACTTTAAAAATATACTTAAATATATCTCTTGCTATTGGAGCAGCAACAGATGAACCACTTCCTCCATGTTCCACTACTACTGTTATTGCATATTTTGGTTTTGAAGCAGGCGCATAACCGACAAATAATGCATGATCTCTTTTTTTCCAAGGTCTATCTTCATTTTTAATTAGGCCCTTTTCTCTTTCTGCTTCAGATATTCTTACCACTTGAACAGTCCCAGTTTTTCCAGCCATTTCAATTTTTTTTGAACCAATTTTATATTTTCTTGCAGTTCCATTAATTCCTGTAACAACCTTTTCCATAGATTTTTTGACAAAATCTAAGTGCTGAGAATTTATTTTCAAAAGATCAAATCTATTTTGGTTTTTATTCATTATTAATGTTGGGGTGATTGAAAAATTACCATTAGCTATTCTTGATACCATTGTTGTTAACTGTAGAGGAGTAGTAAGTAAATATCCTTGACCAATAGATGCATTTAATGTTTCACCCATTGACCATTGTAATCCATCACGTTTAAGCTTCCATTTAATATTTGGGACGACACCTTTAGACTTGCTATTAATTTCAACATCATAAGATTGACCCAAGCCTAGTTTTTTCATCATCAATGCTATTTTATCAATTCCAATCTTTAAACCTAATTCGTAAAAATAAACGTCACATGATTGTTCAATTGCTTCCATCAAATTTAATTTTCCGTGACCATCTTTAGCCCAGCAATGAAATGAGCTAGAACCTATTTCTTTTAGACCATTACAGTAGAACTTAGTATTATAATCAATTATACCATGTTCTAAAGCTGCAAGTGCAACAGCCATTTTTATTGTTGAACCTGGTGGATAAACACCAGACATACTTCTATTTAAAAGAGGTGATCTAGAATTATTTTTAAGATTATTCCATGCATTAATATCTAAATCGTTTGAAAAAATGTTTGGGTCATATCCAGGACTAGATACAGAACATAAAATTTCTCCATTTTCAATATCCATTACAATAAGTGAACCAGATTGTGGGTTTACAATTCTATTCTTCTTATCTTTATAAAGATAATCTGTACCATCAAAATTTATATTTTTTGTCTTTTTAATTTGTTTCTTGATGTTATCATTTTTTAAAGAAATTAATGTATTGTTACCTCTTTCAAACCTCTCAATTGCGAAAGCTTGAAGCCCCATATCTAATGATGTTTGTATATCATTTCCTGCTATGGTATTTTCGTAAATTTGTGATGCAATTATGTGACCTTTAGATGTTACCTCATTTCTTTTTCTACCAAACTTTCCTCTTAAATCTTTATCAAAAAATTGTTCTAGACCAGTCTTTCCTACTTCAAGCCAGGCAGTATTGGGTTTAATTTTTATATCACTATCTTTTTCAGAATATGGTCCAACATAACCTGTAATATGACCTGCAATAATACCTTGAGGATAAACTCTTTTCTTAGTCATTAAAAAGCTTACTTCAGGAAATTCAATACTTCTAACAGCTAATTTTGAAACATCTTTTTGTGATAACTTTTTAGTTATCAAAATTTCTTCAGCAAAACTTTTTTTATTAGATTTTATTTCTTCATAAAAGTTATTTAAATCTTTCTGATTAATATTAACAATTGTTAAAATTCTTTTTATTACATCATCTACGTTTACATTTTTGTTCCATTTAAGGACTAAAGAAAACCCATCCATATTACCTGCAAGTAATCTCATTTTGCGATCTAATATTCGACCCCTTTCAGGGGGTATCATGTGAAAATTGAATTGATTATTATCTGAAAGTTTCTCATATTTTCTATTTTCTATCATTTGTAAATCAAAAAATCTCCAACCTATTGAACCAACTACTACTCCCTTGAATATTGATAATAAAAAAAATCTTTTTGAGATTGTTTTTTCTAGATTTTTTTGACTTTTATTTTTCATGAGCTAACTTTTAATTAATCGAAACACAAAACTAAAAAAATTTATACTAGTTTTTATAATGGGATAGAGTATTAAAGTAATTCCTATGTGAAAGAAAATAGGACTTAATTCAATTAAAGAAAAACTTATTATCAAATTAAATAAAAAAACAATGCCAAATGAAAAAATAAATATTATTGTAAAATATATCCATTCTTCTTGATTCTTTTTATTAATCTTTTCCAAAATCATATTCTCCGTAAAATATTTAAATAAGAGAAGAAAGATTGAAGTGGTTCCCAGATTATTTCCAATCATTATGTCATGCAAAAAACCTGTAAAGAATAAAATCATGTTGGATGGATTTACATTAAATCTAACTATGCACAAGTAAATTACTATTGATATTAAACTTGGAGTTGAAATTTCAAACATTGAAAAAAAACTCAAGGATTTTTGAAAATTCAATATACATAATAAAAAAACAAAAAATAAAATGGTTATTGAAAATTTATATAAATTGTAAAAATTTTTGTTGTCTTTTATCAATCTTCTGGGCTTTCAATTACTCTTTTTCCGCTTAAATTTAAACCTTTCAAATTTATAGATGATTCAGGTTTTTGTAATGGTGCAAAACCATCAAAAGTTTTTAAAGATAAAGGTTGGAATGTTTTATTAGTAATTATAGAGATAAAAGTAAGCCTGTGGAAATCAACGATTGGCTTAACATAAAATTTACCAGAAAAACTTTTTACAATTTTTCCAACATTTATACCAGAAGGCAATCTACCCCCATGTCCAGATGTTTGTACAACTTCACCATCTATGGGTTCAGCTTTTGAGGATAAAAATTTTATTTTTAGTAAATTCCCACTCTGTCCTTGAACAACAGCAGGCCAATTACTGTTAGTTAAATATACTGGAATCATAGAATTAATATCTATTAATAATAAAATTCTGCTTGTCTTTAAGCTAACATTAACTACATATCCAACTAAACCAAGAGAAGAAATAGCTGGTTGTCCAACTTTAATACCATAATCTTCACCTGCATTTATTAAAACAGTATTAGCAAAAATACCACCAGGTGCTGTTATAGCTCTTCCAGTAATAATTTTATTTTTTCTTTCGGGTAAGACTTTAAGTAATTGTCTTAGCTCCAACAATTCAAGCTCTTGACTAGATGCCTTACTATTAATCACTTTAAGTTTTCTAACCTCACTTTTTAGTCTAATATTTTCTTCTCTAAGAGAGCCAGCAGATTTTACATCTTCAAATACTCCAGCTATTTCTTTAACAGGTTTATTTAAAGCAAATGTAACAGGTGCTAAAAAATCAGATAGAAAAGCCTTAATATTCCTTATAGCGATAAGATCTAATTTTCCTAAAAACACTAAAGTTAGGCACAATAATATTAAAATAAAGTTAAAATTTTTATTACTTTTAAATGATTTTAAATTTGACGGCTTACCTGAAACCATCTTCTCTCACTCATAATTAATTTTTTGTTAAGTATTAAGCACCTATAAGAACATTTCTCAATGACTTCATCTCATCTAGACAACGTCCAGTACCCATCACAACACAAGTTAGAGGATCTTCAGCAATAACAACAGGCAAGCCTGTCGCTTCTCTTATTGTTGTATCTAGATCACCTAAAAGAGCTCCTCCTCCTGTTAAAACTATTCCTCTTTCAACAATATCAGCAGCTAATTCTGGAGGTGTTTGCTCTAAAGCTGTTTTTGTTGCTTCAATAATTTGACCAACAGGTTCCGCTAAAGCTTCACAGATCTGAGCTTGATTTATTTCTATCTCTTTAGGCACACCATTAACTAGATCTCTACCTCTTACTTCAATACTTGCTCCAACCCCATCTTTTGGAATTTTTGCTGTAGCAATGCCTTTTTTTATTCTCTCTGCAGTCATCTCACCAATTAATAAATTATGATGACGTCTTATAAAAGCTACTATAGCCTCATCAAACTTATCACCTCCAACTCTTACTGAACGTGCATAAACAATATTTCCTAAAGATAAAATTGCAACTTCAGTAGTACCACCGCCAATGTCTACAACCATTGACCCTGATGCTTCAGTTACGGGGAGATTAGCACCAATTGCTGCGGCCATTGGTTCCTCTATTAAATAAACTCTTCTAGCCCCAGCAGCTTCCGCTGATTCTTGAATTGCTCGTCTTTCAACTGCAGTTGCACCTGATGGAACGCAAACTACAACCTGCGGACTAACTAACGTTGACCGTTTATGCACTTTCCTTATAAAATGTTTGATCATTTCTTCAGCAACGTCAAAATCTGCAATTACACCATCTGCCATTGGTCTTATTGCCCTAATATTACCTGGTGTTTTACCCAACATTGTTTTCGCTTCTTCACCAACTGCTAATACTTGAGATTTCCCTCTAATTTCAGTAATAGCTACAACAGAAGGTTCATTCAAAAGAATACCCTGTCCCTTTACATAAACCAAAGTGTTTGCCGTCCCTAAATCTATAGCCAAGTCTGCAGAAAAAAATCCACGAACATATCCAAACATTTTATACCCCTTCTATAAGGTTTTTATAGGTTGAAAATGAAATAATTCATAAAATTATATTCGAACTAATAACTTAAATCAAAGAATTAATAAATATTAATTTTTATCTTTATCAACTAATCTATTAGCAGTTATCCAGGGCATCATTGCTCTAAGCTCTTTTCCAACTGCCTCAATTGGATGATCAGAGGCTTTTCTTCTAGTTGCTTTAAAACTTGTTTGATTAACTTTATTTTCAAGCATCCAATCTCGAGTAAATTTTCCAGATTGAATATCCTCAAGTATTCTTTTCATCTCAGCTTTCGTTTCAGATGTTATTAGCCTAGGTCCTGTTACATATTCTCCATACTCAGCTGTGTTACTTATTGAATAATTCATATTTGCAATACCACCTTCATAAATGAGATCAACAATTAGTTTTACTTCGTGAAGACACTCAAAATAAGCCATTTCTGGAGCATAACCAGCTTCTGTTAAAGTTTCATAACCAGCTCTAATTAATTCTACTAAACCACCACATAAAACTGTTTGTTCACCGAATAAGTCGGTTTCGCATTCCTCTTTAAAAGTAGTTTCAATTATTCCTGAACGACCACCTCCAATTGCACAAGCATAGGATAAACCAATATCATGGACATTTCCTGATATATCTTTATCAATTGCAATAAGACAAGGAACACCTCCACCTCTTTGATATTCTGATCTTACAGTATGTCCAGGACCTTTTGGTGCAACCATAAAAACATCAATATCATTTCTAGGTTCAATTAGATTAAAATGTACGTTTAGTCCATGCGCAAAGGCTATAGCAGCTCCAGATTTCATATTTTGTTCAATATCATTCTTGTAAATTTCACCCTGAAGTTCATCTGGTGTCAACATCATTATTACATCTGCCCATTTGGACGCATCTGCAACGCTCATTACTTTAAATCCTGCAGATTTTGCTTTTTCTACAGATGTCGAATCTGCTCTCAATGCAACAGCAACTTCTTTAACACCACTATCTCTTAAATTAGCAGCGTGCGCGTGTCCTTGACTACCATATCCCACTATAACAACTTTTTTGCTTTTTATTAAATTTATATCTGCATCTCTGTCGTAGTACACTCGCATTTAAAACTCCTTGTATTTAAATTAATTATTGCGATCTTATTATCGGGTTTGTTCTTATTAACAGGAATGTTAAATTTGTTCTAGTACTTTTGTTTCTGTTTTATTGCCTCTTGAGATAGCAGACACACCTGTTCTTGAAATTTCTGTATCTCCAAGTGAACGCATTAAATCAATGAAAGCATCTAATTTACTTGGCTTTCCAGTAAGTTCAAAAACAAAACTTGATAATGTAACGTCAAGTGTTTTAGCTCGAAAAGTTTCAGCAATTCTAAGTGCTTCAACCCTATTAGCACCTTTAACGACGAGTTTAACTAGTGCAAGTTCACTTTTTATAAATAGTCCCTCTAGAGTTAAATCTCTTACTATGTGTACAGGAACAATTCTTAACAGTTGTGATTTTATTTGTTCAATTGTCATTGATGTTCCTCTTGTGACAAGTGATATTCTTGATAAATTTCGAATTTTATCTATTTCAGTAACAGTTAAGCTTTCTATATTATAACCTCTTCCAGAGAAAAGACCGATCACCCTTGCTAATGTACCAGGTTGATTGTCTACAACTAAAGATAATGTTCTTGAAGTTTCAACTTCTTTAAATTCATTTTTTTGATATACAGACATTTTTAGCTAACCTTATACTAGTGCAAGACCTTCATTTGAAGTATCTTTATCGTTATCATCAGAACTTAAAATCATCTCATTATGTGCAGCCCCCGATGGTATCATTGGAAAACAATTTTCCTCCTTTTCCACTCTAATATCTGCGATGACAGGCCCCTTAATGTTTATCATTTCATCAATGGTAGCTTCTAAATTATTAATATTATCCACTCTCAAGCCAGTAATACCAAAAGATTCAGCTAGTTTTACAAAGTCTGGCAATGATGCTGTGTAGCTTTCGCTGTATCTAGATCCATGGTTTAACTCTTGCCATTGTCTAACCATGCCCATCCATTCATTATTTAAAATAAATATTTTAATAGGCAGTTTGTATTGTACAATTGTAGAAAGCTCTTGCATGTTCATTAAAAAAGAAGCTTCACCTGAAATATCAATAACTAATGACCTTGGGTGAGCAATTTGAACACCAACAGATGATGGAAGTCCATATCCCATCGTACCTAATCCACCAGAAGTCATCCAATGGTTAGGTTTTGAAAATCCAAAATATTGCGCTGCCCACATTTGGTGTTGACCTACTTCCGTTGTAATATAGGTGTCAAAGTTTTTAGTTTGTTCATATAAAGATTTAATAGCTTGTTGGGGTTTGATATTATTTCCAATTTGTTTAAAACCTAATGAATCTTTATTTTTCCATTGAGTTATTTGAGACCACCATTTTGTTTTTGGTTTAATTGTTTTTTGGTTATGAAGTTTTTTTATTTCTTTTACTAATGCTGACAATACTTCTTTGCAATCACCAACAATCCCATAATCAACAGAAACAATTTTATTAATAGATGATTTATCAACGTCAATATGCACTTTTTTAGAGTTGGGAGCAAATGCGTTTAATCTACCAGTTACCCTGTCATCAAAACGCGCTCCTACATTAAGCATAACATCACAATTATGCATAGCTAAGTTTGCTTCATATGTTCCATGCATACCTAACATGCCTAAAAAGTTTTTATTTGTATTTGGTACACAACCTAAACCCATAAGAGTAAGTGTTACTGGACAGTCTAATATATTTACTAATTCAGTTAAAAGTTTAGATGCTTGTGGTCCAGAATTAACTACACCACCTCCTCCATAGATTATTGGTCGTTCTGCCTGTAATAGTAGCTTAGCAACTTTATTAATTACATTTTCATCCAGTGTTGAAGAGTGATTATTATATTTTTTTATTTTAGAAATTTTATTTACATATTTTATATTTGTAAGTTGTATATCTTTTGGTAGATCAATAAGAACTGGCCCCGGCCTTCCTGAAGAAGCAATTTCAAAAGATTTATGAATAATCTCACATAATTTATTAGCATCTTTAACTAAATAATTGTGCTTTGTACATGGTCTTGAAATGCCCGTTGTGTCAGCCTCTTGAAAAGCATCGGTACCAATTAAATGAGTAGGTACTTGTCCACTTAAACAAATGATTGGTATAGAGTCCATTAATGCATCTGTTAACCCAGTAATTGCATTAGTTGCGCCCGGACCAGAAGTAACTAAAACACAACCAACCTTGCCAGTTGACCTAGCATAACCTTCTGCAGCATGCACAGCTGCCTGCTCGTGCCTGACTAATATGTGTTTAATTTTTTTATTTTCAAACAATGCATCATAAAGAGGAAGCACAGCTCCCCCAGGATATCCAAAGATTACCTCAACTCCATTATCAACTAAGGCTTTAATTACTGCCTTTGCGCCACTCATGTAATTTAGTGTCATTTTACTTAATACTTTCAATCAAAAAAAATATTAGTTACCAACATTTTTTTTAGTAGTCAACTTTATATTATAAAATTATAAATTTTGTTATTTATTTATAATTTTATTTCATAAAAATTGTTTTATATGGAATAAAATTATGTGTGAACCATGTGATTTGCCTTTTAACATATCTTCTCGTATCCCTCTTACTTAACCTAACGGCCTCTTCAAGGGACATTTTTTGGTCTAAATAACTTAACAACCACTTTACTCCAAGACTTTTTGCAACTGGGAGCGACCTATCAATATTAGAGTCATATATTTTTTTAACCTCCTCAAGTGCTCCTTTTTCAAGCATATTATCAAATCTCAATTCGCATCTTTTATAAATTAACTTTCTTTCTGAATTAATTAAAAAACTATAAATATTTTTTTTTATAGAACCTTGCCTAGGCTTTTCGTACCAGAATGTCATATTTTTCTTAGTTTGAAGAAAAACACCATATGATCTTAATAATCTATGTTTATCAGTATTCTTTGCTACAAATTCAGGGTCAATCTTGAAATTTAATTCCTTAAAACTATCAATTCCAATTTCATTTAACTTTAATAAGCTCTCTTTTTTAATTTCTTCTCTAAGTCTTGGAATTGGAGCTAAACCATTAATAACTGCATTTAAATATAATCCCGAACCTCCAACCAAAATTGCTGTTTTTTTTATTTTTTTTACATCTAAAAGTACTTTACTCAATTGTTGCAACCAATCAGCAATTGAATAATTTCTCTGAGATTTAACGTATCCATACAAAAAATGAGGAATTTGTCGCATATCTTCTTCTGAAGGTCTTGCTGACAATAATTTTAGGTCTTGATAAACTTGAACGGAATCAGCATTAATCAAAACTCCATTAATTTTTTTTGCTAATTTCATTGCTAACAATGATTTACCTACACAGGTAGGTCCAGTAATAATAAGAAGATCTTTCTTATAATTATACTGATTTTTAGCAAGATCAAAAGATGCTTCAACATTTAATAAACTGGACATAATTATTACAATAATATAATTAAATTTTCATGATAGAATACCTATTAATATCAAATACAAAAGAAAATAAAATTAGTAATTTTTATTTGGATTTAGTGTCATCTCATATAGAAAAATCAACAAATGAAAAAGTTTCCTTTAGAGAATTAAGTTTTAGAAAAGCCTATGAGTGGGGATTAGTTTCAACTAAATATGATTCAAAACTTAAAAAAATCATGTCTGATTTTCAATTAAATTATGAAATTGATTGTAATTTTATAAAAACAACCGAAAAAAGAAAGAAAAAGTTACTTATAGCTGATATGGATAGCACAATTATTAAAGAAGAAAGCTTGGATGAACTTGCAAGACAAATTGGTAAAGAAAAAGAAGTTAGTTTTATTACCAATGAAGCTATGAATGGTAGAGTAGAATTCAAAAAAGCTCTGATAGATAGAGTTGCCATTTTAAAAGGAAATTCTACAGATATTTTAGAAACTTTAAAAAAAAATATAAATATTAATGACGGAGCAAAGGAATTAGTTAAAACAATGAATATGAATGGATCAATAACTGTTCTAGTTTCTGGCGGTTTTACCTTTTTAACTGAATATTTAAAAGAATTATTAGACTTTAAATATACTCATGCGAACACACTCCAAATCATTCAAAAAGAATTTCAAAAATTTGAAATAACTGGAAAAGTTGAGGAACCAATTTTAGACAAAAAAGCCAAACTTGAATACTTAAATACATACGTTAAAAAATATAACCTTAATTATAATGATACAATATGTGTTGGAGACGGAGCAAACGATATTGAAATGATAAATCATGCCGGTATAGGAGTGTCTTACTATGGTAAAACTGCCCTTAATAAGGCAGCCGACATACATTTCAATAATACAAGTTTATTGGGCTTGTTATATGCTCAAGGTTATTCAGATAATGAAATTTTTAAGTAACGAAGTTCTATTTTAGTTCTAATGCTACAAACTTAGTTCCATTTTCTACTTTTACTAAAAACAACAAGGCTTTTCTTTTTTGTTTCACTGCATTTTTGATGGCATCATCTATAACATTTATAGAATTTACTTCTATCTGACCAACTCTTATTATGACCATACCTGGATTTAAACCAGCTTGCTGAGCTGAACTATTATCTTTAACAGATGTTATAACTACGCCAACATCAATGTCACTAAGTTTGTACTTTGATTTATTTTGGTCAGACAACTCTTCTGCAGTGAACCCTAGTTTATCGTATTCTTTAGCTTTAACATTCTTTTTAGAAGTTTTACCAATCAAGTTTTCTTTTTCAGCTAATTCAAGTTCACCCAAGGTAACATTTAGTGTTAATTTTTTCCCATTTCTCAAAATTACTATTGGAACAGATTTACCTACAGGGGTACCAGCTACGACTTTCGGAAGTTCTTTCATACTTTTAATTTCAGTATCATTAAATTTAATTATAACATCACCTGTTTTGACACCAGCTTTGTCAGCAGGACCTCCTGCAGTTGCAGAAGATACTAGAGCTCCTCTAGCAGTTTTCATACCCAAACTTTCTGCAATTTCATCTGAAATTTCTTGAATTAAAACACCAAGCCAACCTCTTTTTGTTCTACCATATTGCTTTAATTGATCAGTAACCTGTTTTGCTAAATTTGATGAAACAGCAAAACCTATTCCTACCGAACCGCCAGATTGTGAAAAAATAGCAGTATTAATCCCAACAACGTTACCCTTCATATCAAATAATGGTCCACCAGAATTACCCCTATTTATAGATGCATCTGTTTGAATGTAATCATCATATGACCCAGAAAGATTTCTTCCTCTCGCGGATACTATGCCAGCTGTAACTGTACCACCAAAACCAAAGGGATTTCCTATTGCCATTACCCAATCGCCAACTCTAAGCTTATTAGAATTACCAAATTTTACAGCTTTAAGTTTTCTATTTTTTGGATCAATTTTTAAGAGAGCAACATCAGTTTTAGGATCTTTACCTACCACAGTAGCTTCAAATGAAGTGTCATCATATAAAATAACCATTATTTTTTCAGCATTATCAATAACATGGTTGTTAGTAATTACGTATCCTGATTTGTCGATAATAAAACCAGAACCTAATGATTGAGCTCTTCTTTTTTTATTTTCAGGTTTATCAAATTGTTTAAAAAAATCTTCAAAAGGAGAGCCTGGTGGGAAAGATGGCATTTCTCTTGATTTTTGTTGAATAACTGTAGTTGTTGATATGTTAACAACAGAAGGGCTTAATTTTTCAGCTAAATCAGCAAAGCTTTCTGGAGCACTTTTTGCGTTTGCAACATTTAACGTTAACAACAAAATTGTTAGACTAGCAATTATGGAAAATTTATGATTATTTTGAAATTTAAACATGTAAGACATTTACTCACCATTAAGTTATTTTAATAAATATATATATATAAAAAAGGCCCTTTTAAGGCTGAATTAAGCAATTGATATGTCGATTTATAGACATAATAAATTTAATTATTTTTTACCATCTTGCTTACCGAAAAAGCTAAAAAAATCACTGTCAGGACTCAATAACATTGTTGTTCCATCATCTGCAAAAGTGTTTTCATAAGCTAGCATGGATCTATAAAATTTAAAAAATTTTTCATCTTGTCCAAATGCATCAGAATAAATCTTAATAGCTTGGGCATCCCCATTACCTCTTAAAGCCTCTGCTTTTCTCTTACTCTCTGCAACAAGAACAACTTTTTGTTTTTCTGCATCGGCACGTATTTTTTGAGCCTCTTCTGCACCTTCTGCTCTGAATTCCTTAGCTTCTTGCTCTCTTTCAGTTTTCATTCTATTAAATATGTTTTGACTAGTTGCTTCTGGGTAATCGGCTCTTCGAATACGAACATCAACAATTTCCATACCTAATTTTTTTATAGTAGAATTAACTTCATCCCCAATATCTTCTACAATTTTCGTTCTAGCATCAGATAAAATGGCTGTAAGTTCAAACTTACCAAAAACCCTTCTTACAGATGAGTCAATTATAGATTCTAAACGTTGACGGGCACCAAATTCATTTCTCACTGTTTGATAGAATAATAGTGGGTCGGTTATTCTAAATCTAGAATATGTATCGACCTCAAGTCTTTTTTGATCAGCTAGAATAACTTCTTCTGAATCCTGGGACACTAGGGAAAGAACTCTTTTTTCGAAAAAAGTAACTTCTTGGATAAATGGTATTTTAAAGTTCAACCCTGGTTTGTTGACCAGTCTTTTAGGTTCACCAAATTGAAGAACTAAGGCTTGTTGAGTTTGATCAACAGTAAAAAAAGAACTTAGGATACCAAATAAAACTGCTAAAGTTCCTAAACCTGAGATAATTTTTGTAGAGGACATTATTGATTTCCTTTTTGTTTTAGTTGATCTAACGGTAAATATGGAACAACACCAGATGCACTTGCGGAATTATCCATTATGATTTTTTTAACACTTGAAAAAACTTTTTCCATAGTTTCTAAGTATATTCTAGACTCTGTTACCTCAGGATTAAGTTTATAACTTTTATAAATTGAGTTAAACCTATCAGCATCACCTTTAGCTCTATTAACCACTTCACTAGCATATGCCTCTGCTTCTGAAATAAGTTGTGCTGCCTCACCTCTAGCTCTAGGTACTATATCGTTTCTAAATGCTTCGGCTTCATTTATAAGAGTATCTCTATCTTGTCTAGCTCTTTGAACATCATTAAATGCATCAATAACCTCAGAAGGTGGATTAACTGATAGCAATTGAACATCTCTGATTTCAACTCCAGCTTCGTACTCATTCAAAAGTTCTTGAAGCATATTTTTAGCTTTCAACTGGATGTCTTGACGGCCACCGGTAAGAGCTGTTTGTATTTTTGTCTGACCTATTATATCCCTCATAACAGATTGCGCTGCTACTTTTACAGTTTCAGGTGGGTCTTGAATGTTAAATAAATAAGCGCCAGCATCAGCAATTTTCCAAAAAACAATAAAATCTATATCAATATTGTTTTCATCACCAGTAATCATTTTTGATTCATCTGGTACATCTCTTCTGCTTGTTGTTGCGCCTCCAAAAGACCTATAACCAATTTCTATTCTATTATCTCTTGTAACATCAGGTGTGAGAACTTTTTCTATTGGGCTTGGAAGATGATAATGCAACCCTGGAGGTGTAGTCCTTACCCATTCTCCAAATCTCATAACAACACCTTGTTGTTGAGGATTAACCCTGTAAATACCTGTCATCAACCATATAGCTAGTAAGACAAATAATAGTATTATAAAACCTTTTCCTCCGCCAAAGCCTGTTGGCATCATTTTTTTTAATTTATCTCTACTTTCTTTAAGCATTTGATCTACATCAGGAGGAGTTCCATTTGAGTTAGGTCTTTTACCCCACGGATTTTGGTTATTACCACCACCCCAAGGGCCTGAACCATTATCATTGGTGTTATTTGTTATCATTTGTTACTCCAGATAGATTTAGATTTATAATGCTATGTAGAAATTTACTTTAATTTAATGTATTATATTGCACTAGAATAATAAATTTCAACCTTTACTAAAAATTATTTCTGGGCACTATGAATGAATAATACAAAATTAGAAGAAATTATTACAATTTTAAGATCTATTATCTTACAAAATCAATCAAAAAACATTTATGAAAGCAAGATGGTAAATGGTTTAAAATATGAAAATAATATAATTTCATTTACTCTTGAACTCCTCCCAGAACAATTAAAACAATCTGAATCAATTAAAAAATTTATTCAAGAAAAATTATATGTTGTTAATGATGTTAAAAAAGTAGAAATAATTTTAACATCACATAAAGCCAATAAAAATGATTCTAATATTAATGAACCATTGAGGCCTGCAAAAAATATTATTGCAATAGCTAGTGGAAAAGGTGGAGTTGGAAAATCAACTACAGCTATCAATATAGCTCTATCATTATCAAAATTAAATTATAATGTAGGAATTTTGGATGCTGACATATATGGTCCTAGCCTTCCAAAATTAACTGGAATTAATAATAAGCCTAAGAGTAATGGAAAAAAAATAATTCCCCACATTGCATTCGGTTTACAGGTAATGTCCATTGGCTATTTAGTTCCTGAAGATACTGCAACTATTTGGAGGGGGCCTATGGTTATGAGCGCAATTGAACAATTGCTTAGAGATGTAAACTGGTCAAACCTTGATTTTTTAATAATTGATATGCCACCTGGAACTGGAGATGCTCAATTAACATTATCTCAACGAGTTCAACTTTCTGGTGCAATAATTGTTTCAACCCCCCAAGACTTGTCGCTAATAGATGCTAGAAAAGGTCTAAATATGTTTAAAAAAGTAAATGTTCCTATTTTAGGAATAATTGAAAATATGAGTTATTTTGAATGCCATAATTGCAACACAAAACATGAGATTTTTGGTAATGGTGGAGCAAAAGCCGAGGCTGAAAAATTAGGTGTAACATTTTTAAATGCAATTCCTTTAAATATTTCTTTGAGAATCACATCTGATGAGGGTAACCCTATTGTTCATAAAGATCCTAATAACTCTATTTCAAAAAAATATATGGAAATAGGATCTAAAATATTGAACCACATTGAAAAAAACAGAATACAATCTCCTCAAATTATTCAATGATTTAAACTATCCTTCTATAATGCCAATAACTATGTTCCGGCACATCATTTGTTGCAAAATTATGTTCGAGTTTAGTTTTTTCCCAATCTTTCTCATTCAATTTAGGAAATTGAATTCCCGTTTTTGAATTAAACTTAACTTTAGTCATTTCAATATTGTCACAATATTCTAAACCTATTTTATAAATTTCTGCTCCACCAAATAAAAAAATTTTTTTTTGGATTACATTCTCATTAATTTCCATATTAAGATCAATCCATTCATCTGCTTTGGTAATAGCATTCTCAAATGAATTAACTACTATAGCTCCAGAAGCTCTCCAAGAAATTGAATTAGTTAACACAATATTTGCTCTTCCTGGCAAGGGTCTTCCAATTGATTCCCATGTTTTTCTACCCATTATCAAAGGACAACCCATGGTCATTTTTTTTAATCTTTTAAGATCACCTGGTAAATGCCAAAGTAAATTTTTTCCATCACCAATTATTCTATTTTCATTCATAGCAACAATACAAAATATTGGATTTTTTAATTTTTTTTTTATTATCATTTAAACTGCTACAGGTGCTGGAATGTTTGGATATGGATCATAATCAGTAATATCAAAATCTTCAAATATAAATTCGTTTATATCAGAGTGTGTTTTAGTAATTTTCAACTTAGGTAAATTTTTAGTAGATCTAGTCAATTGTAATTTTGCTTGTTCAAAATGATTCGTATATAAATGAGCATCACCTAATGTATGAACAAAATCACCTACCGACAAACCAGTAACGTTAGCTATCATGTGTGTTAAAATTGAGTAAGATGCTATATTGAAAGGTACCCCAAGAAATATGTCTGCACTTCTTTGGTATAATTGACAAGATAATTTGTTTTTAGAAACATAAAATTGAAACAAACAATGACATGGTGGAAGAGCCATGCTTCCTACGTCTGATGGATTCCAGGCAGAAACAATCATTCTTCTAGAGTTGGGTTTATCCTTTATTTCATTGATAACATCATTTAATTGATCAAGTTTTCTTCCATCTGGAGTATCCCATCTTCTCCATTGCTTCCCATAAACAGGCCCAAGATCACCGTTTTCGTCTGCCCACTCATCCCATATGGAAACCTTATTTTCTTTTAAGTAAGATATATTGGTATCGCCTTTAATAAACCATAACAACTCATGAATAATAGATTTTAAATGGAGCTTCTTAGTAGTTAGTAATGGAAGTCCATCATTTAAATCAAATCTCATCTGCCAACCAAAAACTGACTTTGTACCAGTCCCAGTTCTGTCAGCTTTTTCATCACCTTTTTCTAAAACATGTCTTAATAAATCTAAATATTGCTTCATACAAACATCTCAATTAAAAATTTTATCTAGAGGTATTATGTGCTCTTTAATAAAAAAAATAAATACTGTATAGTAAAAAAGTCATTTCGATGACTATGGTGATAAACATTTTTTAGAATAAGCTTAGCGGACCCGGGGGCGGTACCCGGCACCTCCACCATTATTTGGGGGTGAAATAGGATCGACGCGTGTAGTAAAAATTAAACTTTCACTCGGCATTGTACCACCGTTATCGGACTAAATTAAATAGTTGCAAACGACAACTATGCTCCGGTAGCTGCAGCAGCGTAAGCAGCCAAAGCAACCGAAAACTAGTCCTGTTCTATAGCTAGAACTGGCGGGGTTATTGTTTACCTGGCAACAGAAAAACTTTGGTGGCGAGAAGTTACTTCTCGCCATCTTTAAAATTTTATTGAAAATTAAGGTTTTAGAATTGTAAGGTATTAATTAAAAAAAACTATAAGGTATAAAAGTGACTAACAATAATGATAATTTTGGTTCTGATTCTAAAAGTTTTGACTATGACTTTTTGGTTGAGGAAAGTCTTAAAAATGTAGTTAAAAAAGTTTTAAAAATAACTTCAGAAACTGGTCTTATTGGAAACAGTCATTTTTTTATTACGTTCAATGGTGATGATCCAAGTGTAATAGTGCCGCCCGAACTAAAAAATGCTGATGACTCAGAAATAAAAATAATAATTCAACACCAATTTTGGAATCTTAAAATATCTGAAGATCATTTTGAAGTAACTCTATCTTTTAGCGGTAAAAAAAAGAATATTTCTGTTCCTTTTAGAGCAATTACATCTTTTACTGATCCTTCAGTTGGTTTTGGTCTTCAATTTAAAATCGAAGATAATTTAAAAAATACTAGTTTAAGTAAAATTGAAAGCTCAGATGTAAATAAACCAGCAATTACGAATTTGGATGATACAGATTTAAAATCTGGAGAAATTGTATCTCTTGATGAATTTAGAGATAAGAAATAAAACTATTAGTTGGAGATTATTTTGAACGATTTTTATTATTCACCAATTTTTCCTATTTCAGTTGATGAAACTGATTATATAAAAATATCAGGCTCATATGTCAAAATTTCCAAAATAAACAACCAAGAAATTTTGGTTATCGATCCAAAGGCACTTACTCTTTTAGCACAAAGAGCTTTTAAAGATGTATCTCACCTTCTTAGAACATCACATTTAAAACAGCTCAGAGATATTCTTGAAGATGAAGAAGCCTCTAGTAATGATAAATTTGTCGCTTTAACAATGTTAAAAAATGCAAATATATCTGCATCAGGAGTTCTTCCTATGTGCCAAGATACTGGCACAGCAATAATTATGGGTTATAAAGGCGAAAAAGTTTTTACCAACTCAGATGACAACGAGTTTCTTTCTTTAGGAGTTTATAAAACATATAAAGAAAATAACCTCCGTTTCTCTCAACTTGCACCAGTTTCTATGTTTGAAGAGAAAAACACTGCTAACAATTTACCTGCAGAAATCAGTATATTTGCTAATCAAGGTCAGGAATATAAATTTGCCTTTGTACAAAAAGGTGGAGGATCAGCTAATAAAAGTTTTTTATTCCAAGCAACACCCGCCACTCTCAATCCTGAAAATTTAAAAAAATTTCTTTATGAGAAAATTATTTCTCTTGGTACTGCTGCTTGTCCACCTTATCATTTATCTGTAGTTATTGGAGGTACTTCAGCTGAATTTAATTTAAAGACCGTTAAGCTAGGATCTATGCGTTATCTAGATAATTTACCTAAGGCTGGAAATTTAAAATCTGGTCATGCATATAGAGATTTAGAATGGGAAAAAATAATATTAGATCTTACAAGAGAAATGGGTGTAGGCGCACAATTTGGAGGAAAATATTTTTGCCATGATGTAAGAGTTATTAGGCTTCCAAGGCATGGTGCATCGCTGCCAATTGGAATTGGGGTTTCTTGTTCAGCCGATAGACAAATTTTAGGCAAGATAAATAAAGATGGAATTTTTGTTGAAAAACTCGAAACAGAGCCAAGTAAATATTTGCCCGAGGTAAATTTGGACGAAATTTCGGAAGATGTAACAGAAATTGATTTAAATCAGCCAATGAAAAATATTTTACAACAATTAAATGAATGTAAGATAAAGAAAAGAGTTAATCTTTCTGGTCCAATGATTGTTGCTAGAGACATAGCTCATGCAAAGTTACTTAAAAGATTACACGAGGTTGGCGAACTTCCTAATTATATTAAGGATCATCCAGTATATTATGCTGGCCCAGCTAAAACTCCAAAGGGCTTACCCTCAGGATCCTTTGGGCCAACCACAGCTGGTAGAATGGATGCTTATGTTGATAAGTTTCAAGAAAATGGTGGATCAATGGTTATGTTAGCAAAAGGAAACAGATCAAAGCAAGTAAAAGAAGCATGCAAAAAACATGGGGGATTTTACCTTGGAACCATTGGAGGAACTGCTGCAAAAGTTGCGCTAGACTGCATAAAAAAAATAGAAGTTTTAGAATATCAAGAGCTTGGAATGGAAGCTGTTTGGAAGATTGAAGTTAAAAACTTTCCCGCATTTGTAGTAATTGACAATAAAGGGAATGATTTTTTTGATATTTAAACTACCATCTGTTTCATTATTGAAAACAGATCAGATTTTCCTTCAAAACCAATTCCAGTTATTTCTGGTAGAGTGACATAACTTTTTTCAACCCTAACACCATCAGGGAACCCTCCATATGGTTGAAAAAGATCTGGATAACTTTCATTTCCTCCGAGTCCTAACCCAGCTGCAATTGCTAGGGACATTTGATGACCTCCGTGAGGAATACACCTTGAAACATCCCATTGATTTTCTTTGAGCATCTCAATAATTTTTAAATATTCAACTAACCCATAACTTAAAGCACAATCAAATTGAAGCCAATCTTTATCTTTTCTCATTCCAGCATATCTAATCAGATTTCTTGCATCATGCACTGAGAATAAATTCTCACCAGTTGCTAATGGAGGTAAATAATGCTTTGATAGCTCTTTATGAAGTTCAAAATCTAGAGGGTCTCCAGGCTCTTCATACCAAAATAAATTATAATTTGATAAAGCCTTACCATATTCAATCGCTGTTTCCAAATCGAACCTACCATTTGCATCAACTGCAAGCTGATCTTCAGGACCTAATATTTTTAAAACAGCTTCAATCCGTTTGCAATCATCCAATAGAGAAGCTCCCCCTATTTTCTTTTTGACTACTGTATAACCAAGATCCAGATATTTTTTTATTTCGTCGGTCAAACCATTTATTCCTTGATTTGGCCAATAATATCCACCAGCAGCATAAACAAAAACTTTTCTATTTGGCACACCATCACCGTATCTTTCAGCAAGCATTTGAAATAATGGTTTATCTTCGATTTTAGCAACAAGATCCCATATAGCCATATCAATAGTTCCTACTGCTACCGATCTTTCTCCATGTCCTCCAGGCTTTTCATTTTCCATCATAACATTCCAGATCTTTATGGGATCGAAATTTGTACCTTCATCATTTAAAATTTCTTTTGTATTTGCTTCCAATAATCTTGGAACAAACCTTTCTCTTATCAGATGACCTTGACCATACCTTCCATTTGAATTAAATCCGTAGCCTATTAAAGGCTTACCATTTTTAATCACATTAGAACAAACAGCGACAACACTTATCGTCATTTTTGAAAAATCGATATATGCGTTTTTAATATTGGAACTTATGGATTTTGTTTCTTCAATTATATTAGTTATCTTCATTATATTATTCCTGTATGAGAAAATACATATTAAGAATAAACTAAAACAATATAATAGTATTTATTATAAGATAGCAATTAACCCTGACGTGCTTTAAATCTCGGATTTCTCTTATTAATAACGTATAGACGACCCCTACGTTTTACAATTTGAGAGTTTCTATCTCTAACTTTTAGAGTTTTTAAAGAACTTACTACTTTCATAATCGGCCTATGAATAAATTAGATTGTTAAATATAATATCAAATCACTTTGGTCAAGTTCTAAAATAACTTTAATAAATTTATTTAAATTTAACTCCACAATCACCCAAACCACAATAACCATTAGGATTTTTATAAAGGTATTGTTGATGATAAATTTCAGCAAAATAGAAATCTATATTGTTTTTAATTTCAGTTGTGATTTCGTTAAATCCTGCTGATGCTAGTAAAGATTGAAATTCTATTTTTGAAGTTTTTATATCAATTAGATGTTCAGAATTATTTACAAAAATTGCAGATCTATATTGAGTACCAAAATCATTACCTTGCCTCATCCCCTGGGTTGGATCATGACCTTCCCAAAATGCAATTAAAATAGTTCTTAAACTTATTTTTTTTGGATCATATACCACTCTAACAACTTCAGTATGAGCTGTTAATCCACTACAAACTTCTTCATAGGTAGGGTTTTTAGTATAACCACCACCATACCCAACTGATGTATGATAAACTCCGTCAAGTTGCCAAAAAATTTTTTCAGCCCCCCAAAAACATCCCATTCCAAGTATAATCATCTCAAAATCTTTTGGAATGTCCATAAGATTACGACCATTAATTTCGTGAAATAATTCCTTTACTATAGGATCATTTCTACCTAACAAAGCTTTTGACTTATCAACGAGGTTATATTTTTTTGAAAAAAACATTCTTATCTAATCGAATATACAAAATTTAATTAAAATAAAAGCATAACTTGACCAACTGTAAATAGCAATATAATCAAATCATTATAAATTTAAAGGCCAAAAATATGGATGATGATATTTATGGAATAAAAAAATGGGGCGATGATATACTTGAAGTCCTAGAAAATGGGAACATAGGACTTAAAAATCCATTTTATCCATCTAATCCTCCTACCGACCTAATTAAAATTATAGAAAGCCTTAATGAAAGGGGAATTAGCTGCCCAGTATTAATAAGAGTCACAGATTACTTAGCATTTAGAATAAAGCAAATTAATGAATCATTTTTTAAAGCAATAAAAGAGGTTAGATATAAAGGCCATTATAAGGGCGTTTTTCCAGTAAAAGTTAATCAACAGGCACAAGTAATTGATAGAATAGTTGATTTTGGAAAAGAGTTTGATTTTGGTTTGGAAGTTGGTTCTAAACCTGAATTATTAATAGCTTTAGCACACGATCTATCTAGTGAGTCCACCATTATTTGTAATGGAATTAAAGACAAAGAATTTATTAATTTGGCCATCTTATCACTGAAAATAGGTTTTAAAACTATTTTAGTTTTAGAGAGTCCTCGTGAACTTGATCTAATAATTGAAGTTTCTAAAGAACTAAATGTAAGACCACTGCTGGGAATAAGAGTAAAATTAACAAACAAAGTAAGTGGTAATTGGTCACAATCAAGTGGAGATCGAAGTGCATTTGGTATGTCTGTTGAACAAGTAATGAAAGTTATTACAAAATTAAAAGTATATAACTATCTTGATTGCTTGGTTCTACAACATTCACATCTTGGAAGCCAGATCCCTGATATCATTGAAATTAGAAAATCAACACAAGAGGCTTGTAGATTTTACTCAGAAATGAGCAAACAAGGAGCACCACTAGAATATTTAGATCTTGGTGGTGGATTAGGAGTGGATTATACAGGAGAACAAAAATCTTCTTTCAACTCAATAAATTATACATTAGATGAATATTGTATAAATATTGTTGAAACTGTTAAATATGAATTAGATAAATCGAACATAAATCATCCTATAATTGTAACTGAATCTGGAAGGGCATGCATTGCATCTAGTTCAATGCTTATTTTTAATATTTTAGAAACAACTAACTTTGATAGTGAAAAAAAACAGGAAATTAATTCAAATGATCATACTTTACTAAAAAATATGATTCAAATTCCTGAATATTTAAATTTAGAGAGAGCCCAAGAATGTTTAAACGATTTAAATTATTATAGAGAAGAAATAAGAGCTCTTTTTAGAAGTGGCCAAATAGATTTGTCAAATATGGCAAAAACTGAAGAAACTTACTTATACATTATTAATAAAATTAAAGCTGTACTCTCCTCAACACCTGAAATAACAGAAGAACTTCAAGATGCAATTGATGATATGGCAGATATATATCATGGTAACTTTTCTTTATTTCAAAGCCTACCAGATGTTTGGGCTATTGATCAAATACATCCAATTGCTCCTCTTCAAAAACATAACACTCAACCAAATAGAAGAGTTATTTTAAATGATATTACTTGTGATAGTGATGGCATAATAAATAAATTTGTACTTCGAGACGGTATTTCAAACACATTACCTTTGCACGATATTAAAGAGGATGAAGATTATTTTTTAGGTGTATTTTATATTGGCGCTTATCAAGAAACTTTGGGAGATCTTCATAACCTATTTGGTGATACAAATGTTGCCACAATTAAATTAAAAGAAAATGGTGGATATCAATTATTACATGAGCAAGAAGGTGATACAATTTCAGAAGTTTTATCCTATGTTGAGTATGAACCAAAGGACATATTAAATAGATTTAAACGTGTAGTGGAGGATGCTGTAAGAAGTAGAGATTTATCACTTTCAGAAAGAAAAAAAATAACTCAATCATTCAAAGATTCGATTTCTGGCTATACTTATTTCGAAAAATAAATAATTGTGAAAACTATGGGAGTTTTTTAATGGATAATGTTTTAGTTATTGGTGCAGGTGGTGTGAGTCATGTAACAGTCCACAAGATGGCACAAAATTCTAATCATTTTAAAAATATAATTTTAGCGAGCAGATCTATAGAAAAATGCTTTCAAATTAAAAAAAGTGTTAAAGATAAGTATAATATTAACATTGAAGTAGCAGAGCTAGATGCTGATAATATAGATAAAACAGTAGCATTAATAAAAAAATTCAAACCATTTTTAGTTGTTAACCTAGCCCTTCCATACCAAGACCTTAATATAATGGATGCTTGTTTGTTAACAAAAACACATTATTTAGATACTGCTAATTATGAACCTAGGGACGAAGCAAAGTTTGAGTATAAATGGCAATGGGATTATGATAAAAAATTTAAGGAAAATGGTCTTATGGCTCTTTTAGGATCAGGCTTTGATCCAGGTGTTACAAATGTTTTTACAGCTTTTACTAGAAAACATCATTTAGATTGTATTGATTTTTTAGATATTCTCGACTGTAATGATGGTGATCACGGGCACCCATTTGCAACTAATTTTAATCCTGAAATTAATATTAGAGAGGTTACATCAGATTCTAAACATTGGGAAAACAATAAATGGGTGATTGGACCAGCTTTAAAGAAAAAAGTTTCTTTTAAATTTCCTGAAATTGGAAATAAACATATGTACTTAATGTATCACGAAGAATTAGAGAGTTTAATAACACATTATCCTGAAATTAAAAGAGCAAGATTTTGGATGACATTCGGTGATAACTATTTAAAGTATTTGGATGTTCTCCAAAATATAGGTATGACCTCTATCAATCCAGTAAACTATAATGGGACAGAAATTATTCCATTACAATTTTTAAAAAGTGTTCTACCAGACCCAGGAAGTCTTGGGAAAATAACAAAGGGAAAAACATGTATAGGCACAATAGTGACTGGTCAGAAAAACAATGTAGAAAAAACATTTTATACATACAATATTTGCAATCATGAAGATTGCTATAAAGAGGTTGGAAGCCAAGCAATTTCTTATACTACTGGCGTCCCCGCAATGATAGGGTCGTTACTGATGTTAAAGAAAATCTGGTTCAAACCAGGAGTTTGGAACATGGAACAATTTGACCCAGATCCATTTATGGAACTTCTGAACAAGCACGGTTTACCTACTAAAACGATACAATTAGAAAATAAAGTAAATTTCTAGTGGATAAAATTTTTCAAACAATGGGAGGAAACCCAAGAAATTTTAATAAATTAGATTTATATAAATTACCAAGTCCTTGCTTTGTTATAGATCAAAGAGCATTGATTGAAAATTTGAAGGTTTTACATCACCTTAAATCAAAAACAAATGTTAAAGTTTTAGTTGCTCTGAAAGCTTTTTCTACTCCTTATTTTGGTCCCTTAATATCTGAATACTTAGATGGATGTTGCAGTTCTGGGTTATATGAAACAAAATTAGCAAAAAAATATTTTAAAGGGGAAATTAGTACTTTTTCTCCAGCATTTAAAAAAAATGATCTTAAAGAAATAGTCAATCTATCAGATCATATTATTTTTAATTCATCTAACCAATTGAATGATTTTTATGATATTGCAATAAAATTTAATGCTGAAATTGGTTTGAGAATTAATCCGCTTTATTCTGAAATAAATAATGAAAAATATAATGCTGCTAGCATCAATTCTAGATTAGGTATACATTTTAATGATTTAGACAATATTGATATAAATAAACTAAATGGAATTCATTTTCATACTCTATGTGAACAAAACTTCACCCCTCTTAAAAATACATGGAATAATATTAAAAATGATATTGTTCCAATCTGTAAAAAATTAAATTGGCTTAATCTTGGTGGAGGACATCACATTACTAGAAGTGACTATGAAATTGATAAATTAGAAACTTTTTTGAAAATGATTGCAGATGAAACTAGTTGCCAAATTTATATTGAACCAGGAGAAGCTGTAGTATTAGATTCGGGTATTTTAGTAGGAGAAATTTTAGATAGTTTTAAAGCTAGCAACGAACTATCCTCAAATATTGCAATTACAGACATTAGTGCAGTTTCTCATATACCAGATGTGATTGAAGCACCGTATAGGCCAGCATTACTTAATGAACCAGACACCGGATACAAAGTTATACTTGGGGGGCCAAGTTGTTTAGCAGGTGACATCATTGGAGAGTATAATTTTAACTCTCCACCCAAAGTTGGGGATAGGATAGCAATTTTGGATCAAGCACATTATACAATGGTTAAAACTAGTTTTTTCAATGGAGTAAACTTACCATCTATAGCAATTTGGGATAGCGCAACTGATGATTTAGAGGTGATTAAGAGTTTTACTTTTAAAGATTTTGAAAATAAATTATCATAATTTTAGGTAAAAAGATGATAAATAAAAAGATAAATTTTTTAAACTCAGAACTTTCTTTAGAAGAGTCAAAAAAAGAAAAAGCAAAATTTCATGTCCTACCAATCCCTCTAGAAAAAACAGTTTCTTGCGGTAAAGGTACAGCAAAAGGGCCTAAGGCTATACTAGATGCAAGCAACGAGTTGGAAAGATTTACGGGTAAAAGTGAGCCTTGCGTTAATGGTATATTCACTCATCCTTTTTTAAATTGTAATTTTTCTATAGAAAATGTGATGCTTAACATAGAAAAAATTACAGAAGAAATTAGCAAAGAAAAGAAAATACCAATAATCCTTGGTGGAGAGCACAGCATTACTTTTGGTGCTGTAAATGGTATCTTTAAAGGATTGAATTTCTCAAAAAATGAAGAGATAGGGATCATACAAATTGACGCACATGCTGATTTAAAAGAAAAATATGAAAATCAATTATACTCACATGCAAGTGTTATGTATCTTCTAAGCAAATCAAAATATAAAATTGCACAATTTGGGGTAAGAGCATTAAGTAAAGAAGAAGTGAAAAATAGAAATCTTTTTGATATATTATATTTTGATGTTGAAGATATTAAAAACAACATAGACCTGAGTTTACCTAAAAACTTTCCACAAAACTTATATATTACCTTTGACGTAGATGGATTAGATCCGTCAATAATGCCTGCTACGGGAACTCCAGTGCCTGATGGTCTGGGATTTAATGAAAGTTTACAATTAATAAAAAGTTTAATCAAAGGCAGGAAAGTAATTGGATTTGATGTTGTTGAATTTTCTCCAATTGAAAATTTTTTTGCATATGACTTTACAGTAGCATCTTTGGTCTACAAAATGATGGAACTAATAAATTTAAATCATTAAAGACTGTGGTTCTGTATCCATTTTTCAGCATCAAGTGCTGCCATACATCCCATACCTGCAGCGGTTATCGCTTGTCTATAAACTTTGTCAACACAATCACCTGCGGCAAAAACGCCATCTATATTAGTAATTGTAGTTCCTGGTTTCTGAGCAATGATATAACCTTCATTATCCATTTCAAGCACATCTTTAAAAGGCTTTGTTGATGGACTATGACCAATAGCTATAAAAACACCTTCAACTTTAATTATTTCTGTTTTATTTTGTTTAGTTGATGTTAGTTTTAATGAACTAACTCCATTTTCATCACCCAAAATTTCACTAACTATATTGTTCCAAATTATATTTATGTTCTTCTTTGAAAAAAGTCTATCTTGTAAAATTTTTTCTGATCTAAGTTGATCACGTCTATGAATTAAAGTTACTTTAGAACATATATTTGATAGGTATAGAGCCTCCTCAACAGCTGTATTACCACCACCAACCACTGCAACTTCTTTATTCCGGTAAAAAAAACCATCACAGGTTGCACAAGCTGACACACCCTTTCCATTGTACATATTTTCACTCTCTAAACCTAACCATTTGGCCTGTGCTCCAGTAGCTATGATCACTGTATCTGCTGTCAAAGATTTATTTGAGTCTAAAGCCAACATCTTTTCATCTTTTTTGAAATCAATTTTAACTACTACATCATTGATTATACGAGCTCCAACTTTTATTGCCTGAGATCTCATTTGTTCCATCATCCACGGACCTTGAACTACATCAGCATATCCTGGATAATTTTCAACATCTGTAGTTATTGTAAGTTGACCACCAGGTTGGATTCCTTCGATTACCAGTGGTTTCAAATTAGCCCTTGCCGCATAGATTGCAGCAGTTAATCCTGCAGCTCCTGAACCGATTATAATCACTTTTTCTTTTTGATTTTTCATATTTAAATTCTCTGTCCTCTAAATACAATTGTTCTATTATCATTTAAAAAAACCCTTCTTTCAGAATGAGCTTTTATTGCTCTATACAAAACCCTTGCTTCAATGTCCCTTCCCATTAAAACTAAATCATTAGGCATCATTTCATGATTAACCTCTTGAGTGTCTTGTTCTATTATAGGACCCTCATCAAGATCTTTTGTAACATAATGGGCAGTTGCCCCAATAACTTTAACTCCTCTATCAAAGGCTTGATGATAAGGTTTAGCACCTTTAAAACTTGGCAAAAAACTATGATGTATATTAATAATTTTTCCTGCATATTCATTTGTGAATTCTTCTGATAGAACTTGCATGTAACGAGCTAATACAATTAATTCAACATCATTATTATAAATAATTTCTTTTAGTTTTTTTTCCTGAGCTAATTTATTTGATTTTTCAATTGGTAAATAATAAAAAGGAATATTTGAGAAATTTGCTATTTCTTCTGCTATTTTATGATTTGATATTACAGCTTTAATTTTCAAATTTAATGAATTATTCCTGACCCTGAATAAAATATCATTTAAACAATGGTCAAATTTAGAAACAAGCATAATTGTATTCATGGGAGATTCTATCTCAGATAAGAAAAAATCTGCTTTTAATTTTTTTGCTAAATGCTCCAAATTATTTTTTAAAATTGGCAACATATTATCATTAAGTAACATAAAACTTTGTCTAATAAAAAAGTTACCATTTTTTTGATCTGTGAATTGTTTAGACTCAACAATATTACAATTCGATTCAGCTAGTATAGAAGAAATATTTGCAACAATTCCTATCTGATCTTTACAGGATAATTTTAAAATATGAGTTTCTAATTTATTTTTCATGAATACTTAATACATTTTTTAATATTTAGAAACAATACGATATTTAATTATTTAAAAATTTATTTGAAGCCTCATAAAATTCTAATGGGTTTTCAATATGTAAAAAGTGATCTGCATTTTTAATTTCATGAAAGAAAATATTAGAAAAAAATCTTTTAAATACATTGAAATGCTCCTCTTTAACATACTCACTATTCCCTCCATAAATACAAAGAACTTCTTTATCAAATTTATTAATGTTTTTTATATGAGGAAACTTTCTCAAGTCATTAAGAGATTTCTTGATTGCCATTAGATTTATTGACCATTTATATTTTCCTTCTAATAATTCAAGATTTTGTAATAAGAACGATCTTAAAAATTTTTTATCTATATATTTAGATAAAATCTTATCAGCTTCGTTCCTATTTCTAATTAAATTTAAATTGATATTTAATAGAGCATTAATTATTTCGCTTTCATTATTATCATAATCAATTGGTGAAATATCAGCTATTATAACTTTATTGATATATTTTGGTTCTAACAAGGCTATAACCATTGCTAATTTACCACCCATTGAATGACCTAATAAATTAGTATTTTCTACTCCAAGATAATTGAACAAGCTTATAATATCATTCATCATTAAAATATAAGAAATATCTTCTTCAAAATCATTTCCTCCATGATTCCTGAGATCTACAGTCACCACTATTTGATTTTCTTTTTTGCTGAACTTTTTAGAAAAAGTTTGCCAATTTTTGCCTCTTCCATAAAGACCATGAAAAATGAATAATGTCTGTAACATCTTATCTGAAAAATAATCATTTGGTTTTTCAAATACTATTTCTTGTCCATTTTTATAAATTTGAAAATTGATCATTATCGTGATTTAAACAATTATTAACTTTATATTATAAAATTTATATCAGTTTAGCCGTATAGTATATATCTAAATAATATTCAGGAAGAACTAAAATGGGCCAAGTAATAAGATTAGACTTTTCTTCACCTTATGAACAAGAAGATTTATTATATGAGAAAAAACTCATAAGAATTAGAGATGAAATTGAAGATTATCTTATAAATTCATCAATCACTGAGAAAGATGAGCTAGCTATAGCTCTTGCTGCAGGAAGATATGCTTCTATGAAACTTGCACAATTAACAGGTGAGGAAAGTACAAAAAAATTTTTTAATGAATGCATAAAAACAACATTAAAGCAAAGAATTTTGTAATAGTTTAGGAAATCCTAGTAATACTTCCTGAAACTTCTGCTCCTAAATCAATAGATAAAGCATTTGTTTTCAAATTGCCTTCAACTTGTGCAGTACTTGCAACATTAAGAGTGTTAGCAGCAACTTCACCTTTTACTAATCCCCCTAATGTAACTTTATCAGCAATCAAATTTCCGTCAAAAATACTGTTAGCTTCAAGAAGTACATCTTTAGCTCTCAACTCGCCTTTAAATCTTCCAGCAACAACTACCGATGACCCAGCAGAATCTAAGTTGCCTTCCATGACCAATTCTTCTGATATATATGTAATTTCACTCATAACTAATCCTCATAAAAACTTAAATTATTTCTCTTCTGTGTTTTCTACTTGAACTTCATCAGTTTCTTCAGCCACATTAGTTTCATCTGCTTTTTTTGCATCAGCCTCATTCCAATTATGAACTACCCTGCAATTTAAAGCAGCACCTCTATCCATTTGTAATGACTTGTAATGAACCTCACCACTAATTCTTGAAGTTTCAGTTAGCCAGACACTATCAGCCTTCATTTTACCTTCATATTCTCCTGCGATGACTACTAATTCTGAATCAACTTTTCCATGAAATTTGCCGGTTGATCCAATTGTAACTTTTTCAGTTGTTAAATCAGCTTCAACATATCCATTGATTTCAATGGATTTGGCATTAGATATTTTCCCTGTAAACCTTGCACCAGATCCCAAAACTGCCTGTTTATTTGCCATCAAATATCTCCTTTAGTTGTAGGTTTTTATTTTATTTTATTTTATTTTATTTTTTTCTTTTTCCAACTTGAGCTTCAACAACAGCTCCCTCTTCTATTGAAATATTTTCATAAAAAACTTCACCAGTGATTTTACCAGTAGATTTAATTGAAACAATATCACCTGAAACTTGGCCATCACATTTACCAGATACTGTTACTACATCTGCGTTTATATTTCCTTTTAAAATACCAGTATCTTCAACTGATAAACTATGACATTTAATATCTCCAACAACTGACCCTAATAATACTAAGTCTCCATCTGCAGAAATTTTACCTTTTATCTTCATGTCACTTGAAATTACAGATTTTTCATTTTCAGTATCGTTTGTTTTTCCTAACATATTGGAAATCCTTTTTTCTAAATATTTAAATAAATCAAAATAAACGTACTACAACTATTTCTATGATACTAGAGTAAATTTAAATTTAAAAATTTATACAAAGTTATTAATTTGGTATGAATGATGCAATTAACTTGCCATAATAATTGTAAGACATCAAAAATTTAAAGTTGGACAGCATGGCAGAAGAAATAATTGATTTAAGAGATCGTATTGAAAAAATGCGTATACAGATAGAAAATGAGGCTACAGAACAAATTTTAGTTGATGCTCCTATAGAAGTACATCAAAAAACTAGTAATTCAAACATATCTGTATCAATGGAAAATAAAAATAGTTTCCCGAATCAAAATTTTGAGGTAAAAAAAGATTCTGAAAATTTTGATAAATTTGAAAAAAAAGTTAGCAGTAATTTTACAAGAAACGACTCTTTTCCTGCAGTAAGTTTGTCAGTGAAGAATCCAGTTTCCAGTAAAGTTTTAATAATATTAGTAACTTTACAAATATTATCTAATATTGGAATTTTATATTTTTTATATCTTGGTATGGAGTAGTAGGTGGCTAATACCACAATTAACAAATTTGGAAAAAAACTTCCTCCAGTGAAAACGGGACAACGTTTTGGAGATGAAATTAAAAAAGATAAAAAAGTAGGCCTTTTTTCAGAAAGACGTTTTTTAATATTTACTAAAAGAGGTCCAATTGAAATAGCTTTTAAACCAATTCATTATGCTAGCGTAATAATGACAACAGTTATAGGATTAACAAGTATAGTTTACTGGTCTGCAAAAGGAATTTACTCAGCAATAGATGTTGCCAAAAAAAATGATATAATCACTGAAGCTTCAGCAAATATTAATAGTCCAATCGAAAATGACTCAGACACTCTTGTCAACATTAATACAAAAGATCAGTCAAATATTTCATTACCAATTCTTAAAAATAACTCTCTATTTGAAAAAAATGACACAATCTCTTATGAGCCTCTAATTCATAAAGATGTAAATAATAACAAAAATCCTCTGGGTGATAATGCAAAACAAATTTTTGGGAAAAGTGTCTTTTTTGAAACAAAAGAAATTCATAATCAAACAACAGCTAATAATAATTTGAGTATAGATTTGTTTAATGAAACTATGAGAAATCAGGATTTACCTGTTGATTCTACAATTCCAAATGTAAATGAGAGTAATATTTTCATTTCTGATGATTCCACATCTAATGAAGTTAATAACAATTTTGTTCCTAGACCTCCACAAATAAACGAGAAAGTGAAAACACTTCGTTTTATCGCTTCCGTTGATAATGAGCTCAGTCAAATGGAAAATGTTTTTGATTTGATAAATGTTAAGTTAAATAACAAGGATTTAGTAAGTTTAAAGTCAATTACAAATAAAAATAAAGTGATTGACCCAGATAGTGATGATTTTTTTAGAAGCCTAAAAAAAAGAATAAATTTGCTTGCGATTTATAAAGATGCTCTTCAAAATATTCCATTAAAACCACCAATGGAACATTATTACGTTTCTAGCCCGTATGGTCCCAGAAAGCATCCGGTAACAGGGAAATATAGAATGCATCATGGTATAGATTTAGCTGGGACTTGGCAAGAAAATGTATCTGTATCAGCGGATGGAACTGTAGTATTTGCAGGGTATCATGGTTCTTTTGGGAAAGTTATAAGAATTAAACATAATTATGGAATAATGACTACCTATGGTCATCTAGCAAAAATCAATGTAAGACGAGGTGACTTAGTTAGTGAAGGTCAAGTAATAGGTAAGATGGGTAGAACAGGCAAGGTAAAAGGTGCACATCTTCATTATGAAGTCTCTGTAAATGGTAAATCTCAAAATCCTGCTACTTATATTAAAATTGGTAGAAATCTTCTAAGCAGAACAAGTTTGAAAAATTTTGCTAATAAAAACTTAAACTAATTTGTTTTTGGCATAACAAATGCATCTCTTTGTCTTTATAAAAGGAGATTAGTAATGTCTTTAGAGGATATAAATAAACATACAGAAGAAAAAAAACAGTTATTAAATAATTTAAACGACTTTATTATACAGATTGATTACTTTGATCAAAAAGGTATAAAAAAACGTAAGAATAGAATCCCATTAAAATATATATTCAATTCTAGAGATATAAATGCTCAAACATTAATTTAATATTAATTCATTAAATTATAATTTAGTTTGATGCAAATTTTGTCAATCTAGCTTGTTTTCTTCTTTGTGAACTTGATGGTATATTTAACATATCTCTATATTTTGCAACTGTCCTTCTAGCTACATCCATACCTTCTTTATTCAAAATTCCAGCTAATTTATCGTCACTTAATGGTTTTCCTGCAATTTCTGATGAAATTAGATTTTTAATAGTTTCTCTCACAGCGGAAGCAGCATGTAATTCTGAATTTTCTGAACCTGAAATTGATGCAGAAAAGAAATTCTTCAATGGCATAACGCCCCATTCAGTCAAAATTAATTTACTATTAGTGACTCTTGAAACTGTACTTTCATGCATTCCAATTTCATCAGAAATATCTTTAAGTATCATTGGTTTCATATGACTAAGACCATGTCTAAAAAAACCAACTTGTTTTTTTAATATCTCAGATGTCACTTTTAATATTGTTTTATTTCTTTGATCAACAGCTTTTTTTAACCAACGAGCTTCTCCAATCTTTTCTAGTGCGAAATTATTACCTTTTTCATCAAGGTTATAATTATTCATTTCCTCAATATAGCTCTCATCAACATTTACACTTGGTAAAGTTGAACCATTTAAATCAATACGCCATCCTTTTGCAGATCTTGTAACAATGATGTCTGGTTGTTGAACATTAGTATTTTCTTGATTAAAATGTTCAGTAGGTTTTGGATTAAGTGTTTTTAAAACTTTAATCATTTGAAATAGTTTATCTTCAGAAACTTTGCAAAGTTTACTAATCTGTCTGAATTTTCCTGAGGGTAAAATGTTGAGGTTTTTAAGAAGAATTTCAAAATGCTGATTAAATTGTTTGTTTTCAATCAATTGAATCTTCAAACATTCTGCCAAGTTTTGGGAAAAAATTCCTGCAGGCTCTAAATTTTTTAATTTTGAAAGTGTTTTTTCAACTATAGAAATATCAACATTCAATTCTTTTGCAACTTCACATGTAGATGAAATAAACCAACCACTTGGATGAAGATAATCTATCATACCAATTGCAACGCTTTTACTGTGACTATTCTTAAAATTCAAATTTATTTGACCTATTAAAAATTCTCTAAGAGAAACTTGATGCTTAAGTGTTTTTTCTATTACCTCTCCTGCAGATTTATTTGATCCTGATTTAATAACTTCTTTATCAAAAAGTTTTTTATTTTCCATTTTTGAATTCGAAGATATATGTGTATCAAAAGTATTTTCTAAATCAAGTTTACTCTCATTTTTCAATGGATCTACCGTACTATGCATATTTTCATAAGTATTAGAATTGTTTTCTTCCACATTTTTTTTAATTATTGTTTGACTATTTTCTTTTAAAAAAGGATTTTCTGATTGTGCTTTATCAATAAAATCTGATAATTCAATATTATTTAATTGCAACAACTTTATTGCTTGTTGCAACTGTGGTGTCATTATTATAGACTGGTTTTGTTTAATTTTTAACTGTTGTCCTAATTTCATTTAAATCTCCACTATTGATTAATTCGAAATAATGAAACAGATAAAAACAAATAGTATTAATAAAATCAAAATCTTAATTTGACAAAAAAAAATGACAAAAAAATGACTTTTATATTACTTTTTTTGCAAAATTTTATTAATAAAAACAATGGGTTAATTTGTTTATTTTTTTTATGTTTAAAAAAACTAATTTTTTATTTAAAGTAAATAGTCAATAATTTGGCTTTAAGAAGTTTATGTATTTTTATGATAAACAACAATCAAATTTCATCGTCTTCTAAAGAAACAAAAAAAACTTACAAATGTAGAAACTGTTATATTATTAGATTATTTCTATTAGCAGTTGCTTTTATATTACTGTTAGCTCTTATTCAAAGTGACAATTTGCATTATTTAGATTTTGTTACCCCTTCAAATGCTGCAACATTAATTATAATTATAGGTTTGATAATGTTTTTGGTAAAGGCAACTAAGTATGTTTTCGAGAAAAAAAAACATTAATATATCATCTATCTCTAACTAATCTTACATAATTTGGAATAAACCCAGGAAATCTTCCAAAGGTATGTCCTGTAAAAAAATTTACAGTCCACATAAATTGAGATTGCCATGGGTTTTTTTCGTTAGTCCAAAATGACTCAGGCGGTGTATTGGGAAATATTTTCAAATTTATTTTGACTTTTTGACAGTCTTTACAAACTATAGCCTCCAATTCTTTCCTATTTGGCAAACGCCAATTGCCTTCAAGTTGTTTATTTGCTTGAATAATAACAGAGTCTATTTGGTCTAACTTGACTTTTATTGGATTACCAACACACTTGTCTTTGTCCCACACCATACCTACGGTACAAGTCATCCATTCAAGCTTTTGACTTAAATCAATAACATAATATCCCCTAGAGATAAAATTATTAGCCCATACATTATTGAAATTAAGCAAAAATAATAATATTATAATAGGAGTATAAATTTTAGAGAATGGTGATTTTATATTTAACATAACAAACTCCAGCAAGTTTTTTTAAAATTAAATTCATTTTGGTCCCATTCTTGCAGAATTTATGCCTAACACCATTATTATTTAATAAAAAAAGGCAAGAAAATGGATATAGCATCTTTAATAGGACTTATAGGAACCCTTGGAATGATAGCTGGAGCAATGATATCCTCTGGCGGAATAGGAGCATTTATAGATACGCCCTCTATGTTGATTGTTATTGGAGGAACATTCTTTGCCGTAATGTACAGATCAACCTTGCCGATGTTTTTAGCATCATTTGGAACACTTGTTAAGGTTTTTATGCCAGGAGCTAAAAAGCACGATGAGTTAATAACACGAATAACAGAGCTTGCAGGTATTGCCAGAAAAGACGGAATGATGGCACTAGAGGGTCAGGAAGTACCAGATAAATTTTTTGAAAAAGGGCTTCAAATGTTAGTTGATGGTGCTGATGAAACAAAATTGACAGAGCAATTAAACAGAGAAGTCAAGGCCATGAAAGCCAGGCACGAAGATATGACAGGTGTGTTTCAAGCTTGGGTGGATTTAGCTCCAGCGATGGGTATGATTGGCACTTTGATTGGACTAGTTGCTATGTTGGGAAATATGGCTGATCCAAAAGCCATTGGTCCAGCAATGGCCGTTGCTTTGTTAACAACTTTATATGGTGCAATGATTGCTAACTGTATTTTTATGCCCATTGTTACAAAGCTTGAGGGATATTCAGCTCATGAATTACTGTATAGAGAAATGGTTGTAATGGGATTAAAATTTATTTCCAGAGGTGAAAGTCCAAGAAATATTACTGATCAATTGGTAGCTAATATGCCACCTAAAATTCAAGCTCAGATTGAAGAAGCAGCTTAATCAATTTTTATAATTAGGAGTTTATTATGGCTGAAGCTCAGGTAGAAGTAGAAGAAGAAGAAGAAGAATGTCCTAAATGCCCACCAGCTGGAGCTCCTGCATGGATGGCTACATTTGCTGATATGGCTACTTTATTGATGGCCTTCTTTGTATTAATCTTATCTTTTGCAGAATTTAATGTCCCCAAATTTAAACAGATTAGTGGTAGTTTAAAAAATGCCTTTGGAATACAGAGGATTGTCCCAGTTGTAGAACAACCTAAGGGTACAACCGTTCTTTCTCTTGATTTTAGCCCCTCTCCAGCACCATCAGTAACTAAGAATCTTACTCAACAAACTACAGATGCAGAACAAAAAAATTTAGATCTTAAATCTGAAATTGATGAAGGAGATAGTGCAAAAAGTAATTCTAAAGAGGTTTTGGATGCAAAAGAATTGAGTGAAGAATTAAAAGATAAAGTATTATCTGAGGATGTAAAAGTAGAAACTGTTAATGATAAAGTTTTAGTAAGCTTAAATACTGAAAACAAAACTTCAAAAGAAATTTCAAAGTTAATTAAGGATACTGTTGATGCTGTTGAAAAAGCTCGTGAAAAAACAGGTGCCACTGAAACTGACGTACTGATTGGCGGAATAAATCAAGATATTCAAAAAATGGCGTCCGCAACAATAGAAAATAAAATTTTAAAAGATCAAGTAAATAACCTCGAAAAACAAACCTCTGAAAGTAAAAAACAAATCCAAGAAAAAACTAAAATGGCAGAATTTAGTGAGGATCAACTAAGAGTAGCTCTAAAGCAAGAAATAGGTCAAGGTTTAGCTGAAGTTCAGAGAGAAAAAGATAGAGTAGTTGTAACAGTAGGATCTGCAGGCGCATTTAGTTCTGGTTCAGCAAAACTTACAAAAAAAGCCAAAGAAATTATGGGAAAAATTGCTAAAGTTAGCGCAAAAGGGGCAGGTCAAGTAAACGTATCTGGGCATACTGACGACGTACCATTAATTTTTGGAGGTCAATACCGGGATAACTGGGATCTCGCAGCAGCCAGAGCCTCAAGTGTTGTTCAGGAATTAGCCAAAGCTAACACAATTCCTTCAGAGAAACTAAGAGCTATTAGTTTTGGAGAAACTAAACCTATAGAACAAAATGATACTGAAAGAGGAAGAGAGAAAAATAGAAGAATTGAAATTGAAATTAAGTATTAAATTTTATTTAAAAAATAATTATTTAAAGGATATTTGATATGGATGAGGTAAATTATATTTCAAGTAACCTTGATGAAGGATATTCTCCAGAAGCAATAGCAAATATGGATAATGCACTTGAAGAGTTTATTGTATCATTATTAGAGATCAAACCTGAGCTTGCTAATATTGCTGTGTTTAGAGGTCTTAAACTGACAATTAACGGTCGTCCAAGAAGAATTGGAGAATTAGGCAATGTAGAATCACCTGATGATCCTATGAAAATTGAACTAATGATTTATAACAAAGAGCAAATCGAACAAGTTTTAGAGTTTATAAAAAACAATGGCTTTCCTGCTAAAAATGAACCAGGTTCGCAATTTATCCACATAAGGGTTCCAAAACCTTCTAGAATGCAATTAGAAGAACTAGGAGATGAAGTTATTAGAAGAACTAATTCTGCTTGTACTAGACTGATGAAAATTAAAACAAATACAGGTTTGAGAATTAGAGCAGCTATGGAAAAAGAATACATAGACCAACGCATATCTGGCGTTGCTATAAAAAAAATTGATAATGCTTTAGAAAGAATTACTAAAGAAATGAAGATAGTTGGTGTTATGAAAAGAAAAACAATTCTTGGTTCTTTTTTTAAGACCGTTGAAAGAGACGATGCTGATATCGTCAAAATTATTAACAAAAGATTAAAATTAGAAAAAGATAAAATTGCTAAAGAACTAGAACTAAGAATTAAAGATGAAGCTTCAGAAGGACAAGATCAGAAGACAGATAATGTTGAAACAAAAAATATAAAAAGTAATGAAGAACAAAAAGTAGAAGAACTAAATAATTCTTTAAATTCAAATTAAAATTTTTACTTTTTTACATAAGGGTTGTTACCTTTTCTGAACATTATTCTTATAGGAACTCCTAGTAAATCAAAGGTTTTCGCAATAGATGCCAATAGAAAACGTTTATAACTATTTGGCAAATCATTGGGACTAGACATAAATAAAGCAAATGTTGGAGGTTTAACATTAACTTGTGTTATATATCTAATATTATTTTGTCTTCCTTTATATAGTGGTGGTGGGTTGTTCTCTATTATAGTTGATAACCATCTATTCAATTTTCCAGTAGTAATTCTGCTGTTTAATTTTTTTTTAACGTAAATAATTTTGTCAAATAATTTTTCAATACCTTTATTATGAAGACCCGACAAAAATACTATCGGTATATTTTTTATCTGTGATAGAGAAATCCCTAACTGGTTCACAATTTGATTTTTGATTGTATTTTGATCTTTTACTTTATCCCATTTGTTTGCTCCTATGATAATACCTCTTCCTTCTCCAATTATCATACGAGCAATAGTTAAATCTTGTTTATCTATATTTTGAGAAGCATCTATAAGTAAAACACAAATATCGCTAAATTTAATAGACTTAAGTGTATCACTAACCATATATTTTTCTAATATTTTTGTTATTTTTGATTTTCTTCTGAGGCCAGCGGTATCAATTAAACAAAAAGTTTGTTTTTTATAATTCCATTCAATTTCTATAGAATCTCTTGTTATTCCTGCATCAGAACCTGTAACTAAACGATTTTCACCAATTATGTTATTTACTAACGTTGATTTTCCAGTATTTGGTCTTCCTATAACACTAACTCTTATTGGAGAGTTTTCTAAATTTAAAAAAGTTTCATTTTGTTTTATATTTAAATTTTTATTATCTAAATAATCTATCAAAACATCATACAAGTCAGGCAAACCCTCTCCATGTTCTGCAGAGATTGGAATAACATTATCAAAACCTAAAGAAGCAGACTCGCTTAAACCAATTAAACCTTTAGAACCTTCACTTTTATTTATTAAAACAACAATTGGTTTATTTTGCATTTTCAATTTCATTGCAAAAGATTTTTCAATAGGTAAGACGCCCTCCCTACCATCAATAACGAAAAAAATAATATCAGCATCATCAATTGCAAGTTGGCTCTGCTCTCTTATCTTTAACTCTGTGGCTCCTTTTAAGGTGTCATCAATTCCAGCTGTATCTATCAGTATAAACTCTAAATCAACTAATTTTCCTTGTCCATACTTCCTATCTCTAGTAACTCCAGGTTGATCATTTACTATTGCTTTTTGTGAAAGAACTAATCGATTAAATAAAGTAGATTTACCAACATTAGGTCTTCCTACTAATACAATCTTTAACATTTTTTAACCTTAAAGTTTAAGACACTATTTATAAGCTAATAACTTTCCCTTTGCAGTGAGAAATAAAATTTTTCCATCAACTGGAATAGGGGGAATAGACAATTCATCAATCTTTAAAGTATCTATTTCAGTTCCATTATTAGCATTGACAATACTAATTATTCCTTTTTGGTTGGTAATTAAAACTTTTGAGTCTACTAAAGATGGACCTTTATAGACACTAATCTCTTTTTCTGAAAAAAAAGAGTTTTCATTCACATAAGAAGGATATTGTTTTTGCCATCTTAACTTTCCAGTATCTGTATCAATAGCTGTTAAAAGTCCCAAATTCCCCATTATAAAAATAGTTTTTCCTGAAATTGAAGGAGTTTCAAAACCACCAATAGGTATATCCCAAAGCTTTTTAGAACTTTCAAGGTCAAAAGCAGCAGTAAATCCTGATTGAGAAACTAAATATAATTTTCCTTTATAATATATAGGGTTAGCTACTATATCACCAGAATGAAAGAGCAATGGTAATTTTTCATTTGAAGATATATTTTCGCTCCATAAAACTTCTCCTGAATTAATTGAAATAACAAAAAAAGTTCCACCTGTAGCAGGGACAATTACTTTATTTTTTACAACCAATGGCCTAGCAGTTGTATAAACAGAATTATACTCACTACCTAAAAAAACATTCCATAAAATTTCACCATTTGTATTGTTAATTGATAAGAATTTACCATCAAAATCACTGACAAAAAGATAATTTTTGTGTGATGTTATACCTCCCCTAAGAGGAAGATCATTTTTCTTCTTCCATATAACAGTCCCATCAACACCATTAATGGCTAAAAGTTGACGAGAACCATTGTGAGCGAATAATGTAACAGTATTATTTTTATTATATCTTCCTGAGATAGCTGGAGTTCCAATAATTGTATTTTCTAAATCATTGAAAATTTGTTTTTTCCATATTAATTTGCCATCATCAGAATTTATTTTAAACAAATATCCTTTAGTGTTTAACAAATATATATCTGAAGCAAAAAATAAAGGATCTGGCAAGTAAGGATTTCTATCATCAATACTTTGCTCAGTATTTATTTCCCACCACTTTTTAAAAGGAAAATTAATTTTTGAATTATATAAATTATAAGATTTAGAATTTAAGATTTCATTTAGAACACTTAAATTCTCAAGTTGAGCATTTCCTCTTTCTTCTTTATTTACAAATGATATTGTGTTTTTAGTTTTAAAGATATTAACAGAATTTGATAGATCTACACTATCGTCTTTTGAGCAACCCAAAAGAATTATAAAAGTAAACAAAAGTATGTATTTATTTGGCATTATTTTTATATATTTTATTGATTAATTCTAATCTATTCTTTTGTTCAAAACTTATATCAGACCTATTTATTAAGATGTTAAGAGCTTTTTGAGCTTCTTTAATTTTATCAAACTTAATTAATAATAAAACTTCTAATTCGGCAGCAAGTGCCTGAAGCATACTTGGGCTATTTAATATTGGTTCAAGTAATAATTTTTGTTGGTCAAATGAACTCGAATTATCTTTTAACACGCTTAAAATTCTGGATAAATTTCTATAGTAAATATCTATTCTTTCATCATTATAAATAGTTTTATAATTAAGTATCATTTCATCTATTTTACCATTCTGATAATTTGATTCAGCCAAACCAAAAAGAGATAAAATACTATATCCGCTTCTGTCATTCTGTGAACTATTTAAAAATAGACTTTGGCTCTCTGAATAATTTTTATCTTCTAATTTTTCAAGTGCTTGGAAATATTGCTCTGAAATTGTTTCTATTTTCTTTTTATTCCAAGTGATATAAGCTTGGTATGAAACTAATGATATGATGATTAACAGAATTAAAATGATAATTAATTTTGAATATTTTTTCCAAATTTTAATTAATTGATCTTGTTTTAATTCTTCAGAAACTTCATCAAAAATATCAGCCATATTTCATCCACATCAAAATATTATTAAAATGTAAATATATCTAAACTTATATTAACAAAAGATCAAATGAATATCATTATTATTGGACAATATTATAAATAGAAATATAAAATAATTTAAATAGTGGGAATTATGATGAAAATTTTTAAATTAGAAATAAAAAATTCGATTACTTCAAATAATATACCAAATATCAAAAATAATACTATAAATATTAAAAAGGCTGAAAAAAGATTTATTTTTTTTTCAAAGTTAGAACTAACATCCATTTTAAATTTATATAGTAAGCAAGTTTCAAAAGGACATTGGAGAGACTATGCGTTAGACAGTAAAATTGATAATGCTATTTTTTCAATATACAGACATAGTCAAGATAAACCAATGTACCAAATAATAAAAAATAGTCAAAAAGGATACAGAAACAGACCTAGTTTTTATATCAAAAAAGGTCAAGAAGTTATTAATAAAAGCAAAAGCTTGTTTATAATTTTATCTAATTTTGAGAAAAAATTAAGTATCAAAAAATTAAGGAACCATTAGTATAGTTAACAATTAAGATTAAATAAGTAACTTTAATTATCAGGAAAATAAAAATGGATAGAAATACATTAAGTAAAATTCAGAATTATCTAAGAACTAGTTTAGGATCAAAGCAATTGAAGGTTGAAGGTAGAGAAAATAAAATAGATTCTGCTGACGTTACAATTAATGGAGAATTTCTAGGGGTAATTTTTGAAGACAAGGAAGATGAAGATATTTGCTATCACTTTAACATGACTATTTTAGACATTGATCTAAAAGAATAAAATATTAAATAGTTGATAAAACATCAACAACAATTGATTTTATCAATGAAAAATCTAAGGGAAGAGTAAAAAAGCTTAGTACTAATATTGGAATTAGCAAAAGAAAAACGAATACCTTAAAACTAAAAAAAGATGAACTATTTACATTATTTTTCTCTACATGTGAATTTTGGATATTTGTTCTTTCAAGCTTTTCAACTTTGTGAGATAATTCTAAAATCACCTCAACAGCTTCATTGAATTTATTTGCAAGCATTAAGAACTGAGCATCATTATCATTAACAGTGCTAATGATATTTTTATTTTTAGATTTATCACTATGGTAGACCTGCTTTTCAGAATGATTGTAAACGGGCTTTGATTCAGATACTACACTTTTGTTATTTACTTTAGCTTTATCGGAATTTGATTGATTTTGGTTGTCATCTTTAATACTACTTTCAAATTCTGACATTAGATTATTATTTCTAGAATCTATTTTTGTAAACGTAATATTGTTACTCTCTCTCATTTTAAGTATTCTGTTTCTTAAATCTAAACTATCATTCATATTTAATATCCATTAACATAAATTACTAATTATTTACGACTTTTTTTAAATAGATTTAATTAATCATATTTAAATTTATTAAACCCTTCTTCAATTAAAAGCTGTTTTTTCTTTTGAATTCCACCTTTACCACTATACCCACCTAATAACCCATCAGATCTAATTACTCTATGACATGGTATTTGAATAATTAACGGATTCTTTGCACATGCATTTGCTACTGCTCTGTAAGAATTAGGCTTACCTAAAATACAAGCAATTTCTTTATAGGTTTTAACACTTCCTTTAGGAATTTTTTTTATCTCTTCCCAAACTTTTAATTCGAACTTTGTACCTTTAAGTTTCATACTTGTATATTCTTATTTATAATATTAATCCTTTGAAGTGGAATTTATTTCTTTTGATTCGAACTTCATTTTTTTCCACCTTATTCTTTGTTTACTTATATATTTAAGATATAATTCTTCCTTTTTACCGTACTCAAAACCAACTGTTTTGTTAAGAAAATAACCACCTTCTATTGGAATATTAATATATGAATATTCTTCTTTATCTCGTTCTCCTCTTGTAATAAGGTGAGTTTTTTCATTTTCATCAATAATTTTCCAAAAATCTTTTATTTCAAATTTTCGGTCAAGAATTTCTTTTAAAGTTTCATTAAATGTAACAAACTGATACCTAACAAACTTTTTATTTGCCCTCTTAAATTTAGTTACTTTTTTAAAATTATTTTTTTTATATTCTTCATAACATTGTTTTGAAATACTTGTTATTCTCATTAAACTATATTCACCAGAAAAAAGAGCTTTTAGAACAACTTTTTTCTTTTCTATTGAGAAATTACTATCAAAAATTTGTGAATACAGATTATAAAATTCTTCAGATTTATAGTTCCAAAATCTCATATTAATTTATCTTAATGTACATTAAAAATTTAGTTATTTAAATAATAAATAGAGTATAATGTTTGAAATTTTATGCAACTTTGTCATGGCTTTTAGTATATATTTAGAATGATTAGTAATATTAAGCTAACAAAGAATGCAATTCCTGTTCTAAAATTATTAAAATAATTCCATTTTATTTCAAAATTTCTTCGCTCATCACTCAATTTTTCAAAATTAATTTTATCAACATTAATTTTAAGGAATTATTCCCACTCAATAGTAAGTCTTACTTAACGCATTGATTATATTGTATTTAATTTTTACTATGTAAGTACTTTGTAAGTTTTTGGTAAGGTATTATTTGAAATTTACCCTTACTTTTAAAGTGCTAAAAAGTACCGTCCAATACCGTAACAGTAAATAAGAAGAAAAATTAAGTTAACCCATTTTAATTGAGGTTCTGTTCGTAACCAAGCGCAGTAAATCCAAATCAAACAGAATGGAAAAGACAAAAACATAGTTAGTGGATACCAATCAAAAATAATTGCTATAGCGCTTAATAAACCAAGCAATAAGGCAATATTTTTTAATAATTTTTCAGTTTTTAGAGAAATTTCAGAAGGAAACAAAAACCTAAAAATTGAATTTACTACACCATCCATTTACTTTTTATCCTCTAATTTTTAAACTGTTATAAATAATTTATTGTTTAAAATCAATATGTTATTTCATTCCCACTCAATAGTGCCTGGAGGTTTTGAAGTAATATCATAAGTAACTCTATTGATACCTTTAACGTTATTAATTATTGCTGTTGCGGTTTCACTTAAAAAATCATGTGTAAATGGATAATAATCTGCAGTCATACCATCTAATGATGTAACAGCTCTTAATGCACATACATAATCATATGTTCTTGTATCCCCCATTACTCCAACAGTTTTAACTGGCAAAATTACTGTAAATGCTTGCCATATTTTATTGTATAGTCCATGTTTTTTTATCTGTTCGATATAAATTGAATCTGCATTTCTTAAAATATTCAATTTTTCATCTGTAATTTCACCTGGACATCTTATTGCTAACCCTGGCCCAGGAAAAGGATGTCTTTCTATAAAATCATTTGGTATACCAAGTTCTTTTCCCAAAAGCCTGACTTCATCTTTAAATAATTCTCTAAGAGGTTCAATTAAATCTAAATTCATTTTTTGTGGTAACCCCCCTACATTATGATGTGATTTTATAGTTACTGATGGACCTCCAGAAAAACTTACACTTTCTATAACATCCGGGTATAAAGTTCCCTGAGCAAGAAAGCTAACATCACCAATTTCTGAAGCATGTTTTTCAAATACTTTAATAAATAATTTGCCAATTATTTTTCGCTTTTTTTCAGGATCTTTAATTCCTTTTAAGCTTGATAGGAAAAGGTTCTTTTCGTTAGCTTCTATTAAATTTAGATGATAATGTTCCCTATATAATTTTAAAACTTCTTCACTTTCGTTTTTTCTCATTAAACCATTATTAACATAAATGCATGTTAATTGGTTACCAATAGCCTTATTTATAAGTATTGCAGTTACTGAACTATCTACACCACCTGATAATGCACAAATTACTTTATTACCTCCTACTTTCTTTTTTATTTCATCTACTAATTGTTGAAGATAAGATTGCATGCTCCAATTAAAAGAAAGATTTGATAATTTGAGAAAATTCTTAATTAAGATTTTGCCATTTAATGTATGAATAACTTCTGGATGGAACTGAACTCCATAAAAATGTTTTTTTTCATTTCCAATTATTGCGAAAGGTGCATTTTCAGAAACACCATATACTTCAAAATCTTTAGGTATTGTTGCTACGTGATCACCGTGAGACATCCATACTTCTTCTTTTCCTTCCTTTAAAAATAAACCTTCAAGAAGTTTGATGTTTTTACCTTTGTTGTTTAATTTTACATAAGATTTCCCAAATTCTGATGTTCCAGAACCAGAAACAACCGATCCACCTAACATTTGCATCATTATCTGTTGTCCATAACAAATTCCTAAAATAGGAACATCTAAATCATAAATATTTGATGGTGGCTTAGGTGCTCTGTCATTTAAAACACTTGCTGGTCCTCCAGAAAGAATAATTGCTTTAGGATTAAATTTTTTCAAAAATTCATCATGTACCTTATTAAAGGGATGTATTTCACAATAAACATTTAACTCTCTTAGACGTCTTGCAATTAATTGGGTGACTTGGCTACCAAAATCAATAATTAAAACAAATTCATTTTCCATAAAGTAACTTTCTTTTAATAAATTGATTATTCTATCTTTTTCTTTGAAACATTGAGATAAAAAAACCATCCATTTTGTGAATAGCAGGGTTAATAGTCATACTTTTTTTACCATTATCAAATGGATATTGAAAAGTATTAGTTAAAGATAAATTGTCTTTCCACATATTAATCATATCAATTTCAGAAAAATCACTATTAACTGATTTTTTAAATTTTTCAATTTGATCAACTCCCTCTTCAGGTAAGATTGAGCAAGTTACATATGCTAACTTACCGCCTGGAGCAACCATAGTTGATCCTTTTAATAGTAAGTCAAATTGAATATTAATTAATTCTACTAACTTTTTTTTATTGAAGTTAAATCTTGAGTCAGGACTTCTCGACCATGTTCCAATACCAGAGCATGGAGCATCTATAAGAACTAAGTCAAATTTTTTTTCTAAACCTTTTGTACTCCAGTCTATATCAACCAAACGTGTTTCAACATTATGAACTCCAGCTCTCTTTATACGTAAACTTGCCTGTCTTAATCTTTTTTGATTTATATCTAAAGATAAAATTCTTCCTTTATTTTTCATTATATCTGCCAATATAAGGGATTTGCCACCAGCGCCTGCACATATGTCAGCAACTTGCATTCCTGGTTTTGCACCCAGTATCAATGCTGACAATTGAGATGCCTCTCCTTGAATTTCTATATTACCAGACTTAAAGAGTTTATTTCCATTTATAGGAAATCGTTTAAGAAGTCTTATGCCTAGCGGAGAATATTTACTAATTTTGCATGGCACCTCAATTTCTTTTAATGAATTCAAAATGTCATCTCTAGTTTTATTTTTTAGTATATTTACCCGGAGATCAACAAAAGCTTCTTCGTTTAGAGATAAAGCAACATTTTTCCAATCAAGTTTAAAATTTCTTTTTATACTCTTTAATAAAAAATCTGGCAGTTCATAGAACACACATTCTGGCATTTCACTGTTAATAAATTTATCGAAATTTAAATATTCTAAAAATTGTAAATTATCATCTTTAAAATTTTTATTTAATTTATTATTCAAGAAAAAAAATTTTTTAATCTTTTGTAAATCATTTTTGTAATCAACATTTAAAAAAAATAATTCTAAAATTATTTGTCTTTCAAAATTTACTTTAATATTATGATTTTTTAAATGCCAATTAATCTTATTTCGATGTTTAATTATGTTCCAAAAACAATTGGATATAAATTTCCTATCTTTTGATCCTATATTTTTATTAGATCTGAAATAATTTTGAATTAATTTACTAGCAATTTTAGATCCATGATCAAAAGATTTTAATAGCTCTAATACACATGAAACTCTGTCAGAATCTAACATTAAGACGGTCGATAATTAGGTGCTTCACGAGTTATAGTAACATCGTGGACATGACTTTCTTTAAGCCCAGCATTACTAATTTTTTTAAATTTACAATTTTTTTGCATTTGATTAATGTCTTTATTACCAGTGTAGCCCATTGCTGATTTCAGGCCACCAACTAATTGATGAATTACATTTTCAGCAGGTCCTTTATATGGAACCTGTCCTTCGATACCTTCAGGCACAAGTTTAAGATTTTCTATTTCAGCCTGAAAATATCTATCAGCAGAACCTCTTGCCATTGCACCTAAACTACCCATACCTCTATATGACTTATAAGATCTACCTTGAAATAAAAACACCTCTCCAGGAGTTTCATCAGTTCCTGCAAGAAGAGAGCCTACCATAACGGCACTAGATCCTCCTGCTATAGCCTTCGCTATATCTCCAGAATATTTAATACCACCATCTGCAATAATTGGAACTGAGAATTTGTTTGCAACTTTTACACAATCAATAATTGCAGATAATTGAGGAACGCCAACTCCAGCAACCATTCTTGTAGTACATATTGAACCAGGTCCAATTCCTACCTTTACGGCATTCGCTCCAGCTTCTATAAGAGCTTTTGTTGCATCTCCAGTTGCAACGTTTCCACCAACTAGAGCTACTTCTTTAGACATCTTTGAAATTTTTGAGACAGAATCTAAAACCATTTTACTATGACCATGAGCGGTATCAACAATCAAAACATCAACTCCTGCATCAATTAAAGCTTCTGCCCTTGAAAGCCCGTCTTTACCAACACCAGTAGCAGCCGCGACTCTTAATCGTCCTTGTTCATCTTTACATGCATCAGGGTGGTTTTGAGATTTTTCCATATCTTTAACAGTTATTAATCCAACACAGAATCCATCTTCATCAACAACCACTAATTTTTCAATACGATGTTGATGTAAAAGTTTTCTAGCCTCTTCTTTGCTAACACTTTCTTTAACAGTTATTACATTTTTAGTCATAAGTGCAGAAACTGTTTGATTCAAATCATTAGCAAATCTAACGTCTCGGTTTGTAAGAATACCGACTAATTTATTTTTAATACCTTCAACGACTGGTATTCCACTTATTTTGTTTTTTTTCATTAGTTTGAAAGCATCTCCGAGAGATTGATCAGGCTTTATTGTAACTGGATTTACTACCATTCCTGCTTCAAATTTTTTTACTTTTTTTACTTCTGAAGCTTGCTCTTTAATTGAAAAGTTTTTATGTAAAACCCCTATTCCACCAAGTTGGGCCATAGTAATAGCTAATCTATGTTCAGTAACGGTATCCATTGCGGCAGATATAAGAGGTATATTTAACTTGATATTTTTAGAAATAAAAGTACCTACATTGGCGTCTGCTGGTCCAATCTTACTATATGCAGGTTGTAGCAACACATCATCGAAAGTGTAAGATTCTTCAATTATCATTATTTATACTCTGTACTGGATTTAAAATTAATATCATAGAGTTTTATATAAGCTCTATAGTAAATTTTGCAAAGTTTAATTCTTTGAATTTATTTTCCTTTAAAACCTAAAGCAATAACATATCCTTCAACTGATTCTTTTCGGCTTGCATCAGGTTTGACGTGATGTACTTTGGAAAAGTTTTTTTGCATCAAATCTAAGGCTTCCTTTTCTGTTCCTCCTTTGAAACACTTAGCTAAAAAAACTCCATCCCTATTCAAATTCTCAATTGAAAAGTCTAAAGCAATTTCTAAAAGATGAGTGGTTCTTATATGATCGGTTTGTCTATGACCTGTTGTATTTGCCGCCATATCAGACAAAACGACATCTGGCTTCTGTCCCAGTAATTCAATTAAATGATCACCAACTGCTTTATCATTGATATCTCCAATTATAGATTTACATCCAGCTATATCATCTGTTTTTAAAATATCTACTCCGATAACTTTTTCATTGCCTGTAATTGAAGAAACTTTTTCAGATGCTATTTGTAGCCAACCACCTGGGGCACATCCTAAGTCAATTACTGACAGTCCAGGAAGTAAAAAATTAAATTTATCATTTATTTGTAAAAGTTTAAAAGCAGCTCTTGATTTATATCCTCTTTTTTGTGTCTCTAAGACATATGGATCATTAAGCTGTCGACCTATCCACCTAGTACTAGAAGATTTTCTTTTTTTATCTTTTTTTATTTTGTTTAATAATCCTCTGGAGCTTCCAAATGAACCAGAATTATTTTTATTAGTCATTATGAATATCTTTTGTAGATTTAAAAAAACAGCTTTTTGCCCCTGTATGACAAGCAGAACCAGTTTGCTCTATTAAAGCAACTATTGTGTCATTGTCACAATCTAATCTTAGCTCATGAAGTTTTTGAAAATGCCCACTAGTTTCACCTTTTTGCCAAAGCTTTTGCCTCGAACGAGAGAAGTAATGCATATCATTTGTATCAATTGTTTTTTTTAAAGCTTCTTCATTCATCCAAGCCATCATTAAAATGACACCAGTATGAACGCACTGAGATATTACGGGTACCAAACCATCTTTATTGAAGTTTATGTCTGAAATTTGAAACTTTTCAGTACTAGAAATTGTGTAATTATTAATCATCTATTTCCTTCTTTTAAACTTTTTATAAAATTTGATAAATCATTGTTTATTCCCATCATTGAAGGGACTATAATCAGCACAAGCAAAGCTGTAACACCAAGACCAAAGACAATTGTAGCAGCCATAGGTATTAAAAATTGTGCTTGTAGAGATTTTTCAAACATTAGCGCCGACAATCCACCAATAGTCGTTAAAGAAGTTAGTAAAACAGGTCTAAGTCTATCTACAACACCTGAAATTATTGCTTCATTGATAATATTTTGATCATTTAAACTATTTTCAGTGTCATTAAGCAAATCATCAAATCTTCTTTCTATAGTAGATACTAAAATAATTGAGTTATTCACTACTATACCTGCTAAGGCTAGAAGAGCGAACATAGACAAAATTGACATTGTTAAACCTAATATATAATGACCTAAAACCGCACCAATAAAAGCAAACGGTATCATTATCATTATTGTTAATGGTCTTGACCAAGATTTAAAAACCCAGGCTAATATAAAATAGATTAACATTAGTCCAACAATTGATCCAATTTTCATATCAGCAAAAGTTTCTTTCTGCTCTAAATCCTTACCATCAAACCTATAATTCAAATTATATTTCTTAGCAATTTCAGGCAATCCATTCTGCAAAAGAAACTGTCTAGCTTGAGAAGTATTCATAAGTTGAGGAAATAGGTCACCTGAAATTGTGACTTCACGAAAACCATTTTTTCTATTAATGGAAGCAAATGGGACTTCTTCGCTTATTGTTATTATTTCTTCAAGTTTAAAACTAGTGCCAATATTAGTTATAATCCTTAAATCATTAATCATATCAGTTTGTTTTTCGTTTTTTATTAATTTTAAGCGAACTGCAACTTCTTCGTCAGCCTTTGGAAACTCAGATATAATAACCCCATTAATTGCAGACCTGACTTGCTCCCCTATTTCTGAAATTGACAAACCTAACGACTGTCCTTTGTTATTTAAGCTTAAAATCCTCTCTTGCACACCAAATTCAAGATTATCACTTAATGATGTTACTCCAGGAATTGTTCTAGCAATTTGAATTAACTCATCAGATGCCTTCTTCAAGTTTTCTAATTTTTCTCCTTGAAACCTTACATCAAGATCTCTTCCGGGAGGCCCCCCACTAGGTGCTCTAATAGTCAACTTATCTAGTCCAGCAACAGATTGAATATTATCTTTCCATGCCTTAATAAATTCTTTTGTTCTAACTTTTCTTTTATCCGCAGTTTTTAATTCAACAACCATGGATCCAAGTAAGTCACTTCCAATAGGACTTGGCCCAGCATCATTTGAAAAAGAAGTCCTGTCTCCGATTGTAGACATTTTAAATTTCACTAGGTTTTTTGAATACGAAAACTGTTTTGATGTTTTTTCTAAACCAATTTCAATATTATTAAGCATTTCTAGGGTATTAGTTTTTTTTGTTCCAGAATGCATTTTAAAATTTGCAATTATGATATCTGCTTCAGGAGTTGGAAAGAAGCTAAAAAGCACTCTTCCTCCTGACATCATTCCCACTGATACTATAAACATTCCAATAGCAACCATGAATGTTACATATCTATAATTAAACGTTAATTTAACAAATTTTCTAAACAAGCCCTCTTGGAAATAGATAAATTTATTATCAAACCATAATCTAAATTTACCTGGTAAGTTATTTTTATTATCAAAGTGAGCTAGATGAGCCGGTAAAACTAAAAAACACTCAATTAAGCTAGCAACTAAAACAGCGCAAACCACCCAAGGGATAGCAGCAATTATTTCACCAATAACACCTTTGACCATAAATAGAGGGATAAATGCAGCAACTGTCGTGAGCATTGCTGAAATTACCGGCATTGACATCCTTGATGCAGCTACTACAGGAGCTTGTGAGCTATCAAGTTTTCTTTTAGTTTTCAAATATGAGGTGTGTTCACCTACAACAATAGCATCATCGACTACTATGCCAAGAGCCATTATTAAACCAAATAATGATATCATATTTATTGATTGCCCAGTTAATAACATAACTGCAAATGTAGCTAGAAATGCAATTGGAATACCTAATGCAACCCAAATTGCAGTATTACGACTTAAGAATAGAAAAAGTACAGCTAAAACTATACAAAGACCACTTAACCCATTTTTGACTAGTAAAGAAATCCTTTCTTGAATAAGTTCAGCAGCTGTGTTGTAAGTTTCAATTTTTATATTGTTACCAAGTAAACTTTGAGAACTAGAAATTACATTTTCTACATTTTTTGAAACCTCTATAGCATCACTCGTTTTACTTCTTCTTACCCACAACTCTACTGCAGGATTTCCATCTACAACTTTTAAAATACTACCTTTTTCAATACTATAAGTTATCTTTGCTAAGTCTTCGAGTAAAACCCTGCCACCAGAGCTAGAGCTCTTTAATTCTAATTTTTTAAAAGAATCAACTAGTCTTTTTTCGCCTTCTGTTCTAACTCTTAATGAACCATCAGCGTAACTCCCACCAGAAACATCTTGTGTTTCAGATTTTATTAAATTAGCAATTTGATTAAAAGATAATTTAAGTTTTGCTGTTTCTAATTGGGGTATTTCTATTAAAATTTCTTCTTTAGGAAGACCTAATATATCAACTTTATCAACACCTGAATTTAAAAGTAACTCTTTTAGATTTTTTGACTTTATTCTCAGTTCTGATAATGAAACTTCTCCAGATAATACAATTCTAGTTACTGTGTCAAAAAATTCTCCAACAATAATTCTAGGTTTTTTGGACTTTTCAGGAAAATTTATTCTTGATACAGCCGTTTCAATATCTGTTCTTCCTTTTTGCATGTCATAACCATATTGAAACTCAACTTGTGTACGACCAAGGCCCTCAACAGATTTGGATGATACCTTTTTAACACCAGAAATTGGCCTCAGTTCTGGCTCTAATAATTGGATAATATTTTTGTCAATTTCTTCGGCAGTGGCTCCTGGCCAATCAATTGTTACAGCTACAACTTCCACATCAAAATCAGGAAAAAATTGTTTGTTAAGTTTACCTATAGATAACAAACCTATAATTATCATTAATAACATGATAATGTTTGCAGATGTTCGATGTTCTACAAAAAATTTTAAAAAACTTGACTCTTTAAACCTTACCAAAACTCTATCCTAATTAGAAAATAATTTAATTTAATTTAATATTTTTATTTTTTGATTATTGAGATTTTCTGGAATTCTTGTAGTGATGATATAATCATTTTCAGACAAATTTCCATCAACTAAAATATATCCAGATCCTTTGTAAATAAGTTTTATTTTTTTTGGCTTAGCAATGCCGTTTTCAACAATATAAACTTTATCAGTATACAAAGATGACTCTGGTAACTTAAAAACATTTTTAAAATCACCAACAGGATAGTCTATCCTTACAAATGTCCCTAAAGGGATATAATTTTTTCTTTTTTCAAATTTATCAATTCTAGCAAATAACTTTCCACCACCCTCTTCTTCATTTGTTTTTCCGTCTGATCTTTCAATTATTCCTTTCATGGTTTTCAAAGATGTAGTTCCACCTTTCCATAAAACATCAATTGATTTTCCGATTAGATCATTTGAATTAGAATAGATTTTTGAAGGCACAACAAACTCGACTTCTAAATTTTCAGTAGAAAATATATTAGCTATTTTTTCATTACTATTTAAAAATTGACCTTGATTTATTTTAACATTAAACAATCGACCATTAAAATGAGATTTCAAAACAGTATCTGACAAGTCTTCTTTTGCCCTCTCTAACATAGTCTTTGCTCTAATATAATCAGATCTATTTTTTGAAAGAAGAATTAATTCGTTATCATATTTATTTTGAGAAACAACATTGTTTTTTAACATTGTTTTATATCTATTTACCTGTCTCTTTCGAATACCAAGTTGTTCAGCTAATTCTTTTGTTTCTGATGTGAGTTTTTCAATTTCTAGTAAGAATCTTCTTTGGTCTAGTTTTGCTAATATCTCTCCGTTAGTGACATAGGATCCATTGAGAAGTTTATCCGAGATAAAATTAACTTTACCTGACACTCCAAATCGAAGATCTCCGCTTCTTGATGATATTATTTTACCATAAGCGTCTGAAGTTGGAGAATAATTATTTCTTTTTGGACTAATAACATTTACGTAAAAGGTTTTTTCTTCTACTATTGATGGCTTTGCTTCGGGTCTAGTTGAAACTAAGTATTTATATAAAAATATACTTATTCCTAAAACCAAGAAAAACATCATTGTTTTAAAATTAAATATTTTAAATAACACTTTCATTTTCCTAATTGATATTCAATGGTTAGATAAATTTAAAAATTTTTTTAATCATTTACATTATAAGTTAATATAATCCTAATTTTATTAATTCAGAATTTACCTCATCTGGTATTTCTTCGCTTCCATCGTCATTGGTATTTAAATCAGGTGGAATATCTTCTTCCATATAATATCTCCATCCCTGAAATGGTCTCATCGGTGTTGGTATTACTTTTATCAAATCTTTATCTAATATTATTTCACAACCTTTACTACCATCACTTCTAATAACTGATGTTATATTCAAAATTTTTTGTCTAACCAAAACGTTTCTTTGAATAATCCAATACATTGAGCCTGTTTTGATTAGATCTGCTTTTTGTTTAGGCATGTTTCTTGTTGAATGTATAATAGCACCATAATTTTCAAATAGCATCTGTTGTCTTATTTTTAATCTTTCGATTGATTTTATCCCGACTGCAATTTTTTTTAAATTATAAGACAATGACTTAACCCAATTATAAAATAACTATAGCAGAAAGACCTAAAAAGGTAAAAAAACCAATTACATCTGTAGCGGTTGTTAAAAAAACAGAACTTGATATTGCTGGATCTATTTTGAACTTCTCTAATGTAAGTGGAATAAGAGTTCCTAGAATACCTGCAAAGAGTAAATTAGCTACCATAGCTAAACCCATAATAATAGCTATTAATTCATCATCAAACCATAAATAAGCCAACAGAGCAGACAATAAGGCAAATAATAACCCGTTTAATAGACCTACCCAAGTTTCTTTGAGAACAAATTTTTGCAAATTAGTATAATTTAATTGTCTTGTTGCCAATGCTCTAACAGCTACAGTGACAGTTTGAGTGCCTGCGTTTCCTCCCATAGAAGCTACTATTGGCATTAGAACTGCTAAAGCAACCAACTTTTCTATTTCTTCTTGAAACAATCCTATAACAGAAGAGGCAAGAATTGCTGTAAGCATATTAAGTATTAACCATGAAAAACGACCTTTTACAGTTTCAATGAATGAAGAACTTATTGACAAGTCGCTTACTCCTGTCAAACCTTGAAGGTCTTCTTCGGCTTCTTCATTAATCACATCTACAATATCATCCACTATAATCACACCAAGAAGTCTGTTTATATTGTCAATAACAGGCATATCAACTAGTCCATATTGTTGAAATAACAATGCAACTTCTTCTTGATCAGTTTGAACATTTACGCTTCTTGGGCTGGTTGCCATCAAATCTTTTAATCTTACAGGTCTTTTTGCTGATAATAATTTAGATAATGATATTACACCTAATAATCTATGAGCAGGATCAACTACATAGATTGAATAAAAACTATCTTCTTCTTCTTGAGGCTTTGCTCTCATATGATCGATGGTCTGACCAACAGTCCAGTTACTAGGAAATGCAAGAAATTCTCTTTGCATTAATCTTCCAGCCGATTCTTCAGGAAATGAAAGAGCTTCCTCAACCAGTATTCTGTCAGCTTTAGGAAGTTGTTTAATAACTACCTGTCTTTCTTCTTCTTCAAGCTCTTGAAGAATATCAACTGCATCATCAGAATGTAAAACAGGTATAGCCCGTGCAAGAGCTCTTGGCCCAATTATATCAATAACCTTTTCCTGAAAATTTTGATCAAGATAAACCAAAACTTCAGGATCAAGTGCTTTTCCTAAAAGAGATATAGCCGTAACTAATTCTTCACCAGTTAATCTTTCAAGCATATCAGCTTGATCAGCTGGATGAAGTGGAGAAATTAATTTTACTAATTCTTGCTTATTATTGTTTTCTATTGAAATTGAAATTGCGTTTTCAACTTCGGGAGTTAGACCATATAAACTTCTAAAGTTTGTTTCCGTTTTATTAACATCTTCAATTTCTAAATCATTTTTATTTTCTTTTAGATCCATAATTATACCTTAGTTAAAATTTATTTCATATAATTTGAGCCTCAACTAAATATAATTAAATTATTACTCGTCATCTATCTCTTGAAAAACTTCTCTGATTAATCTCAAAGATTCCAAACCTGCAGGCGCTCCACAATAAATTGTAATCTGGAGCACTACATCTCTTATTTGCAATCTTGTAAGTCCATTATTTATAGCGCCTCTGACGTGTAGTTTAAATTCATGTGATCTATTTAAAGCAGCAATCATACCTAAATTCACTAGAGATCTATCTCTGTCTGATAAATTTTCCTTATTCCATACTTCTCCCCATGCATACTCAGTAACTAATTTTTGCATGTCAGCACCCAACTCGTCGGCTGAGGCAAGAGCCTTATCAACATAATCATCACCTAGGACTTTTCTTCTTTTCGCAATACCTTTTTTAAAAATTTCACTTTCCATAATTATACCTCTATAAAATTTGTTGACCTATTAAATTT
>CACEFQ010000005.1 GCA_902558885.1 uncultured SAR116 cluster alpha proteobacterium
TTTTGCTGAAAATAACTGTTTTAGTCTTTACCTACTCAATAGAATTTTGGTATAAGAATTTTTAATTAAAAAAGGAAAGTAATGAATAATTTCGGAAAAAATATAGCAGTGTGGGTTATCATATCACTTGTTTTAGTTGCAATTTTTAATGTTTTTCAGGGTGGATCATCTAAAACTCAAGGTAACGTAATTGCCTATTCTGATTTTTTAGCAAGAGTAAATGCTGGAGAAGTAAGAGAAGTTAGTATTCAAGGTGATAAGATATTCGGTGCTTCGGGTAGTGGTGTTCCTTTTTATTCATTTATTCCTAAAGAAGAAGAATTAGCCAACAAGTTATCTGAGAAGGGAATAAAAGTAACCTCAGAACCTGATGAAAGTAGTATGCCAGGGATATTGTCAGTGCTAATTTCATGGTTTCCAATGCTCTTATTTATAGGTGTTTGGATCTTTTTTATGAAACAAATGCAAGGTGGTGCTAAGGGGGCAATGGGTTTTGGAAAATCTAAAGCAAAACTTCTTACCGAACATAGAGACAAAGTAACTTTTAGGGATGTTGCAGGCATTGATGAAGCCAAGGCAGAGTTAGAAGAAGTTGTTGAATTTTTGAGAGATCCAAGTAGATTCCAAAAACTTGGTGGAAAAATTCCAAAAGGTGTTTTACTTGTTGGTCCACCAGGTACAGGAAAAACATTACTAGCAAAGGCTGTAGCTGGGGAGGCAGGTGTTCCTTTTTTTACTATTTCAGGTTCAGATTTTGTTGAAATGTTTGTTGGAGTTGGAGCTTCTAGAGTAAGAGATATGTTTGAACAAGGTAAAAAAAATTCACCTTGTATTATATTTATTGATGAAATCGATGCGATGGGAAGACATAGAGGTGCTGGTTTAGGTGGTGGTAATGATGAAAGGGAGCAGACACTTAACCAACTTTTAGTTGAAATGGATGGCTTTGAAACAAATGAGGGTGTGATTTTAGTTGCTGCAACAAACCGTCCAGATGTTTTAGACCCTGCCTTACTAAGACCTGGTCGATTTGATCGCCAAGTTGTTGTGCCAAACCCTGATATGATTGGTAGAGAAAAAATCCTTAAAGTTCATATGAAAAAAGTACCACTTTCCTCAGATGTAATACCAAAAACTTTAGCTAGAGGTACACCTGGTTTTTCTGGCGCTGACCTTGCAAATTTAGTTAATGAGGCTGCCCTATTATCAGCAAGAAAAGGTAGAAATAATGTTAGCATGGTTGAGTTTGAAGAAGCCAAAGATAAAGTTATGATGGGTTCTGAAAGAAGATCGATGGTAATGACAGAGGAAGAAAGAAAACTCACTGCCTATCATGAAGCAGGACATGCTGTTGTAGCAGCTTATTCGCCTGCAAGTGATCCAATTCATAAAGCAACTATTATACCTCGAGGCAGGGCCCTTGGTATGGTTATGAGATTACCCGAAGGCGATAGAGTTTCAATGGCTAAAGATAAACTTTATGCTGATCTTAGAGTCGCTTGTGGTGGAAGAATAGCGGAAGAAATGATTTTCGGCAAAGAAAAGGTAACTACTGGCGCTAGTTCAGATATTAGAATGGTAACTGATATAGCTAGGAGAATGGTTACAGAATGGGGTCTTTCTGAAAAACTTGGTTTTTTAGCTTATGAAGCTAATGAACAGGAGGTTTTTCTTGGTAGATCAGTTTCTCAACAAAAAAATGTATCAGATAATACAGCATCTATTGTTGATGAAGAGATTAGGAGAATTGCAGACTCCGTTTACTCAGACGCTCAAAAAATGCTAAAGAAATATTCTAAGCAGTTAAAAAGAGTAGCTGAGGCATTGCTTGAGTACGAAACACTAGATGGAGATCAAATTAAGGATTTATGTAAAGGTTTAAATATTTCTATAAAAAAATATGATGATAAAGATGACACCCCAAAGGCAAAAAAACCAAAAAAAAGAGCTGGAATTCCATCTACTACTCCCGCAAAACAAACAATTGTCACGAATGAAATAGATAATTCATAAAGTCATAAGGTTTAATAGGTTTATGTATGGATTTTGTCAAAAAAACAAGATATTTAATAGCACCGCCATACTGTAAAACAGCCGAAACTTTCATAAGTCCAATACCTGGGTCACCATCTGAAATAATTGATGGTTTAAAGTTGGCAGGTGGATGGAGATGTTTCAAAAACTTAAGAGTACTTCAAAAAAAAAAAAACAATTTAATTGAAGTTCAAATGCCTACTCAAGAATTGTTAAAAGTTGCTAAAAATTTTAGTAAAACTTCTTTAACTGAAGCTGAATTGCAAATAAATAAGTTGGTCAATAAAAGACCTCCTTTTGCAAAACTTGATATGTCAAAACCACATATAATGGGTGTAATTAATATAACACCAGACAGTTTTTACAAGAAGAGCCAAACCAATAATCTTAATAAATTCAATAAAAATTTTTATCATATGATTAATAATGGAGCTTCTATTATCGATATTGGAGGAGAGTCAAGTAGACCTGGAGCAGAAAAAATTTCAGTAGTAGAAGAAAAAAAGAGAGTTGTTGGACCATTACAACAGATTGTAGATCGCAAAGTTGATTCCTTAATTTCATTAGATTCACGAAATTTATCAACAATGAAAACATGCCATAAAATTGGTGTAGATATATTCAATGATATTACAGGATTTAAGGAAACAAATAAAATTGAATTTATTTCAAAAACAAACGCGCCTTTAATAATAATGCATATGCAAAAAGAACCTATAAATATGCAAATAAACCCACAATATAGTTTTGCTCCTATTGATATTTATAAATTTTTTTCAAAAAAGATTATAGATCTGACTGAGGGGGGTGTAAGAAAATCAAATATTGTTATTGACCCAGGAATTGGATTTGGAAAAACTTTATCTGATAACTTAAATATTCTAAAATATTTACCACTTTTTCATGGTTTAGGAGTTCCAATTTTGCTTGGCGCAAGTAGAAAATCACTTATTGGTGAGCTAACAATTCATGATTATAAATTACGTGGAAAAAATAAATATAAGATAAAACCAAGTAAAAGGTTGAGTGGTTCGTTAGCTTTTGCTATTCATGCAAACATGTGTGGTGTTCAAATATTAAGAACTCATGATGTATTTGAAACAAACCAGGCTTTGATATGTCAAAAGTCGATAAATTTATAGGATAAACATGATCCAAACAACATTTAGTAGTAATCAAAGGTTATTTGGCACGGATGGTATTAGAGGTACTGTAAACAAAGATAAGGTCACTGCTTTAATGGCTGTAAACTTAGCTATGGCTGCAGGTGAATATTTTTATGGAAGGGCAGGAACCAAAAGATCAAGAGTATTAATTGGTAAAGATACTAGGTTATCTGGATATATGCTAGAACCTGCACTTGTTGCTGGTTTTACTTCGGTAGGTCTGGATTCTATTACTACTGGTCCACTTCCTACGCCAGCAATTGCTCATTTAACAAGGGTCCTAAGGTGTGACTTAGGAGTAATGATTTCAGCTTCACATAATCCATACCAGGATAATGGATTAAAACTATTTGGTGCTGATGGATTTAAATTAAATGATGAAGTTGAAAATGAGATTCAATCAAGAATGATTAGTGGTCCTATCCTTGCGAAGTCAGAAAATTTAGGCAGAGCAAGAAGAATGGAAGATGCAATAGGAAGATATTCTGAATTCGTAAAACAAATATTACCTAAACGTGAAGATTTAACCTCTATGAAGGTAGTATTAGATTGTTCCAATGGTGCATCATACAAAGTTGGTCCTGAAGTGTTATTTGAACTTGGAGCTGATTCTGTAATTATTGGAGCAGAACCAAATGGTAAAAATATAAATTTAGATTGTGGTGCAATGTATCCAGAAAACATGGCTAAAATCACAAAAGCAGAGGGAGCAGATTTAGGTATTGCACTTGATGGAGATGCAGATAGAGTGATTTTTTCAGACGAAAATGGTGAAATAATTAATGGTGATCAAATAATTGCAGTATTAGCTAGAGAGATGCAAAACAACAATGAATTAATTGATAATCAGGTAGTTGGTACATTGATGTCTAATTTAGGATTAGAAAATTATTTAAATAAATTAAATATAAATCTCCACAGAACAAATGTAGGTGACCGTTATATTTTGGATAAAATGATTAAATCAAATTCTAATCTTGGAGGGGAACCATCTGGACATATATTACTCGCTGATTTTGCTAAAACAGGTGATGGGTTGCTAACCGCAATTAAAATATTATCTCTTCTCAAAAAATCGCGGTTAAAAGCTTCTGAATTTTTAAGACCATTTAAACCAATACCTCAATCCTTAAAAAATCTTAAAAATATTGATAAAAATATTCTATTAAATAAAAATATAATTACTTTAGTTAAAAAACAGCAGAAAGAATTAGGAAAAAAAGGAAGGATTTTATTACGCCCTTCTGGAACAGAAGATTTAATTAGAATTATGGTTGAGTGTGCTGATTTAAACCTTATAAAGGCTACTACTGAAATTATTTCTAAAGCTATAATTAAAGAAAATGACAATAAGTAGAAATAGTAATTTATCTAAAACTGTTCTAGTTATTGCTGGTTCTGATCCTAGTGGTGGAGCTGGAATTCAAGCTGATTTGAAAACACTTACATCTCTTGGTGTATATGGGATGACAGCAATAACGGCACTTACTGAACAAAACACTAGAGGTGTTTCAGGAATATTTGAGATTCCTCTAGATTTTGTAGTAAAACAAATTAATTGTTGTTTGTCTGATATTGGAGCCAATGCAGTTAAAATTGGAATGATGCATAATGCAGAGTTGATTAATGGAGTATATGAAGCTCTCAAACACAATGAAATAATAGGTGATAAAAAAATTAAAATAGTTCTTGACCCAGTAATGGTTGCTAAAGGTGGACACAGATTACTTAAAGAAGACGCAATAAATTCATTAAAAAATTTTATAAAAAATACAAATCCCGTTTTAACACCCAATATTCCTGAGGCAGAAATATTAACAGGAATGAAAATTAATAATTTGACTGACATGAAAACTGCTGGAGAAAAAATAATTAATCTTGGTGCAAATTTTGTTGTTTTAAAAGGTGGACATATGAATACACAAATTATGTCAGATTTATTAATTGGCGAAGAAGTTAGCCACCAAATAGACACAAAAAAAATAGAAACTAATAACACTCATGGTACTGGTTGCACAATGGCCTCAGCATTAGCAGCTGGATTAGCTAAATCACTTGAGATTAAAGAAGCTTTCCAAAAAGCACATTTTTACGTAAATCAAGCTATAATAACATCACCTCGATTTGGTAATGGTCATGGCCCAATAAATCATTCTTTTAATATAAATTAATTTATACATTAGCTATTTTTTGAAGATTTTTATACCACTTATATACTGGGTCTTTATCATCTAATAAATTGCAAGAACTGCAAACATCTACCCACTTTAAATTTCCAAAAAAAATACAATCTTCTATTCCAGGTTTCTTGCCAGATATGTAACCATTATTAATTATTATTTTCCTAATTGGATCAATTGATTTTCTAAACTCTTCAATAGAAGATGATATAAATGGTAGAAATTTTGTAATTGGTCCATTAATTCTTCTTTCTCTTGTATTTAAATAATAATCGATATCATCTCCCTCTAAAACATTTGGTATTTCATGTGCAATTATCTTAAATAAGATTGGTAATAATTGTTTGGAAGTCCATAAATATAAAAAATATGAAAAATTTTTTGATGAATTATTTATAAAAATTTTTTTTTCAGGATAGTTTTCGTTTAACCAATTAATTATATTCCATGAATCACTAACAAAGCCATCTTTATAATCTAAGATAGGAACTAATTTTTGTTTAGAAAATGCAATTTTATCTTTATCAGTAAATCTTACAGGAATAGTTATAAAATCTATATTGTTTTGCATAAGGCATAGCTTTATATTCCAACATGGAGGACTAAATCTTAAATCATTTTTGCCAGATAAATCGTAGAGCTTAAGCATTTTTTTTTAGGAACCTTTTATTATATTGACTTTTGAAAAATAACCTTTATGAAATCTTTTGGGCTATTGCTTCCCAACAAGCAATAACATTATTACGAGGTTAATATGACAAGACCGTTAGTCAAGCCAATTCGTCCAGAATTTTCATCTGGACCTTGCGCAAAAAGACCTGGGTGGTCTTTAGACGTATTAAAACAAAGCTCACTTGGCAGATCTCACAGACATAAAGATTGTAAAAATAAACTAAAAAAAGTGATTGAGCTTTCTAAGTCTATATTAAATATTCCAGATGATTATTTAGTAGGTATTGTGCCTGGATCTGATACTGGTGCGATAGAAATAGCTATGTGGAATCTTTTAGGTTCAAAACCTGTCACAATGTTAGTATGGGATAGTTTTGGTGCAGACTGGGCTAAAGATATTCAATTACAACTAAAATTAAAAAATCTCGATATTATAAAAGTTGATTATGGAAAATTACCAAGCTTAAATAGTTTTGATTTCAAAAGTGACATAGTATTTAATTGGAATGGTACTACAGCAGGTGTGTGTGTTCCTAACGCAGATTGGATAAATAATTCACGTGATGGTTTAACAATATGTGATGCAACTTCAGCAGCTTTTGCAATGGATATTGATTGGTCAAAATTGGATGTAGGCACACTTTCGTGGCAAAAATCTCTTGGAGGTGAAGCTGGTCATGGTATGATAATTCTTTCTCCAAGGGCTGTTGATAGAATAAACACATACAGTCCTAGTTGGCCAATACCAAAATTATTTCAACTTAAAAAAAATAATGAGATAAATTTAGATATTTTCTCAGGTTCAACCATAAATACACCTTCAATGATTTGTGTAGAAGATTTTTTGGATGTACTTAATTGGACTAAAGAAATAGGTGGTTTGGAAGAATTAATTAGAAGGTCAAAAGATAATTTAAATATAATTAAAGATTGGGTTTTTTCATCTACTTGGGTAGATTTCTTGTGTGAAGACTTAAACAACTTATCAAACACATCAATATGTTTGAAACTCATAGATCCTAGGTTAACAACACAATCCCTAGAAACAAAAAATACTATAGAAAAAAATATAATGAAGTTGTTAGAAGAAAACAATGTAGCATTTGACATAGGAAGTTACAGATCCGCGCCCCCTGGATTAAGAATTTGGGGTGGACCCACAGTTGACAATAACGATATAAAAAAATTATTACCTTGGTTAGATTGGGCCTACTATGAATCATTAAGTAGTCTAGATATTTAAATATAAATTGAGGGTTAGGAAATGCCAAAAGTTTTGATTAGTGACAAATTAAGTGAATCTGCAGTAGATATTTTTAAGAAAAACAAAATAGAGACAATATACAAACCAGGCTTAAGTCATGAGCTTCTGCTAAAAGAAATTAATAATTATGACGGACTTGCAATTAGATCGGCTACAAAGGTCACTGAAGAGGTTTTTAAAAATGCTAAAAACCTAAAAATTGTAGGTCGTGCTGGTATTGGAACAGACAATATTGATAAATTAGCTGCAACTAAAAATGGTGTAATTGTAATGAATACACCATTTGGGAACGCTGTTACTACTGCTGAACATGCCATAGCTCTAATGATGTCACTTGTAAGGATGATACCTCAGGCTGATAGTTCTACAAAACAAGGTAAATGGGAGAAATCTAAATTTAATGGTACTGAGATAAATGGTAAGTATTTAGGATTAATTGGTTGTGGAAATATTGGATCTATTGTTGCAAGCAGAGCCTTAGGTCTTAAAATGAAGGTTTTAGCATTTGATCCATTCCTCACTCAAGAGAAAGCCTCTGAACTAGGAGTTGAAAAAGTAGATTTAGATTATTTACTGAAGAATTCAGATATTATATCATTGCATACACCTCTCACTGAAGACACTAAAAATATAATTTCATCTGAAGCAATCAGTATTATGAAAAAAGGATCAAGGTTAATTAACTGTGCTAGAGGAGGTCTAGTTGACGAAGTGGCTTGCAGGGCAGCATTAGAAACAGGACATTTGGCAGGTGCGGCTTTTGATGTTTTTACAGAAGAGCCTGCTAAAAATAATATTTTATTTGATGCTCCTAATTTTGTGGCTACCCCACATCTAGGCGCGGCTACAATTGAAGCACAAGAAAATGTTGCGATTCAAATAGCTCAGCAGATGTCAGATTATCTTAATACAGGAGCTGTGGTAAATGCTCTCAACTATCCTAGTGTATCTGCAGAAGAAGCACCAATTCTTAAACCTTATGTTAAGTTAGCTTATTTAATGGGATCATTTTTAGGGCAAGTTACACAAGAGGGTATATTAAGTGTCAAATTAGAATTAGAAGGTAAAGCATCAAATCTTCTTGATGTACCTTTAATGGCTAGTTCATTAGTGGGTATTTTAGAACCCTCATCTGCTGCTGTTAATAATATAAGTTCATCATCAATTGCTTCTAGTAGGGGTATTAACTTATCAACAATTAAGCATGAAAGAAGATGTGATTATGAAACTTTACTCAAAATTACCATTAAACATAATAACGGTGAAAGAACAATATCAGGCACCTTGATTGCTGGTAACAAACCAAGAATTATAAACATTCAAGGTATTTCAATTGAATCAGAGTTTCCAAAAAATGCTTTATATTTAAGAAATTATGATAAACCAGGTTTCATTGGTGATTTAGGTAATAAATTAGGATATAATAACATTAACATTGCTTCTTTCCATTTAGGGCGTCGGAATGTAGGAGGAGAAGCAATTGCATTGGTAGAGATAGATGGAAAGATTGATGAGAAAATCATATCTGAAATAAGAAATTTACCCCAAGTTGCAAGAGTCAATTCAATTAATTTTGAAGGCAAATAAATATTAATTCTTTTTAAGATTTATTAGATACATTTAGAACTTTGGTATATAAAAAGATATTTCATAATTTAGGTGTTAGAAATGACCGGTTCACAAATTCAAAAAGGATTATTACCTGCAGGATTAAGTGATATTCTTTATCCTAAAGCACAAGTTCAAGCAAAAAAAATTGAAAATTTACTAGATGTATTCTCTAATTACGGCTACCTAAGAGTTAAACCTCCCTTGGTAGAATACGAAGAAACCTTACTATATGACGGACCTGGCACAGTACTAAAGGATTCTACTTTTAGAATTATGGATCCTTTATCACAAAAAATGATGGCATTGAGATCCGACGTAACAGCTCAAATATCTCGAATAGCTTCTACGAGATTATCTCACTTAGCTCGTCCACTCAGATTATCTTATTCTGGAGATGTTTTAAGAGTAAAAGGAGATAGTTTTAATACTGAGCGTCAAAAGACACAAGTTGGTGCAGAACTAATTGGATTAGAGAATGAATTTTGTGATGCTGAAATTATTCTCATTTGTTTAAATGCACTTAAATCAATTGATATTGAAAATATAACAATTGATATAAACTTACCTTTTTTAAGGGAGTATTTTTTAAAAGATCTTTCATCTTCTATAAAAGAAGAACTTAATAAAGCAATAGATTTAAGAGATAAAAAAACTCTAAAAAATTTTAAATTTGAGCACTCTAAAATTTTACTAGATTTAATGGAGTCTACTGGTGATTATTCATTTGCTACTAATTTTTTACGTAAATTGAAGTTAGAAGGTTTTTTTAGTACTGTAAGAGATTATTATTTAAGAGTAATTGATATTCTTAATAAGAATGGTACATCTATGAAGATTTCAATTGACCCACTTGAGAATAGAGGATTTAATTATCATACTGGACTATCCTTTACATTTTTTTCTGAAAATTTAAAAGGTGAAATTGCTAAAGGTGGAAGATACAAAACTTTAAATGGCGAAACAGCGATTGGATGTACAATTTATACAGAAAAAATTTATTCTAATACAAAATCTACTTTAGATAAATCTTTAGTGTATGTACCTCATCTCAATATAAATGATGCAGATCAAATTATTAGTAAAGGTTATAGAGTTGTTTTTGGAAATAACTTAGCTACTGATTTAAAAAAAGATGCTTTTAATCTAAAATGCCAATTTATTTGGGAAAATAAAAAAATCGTCAAATTATAAATCTAATTAAATGATCAGATATTTAAGGAATTTTTTATGAGTAATGTAGTTGTTATTGGAACGCAGTGGGGTGACGAAGGTAAAGGTAAAATTGTTGATTGGTTATCAGAAAAAGCTGATTTAGTTGTTCGGTTTCAAGGTGGACATAACGCAGGACATACTTTAGTTGTTGATGAAAAAATTTTTAAATTGTCTTTGTTACCAAGTGGAATTGTTAGAGAAAATACAATTGTCTTGATTGGTAATGGAGTTGTTATAGATCCTTTTCATTTAAAAAAAGAAATTGATGAATTAAAAAACCAAAATATTCATATATCTCCTGAAAATCTAATTATTTCAGACTCTGCTTTTTTAATACTACCTATACATCAAGTTATAGACCAATTAAGAGAAAATAAAAAAAATACTGAAAAGATTGGAACTACAGGAAGAGGTATTGGTCCCTCTTATGAAGATAAAGTTGGCAGAAGAGGATTAAGAATATGTGATCTTTTTGATAAAGTTGAATTATCTTCAAAACTTTCAAAATTATATGGTTTTCATAATATATGGTTAAGAGCAATGGATGAAAAAAATCTTGATCCAGAAGATATTTTTGAAAATCTTTGGGATTTAGGTCAGACTTTAAAATCTTATGTTCAACCTTCTTGGCTTTTAATTAATAGATATAATGAACCCTCATCTAATATCCTATTTGAAGGAGCTCAAGGTACCTTTTTAGATGTAGATCATGGTACCTACCCTTTTGTGACTAGTAGCAATACCACCGCCTCACAGGCAGGTATGGGATCAGGTTTAGGACCAACAGATATAGACTATACATTAGGTATAACTAAGGCGTACACTACAAGAGTTGGATCAGGTCCTTTCCCTACAGAAGATGTGGGTGAAGATGGAATATTATTAGGTAAAAAAGGACACGAATTTGGAACGGTTACTGGTAGACAAAGACGATGTGGGTGGTTTGATTCAGTTCTAGTCAGACAAGCTGTGTCCTTATCTAGTATAAAAGGTATTGCTCTAACTAAATTAGACATTTTGGATGGATTTGATGAAATTAAAATTTGTACTGGATATTCTTTAGAAGGCGAAACTATTAATTACTTACCTTCTGCAGAAAAATTACAAAAGCAGATAAAACCTATATATGAAGTTATCAAAGGATGGAAGAAAAGTATAATCGGTATAAGGAATATGAATGATCTACCCGATGCAGCAAAAATTTATATAAAAAGGATAGAAGAGCTCGTAAGGTGTCCAATAGTATTAATCTCAACCAGTCCAGAAAGATCTGATACTATTTATATCAAGGATCCTTTTAACCAAAATTAATCTCCATTTAATTCAATTAACTTTAGCTCTTTGGCTTTAGATTTAACAATAGTTTGAAGTTTTTCAAAAGCTCTAGTCTCAATTTGTCTTATTCTTTCTCTACTAACTTTATATTCTTGAGATAAGTATTCTAATGTTTTAGGATCTTCAGTTAATCTTCTTTTAATTATAATATCTTTTTCTCTAGGTTTTAAATAATCTAATGCTTCTAACATCATTTTATTTCTAATATTTTTTTCTTGATGATTAGCATATTGAGTTTCTTGATTGTCACTCTCGTCGGTTAGCATATCTTGCCATTCAGCGTCTTCTCCATCTTGACGATTTATTTGTGTATTGAGAGAATGATCACCACCTAACATTCTTCTGTTCATGGTAACAACATCATCTTCAGAAACGTCAAGAGTTTTAGCTATATGATTAACTTGGTGAGGTGAAAGATCCCCATCTTCTAAAGCATTAATTTTCCCTTTTATTTTTCTTAAATTGAAAAATAATTTTTTTTGACTTGCAGTTGTTCCAATTTTAACTTGAGACCAACTTCTAAGAACAAATTCTTGGATAGCTGCTTTAATCCACCACATTGCGTATGTAGCCAACCTAAAACCCTTTTCTGGATCAAATTTTTTAACAGCATGCATCATCCCAATATTACCTTCTGCAATAAGATCAGCAATTGGCAGACCATAACCTCTGTAGCCCATAGCTATTTTTGCTACGAGCCTAAGATGGCTAGTAACCAGTTTATGAGCGGCTTTAGTATCTTGTTTTTCAAGCCAATCTTTTGCAAGTAAATATTCTTCACCTGCCTCTAGCATTGGAAATTTTTTAATATGATCTAAGTATCTACCTAAATTATTATCTGGTGAAACTAAAGATAAGTTCATGTTTTCTATGTTACTCAATTATTTCTCCAAAAATATATTATATATATAGTATTTCTATACTTTTATTTAAAGTGCTTATAAAGTTTTAGCACTTATACCCTTAGATCCTCAATAAGTACAGAAATGTCTTTTGGTAATTGGCTAGAAAATTCTAAATATTTGTTATTTATTGGATGATTAAAGCATAGTTTTGTTGCGTGTAACGCTTGTCTACTAAAAGATTTTATTAATTTATTCTTTTCTTTTAGGTATGAATTTTTAAAAAATTTCTGTGTTTTTGGTTTCCCATATAAATCATCACCAATTATACCATGGCCAAGGTATGACATATGAACACGAATTTGGTGAGTACGACCTGTTTCTAGTTTACACTCAATTAAACTAGCAAAAGGGTTAAAAATATTTAATACTTTCCATTTTGTAATAGCCATTTTCCCTTTTTCGACAACAGCCATTTTTTTTCTATTTAAATGAGATCTCCCAATAGGTTTTTCAATAACACCTCTATTTATAGGTTGTCCCCATACAACAGCATTATATCTTCTATCTAAATCATGATTAAAAAAAATTTTACATAGATTTGAATGCGCTAGTTCTGTTTTTGCAATGACCATTACACCGCTGGTATTTTTATCTAGCCTATGTACTATACCTGGTCTCTTAACCCCTCCAATTCCTTTTAAACTTTCACCACAATGATAAAGGAGAGCATTAACTAATGTCCCATTAGGAGAACCTGGTGCAGGGTGTACTACCATTCCAGATTTCTTATTAATAACAATTATAAACTCATCTTCATATAAAACATCTAACTCAATCTTCTCAGGTAAAGGGATGGCTTCACTAGGGTTAGGTAAAAGAATTTCAACAATTTCACAATTTTTAATCTTTAATGAAGGATTGTTTACTATTTCACCATCTACTTTTAATTGTTTGTCTTCTATTAAATTTTTAACTCTACTTCTAGAAATAAAAAAGTTATGTTCATTTAATAGTTGTTTTGCGGGTTCACTTACTTTAATAGCTTCAGTAACCCAAGTATCTAGTCTTTCAAATGGTAAATTAAAGTCTTTTACAACAAGTACAATTTTAATAGGAACTGTCATGTCTAATATATTTGATCCAAAAACAGAAAAAACTTCTTTTGTAATTTCCAATATAAAGACTATAAAAATTATTGCTATAATTTTAGGATTATTAATAATTATAGGATTAATTTTTCTATTTTGGGGATTAACAAAGAATTATAATAAACTTAATAATGCAACTAGTGCAAATAAAACTTTCATAGATGATAAAGAGTTTTTAAATAAATTTGACTTTAATGAACCAACTGAAGCGCAATTAATCTCTTCATCTTTAGGAACAAATAATGAAATTTTATTACGATATCTTTACAAGGGTAAAAACACATTAGTATTATTAAACGTTAAAACAAAACAAATTAAATCTATTATTACTATAATAAAGGGTCAAAATAGTTTTAAGATTAATTAATTAAATAAAAATTTATAATGTATGAAGAAAAAATATTAATTGGAACGGATACAATTTCTGGTATTTCTCCCCAGATATTAGACGCAATTGCAGAAGCATCAAATACAAAAACGATGCCTTATGGAAATGATATTTTTACAGAAAAATGTAAAAATATTGTAAAAAATATTTTTGAAAAAAATGATTTAGAAATTATTCCCATGGTTTCTGGTACAGCATCAAACTCTTTAGCATTATCATCCTTCCTAAGATCTTATGGAAGTATCATTTGTCATAGTGATGCACATATAAATAAAGATGAAGGAGGGGCGCCGGAGTTTTTTTCTGGTGGTGGTAAATTACTTACTATTTCAAATTCTCTGGGACGGATTGAAGCTCAAGATCTTCTGAAAAAAATTGATGAAATTAATTTTAAACGTAAATCAAGCTCGTTAATATCTGGAGTTTCAATTACACAATTAGCTGAAAATGGAACGTTGTATCCGCTAGACGAAATAGACTCAATAAGTAAAATTTGTAAAAAAAATAACCTTTATCTTCATATGGATGGAGCAAGATTTTCAAATGCATTAGTTTCCCAAGGACTAATATCTCCAGCAGAGGCTACATGGAAAGTCGGAGTTGATTGTTTGTCAATAGGTGCAACTAAAAATGGTGCCATGGCTGCAGAGTTGATAATATTTTTCAATAAAAAATTAGCAAGAGAAGCAAAATATCTTATTAAACAGACTGGACATGTAATTCCCAAAACTAGATTTGTTTCTGCTCAGCTAAATGCATGGTTTAAAGATGGTTTGTGGTTAGAGTTAGCTAAGTTAGCTAATGAAAATGCTTTATATCTTAGGAATCAATTATCTGAATTCAATGATTTTAAAATCTTATATCCAACACAGGGCAATGAAGTTTTTGTAAAGATGACTAATTTATCATACCAAAAAATCCTTAAGTTAAATATTATCCCAAACTTATGGAATAAAATTGATAAATATCATTTAGTGGTTAGATTTGTAACATCTTTTGAAACAACTACAAGTCAGATAGATGAAATTATTAATCGATTGAAAACTTATTTTTGATTACATTCCATAATTTAAATTAATAGCTATATCTAGAAATATTGATTTTAATTGAGTAATTAAGTCTTTTTCAAAGATGAATGCAAATTTACCTATATAAGAGTATCCTAAGAATAATGGCAAAAGATATATTCTAATGATAAAAATTAGCCAAGCGATGTAAATTGGTATTAATGGCTGGACAATAAAACTAGGTGTGATTTTATTTGTAATATTGATAATTGGATTGGTAATTTTAATTATAAATCGATACAAACTAAAATTACTAGCTTCACTTAAAAATAAATTTAAGATAAAATTTATTAACAAAATTACCATTAAGCATGCTAAAAAATAATCAAGAGCAACCAGCCATATAGGAAAATTATTAATCATAAAAATACTATACTAACATATTGGATAAATGAAAAATCATAATTTAAATAATGTATTTATTTAAGCTAAAAAAACTTCTAATACTAGTTGTTTAGTTAATAAAATATAAGTCTGAGGTAATCATATGAATAATCCACAATATATATATTCAATGTATAAACTAAGTAAGGTTTACCCTGGTGGGAAACAAGTAATCAAAGATATGAGTTTGTCTTTTTTACCTGGTGCTAAAATAGGGGTGCTAGGGGGAAATGGAGCAGGTAAATCAACTCTATTAAAAATTATGGCAGGTGTTGATAGTGAATATAGTGGAGAGGCAAAATTAGCTGATGGAATAAAAGTAGGCTATCTTGCTCAAGAACCGGAACTAAATAGTAACATGAATGTTTATGAAAATGTTATGGAAGGAATGGCTGAAGCAAAACAGCTTGTTGATGATTTTAATGCTATATCTTTAAAATTCTCAGAAGATTTAAATGAAGATGAGATGGATCAAGTCATTGCAAAGCAAGGTGAGTTGCAAGAACAAATTGATAATTGGGATGCATGGGATTTGGACAGAAAAGCGGAGATAGCCATGGATGCATTAAGTCTACCACCAGCAGAAGCAAAGATAAATCATTTGTCTGGTGGCGAAAAAAGGAGAGTTGCTTTAGCCCAATTACTTTTATCAAATCCCGATTTTTTATTATTGGACGAACCAACTAATCATTTAGACGCTCTTTCTGTAGCATGGTTACAAAGATTTCTTCATGATTTTCCGGGTACTGTTGTAACTATTACTCATGACAGATATTTTTTAGATGAAGTTGCTGGTTGGATTTTAGAATTAGACCGTGGAGAAGGTATTCCTTTTAAAGGTAATTATTCTGGCTGGCTAGAACAAAAGCAAAAACGACTTGAACTTGAAGGAAAAGCAGAAGAAGCGAGAAAAAGAAAAATTAATGAAGAATTAGAATGGATAAAGGCAGCACCTAGAGCAAGACAGGCAAAATCAAAAGCTAGAATAACTTCTTATGAAGAATTGGTCTCGAAAGAACAGAAGAAAGAAATTAATACTGGAAATCTAGTAATACCACCTGCACCTAGACTTGGTAATGATGTAATAACTTTCAAAAATGTTAGTAAGTCATTTGATGACAAATTATTGATAGATAATCTTAGTTTTAAACTGCCTCCTGGTGGAATAATTGGTGTAATTGGAGCAAATGGTGCAGGTAAGACTACTTTGTTTAGGTTAATTACTAAAGAAGAAGAACCAAACAACGGAGAAATTTCAATTGGAGAAACTGTAAGTTTGAACTATGTTGATCAATCAAGAGATGATTTAAAATCAGACCAGAACGTATGGCAGTCTATTTGTGATGGACTAGACCTAATACAAATTGGTAAAAAGACTATTCAAAGCAGAGCTTATGTTGGTCAATTTAATTTCAAGGGATCTGACCAACAAAAAATTGTAAGTCAATTGTCTGGTGGAGAAAGAAATAGAGTGCATTTAGCAAAGATGTTAAAAGATCCAGGGAATGTTTTACTTTTGGATGAGCCTACTAACGACCTTGATGTAGATACATTAAGAGCATTAGAAGAAGCAATTCTTGATTTTTCCGGATGTGTAGTTGTAATTTCACATGATAGATGGTTTCTAAATAAACTTGCTACACATATTCTCGCTTTTGAGGGTGGAAGTCATGTAGAATGGTTTGAAGGAAACTATCAAGATTATGAGTTAGACAAAAAAAGGAGATTAGGTGATGAAGCGCTTAATCCAAAACGATTAAAATATAAACCTATTTTAAGATAATCTATTTTTCTCTAGTCATTTTATTCAATAATATATCAAAATTCCCTCTATTTTTTCTCAAAATAGATACAGTTTCAGCTTTTTGTGAACTTACTAATGATATACCTTCTATTTCTAAATCAAGAATAAGAAATGATCCATTTTTGTTTGCAGCTAATTTCCATAAAAGATTTACATCAGGCTTTTTCTTATTTGGGTCTTCAATTAATCCTCTCACATAAATTAGTTTCTTACCACGTCTTTCAGATTTTGTTGGCTTATAAGATAATGTTGCGAGAGTGTTGAGATGTTCTTCAATAGTAAGAACTATTTGTTTTAGTAAAGCTGTTTTATATTTTTCTCTTTGTGTTTCTGAAGCCTTTTTCCAAAAAGTCCCAGTTGTGGCTTTGCTCATAAAATCAAGATTAATATATTTTTTTATTAATAATGCAATTTTTTTGGATCTCTCATTGGCTTCTAGTTTTATAGTGTTAATAGCATGTTTTTGAGCCTCTATAATCATTTGTTGAATAGTGGCTTCACCCATTTTTAAATTATCTGAAAAAGATTTAGCAATATTAACGTTAAAAATTAAAAAAATTAAAAACGTATAATTTAAAAACTTGCTCATTTTTTTTCTAATCCAAAAGCTTTTCAAACTCAGCATCCAAGTTGTTATTTTTATTTTCAATATATTTTTTACTATAAATCTCATTGCGCCTATTTTGGAGGTAGAAAGTCCTAACTTTGATATAAGGATCAGTTGAAAGATAAATATTATCAATTGTTTTTGACATTTTACTTCTTTTGTCAATTATATTAATAGGAATTTCAGCTAAGTTTAAGTCATCAATTGAATTAGAAGATAAAGTTGCTATATTTTGTTTGTCTAGGATTGTTCCAGTTAAATCCCTAGTTGTTTTTGGCCCAAGAAAGGGCACCATCAAAAATGGTCCCTCTGAAACATTTAACTTAGCAAGGGTCGATCCAAAATCTCTTTTTTTAATAACAGTTTCGCCTTTATCTAGATCATAAAAACCTAAAGTGAGTCCATTTAATAGAAATTTAGCTGACGCTAAAATGGTATTTTCCATTTCTGTCTGTAAAGTACTGTTAATTATAGTGTTAGGCGTGTCTATCCATTCAAGATGATTGCTAACACCTGATCTGATTTTAGTAGGAACTTTTTTGATATAAGTTTTGCTAATAGGTGATATTATATTCTGATCTATATATTTGTTGAATTGAAATACATTTCTATTCATTTTTTCAAATGGATCTTTGTCTTCAGATACAAGCTTAGTAGAACTCGAGCACCCATTTAAAATAAATGCAGCTGTTATGCATTTTATAAATAAAAATTTATATTTTTTAGTCATTAAATAAACACATATTAATCATTTATGTTAATAATATATTATTATTTATTTGTAAATTTTGTACAAGTTAAACCATCAATATGTTAGAAATATGTTAATATTACTCTTAAATTCTTATAAGAAAATATAAAAATTATGACTCAATTTTACAATCATCAAGCATTTTTAGACCTTAATGATTCTCAAAAAGAGGCTGTAAAAAATCTTGATGGTCCTTTATTAGTACTTTCTGGTGCAGGAACAGGAAAAACTAGAGTTCTTACTGCAAGACTAGCAAACCTATTATATAGTAATAAGACTAAGCCATGGAATATTCTTGCGGTAACTTTCACTAATAAAGCTGCAAAAGAAATGAGGACTAGACTTGAAAGCTTAATTGGGCCATCAGCGAATTCTGTATGGTTAGGCACTTTCCATTCAATAGCTGCTAGGATATTACGAGAAAATGCAGAAGTTGTAGGTTTAAATTCAAATTATACAATCATAACACCAGATGATCAGGCTAGGCTTCTAAAACAAATAATGATTGATCAAGATATTGACATTAAAAAGTTTACTCCAAAAGCAATGTCTAATTTAATTAGTTCATGGAAAGATAAAGGCTTTAAACCAGATGACATAAATCAATCAGATATTGATTTCTTTGCTAATGGTAAAGCAATAAATATATATAAAACTTACCAATCAAGATTAGTAACTTTAAATTCTGCTGATTTTGGTGATTTACTGTTATATAATTTAACCATATTTTCGGAACATTTAGACATATTACAAAAATATCAATCTAAAATTTTATATTTCCTAGTTGATGAATATCAAGACACAAATACTATTCAATATTTATGGCTTAAATTATTTGCAAATAAATCTCAAAATATTTGTTGTGTAGGGGATGATGATCAATCTATTTATGGTTGGCGTGGTGCACAAGTCGGAAATATTTTAAAATTTGAAAAGGATTATACTTCAGCAAAGGTAATAAAATTAGAAGAAAATTACAGATCAACTGGCCGAATATTAGAAGCTGCTAACAGTATCATTGCTAATAATAAAGAAAGGTTAAGTAAAAAACTTAAAACTTCTTCTGGGGATGGAAACAAAATAGATTTAATTTCTGTCTGGGATGGTGTTGAAGAAGCTAAAATAACCAGCTTAGAAATTGAAAATTTACATTCACTTGGTTTTAGATATGACCAGATAGCTGTTTTAGTTAGGGCAGGGCACCAAACTAGATATTTTGAAGAAAGATTTGTAGATATCGATATTCCATATAAAGTAATTGGAGCGAAATTCTACGAACGTTTAGAAATTAGGGATGCTTTAGCTTATTTAAGAGTAGTTCAGCAACCTAACGATGATTTAGCTTTAGAAAGAATAATAAATGTTCCAAAAAGAGGATTAGGTACAAGTACAACCAGCCTAATACATTCATACGCAAAAAAAAATAATATTTCTTTTTTTTTAGCTTCTCAAGAATTGTTGTTGACTGATGAGTTAAGACCCAATGTAAAAAGAACATTACAAAATTTAATAAATCAATTTATTGAATGGAATAATCATAACAAAGAGATTTCTCATACAGACTTGGCTTTAAAAGTACTTGAAGAATCTGGGTATATAGGTCACTGGCAAAATGAAAATTCGATTGAGGGTGAAGGTAGATTAGAAAATTTAAAAGAGTTGATCAATGCTATGAGTGGTTTTGATAATTTATCAGGATTTTTAGAGCATATATCATTAGTTATCGATGGAGATAATGAAGCTGAAGCAGGTGAAGTTTCTTTAATGACTTTGCACGCTGCTAAGGGACTTGAATTTGATGCTGTTTTTCTACCTGGATGGGAAGAAGGTATGTTCCCAAGCCAGAGATCTGTTGATGAATTAGGCTTATCAGGTTTGGAAGAAGAAAGAAGGTTAGCTTATGTAGGAATTACGCGTGCAAAAAAAAGACTTTTTATAACCTTTGCGGCAAATAGACAAATTCATGGTTTATGGCAAGGATCAATTCCGTCAAGATTTATAAGCGAATTACCAAAAAAGATTATTAATGAAAATATTGAGGGTAATCTTGGAGCAGATGTATCCAGCTATAATCAAATTGATTTTGACTTATCATCAAACCATTCCTCATATGGGCCAGGATTTATTAGAGCAAAACAGAACGGCATCAAAAGTCTTAATGTTTATAAAAATTCTCAATTTGAGAAGAGTCTATCTGGCCCTAATTTAAACCTTAGTGTTGGTCAAAGAGTTTTTCATCAAAAATTTGGTATGGGTCTTATTATTTCCTCAGATGGAGATAAACTGAATATAAATTTTGATAAAGCTGGTGAAAAAAAAGTAGTATCTAGTTTCATTAAAATAATAGAATAATACTCATGGTTATGGATTTATGGTCAATCAGAATCGTTGTAGAGGATAAGTTTAAAGAATTATTTTCTGAATATTTTGAAAGTTTTGATGGATATTTGTCATCTAGTTTATTTCAGGATAAAGATTTAAGCGTAAGGTATAATATAAGCAAATCTTATAATTTAAAAACGAACAAATTAGGTGAGTTTCATCAAAATAAATACTGGTTATTAGAGATTCTTCTTAATAAAAAACCTAACAAAAAAATTATTAATACAAAGTTAAATTTTCTTGCTAAACAATTTAAACTAAATAAATTTTATGATTATAATGAAAAAAATAATGATAAAGAATTTTTAAATAAAATTTATATATCAAAAATTATTAATAAAGATTGGCTTAAAGAAAATAGGTCATCATTTCCGTCCATAAATATTGATAACTTTTACATTTATGGTTCTCATATTAAAAAAGAATGTTCTGAAAATAAGATACCAATAAAAATAGATGCGTCCTTTGCATTTGGAACTGGATCTCATGAAACTACAAAGAGTTGCTTAAATTTCTTAACTTATTTATCAAAAATTTATAATCCAAAATCAGTATTAGATTACGGTTGTGGAACTGGAATTCTTGGAATAGCATCAAAAAAAATTTTTAAAAATAATAAAATCACCTTTGTTGATATAGATATAAATGCATTAAAACTAACAAAAAAAAATCTTAGCTTAAATAATATTATAAGCAGAGAAATCTTTCTTTCTAAGTCAAACACAATGAAAAATTTCAACAAAAAAAAATATTATGATTTAATTTTTGCTAATATTCTTTTTGGTCCTCTAATAAGTTTAGCGCCTAGACTTAAATTTATATCAAAACCAAATTCATTTATAATTTTATCAGGGCTTTTAAGTAATCAAATCACCAATATAGTTAATAGATATAAAATGTTTGGGTTTAAATTGAAAAAAAAGATTATTATAAATGGGTGGGGAACAGTAATAATGAAACGTCAATTTTAATTAAAGAGTAGAGTTTGAGTACAAAATTAAAATTACTAATAAATATTATGAAGTTAAAAAAACTGGATGCACTATTAGTTCCTAGAGCTGACATGTATTCTGGTGAAGAAGTTCCAGACAATGAAGAACGTTTAAAATATATTACAAATTTTTCTGGTTCTGCTGGTCATGCAATAATATCTGCTAATTCAGAAGTAAAATCAGTTATATTGAGTGACGGTCGTTATGAACTCCAATTAAAAAAAGAAGTTGATCCAAAAAATTTTGATTGTTTGATAGGTGGTTTTAAAGATATTTGTTTGTTTTTAAAGAAAAATGAAAAAAATCTAAAAAATATTGCAATTGATCCTTGGCTATTAACATTAAAGCAATATGAATTATTAAAAAGTTTACTTAAAGGTTCAAAAATAAGATTTGAACGTGTTGATAAAAACTTAATTGATGAAATATGGGTTAAAAAAAATTTTGTTGTTAAAAATAAAATCTTTGAAATATCTTATCAAATTAATGGTGAACCTGCTTCTTCAAAAATTAACCGTCTTAAAAAAATAATAAAAAAGAATAATTGTGATTTTTATATACTATTTAATCCTGCCGGTCTTTCATGGTTGCTCAATATTAGAGGTGCAGATTTAAAGTATAGCCCAGTAATAAGGTCTTTTTGTATTATTTCAAAAACTGGAGAAGTTTTTATTTTTACTAAAAATCATATACTTAAGAAATATTTTTATAAAAATAAGCAAATAAAAATTTATAAATTAGATGATTTTTCTGATTTGTTTTTAAATTTAAAAAATAAAAAATTTCTTATTGATCCAAATTTTTTACCTTTAAAAATTTATGATACTTTAAAGGAAAATGATTTATCATACCAATTTATCAATTGCCCAGTAGATAAGTTTAAAGCCATAAAAAATCCTGTAGAATTAAGTGGATTTAAAAATGCTCATTTAAAGGACGGTTTAGCTATATTGAAATTCTTATTTTGGTTTGAGAAAAATGTTAATTCAAACAAACTTACTGAGATCTGCTTGACTCAGAAACTTTTTGATATTCGTTCTTTAGATAAAACATTTATTTGTGAAAGCTTTGCAACAATTTCAGCATTTGAAGAGAACGGCGCAATTATTCATTATAAAGCAAACACCCTCACTAATAAGAAAATTGATAAAAGTAGTCTGTATTTAATTGATACTGGTGCTCATTATTTAGATGGAACTACTGATACAACTCGTACTCTTCTAGTTGGGAAAGCTAAATCGCAAATGTTAAACGATTATACTTTAGTTTTAAAAGGGCACATTGCAATTGCATCTGCTTCCTTCCCTGTAGGTACTAAAGGAAGGGAATTAGATACTTTAGGCAGGGTAGCACTATGGTCTGAAGGTAAAGATTATGCTCACGGAACAGGACATGGGGTAGGTCATGTTTTAAGTGTGCATGAAGGACCAATTTCAATTTCTAAAATATCTGAATGTTTTATTGAGTCTGGCATGGTAATTTCTAATGAGCCAGGATATTATAAAAAAGGTGAGTACGGTATTAGGATTGAAAACTTAGAGGTTGTAAAAGAAAAGGTTAATAAAAATTTTTTATGTTTTGAAAATTTAACTAGAGTTCCTTTAGAATTAAATCTAATTAATAAGCCAATGTTGTCATCGTTTGAGGTAAATTGGATTAATAATTATCATAAGAAAGTATATCAAGATTTATCAAAATTAATTGACAAAGATGATAAAGAATTACTTTTATTTTTGAAAAGAAAAACTACAACAATTTAAACGTCAATAGTTTTTATTATTTCAACCCACTCATTTTCATTTATTATTGGGATGTTTAATTCTTTAGCTTTTTTTGCTTTGGATCCAGGTTGTTCGCCAACAATTACATAATCTGTATTCTTAGAAACAGAACTACTTACTTTTGCTCCTAAGTTATTTAGTTTTTGTTTTGCCTCATCACGACTCATCGTATTTAATGTACCAGTCAATACTACTATTTTGTCCTTATAGGGTGAATTAATTAATTTTTGTTCTACATTTTCTATTATTATATATCTTAAGAGTTCTTTTAAAATGACAAGATTAGAAGATGTATTAAAAAATAAGATTATATCCTCAGCAATATTCTCACCAATTTGATCAATTGAGACAAGCTTTTGGAATGAATCGGATAATTTATCTTTGGCTTTTTCCATTTCACAACAAAAATTTTCAAAAGAATTATAATTTAAAGCCAATAATTTAGCATTGACTTCTCCAATCTGTTTGATCCCAAGAGCATAAATTAATTTATCTAGTGGAATTACTCTCTTTGACTCAATGGAGTTTAAAAGATTAGAAACAGATAATTTTCCTAAACCTTCACGTTTTTCTAATAACTCTTTGTATTTATAAATTTTAAAAATATCACTAAAATCATTTATGATTTTTTCTTTGAAGAGCATGACTATTAATTTGTCACCTAAACCTTCAATATTAAAAGCATTTTTAGAAACAAAATGTTTTAACTTTTCAACAGTTTGAGATGGACAATTTACTCCAGAAAGACATCTTCTTATTGCTTCATTTTTTGGTTTATATGTTTTGCCACCACATGATGGACAAAATTTAGGTGGCGCATAAACTTTAGAATTATTTGTCCTTTTCTTTTTTATAACCTCAGTAACCTGTGGAATAACATCTCCTGCACGTTGAATTTTTACAATGTCTCCTTCTCTAATATCTTTTCTTGAAATTTCGTCCTCGTTATGAAGCGTTACATTTGAAACTAGAACGCCTCCAACTTTTACAGGTTTTAATTTACCTACTGGCGTTAGTGCTCCAGTTCTTCCGACTTGTGTTTCGATATTTATAAGTTTAGTTTCAACTATTTCAGGAGGAAGCTTATGAGCAATAGCCCATCTTGGAGATCTAGATAAATTTCCTAACCTTTCTTGTAAAATTCTATCATTTACCTTGTATACAAGACCATCAATTTCGTAGTCTAACTCATTTCTTTTAGATATCATCAAAGAGTAGAATTTTTTTATATCTTCAATATTACTTGCTCTAAAGTTTTCTTGGTTTGTGTTGATACCCATTTGTTCAAATTTTTTTAAAAGATCAAACTGAGTTTTAATATTAAAGTCATTGGTATATTCACCTATTGAAAAAGCATAAAAATTTAACTTACGTTGTTTTAAAATGTTTATATCTTTTTGTCGTATAGATCCTGCTGCAGCATTTCTTGAATTAGCAAAGACTTTTCCATCTTTTACTATTTGGGTTTTGTTAAGTTCATCAAAATTAATTTTTTTCATAAAGATTTCTCCTCTAATCTCTATGAGTTTTGGATAATTACCTTTTAATTTATGTGGTATATCTCGAATAGTCTTTACATTATCAGTAACTATTTCTCCTACTTTACCATCACCTCTAGTGACAGCATTAAATAAATTTCCATTTACATAAAGAAGTGATATGGATAAACCATCAATTTTTGGTTCACACATAAAATCTATCTGGAAATCTTTTTTAAAATTTAAAAATTTTAGAGTTCTCTCTATGAAATCGTTCACATCTTCGAAGGAAAATGCATTATTAAGTGAAATCATTGGTTTTCGATGATTATATTTTTGGAATTGATTAGAGGTCTGAGCCCCTACAGTTTTGCGTTCTAAAAACTCAAACTCTGGATTTTCATTAATTAGAGTATCATATTCTCGACAAAGGTTATCATATTTAAAATCTGAAATTTCAGGATTATCCTCAGAATGGTATTTATTATCATGATAATCAATCTTATTTTTTAATTGATTTAATTTATTGAAAATTTTTGTATCCATAAGACTAATTATCTAATAGTTTTTGAGCTGCTTCTCTAGCTTCATTTGTAATGGTTTGTCCAGAAACCATTCTTGCTATTTCTTCAACTCTTTGATTAATGTTCAATTCTGTGACTTTAGAAATAGTTTTATTTTGAATATCTTGTTTTTCTATTAGATAATGATTGTGTCCTTTAGAGGTGACTTGTGGAGAATGTGTTACCACCATTGTTTGATATGTCTTTCCAAGTTTCGCCAATCTTAGACCAACAGCATTTGCAGCTGAACCACCAATTCCTGAGTCAATTTCATCAAAAATAATTGTTCTATTATGCATTTCAGTTTCAAGTACAACTTTAATAGCAAGTAAAAATCTGGATAGTTCACCACCAGATGCAATTTTATTAATTGGCTTTTTATCCATCCCAGTATTGGTTGAGGCAAAAAATATCACTTTATCAATTCCATCAATAGAAGAATTTTCAAAATCAATTTGTTCAATTTTAACTTCAAAATTTGCATTTTCTAACTTTAAATAAGGGAATTCCTTATTTATTTTCTGTGATAAATTAGTTGCAGATTTTTGTCTGCTCTCTGACAACAATTTACTATTTAATCTAAAATTTTCTTTAGCACTGTTATACTTCTCTCTAAGTTCGTTTAAGTTTAAGTTGTTTATATTAAGTTCATCTATCTTTTTGCCTAATTCTATTTTTATTTTTATCAGGTCATCAACATCACACTTGTGTTTTCTTGCTTGTGAACGTAATTCGTGTAGTCGATCGTCTATCGTTTCTAAGTTATCTGTTTTTTCATTTAAGTCTGTGCTTTTTCTATTTGCAAATATCTTTAATTCTTCAATTTCTACTTTAGACCTATATATTGATTCAATAGCTTCGTCTAAATTAGGTTGTTTATAAGATTTTAGCTCATCAAATTCTTTTAATAATTTATTAATTAAATCTTCTAATCCATTTTCATCTTCTATAATAGATTTAGCTTTAATTATTGTATTATAAATTTTTTCTCGGTTACTTAATAACTGTTTGGCCTGATTCAGTTCTGCTTCTTCTCCAATTTTTGGATCTAATATTGTTAGTTGATCTAATGAATCTTTTATCCATTCACTATCATCATTTAATTCTTGTTCCTTCTTTTCTGTTTCTTTTATCAAATTTTTTAACTTTTTCATCTCATTAAAAGAAATTTTAGTATTTTCAATTAACTTACTATGATTAGAATAAGCATCTAAAAGTGATAAATGAGTTTTTATATCTAAAAGACCTCTATCTTCAAACTGACCTTGAATTTCGATTAAAAAATCTGTTATCTCTATAAGTGCGCTTCTTGTTATTATAGTGTCATTAATTAAGCACTTGGATTTTCCGTCTGTTTTAATCTGACGTCTAACTATTAGTTCATCTTCAAATTCTATATCATATTTTTGTATAACTTTAAGTACTGGATGTTTTTCATCAATTTGAAATATTGCAGTTACTGAGGCATCAGTTTCTCCATGTCTAATTAAGTTAAAATCAACTCTATTGCCAACAATCAAACCTAGGCTATCAAGTAGGATTGACTTACCAGTTCCCGTTTCCCCTGTTAAAACTGAAAGCCCTTTTTTGCATTCTAATTTAATTGATTCTATTAGAACAATATTTTTGACTATTAGTTCTTTGAGCATTTTTTAATTAAAAAAATCTTTTAAATAATTTATAATTGACAATTCAGCATCTTCTTTGTGATTGAGTTCAGATCTATTTTTGAATAAATTTTTAGACAGTTTTGTCCAATAATTATTAGGAAAATTATAATTAAGTACTGCAGTGCTCTTAATACCTTCTTCTTTTAGTCCAATTAATAGAAAAGCTTCACTTAATCTGAAAAGAGTTTCTGGTATAACTGAGGTATTTTGATAATTTTGCAATATAAATTTAAATCTTTTGATTGAACTCGCTGGAGCCCCTTTTCTTAGATAAAATTTCCCAATGTTTAATTCATTTTTGGCAAGTGTATTTTTTAAAAATTGAATTTTAAGTTTTGCATCTTTAGCGTACTTTGTATTAGGATACTTTGTTCTAATTAGTTTAAAAAAGTTTAAAGACTTTATCGAAGCGCCGGGATCTCTATTTTCACTAGAAACTTGTGCATAGTAGCACATAGCCAATAAATAGTGAGCATATTCAGTCATTTCTCCTTTTGGGTTCATTTCTATGTAAGAACTTAATTTTGTAATTGCTTTTGTGACTTCATTATTTTTATAAAGTGAATAAGCAGACATTATTTCTGATTTTGATGCTAAAGAAGAAAAAGGATGATTCAGAAAAACATCATCAAATTCTAATGATGCTCTATTGAAACTACCTTTTTTAAGTGCAACTAAACCCTTCGAGTATATTTCTATGTCTGATAATTGAGATATATCTTTGTTAGGACTAGTAGAGCTACAATTTGTTAATAAAAATGTTAAAGAAAATATTTTTAAAATAATTAAATATTTTTTTATGAATTCCATCATAATTTATTTTTTCTTATTAAGTATCTATCTGTAAATTTTATTATGAATCATCATATTTGTATATAAAAAACAAGATAATATTATTTACAAATTACTAAGCTACGCAAGTGATATTTTGTGAGGTACCATTATCATCAATTAAATCAATAATTTTTTCATTTTTATTTTCAGGAATAAGATCTTCAATCCTGTAATTTTCTTTATTTTTCAAAATCTCTTTTATAAGTTGTTGATTTAAATTATGACCAGGGGCAAAACAATCAATATCTCCAAGCAAGTTCATCCCTAACAAATAAAAATCACCGATACAGTCTAAAGTTTTATGTTTTACAAATTCTTTTTCTAATCTTAATCCCTCTGGATTTAATATTTTATATTTATCAACTACAATAGCGTTATTTAAATTACCTCCTATAGCAAGTCCAGCAGTTCTCATTTTTTCAATATCTTCATGAAGTGTATAAGTTCGAGCCATTGATAAATTATTTATGAAATTATCTTGAGAATGTGTATAAAAATATTGGGAGTGTCCAATAATAGTTTCAGGATAATTAATAGAGATATTAATAGATAATCTGTTGGATGGAGTAATTGAAATAAATCTATCTCCACTCTTTACTTCCACTTTTTTAATAACTTTAAAAATTTTCTTCCTTTTATTTTGTGCTTTGATCCCCGAGCTAATAATTTTTTTTACATATTCATAAGAGCTACCGTCTAATGCGGGTAATTCTGATGAATTAATTTTAACAACAACATTATCAATATCCAATGCACTTAATGCAGCCATTAAATGTTCTATTGTTGAAACAAAAATGCCACTGGAGTTTTTTATTTTTGTGCATAATCTAGAATTAACCACATTATCAATTACAGCTTTGATAACATTGTTGTTATCTAAATCAGTTCTTTGAAAAACAATTCCAGTGTCCACATCTGCAGGTTCTATGCTCATTGAAACAGCTCTACCATTATGAACACCAACACCAGAGAAATGAATTTTTCTTTTAAGAGTTTTCTGCAAAGAAACAGAAGATTTTAACGTGTTAATATAATTCATATTCAATACCTCAAAAGTATATGTATAACTCTTTAATATTAAATACAAATCACATATAATTACCAAATATTTCAATTTACATTAGTTTGCTTGCCTTCTTAAAAAAGCTGGTATTTCTAGTACCTTTTCGTCTACATCTTTGTTCTCTTGTTCAATTTCAGTAAGATCTATCTGATGTCTATTAGTTGAGCTATGATTTTTATTATCAAAGAGATCAAAGTTATTTGTGTTATTTTCGGATATTTCAACATTTTTGTTCAGATTTAAATGGGTTTCATTTATAAAACTTTTTTGTGATTTTTGATCATTTGAATCAACTTCAAATTTTTTATTAGTTTCATCAAGCTCTTTTTCTAAAATTATATCTTTTTGTAATCTTAAATCTGGATCTAATTTTATCTCACTTGTTTTATCTTTACTAAAAAAAGATGAAACGCGATTGAACAATGATTGAGGTTTAGGTTGGGTAAATTGATTATCAGGTTTATTTTTAAAGATTGATTTGAGTTCGTCATTATTAATGTTAAGGCTTGATTCATTCTCATCTTTAATAAATTCATTCTCTTCTTTGACTTCTAACTTAATAATCTCAGACTCTAAGTCAATTTGATCAACATTATTTTTCTCTAAAACATGGTTTTCTGTAGGAATTGTTTCTGTTTTATCCTCATTATCCAATATTTCTAAATCTAAATTTTCATTTTTTGATATGAGTTGATCTTTATCTATTTTACTTTCAAAATAATATTGATTTTCATTTCTGTTTATACCAGTTGCGACTACAGAAACTTTTATTATTCCTTCAAGATTATTATCAATAGATGAACCAAAAATAATATTAGCATTTTCATCTACTTCATTTCTAATTTTACTTGCTGCCTCATCTACCTCAAACAATGCCATATCTGGTCCACCTTGAATGTTCAGTAAAATTGATCTTGCACCTTTTATGTTTGTGTTATCCAAGAGGGGATTATTAAGAGCTGCTTGTGCTGCATTTTTAGCTCTATTTTCTCCTGAACTTTCACCAGTGCCCATCATGGCATTACCCATGTTCGCCATTACAGTTTTGATATCAGCAAAATCTAAATTAATCATCCCAGGATTAGTAATTAAATTTGTTATACCACAAATACCTTGGTAAAGAACGTCATCAGCCATTTTAAATGCTTCAGCAAAAGTTGTTTTTTCATTAGCTATCTTAAAAAGATTTTGATTTGGAATTACTATTAATGTATCAACATTTTCTTTTAACAAAGATAGACTTGTTTCGGCGACATCCATTCGTTTTTTGCCTTCAAAATCAAAAGGTTTAGTTACTACTGCAACAGTTAATATCCCTTTTTCTTTGGCTGCTTTAGCTATAACTGGAGCAGCTCCAGAACCAGTTCCTCCACCCATTCCAGTAGTAATAAATAACATATTAACATCACTTAACTCAGCGATTATTTCTTCTATTGACTCTTCAGCAGCTTTTTCCCCAGTTTCAGCGTTAGATCCAGCTCCAAGTCCTAAGGTTATAGTCTTGCCGAGTTGTATTTGTTTTGATGTAAGGCTTCTTGATAAAGCTTGTCCATCAGTGTTTGCAACAATAAAATCAATGTTTTCTATTTTTTCACTAATCATTGTGTTTACTGCATTACCCCCAGCACCTCCAATTCCAATTACAGATATCTTAGGTTTTGTGTCATTTATGTTTTCTGGTATTGTTATGTTAAGAGTCATTTTCTTCTCCTTTACTTAGTTATAATTAGGGTTAAACTTATAAATTCTGATCAAACCAATTGCCTAATTTTCCAAAATATTTTAATATTCCTTTATCCATATTTTGTAGGTTAAAAATTTTTTCTTTTTCTAAACTTTTAATGAGCAAGCCTGTTAAACAAGCGAAGGAGGGTGCTTGAACAATTTCTGGCAAATCAATCAAACCAATAGGTCTTCCAATCCTTACGTTAGTTTCAAAGTAATTCGAGGCAAGTTCACGAATATTGCTAAGATTGGCTCCACCACCACATAAAATAACCTGATTAATACAATTTGAGTCAGGTTTTAATTGTCGTAATCTTTCACGAATAAGTTCAAAGATTTCTTCAACTCTAGGTTTAATAATTGCAGTTAACATGGCTTTTGGTATATTTTGAGTGATTATATCTCCTTGATCTGATATAATTGGGATTTCAATTTTTATATATTCGTCAGTTTCGTTGGATAGAGTAGAACCGTGCAAAATTTTTATTTTTTCTGCATCCTCCGATTTTGTCCCTAAGCCTCTAACTATGTCACTAGTAATATGTAATCCACCAATTGGTATAGAGTCTGAAAAAATTATCTTATTATTTAAGAATACTCCTACACTAGTGATATTTGCTCCAAGATCTATTATTATTGCACCATTGATCCTTTCATCTTGAAGCATTGTTGACACACCTGATGCTTCAGGACATATAAAGAATTTTTCAATAGACAAGTGACATAAGTTTACTGCGCTTGATAAATTTTTTATTAGAGATTTTTGACCGTAAATATAGTTTATCTCGACTGTAAGGGTATTTGTAAATATTCCTAGGGGGTTGTCTACACAAGTATTATTATCAAGATAATATTTAATTACTGATGAAGATAATATTTCGTAGTTATTAATTTGATAATGGTTTTTAAATTTAAGTATTTTTAATATATCATTCTTCTCAACTCTACCATTTTCGATTTTTAATTTATTTCTTATAATTTTTGTAATTGGCCTGCCACCAGAAAGATTACATATAACTTTATTTATATTAAATCCAGCCATGGTTTCAGCACCTTCAACAGCTCGAGCAATTGAATTTGCAATTTCTTTCATATCAGTAACTTGACCATTAGACATGCCAAGAGAAGCATGTTGTCCAAAACCAAGTGCTTTAATTTGAACATTGTTAGTTTTAACAGGGGTTCCAATTAAACATGAAACTTTACTATTTCCTACGTCTATTACAGTAAATATATTTTTAGATTCATTTATACTTTTCATAACTGTCATGAGTTTTTCTTTTTAAAAATTAGTTTTTTGTCTATATTAATTTTACCAAGTATTTGATTAGAGTTTCTGAGATCTATTTCTGTGAGGCTAATACTCAGGATATTGAATTTTTTATTAAGGTTTATAATTTTTTCCCATGCGTTTTTTACATTTTTGCTTGGTAGTCGAATTGTTAGACCTTGGTTAAAATGTATATCCCATCTTCTTTGATTGACGAATGTCATAGACCAGATATTTCTGACAAAATCTCTATTAGAATTTAATATATTTAAAATTGAGTTAATGTTTTTATTTGCATTTTCGCCAATAATGATGGGTAAATAACTCTTGAAATTGTCTAATTTTTTTTCAAATATCATATCCCCGGTCTTAGATATTAAATTATTCCCATATCTATTTTGCCAGATAGCTATTGGTTCTTTTTCTGTTAATAATATTTTAATAGTATTTGGATAAATTATTTCTATAGTTGCATTTTTTATCCAGGTATTATTTTTAATTTCTTTATAGATGTGTTTAATATTTACGTTGAAAATATTTACATTTTTGTATGTGTTGATAATTTTAGTAATGTCATCTTTATCAAGGTAGTTTAAACCTAATATTTCGATATTTTTAATTATAAAACCATTATTTATTAAGAGTTTATTAATATAATTAAACTTTGACACGCTGAAGATATTACTTGTTTTTGATAGAAAATAAAAACTTGTAAGTAACAAAAACAAAATTATAAAAATTGATTTTTTGTGAATATTTTCTAAAAAAGTTATCTTATTTTTATTTTTTATGAAGTTACTTTTATATAATCTTAAAATTAGCATTCGTAGTTAGCCTCCTCTATGAGGATTTTAATCAAATCATTCATATTTATTCCGCAATATGAAGCTTGTTCAGGACAAAGTGAAGTCTTTGTCATTCCTGGTTGAGTGTTTAGTTCAAGCATATACAATTTTTCATTATTGGCATCGTATCTAAAATCAGCACGTGAAATTCCTCTGCAGCCGATAATCTGATGCGCTTTTAAAGCCCATGTTAGAGCTTTATTGTAAATAATCTTTGGTATGTCTGCAGGAATTTTATGGTATGAACCATTATTATCATATTTTGCCTTGTAATTATAAAATTCTTGATCATTTGAAGTAATGATTTCAGTAACACATAATGAATTTTCTTTTAAAACTGTAACAGTTAATTCTTGAGAACCAACAAAGATTTCTGCCATTAATTCTTGATTAATGAATTCTTCAATGTAAGGAATTTTATTTCCTTCCTTAATTATATTTACTCCAACTGAACTACCTCCTTTAATTGGTTTAATTACAAAAGTACCATCATAATCTACCTCAAAATATTTTCCGTTATTTTTTATTTGTAACGTTTTCGGGAAGTAAATTGGATCATTTGAAAACTTTGTTGCATCGGAAATAATTCTTTTAAAATTTATTTTATTCATTGCAATAGATGAGGTTGCAACACCAGAATGTGTGTATGGAATTTTCATTAAATTCAGTAAGCCTTGTATTGAACCATCTTCTCCATAATCTCCATGCAATGCATTAAAACATACGTCTGCACTAATTTTAGCTAAACTAGATAAATGTATTTCTGAAATATCAACTTCTGTAATTTTGCATCCTATTTGTTCTATTGCACTTGCACATTCTTTAGCAGTGTTTAGAGAAACCTCTCTTTCAGATCCATTCCCACCTTTCAATAACAAAACGTGCATGTTTTTGTAGGTTTTCATTTATTGCCCACTCTTTCTATTTCCCAGTTAAGTTCAATGCCAGAATTTTCAAAAACTTTTTGTTTTACATTTTGTCCTAATTCTTCAATTTGATGTGCTTTTGCATTTTTAAGATTAACAATAAAATTACAGTGTTTTTCTGAGATCATTGCATCTCCATTTTTCCAACCTCTACATCCAGCTTGATCAATTAATTGCCATGCTTTTTTACCTAGAGGATTTTTAAAGGTGCTTCCTCCTGTTTTAACTCCAATCGGTTGTGCACTTTTTCTAGAAAGGATAATTTTTTTCATTTTATCACGTATGTTTTTCTTAGAGGCATCTGACGTTTTGAACCGAGCCGACAAAAATATCCACTCATCTTTTAAACCAATTTTCCTGTACTCCATATTTAAATCTTCATTGGAAAATATTTTATATTCCCCATTATGATTTATAGCTTTTACATCTATCAACACATCTTTGAATTCAGAGCCAAATGCCCCTGAATTCATTTTAATTCCACCACCAATTGTACCAGGGATCCCTATTAAAAATTCAAGTCCAGTTCTGCTATTATCTCTAGCAAAACGAGCTACTTCAGCGTCAACAGCGCCAGAATTCGCAGTTATTATACCGTCTTTATCAATACTGATTTTGTTAAGCTTACTAGTAATTAGGGTAACACCATCAATGCCATTATCCCTTACCAACAAATTAGATCCAGCTCCTATAGTAAAAACTTTACAATCATTTGGTTTTACTTTTAAAAATTTTTCTAGAGATATTTCTTCTTCTGGAATATAAAGGATTTCTGCATTGCCACCGACCCCAAACCATGTAAATTTTGCAAGTTTTTGTTCTGCATATATATGATCTACAAAATTATCTTTAAATATGTTTATCTTCATTTTTTAATTCTTCTTCTAAATTATTCGCGATTTTTGTGATTGATCCTGCCCCAAGACAAATAATTAAATCGTTAGGTTGTATTATCTTTAATAAATTTTTTGCTAAAAGATTTTGGTCCTGTATGTACACAACATTTTTATGACCATAATTTGCCAATCCCTCTTCTAAATTACTACTCTCAAAATTCTTTATGGATTTTTCACCAGCTGCATAAACATCGAGAAGGAAAACGTGATCGGCATTGTTAAAGCAACTACAGAAATCGTCAAACAAGTCTTTAATTCTGCTATAGCGATGAGGTTGAAAAATAGCAATTACTTTAGTTTCGGGTGCTAAAAATCTTGCCGCGGATAATGCTGAATTTATTTCAACAGGGTGGTGCCCATAATCATCTATAATTGTGGTATTTTTAAAATTTCCTACCTTTTGAAATCTTCTTTGAACACCACTGAAATTTTTTAATGTATTTTTAATTTTTGTAAGTGGGATTTTTAATTCTATTCCTGTTGCAATTGTTGCTAATGCATTTTGAATATTATGCATTCCAATCATAGAAAATTCTATTTTATAAACATTTTTTTCAAATTTTTTATTATTTTTTATATTTAAAGCAAAGTTCATTCTATTGTTTTTATAAGAAATATTAGTTGCTCTTATGTCTGCGTTGGCAGACATTCCATAAGTTATAACTTTTTTATTTTCTAACTTTGATATTAATCTTTGTGTTCGAGGATTATCAATGCATAAACAAACAAAGCCATAAAATGGTATAGATGAGACAAAATTGTAAAATGCATTTTCTAAATTATCTTCATTTTTGTGATAATCTAAATGCTCTAAATCAATATTTGTAATAATTGCAGCTGTTGGGTTTAATTTTGAAAAACTACCATCACTTTCATCTGCTTCTACAACCATCCATTCGCCATTACCAAGACGTGCATTACTATCAAGTGATGAAATGATACCTCCATTTATTATGGTTGGGTCCATTCCATTTTCTTCAATCATCTTTGCTATTAATGAGGTTGTAGTTGTTTTACCATGTGTCCCAGCTATTGCAATCGATTGTTTTAATCTCATTAACTCACCTAGCATTTCAGATCTATGTACTATTGGAAGGAACATTTTTTTAGCTGCAATAAATTCTTCATTTTTTTCTGAAATTGCAGTTGATACAACGATTATTTTTGCATCAATGATATTTGATTTTTTTTGTCCAATATAAACTTTAATGCCAAGTTTTTCTAATCTATTAGTATTATTACTTTGATTTAAATCACTTCCTTGTACATGATATCCAGATTGGTATAGAATTTCTGCAATTCCACTCATACCAATTCCACCAATGCCAATAAAGTGAATAATTCCTAAATTTTCTGGGCTTTTTAACATAAATAATTAACTCTTTTTTTGGGATTATTTGCTATTTCTGAGATTAAATCTGACAAATAATCAGAGGGCGTTTTATTTTTCCTCAAATTTGATAATTTTTGTGATAAATTTCTAATTTTTTGACTTGCAGTAGAAAGTTTTTGTTTGTTTTGGAAAATATCTTTTATTAATCTTTCAAAATCACTTTTGCTATTATTAATTTGATCAAAAATCCAACCACAATCATTAGTTACAAAAAATTTAGCATTTTCATATTGATGATTATCTAATGAATTTGGTAATGGAACAAATATTGCAGGTTTACAAGAGGCTAATATTTCTGCAATGGTTGATCCACCTGATCGTGTGATTATCAAGTGTGCTATTTCAAATTTATCAAAAATATTTTGAAAAAAAGTAGAAATTTCTGCTTCAATTTTGTGGTTTTTATATTTATTTTTAACAGTTTTTAATTCTTCTACTCTTACTTGCTGAATAATCTTGATTTCTTTTCTAATTTTTTCTGGCAGTTGGCAGATTATGGATGTTAATTGTTTTGAAAAATAAGACGCTCCAAGACTTCCACCATATATTAAAATAGTGAATGGTTTATTTGAGATTGATTTTATATAATTAACATGACCTATTTTTTCAAACTCTTTCCTAACAGGGTTCCCTGTAAAAACAATATTTTTAACATTTTCAACTTTTTTAGTATCTACAAATGATAATGCTAATATATTTGAGATTTTACTAAGTAGACTATTACCCCTTCCAATTATAGCATTTTGTTCATGTATTATTGACGGAATTGAGCAAATTTTAGATGCTATCAAAGGTGCTATAGTTGGGTACCCACCAAAACCTATCACTACATCTGGTTTTTTGAATAAAATTATTAATAACGACTTAATTAGCGAAATTGAAATTTGTAGTAATGATATTATTTTTTGAATTATATTTTTATTACTCGGACTTGATACTTTATGAACGAAAATTTTAAAATTTAAAGACTTTTTCTCAAAAAAATTCTCATAATATTCACCACCTCTTTGATCGGTAATAATAACAAAATTATAATTACTCATTTTGTTTATTAGAGATAATGATGGATATATATGACCACCAGTACCCCCAGCAACAACCATTAAAATTTTTCTTCTATTTAAATTTTTTATATCATTGTTTTTCATAAATTTCTTTTCTGAATGGATCTAAAGGGTTACTTCTCTTGGTTAAAGATAAAATTATTCCTGCCGTTATGGCTGAAGCTAAAAGAGATGAGCCACCATACGATAAAAATGGTAATGTCATTCCTTTAGTAGGGATAAGATCCGTATTACTTGCCATGTGAATTAATGATTGGAAGCCAAATTGGAAAGCAAGACCTCCAACAGCTAAAATAAAAAAGAGATTATTATTATTAATTATATAGTAAAATGATCTTACAATTATTAGCCCATAAATTATAATTATTACACTACATATTAATGCACCATATTCTTCTGCTGCCACAGCAAATACAAAATCAGAGTGTGCATCTGGCAAAGATTTTTTATAAAACCCTTCACCTGGACCTTTACCCCAAAAGCCACCAGACTCAAATGATTGTAAAGATTTAGATACCTGATACGTTTTACCTTCAAGGAAATTATCTATTCTTATTTTAACGTGATCAAAATTTTGATAAGAAAAAATCATAAATATTGGAAAAGCCATAATAAGGCATAAAATAATAATCAATGGTATTCCGGTAATAAATAACTGGAACCCCCATGTAAACATCATTACGATAGTCATTCCCAAGTCAGGCTGTAATAATAATAACGATGAAATTAGAATTATTGATGCAATTGACCAAATCCAACCTGGAAATTTTGTTTTTTCAATCCACAAAGACAACAGCCAAGCATTAAAAACTACATATAGAGGTTTACCTATTTCACTTGGTTGAAAACTTAAACCTCCAATATTAAACCACCTTTGTGCTCCTTTTATTTTCTCTCCATCAAATAAAATCACAAAAAGTAGTACTGTAGTAATTATAATACCTAAAATACATATCATTTTAGTTTGTCTTTCATTTAATATTGAAAAGAAAATTATTATCGGAATACTTAAGGTTCCGTATAGTATGTGTCTGATTGTGAAATAATGTGATGGAATGTTTAAATTTTCTGCAAGATGTTGGCTTGATGCCATTACTAATAATATTCCGAACATCATTAATATAAAAAATGAGGTTAATAAATACCTATCTATTGTCCACCACCAAAGTGCAAGGTTAGATCTATCTGAACGTGTAATGTTCATTTTATTAAACTTTCATTCAATTGTTGACTAACTATTTCTTTAAATTTATTTCCTCTATCTTCAAAGTTTCTATATTGGTCAAAACTAGCTGCAGATGGAGATAATAAAATTACATAATTTTTAAAGTTGGAAATTGCAGCTTTTTTTAAAGCAAGTTTGGTTGCCTTTTCTAATGTTAAACAATTATGTATTTGTAAATCCTTCTTAAACCTTGAAATTTGATTACAAAAAAGGTTAGTTGATTTGCCAATTAAAAATACTTCTATTACTCTATCTAAAAAGTTTTTAGCCTCTCCAATACCACCTGATTTAGGTTGACCTCCTGCAATCCAAAAAATATTTTCAAAAGACTTTAGAGCAGCGGCTGTAGATTCACCATTAGTAGATTTACTATCATTGATAATTTTAATTCTGTCTGAAATGTATATAGGTTCCATCCTATGAGGTAACCCTTTGAAATTTTCTATAGCAAATTTAATTTTTTCAAGAGTTATATTCAGATGCTTAGCTATTGATACTGCTATAGAGCAATTAGATACGTTATGAGCCCCCTGTAGATAGTTATTATCATTAACATAATTGTAAGTTTCATCATTTTTAATTTTAAGTATATTTTTAGATTTAAACTGCTTCTGACTTACCATTGCATTAAGAAGTTTGTTATCAGCGTCTAAAATAAATGTTCCATTTTCTTTTAAAAAATTTATAATTTTAAGTTTTGAAAGTTTATATTTTTTAAAAGTTTCATGGTACTCTAAATGGTCTTTGGTAATATTTGTAATTGAAGCAAGATCTAGACTTAATTTCTTTGCGCCATCTAATTGATAACTTGATAACTCTAGAATTATAATACCATGTTTCCCAGGATCTTTAATTTCACAGGCAGGAAAGCCATAATTTCCACCTATGACACATTTAATTTTATTAAATTTTAATATATGAAATAATAATGCAACAGTTGTAGATTTTCCATTAGTACCAGTTATTCCAATTAATTTAGCTTCTGGTTTTGTTTCAAAAAATAAGTCAATTTCATTAATAATTTTTACTTTATTTTTTATTGCAAATTGTATGGCTATATGTTTATTTTTTGCATTTATTGGTATGCCTGGACTCACAACTAATGCAGTTAAGGTTTTCCATGGCCAAAGATTGTAATTTTTCCAACTTTTTTTTCTAATAAAAATTGGCTTTTCTTTTTTATCGTCGAAAATGAATATATTTGCTTTTGAATTTAAAAGAATTTTAGCTGCGGCTATACCTGATAATCCGGCTCCTAAAATCCCAACATCTTTATTTTCATAACAACTAATACTTATCAATTTATTACCTCAGTTTAAGTGAAGAAATGCCGACTAAAGCTAAAATTACGGCAATAATCCAAAACCTTATTACTATTGTAGACTCTGCCCATCCTTTTTGCTCAAAATGATGGTGTAAAGGTGCCATTCTAAATATCCTTTTACCTGTAATTTTAAATGACAAAATTTGTACTATTACAGACACTGTTTCTAGTACAAAAAGACCTCCAATTATAACTAACACTAATTCATGCCTAGATGCTGATGCAGTGACACCAATTACTCCGCCGAGTGATAATGAACCAGTATCACCCATAAAAACCATTGCTGGTGGCGCATTAAACCATAAGAAGCCTAGTCCTGATCCTATAATTGCACCTAATAAAACTGTTATTTCACCAACACCTGGAACATAGTTTAATTGTAAATAATTGGAGAAATTTATATTTCCTACTACATAAGCTATTACAGCTAATGATCCTGCCGCGATCATTACTGGCACTATAGCCAAACCATCAAGGCCATCAGTTAAATTTACAGCGTTAGATGAACCCACAATGACTAAGATTGTAAATGGGATGTAAAAAATACCTAAAAATAAAATACTGTCTTTTAAAAAAGGAATTGATAATGTGTTTTTTAAATTTTCCGGTGTGTTTACTGAAATTATCCAAGCTGCAAAAAAAGCGACAAAAAGTTGGGGTATAATTTTTTGATAGCTTTTCAAACCACTACTATTCATCCGTGATACTTTTAACCAGTCATCTAGAAGACCAATTATTCCAAAAAGTATAGCTACTCCGAGTACTACCCATATATATAGATTATCCAACCTAGCCCATAAAATTGTTGAAATTGAAAAAGCTAATAGAATTAATAAACCTCCCATAGTAGGTGTGCCAGCTTTAAAAATAATATGATTTTTTGGACCATCAGTTCGAATTGGTTGTCCTTTTTTTTGTGTTTTTTTCAAAAGAGATATAATACTTGGACCAAAAATAAAGCTAATTAGTAATGCGGTTAAAAGAGCACCAATTGTTCTAAAAGAAATATAATTAAACAAATTAAGAGGTTGAAAGTAGTTAGTATAATTTAATAAAAGATCAGGCAGCATTGGCATTCTCTTGAATAATATTTTTAAAAATTGGTACAAGTTTCCATAGACCAGTGCTATTGGAACCTTTTAAAAGGATTATTTGATTGGGTCTTATGAATTTTTTGATATCTTTGATTAATTCATTGATTTCATTGTATGAATGACAGTTTATTGTTAAATTTAACTTGTCATTTAATTTCTTTGTGTATTGCCCAACCGTTAATATCAAATTTGGATTTATGCTTTTTAAAATTGGAATAAGATCTAAATGTATTTTTGTTGAGCTTTTACCTAACTCAAGCATATCACCAATTATTACTATTGCTTCAAAGTCACGATATTTTATTCTTAAATTATTAAAATTGTAGAGAGCAGACATCATTGATGCAGGATTTGCATTATAACTATCGTCAATTATAATTGTTTTTTGTTTACTATTAAAATTAATTATAAGCTTTTCACCTCTTCCAGATAAGGGTTTAAGTTTACTAATAACTTTTGAAACTTTTTTAGTTGGGAGTTTTAATTCTTTAATAACAGAAATAGATGCAATCACATTTTCAGCTTGTGTCGTATTTAAATATTTCAAATGCCAATTTTCTATTTTATCATAAAAAATTGTTGATCCTTCTTTCTCGTTGACTAATTTCATGATTTGTGTGTTTGAAATTTTAGAATGACCAAATAGATGAATTTTAGCGTTAACTTTTTTTGCTTCAGTTATTAAAAACTCTTTCCAATCATTATCTGAGTTTATAATGGCAACACCATTCTTTTCTAATCCTAAGAAAATTTCACTTTTGGCTTTGGCAATCTCTTTTTCATTCTTAAAATTTTGTAAATGAGAGTTTGATACATTGGTGATTACTGCAATATTAGGTTTGGCAATTTTAGTTAATTCTCTAATTTCACCACTATTATTCATTCCTAATTCTAGAACACAAAAATTAAAATAATGAGGTAATCTAGACAATGTCAGAGAAAGTCCAATTAAATTATTATTATTTCCAAATGTTTTATGAGTTTTACCATATTGATTTAGTGCATTTGATAATATGTAGTTAGTGCTAGTTTTGCCACTACTACCTGTAATACCAATTGTAATTCCGTTAAATCTGTTTCTTGCAAATTTACCAATATTTATTAGTGCTTCTTTTGTGTCATCTACAAATAATCCATTATACTTTTTAGCTATTCTAATATTTGACACTAATACTCCGCATGCACCTTTAGAGATTGCAGATTCTATAAATTTGTGACCATCAAAATTATCCCCAATAAGGGCTATAAATAATTCCCCTTTTTTAATTGTTCTGTCATCTATACTTATTCCATGAATATTATCAAAATTATTAAGAAAATTTGAAGTTGGATCTGATGCTTTGCAAGCAGACATTAAGTCCTGTTTTGTCCATAATGGCATTAGTCAGCTTCCCTTGATTTTTCAATATTCTTGATAGTTTCCTTTGCAACCGTATAGTCATCAAAAGGAAGTGTTTCCATACCAATTGTTTGAGTGGTTTCGTGACCTTTACCGGCAATAAGTAAAAAATCATTTTTTTCTAATTTTGAAATAGCATAATTAATAGCTTTATTTCTGTCTGGTATTTCCAATGCATTAGGGCAGCCCTCTAAAATATCTTTTCTGATATTTGACGCAGTTTCAGATCTGGGGTTATCGTCAGTAACTATTACTAAATCAGAAAATTCTTTAGCAAACTCTCCCATAGATTTTCTTTTCTTTTTATCTCGATCACCACCACATCCAAATAATGTAATTATTTTTTCTTTAGCTATTTTCTTAATAGAATTTAAAACATACCTCAAAGCCTCTGGAGTATGCGCATAATCAATTATAATCATTGAGTTATTGTGTGTAGCTGAAATCATTTCCATTCTGCCACGTGCAGGCTTTAGGTAACTAATTGATTTAAATATCAGATTTGCATCAATTCCTAATGCAATGCAAATAGAAGCAGCGGCGACTACGTTATATGATTGAAAATGTCCTATCATTCCAATAGTAGATTTATAATTTATATTCTTATATTCTAAAACTAAATCAATATTCTGATTATTTTGTTTTATAGAAATTATTTTAACTTCTGCATCTGAACTTTTTCCAAATGTAACAATTATATGTTTGTTATTTTTTATTTGGTTAAAAAGTCGTTTACCAAAATCATCATCAATATTAATAGCTACAGCAGAATTATTCTGAAGTATCTCAGTGAAAAGTCTTTTTTTACAGTCAAAATAATTTTCAATATTTTTATGATAATCAAGATGATCATGAGATAAATTTGTAAAAATTGCACCTGTAAATTTAACACTATCAAGTCTAAATTGATCAAGGCCATGTGATGATGCTTCTAAAGCTAAGTGTGAAATTTCTAGATTTTCCAATGAATATAGTTCTTTGTACAATTCATCAGGATCAAAAGTAGTAAGGTTTTGTTTTGGGGATTTAAAGATACTTTTGTTAAGAGTATTCTCAATTTTTGTTCCAAGGGTTCCCATGGATGCAGCTTTCCATCCTGCTTGAACCCATAACTGTCTACAAAATTCAACAGTTGAGGTTTTACCATTAGTACCTGTCACTCCAATAATTTCTTTAGGTTGTTTTTTATAAAAAGATGCAAGAAGTTCTGTGTAAACAAGTCTTGTTGATATTTTATTTGTTGATATCACATCTTTATCATTAGATTTGTCTGCAATTATAAGGATAGCACCATTTTGCCTTGCTTCATTTATAAATTCTGATCCATCGAACTGGGTACCTTTAATGGCAACGAAAATATAGTCATTTTTGATATTTTTACTATTTCCTGAGATCCCATTTATATTGTGGTTTAGTGTTTTGTCTGGAACATTTTTTAGCAAATCCATTAAAATTTTATTTTTTGATATAAGATCTTTTAATAACATTTTATAAGTTTGCTCCGTCATTTTTACCTCTAATCTTAAAATCTAAAAGATTATTAGAAAATTTGGGTGAGCTTTCTAATTGAGGCTTTACTCCTAAAATTGGAGCAACTCTTGTTACTAATTGTTTTACAATAGGTGCTACAACCCAACCAGCAGTTCTATAGCCAAAGGAAAATTTTTGACCTTTTGGATTATCGATCATAATAGTTATTATAAATTGTGGATCATTCATTGGAAATGCACCTGTAAATGCCACAATATTCTTCTTTTTAGAATATCCCCCAGATGGATTAATTTTTTCAGCTGTCCCTGTTTTTCCTCCAATTAGATATCCGGACGCTTCTGCTTTTTTGGCAGTGCCATTTTTATTGCTAACAACTAGCCTCATTATACTTTTCATTTTTATTGAAGTTTCTTTTGAAATAATTACTTCATCTTTTTTTTCTACTTTTCCTTTTATCAATGTTGGATTAACCTTCACTCCACTATTAACAATAGTTGCTGTTGCAGATGCAAGATGCATAGGTGTGATTGAAATTCCATGACCATATGAAATGGTCATTGTACTTAAAACTTTTTTGTCTGTCAGCACTTGAGGTTTTCCTAACTCAGGTATTTCTAGTGAAAGCCTATTCAATAAACCAAGAGATCTAAGATATTTTAATTGAGTTGATGAGCCAAATTTTTCAGCTATTTTTGCCGATCCAATATTACTAGAATGAACAATTACTTCTGGAATATTAATAGCGTAATCCAGAGGATGAAAATCATTTATAATTCTAGAAGAAACTTTTAAGGGTTTTGAAACGTCAAAAACATCATTTTCATTTATTAAGTTACTTTCAAAAGCAATAGCAGCGGTAATTAACTTTAAAGTTGAGCCCAGTTCATATATACCTTTAGTAGCCTTATTAAAAAGATTTTCATTTAATATTGAATTATAATTATTAGCATTATAATCAGGAAGTGAAACTATAGAAAACAACTCACCATCTTTTGCATTCATTATTATTCCAGCACCGCCTTCAGCTTCAAATTTTTTTATTTGATTTAATAACAATGTTCTAGTTATATGTTGAATGCCTCCATGAATAGAAAGAGTTACATCGTTACCAACTTGAAGTTGACTATCAAATTTTTTCTCCACGCCGGCAATGCCTTTGCCATCAATATCTGTAGCACCAAGAATATGAGAAGCTAGTGTATTGTTAGGATAAATTCTCTTCTTTATAGTTTCAATTTTTAAACCTTCTATCCCTGCATTCAAAAGTCTTACATATTCTCTGGGGGATATTTCTCTTAACAGATTAATATGTTTTTTATTACTATTTAATTTTTTAAATAAATCTTCTTCTTTTAAGTAAGGAAATATTTTTATTAATTTGGTAATTGTTTGATGTTTATTCAAAATTTCCTGGGGATTTACATTAAGACTTAATGTATTAATTGTAGTAGCTAGAATTTTATTATTTCTATCGTAAATGTTACCTCTTAAATTTTTTTGAAAAGATTTATTTTCTATAGTTTTATAGGCTATATTTGAAATATTCTTTTTGTTTATGCTGGCGAGCGATATTGTTCTGTATCCAATAATTGTAAAAGACATTATTAATAACAGACTACAAATTAGTAATTTGATTTTACGAAATTTAGACTGATTTTGTTTTCTTACATCGAGGTCAAAAAAATCAAATTTTTTCATTTATTATCACCATTACTTAAGGTAACTGTTGCGTCTACAAGATCTTTTAAATTCCAAATATCTGTTGGTAAAACTTGTCTTAGTCCTAAACTGTTTACAGCAATTTTTTCTATTCTATCAGGGCGTTTCAGATAGCTAAGTTCAGCTTTTAAAATGTTTATATCTGATTGAGCAATTTTTATATTATTCTCTATCTGAGTAAGTTCTATTTCTTTTTTTGTAATGAAATGTTTAACTTGGTAAAGTGAAATTCCTACAAAAAGTATGACAAGAAAAATCAAAGAGTATGGATACCTTATCATGCGATTTCTCCAAATGTAGATGAAAAGTGTGTCCTTTTTGCAATACGTAATTTTGCAGATCTAGATCTTTTATTAATGCAAATCTCTTTAGCAGATGGCAGAATAGGCTTTTTTGTTAATATTTCTAAACTTGGATTTTTTTTTGGAAGGTCAGGTAAATATCTAGATGAGGGTTTGTTTCGTAAGCATTTATTAAAGAAATTTTTTACAATTTTGTCTTCAATTGAATGAAAAGAAACCACAGCTAATCTACCTTCTGGTCTTAATACTTTTTCTGCGGCTATTAATCCTTCTTCTAATTCTTTGATTTCATCATTTAAATATATACGAATTGCTTGAAAAGTTTTTGTAGCTAGATCTATTTTACTTTTCTTTTTTGGAATAGAATTTCTAACTATATCAGCTAATTGCCCTGTTGTTTTGATTTTATTAATTGATCTTTGATGTATAATATTTTTAGCTATTCTTCTTGAATAAACTTCATCGCCCAATTCATATATTATATTTGCTAGAGTATTTTCTTCAACTTTGTCTAAAAATTCATCTGCAGTTGGACCTTCGGATGACATTCTCATATCAAGAGGGCCATCTAATTTGAAAGAAAATCCTCTACTTTTGATATCTAATTGAGGACTTGATACTCCAAGATCAAAAACAACGCCTGCAACTTTATGTATTTTAAGTTCGTTTAAAAATTTACCTATTTCAGAGAATCTTCCTATTTTAAAGAAAAATCTATCTGCAAAACTTCTTTTTAAACTATCTGCAAAAACTTTGGCATGAGGATCTCTATCAATTGCAACAACTTTACAATTTTGTTTTTTTAAAATAGCTTTGGTATATCCACCTAAACCAAATGTTGCATCAACATAAACTTCGTCTTCAGTTAAAGATAATGCCTTTATTACCTCATCAAGTAAAACTGGAATATGTATAACTTTATCATTCATTTAAATACTGCTTACTCAATTTTTTTTTAAAATTAATTTAGGTGGACCTTTTTCTCTTAGTATTTGCTGAGATTTCATATATTGATTTTCATATTCAGTAGGAGACCAAATATAAAATGACTCTCCTATACCCATAAAAACAGCTTTATCTGAGAGGTTGGCAAAGTTCATGAGAGTGTCGGGAATGACTACTCTACCATTAATATCAAATTTGATTTCAAAAGAATCTGCCATCATCATTCTTAAAAGAAACGCGTCGTCTGATAAAGCGTCCAACTCATCTATAGCATCTATATATGCTCCCATTCGTGTTGAGGTAGTACCTTCTATGCATTTAAATTGCAGACTTTTAAATAAAATTAGAGTTTCATTTGATTTTTCTAAATTAACGCGAAATGATGCTGGAATAGATACTCTACATTTTAAATCAATCTTATTATGTGAGGTTGATAAAAACATTGATTTTAATATCCTAAATTAAAAATAATAAAACTGCATAATGTCCAAACTTTTAATTACATATAAAATTGCCTAAGCAATAAATTTATAGCTTTATGGGATAACATGGGAATTTATGGTAGTCAATGGGAAAATCAACCATCTTATAGTATCATTTAAGTAAATTTATTTTTCTATTAATAGTGTCAGAGAGCGATAAGCCGGGTTTTGTATCAAAAATTATGATTGTAGTTATTAATCTTGAAAATTTGTTACCAAATTTTTCTAGCGACCTACCCAAGAAACTTTGTAGAAATTCAAAATAAGTTTCTCCTATTTGGTCTTGCTCTAGGTGGGGTTTACCATGCCATTTTTATCACTAAAAATGCGGTGTGCTCTTACCACACCATTTCACCCTTACCAAATTGGCGGTATATTTTCTGTGGCACTTTCCCTAGGGTTGCCCCTGCTGGAGGTTATCCAGCACCTTATTTCTATAGAGCCCGGACTTTCCTCTTTAAAAAGCAACTACATAGCTCTCTGACAAAAGTAAGATATAAGTTATAAATTTTAGGTCAATACAAACTTTAATTTTATGAATTATTTATTTCGTCATTTAAAATTTGTAATTCAAGCCATTTATTTTCTGATTCAGAAATAATTTTTTTAATATTTGTTATTTCAATAGCTACTTTCTCAAATGTTTTTCTGTCATTTTTAAATAAATCTTTATCATTTAAAATAGTTTCATATTCTTTGAGATCTTTTTCTAGTTTTTCAATTTTTAAGGGTAAGATCTCCAAATAATAAGAATCTTTGAAACTCATTTTCTTTTTTTTTATAACTTTTTTAGGTACTATTTTTTTATTTGAGATTTTGTTTTTAACATTATTATTTATTATTTTTAATTTTTCTAATCCAAATTTTTCGTAATAATCTGAAAAATTTCCTTCATGTTTTAAAATTCTATTATTGTTTTCAAATACAAGAATTTTATCTACTGTGTTATCTAAAAAAAATCTATCATGGCTAATAATTAATACAGTACCGTCATAGTTTTTGATAGCTACTTTTAACAAGTCAAGAGTATCAAAATCTAAGTCGTTAGTAGGTTCATCTAAAATTAAAAAATTATGTTTATTTATAAATAACTCAGCTAGTGATAATCTTACTTTTTCACCTCCCGAAAGTGATGAGTTACTCTGCAAAGATTTTTTTTCATCGAATAAAAATTTTTTTAAATATGACAAGACATGTATTTTATCACCCATAAAATCCACATGGTTTCCATTTCCAGCAAGTGTGCTCCATGGTGTTTTGTTTAGATTTATGTTTTCTTTATTTTGATCAAAATATTTAATATTTACGTTTTCACCAAATTTAATTTTCCCAGTTTTGGGAGGGTATATTCCCTGTAAAATTTTAACTAAAGTACTTTTCCCTGAACCATTTGCGCCTATTATTCCAATGCGATCATCTCTTCTGATTTTCAAGTTTAAATCTGAGAAGATATTTTCATTTTCATTATTTATATTATAAGAAAAAGACAAATCGAATGTTTCAATTATATTTACTGCAGACTCATTTGTTTTATTAAGAATTATATTTAATGGTTTTTTTAATGTTGCTTTTGTGCTTTCATAATTTTTAGAAAGTTTTTCTAAATCTCTTAATCGCCCCATATTTCTTTTTCTTCGCGCTGGAATTCCTTGAATAGCCCATTTTTTTTCAGATTTTATTTTTTGTTTTAATTTATGAGATTTAGTTTTTTCAACCTCTATCACTTCATTAGTCCAACTATGAAAGTTGTCGTATGGACCTTCTCTTTTTAAAATTTGCGCTTGATGTATCCAAAAAGTTTTTGTGGAAATTTTTTTTAGAAACTCCTGGTCATGGCTTACTATGATTAAAGTTTTATTCAAAGATAACAGCTTTTTTTCTAACCAGTCTATAGTTGGCAAGTCAATGTGGTTGGTAGGTTCATCTAATAGTAATAATTCGGATTCACTTAGAATTAATTTTGCAATATAAATTTTACGAATTTCACCACCTGATAATTTATTTTTTAAATTAATTTTTTTTAGATTTAATTCTTCAATAATTTCTTTTGTCTTAGATAAGTTAGGGTGTTGATTATCTTTAGACAAAAATTCTAAAAGATTATTAATAGTAGGTTCAGGAGGATTTTGTTCCAAACAGTCTATTTTTAAGTTAGGTGCTATCCAAATACTTCCAGCATCACATTCTTCTTTGTTTTTTAAGAGATTTAATAATGAACTTTTACCGCATCCATTTTGCCCTACCAAAACAATTCTATCAAATTGATGAATTGCGATGTTTATGTTCTCTAATAAAACTTTATTAGATTTAAACATTTTAAAGTCTTGAAAGGTAATTAAAGTTTTAGGCATTTAAATCATACTTTTTATTTTTAATTAAATCCCATGCATTATTTATTTCTTTAAGTCTATAAGTATTAGTTTCTATTATATCTTGAGGTATACCTTGAGCAATTAATCTGTCAGGATGATGTTTCATTGCAAGCGTTTTCCACTTATTTTTAATTTCTTCTAATGGCGCATCTTTTGAAACACCTAGCGTTTGATATGGATCTATAGAATTATTTAGTTTTGAAGAACAAATTCTCTCAAAATCTTGGTCTGAGAAACCAAAAATATTGCTAACCTCTCTCAAATATATTTTTTCTTGGTGTGTTATTTTACCATCTGCTTCTGCTATAATCACCAGTAAGTTAATAAGTTCTTCTAATACAGATGAGTTTTTCTCTAACAGATTAGATATTTGTTTTGCGTAAACTTCAAAACCATCAGTTGTCTTTTTTGCTTGATCCCAAAGTCTTGCAACATATTTAATTTCATTATCTGGAACTTTTATTTTTTCTTTGAAGGCTTTTATTTCACTTTTTGTAACTTTACCGTCAGCTTTGGCCATTTTAGCAGAAAGAACAATGACTCCAATGGTAAATCCAATTTGTTTTAATGCGAGTTCTTCTGGGAGTTTTTGTTTTGTTTTAAATTTATCAACAGCATGTCCTGCAGCTCCCCCGAGTAGTGCTCCTATTGCTCCTCCTAAAGCAAATCCAGTTGCACTTCCAATAATTTTACCCCAAATGGTCATAATTTATTTATTACAATTAAGATTCACCTCATTCAAGAAAATTAAATTGGATTAGGTTTATAAATATGTATAACTTATTTTAAACAAGAGATTTTTAGGAGCTCTTTATTAATGGAAGAATATGATTTTACTGGATTAAAATGTCCTCTTCCTGTTTTAAAGGCAAAAAGAGTATTGAAGAATTTGGCTAAAGGAAAAAAAGTAGTATTTATTTCAGATGATCCAGCTAGCCCAATAGACTTTACTCATTTTTCAGAAAATGAAGGTTATGAAATTTCTATTATAAGCACAACAAAAGGGATGCATTATTTTACAATGTATAAGGATGAAACTTAGAGGAATGGGATAGCAAGGGGATGGTGTTTTTAAGATCTCTTTTATTTAACATACAATTTTATTTAGGTACAAGTATATTGGTAACTATATGTGTGCCATGTCTATTATTTCCTAGAGAAGTTGTAATCTTTGTAAATAAAATTTGGTGTTTAATAATGACTAAAGGAATGAAATGGTGGCTGAATACTGAAATAAAAGTTATTGGACAAATCCCTTCAAAAAAAAGAGTTGTTATTTATGCAATTAAACATCAATCAGCCTGGGAAACTGTTTTTTGCACTCATTTATTTTCAATGCCATCAATAGTTTTAAAAAAAGCTTTAATTTTTTTGCCAGTGATTGGATTATATTTTTTAAGAGCAGGGGCTATTCCTATAGCAAGGGATGAAGGTTTAAATGCACTTAGAAAAATGGGTAGAAATGCAAAAAAAGCAGTTAAAGAAAATAGATCGATGATGATTTTTCCTCAAGGTACCCGAGTGAAACCAGGTATCACTTCAAAAGAAAAACCATATCTGCCAGGAGTTTTTTTCTTATACTCTCAAGCAAAAGTTCCTGTAATTCCTGTGGCTCATAATGCAGGGTTACTATGGCCCAAAAATAGTTTTTTTAAATATCCTAATAGACTTAGGTCCAAATTTGTTACTATCCAGATTCTTCCAGAAATAAAGCCAGGATTGTCAAAGCGAGAATTTTTGACAAAATTAGAAGATGCTATAGAAAATGCTTCAAACAAACTCATAACTTTGGAGAAATAGATGGATGGCTCATATAAAAGAGGTGGGAATAACAAACAACTTAACGTTCTTGGCAGTGATCTTGAACCATGTAGTTCTTATCAAGATAAAAATGAAATTGTAACTGGATTTTATAGAGATAATTGTTGTAATACTGGTCCAGATGATTTAGGTTTACATACTGTTTGCTGTATAATGACAAATACTTTTTTAACTTTTTCAAAATCAGTTGGAAATGATTTAAGTACTCCTATACCTGAATATAATTTTAAAGGTTTAAGAGAGGGAGATCATTGGTGTCTTTGCGCTTCAAGATGGCAACAAGCATTTGAGGCTGGTAAAGCCCCTAAGGTAATTTTAAAATCTACAAACATAGCAACAATTTCGGTAGTAAAATTAGATGATTTAAAAAAATATTCTGCACAATTGTAGGAGAAAAAATAATGTATTTAGACCAAAAAGTAACAGTAACTTGTACAGATAATGATACGAGAAGCAACGGTAAAATTATCAGGATTTTTCCAAATGGAATAGATATAGAAGTTTCAGGTACAATTATTAAGCTCAAAAAGACAAAGCCAAATTTATATGTTGGGACTATGGCTGGATTAGAATTTATTGTGAAAACTTAATTATATTATTCAGCAACTTTAGGCAGTATATCCACAATTTTATCTTTTTCGTTATCAATTTGTTTCATGCCAGCAACGTTGATTATACCACCTTCAAATACGGCAATTTGTTTATAAAGAATATCACCAGATAGGACCCCATTTTCCATGATCACAACGCTATCAGAATTTATCTTACCACTGACATTACCACTTATAATCAGCTCAGATGATTTGACTGTGCCCTCAACCACTCCATTTTCGTCAACTATTATTTGATCAGCAGAAAGTTCTCCAATAAACTTATTTCTTATTAAAATTGAACCTGATGTTTTGTATTTACCTTCAAATACACCATCACCATCTAATTGAGAGCATGTTTCTAAATTTTTTACCTTATCTTTTAATGGCGAAGAAATTCTACTAATCTTAATCATAATATACCCTAAATTTTAGATTATAATCTCTTTTACTAAAGGGATCAGCAATAGAAAAATATAACTATTTGAAAAATATAAATTTTTAGAATAGATTTTAGGTCTTAATTAAGAAATCTTTTTAAAGATGAGAATCAGTTTCTATAAATAATTAAAAAAAATTCTCGAGGCAAAACAAATGATTCAACCCTTTTATGCTAGCTCTGCAATAAATCGTCATGGAGACTATAGGAATAATGAGAAATTACTAAATAGTATAATTACTGAAAAAGACACTAAATTCATTCCATTCTATGATGGAAAAAATCTATTCATTGAAATTAATGAAAACATAAAGCCTGTTATTTTTAATAAATTCCAACTTCATAATTTTTTTCCAAATGGAATAGGGGGGACAATTTTTTTAGGCGTAGCTAATGCCTTAAATTATGTTGGTATAGATTTGAGTTCTCCCAATCAAAAATTTGATTTTTGGTTAAAAGAAAATAATATTATTATTGATGATTTGAGAAAATATGGTCCTATTCTAGATGATATAGAAGCATCATTTTTAGCTCTTTCTAATGGAATGTTCTTTTGGCACAAAACTCATAAATTTTGTGGTTCATGTGGGTTTGAAAACTTTTCAACAGAAGGAGGTTTTGTGATGAAATGTACCAATTTTAAATGTGGTAAAAGTCATTTTCCAAGAACTGATCCAGCGATAATTACGCTTATTTCTTTTCAAGACAAAGTTCTATTAGGGAGGTCTCCTAGATTTCCTGATTCTATGTATAGTACTTTAGCCGGTTTTGTAGAACCTGGAGAAAGTCTTGAGCAGGCACTTGAAAGAGAGGTTTTTGAGGAGGTGGGAATAAAGGTAAAGAATATTAAATATTTTAACTCACAACCTTGGCCGTTCCCCGCTTCACTTATGCTAGGTTTTTTTGCAGAAGCAATAAACGATGAAATGACAATTGATTATGATGAAATTGAAGATGCTCACTGGTTTTCAATTAATGAATTAAAGTCTTTACAACATCCATCTATTAGTGGAGGTTTTAAGTTACCAAGAGTGGACTCAATTGCACGCAGATTAGTTGACACTTGGATTAATAGTTTTAATTAAAAAATTTTATAAAGATAATTATGATTTTTTCTCCAATTAAAATAGGAAGTTTAGAAGTTTCAAATAGGATTGTTGTCGCTCCTATGTGTCAATATTCTGCAATTAATGGAGTAATGACCGATTGGCATACTCAGCATCTTATGCAATTAGGTTGTTCAGCAGCAGGTTTAATAATGGTTGAAGCAACTGCAGTGGAGAAGATTGGAAGAATTACACATAACTGCGTTGGAATATATGATAATAAATGCATAGTTTCTTTAAAAAAAAATCTTCAATTAGCAAAATCAGTTGCTCCCAATAAGTCGTGTTTTGGAATTCAATTGGCACATGCTGGAAGAAAAGCCTCTACTCAGAGGCCTTGGGAAGGAAGAAGTGCTCTTACAAAAAAAGAGAAACCTTGGAAAACCATATCTCCCTCACCAATACCTTTTCAAGAATCTTGGCATGTTCCTCAAGAAATGAAATTATCTGATATAGAAAGAGTTAAAAAACAATTTATTTCTGCTTCACTAAAGGCTGTTGAAGTAGGATTTGATTTAATAGAAATTCATGGAACACACGGTTACTTGCTTCATCAGTTTTTATCTCCAATTTCAAATAAACGTAAAGATAAATATGGTGGAAACTTAGAAAATAGAATGAGATTTCCACTAGATATTTTCTCTGCAGTCAAAGGTGTTCTTCCTAAAGATTTTCCACTTGGTATGAGAATTACTGGTACAGAATGGGAAACTAATGGAATTGATGAAAATGAAGCTTCGATTTTCGCAAAAGAATTAGAAAAAATTGGATGTCATTATGTCTGTGTTTCTAGTGGAGGAAATACAACTAATCCTCAAATACCAATAGGACCACATTATCAGGTTCATCTTGCAAAAAAGATAAAAAAAGATACTAGAATGGTCGTCAGAACAGTAGGAATGATAAAAGATCCATTTGAAGCTAATAATATTATCATCAATCAAGATGCTGATATGGTAGCAATCGCTAGAGCGTTTCTATCTAATCCAAGGTGGGTATGGGATGCAGCCAAGGTTCTTAATCACGATATCGAAGTTCCTCCACAATATGCTAGAAGAATATAACTAATTTTATTTTTTTCTGTCAGTTAAAACGTCAACAAGAGATTTTGAATGTTCTGGAGAAAGATTGAGCTCTTTTCTTAACTTTTCAATTTTCTTAGCTTCATCTTCGCTAATAACGCCATCACTTAGGGCCTCATTTATTTCAGCTTCTAAAATAGCAGCTCTTTGCGCCCTTTGATTTGCAAAAGCAGAGGCAACTATACCTGTTAAAAGTGCAACAGTGCACACCCCCATTATAGCCGTAAAAGCACCAATAACTTTACCTAAAGGAGTAACAGGTGATACATCGCCATACCCAACTGTTGTAAGAGTAATTAAGCCCCACCACATCGTTTCTGGGATTGAACTAAATTTTTCTGGCTGACTTTCATGTTCAGCTATATACATTAAAGAACTTGATAAAAATAAGGCAATAACCATTAGATATATTGCAGCACTAAAGGATCTCCAATCAGCTTTTATAGCTGAAAAAAAGTCTTCTAAAGCTGAACTGTAGTTTGATATTTTTAATAACCTCATTAACCTCAAAACTCTCAGCCATCTTAAATCTACACCCCCAAAAAAATAAGGAAGAATTGAAGGGATTATTGCTAATAAGTCAATAATACCAGTAAAACTAAAAATATATTTTAATCTTTTTACAAAACTAGAAGAATTTCCAAAATCTTCTCGTGCCGGAGAAGACCAAACTCTTAATAAGTATTCTATAGTAAAAATAATAACTGAAAAAATTTCAAATGCATAAAAAGTATCTTTATAAGCTTCACCAATATCTTTTACGGACTCTAGACAAACTGCGGTAACATTAAGGAGTATCAATATGAATAAAATTATATCAACATACTGACTCTGCTTATCTGAAACATGCCCTTTAGATAAAAGTTCACTTGCTCTTTTTTGAATTCTTAAATACATGATTAAGTCCAACAGTTTAAATTATTATCAAAATTATCTTAAATTTACATGTAATTCAGCAATTTGTTTATGGAGTTGCTGCAGTAAGCCCACCATCAACAACTATTTCTGTTCCAGTAATATATTTAGCTTCGTCTGAGCATAAAAATAAAACAGCATTAGCAACATCCCACGATTCTCCCATTCTTCCCATTGGGACTTGATCATGTCTTCGTTTCACAAATCCTTCATAATCACCATCAGCATATTTTGTTGCTAACCTTTCTACTAAAGGAGTATGCATTAGGCCTGGAACCACACAATTCAGACGAATATTTTTTTTGGCTTCAATTACAGCTGTTGTTTTTGTCATTTGTATAAGAGCGGCTTTTGAAGCGCTATAACCTACTTGAGGTTTTCCTATATACCTTAATCCTGCAACAGATGATATATTTACAATGGATCCACCTGAATTTTTTTCCATGATTGGGATTGCAAATTTAATACAAAAATAAGCAGTATCTAAATTCAAAGTAAATTGTTTTTGCCACGTAGGGCTGTCGATCTCCACTGGCCCTCCTGGCTCTGATTGACCAACAACGTTGACTAAAATATCAACTTTTTTGTGTTCTTTTTCGATCTTCTTAAAAAACTCTTTTACTTCCTTTTCATTAGTCATATTAACCTTATGAAATGTAAAGTCGTTATCTTCTTCTTTAATAAAATTGCAAGTATTTTGTCCTGCTTTTTCATTTATATCTGTACCCAAAACCTTTGCACCCTGACGTGCTAAAAGAGTAGAAATTGCTCGACCATTGCCAAAACCACTACCAATAGAGCCACATCCAGAAACGACTGCAATTTTATCTTTTAGATTAAGCATAAGAAAACCTCTTAAAGTTTTGATGTTATAGTATTAACATAAGGTATTTAATTTACAAGAAAGTATAAATTATAATGAAATTTTCAAAACTAGTTGCAGATAGATATGCTGAAGAAATTGATCTAGATTTTTCAAAAATTCAAAAAACAGCAGCGCTTGAGTCAATTTTATCAAGAAGAAGTATAAGAAAGTTTTTAAAAAAACCAATATCTAAAGAACTTCTAACTTTACTTTTAGCTGCATCACAATCTGCTCCTTCAAAATCAAACCTTCAACAATACTCAATTTTAGTAATTCAAGATCCTAATATTAAAAATGAAATATCTAATTTAATAGGAAACACTAAATGGGCACTGACGGCACCAATTTTTCTTTTATATCTTGCAGATATAAGAAGAAATATAAAAATAACTAATGACAGAGGATATGATCATAAAAACAATAATGTTGACACCTTCATGAATAGTGTAATTGATGCAGCTTTAGCAATGCAATCAACAATATGTGCATCAGAATCTTTAGGACTGGGAGTGTGCCCAATTAGTATGATCAGAAATATCATTGAGGAGGTTAAGGTTATTTGTAAATTACCTAAAGGAGTTTTCCCTATTGCCGGACTTGCTATTGGTTGGCCTTATCAAAAGTCAAAAGTTTCAATAAGATTATCTCAAAATATTGTGACACATTTCGATAAATATAATGAAAAAGATTTAATTCATAAAATAAATAAATATGACGAAAGAGTGTTTAAAAAAGATCCAATTCCAGAAAATAAGCAACGTCATATTGACCTTTATGGAGTTGCAAGAAAAGGGACGTGGTCTGAGAATATTAGCAGACAATTATCTGTTCCAGAGAGAAGTCATTTTAAAAAATGGCTTAAAAAAAATGGATTTAATCTTGAATAATATTATTTAATATTTCGTTAAACAAAACTTCATTTTCATACATTATCCAATGACCTATGTTGAATTCCACATGAAATCTGACCTGAGGATTAATCGATCTCAGTATTGTCATTCTATCTTCTAGATAAGCTCCTACACTGGCATCTTTTTCTCCCCAAATCACGTATAGAGGTACATTTTGCTTTTTTAATATTTTAGCTAAAGTGTCAGTTGCTGAAATTGGGCGGCTTTTAATTCGGTGAGCATCAGTATTATGTTTTTGAATATGAATCGCAAAATCATCAATTTTTTCTGAATTATGAAACATTAGTATTTCAAGATTTTTCTTATGGGCATCATACACTTCTTTATCTGTCATCTTTGAGTGTCTGGGTATCATAGTCTTCATTTCGCCTCTTTTAGCTCCCAAACCTCCAGGTCCCACCAAAATTAATTTCTTAGGTGATAACTTTCTAATCATCAGTTGGTAAGATAAATGTCCAGCAATTAAACCGCCGAATGAAAAACCGCATAACAAAGGATTATCATTTCCTGAAATTAATTTAGTTATTGTGTCTGCTAAATTAGAAGCAATTTTTTCTGGTGTATGAGGTTGAGCTAAATCATCTGATTCTCCAAACCCTGGCATGTCTGGGATTAAAACATTGAAATCTTTCGAAAATGGTATTGCTTGTTTTATCCAATGTCTCCAGCTTCCATAACCACCATGCAAAAGAACTAGAGGTGTTCCCTTACCCCATGACCTCCAACATACATTACAACTATTAGAAGCTATTAATTTTTTTTGGGAGTTTTTTTCAATTTCAGATAAATGTTTCGAATATTTTTCAAAATTAAAATTATTATTTTCCATTAATTACCTCAACTTTAAATTCAAAAAAACTAACATTTTTTTTAAAAAAAATTAACAAGCAATTTATTGATCTCTTATTAATTTATAATATAAGGTAAAATAATTAAAAATATATTTGGTAATGGAGAAAACCTAATGCCACATTTACCTGCATCTGACGCACTGTCTCATATTAGAGTTATTGATCTTACTAGAGTAAGATCTGGCCCAACAGCTGTTAGACAACTTGCTGATTGGGGAGCAGACGTCATAAAAGTGGAAGCCCCAGAAAGTGTGGAGCCGGACGGGGCCTTGGGTGCGTCACGGCACACGTCTGACTTTCAAAATTTACATCGTAACAAAAGAAGCATTACTCTGAACTTAAAAAAATTTGAGGCTATAGAAATTTTTATGAAACTTGTAGAAAAGTCTGATGTGGTAGTCGAGAACTTTCGTCCAGATGTAAAGAAAAGACTTGGTATTGATTATGAGGCGTTAAAAAAAAGAAATCCTAGAATTATTCTTGCTAGCATTTCAGGATTTGGTCAGGATGGACCATATGCAAAGAGACCAGGCTTTGATCAAATTGCTCAAGGTATGGGTGGATTGATGAGTATAACTGGAGAACCAGGCAAGGGACCCATGAGGGTTGGTATTCCTGTAGCTGATTTAACAGCAGGTTTATTCTGTGCAATGGGAATTCAGACTGCCCTTCTAGAAAGAGAAAAATCTGGTTTTGGTCAATGGGTTAACACATCATTATTACAGGCTCAGATCTTTATGTTAGATTTTCAAGCCTCCCGATGGCTTTGTGATAATAATGTAGCAGGACAGGCTGGCAACAACCATCCGACTAGTGTTCCGACTGGGGTTTTTAAAACTTCTGATGGTTCAATTAACTTAGCAGTTGCTGGGGAAACAATTTGGCGACGTTTTGCTGAAGCAGTTGACAAAGGAGATTGGCTTGAAATGGAAGAATTTAAAGATGCAAAAAATCGATTAAAAAACCGAGATTATTTAAATAGCTTAATTGAAGAATTGACTGTAACCAAATCTTCAAATGAATGGGTTGAAAAATTAGAAAAGGTTGGCGTTCCTTGTGGACCAATCAATTCTATAGATAAGGTTTTTGATGATCCTCAGGTTAAACATCTTGGTATAGCACAATCTGTTGATACAATTCCTTTTGGTGAAACTGAATTAGTAGGTCAACCCTTTAATTTGTCACGCACCCCCAGCAGTTTGAAGCAACGCCCCCCTGAAAAAGGTGAACAAAATAGTGATGTACTTTCCGAGCTAGGTTTCAGTGATAAAGAACTAAATGATTTTAAAAATCAAGATATAATTTAATATAAAGGAAATACAATGACTGAAGCAAAAATGTTGGCTCGCACTCAAGATAGTGTTGGATATATAATTTTTAATAATCCAGAAAAACATAACGCAGTATCCATAGAAATGTGGGATGCGCTTGAAAAATTTCTTAATCAGTTTAGAGACGACAACAATATTAGGGTTATTGTTCTTGAAGGTGCAGGGGGCAAATCATTTGTTTCTGGAGCTGATATTTCTAAATTTGATAAAGAAAGAAGTACAAAAGAAGCTGTATTAAGTTATAACAAACGAACACAAAAGGTTTATGAGCTTATTGAGGTGTTTCCAAAACCAACAATAGCCAAAATTAATGGATATTGTATTGGTGGAGGCCTCAATTTAGCTGTATGTTGTGACATAAGAATTTGCTCTGAAAAGTCACAATTTGCAATGCCTGCAGCGAAACTATCTCTTGGCTACCCTTTTTCATCAATAAAAAGATTGTTTGATATAATGGGACCTGGAATGGCCAAACACTTTATGTTTACTGCTGAAAAAATATCTTCAAAAGAGGCAGTTTCTTGTGGTTTAATTCAAAAGCTAGTTAGTGAAGAAAATTTAGAAACTTTTGTTAATAATTATGCTTTTACAATTTCTAAAAATGCTCCTTTAACTATAAAGGCAATGAAACAAATAGGTATTGAAATTTTAAAAAATCCTTCTGAAAGGGATTTGACTTTATGTGAAAATTTAGCTTCTGCTTGTTTCGATAGCGAAGATTACAAAGAAGGAAGAAAAGCATTTTTGGAAAAAAGGAAACCAAATTTCAAAGGGCTCTAAACTTTACACGGGATTATAATATTTAATTGCATTGTCGTGAAACAAACACTTAATTTCATTTTCGGGCAACTCTGCTGTTATGTTTTTAAAACCATTATAAATTTCATCAAAAGTAGCCCATAAACTATCTACAGGAAAGTTAGATGCAAACATACATCTTTCATATCCAAAAATATTTATCGTATCCAATATAATTTCTTTGTTGAGTTTAACAGTCCATTTTTCACCAGGAACACAAATACCAGAAATTTTAATAGCGGTATTTGGCTGTTCAGAAAATTCTTCTAAATTCATTCTCCATTGATTTAATCCATCAAGAGATCTATCAGAAGGAAGTCCTGTATGATTTAATATAATGATTGTATCTGGAAAATCTTTTGCCAATTGAGTTGCGTCATTAAGGTGCCACCATGGAGTTTGTAGATCAAAATGCAGTTTGTATTTTTTTAATAAAGAATATCCTTTTCTAAAAACAGGATCATTTAGTGAGCCCTTTATGTTATCAAGTTTTGAATTTGAATTTTTAGTTGATTTAGGTTTATGCCTAATGCTTCTTGTGAGATCAAATGTAGACTGATTTTCTAGCACTTTTTCAATATCGTTCCTGTCAAACCATGCTTGTGCAACCAATGCATTTGGAAAGCCGGTCATTTCATATAATTTATGAATCCATTTTGTTTCCCCAATGGGATCATTTGGATCCCACTCAGTTTCCATATGGATTGTTTTTACAATATTTTGATTTTTACTAACTTTAAAATAGTCTGATGTTAAAAAATTTTTACAAATAGATTTATAATCACCATATCTAAATGGTATTTGTTTATTTGGGTTCAACCAAGGGTTTTTCTTTAAACTTAAATCCCAGAAGTGATGGTGGGCATCGATTATAGGTATAACTTGCATTCCAAAATTCTTAAATATTTTCTTTTAAATCAAATAATTTTACAATAGACGTGCCATCTAATTTTTCTTTTGATCTATTTACCAAAATTGTAAATAATTGTTTGGTTAGAGAAGACATAGGTGTTGGTGTGTTTTTAGAATTAGCTAATTTCGACACCATTTGTAAATCTTTTAAAATCTGTGAAGCATATCCTTTAGGTACAAAATCTCTATTAACTATTCTAGGAAATAGATCATTTAACAAATTAGAGCCTGCATGACCACTAGAGAGGGCTTCTGGAATTTTTTTTGCATCAACATTCCAAGCTTTTGCAAAGGACGCTGCCTCTGCTAAGATTGCATAATTATTTAAAACTATTATTTGATTTATCATTTTTACTATTTGACCAGATCCAGATGAACCAAAATAAGTAAATTTTGAAGATATTGCTTCTAAAATAGGTTTAACAGTTTCTAAAACTTTTTTATTTCCGCCTACCATAATAGCAAGGTTGCCCTCTAACGCTTTATCGGGGCCACCTGATACTGGTGCATCAATCCATGAAGCTCCTGTTTTTTTATTTATTTGATTAGCAAAATTAATTGTTTCATTAGCTAGTGTAGTTGATAAATCCAAAATAATAGTATTGTCATGAGCATTGTTAACTATACCGTCTTTCCCAAATATTACTTCTTTTACACTCTCTGTTTTATCAAGGCATAAAATAATTATGTCATTATTTTTGGATATTTCAGAAGGATTCTGGCTCAATCTGATGTTTGTTATTTTTTTTAATGGTTCAAGTTTCTCTAAATTTTTATCATAAGCTTCTATTTTGTAATCTAAGTGAGATAATCTCCTAACTAAAGACAATCCCATTAATCCTACGCCTATAAACCCAAAACTTAGATTATTCATTTTTAGTTCGTAAAAAGTTAAAATTTATTTATACCTGTTAAACTTAAACATACATATTAATTGCATCAACTATTTAAATTTATTTTAAAATTTTATATTAAGAAACTTTAAGGTAAATTTTCTTGGAACAAAAACTGCCATGACTAATAATGTTAAATTGGGTATCTTCATAATAATCCTCTCAACACTGTTTTTTGCTACTATGGATGGCGTTTCAAGATATTTAGCTGATACTTACAATGTTTTTGTTGTTAATATGATAAGAAGTTGGGTTTTAGCTTTGTTAGTTGTTTCTATAAGTCTTAGAAATAAAAACGGTATTGTTAAAGTTTTAAGAACAAAGCAACCTTACATACAGTTTATTAGAGGTTTATTACTTATTAGTGCTATTTTAATCGGGGTTTATTCATTTACTAAACTTGGTCTGGTCCAAACTCATTCCATACTATCCTCTTTTCCATTAATTGTTGTTGCTTTTTCAGGTCCAATATTAAAAGAAAAAATTGGTGTTCAGAGATGGTTGGCAGTCATTTTTGGTTTTATTGGTGTTTTAATCATATTGGATCCTTCAAATTACATATTCAGTTTTGATGCAATTTTACCAGTATTAGGTGCTTTTGTTCTGGGTTTTTATTCTATTCTTACAAGAAAGGTTTCAGAAACAGACACGTCAGAAACAAGTTTTTTCTGGGTTGCCATTGTTGGTTGTATTATCATGACAATTGTTGGCCCATTTTACTGGGAGCCAATCTTATTTAAAGATTGGGGGTGGATGGCATTGTTATGTATTTTGAGTACTGCAGGTCATTTTCTCTTGATAAAAGCTTACGAAAACACAGAAGCTAGTGTCCTTCAGCCATTTACGTATTTCCAGTTGTTCTTTGCGTCTATAATTGGAATAATAATATTTAATGATAAAGTTACCATATCAATTCTTCTTGGAGGTAGTATAGTTGTTGTAAGCGGTATATTTGCAGCATGGAGAACACACATAAAAAGCAAAAACAAATAAAATTCATATTTTTAAATTAATGATTACTTGATGTAGGAGATTTTATGAAAAAAACTGTTTTAATTACTGGTGCCAATAGAGGTATAGGCTTAGCTCTAACAAAGGCATGTATTAGTAAAGATTTTTATGTTGAAGCATGTTGTAGAAATCCTGATAATTCTCATGAACTAAATAATTTATCAAACAATAATCCTCATCTCAATATAACTAAAATGGATGTAACCAGCTCAAAAAGTATTTTGAAGGCCTCTGAAAATTTTAAAAATGAAATTGACATTTTGGTTTGTAATGCTGGTGTTAATAATGGTAAAGGTGATATTTTTAGTAATGAGCATAACGAAAATGCTATCATGGAAGTAATGATGGTAAATGTTGGTGGGCCATTCTTAACAATTCAAAATCTCTATAAAAACCTTAATAAAAAATCTATATCTAAAATTGTTATTATTTCTTCTCTAATGGGAACTCAAACTCATATTTCAAATAATGCCCCTATATACAGAGCCTCTAAAGCAGCTGCTAATAATTTAATGAGAACAATATCAAATCATTTCTTGAATGATAATATTATTGTATCATCATATCATCCAGGTTGGGTAAGAACTGACATGGGTGGAGCTAATGCTGATATATCAACTGAAGAAAGTGCAACTGGGTTAATAAATCACTTTTTAAACTTACAAAAATCTGATTCTGGAAAATTTTTCAACTACGATGGAAAACCACTTCCATTATAGAATTTTGTTTTAAATCTAAACTTTGGTTAAAAATTATTATGCATAATTTTATGTTTAAAAAAGTAAGTTCAAAACAAGAAATGAAAAAATCTTATGCTATTAGATCAAAAGTTTTTTGTGAAGAACAAAAAATATCTAAAGAAATAGAGTTTGACAATTTAGATCACCTTTGCAGTCATTTTTTAATTTTTGATGACAAAAAAGTAATTGCAACAGCAAGAGTGCGTCAAAAAGAAGAAAACATTTTAAAAATTGAAAGGGTTGCTGTTTTATTAGAGTTTAGAAGATTAAAAGTTGGATCAATTTTAATTAAAAATATTATTAAAAATTACACGAACTTGGATGGTAACCAATCTATTATTTTACATAGCCAGATTGCTGTTGCAGATTTTTATAAAAGTTTAAATTTTATTTCATATGGCAATGATTTTTTTGAAGATGGTATCCCTCATATAGCAATGAAATATTTAAAAAGCTAAGAACTCTATAATTTCAAAAATGTATACACAAATAATAATTGAGCTAAAAATCTTATATTTTGATTTTATGGTGCCGGCTGGGGGACTCGAACTCCCGACCTGATGATTACAAATCAACTGCTCTACCAGCTGAGCTAAGCCGGCACTTTGAGATAAATAATAGATATTTAATTTATAAACAAGAGATTATTTAATTTTTTATAATATTTTTTTGTAGTTGGAACATAGCAACTGATGCTGCGTTTGAAACATTTAGTGAATTAGATTCATTGTTAATTGGAATTCTAATTAAATGGTCTACCTGTTCTCTAGTTAGTCTTCGAAGACCTTTTCCTTCAGAACCTAATATTAAAGCTACATTACCAGTTTCATTTTCAAGCTGATAAACATCTTTTTTACCTTCACCAGCAAGTCCATAAACGCTAAAATTATATTTTTGAAGTTTTTTTATTTCTCTTGACATGTTTGATAATTCAATGATTTGAAGTTTCTCAATGGCACCTGAGGATGCTTTATTTAATGCCGAAGTTTCCTGTGGGCTGTTTCTTTGAGATAGTGCTAAGCCATTCATTTTAAATGCTAATGCAGATCTAATAATAGCTCCAACATTTTGAGGATCAGTCACTTCATCAAGAAGAATTAGCCGGATTGGAATTTTGTCATTAAATCTGTCATTAGATAAAAATTCATCTAATGACAATCTTTGAAGAGGTTCTGTGACTAAAATCGCATTTTGATGTGGCTTATAATTATTAATTTTGTCCATTTCTTCTTTAGTTTTGACTTCAATCTCTAACTTTAACTTTAATCTATTAATTTCGTCTTTCCATTTTGATAAATTTGTATTGGTAGTGATAAGATAATGAAGTTTTCTATTTTTATTGTTTAATGCAGAAAAAATAGAATGTATGCCTGCTATTTGTATTTGGTTGGTTTTTAATAAACTATTGTTAGTTTTAATTTTTTTTTTTGTTTTTTGACTTGTTTCTACATTAGCAAAATAATTATTATTTTTTTTTGATTTTTTTTTCATATAACCATTTGATGTAAATTGTTTTATTTTTTTATTTACTTTTAATAAAAGCTTTCATATTTAGAAAGCCTTGTGTATATAACATAACAAAATTGTAAATAGTTAGTAAGGTGAAATTTAAATTAATTTAGGTGGGGTGGCCGAGTGGTTAAAGGCAGCAGACTGTAAATCTGCCCGCGTAGCGTACGTAGGTTCGAATCCTACCCCCACCACCACAAAAACCGCATACCATTATTAAAAATTAAAGAAAGGTCATAAAAGATGTCTAAAGAAAAATTTGATCGTAGCAAACCGCATGTAAACATTGGTACAATAGGTCATGTTGATCATGGAAAAACTACATTAACTGCAGCAATTACTAAAGTCATGGCTGATGCTGGTCGTGCTGACTTCTCTGCTTATGACCAAATTGATAAAGCTCCTGAAGAAAGAGAAAGAGGTATAACTATTTCTACTGCTCATGTTGAGTATGAAACTGAGAATCGTCATTACGCTCACGTTGATTGTCCAGGTCATGCAGATTACGTGAAAAATATGATTACAGGTGCGGCTCAAATGGATGGTGCAATATTGGTTGTTAATGCTGCTGATGGCCCTATGCCACAAACTAAAGAACATATTTTATTAGCTCGCCAGGTTGGTGTTCCTTCTTTGGTTGTTTATATGAATAAAGTTGATCAGGTCGATGACGAAGAGCTGTTAGAATTAGTTGAGTTGGAAATTCGTGAGTTACTAAGTAGTTACGAGTTTCCTGGTGATGACATTCCAATTATCAAAGGAAGTGCGTTAGCTGCGCTTGAAGGGCGTGATGAGGCCATTGGTGTGAATTCAATCACAGAGTTAATGGCTGCTGTAGATTCTTATATCCCTCAGCCTGAGCGTGACAAAGATAAACCTTTCTTAATGCCTATTGAAGATGTTTTTTCTATATCAGGAAGAGGTACCGTGGTAACAGGTCGTGTTGAGCGAGGTGTTATAAAGGTTGGCGAAGAGATAGAGATAGTTGGAATTAAAGAAACAGCTAAAACAACATGTACAGGGGTTGAAATGTTTCGTAAGTTGCTAGATTCTGGTGAGGCTGGTGATAATGTTGGAGTTCTATTAAGGGGAACAAAAAGAGAAGAAGTTGAACGAGGTCAGGTATTATCTGCGCCTGGTTCAATAAAACCTTATTCTAAATTTAAAGGCGAGGCCTATATTTTAACTAAAGATGAAGGTGGTAGACATACACCATTTTTTAGTAACTATCGTCCACAATTTTATTTTAGAACAACTGATGTGACTGGGGCTGTTGAGTTGCCTTCTGGTACAGAGATGGTGATGCCAGGAGATAATATTGCAATCTCTGTAGAATTAATAACTCCAATTGCAATGGATGAAGGACTAAGGTTCGCTATAAGGGAAGGTGGAAGAACTGTAGGTGCTGGAGTTGTATCAAGCATTGAAGCTTAATTAATAAAGATTTGTAGTAGGTAAAGTAACGAGGTTTTAATGGATAATCAAAATATTAGAATTAGGCTGAAAGCCTTTGATCATAGGATATTAGACCAATCTACTTCTGAAATAGTTAATACAGCTAGAAGAACAGGTGCAAAAATTCGAGGACCTATTCCTCTTCCTACTTCATTAAACAGGTTTACTGTTCTAAGAGGCCCTCATGTTGATAAAAAAAGTCGTGAGCAATTTGAGATGAGAACTCACAAACGTGTGCTTGATATTGTTGAGCCCACCCCGCAAACAGTTGATGCACTTATGAAGTTAGATTTAGCTTCAGGTGTTGATGTGGAAATTAAACTATAGGAATAATATTATGCGTTGTGGAGTTATTGCAAGGAAATTAGGCATGTCACGTGTATTTGGTGACAGTGGTGAACATATTCCAGTTACTGTCCTAAGAATTGAAGATGTCGAAGTATTATCCATCAAATCAGTGGATAAAGATGGCTATACTGCTGTTCAGCTAGGCTTTGGTAACAAAAAGCCAAAAAATATATCTAAACCTCTTAGGGGTGTTTTTGCTAAGGCTAAAACTGAGCCAAAGGAAAAAATTGTCGAGTTTAGGGTAAGTGAAGATGCAGTTTTGAATGTTGGAGATAAATTAAGTGTAAACCATTTTGTTATTGGTCAAAAAGTTGATGTCGTTGGTATTTCACAAGGTAAAGGCTTTTCTGGTGCTATGAAACGACATAATTTTGGTGGAATGCAAGCTTCACATGGTGTTTCAATCAGTCATAGATCACATGGTTCTACTGGAAACAGCCAAGATCCAGGTCGAACTTGGAAGGGTAAAAAAATGGCTGGTCAATATGGTAATGTTAGAATAACAACACAGAATCTAAAAGTTGTTAAATTACTTGAAAATGAAAACTTGATTTTAATACAAGGTTCTGTTCCAGGATCAAAAAATGGGGTGGTATTATTAAGAGACGCAATTAAACATAAAATTCCAAAAGAAGTTCCATTTCCAGCTGGACTCCTTAACGATAGTAAAACTAATAATGACGATCTTTCTTTATCATCTGATCAAAATGAAAAAGAAACTTCTTCAGAAGTTAAAGGAGCTGAAGTTGAAAATTAAATCAGTTAATTTAAGTAATAAGCTTGGTAAAGAGATTGACCTTAATGAAAAAGTTTTTGGTATAGTTCCAAGAGAAGATATTGTGTCAAGAGTAATTAGGTGGCAGTTAGCTAAAAGACGTTTAGGTAATCACTCAGTTCAGACACGTAGTCAAGTTAAAATGACAACTGCTAAAATGTATAAGCAAAAGGGCACAGGAAAAGCTAGGCATGGATCTGGTTCTGTTTCACAGTTTAGAGGTGGTGGTATGGCACATGGCCCAGTGGTTCATTCTCATGCTCACAACCTGAATAAAAAAGTTAAAAAATTAGGTTTGAAATCCGTCTTATCAAATAAATTTAAGTCTGGAAAACTTATAATCTTAGAAGCTTCTAAGAGTGATGGTAAAACATCTACACTTATGAAAAGTTTAAACAAAATGGGTTTAAATAATGCTCTCATAATTTCAGGTAATGATGTTGATCAAAATCTAATAAGGGCTGTGGCTAATATTAGAAATTTAGATATTCTGTCTCATCGGGGACTTAATGTTTATGATGTAGTTAAAAAAGATAATTTAATAATTATAGATGACGCCTTAAAATTTGTTGAGGAGCGCTTGTTATGAGTGTAAGACCTAGAAAAAAAGTTTATTTGACGATAAGTCAAAATAAAGCTTATAAAATTATATTAAATCCGTTGGTTACAGAAAAATCAACACAACAATCAGAATTTAATAAAATGGTATTTTCTGTTCCCGTTAATGCTACTAAACTAGAAGTTAAGTCATCGATTGAAAAAATCTTCTCTGTAAAAGTGAAGTCCGTTAATACGATTTTATTAAAGGGCAAGGTGAAAAGATTTAAAGGTGTATTAGGTAGGCGCTCTAATACAAAAAAAGCAATAGTAACACTTGCTCCAGGAAATACCATTGACTTGTCGGCAGGAGTTTAAATAATGGCATTAAAGCAATACAAACCGATTACACCTGGACAACGAGGGTTAGTTTTAGTTGATAAGTCTGACCTTTTTAAAGGAAAGCCTGTAAAAAAGTTAACAGTTGGCCTTAATAAGTCTGGTGGTAGAAACAACTCCGGTAAGATTACTATGTGGCAACGTGGAGGTGGTCACAAAAGGCGTTATCGAATTATAGATTTCAAAAGAACAAAATTGGACATTTCAGGAACTGTAGAGAGAATAGAATATGATCCAAACAGATCAGCTTTTATTGCTCTAATTAAATATGAAGATAATGAATTAAGGTATATTATTGCTCCTCAGAGGTTGGCTTTAGGAGATAAAGTCGTATCTTCTAAAAAAGCTGATATAAAGCCAGGCAATTGTATGCCACTTTCTTCCGTGCCAGTGGGTACTATAATTCATAATGTTGAATTAAAACCTGGCAAGGGTGGTCAAATTGCCCGATCAGCTGGTTCCTATGTACAATTAATAGGAAAGGATCTATCTTACTCAATACTAAGATTAATGTCAGGTGAGGTAAGATTAGTTCTATCATCTTGCTTATGTACTATTGGGGCAGTTTCTAATCAGGACAATCAAAATACAAACTTAGGTAAAGCAGGTCGTAATAGGTGGCTTGGTAAAAGACCGTCTGTTAGAGGTGTTGCAATGAACCCTGTTGATCATCCACATGGAGGAGGTGAAGGGAGAACTTCAGGTGGCAGGCACCCAGTTACACCTTGGGGAAAGCCAACTAAAGGATATAGAACAAGAAACAATAAAAGAACAGATAAATTAATAATTAGAAGAAGAAAAGTGTAAGGTAAACTTTATGTCAAGATCTATATGGAAAGGTCCATTTGTGGATGGATATCTGCTTAAAAAAGCTGAAATTGCTAGAAACTCAGGTCGAAACGACGTTATAAAAACTTGGTCAAGAAGGTCTACTGTTATGCCACAATTTGTTGGTCTTACATTTGGTGTTTATAACGGAAAAAAATTCATACCTGTGACGATAACTGAGGCTATGGTTGGTCATAAATTAGGTGAATTTTCACCAACCAGAACATATTATGGCCATACTGCAGACAAAAAGTCCAAGCGATAGGAGTTAAAATGGGTAGAGAAAAAAATAAGCGAAGGGAACTAGATAATGAGGCTAAAGTTGTGCTAAAAAATATAAGAGTTAGCCCTCAAAAACTAAACCTCGTTGTACAAATGATCAGAAAAGAAACAGCTTCAAAAGCTATTTCTATTTTACAATTTTCAAAAAGAAGAATTTCTAATGTAGTGGAAAAAGCTTTGAGATCAGCCATAGCAAATGCTGAAAACAATCATTCGTTGGATATAGATAAACTGATTGTAAAAGAAGCATATGTTGGAAAAGGTTTGGTTATGAAGCGATTTCATGCCAGAGCTAGAGGGCGTGGTGCAAGAATCATAAAGCCATTTTCTCATTTAACTATTCTATTATCTGAACAGGAAGGTAGCTAAAATGGGACAAAAAACACAACCAATAGGGTTTAGGTTGGGCATCAATAGAACTTGGGATTCACGATGGTTTGGTGGTAAATCATATGGAGATCTGCTTCATCAAGATATTGAACTAAGAAAATATTTGTTTGAAAAACTTAAGTCAGCAGCTGTTAGTAAGATTGTTATAGAAAGACCAGCAGGCAGAGCTAGAATTTCTATCTATGCAGGCAGACCTGGTTTAGTTATAGGTAAAAAAGGTCAAGATATTGAGTCTTTGAAAGATACATTGAGCAAGAAAATAAATGCTGATGTGAGCCTAAATATTATTGAAATAAGAAAACCCGAATTAGACGCCAAACTAGTGGCTGATGGAATAGCCCAACAACTTGAAAGAAGAGTTGCATTTAGGAGGGCTATGAAAAGAGCTGTACAAAGTGCAATTAGACTTGGAGCAGAAGGAGTTAGAATTAATTGTGCTGGTAGACTCGGTGGTGCAGAGATTGCTAGAACTGAATGGTATAGAGAAGGAAGAGTTCCATTACATACATTAAGAGCTGACGTTGATTATGGAGAATCAACAGCATTCACTACATATGGTGCAACTGGTATTAAAGTTTGGATCTTCAAAGGTGAAATAATGGAGCATGATCCTATGGCACAGGAGAAAAAAATGTCAAATGCTGTTAAGGGATCCAATATCAACAGTATTGACCAGGGGTAAAGAATGCTACAACCAAAAAGAACAAAATTCAGAAAGGCTCATAAAGGTAGAATTCATGGGCTAGCTAAAGGTGGTACAAAGCTAAATTTTGGATCATATGGATTGAAAGCAGTTCAACCTGAGAGGGTTACTGCCAGACAAATTGAAGCCGCCAGAAGAGCTATAACAAGACATTTGCGTCGTGCAGGTAGAGTTTGGATTAGAATATTTCCTGATGTTCCAGTTTCAAGTAAACCCGCTGAGGTTAGAATGGGAAAAGGAAAAGGATCACCCGAGTATTGGATTTGTAGGGTAAAGCCTGGAAAAATAATGTTCGAATTGGATGGTGTTTCAGAGATTGCTGCTAAAGAAGCTCTAAGTCTAGCAGCTGCTAAATTACCAATGCATACAAAAGTTGTTAAAAGATTAGGTGAATAACTGGAGATATTTATATGGCAAAGTATAAACCCAAGGATTTGAAAACAAAAACTACTGATGAGTTAAAAGATCAATTGAAACTTCTCAGAAAAGAACAATTTAATCTTAGATTTCAGGTCAGTAATGGACAAAACGAAAATCCTGCCAGATTTGGCTTAATTCGAAAAGAGATAGCTTGTATTAAAACGATTTTGAATAACGTTGTGTCAACTAATGATTTAGGGAAATAGATTATTATGCCAAAGAGAATTTTAACAGGTAAAGTTACAAGTAATAAGTCTAATAAAACTATTACAGTTCTAGTAGAAAGAAAGATAATGCATCCAATGTACAAAAAATTTGTAACAAAATCCAAAAAGTTTGCCGCTCATGATAGTGAAAACAAATTTAAGGTTGGGGATATTGTGAATATAAGAGAATGTACTCCTATTTCAAAAAATAAACGTTTTGAAGTGATATATTAATAAATTAGCGGAGACGGATTATGATACAAATGCAAAGTAATCTTGATGTTGCAGACAACTCAGGTGCAAGAAGAATTCAGTGTATAAAAGTTTTGGGAGGATCCGGAAGAAAGACAGCCGCTGTTGGCGATGTAATCGTTGTTTCTATCAAAGAAGCAATTCCGAGGGGGCGAGTAAAAAAAGGTGATGTTCATAGAGCTGTAATAGTAAGAACTTCTAAAGAGGTTAGAAGAAATGATGGCACGTGCATTAGATTTGATAAAAATGCAGCAGTTTTAGTCAACAAAAGTAATGAACCTATTGGAACCCGTATCTTTGGACCTGTTACACGTGAATTAAGAAGTAGAAAATTCATGAAAATAGTTTCACTTGCCCCGGAGGTTTTGTAATGAATAAGAAATTTAAAATCAAAACTGGGGATACAGTTATTGTTATTACTGGGAAAGATAAAGGCAAAACTGGTAATGTTACCTCAGTAATAAAATCTAATGATAGAGTAATTGTTGAAGGTGTTAATATTGTAAAGCGCCATAGAAAAGCAACTCAAGAAAGTCCCGGTAAAATTGAAGAAATAGAAACATCTATTCATATATCCAATGTAGCTCATTTAGATCCTGATACTGGTAAAGCAACAAGAGTAAAATATGAATTAAAAGATGGTTTAAAAAGAAGATTATCAGTTGTGTCTGGTTCATTATTAGATAAGTAATTTGGAGCTCAAGATGAATATAAGGTTGCAGGAAAAATACAAAAAAGAAATTACTAAAACTCTAAAAGATAAATTTAAATATAAAAATGATCTTGAGATACCAAAGCTTGAAAAGGTTGTGATTAACATGGGGGTTGGTGAAGCAGTAAAGGACAGTAAAAAAATAGAGGCTGCAGTAAATGAGTTAGCTGCAATAACCGGACAGAAGCCTGTTATAACAAAATCTAAAAAAGCTAATGCAAGTTTTAAGCTTAGAGAAGGTATGCCTATAGGTGTAAAAGTTACTTTAAGAAAAAACAAAATGTACGAATTTGTTGATAGATTTGTAAATATTGCATTACCTAGAGTAAGAGATTTCAGAGGTGTAAATGCAAAAAGCTTTGATGGTAATGGTAATTATGCACTAGGATTGAAGGAACAGTACGTTTTTCCCGAAATTGAATATGATAACGTCGACTCTGTAAGAGGTATGGACATAATTTTTGTAACGTCTGCTAAATCAGACGAAGAGGCTAGGGAACTATTAAATGGATTTGATTTTCCCTTTAATCAATAATAATTAAATTAGGAGATATAGATGGCAAAAAAAAGTGCTATCCAAAAAAACTTAAATAAAGAAAAGCAAGTTAAAAAAAATAAATCAAGAAGAGATCGTTTAAAAGCAATATGTAGTAATAGGTCACTTCCTATGGAACAACGTTTTGAGGCTCAACTCAAGCTATCTGAAATGCCAAGAAACGGCGCTAAAATAAGACTAAGAAATAGGTGTTTGATTACAGGTAGACCACGTGGTTATTACCGAAAAGTAAAAATGTCACGAATAGCTCTAAGAGAATTAGCATTATCTGGTCAAATTCCAGGTATGGTAAAATCAAGTTGGTAGAAAGGTATTAATTATGTCAATGAGTGATACGCTTGGGGATATGTTGACCAGGATTAGAAATGGTCAGTCAGCAAATAAAGCAGTTGTTGAGGCCCCTGCCTCAAGATTTAGAGGAAATGTATTAGATGTCCTTAAAAGAGAAGGATACATTCGTAATTTTTCTAAGTATGAAAAACGTCCTGGTATTCATGAATTTAAAATTGAATTAAAATATTATGAAGGTAAACCAGTTATAAGTGAAATTAAAAGAGTATCAACTCCTGGAAGAAGAGTTTACTCAAGTATAAGTGATTTGCCAAGGACTTACAATGGTCTTGGTATATCAATTTTGTCAACTCCAAGAGGTGTAATGAGCGATAATGAAGCTCGAGCAGCTCATGTGGGTGGTGAAGTTCTTTGTCAAGTATTTTAGGAGTATATTTATGTCAAGAGTTGGTCAAGCCATTATCAATATACCTAATGGTGTTGAAGTTAAAAAAGTAGACAATAAATTTTTAGTAAAAGGTTCTAAGGGTGAACTAAACGCTCCACTAGATGAAACAGTTGATGTAACATTTAATGAAAAAGAAATTAAGGTAGAGCTCAAGGACAAAAATACTAAAAATAAAGCAATTTGGGGAACTACAAGAGCACTGATTAATAATGCTGTTAAAGGTGTAAGTGTTGGTTTTGAAAAAGAAATGGAAATTGTTGGTGTGGGTTATAGAGGTGCGCTGCAAGGAAAAAAATTAACCCTAAACCTTGGATTAAGTCATCCTGTAGAAATTGAAGTTCCAGATTATATCACTATAAAAATGGATGGTAATACAAAATTTATTATTTCTAGCGCAGATAAGCAAAAACTAGGGGAATTTGCCGCAATGGTTCGTTCTAAGAGACCACCAGAGCCATTTAAAGGTAAAGGAATACGTTATAGTAATGAATTTATTTTAAGAAAAGAAGGTAAGAAAAAATAGAGGGTAAAATGGGTATTTCAGTATCTTTGCACAATAAAAGAAAATTAAGAAACAGAAAAGCTTTAAAGAGCAAATCTTATGGTAAACTGAGATTATCTGTATTTAGGTCAAGTCGTCATATCTATGGTCAAATAATTGATGATGATCAGGGAATTACAATCACGGCTGCTTCCAGTCTTGAAAGTAATATAAAAAAACAGTTTAAAAATTGTGGTACTAAAGAGGTTGCAACTGTAGTTGGAAGGTTAATAGCAGAAAAAGCTATAAAAAAAGGTATAAAAAATGTTGTATTCGACAGAGGTGGTTACATTTATCACGGAAGGGTTAAAAACTTAGCAGATGCGGCTAGAGAAAGTGGTTTAATATTTTAGGGGCAAATAATGGCAAGAATCGAAAAACAAGATAAAAAAACTTATAAAGATGATACTGACCTTGTAGACAAGTTAGTTGGAATAAATAGAGTTGCTAAAGTTGTAAAAGGTGGTAGGCGCTTTGGTTTTGCTGCGCTCGTTGTAGTTGGAGATCAAAGAGGAAAAGTTGGTTTTGGAACTGGTAAAGCTAAAGAAGTTCCTGAAGCAATTAAAAAAGCAACAGATGATGCCAAAAAAAATATGGTAAAAGTTCCATTAAAAGAAGGTAGAACATTACATCATGATATGAAAGGTCATTTTGGAGCTGGTAGAGTTGTTCTTAGAACAGCACCTTCTGGAACAGGTATAATTGCAGGTGGTCCAATGAGAGCTGTTTTTGAAACCTTAGGAGTGCAAGATATTGTAGCAAAGTCAATTGGTACGTCTAATCCACACAATATGATAAAAGCAACTTTTAATGCTTTTTCATCAATGCATTCCCCAAGAAATGTGGCTAATAAAAGAGGTAGAAAAGTTTCTGAAATTTTTGGAAATAAACTAAATTCTGATACAAACTCTAACGCTAATGCTAATGCTAGTTAGGAAGCAAAATGTCAAATAAAAAAACAATTATTGTAACACAAAAGAAAAGTCCAATAGGCAGACAATCATATCAAAGAAAAACATTAATTGGTCTTGGTTTAAACAAAATTGGTAGATCTAAAGAATTAGAGGATACACCCTCAATAAGGGGTATGATAGGTAAAGTTAAACATCTAGTCGAAGTTAATTGATTAACATTTTTTGCTAGATAGGAGTATAAAATGAAACTTAACGTAATAAAAGACAACTTAGGATCAACTAAGTCTCGCAAAAGGATTGGTAGAGGCATAGGTTCAGGTAAGGGTAAAACATCTGGGAAAGGTCACAAAGGTCAAAAGTCCAGATCTGGTGTTTCCATAAAAGGTTTTGAAGGTGGGCAAATGCCAATTCATAGACGTTTACCTAAAAGAGGTTTTACGAATATAAATAGGATTAATTATACTGAACTAAACTTAGATAATATTCAAAAGCTTGTTGATGGCAAAAAAATTGATCCAAAGAAAATAATAAGTTACAAAACACTCTTTGATTTAGGATTAGTTAAATCAAAAAAAGCTAAAATAAAACTTTTAGGTAAAGGTGATATTAAAGTTAAAATTGATATAGAAGTATCAGCTTTTTCTAAGTCAGCAAAAGACAGTGTTGAGAAAATTGGTGGTTCAGTAACTATTCTTGATGATAAAAATAAATCTATAAATCAAGATAAAAAAACTGGAGTTTAATTTATGGCTAATGAAAGTATGTTTGGTGTATTGGGTCAAGCTACCGAACTACGACAAAGAATATTATTTACACTTGGTGCTTTAATTGTATATAGATTAGGTACATATATACCTGTACCTGGTATAAATGCTGTAGCTTTATCTGAAATTGTAAATAATGCCAACAGTGGTGTTTTGGGAATGTTTAATATGTTCTCTGGTGGCGCTTTAGGACGTATGACTATATTTGCTCTAACAATTCTCCCCTATATTTCTGCTGCAATTATTATGCAACTAATGACATCAATTTCACCACAGATGTCTCAACTTAAAAAAGAAGGAGAGTCAGGTAGAAAAACCATAAATCAATACACAAGATACTTAACCGTTTTACTTGCTACAGTGCAAGCTTATGGTTTTGCAGTTGCATTAGAGGGCACTTCAGGATCATCAGGATCACTAGTAAACAATCCAGGTGTTTTTTTTAAGATTACAACTGTAGTTACTTTAGTTGGGTCAGTAATGTTTTTACTTTGGTTAGGAGAGCAGATTACTTCTCGGGGAATAGGTAATGGTGTGTCATTAATTATCTTTGCTGGAATAGTAGCGGAATTACCTAGAGCTATAGCTCAAATTTTAGAACAAGGAAGAACTGGCTCGATATCAACATTTTTAATTATTGGAATTTTGATCCTAGCTATTGCAGTTATAATTTTTATTGTTTTTATTGAACGTTCACAGAGAAAAATTATTGTCCAATACCCAAAGAGACAAATGGGAAACAAGATGTTTGCTGGTGATTCTTCACACTTACCTTTGAAAATTAATGTTCCTGGTGTAATACCACCTATATTTGCTTCAGCTTTATTGTTGTTACCAACCTCATTATCATCATTTTCTGGATTAGATGGTAATAGTTCTGACTGGGTATTAACATTAAATTCATATTTTGGAAGAGGTCAACCTCTATATCTCGCTATATATATTGGTCTAATTGTATTTTTTGCCTTTTTTTATACAGCTATTGTATTCAATCCAGACGAAACTGCTGATAATCTTAAAAAAAATGGGGGATATGTTCCAGGAATAAGACCAGGTCCTCCGACTGCAGATTACTTAGATTTTGTTTTAACAAGATTGACAGCAATTGGTGCAACTTACCTTGCAGCAGTTTGTATTTTACCAGAAATCTTGATATCAAAGTATTCAATTCCTTTTTATCTAGGTGGAACTAGTTTATTGATTGTGGTTACTGTTTCCATGGACACAGTATCACAAGCTCAATCGCATTTAATTGCGCATAGGTATTCAGGTTTGATAAAAAAGACAAAACTAAGAGGTGGGAGGCGTTAAATGAATTTAATACTTTTTGGTCCTCCTGGAGCTGGCAAAGGGACACAAGCAGAAATTTTAATTAACAAATACAACATTGTTCAGATCTCAACTGGAGACATGTTAAGAGAAGAAGTCAAATTAGAAACAGATCTAGGAAAAGCTGCTAAAATCATTATGGAAAAAGGTAATTTAGTGTCTGATGAAATTATAATTTCAATGATTGAAAAAAGAATTATTAAACCAGATTGCAAAAATGGTTTTATTCTTGATGGTTTTCCAAGAACGCTTCAACAGGCTATAGATTTAGATAATATTTTAGATAAGTTAAAAATAAATATAGATATGGTTATAGAAATACATGTTAATGAGGATATTCTTTTAAAAAGGATTAATAAAAGAGCATTAGAAAGCAAAACTAAAAGAGATGACGATAATTCTGAAATTTTAAAGAATAGAATTGTAGTTTACAAAAAAGATACAATGCCAGTATTGGAATATTACAAAAATTTAAATAAATTATACTCAGTCGATGGTATGAAAAATGTAGAAGAGGTATCGAAGGATATTCAAAATATATTATCTTGATTATAAAGTTGACTGTAGATCTTTTAATATTATAATCCCCGGTTTATTTAGTTTCAAATAGACCTTAATTGAAGAAAAAAAGGAGAGTTTAGTGGCACGTATTGCAGGCGTTAATGTACCAACTAATAAAAGAGTTCTTGTTGCACTTACATATGTCCATGGTATTGGATTAACTAGTTCTAAAAATATATGTAAAAAAGTTGGAGTTGCTGAAGATAAAAGAATTAATAGTCTATCAGAAGATGAACTTACTAAAATCAGAGATTTAATTGATACAGATTATCTAGTTGAGGGTGATTTAAGAAGAAAAACTTCAATGGATATAAAGAGATATTTAGATTTGGGTTGTTTGAGAGGTCTTAGACATAGGAAGAACTTACCGGTAAGAGGTCAGAGAACACACACTAACGCAAGAACAAGAAAAGGCCCTGCTAAAGCAATCGCAGGAAAGAAGAAATAATATTTATAAGGGAGCTAAATAATGGCTAAACAACCTACGCAAACTAGGGTTCGTCGTAAAGAAAAAAAGAATGTTACTAACGCTGTAGCTCATGTTAATTCATCTTTTAATAATACCGTGATAACTATTACAGATATACAAGGTAATGCTATTTCCTGGTCCTCGTCAGGTGCAATGGGTTTTAAGGGTTCTAGAAAGTCAACTCCATATGCAGCACAACTTGCAGCCGAAGACGCTGGCAAAAAAGCTTCCGAACATGGCGTTAAAACAGTTGATATTCAAGTTCAAGGTCCTGGTTCAGGAAGGGAGTCAGCTTTAAGAGCATTACAAACAATTGGTTTCCAAGTTAACTCTATTAGAGATGTTACACCAATTCCTCATAACGGGTGTAGGCCGAAAAAACGAAGAAGAGTATAGATAAACAATTAAAAAAATTTATAACAAAATTATTATTTACAGAGAGTAATCATGATTGAAAAGAATTGGAAAGAAATAATCAAACCATCGAAGCTAGAGGTTAAAGAAGAGAGTAACTCTGAAAATACTTCAATAATTATTGCTGAGCCTCTTGAAAGAGGATATGGAGTTACGATAGGAAATGCTCTTAGAAGGATACTTCTTTCATCACTTCAGGGTTCTGCGATTACTTCAATTCAGGTTCAAGGAGTACTTCATGAGTTTTCTTCCATACCAGGGGTAAGAGAGGATCTCACTGATATTATTTTGAATGTTAAAGGAATCAAGGTTAGAATGGATTATGATGGAATAAAGAAAATCCAACTTAATGTAAACGGTCCTGCTACAGTGACGGCTGGTATGATAGATTGCCCAGCTGAAGTTGAAATTATGAATAAAGATCACGAAATTTGTACCCTAGATAATGGAGCAAATCTGTCTGTGGAATTCACTGTAGAAAACGGTAAAGGGTATGTTTCTTCTTCAAATAATAGAAAAGATGACCTTCCAATTGGTGTTATACCAATTGATGCAATATATAGCCCTGTAGTTCAAGTTTCATATAATGTAGACAATGCACGTGTCGGTCAACAAACCGATTATGATAAATTATCATTAGTAGTTACGACTGACGGTTCTGTTTCTCCTGAAGATGCTGTTGCATTTTCTGCTAGAATTATGCAAGACCAATTAAGTAATTTCATAAATTTTGAAGAACCAGAAGAAGAAGAAGTTACTGAAGTTTTAGAAGATCTTCCATTTAACAAAAATCTTCTTAGAAAAGTCGACGAATTGGAGTTATCTGTAAGGTCAGCAAATTGCTTAAAAAATGATAACATTGTATACATTGGTGATTTAGTTCAAAGATCAGAGCCTGAAATGTTACGTACACCAAATTTTGGTAGAAAAAGCTTAAATGAGATAAGAGAAGTTTTAAAAGTTATGGGATTGGAACTAGGAATGGCTGTCGACAATTGGCCACCGGAAAATATTGAGGAATTAGTTAAAAGAATAGAGGAACCATTCTAATTCAATTAAAAAATTTAGGAGTATGTGATGAAACACAGGATAAAGGGTAAAAAATTAAACAGAAGCTCTTCTCATAGAAAAGCTCTTTTTAAAAATATGGCACAGGCTATAATTAAGCATGAACAAATAATAACAACTTTACCTAAAGCCAAAACAATGAAGCCGATAATAGATAAACTTATTTCTTTGGGTAAAAAAGGAAGCTTGCATGCAAGAAGACAAGCATTTTCTCAATTAAGAGATGAAAATATTGTTTCAAAATTGTTTGGTGACCTTGCATCTAGATATGCTGATAGACAAGGAGGATATTCAAGGGTTTTAAAAGCTGGCTTCAGGTATGGGGATGCAGCTGCTATGGCCGTTCTTGAATTGGTTGATAGAGATGAAGATGCGAGAGGTAAAGATAGTGGACCAGTGCAAATAAATAACGTAAGCGAAGATGAACCAAAAGAAGCAGTTGCTGGGTAGTTTTGCACTATAAAAATTTCAAAACCGTTCAAATAATATGAACGGTTTTTTTTTGAGTTAAAAATGTATTTTGATAAATTTATAGGAATAGACTGGTCTGGTAACAAAAATAATTTTCAAAAAGGGATTAGTGTTGCTGAATGTACTAGAGGTAACAAAGTTCCAAATATAGTTAAACCTTTGGATCATAAATACTGGACAAGATCAACTTTAGTAGAATGGCTTTATAAAGAAATTAAATTACAAAGAAATTTAATAGGATTTGACTTTGCATTTTCATACCCTTTTTATGATAGATTTTGTTATTTTCCAGGAATTAAAGATAGTCCTATTAATTCAGAAAAATTATGGAAGTTGATAGAGGAAAATAATAAAAACAGTAAAAATTTTTATGGTGGAGAAATATGGTCAAATAAAACTTTTGGTAGATTTTTTAACTCACCAAAAAGTAAAGGTTCCCTTTTTTCCAGTAGAAGAAGATTTACAGAGAGAGTTGCTAAAAATAAAATACATTCACCAAGTTCAACTTTTAATTGTGTAGGACCTGGTGCTGTTGGTACAGGCACCTTGGCAGGTATGAGAATCCTTAACTTGTTAAAAAATGAAATAAAGATTTGGCCTTTCGATGAACTTATTTTTTCAACTAAAAGTGTACTTGTTGAAATTTTTCCAACTTATTATTTTCGACTTTCTAAAGTTCAACCTGAAAAAAAAATAGGTTATACAATTGAAAACATTAATAAATCATTAAATTTTTTTAATTCAAAACCACTTAAAAAAAATCAAATAATTTGTGGTCCTGATCAAGATGATGCAGATTCAATAATTTCATCAGCTGCATTAAGATTTTTGTCAGCTGATAAAACAATATGGAATGTTCCAAATTTATCTAGAAAAGAGGGATGGATTTTTGGAGTATAGATAAATATAATTGATAATAGAAATTTATTATGTTGAATATAAAAATACCTGAAAAAGAACATGGATCCAGACTCGATAGATGCATCAGAAGATTGCTGGGGCATATAAACCAATCACTTTTAGAAAAGTTTTTAAGATCTAGAATGATTTTATTAGATGGGAAAAAAACTAAGTCCTCTGTGAAAGTATCATTTGGTCAAGTGTTAAATTATTCACATAAAATACGTTTTGAAAGATCTGATCTAGTAACAAAAATAAATGAAAAAAATCTAACATATTATAAAAATTTATTTAAAAGAATATTTATAATAGAAACAAGTGAATATATCGCTTTAAATAAACCAAGTGGACTTTCTGTTCAAGGAGGTAGTAAGCAAAGGTTCCATATTGATGACATGCTAAAATGTATTTCTAACGATAATATTTCACTAAAACTTGTCCACAGAATTGACAAAGATACATCTGGTTTATTGTTGATTGCAAAAAATAACAAGACAGCAAAAAAGTTTACGTCTTATTTTAAAGAACGAAAAATTGTTAAAACATATCTGGCAATTGTTTCACCATCTCCAAATGATGATATGGGTATTATTGATTTACCTTTATCAAAATCTGGTTCAAAAGAATATCAAAGAATGTTAGTTGACCAAAATACGGGTAAAAGAGCTCTAACAGAATATAAAGTTATTGATAAGGTTGGATCACGTGTGGCTTTAGTTGCTCTTTATCCAAAAACAGGACGTACTCATCAATTAAGAGTACATCTAGAATATATAAATGCCCCTATAGTTGGAGATAATAAATATAGAGGTTTATCAGAAGTATATATGTCTTTTCATAATTTTCCAGAACATAAGAAACTATCTCAGATTAAATGGAAACCAAATAATATAAAGAATTTACAATTACATGCTTATTCAATTAGAATACCTGAAAATAAAACTATCATAGCAGAAGTCCCAGAAGATTTTAAACAAAATCTAAAATTCTTAGGGTTAAAATTACCAGAAAAATTACATGATATTTTTATTTAATTTTTGGAGAGTGGAAATTGTCAGAAGATTTAAAATTAGCTTTATTTGATTATGATGGCACAATAGTCGATTCTGCGATAATGATTGTTCAAGGAGCTATTGAAGCTTTTAGAATGTGTGGATTGCCAGACCCTGATCCAAAAAAAGTTAGAGAAAATATTGGGAAACCACTTGCAATTGCCTTGGATGAGTATTTACCACCAGGTTTCAATGTAACACCAGAACAAATCTCAGATGCTTATAGATCATGGTATGCAGAACAAGGTAGATTAGGTTTGCAAAATGAACCATTATACCCTGGATTAGTTGAATTATTGAATGAGCTTAAAGAAAACAATTGGTTAATTGGAATTGCAACTAACAAGTCGAGAGTTGGATTAACAAATGGTTTGGCAAAACATAATTTATCAAAAATTTTTGATATAACTTTAAGCACGGATGAAAATATACCTAAACCTAATCCAGCGATGGCAATTAAAGCTATGAATGATTTAGGTGTGCAAAAGGAACGTTGTGTGATGATTGGTGATACAATCAATGATATCGGGTTAGGAGTAAATGCAGGTATTATTAGTATAGGAGTTACATGGGGTTATAACAGTAACGAATTGTTATCTTCAGCTGGAGCAAGTTATATAGTTAATGACTCGATTGAATTAAGTAAATTATTGAAAACTATATATTCCTAAAATGAAAAAATTTTGGAAAAAAGTAAGTATAAAAAAAAAATCATCTAATTCTTTTCAAATCATGTTAGATGAAAGAATCTTACAAACCCCTTTAAAAAGGGAATTAGTACTACCAAACTTAAATTTAACACAAGAGGTTGTAAAAGAGTGGGATCAAGATTCAAAAAATATAAATACTGAATCAATGATTTTTTATGGTCTTATTTCAACTTCTTTAGATAAAATAATAGATAATAGAAATTTCTATATCAATGATATACTTGGTTATATTGATACTGATTTAATTTGTTATCGCGCTGAAAATCCAAAAAAGTTAGTTGAACTACAAAAAAATAAATGGGATCCAATAATTTTACTTATTGAAAGATGTATCGGGACTAAAGTACAAGTATTTCAAGGTATTTTACCTCAAAAACAACACGCTAATTTACATAATAAGTTAAATAATTTAATTCATCAGTTTGATATTTTTGAGATTTCAGCATTACATAGAATTACAAATATTACAGGTTCTATTTTCTTGTCATTATGTGTTTTAAAAAAATATATATCAAAAAATGAAATCTTTGAGTTGTTGTTTTTAGATGAATTGTGGCAAGCAGAAAATTGGGGTTTTGATAAAGAATCTTCACAAAAAAGAAAAGAAATTTTTATTGAGTTAAATAGATCTATATTTTTTTTAGATTGTCTTTAATAAAAAGTATTTATTCCTATGATGAAAAAGCTAAATGAATATCACACTACGCAATTAAATCCTCATGCCAAATTATTATTTGAAGAATACAACATCGCTTTTAAAAATAAAATGTGGGCAACGGTAATTATATTATCCCTGACTATTATTGATAATATTTTGTATGATGAAGATAATTTAGATTATGTTGATGGATTAGATATCAATAACTTTAAAAGTTCAAAAGATTTTCATTGGTTAAGAATTAGACGAAATCAAATACTACATTTTGAAAAACCTGTAGAAGGGTTTTTTGGAAATAAAGATAGTGAGAAAACATTAAGATTAGACGCGAACCGGGCTGACACAACTCTAAAAAGATGTTTTTACATGTTATTTGGAAAATAGTGATTATTTTAGTTTAAATGAACCCTCATTATCAAAAACTTTGGTAAAATTTTTTTTCAAATTGATATCTAATTCTTTTAGAGATATTTTTCTACCTAATTTATAAAAACTAGTTACACCAGAATTCGTTATTCCACAAGGTACAATATTATTGAATTCATTTAAATTTGGATTTACGTTTATAGATATTCCATGAAATGTAATCCAACTGGAAATTCTTATACCAAGTGATGCAATTTTATTATATTCATTATTATCTTTTACCCACACACCAGGCTGATCCTTAATCCTTGTCCCTTTAATATAGAAATCTTTTAAAGTAAGAATGATTAATTCTTCGAGTGCATATACGTATGCTTTTACATCCTGTAATCTATTTTTTAAATTTAACATTAAATAAATAACTCTTTGTCCAGGGCCATGCCAAGTCCACTGTCCTCCTCTTCCAGTATATTGAAAATTTACATTACTATTTTTTAAGTCTTCTAATTTTGCAGATGTTCCAGCAGTAAAAATAGAATTATGTTCTAAAAGCCATATCATTTCATTAGCATGATTTTTTTTAATATCTAAAACACGTTTGTTCATTTCTAAAACTGCAAAATCATATTCTACAGGATTATTTGATGTTTTCCATTCTATTTCATTAATCAAGATAATTACTTCCGTTAAATTACATACATAATATATTATTTATCTTGCAAAAATTATATCATTTTGTTATCGCAGAAGAGTATTTTTATTGCGGCTGTGGCGGAATTGGTAGACGCGCAGCGTTGAGGTCGCTGTGGAATAAACCCCGTGGAAGTTCGAGTCTTCTCAGCCGCACCATCTATATTAAATAAAGAAATTTATTTAAAACTTTAATGAACTAAGCATATTTTATATTAACCTTTACGTAACTCTTATGTATCATTACAGAATAATTAAGCACAGTTAAAAGTTAAGTTTCCATTTCGTTTATTCTGATATTACGATTATCCTTTGTTAAATGGTAACCGTTTGTATCTTCAATTCCAAAGCATTCATTACCATGATATATTTGTTTGAGAGGGGAGCAAACTAGCATTATTGAAAAAAAACATAATTATCTCCCTGCATAAAATATCTCCCATAGAAAAATTAAGGTTAATGATATTTTAAACACTAGTTTTTTGAATTTATCATCAAAAAAAAATATAAATATAATTATTAGTGCATTAACTTGAATTTAATTAAATTTAATCGATTTCAACTAGGTAAACTTTACTGAATTATTTAAGTTACAATTGATTATTAAGAAAATAGCTATTTATTCAAAAAAAGTGAAAAATTTAATACACGTTGTTTTTTGAAATCTTAGCTTCTTTTTTGATCTTTTGCTCTAGGTGATCAATCATTACTCGTCTCATGTACTCAGCTCTGGCTAGATTTGTAAATGAATACTCACGAATATCATCATGGGTTAATCTTATAGAAAAATTATAGAATGCACCATTTTTCTTAATACTAGATGCACTACCTGCAGCGATTTTACTAGTATTTACTAATGTACCAAATTTAGTTTCGATTATGTTTGACATATTTAATCTCCATAAAATTAAGCAATTTTTAATATATGATATTAAAAATATAAATAAGTCAAAAGAAAAGTTTATTTAAGTTTATTGAAATTTAACAATATTCATATAAAAAATGTGATCTGTCATAAGTATGTTGTCTTACGTGAGTACTCCATCGACCTTTTTCCACAGCAATCGCCCAATCTTTACTATTAATAACATCTGGATTTTCAATTTCATACATAGCTACAAATTTTTGATTAGGTGCATCCATTGATTTTGTTTCACCGCCTATAGAAAAATTAAAAGGTATCCCTTTTCCTCTAGTTACTTTATTTACCCCTGAAACCTTAAGCAAGTAGGGTACATGCTCTTTATCATATACCTCATTAAATAAATCTTCATATTCTTTTTTAATATTCATAGATACTATAAAAACAAATTTGGAAATAGTCATGCTAACTCCTTTTTTTATTATATAATTTGACTAACATTTCTTTATTTTTTTTATTAAGTTTTTTAATTTCTATTTCTCTTTTAAGAGCGTTGCCTCTACTTTGGCACTCTTCTATGTAAATTAATTTAAATGGTAATCTAGTTCTAACATATTTTGACCCGTTACCCTTGGCATGGGTTTCTAACCTTTTTTTCAAATTATTTGAAATCCCAGTGTAGATAGAATTATCATTACATTTAACCATATAAACAACCCAGTTCATAAAATTATTGCATCTAATTATCTTTAATCAAATTAATAAAAACTTCTTCAAGACTAACGTTTTTAGTAGATAAATCTAATATTTTTAAATCTGTTTTATAAATTATTTCTATTATTTTATTCATAGTCGTATATTTTGGATTGAAGTATATTTCAATTTTATTTTTACGAATTTTAACATGACCAATATTTTTAATAGAGTTTTTATCTTTTTCAGTAATCTTGTTGTTATTTAATGTAATAAATATTACTTTTTGATTTGACTTTGAAAGTAAGGATTTTTTTGTTTCATTAGCAATGATTCTACCCTTATTGATTATAGCAATATGATCACATAAAAATTCAGCCTCTTCTAAATAATGTGTAGTTAATATTATAGTAACACCAAGTTCATTTAATTTTTTAAAATAATTCCATAGTTTTTGTCTTAATTCTACATCTACTCCTGCCGTTGGTTCATCAAGAATAACAATAGGTGGTGAGTGAACCATCGCTTTTGCAACTAATAGTCTTCGTCGCATGCCGCCAGATAATTTTCTGCTGTATGTTTCAGATTTGTCGGTTAAATCCATTAATTCTAAAAGTTCATCTGTCCTCCACTTACCTTTTGGAACATTAAACATTCCAGAATGAAGATTTAGTGTTTCTTTTGGTGTAAAAAAAGCATCAATGTTTAGTTCTTGTGGCACAACACCGACGGCGAGTTTAGATTGTTTTCTATATGTATCTATATCTAGACCCCATACAACTACCCTCCCAGAAGTTTTTATAACTGCCCCAGAAATAATGTTGATTAAAGTTGATTTTCCTGCACCATTAGGTCCAAGTAAACCAAATATACTGCCAACGGGTACATTTAACGATATATCATCTAATGCAATATTTTTAGTTTCATCATTATAAATTTTATTTAATTTTTCAATTTGCAATGCTAATTTGTTGTACGGAATTTCCCAATATTTTTCTCTCACTTAAGCTCTTTCTTTTCTGAAATATTTACTAGTTTATAAAATGACATTAATTATGATTTAATGACAACCGTCTAATAATTAATTATAATAATACTGTAAACAAATAGGTTGCAAGATAGTTTTAAATACAATTTTTTTAATACGAAAATAATTTAATAAAATGAATTCTGTAAATTAAATGAATACACAGATTGAAAATAATGTAAGACCTAATCTTAAATTGAATGATCCAAATAATTTATTTCTTATTGATGGATCGGGGTATATTTTTAGAGCTTTTTATGGCCTCCCTTCTATGAATAATGGTAATGGTGTACCAGTTAATGCGGTATTCGGTTATACTAAAATGCTTCTAAAACTCATTGCTGATTTTAAACCAATGTATGTAGCAGTTATATTTGATGTTGCTAGAAAAACTTTCAGAAATGATCTATATGCTTTGTATAAAGCAAATAGATCTGATCCTCCTGAAGAATTAATTCCTCAATTTTCAATTATAAGAGATGCTACTAACGCAATAGGATTGCCTGTAGTCGAAATGGAAGGATATGAAGCTGATGACTTAATTGCTACATATTCCAATATTGCATCAAAAATGAATAAAAATGTTATAATTGTATCTAGTGACAAAGATTTGATGCAATTAGTTGATCATAATACAACTTTATTCGATCCTATGAAACAATTCTGGATTAATGATGATAAAGTTTTTGAAAAATTTGGAGTTTATCCTAGTAAGGTGATTGATGTTCAGTCTCTTGCAGGTGATACTAGTGATAACATACCTGGCGTACCTGGAATTGGTATTAAAACAGCAGCTGAATTGATTAACGAATATGGAAATCTTGACCAATTATTAAATAGAGCATCTGAGATAAAACAAAATAAAAGAAGAGAGAATTTACTAGAATACGCAGATCAGGCAATATTATCTAGATCATTAGTAACACTTAAAAAAGACGTTCCTATTAAATCTCAGATAGAAGAATTTAAAATAAGTGCTGAATTAGAGTTAAATAAATTAATTCCTTTTTTGAAGACACATGGTTTTAAAAGCTTACTAAATAAATATGAAAACAGTGGAGAACTAAAAACTAATATTTCTAAATCTGAGAAAAAAAATAATCCTACCAACAACATAAATGAATATAGCTCTATTTCAAAAAAATACGAATTAATTGAAGATAAAGATCAATTGATAAAATTTTTAGAGCATTGTTATAGTAAAACTGTAATTTCATTTGATTGTGAAACTAATTCTTTAAATGCAAAGATTGCAAATTTAGTAGGTATTTCTCTATCGTGTGAAGAAGGTTTAGCTTGTTATATACCATTAAGACATGGACAAAAACTTGATAATCAATCAGACTTTAATTTTGATAATATAAAATCCTTTAATCAAATTTGTTTTAATGATGCCATTGAATTACTTAAACCTATTTTAGAGGATAAATCCATTTTAAAAATTGGACATAATATCAAATTTGACGCATTGGTAGTTAAACAATCACATAATGGAAACATTAACATTGATCCAATTGCAGATACTATGTGCCTTTCTTATGTTGTTGACTCAGGCAGAGTAGATAGTCACAAATTAGATGCTATGGCTTTGCGTGAGTTAAGTCACAATACAATCAAATACGAAGATATTTGTGGAAAAGGAAAAAACAAAATTTTATTTAATCAATTGTCACCATCTGATGCATTGGATTATGCAGCTGAAGATGCAGATGTAACTTTAGCAGTATATAACAGAATTTTACCAAGAATATTTAATGATAAAAAATTTTCTGTTTATAAAAGATTAGAGAATCCATTAATTAATGTATTAATAGAAATGGAAAATACTGGTGTAACAATAAATGCTCAAAAACTCTCAGAAATCTCCAAAAATTTATCTGATGAAATTCAAAAATTAGAAATTAAAATTTTTGATCATAGTGGTAAAATCTTCAACGTTGGCTCTCCAAAACAACTAGGAGAAATTTTGTTTGATGAAATGAAGATTAAGGGTGGTAAACGCTCCAAAAATGGATCTTGGCAAACTAGTGTTGATGTTCTTGAAAACCTCTCAGATTTAGGACATGAAATTGCACAACTTATTTTAAATTGGAGACATTTTTCAAAGTTAAAGAGTACTTATACTGATGCATTAGTTGAACAAATAAATCCAAAAACTAACAGAGTACATACTAATTACTCAATGGTTGGTGCTAGTACTGGAAGATTGTCCTCTTCAAATCCAAATTTACAGAATATTCCCATAAAAACAGAAGAAGGAAGATTAATTAGAACAGCGTTTGTGTCTAAGCCAGGTTTTAAATTAGTATCGATGGACTATTCACAAATCGAATTAAGGTTAATAGCGCATATAGCTGATGAGATGAAAATGTTGGATGCTTTTAATAATAATCTAGACATTCATTCTGATACTGCTTCAAAAGTCTTTAGAATCCCCATAAATGAGATAACATCAGATTTAAGAAGGAAAGCTAAAGCTATAAATTTCGGAATTATATATGGTATTTCTGCGTATGGTCTTGCAAAACAATTGAAGTGTTCTGCAATTGAAGCTAAAGAATTTATAGATTCATATTTCAAAAGATTTCCAAGAATTAGAGATTATATGGAAGAGATTAAATCTAACTTAGAAGAAAATGGATACGTAGAAACTCTGTTCAATAGACGCATTTATATTAATGACAGCAATTCTAAAAATCAAAGGTTAAAAGGATTTGCCGAAAGGCAAGCGATCAATGCGCCTATTCAAGGATCAGCTGCTGATATAATAAAACTAGCAATGGTAAAAATACACAAAAATTTATTTAATCATAAAAATAACGTTTCAATGCTTATGCAAGTTCATGATGAGCTCGTATTTGAGATAAAAGAAACCAGTATTGATAAATATTCTAAGATTATCCAAGAAATTATGGAGCATGCTAATTTACCTAGAGTTTCATTGAACGTTAACTTAAAAGTAGACACTGGTTTTGGAGATAATTGGGCTGAGGCTCATTAGACATTATGAACATAAATTAACGTAATTTAGCCTTGAATAAACCTAAATTTTCTACTCAAATTATCATATAACTAAATTTTAATTAAAATATAGGCAAAAGAATGAGTGAAAAAATAATTCTTCTTGATGATGATAATAATATTTTAACATCAGTTTCGGTAGCTTTAAAAGCTGAAGGCTGGGTAGTAGAAACTTATAATGACAGTGAACAAGGTCTAATAGCACTTCAAAGAAATACACCTGATATAGCAATATTAGATATTAAAATGCCTAAACTTGACGGCATGGAAGTTTTAAAAAAACTAAGAGAATCAAATGACGTTCCCGTAATTTTTTTAACCAGTAAAGATGATGAAATTGATGAAGCAATTGGACTTAGAATGGGAGCTGATGATTATATTACTAAGCCATTTTCCCAGAAGCTTTTGATTGAAAGAATAAGAGCTGTACTGAGAAGAAGTTCATATAAAAACAATGATGTTTCAGATAAGTTAATTCAAAGGAATGATTTATCACTTGATCCAGATAGACATCTTTGTAAATGGAAAGGAAAAGAAATAAGACTTACAGTCACTGAATTTTTAATTCTGTATTCTTTAGCTCAAAGACCTGGATTAGTAAAAAACAGAGATCAACTCATTGATACAGCCTATGGTGAAACTATATATGTAGATGACAGAACAATTGATAGTCATATTAAAAGAATGAGAAGAAAATTTAGGGTTTTTGATAAAAATTTTGACCATATTGAAACTTTATATGGTGTGGGATATAGATATAGAGATTTATAAAAATTGAAATTTATTTTAAAAAAAATGGAGAAGTTATATTTTCCTCTAAAAATGAGGATATTATTTATAATATTATTACCTGTTATATTATACCCAATTATTTTAATTTATTTTAATAAGTATCAAGATATTCTAATTAAGTCTGAATTTGCAGCTATTGAAAGACAAGGTTTAACGCTGACTAAAGCGCTTGCGTTGGCAGAAAATCAGTATGGATTAATCCAGAATAATCAAATATCAAGTCCAGCTCTACAAAGTCTTATTCCAAAGGTTGAATATGGGTCTAATATAAGAGCAAGACTTTTTAATATGTATGGAAATTTAATAGCAGACACAAAAGCAAGTATGAAGTACAGTCCTTTTGTTGAAGTAAGCCCATTACCAGCTGTTGACAATGGTTTTTCAATTACAAACACTTTATCAAAATTTGTATCTTTATTTTCAAATTTAATCTCAAAACCTCTGAATTTACCTCTTTATAGAGATAATACAATTTTTTCATTTGAGGACTTCCCAGAAGTTATTATGGCGCTAAAAGGGAAAACTCAAAAAATCTTACGACAAGATAGTAAAAGTAAACTTTATTTGTCTGTAGCTATACCAATCAAAAACATTCGTATGGTAAGAGGAGCAGTTCTTCTTTCTGTTTCTGGAAAAAAAATTGAACAAGAATTAATCAATTTGGAAACTGAGCTTTTTAAAGCTTTTGGTCTTATCTTATTAGCAACAGTGGCTCTCGCTATTTATTTAGGAAGATCAATTACCAATCCTATAGTTAGATTATCTAATGAAGCAGATAAAATTGCAGAGGATAAAACACTTAAAACTTTTAGTCTGGATAAATTTAGAAATAGGAAAGATGAAATAGGTAATTTAGCACAATCTTTTTTTAAAATGACTAATGAATTACAAAAAAGAATAGATCATATTGCTGAGTTTGCTGCTGATGTGGCCCACGAGTTAAAAAATCCAATAACATCTGTTAGGTCTGCTTCTGAAACAATTACAAAAGTTAGAAGTATGAGTGAACAAAAAAAATTAATTAAAGTAATACAAAATGACGTTGAAAGAATAGATAGATTGATAAATGATATTTCTGCTGCTTCTAGACTAGATGCAGAATTATCAAGAATAGAAATAAAAAAAATAAATATTTCAAATCTTCTCGAAACTCTTGTTGATATTAGATCGTCTACAATAAAATCAAAAATTAATCTTTTAAAACATACTGAAGATATTTATATCTTAGGTGACGAAAATAAGATTGCACAAGTTTTCGATAATTTAATTCAAAATGCAGCTTCGTTTTCAAAGGAAAACAATTTTATAAATGTTATATTAGAAAAAAATTTAGTAAACGTTACCATTATAGTTGAAGATAATGGACCAGGTTTTTCAAAAGGATCTCTGAAGAAGGTCTTTAACAGATTTTATACAGACAGACCAAAAAATGAAAAATTTGGGAATCATTCAGGTTTGGGATTGTCTATTTCTAAACAAATTGTTGAAGCACATGGTGGATCAATAGAGGCTTTAAATCGTTTAAATAAAAAAAAGGAATGTCTTGGGGGTAGCGTCAAAGTTACTTTTCCAGAAGTCAAAACTTAAATTTTAAATGTTTTAATTCGAGCTTTTAATGAGTAATTTTAAATGTTATAGGATTATTAAAATAAATAAGGATTATTATGAAGGATTATTCAATTACAGATATAAATCTTGCTGAATGGGGAAGAAAAGAAATCTCAATTGCTGAAACTGAGATGCCAGGATTAATGGCATGTAGAGAACTATTTTCAAAGGATAAACCATTAAAAGGTACAAGGATTGCTGGTTGTTTGCATATGACAATTCAAACAGCTGTCCTTATAGAAACTTTAACTAGTCTTGGGGCTAGTGTTAGATGGGCTAGCTGTAACATTTTCTCAACTCAAGATCATGCAGCAGCGGCAATAGCAAAACAAAATATTCCAGTGTTTGCAAAAAAAGGAGAAACCTTAAAAGAATATTGGAGTTACGTAGATAAAATATTTACTTGGTCGGAGGACAACGTTGCAAATATGATTTTAGATGATGGTGGTGATGCAACTTTATACATTATACTAGGTGCTAAAGCAGAAAGTGGTGATCAAGTTCTACCTAACCCTGCTAATGAAGAAGAAGAGGCTCTTAAGTCACAAATTTTATCCAGACTTGAAAGTTCTCCAGGATGGTTCACAAAAGTTAAAAATGGTATTAAAGGCGTTACTGAAGAAACAACTACAGGGGTTCTTAGATTATATCAAATGGCAGAAAAAGGAGATCTTCCATTTCCTGCAATCAATGTAAACGACTCAGTAACAAAATCTAAATTTGATAATCTTTATGGATGTAGAGAATCTCTAGTAGATGGCATTAGAAGAGCCACTGATGTGATGTTATCTGGTAAAGTTGCTGTTGTTGCAGGTTATGGTGATGTTGGGAAAGGATCTGCAGCTTCACTTCGTCAAGGTGGAGCTAGAGTGATTGTAACTGAAATTGATCCGATATGCGCATTGCAAGCAGCAATGGAGGGATATGAAGTATGTTCTATGGAAGAGGCATGTTCAAGAGGTGACATATTTGTTACAGCAACTGGAAATAAAGATGTTATCACTGTGGATCACATGAGAGAAATGAAAGACAGATCAATCGTTTGCAACATTGGCCACTTTGATTCAGAAATTCAAGTTGAATCACTTCAAAATATGAAATGGTCAGAGGTTAAGCCTCAAGTGGATGAGGTTGAGTTTCAAGACGGTAAACGTCTAATTGTTTTGGCAAAAGGAAGATTGGTTAACTTAGGGTGTGCTACTGGACATCCGAGTTTTGTAATGAGTGCTTCTTTTACCAATCAAGTTCTTGCTCAGATAGAGTTATGGGAAAAGCCAGATAATTATGAAAATAAGGTATATACTTTACCAAGACATTTAGATGAAAAAGTTGCTAAATTACATCTTGATAAAGTTGGTGCTACTTTAAGTAAGCTTTCAAATGAACAAGCTGAGTACATTGGTGTCCCAGTGGAAGGACCGTTTAAATCAGACAATTATAGATATTAATTAATGAAATTGATATTAGAAACAACGATTAAATCAAAATCTGAAATGCACAACTTTGGTATACAATTAGCAAAGCTATTTTCAATAAGTGATGTTATTACATTTGATGGTGATTTAGGTATTGGAAAAACTTTTTTATGTAAATCAATCATAAATTATTTAACAAAAATTAATGAAGTTGTAAGCCCTACATTTAATATCATTCAAACATATCCATTGCAAAAATATCAAGAAATATGGCACTGTGATTTTTATAGGATTAATTGTTTTGAAGAGGTGGAAGAGATTGGTGTTTTTGAAGATATAAAAAAAAAAATTATTATCCTTGAGTGGCCAAAATTTAAATATGAATTAAGTCAATTTAATCCCTTGAGTGTTGATATTGAAATCATAAATAATAATCAAAGTAACTTATCCGAATATAGAAAAATTTCTTTATCTGGTTCAAAAAAATGGGATAATAAAATTAAAAATTTACATAACTTTTTTGCTTTGTGAGGTCAATAATTTGAATTATGTCTTCTATGACTTAGAAACTACAGGAAGAAATTCTGCCTGGGATCAAATTATTCAAGTTGCTGCTATTCTTACAGATGATAAATTTAATTTGATTGACAAATTTGAAGAAAGATGTCGATTAAAAAAAGGTTTAGTACCGTATCCTAAAGCATTAATTGTAAATAAAACATCTGTTGAAATTTTAAAAAAGGTAAATTTATCACATTATGAATTAACAAAAAAAATAGAAACAACATTTAAAAAATGGTCACCTGCAATTTTTGTTGGATATAATTCAATAAGTTTTGATGAAGAATTTATTAGAAAAACTTTTTTTAGAAATCTTTTTGAGCCCTATTTAACACAATTTAATGGTAACAAAAGAGCTGATGTAATTGGTATGACTAGAACATCTAAATTTTATTATCCTGATTGTTTAAAAGTTGGTGTAAATGAAAAGGGAAATCAAGTTTTCAAATTAGATGTCTTAACTAAACTTAATAATATTGATCACAATGCTCATGATGCTATGGGTGACGTTGATGCTACAATAGAAATTGCTAAAATTTTGCAGATAAGTTCTAATAAGGTTTGGAATTCTGGGCTTAAAAATAATAATAAAATTGATGTGGATAATTTTCTAATTCAAAATAATATTGTTTGTATGGATGAATATCTTTTTGGTAAATTTAGTGCTCACGCTGTTACCTATGTTTGCAAAAATCAATTTAATTATCCCCAATGTTTTGATTTGTTGCATGACCCAATTGATTATATTGATATGTCTATTCAAGATTTAAAAGTTAAAATGAAACAAAAACCTAAGTTAATTAGAGAAGTTAAAAATAATAAAAATCCTATCTTATTAGATACAAGCTTTATTGATAAAATACCAATGTATCAAACAATTGGTATGGAAGTTTTAGCTCATAGAGCAGAAATTATTAAAAATAGCCCTGATTTTAAAAATAAGATTCAAACCATTCTTTTTGAAGAGTACGAAACAAAAAAAATGACTAATTCACAGGTTGATATAATGCCCGAAGAAAGCATTTATTCTGGTGGATTTCCAGATAATTATGACAAATCCAAAATGATTGATTTTCATAACGCTGATTGGGAAGAAAAATTTTATATTGCAAATCAGTTTAAAGATGAACGTTATAAATATTTTGCTCATATATTAATTTATGAAGAAATGCCTCATGTGCTCCCAAAGTCTGATTATGAAAATATCCATAAAATTATTGCTAATCAGATTTTAAGCACTGATAATGAAAAATGGAATACAATCCCTAAGGCATATAATGAACTAGATAATTTACGTGAAGAATATGAAAGACAAGGTGATGATGAAAAATTGTTATTTTTAGAAGATTGGGATAATTTTCTACAAGATCTTGAAAATCAATATCAATGAATTTTAAATTATATTAACTAAGGAGAGATTAAAATGGCAACAAATAAAACAAATGACCAAAACTTTAAAGTAGATGTATTAGAATCTAAGGAACCCGTATTGGTAGATTTTTGGGCAGATTGGTGTGGACCTTGTAAAGCAATTGCACCTTCTCTAGAAGAATTATCTGAAGAAATGAGTAATAAATTAAAAGTAGTTAAAATTAATGTAGATGAAAACCCTTCAACATCTCAAGCATATAGTATAAGAAGTATTCCTGCTTTAATGATATTTAAAGATGGAGAAAAAATTTCTGAGAAGATGGGAGCTCTTCCGAAATCAGCTCTTGAGTCATGGATTAAAGATACAATCTAATCAATAATCGTTTCGTTGAATTTTAACGCATTACCTGCTAAATATAAAGATCCAGTTATTAACAAGGGAATTTTATCGTCGGCTTCTTTAAGAGCGTTTTCTAAACTGTTTGAAATATTCGTGTTAAAACCTAAGTCATCTAATTTGTTTTTAATGTCTAGGGCTGAGAAAGTATTTGGTGACCCAGGTATAGTAATGGCATAAATTTGATCAATGTGGTTTTTAAAGATTTCAACAAAACCTCTCACTTCTCTGTTATTTAACATCCCAATAATTAGGTTCCATTTACCTAAACTTTCTTTACTTAGATATTGATCAAGAACAATAGCACCATCTTGATTATGCGATCCATCAATTATGGTAATATTTTTTCTGAGATTAAAAATTTTACCATAATTTAATTTTTGGATTCTTCCAGGCCATGAAGTTTTTGCAAGTCCTTGCTTAACTCTGGCTAAGGAAATTGATGGTATTAGAAATTTAGCAGCTGTAAATGCTGTTGATGCATTTTCGTATTGAAAGGCACCAAACAATCCTAATTTTATATCTTTTGAAATTTGATCCAGCTCAATTACATTTGAATTTATTTCTTTTGCATAATTCAATAGTATTTTCAGCGCTTCATCTTTAGTTTGTTTAGCAATTATGACAGGAATATCTTTTCTTAAAATTCCTGCTTTCTCTTTTGCTATTTTTTCAATTTTCTTCCCAAGGTATTCTTCATGATCATAGCCAATTTTAGTAATTATAGTAAGTTTTTTATTTTCTATAATATTGGTAGCATCTAATCTTCCACCCAGCCCAGTCTCAAAAATATTAATATCACTAGGAAACCGTTTGAAGGCAATAAATGCTGCAGCGGTAGTAATTTCAAAAAATGTTATTGGATTATGATTATTTTTTAATTCAACTTCTTCTAATATATTTATTAAATTTTCGTCTGAAATTAATTTTTTGTTTATTCTAATTCGTTCATTAAAATTTATTAGATGTGGAGAAGTATATATATTAACTGACAAATTATGAGATTCTAAAATTTCTTTCAGGAATGCTGCAGTTGAGCCTTTACCATTTGTCCCTGCAATATGAATTACGTTATTTAGAGTATTTTGTGGGTTATCAAATTTATTTATTAAAAGTTTTAATCTTTTAAGATCAAAATCTATTAGCTTTGGATGTAAGCTAAACATCCTGTTTAAAGTTGAAGATAATTTTTTTTTGGTATTATTCAATTTAGATGAAGCAATTAATCATATTAATTTAAATAAAAAGTTAGAGACTTTAATAATTTTGAAATTTTAATTTTTTGTTCTGATCTAGGAACTACTATATCTATCATACCATGGGATTTTAAATATTCTGCAGTTTGAAAATCTTCAGGTAATTTTTCTTTGACAGTTTCTTCTATAACTCTTCTTCCCGCAAATCCAATAATTGCTCCTGGTTCTGCAATATGTATATCACCAAGCATAGCAAAGCTTGCTGTGACACCACCAGTAGTTGGATTTGCATGTAAAACAATGTATGGTAGATTTGCTTTTTTAATTTTGTTAATTGCAATTGTTGATCTTGGCATTTGCATTAAGGAAAATATACCTTCCTGCATTCTTGCTCCACCAGAAGATGGAACAACAATAAGTGGACATTTTCTTTTAATAGCCTCTTCGGACGCTAAAATTAATCCATCTCCTACATATCTACCCATTGATCCTGCCATAAATGCAAAATCAAAACATGCCAAGATTACCGGTGTTTTATCAATTAATCCAAAGCTAACTAATAAAGCGTCGTTTAGTTTGGTTTTGCTTTGAGCATCTTTTATTCTATCACTATATTTCTTTTTATCTTTAAAATTAAGTGGATCTAATTTTGGTTTTGGAACTATGATGTTTTCTATTGAGCCTTTATCAAGAAGAAACTCAATTCTTTCTTTTGCGGATAAATGATCATGAAAACCACATGTTTTACAAACATTATTATTTGCAGAAAATTCTTTGTGAAATATCATTTGAGAACAAGATTTGCATTTTATCCATAATACTTCCTCAGGTTCTTTAATTTTAACAAAAGCTTTAAACTTAGGTAGAACTGTTTCTTTAATCCAATTCAATTATCTTTCCCTTTAAATTTATGCCAACTAACCAAATAATTAAGGCTTAATTATGTTATAGAACTTTTGATATTTCTCTAGTCAAATCTAAGCATTCAATTAAATCTTCACCACTTGAGTTACCATCATCATCTAAATTTTTTTTAATTAAATCAACTACTGCAGATCCAATCACAATACCGTCGGACGACTTTGACATCAAAGCTGCTTGAGCTGATGATCGGATACCAAAACCAATGACAATTGGTAAGTCTGTTACCTTTCTAATCTTTTCTATATTATGCTGGACGCTTTTAATGTTAGGGGCTTGAGTACCAGTAATTCCTGTAATTGAAACATAATATACAAATCCAGTAGCATTTAACAAAATCTTCTTAAGTCTTTTTTCATCAGTAGTAGGAGTAACTAATCTTATCATAGAGAGGTTATTTTTTTTAGCTTCATAATAGAACTCGTCATCTTCTTCGGGTGGTAAGTCTACAATGATAAGAGCATCTACACCTAACTCTATACAATTTTTAATAAATTTTTCTTTTCCAAACTTATATATTGGATTGTAGTAGCCCATTAATATAATAGGGGTATGACTATTTTTTTCTCTAAAAATTTTAATTAGTGATAAACATTTATAAAGGTTCATACCTGATTTTAAAGCTCTTTGACTTGATAATTGAATAGATGGACCATCCGCCATTGGGTCAGAAAACGGCATACCAATTTCTATAAAATCTGCACCATTATCAGGCAAGTTAGTAATAAGTTTCAAAGAACTTTCGAAATTAGGGTCGCCAGCGGTTATAAAAATTCCTAAGGCTTTTTTATTGTTTTTATTTAATTTATCAAAAGTTTTTTTTAATCGATTCATAGTTTTATATTAAATATCATTTTTCATTAATAAAGGTAACACAGTGGACAAATCTTTATCTCCTCTACCACACATATTCATAATTATAATTTGGCCTTTTCTTTCAGAAGCAAGTTTCCCTGTAATATGTAAGGCATGAGCAGGTTCAAGAGCAGGAATAATACCTTCTAAATTACTACATAACTTAAAAGCAGCTAAACTCTGTTCATCTGTTGTTGATAAATATTTAATTCTACCAATATCATGAAGCCACGAATGTTCTGGTCCAATACCAGGATAATCCAAACCTGCTGATATTGAGTGGGCATCAATTATTTGACCATCATCATCTTGAAGTAAGTAAGTTCTATTCCCATGAAGTACTCCTGGAGAACCAGCAGCAAGCGAAGCAGCATGTAGATTGGAATTCAGTCCCTTACCTGCTGCCTCTACACCAAATATTTCAACATCTTCGTCGTCAAGGAAAGGATGAAACAAGCCTAGTGCATTTGATCCTCCTCCAATACAAGCGACTAGAGCATTTGGAAGTTTATTTTCCTTTTCTAAAATTTGCTTTTTTGCCTCTTCACCTATGATAGATTGAAAATCTCTTACCATTTTAGGATATGGGTGTGGTCCGGCTGCAGTTCCAATAATATAAAAATGAGTATTTGCATTAGTTACCCAGTATCTTAATGCATCATTCATTGCATCCTTTAATGTGCCGGTACCAGAGGTTACTGGATTAATTTTAGTTCCTAATAATTGCATTCTTTGAACATTTGGTTTTTGACGCTCAATATCCTTAGCACCCATAAAGACTTCGCACTCAAAACCAAACAAGGCACATGCTGTCGCGGTTGCAACTCCGTGTTGACCTGCTCCAGTTTCAGCAATAATTTTATTTTTACCCATCTTTTTGGCTAATAATATTTGACCTATAACATTATTAATTTTATGAGCCCCAGTGTGATTGAGTTCATCTCTTTTTAAATAAATTTTTGCTCCACCAAAATGTTCGGTTAGCCTTTCTGCAAAATATAATGGACTAGGTCTTCCAATATAATCTCTTCTATACATATCTAATTCATTAATGAAAGACTGATCCTTTATTGCCTTTTCATATGCATTTTCAACATCCAAAATTAATGGCATTAGAGTTTCAGCAACAAATCTTCCACCATGAATGCCAAACTTACCGTAAGCATCTGGACCAGTTTTTAAACTATTTAAATTCATTTTCGTCATAAGCAAACCATTATAAACTTTTACATTTAATTACAAAATCTTCAATTAATTTAGAATCTTTAATACCTTTCCTAATTTCCAGGCCTGAAGAAATATCTATTGCGGGTGCTTTAGTAATATCAATGGCATTTTCTATATTTTCTATGCTTAATCCTCCTGCTAGCATCCATTTTTTTTTTGATTTAAAATCCTTAAGAATATCCCAATCAAATTTTTTACCATTACCACCTGGTAAAGATTCAGATGGAGCGTCGAGTAGTAAGATATCACAGATATCCTCAAATTCTCTATTTGTTCTTAATAGATCAACTTTATTTGTAACATTGATACCCTTTATCAAGGGAAGATTTATTTTTTGTTTAATATCAAGACATCTTCTTGAATTTTCGTTTCCATGAAGTTGTATATAGTCAGGATTAATATTTTTTTTAATTACATTTAAAAAATCGTCATTCGGGTTAACAGTGAGAGCTACTATTTTAGTTGTTTTATTTCTTAATTTAAGTAGTTCCTTAGAAAGATTTATTGATATATTTCGTGGTGAATTTGGGTAAAAAACTAATCCTATGTAATCGACTTTACATTTAACTGCAGTGTTCATGGATTTTTTATCATTTATTCCACACACTTTGATTTCAAATAGATTGTTCATTTTAAATAAGATATAATTTTGGGCGAAAAAAATCTAGAATAAGGTTATTTATTTAAACGATCTTTCATACCTTTACCCATTCTGAAAAAGGGAACTTGTTTTTCTGGAACTGCAACGGTAGCGCCATTTTTTGGGTTTCTGGCAATGCGTGCTTTTCTTTTTTTAACATCGAAAACACCAAAACCACGTAATTCTACCCTTTCATTTCTAGAGAGGGCTTTAGTAATGGTATCAAAAAATACGTTAACTATTTTATTTGCATCTTTTTGATAAATGCTAGGGTTTAGATTTGCAATTTTATTTATAAGTTCAGATTTATTCAACGTAATACCTTTTTAAGAAGATTTTTCATCTTTTTTAGCCAGTGCAGCACCTAAAATATCACCTAAACTGGCTCCACTATCTGATGATCCATACTCCGCCATGGCTTTCTTTTCTTCCTCAATTTCTCTAGCCTTTATTGAAAGTGAAATTTTTCTTGTTTTTTTATCAATATTTGTAACAGTAGCATCAACTTTATCACCAACCCCGTAACGATCTGTCTTTTGATCTGCTCTTTCGCGAGATAAATCATTTTTCTTAATAAAACCTTTTAAATTATCACCTACACTAACTTCTAAACCATTTTCTGTTATTTCAGATATTGTACAAGTAACTGTAGATCCTTTTCTAATATTATCAATTTCTGTAGCAGCAACATCTTCTTTAAGTTGTTTTATACCAAGAGAAATTCTTTCTTTTTCTACGTCTATATCTAATATTTTAGCTTGTGTAGAAGAACCTTTAACATAATTTTTAATAAGTTCATCGCCGTTACCATCCCAACTTAAGTCAGATAGGTGAACTAAACCATCTATATCTTCTGTCAGAGCTATAAATAGACCAAACTCAGTTATATTTCTTATTTCGCCTTCAATAATATCTCCAATTTTATTTGAGTTTTTGTAATTTTCCCAAGGATTTTCTACGCATTGTTTTATGCCAAGAGAAATTCTTCTTTTTTGCACATCAATCTCAAGGACCATCACTTGAAGTTTTTCAGAGGTGGATACAATTTTTCCTGGATGAACATTTTTCTTTGTCCAACTCATTTCCGAAACATGAACTAATCCTTCAATACCATCCTCTAATTCAACGAATGATCCATAATCTGTAATATTAGTAACAATTCCTGACATTTTTGCACCTACAGGAAATCTTTCAAATACTTTTAGCCATGGATCTTCTGTAAGTTGTTTGATCCCAAGTGATATTCTCTGTGTCTCGTCGTTGAACTTTATAACTTTAACTTGAACAGATTCACCTACTTGAAGGGCTTCGGATGGATGATTAATTCTTTTCCACGAAATATCTGTTACATGTAATAAACCATCAACACCGCCAAGATCAACAAATGCACCATAATCAGTGATATTTTTAATAACACCTTGTAAAACTTGACCCTCTTGCAGATTTGCAACAAGTTCAGTTCTAGCTTCAGCTCTACTATCTTCTAAAACAGCTCTTCTTGAAACAACGATATTTCCTCTTCTTCTATCCATTTTAAGTATTTGAAATGGTTGAGGTGTTCCCATTAAAACACCAAGGTCCTTTATAGGTCTAATATCAACTTGACTTCCAGGTAAAAAAGCTGTTGCACCTTCTAAATCTACAGTAAATCCACCTTTGACTTTTCCAAAGATTATGCCATTAACTCTTTGTTGTTTTTCAAGCGCAACTTCTAGATTTACCCAAGCCTCTTCTCTTCTTGCTTTTTCTCTACTTAAAATAGCTTGACCATTAATATCTTCAAGCCTTTCAATGTAAACTTCAACTTTGTCACCTACGTTAATCTTAACATCTTCTTCATTGTTCCCAAATTCTCTAAGCGGAACACGACCTTCGCATTTCAAACCAACATCAATCAAAATCATATCTTTTTCAATAGATATTACTGTTCCAGATACTACTGATCCTTCTATGCTTGTCATTTCTTGAAAGCTTTGATCTAATAATTCTGAAAAGCTTTCATTTGAAGGTTTGGCAGTCGTTTCAGTTTGAGTCAATATTTTCTCCTATTTAATAAGTGTACAATCTGCATTTTTTAGATGTTATAATTATGGAAAGTCAAGAAATCAATCAATATATTATGATAAAATGTTATATTCCCTCTATTATTTTAGTCACCTTTAATAATAATTCATCTGCATCGATTAAACTTGTATCTATTACATAAGCATCATCAGCTGGAACAAGTGGTGATGTTCTTCTACTACTATCCAACTTATCTCTTTCATACATTTCTTTAATTAAGTATTGCAACATACACTTTTCATCATTTTCATGCAAGAAAGATATGTTTTTTTCTAATAATCTTCTCTTTGCTCTTATATCTATAGATGCATCAATAAAAAACTTAAAATCAGCATTTGGAAGAATCTTTGTACCAATATCTCTACCATCAAGGATACAGCCTGGAAATTTCGTTTTATTTTTATCAACAAATTCTTTTTGTTTTAAAGTTAATATTTCTCTTAATTTAGGATAAGTAGCAATAATAGAAGCTAGTTTTGCAGTTTTTTCTGATCTTAAATCTTCTTTTTTTAATTCTAGAAAATTTAAATTTCTGGCAACTTCAGCGCTATAATCTGCTAAATTTGCAGAAGTATCTTTTTTCTTGATAATTAACTCATCAGCAACTTTTCTATATAAAAGTCCTGTATCTAAATGTGCAAAACCATACTTTTTAGCTAGTTTTTTAGCTAGAGTACCTTTACCCGACGCAGCGGTTCCATCTATTGCAATCTCAATCATTAAAAGTATCTTTTTTGATTTTAAATATATTACTTATGTGTTTATCTGTGTGTCAAATTAGCGCCAATTTTATTCATTATTTCTAAAAACGAAGGAAAAGATGAGTTTATGGTGTCAGTATCTAATACATTAACAGGATTTTCAGTAATAAATCCTAAGCATAAAAACGACATAGCAATTCTATGGTCTAATCTAGATTTAATTGTAACATTTCCATTTATAGAATAATCTGGTCCTTTACCATTGATAACCATACTATCTTTTTTTACTTTTGTTTCAATACCAACTGATCTTAAACCTTCACTCATTGCATGGATCCTATCAGTTTCTTTAAATCTAAGTTCTTCAATACCTTCCATTGTGGTTTCACCAATTGCTCTAATAGCAGCTACAGAAAGTATTGGAAATTCATCTATCATAGAAGCCACTCTTGACTTAGGAATTTTAATTCCTTTCAATATACTATATTTTGCTGAAATATCTGCAATTGGTTCACCATTTATTTCTCGTCGGTTTGAAAATGAAATATTTGCTCCCATTTCAATAAGGCTCTTATATAAACCTATCCTTAAATCATTGACACATACATTTAAAATTTTGATCTGACTGTTGGGTGTTATTATTGAGGCAACTATAGGAAATGCTGCACTAGATGGATCTGAAGGAATTTCAATGTCAAGCGGTTTAAGAAGAGGCAAGCCTTCTAAGTTTATTTTCCAGGAAGAATCAGGCAATTTTGTTGTAGAAATTTTAGCTCCTAAATACTTTAACATTCTTTCACTATGATCTCTTGATAAGGTAGGTTCAATTACAGTTGTATTTCCTGTTGAAGATAGTCCGGCCAATAAAATACTAGATTTAATCTGAGCTGAAGCAACTGGACTATTGTATTCAAGAGGTAATGGTATTTTAGAACCTCTAATTTTGATAGGTAAATTATTATTACTAGGATCGTCAAAAACTGCCCCAGTTTTCATGAGTGGTTTAATAATTCTATTCATTGGTCTTTTGGATAAAGACTCATCTCCTCCTATTGTTGCTTCAACATCAGATCCAGCTATTAGTCCCATAAGTAATCTTGATCCTGTTCCAGAATTACCCATATCTAATCTAAAATCTGAACCACATAAATTACCAATCCCATTACCAAAAACTTCCCAAATATTTTTATTTTTTTTAATTTTTATTCCTAAGGTTTTGAGCGCGTTTAATGTTGCAATAACATCCTCACTTTCAAGAAGATTTTTAATTTTCACTTTACCTGTTACTAATGATCCTATTATAAGAGCACGATGAGAAATTGATTTGTCCCCAGGTACAATGATAGTACCTGATAAGTTTGAAGATTTATTTGAAGACATAGAATTCATAAATATTTCCTTATAAAGTAAAGCTTAATATATATTTAAATTAATAAAAGTTAACAAAATTCTTAAAAAAACTTTTGACAGATTGAAAATTTTAAGTCTAATCCAAATAGTAGAAATATATTTATAAGGGAGCATTGATATGGCAAAACCTGAATGGGGTATAAAAAGAATTTGTTCTTCATGTAATACAAAATATTATGACATGAAAAAATCTCCCATAATATGTCCTTCCTGCGGTGCTGAATTTGATCCTAACGATTACTTAAAAACAAGAAAAGGTAAGAGTGTTTCTTCAAAAACTTCATTAGAAAATAACAATGTTCTAACAAAAGATATTGAAAACATTGATAACATTGACGATATCGATGTTGATCCGGATGGTGAAGTTGTGAGTGACGATGATCCATTACTTGAAATAAATAAAGAAGATCAAAGTGCAATAGCTGATGACGAAATAGATATGGATGACAATATATCTTTCATTGATGATGATGAAATTACAGAGGATGATGGAAATAGTATCAATGTAGAAATAAATGAAGATGATAAGAATTAAAATATTTTTGGGGCTATAGCTCAGCTGGGAGAGCGCTACACTGGCAGTGTAGAGGTCAGGGGTTCGAGCCCCCTTAGCTCCACCATTACCTAAGGAGTTTTAAAATATATACTTACCAAACTGTTCATTTAGTTGATTTTGGATTTAAATATGCCAATTGTAGCTTTTTATAGTAACAACAGTAATCCTGATTTGCAAAATCAATGGGAAAACAGATTGCAAGCTCACTATCCAGAAATTAGTTTGGTGCCATTGTTTAGTGATCAAGCAGAAAGTGCAATAACTGCTCTTTTATGGAAAGCACCGCTTGAAAGAGTAAATACATTAAAAAATTTAAAAGTTCTAATATCATTAGGCCAAGGTGTAGATCATATTCTTAAAGATAACATAATTGATAATGAAATACCAGTTGTTAGGATAGTTGATACTTTTATGGCAAAATCAATGAGTCATTGGGTAGCTATGTCAGTTCTCAATTTTATTAGGGATACATTTGGTTATTATAACCAACAAAAAAATAAAACTTACAAACCTAGAAAGGAAATTAACTTTACTACCTTAAAAATTGCAGTTTATGGTGTAGGAGAGATAGGAAGTGTTGTTGTTAAAGATCTCAAACAATTAGGATTTAAAGTCTATGGGTGGAGCAGAACTAAAAAAAATATTGCTGGTATAGATTGTTTCATTGGTGAAGATAAATTTAAGTATCTACTTAAATCATGTGATATTCATATTTGTCTCCTCCCATTAACTATCCAAACAAATAATATTTTTAATAATTCTACATTTAAAATCATGAAACATGGTTCATGTTTTATAAATGCTGGAAGAGGAGAACAAGTGGTTGAAGAGGATTTAATAGAAAATTGTCAATCCGGACATATTTCTTTGGCAATTTTAGATGTTTATCGTGTAGAACCATTACCAAAAAATAGTAGACTATGGGAACAAGAAAACATTAAGATTTGGCCTCATGTAGCTGCAGAAACAAATCCCGAAACTGCAGCTAAACAAATAGCAAATGCAATAAAATGTATTGAAAATGGGAAAATACCGCCTAACACAATAGAAAGAAAACTAGGTTATTAATATTTTAAATTTAGGAGAGATGATTATGGACTTAAAACAAAAGTTAACATCATTGTCCCAAATGCGTGGTGCAATGATTTTTGAATTTTTTAGTCCTGGAATACCAGTTATACTAAAAAACGCGGGTTGTGAATTTATAATTTTTGACATGGAGCATGGAGGACTCTCTTTAGAGCAATTTAAAACCCTTTCTATAATATCAAATGCTAATAAAATTTCACCATTTATAAGAATCCCCGAAATAAATTATAATTATATAGCTAGAGCCCTAGATTTGGGTGCATCAGGTATTATGGTTCCAATGGTAAACACACCTGATGATGCAATCAAAATTGTCCAATCATCTAAATATCCTCCACATGGTAAACGTGGTGCTGGGTTTGGTTTTGCACACGATAATTATATTAATCAAAATCCTATATCTTACATTGAAAAAGCAAATAATTCGTTAATCAACATTATTCAAATTGAAACAAAAAAAGCTTTGGAAAATGTAAGGGAAATAGCTTCAATAAATGGAGTGGATTGTCTTTGGGTTGGACATTTTGATTTAACTAATTTTTTAGGAATACCTGGAGATTTTTCTTCAAAGATATATCTAAACGCAATAAATGAAATTGTTGATGCTGCAGGTACCCATAAAAAAAGTCTTGGAATAATGGTAAATAATAAACAAGAATTAGAGACTTATTACAAACTTGGATTTAATATGATTGCGGTTGGAACAGAAATGAATATTTTATCTAGATCAATTTCTCAAATTTTTAAATAATTTTTATAATAATTATCATGGAGTAAAATTATGTTTAAGGTTGGTATTTCAGGTGATTTGTTAAATAGTTACAACAAGCCATGCTTTGGAATGGAGCCATTAAATCTCTTAAAGGATAGAGAAGATATTGAAATATCTTGGATGGATAAATCAATAATTGAATTAGACAGAGAGATGACTTCAAAATTTGATGCAATTCTTTTAAATTTACCAAAAGCAAATGCTAGTTGTGTGTCTAATTCTAATTGTAAATTAAAAATAATCTCTAGATTTGGCGTTGGCTTTGATTCTGTTGATATAGAAGCTATGAAAAAGAAAAATATTATAGTTACTAATACCCCTAACGCAGTTAGAAGACCGGTTGCTGTTGCAGCTCTTACAATGATTTTTGCAGCTGCAGGAAGATTATTACAAAAAGATCATCTTGTAAGGAGTGATAAATGGAATGAAAGAACTAATTATATGGGCACTGGTTTAACTCGAAAGACGTTAGGGGTTATAGGAGCTGGAAGTATAGGCACTGAAACAATTAAATTGTCCAAACCTTTTTTTAAGAATATTGTAGCATTTGATCCATTTAAATCGGAAAAACAATTAACAGAAATTGGTGCAATTAAAGTTGATCTGACTGAATTAGCTTGCAAAAGTGACTTTATTATAATTCTCTGTAATCTTGATAATAACACAAAAGGTATGATTCAAAGTAATTTTTTTTCAAACATGAAAAAAAGTGCTTATATTTTTAACTTATCAAGAGGCCCCGTAATTAATGAAAGTCATTTGGAAAATGCACTTGAGGCAAAAGAAATTGCTGGTGCCGGTCTAGATGTAACCGAAAAAGAACCTCTTTCAATTGATAGTAAATTGTTAAAGCATGAAAATGTTATGATAACTCCACACGCTCTTTGTTGGACGGACGAATGTTTTAACGATATTGCAACAGAAGCTATAGGTTCTATTTTAAACTACATAGATAAAAAACCAATATTAAACCAGGTAAATAAATGATTAATTAAGCAGCTTCATCTCTAATGGACTGAGAAATTACAGCAAGAGCACTTTCAGCGCTTTTACAACCTCTTAATTTTGTTATAAGATTTTTGTTTCTTAGTAATCGTGAGATAAGAGCTAAAGCTTGTAAATGTTCTGATCCTTTATTGTCTGGAGCTATTAGCAAAAAAATAATATCAACAGGCATATCATCTGTAGAATTAAAGTCTAATCCATTGACTAGTGTAGATACAAAAACATAAGGTTTATCAATGTTTGTCACGTTGGCATGGGGAATTGCAATCCCATTACCGACAGCTGTTGAACCTAATTTCTCTCTTTTTGTTAAATTTTCTAAGAGTGTCCTAGAATTTATTCCAAGTTTGATTTCAGCTAATTTACTTAATTCTTTTAAAACTTGTTTTTTACTAGTACCGTCAAAATTTACTAGGAAAGTATCATCAGATAACATATCGTTGATATTCATATTTAACCTTCAAATTTTAGGATTCTTTAATTAAGTGTTCGTTAAATAATATCAACTTCAATATCAGTCAAGTTTATAATTTAAAAAATGTTTAAAAATTATTTCCAAGGTAAACATCCCTAACCGTTCTGTCTATTTTAATTTCACTTGGACTGCCTGACATTATAACAGACCCATCAAAAAGTATATATGCTCGGTCAACTATACTTAGTGTTTCTCTGACGTTGTGATCTGTAATAAGTACACCTATATTTTTTGATTTTAATTTATTAATTAAATTTCTTACATCATTAATGGCAATGGGATCTATACCTGCAAGCGGTTCATCTAGAAGAATGAAACTCGGGTTTGAGGCTAAGGCTCGGGCAATTTCAGTCCTTCTTCTCTCTCCCCCAGACAATGTAGCACCATTTGAGTTTCTTATTTTATTTAAATTGAATTCAGCTAATAACTCCTCTAAAATTTGGAATTTATAATTCTTTTCATATTTTTGTACTTCTAAAACAGACAATATATTTTCTTCAACTGTTAATCCTCTAAAAATAGATGATTCTTGTGGTAAGTAACCAATACCTTCTTTTGAACGTATATGCATTGGTAAGTGATTAATATTTGCTTGATTTAAAAAAATGTCACCTTCATCAGTATCAATAAGTCCTGCTATCATGTAAAAACAAGTAGTTTTGCCAGCTCCATTAGGGCCAAGAAGCCCGACAGCTTCTCCTCTTTTTAATTTTAAAGAAACTTTATTAACTACTTTTCTTTTATTGTATGTTTTAGAAATAGAATTTACTTTTAATTCTTGTTTTGAAATTGTGTCTTTAGAATCATTTAAAGCATTAGACATAGAAGCATTTTTATTGTTTTGATCATTTAAGGATAATTTTAAGCGTTTAATCTCTTCTTCTAAATTAGTCAGTTTAATCTCCTTTTTTTTCTTTTTTAATGGGAGAAAAAGTTCCTCGAACACGTTTTTTATTTTTTCTATCACCAATAATATTACTTATACCAGTTTTCAAATTTGTAATACCTTTGGAGCCTGAAAGTTTTGATTTCTGGTTAAATATTTCAACATTACCGGTTAATCGTATAATTTCGTCATTTGAATTATAAACTCCAAAATCAGCTTTAGATTTTCTATCTTTAGCCTTGTTTTCAATGATAACATTTCCCTTAGCAATAGCTTTTTTCAGAGTTTTGTTAGAAGGTTCAAAATTAGCTTTAACATTATCTGCATAAATTACAGTTTTATTTGATAAAATTATTTTAACATTACCTTCTGCTTCTGCTTTATTATTCACATCATCAAAAATAATATTTTTTTTGGACTCTACGTATCCAGATGGAGATGTAAATGTTTGGAAAGGACCTGATATCTTTGCAATCTTGTCATTTAAATCATACGTCATGTATTGACCAGTTGCTTTTGTGTTTTCTTTTGTAAGAACAACTCTTTCTTTTGCAATTATTTTTTTTAAGATATTTTCTCCATTTTTAAAAACATAATCAGCTCTAATAATATTTGCTTTTAAAGTTACACCGTCTTTTTTTAAAATAACATTTCCTTTTGCAAGATAATATTTTTCTTTTTCAAACCATTCTAATGATTCGTCAGCCTCAACAGTTAATTCTGACTTGTTATTATTTGTTTTTGCCCACACTAGTTGTGAGAAAGAAGTAAACAAAATAAAAACAAGTATGATTATTTTTTTAGTAGGCATTTTTTTGTAATAAAAGCATCCTTAGTTTTGCTTTTCCTTTTATTTTTATATATTCACCGTTTTTTTTAATTTGAAGACCTTTACCTTCTATAATTGTATTGCCTGAAACTATATCAACTTTGTCATTTGTATGATAATTACCTTTTTTAAAAGTTCCAGTTAATGTTTGTGTTTTAAGAGTGAATTTTCTAGTTTTTTTGGTGATTTTGACTTTTTTTGAAAAAATGAAATCGTTATAATCATCAGTAATTATTGCATTACCTGCAGAAATTTTAGTTAAAACACCTTTTTGATCAATTGTTGTTAACGAATTTTCTAAAATGACCTTGTTTTCTTTTGATTCTATTTCTTCTAATGTATCAGCAATAATTAAAAACTTATCTCCTTGTTTATTTTGTTGTCTTATTTCAACACCAATTATCTTATCTTGGTTTTTTAAGTTTCTTTTAGATGTTTCTTCGTCGCTGAAAAAATGATCTTTATTTAAAAAACTATTGACTACAAAACTCATAATAAGAAGAAAAATTAAAGAAGCGAAGATTGTTTTACCACTAATTATTTTCATTTTTATCAAAAATTTTTGTTAACTTTTTGTTTATCAATGGGCAAAAATATCTAAATTTTCAAATCCAATTAAATCTAATTCTGATCGTGTTTTTAAAAATTCAAAACACTTTTTAGCAATTTCCTCTTTATTCTCACGTTTAAGTAATTGATCTAATTTATTCTTTATTTGATGAAGATAAAGAACATCTGAGGCGGCATATTTTAATTGAGATTCACTTAGGGTTTCTGATCCCCAATCAGAAGTTTGATTTTGTTTGTCTAACTCCAAATTTAAAAGATCTTTACATAAGTCTGCAAGACCATGTTTTGCACCAAAAGTTCTAGATAACTTAGATGCTATCTTAGTACAATATATTGGACCATTTAATTTACATATATTTTTTTCAATAACAGCTATATCAAATCTTGCAAAATGAAAAAGTTTTGTTGAATTTGGATTTTTAAAAATTTTTTTAAGATTTGGAAAATTTTCTTGTTTATCTAAACTTTTTTTAGATATTTGAACAAGATGTGCAATTCCATCTCCGCTTGATAATTGGATCAAACATAATCGATCTCTAGTTATGTTTAGTCCCATTGTTTCTGTGTCGATTGCTATAA
>CACEFQ010000006.1 GCA_902558885.1 uncultured SAR116 cluster alpha proteobacterium
TCTTCGATATGTGAATCAAATGTTAAACCATTCATCTGTGCATCACTTCTATATATATCTATCATATCTAGTGCAGCTCTGTAGTAAGTTGCTTTAATACTTCTAAAAGTTTCAAGAGTAAAAATATTTCCCTGAGTGGCAAGTTTTCTAATTAAGGCTTTTGTTATATCAATAGACATTCTGGATAAACCTGCATTGTCATCATTTTCTGAGAGATCTTGGTGTTTATGATCATATTTTTGGGCCAAATCAACTTGACAAATCCTATTACTAGCGTGATTGCGTTGCATTTCAGATAGTACGCCAATTTCTAATCCCCAATCTGAAGGTATCCTTAGTCTTGGCAAAAGATCTCTTCTGAATGAAAATTCTCCAGCCAAAGGATAACGAAATGATTTCATAAAATCTAAATAATCACTTCTACCTATAGTTTTTTCCATTGCAAGTAATAAAGGAAATACCAATAATCTAGACACCCTTCCATTCATTTTCCCATCTGCAACTCGAGGATAATAGCCTTTACAAAATTGAAAATTAAAAACTGGATTAGCTACTGGATAAAACAATTTAGCCAAAAGAGATTTTTGATAAGTTAGTATATCACAATCATGCAAAGCAATTGATTCAGCCTTTCCTCTAGCTAATGCCATTCCTATACAAAACCAAACATTCCTGCCCTTACCGAATTCCTTAGGCGATAGCCCCTTATCTTTTAGTTCTTTATCAAGCTCCATTAACCTGGGCCCATCATTCCAGAGAATAGAGAAAGGAATTTGTAATTTTTTAAAAAAGTTAAATGATTTTATATATTCATCTTTGTTTGCTCTATCCAGTCCTACAACAATATGATTTAGGAATTTAGTTTTATTAATTTCAGAAATTATATTAGGTAAGGCTTTTCCATTTATTTCAGAAAACAAACAAGGAAGTATTAGTTCCATAGGGTTATCTTTTGAAAAGTTAATAAGATCGCTTTCTAACTTTTTATAATTATCTTCTGACGATGTTCCGTATGAAAAATCATGTAAGTTTGCAACAATACCATTTTGATAAAAACTACCCATTGTATTATCCTTCTAAATCAAAATTAATTTTCTTAAGAGAAGCTCTTACTACTTCTTCCCATCCTTCTGGAGCACTTTTAGTTGCTCTTATAATTTTATGATCTTTCAATTCAATTAAATTTCTCTTACCAGGTAAAGGAATTACACATGGTTGATCGCAAGAATTCAACATTGAAATATCATTAGGGCTATCACCAACAACTATAGTATGTGTTTTAAGGTCAAAATTATCATTAAGCATTTTAATCAATGTTTTCATTGCTTTACCTTTTGAACAATTATCACAAATATTTAAAACTCTTCCGCCTTCATGAAGTTTCATTCCATTTGTTTTTAATAAAGTTGTAAACTCATTGATGTTATCTTTAGATCCCTCAAATATTAGAGGCATTGAATACTCTCTATTTAAAGCATATGGTAAATATTTATCATTAAGACCAAGTACTTCCATTTGATCTTTAGGGCTCATATCTTTAACAAAAATACATTTTTTTTGAAATTCTATAGGAATATTATTTTTAAATACCTCAAGTATCTCACTTAAAGATCTACTAAAAATTAATGAACTATCTTTTGAATTAATTTCAGGATGAAGCAAGTCAACATTATGAATTGCTGCACCATTTTCACACACAAATGGTAATTTTTGGCCTAATTTATCCAAAAATATATTAATTTCCTTATGTGTTTTACTAGTATTAGGTACAATTTTTATACCCTTACCAATACAACTAAGAATAAAATCTTTTATCTCTTTAAAATCGAAATTATTGTGATTTAATAACGAACCATCAAGATCTGTAAAAATTAAAATATTACTATTGCTCATGGCGTAAATTTAGGCAATTTTAACATTTTATAAAGATTTTTATTTAACTAAGCTTATATTTGATGATTTGTTAGGCAAAAGTAATCCTGAAATTAGGATTGCTATTGATATAAATGCTAATGATTTAAGAATATGTGAAAAATCATATCCATTTTGTAACAAAATTGATATAGCAGGTAATACTGCAGCCCCAGCGCATAAATTAACCATAAATTTAATAGAGAGAACTCGACCTCGCCAATTATCTTGAACATATTTTACTAAAATAATATCAGTAATAGGCACTTGCCCAAAGACGAAAAGCATTCCTGCTAAGATAATAAATAACAAGTTATAATCAAATGAAGAACTTGCTAGATATATAAAAATTAATTGACCAAAACCCATAGCACACAAAACATATTTGGGTGGTATTTTATCAGCCAACCAACCAGTAAATATTTGAGAAAATGATGCAAATGCATAAACAAAACCTGCTAATAAGCCTGTAATAGCAATATCATTAGAAATTTCTGATAAATTTATTTCAAATAACCTTGGTATTAGAAATGTCATTGAACCAAAGATAAAGCCTCCAGATAATGTAACAATGCTTAAACAAACAAGGACAGTTTTCCATCCTTCTCTTATAACTTGATTTTCTAAATTTTTATGTTCTGATTTCAAACTAGATTTAATTTCTTGTAATTCTATAAAAGCAAATAATTGAGTAATTCCGAAGAAACAACAAAAAATTGCAGGTATCGTAAAGGCCAGTCTCCAGTCAGCATGGGCTATAAGAAAGCCAGTTAGTACTGGTGCTAAAGCAACTCCCATATTACCCCAGACTCCGTTAATACCTAGTCTTAGACCTACTTTACCTGGTCTTTTTGTTATCATTGCAATACCTACCGGATGATAAATAGCAGCAAAAAAACCTAATATGCCTAACGATATTCCTAACATCTCTACAGAATTAGAAAGAGCAGTTAGAACTGATCCAAAAGCCAAACCAAATGGGTATATTGTAATTAATATAGCTCTAGAGTATTTATCAGCAAGCCATCCTGCTAATGGTGCAACGGCACCAAATAAAATTACTCCTAGTGTCCCGTAAACAATTATCTGTTCGTAAGATAATCCAAATTCTCTACCTGAATCAAACGCAGCTTTTGCAAAAATAAGCATCATAAAATGGTCAAGTAAATGACCTATATTGAGATAGATATCTGGTATAGAGTAAGTTTTAGCACTATCTAGTTTTAAAATTTTCATAATTATATATTTTATCTGAAATTAATTAATTTAATTTTTTATGATAAAAAAGTAGTGAATTCATCATATTTTAATTTTTCTACCCTTAGCGCGTTTTCAGGAGCATTTGTATCCTCATAACCAATTGATATACCACAAACTAACATCTCATTTTCTTTAAAGTTTAGATGATCACCAATTATTTTATGAAACCTAGTAAAAGCAACTTGACCACAGGTGTGTAATCCTTCACCTCTAGCACCAACTAAAATACTCTGTATAAACATGCCAACATCCATAAACGTACCAGTTGCGAGTCTTCTGTCCATAGTTATAAACATTCCTAGAGGAGCTCCAAAAAAATGAAAGTTTTCCTGCATCTGTTTTTCTCTAGCCTCAAAATCATCTCTTTTAATATTTAGTAGTTTGTAAAGTTCAAAACCAACCGCTCTTCTTCTTGAAATAAATGGCTCAAACCACTCAGTTGGATAATAATCAAACTCTTGTTTAAAGCTTGTAGCAGAACCATCTCTAATAGTTTCCAAAATAGAGTTTGTTATAGCTTCCTTTTTTTTTCCTTCAACCACATACACATGCCAAGGCTGTATATTATGCCCACTGGGAGCAAATGCAGAACACTCAAGTATATTTTTTATTTTATCGTTTGGAACTGGATCTGGAAGAAACCTTCTTACTGACCTTCTTGAAATGAAAGCTTCTTTTACATTCATACTTACAACCTCATTCTAATTTAAATAATTAACAATTAAATATTTACATTATTTAACTTTTAATCAATTAATTAATTCATTTTTGCGAAAATATATTTCTAAAAAACTTAACTTTATCAATTCTCTCAAACAGATAAGGTTGTCTTTCTCTAATCATATTAGCTAGTGAAATTTCTTTACTGTTTTTAAGACTTTCATATTTTATTTTTTTAGCTTTAATTATTTTTTTGCCAACTTCTTTTTCCCAAAAATTTTTAACTTTAATTAAGTAGGGATTATTTTTTTTTGGATCAGAAGAGTGGTAGTGCTTAATTGCTTTATCCCATGAACCATGTTTATTTTTTAATTGTTTTAAAAATGAAGCAGCGTAGAAAATGTTAGGATCAATCTCAAACATATCAGATATCTTTTTGAAATTATTTTTATGCCATTTAATATTTACCTGCATACAACCAACATCAATATTTAAATCATTTCTTTTTAAATGTTTAAATATGTAATTTGACATTTGTTTTTTATTATCAAAAAACAAACTTCTTCCAGCATGATTTATTGTCCAAGGCCAGATAATATATTTATTATTGATTTTTCTAATAGCCTCAGCTTTTCCTATGCCAAGAAGAAGTCCTTTTGGAATATCAGTTTGTAATTCTACGCTTTCAATTGTATTTTCGCATAATTTTAATTTTTCAATATTATCTGCGTATGCTTCCTTAACTGATGTAAGAAAGAATATAGTAAATATTATCGATGCTTTATATAACTTCATACTTTTTTATAAGCAATCAATATGCCAGACACACTACTTCCTTAATTTTTTATAATCCGGTTCCCTTTTTTCAAGGAATGCATCAATACCCTCTATGCTCTCTTTGTCACCCATAGATTTTACCATTAAATCAGTTTCCATTTGAAGTTGCTCTGAAAAATTATTTCCATAAGCGAATCTAGATAACTTCTTTATTCTAGAAATTGAATTTTTTGGAAGATTATTAAAATTTTTAGATAACTCTAAAGCTGTTTCTTTAGCATTTCCTTTTTGAGATAAAACGTTTATAGCACCTATTTGATATAATCTAGAAGCATCTATTTTACCTCCTATCATTGCCATCTCACAAAGCATTTGACGTGGCATAGTTTCAGATAAGAATTTAGTTGCGTTGCCGTCAGGTGTTAATCCAATTTTAACATAAGCTAATGAAAAAAAAGTATGTTCACTCATAACTACTAGATCACAAGCCATAGCTAACGAAACACCTGCACCAGCCGCTCCACCTTCAATGGCTGAAATAATAGGTTTTGAGCATTCATATATTGCTTGAATTGTTCTATTTAACTGACCTAATGCTTTGTACCTTTCGTCTTCTGTCATTGCTCTTCTTGTTTTAAGACCATTGAGGTCACCACCTGCACAAAAGAAGTCTCCTGCACCTGTAATAATGATTGAGTTTACATCATTATTTTCTTCACCCATATTGATCGTTGATTGTAATTCATCGTGAAAACCAATAACCATTGAATTACGTTTAGATGGGTTATTAATAGTTACTAATAAAGTATTACCAATTAATTTATTTTCTATGATAGCCATTTCATTCCTGTACTTTAATTTATTTTATGATTGAATTTAAAAACTTATGAAGTCATTCTTTAAGAAACTAACTAAAATTGCAAATTTATTATGAATTTTGAAAAATCACTCAAATTGATTATGAAATCTGCTCTTGATGCAGCTAAACCTGAAGGTAAATTTAGAAATCTGCCTGAAAAGCCAAAAGGTAAACTAATTGTATTAGGTGCAGGTAAAGCAGGTGCAAGTATGGCACAAGAATTCGAAAATACTTATGATGCTCCTCTAGAAGGTTTAGTTATAACAAGGTATGGTCATTACACTAAAACTAAATTTATAGAAATTATTGAAGCATCTCATCCAGAACCAGATAAAAATGGTTTATTAGCATCTAAAAAAATATTTGAATTAGCTACAAAATCATCAAAAGACGATCATGTAGTTTTTCTAATTTCAGGTGGAGCATCGTCTTTACTAACACTCCCTGCGAAAGGTGTTAGTTTTGAAGAAAAACAAAGAATTAATAAAGAACTTCTACGTTGTGGTGCTCCAATAGATGAAATGAATATTGTAAGACGATCTTTATCTCAAATCAAAGGTGGCCGTCTTGCTCAAGCAATTTTTCCAGCAAAACTTTCAACTTATATGATATCTGATATCCCTGGAGATGATCCTGCTTATATTGGTTCAGGCCCAACTATACAGGCTAATGGTTTAAATGAAGATTCAATTGAAATATTAGAAAAGTATGAGATTTCTATTAATAACCATTTAAATGATATTATTATAAAAAACACATTACCAAAATTAAATAAATCTCCTGAATATATGCTTGCAACCCCAATGATGGCTCTAAAAAAAGCAGCTGAAGTAGCTAAAAAACAGGATTTCATTCCTGTTATTATTTCAGACACACTTGAAGGAGAGTCTAAAATTGAAGGTAAAAAGATGGCTGAGTTAGCGATAAAAATTAAAAAAGAAAAAAAATATCAAGATATTAACTTACAAAAACCAATATTACTTTTATCTGGTGGAGAGACTACGGTGACTGTTAAAGGTAATGGTAAAGGAGGTAGAAATACCGAATTTATGCTTTCAATGGCAATTCACCTAAAAAATACAAGTGGTATAAATTGTCTAGCAATTGATACAGATGGGATAGATGGTGTTGAAGATAATGCCGGAGCATATATCTCAGAGGAAACTCTAAAAAAAGCGTACATGAAAAAAATAAACCCACTAAGTTATTTAAACGCTAATAACTCCTATGAATTTTTTGAAAAAATAGATGATTTGATTTTTACTTCACCTACCTTAACAAATGTAAATGACTTTAGAGCTGTTTTAATTCAACCTTAGATTTACTTATTATTTAGGAGCTGTCTTATCAAAACCTAAAAGTTTTGATGACACATCATCAAACCATTGACTTATTTTTGGTCTGTTTAATTTCCAGTTTCTAACATTTCTAAATGACATGTAGTCAAGTGCAGTTGCTAAAGCGATATTTGCTGCATCAAACCCTTTTGGGTTTGACCAGTAAATAATATCAATTTCCAAAAAATCTAATGTTTTATCTATTTTACCTAATTGTAAATCTAGCCATAATTTTGAAGGTTTTTCACCTCCTGCATATCTTTCTGAATAAACAACAAGAAGTGATGCGTCAGTTAATCCTTCAGCAAGAGCCGATCTACTTAATATAATATCCCTCTCTGATCCATTTTCAGGTATTAATCCACCTCCTAATTTATTTAAGTGATCAACAATTACTCTACTATCAAATAAAAAATCTCCGTCAGGTTTTTGTAATACTGGGATTTTTCCAAGAGGGTTTTTACCTCTTAATAATGTATCATTTTCACTTCCTGCCTCAACGAGTTCTAATTCATCTTGAATTCCAGCTCTATAAGCTGATAATAAAACCTTACGTACATATGGAGAAGCAGGACTAAAAGTTAATTTAAACATAATAACCTCCAAAATTAATTTAATGTATAATATGAGATAATATTTAACCAGACATTTTGATTTATTTTAATTTTAATTATAGTAGATATTTATGAAGTATTTAATTGTTACACAAACTTTTCCTCCTCGAACTGGTGGCATGCAAAATGTCATGGATTCAATTTGTAAAAGATTATCAATCAATAATGAGATACATATTTTTCCAGATCATTTTCTTTCAAAAAAATATAGCGATTCAAATTTCAATATTAATATTCACAATAATTTTTCTCCTAAAATATTTAGACCATATGTTAAAAAAAAATTTTTAAAAGTAATTTGTAAAAGTAATGATGTCATCATATGTGACAGCTGGAAATCTTTAAATGCAGTGCCTAAAACTATGAATAAAATATATGTCTTTGCTCATGGACAAGAATTTTTAACAAAAGAAAAAAAATTTAAAAAAATAAAAAATTCTTTAAACAGAGCTTCTTGTATAATTTGTAGTTCTCATTATACAGCTAACTTGATTGATAAATTAAAAATTTCAAATACAAAAAAAATAGTTATACCTCCTACTTATTCACTTGAAAAAACATCAGAAAATAAAATAAAATCTACAGAAAATTCAGAAGTAGTTTCTCTTTTAACAATTTGTAGACTTGAAAAAAGAAAAGGCATCCTTCCCGTATTAAGATGCTTATCAGATTTAAATGCAAATAACTTATTGAAACCTTTTAAGTGGAATATTTGTGGAGAAGGTTTACAATTTGAAGAATTAAAAGAAAATATTAAAAAGTTAAATTTATCAGAGAACGTATTCTTGGTTGGAAAAATAAACGGAAATTTAAAACAAAAATTTTTAGAAAGTTCTGATGTTTTTGTTATGCCATCATATAAAGTAAACAACTCTATTGAGGGTTTTGGGATTTCTTATGTTGAAGCAGCCGCTTACAAAATTCCATCAATTGCGGGTTTAGATGGAGGAGTAACAGATGCTGTAATTGACTCACAAACCGGTTGGTGTGTAGATCCTTTGAATCAAGAAAATTTGGCTAATGTTTTAAAGAAAGCTATAAATAATAAAAATCTAAGACAAAAATATGGACTTCAAGCAGAAAAAAAATTTTTAAAAAGTTTTTTAGGAGAAAAAGTTTTTAGGAAATTCATGGATACCATCAGAGTTTAAATGCAAATCAAAAATTTCTTCTGCAAATTTTGTCTCTAAATCCCCATAATAATGTGGGAAAATATCGCCATTTCTTGAAACTTCCCATTTAAGATTATCTTGTATTTTTTCAATATTAAAAGATATAATTATTAAGTTTTTCTTTCCCAAAAAATGTTTAGTTACTGTTTCATTCAATTGTTTTTTTGTAGATAAATGAATGAAACCGTCTTTATTGTCGACATCAGAACCAGAATAAAATTGATTTAAAATTGCTTGATCCCATTCATCTTTAGAACAGACTTTATAAACTAAATTCATAATTTATTATCATTTTCTTTCATAAATTCTTTTATTAAGTTTATTAAAAGTTCTGGTTCATCCTCTTGAGAATAATGACCAGCATTTGGCATTTCAACTACCTTTGAACCAGGGAAAAGAGATTTAAAGTCTCTTATAGCATAATCTGGTTCAATTGCTTTATCTTTCATTCCATAAGCCAAAATAGCTGGTTTCGAACATAAAGACTTAAGGTCACCTTGTTTAATACCTTCTACAATATAAGGTACAATCCTATTTAAAAGAGCATCTAATGGGAAATTAATAGCTCCTTTACAACTTGCTCTATCGGGAAACTGAGATGAATAAGCATTAATCCACGTTTCATTAATAATATTATTATTTGTAAAGTTAGGTATCTTCATAACAGAAAGTAGTGTAGACCCAAGTTCACCCAAAATACCTTCTAATGTTTTGTCTTGATAATGTTTGTTTATCCATTGAAACCAAGGAGATAAATTCTTTGGCCTTTCTTCTTTGCTATATCCAAATAAGGTATTAATTAAAACAAAACTATTTACCTTATTAACGTTTCTTATCGAATAAGCAGCTGTTATTGGACCACCCCAATCTTGACCAACAAATGTGATATTATTTAATTTTAAATAGTCTATCAATCTACTCAAATTTTCTACATGAGTTTTTAGAGTATATTCCTTATTTTGCGGAGTTTCTGATTTACCAAAGCCCATCATATCCGGAACAACAACCCTGTATGATTTTGATAATTCAGGTATGAATTTTCTATATAAATACCCCCAGGTAGGTTCACCATGAAGAAGTATAATTGGATTAGCCTTTCTTGGCCCCTCATCTACATAATGCTGTAGAAAACCATTACCATGAAAAAAGTTAGGTAGAAATGGCCATGTTCCTTCAAACGTTTCTGATTCTTTTATCATATATAAACCTTCCTGGAAGCAATCTACATTTCTGTGCTTGTGGCCTCTTTTTCATAAGTAAAAGTACAAACACCAACAAAATTATTTTCTTTAAAAACCAAACTTCCTTTTAGATCAGCAATAATATTTAAATAATTAGACTCAAAACTTTTCAATGCGTCTGGATTTTCAAATTTTATGGAAACATTTAGATCGCCAGATTGACTTATGAAAATATTAAGACCTACAATATTATATTCACTTATTTTTGAACCAAACTTTTCAGAGCAAAATGAGGCTGCCAACTTTGCTTCACTTATAGATGTAAATTTAAAATTTAAAATTTTGCCAAACATTTTTAACCTTTAATTAGATCTAACATATTCATAAGTTGTTCATTGTCAGATGAAAGATTTTTAATACGTTTTAATATTCCTATGTTGAGGTTTAATTCTGATTTTAAAATTTTTCCTTCTGAAGATAATTCTAGAATATCATTTTTTTTATGCGCAATACCAGATTGTATTAAAAAATCTTCATCATCTTTAGAAATCTGTTCATTTATAAAAAATTTTAAAATTGTGATTACTTCTGTTATTTGAAGGTTTTGAAAATTTCCAATTAGTTTGTTTAATATATTAATTACAGATTCAGCTGTGCCTTTTCTTTGGTTAACTTGTACTTCTAGTTGGTAAGACAACTTCGAAGCCAAACCTTTTAATAATTTAATTTTGTTTTTTGTTAATCTTCTTACTCTATTATCACTTACACATAATGTTCCAAGAGTATAACCATCTGAAGTAGTAACAGGAAATGCTGCATAGAACTTTACACCAAAATCAACAACAGCTGGGTGGTTCTTAAAACGATAATCAATAGTCATGTCATTGATGATTAAGGGTTCTGTTTTTTCAATTGCAAATTGACAAAGTGTTTGGTTTCTTGGCATTTCCATTGGTACTTCATCTGGAAAACCATCTCTAGCTAAAACAAACTGTTTTTCACTATCTATAACTCCCGTCCAACTAACTGGACAACCAGTTATTTCTTTAGCAAGAAAACAATAAATATCATATAACTCTGCTTTATTTTCATCTAACACACCAGTTCTTTGAACTGCTTTAACCCTAAGTGCATCATTGGAAGGTATATTCGCTGGTTTAAAATTCATTTAGCATACTTTATTTTTCATTAGAATTTTGAAATCGTAGTTTATACTAACTTTACAATTTCCATTCATCAAGTATCACTTATTATTAAATTAATGAAAATACTATAATGATTGATAAATTAACTAAATTTTAAAATTCAAATATAAGCAAGTAGCCATAACTAACAATTATTGCTGGAAAAGCTGAGTAAATTGTAGCTATTACAGCGGCTTTAGGATGCAATGCAATTGCAGGAAACAATGCATCACCGTCATTTGAAATTGCGTTACCTATTTGTGCAGATAACGGTATTATGCCATTTAAGTATAGAGTAGTAACCAATATTTGCGGTCCACAGCCAGGTAAAAAACCTATCAGTATAGCAATTAATGGAATGAATATATAATATGATTTGAAGATGGTTTCTAAATTTAAACCTCCAAAATGAACAGTTAATTCATAAGCAAGGAAAGCTAAAATCACCCAACCTGTTATAAAATTGGTATCTGAAACAGTTCTTCTAATTATCTTTTCATCAGATCCTGAGGGGCTATACTTGTAACCACTAATAATTGGTATAATCCACATAATAAAACACAAAGAGCCTGCAAAAAATCCAAAAAATGTTATTGGATTTTCAATAAAATTATTTGAAAAATAGGCATCAAGATCAATTTGAAAAGCTGATAAAATTCCAAAAATCATGCCTGGTATAATTAGGACTAGCCAGATTAAATCTAAAGTTTTTGATGTCTTATACTTTGATGGTTTACAATTTAATCTAATCAAGTCACAACCATTCATCTTCATGAAACTTTTCCCATGAATTGAATTAACTAGTAAACCGGATACATATCCTACAAAAAAACCAATTAATAGAATTAATAATCCAGTTACTGGTTCTCTTGCGATTAATAGAAAAGCGGCATCACCCATTGTGGCAGTCAAAGCTGCAACAACAGATCCAAAAGATGCTTTGCCTCTTGAGTATTGAGTTAAAACAATAATTGCTCCGCCACAGCCGGGGAGAGCTCCAAGAAAGGAACTTATGAATACTTCTAATTTTGGTCTATTTAAAAGAATATTTTTTACATCAATTTTTAGAAACTTCTCTAATGTAAAAAAAAGTAATAATGTTCCAGCCACAAAACTAGTAACACCTATATAAGCATCAGAGACTGATGATTTTATAATTTTCCATGTCTGATTATCCATATTAAAAAACAGGTAAACTCCAACAAATAAAAACAAATAACTAAATATCTGCTGATACCTAATAATAAATGGGTATATGGCGGCTTGTGATGAGTTATAATTCATAATTTTACTATAAAAGTTGTTAACACATCCTATATTGCACATGACATTAATAACGTCAACACACTAATAATATTAGCCATGGCTAATATTATTGATTTTATAAAATATATTAAGATTTAAAAAATATGATTTAAAATAAATATTATTATGGTTATAAATATATTTAGTAAAAAGAGAAACCACATGCAAATTGACAAAGATACACAAGCTTTAATTAATGAACGTATAAATAATAATGCACCTGCTCTAGAGAGTTTTACTCCACAAGAGCTTAGAGCTTTAAGAGCAAAAATGGCAGAAACTCCTAAAGAGTTGAAAGTAGATATAACAGATGTAGAAGATTTCTCAGTTAGTGGCACTCTTGGAACTATTCCACTAAGAAAATATTTTAACAAATCTTCTCATAACACTAATAACGATAAGTTACCTTTAATAATATATTTTCATGGTGGCGGTTTTGTAATGGGCGATCTTGAAAGTCATGATTTAGTCTGCAGGCATCTTTGCAAGCAAACTAATGCAATAATAATTGCAGTTGATTATAAGCTTGCTCCTGAATATAAATTTCCATCTCAAATTACTGAGACAAAAGATGCAATCACAGAAATTATAAATAAATCAAATGAACTTAAAATTGACAAAAATAAAATCATTTTGTCCGGAGATAGTGCCGGTGGTGCTTTAGCAACTGTTGGCACAATTATGTCAAGAGATAAAATCATACCAACAGTGCATGGTCAAATATTAGTTTATCCTTGGGTAGATATGACTATGTGTAGAAGATCCATGGATATAGAACTTGAAGGAATGATCCTTAATAAAAAAACTATAGAATATTTTGTGAATCATTATCTAAATTCTTATGAGGAACAGGTTGATTGGAGAGCATCACCAATTTTAACACCTAACTTAGCAAACATGCCACCAACTTATATTTTTGGAGCTGGCCTAGACCCTTTAGTTGACGAAGGTGAAGCATATAAAAGAAGGCTTATGTCTTTTGGAAATGAAGTTCATTATCGTCTCTTTCCAGGTCAAATGCACGCTTTTGTTAGCAATTCTGTACAACTACCAACTGCTCTAATATGTATAAAAGAAATGAGTGAGGCTGCTAATACAATCTTTTCAAAACTTTAAATAATACCGAATGATCATGGTTAAGCCAAATTCAAAATTATGATTTTAAAACTTAAAATTTACAATAATTTTAGATATGATTATTTAGGAGTATAAATATTATCTCTATTTAAATCATGTATATCTCTTCTACCACATAAAGCCATTGTCATATCTGTTTCAGTTTTAATGATGTTAAGAGCTTTTGATACACCTTCTTTTCCAAGCGCTCCTAAACCATACAAAAATGCTCTGCCAATATAGGTACCCTTGGCACCTAAACACATAGCTTTAACAACATCTTGACCAGATCTAATACCACCGTCTATATGAACTTCAACTAGTTTTCCAACTTTATCTACTATTTCAGGTAAAATATTTATAGTAGAGGACGCTCCATCAAGCTGTCTTCCTCCATGATTAGAAACAATTATAGCGTCAGCTCCTGTTTTGGATGCTAATAGAGCATCTTCGGAATCTAAAATGCCTTTAATTATTAATTTGCCACCCCATCTCTTTCTAATCCAATCTACTTCTTTCCAATCAAGTTTTTGATCAAACTGAGTGCTTATCCAAGAACCCAAAGATCTTACGTCTTTTATTCCTTCAACATGACCTACAATATTACCAAAAAAATGATTTTTAGTTGTTAGCATTCTTAAACACCACATAGGCCTAGTTAATACTTGATATATATGTTTAGGAATTAATTTGGGTGGCGTTGATAATCCATTTCTTAAATCTTTGTGCCTTTGGCCTAAAAGTTGTAAATCAAGTGTTAAAACTAAAGCACTACATCTAGCATCTTTGGCTCTGTCAATAAGACGTTCCATGAATTTTTTATCTTTCATAACATAAAGCTGAAACCAAAATGGTTTTTTTGTTTTTTCTGCAACTGCTTCAATAGAACAAACACTCATTGTTGATAAAGTGTAAGGAATACCAAACTCTTCTGCTGCTTGTGCTGCTAATATTTCTCCATCTGCTCTTTGCATTCCTGTCAAACCTGTTGGAGCTATTGCTACTGGCATTGAAACAGTTTGATTAATCATCTTAGTTTCAAGAGTTCTATTTGACATATCAATAGCAACTCTTTGCCTAAGTTTAATCTTTTGAAAATCAGAAACATTTTCATTGTATGTTGATTCAGTCCATGAACCAGAATTTACATAGTCAAAAAACATTTTTGGAACACGTTTTTTTGCTAATGTTTCTAAATCTTTAATTTCTAAAATTTGCATTAAATCTTCCTATTATTTCTTATATACATTATTAAATAAAATATAACAAAACTCAATAATGCAGTTGTGATAAGATTTTTTTATATTGGAGGAAATATTGAAAATTTTTGAATTAAGAACTTATACATTACATGTTGGTAAATTATCATCAGCTATAAAAATTTATGAAGATTTAGGCTGGCCAGCTTTAAAAAAATATAAGGATAATATTATAAGATATTACATTGGTGATGTAGGTGCATTAAATCAAATAATTCACGTATGGCAATTCGAAGATGATAATAGTAGAAGAGAATTGTGGAAAACTATATATAGTGATAAAGATTTTATAAAATTTGCCTCAAAGTTTAGACCACTTGTTTTAACACAAGAAAATAAAATAATGACAGCTGCTCCATGGACACCTTATGAAACTACTTAGGAAGATATAATGAAAAAAAACAAATATAATATTGCCGTAATACCTGGTGATGGCATTGGTACAGAGGTTATGCCAGAAGCTCTAAAAGTATTGAATATAGTTTCAAACAGATATGGTATTAATCTACAATTTGATCACTTTGACTTTAGCTCTTATGAATATTATTCAAAAAACGGGCAAATGATGCCAGACAATTGGAAAGAACAAATTGGAGAACACGATGCTTTATTTTTTGGATCAGTAGGTTGGCCTGAAAAAATCCCTGATCATGTTTCGTTATGGGGATCTTTATTAAAGTTTAGAAGAGAGTTTGATCAATATATTAACCTTAGACCAGTCAAATTAATGCCTGGAGTTCCCTCTCCTCTTGCAAATAGAAAACCAGGGGATATAGATTTTTATATTATTAGAGAAAATACTGAAGGAGAGTACTCTTCCATAGGTGGAAAAATGTTTCCGGATACTGAAAGAGAAATTGTAATGCAAGAAACTATTATGTCACGAGTGGGCGTAGATAGAGTTCTTAAATTTGCATTTGAATTAGCAAATAAAACAGAAAAAAAACATTTAACATCTGCTACAAAATCCAATGGCATTTCAATAACCATGCCCTATTGGGATGAGAGAGTAGAGGAAATGGCAAAGCAATATTCTGATGTTAAATGGGATAAATTTCATATTGATATACTTTGTGCACATTTTGTACTTAACCCTGATAAATTTAATGTTGTGGTAGCTTCAAATTTGTTTGGTGATATTCTATCAGATTTAGGACCTGCTTGTACTGGCACAATAGGTATTGCTCCATCTGGCAATATCAACCCTGAGAAAAAATTTCCATCATTATTTGAACCAGTTCATGGATCTGCGCCAGATATTGCTGGACAAGGAATTGCCAATCCTGTTGGTCAAATTTGGGCAGGCGCAATGATGCTTGAATATCTTGGATTTAAAAAAGCATCAGAACATATTGTTAAAGCAATAGAAGAAGTTTTAGAAAAAGAAGAATATAGAACTTGCGATTTAGGAGGAAAAGCAAATACTATTAGTTGTGGATCGGCGATAGCAGATGCAATTTAAAATTCAAGAGTTTAGTTTCTGCCTTAATTTTTGCATACCACCAATCCACCTAGAATAATTATTAGCTTTATTTTGAAAGTAACCTAAAACCTGGTCATGTGGTGAAATAAGAAAAGTTTCTTCTTTAATAGCATTTATGACGTCTAAAGCTACCTGAGTTGGTTTCATCATTCCATCAAGCGCTGAAACCTCTTTTTCTCTGCCCATTGTCATGGCTGTCTCTACAGCCTGAGGACATAAGATTGAAACTCCTATACCTTGCTTTCCATAGGTAATCGCAATCCATTCAGCAAATCCTATAGCAGCATGCTTAGTAGTTGAATATGTAACAGAATCTATATGGCTAAGCAAACCTGCTGCAGATGATGTGTTTACAAAATATCCACTACCTCTTTTTAACATTTCAGGTATTAGTTTTTTTGCTGCAAAAACATGAGACATCACGTGCAGATTCCAGTTTTTATTCCAATCTTCTCTGGATGTCTGTTCGTTACCTAAACTTAATATTCCAGCGTTAGAGCAGAAAATATCAATAAGACCAAAATCATGATTAATTTCATCGATAATTTTAGTTAATTCCTTTTCATTCGTTACATCACAAACTTTAGAAATTAATTTATTGCTTCCTGACTCAAAATTATCAAAATTTATATCAAGTACTATTACAACTTTTGCATTTTCATTTATAAAAGTCGTTGCTAAGGCTTGACCAATACCGCCTGATCCGCCAGTAACAACAATAACTTTGTTTTCTATTTCCAAATTTCAAACCTAGTGTTTTATTTTTGTTTTTCTATTATATCAAGAAAACGCCCTAAATCTTTAACTTCTTTAACATTAAAAACTTCTGCCAGAAACTTATTATTTTCCTCACTAGGACTAAACTTAACACCCTCTTTTTTTGAATAAATAACCCAATTATTTTTTTCTAGTTTTTTTACATGTCTTCTAACAGTTTCTATACTTAACGAAGTTAATGATGATATAAGAGTATAAGTTAAAACACTACGTGTCTTGAACCCAGTTTTAGTTAATTGAAACCATAGTTCTACCGCTTCCTCTCTTATTTTAGACTCAGCTTGATCTGTCATTACTAAAATATGATGCCAAGCAATAACTTGAAAAATTAAATAAGCGTTTCCACTACCCCAAGTTTCAACTGCAAGTTTTGATCTGCTAATTTCAAAAGAAAGAAAATGATGCCAAACTGCAACGAAATTTTGTTGCAAAAAATTTTCCATTTTATTTTGCAAAAATGATCTCCCAACTAGTTTTTTTAGCTTAAGACAAAGCTTGAAAAATATCTAGATAGAAATTATTATCATGTTAATGAAGTGAACTCAGTAATGCTAGTTGGAAAATTAACTGAGTTCACAATCGTAAATAAATTTAATTTTGATTTTAAATCAAGAATATGTATTCACGTAACGTGAAACATTTAAGATTGACTATTTAAAAAAAAACAATTAAATTCATTCGATTATTTAGGTGGCCGCTCCCTAGTAAAAAAAATGGTATGTGCACTTTTTTAATTTGGGGTTTATGGGGTACTAAAATGGCAGAAATTGAAATAAACACAAAAATTTTTAGAAAAGATAATTTAGATATAGTTTATTCTGTTAGTGGTAAAAAACATTTAAATGGAATCCTTCATTATAAACTAAAATCAGAAAATGCTGGTGAAATTTTTTTAAGTGAACATGCAGTAAATGATAGATTTGTTACTGAAAATAAACATTGTGCAAAACCAAACAACTCCGTTTCTAGATTATTTAATAAATTAATTAAAAATGGTTATATTATAGGAAAATCAAATGAAAAATAAAATTTTAATAGCTACAGCTATTTCTTCTCTTCTATTGCTTTCAGCATGTGAGACTGCCTCACAAAAGGTAGTGAGTGGTGGTACATCTGCATCAGGTAGTACTTCAACTTCAAGCTCTGTTGATAAAAAGAAAAGTCTATTTGCTGCTGCTAAACAAACCGCAGCTGACAAACTAATTGCTGTAGGTGATAGGGTATTATTTGACTATGACTCTGCTAAACTAGATTCAAGTGCAAAAATACTTCTTGATGCACAATCAAGATTTTTAAGAGCTAATACAGACCTTAATTTTATAATTGAAGGTCATTGTGATGAGCGCGGTACTAGAGAATATAACTTAGCTTTAGGTGAGCAAAGAGCTACAGCAGTAAGAGATTATTTGGTTATACAAGGGATAGATCCGGATAGAATAAAAGTTATTTCTTATGGAAAAGAGAAGCCAGCTGTAGTTGGATCAAATACAATGGCTTGGTCTAAAAATAGACGTGCTGTTACTATTATCGATTAAATCATTTAAATTTTATCGACTTCTTTAAAGGTGAAAGATTAATTTCATCTACAATAGTATTTCTGTTTAGTGATAGAATATAAGCTACAGTAGATGAAATATCTTTTATACTTATTACGTTTTCCTGATTATTTCCTGGCTCAAAATTTAAATTTTTAAAAAAATCAGTTCTAATCATGCCAGGGTTAATTATACTTACTCTTATATTTTTGTTCGCAACATCCTTACTTAATGCCTCAGAAAAACCTCTTAATCCAAATTTTGCAGTACAATAAAGGCTTCCATTTTTTGCGCCCAATAACCCTGATTCAGATCCAATAAAAATTATATCTCCAATTTTAATTCTTTTAAAATGAGGTAATAAAAGTTTGGTTATGACCAAATGTGAGGTTAAATTCGTAGCAATGAAATTATCGATTTGTAATGTTGAAAAATTTTCAAGAGGACCAAAATCACCATAACCTGCATTACTTATTAAACAATTAATTTCAGGATGTTTTTTTAAAATTTGTTTTAAAAGTATTTCTAATTTCTGATGAACACTTACATCACAGTCGTATGTTATGTACTTCTTGTTTTCTAAATTGGATCTATCATGATTTCTAGCTATTCCAATTACCTTTGCACCTAAATCAAGAAGTTTTGAGGTTATTTCATAACCTATTCCACTTGAACTTCCAGTAACCAAAACACATTTATCTTTCATAAATAATTACCAATAAACTTAGATAGAACATTTAAATATTTGATCTTCATTTATATACTTTAATGATAAGTTTTTACAAAATGAAGTCATTTCTTCCTCTATCTCAATGTCATAGGATATCATTTTATTTTTAAGAGATAATGGAGTAGTAAACAATGATTCATGAGGATAAAGTTTAAAAATATCTTTAAACATTCTCTTAGGAAATCTTAATGAGCCAAAACTGACAGAATGTAAATCATTAAGAGAGATTTTGTTATATATATTTTCTAAAAGTTCTTTATATAACTCTTTCCAATTTTTACCATGTATCAATGGATCGAATCTTAAACCTATCTTCCAGCCTTTTGAAGCTAATTCAGAAATAACTCGAATACGTTTTGAAATAGAAGGCGCTTTGTAATCCAACGAATTTGACATTAATTCTGGCATAAGACTATAAGCTAAAATAACATTCTGCATAGGTTTCACTGACAAAAATGGTTCTTTTTGAATACTTTTTGTTCTAAATTCTATTTCAATATGGGGATATGTTCTAAAAATTGATAAAATATGTTTTGCAAATCCTGTAACATTCTCAAGTGCAAGTGAGTCACAATCATAACCAGAAAAAAAAGTTACTTTTGAGCCTACATTATCTTCTATAGTTTTTTTAATGGCAATATTAAAATCTTCAAAGTTGACAAAGATAACATAATTAGCGGAAGAATACATTCCTTGTAGAAAGCAATATCTACAATCATAAATACAATTATACATGTGTGAAAAATAAAAATTTTTTGATGAGCCTATTCCAAATCCTTCAGGTGCTGGTAATACAAAACTATTTTTTTTATGAGCCAGAATTAAATTAGGATTAGCTTTTTGAATTCTAAAATTTTGATTTCTTTTATTAAATATTTCTCCATATTTATTTATCGAAATAATTCGAGAATTTTTAAATTTCTTTAAAATAAATTTTGTTCTTGGATGATTTTTAATTGCTTCTTCAATATATATTGTTTCAATCAAATTTTACTCCAATTGACTAAATTTTTTTTTATCATTAAATTTAAAACATTAATAACAGAATTAGATGTTTCACAAAGTTTGATTTTTTCTTCAATATCTCTTTTATTACAAAAAATTTCAATACGTTTCAACAAAGTTTCAAGCCTATAAGATTGTGTTGCTGTAAAATGCCATTTCGATTTAATTACATAAAATAATTCAGGTTTTTCTGTTATTTGAATTTCTTCCTCAGATAGTTTCTCGTAATAAGAAATCACATCGATAATCTTCAAAAGATTTTCTTTTATTAAATTACTTATTTTGGACTTATTTATTTCTTTAATATCATTTTTTGGACCATCAGATATTACCTTCATCAAACAAATAAATTCTTTTGACGACAACTTACTTGCAATATCAAAAAAAGCACTTCCTTCCATATCAATCAATTCATGAGTTGAATAATCTGATATGGGAACATCAGACGTAAATAAATGCATTTTTGGCAAAGATGTCTTTGGCAATGTTGATGGATACGTACTTTTTTTGCCTTGATAAGTTGAAATTTTATCTACTAAATACAAATCTCCATAATTACCCTTATCAGATCCTGCAATTCCTATATTTATCCATGATGTATATTTTGATGCTTTACTATATAAATAAAGATAAGCAATTGAAGCTGCTGCATTACTTCGACCAATTCCAGATATAATTAACCAATGTGTTTCTTCTTCGTTCTTATAAATTGGGTAAATAGTTTTTTCATTAACTACTTTAAGTTTAAAATAATCTAAGATTATTTGAGCCTCTTCCTTTAAAGCCACGACCCATCTAATAGAAGTTTTTTTTATTTTAAAATTATTCATTTTTATATTTATCTAATTCCAATGACCAATAATTCAATTTCTCCGAATATTTTTTGTAGATGTCTTCATTATCTCTTTTTTTTGCGCCATTTGACATAATAGATAATTTATTAATTAATATATTGAGAACACTTTTTTTTTGCTCTGAGGTAAAACAATTATTTTTTAAATTTTTTTCAAGAGATTTAATTCTAAATCTATCCATTCCCCAATATTTTTTTGAAAGTTGATCATCATGTCCTCCATATTTTATTACCAATGGCTTATCTAAAAAACCAACCTCTTCTTTTGCTGTTATTCTTATCCACATATCATAATCTTCACAAACTTCTAAACCTTCATCAAAAAAACCATAATCATCAAAAATTTCTTTTTTAATAAAAGCACTGCTGGGAGAAATACAACAAAGTTCAAGAGATTTTTGAAATATATCTCCTCCTGATTTTTGATGTTTTTTTAATTGATTTTGAAATTTATTATTTTTATACCAAATTTCATTTGTATGAATAAGCCTATATTTTTTGTTGATATTATTTGTAAAAAAGAGTTGTTTTTCTAATTTTTGTGGTTCCCAAGCATCATCAGAATCTAAAAAAGCAATCCATGATGAGTGACAATTTTTTATTCCTAGGTTTCTAGCAATACTTACCCCTTTTCTTTTCTCATTAATGTATGTTATTTCAGGAAATAATGATGGTATCACTTCATACGTATTATCTGTTGAACCATTATCAACAATAATAATTTCTCTAACACAAATAGTTTGGTTTAAAACAGAACTTATAGCTCTTTTTAGCAATTCGCATCTGTTATATGTGGGTATTACAACAGATATATCAGCAACATTTAGAACATTTGACATTAACAAAATTTTTGTTTTAAGGCCTTTTATCAAAACACTTTAAATTATCATCTATATGATGAAATTTTTGTTTATCAATTGTAAAAATTGCTATTTTAGGATCAAAAATTGATGGGTCATCAAACGTACCAACTTTCAAAATAATGGATTCTGGTCTCATTGGACTTCTTGTACCAATTGCAGTCCCACATTTATTACAAAAAAGTCTAGTAACAGCATTATCTAGATCACTTCTTTTAAACTCTTTTGGTTTTCCACTAACAAATTTAAACCCTTCAAGTGGCATTATCACAATAACGTTAGGATTGCCACCAGTTATATATTGGCATTCTCTACAATAACATTGAATAGAGGCTTGGACTTCTCCTTTGGATTCATATCGTATTTCACTACAGTAACATCCTCCTTTTATACTCATAATAACTATCCTCCTAACTTTATGTTCTCAAAATTATATTTTAATAACTTCTAAGACTTCAACTGTTTCTTGGTCATACTTTATTTTTGGATCGTTATAATCATGGGGTAATTTTGTCAGCTTTTCAATTGGTAAAGTATCAACCCAAAGTAAAAAGTTAATTTCAACATTTGCAACATTATTAAAAGGTAATTTATTTTCAATTTTAAATTGATCATTAAAAACTATATTATCTTCTTTAATTTCTCTAAATGATCCTTTGTTTGGATCATTACCGTAAAATGTAACTTCAAATCTTACATTCCAATCATTTCTATTTGAGTACTTCACTTTAGAACAATTATTAGCTTTCAACTTTTATTTTTTGTTTTTTTTCAGTAGACCGTGCTAAAGCTGGAGCTGGGATGTCTTCTGTGATTTCAGCTTTATGACAATTTAAAAGATTTATAACCTCTTCTGCTTTTTCTCTTCTACTCCATGTATGTACCACATGATCTTCTAAGTCTTTATAAAGAAACCAATCTTTTTCACTTTTGGACAACCATATTTTTATTGCATAAACTGACATTAAAAACTCCAAACTTTATAATTAACCATTCTAAAATAATACGTCAATAAACACGTTTTATGTAGTATTATATGAACTTTTAATGATAATTAAATTATTCTATTATGATACAATGAAACATTTCAGAGTTTTATGTTAATTTATATTTAAGCCATTCTATGAATAAAAGTACAAAAATAATAATTGGTCCAGTGGTAAACCTATATAATCAAAGTTATATTTCAATTAGCAGTAATTAATTTATTTAAATTACTTTAAAAAAAATATTTTTAATATTTGGAATATGATTTTTCTTCAATAATTTTAGATCCAAAAGTTTTATTTATGTTTCTTTTGATTCTTGAACGTTCATCGTTAGTGAAGTAAACATTTCGAGCCAGTTCAATAAATTCTTCGTCAAATTTTTTACTTCTTTCTTTATCCCTAATTTTATCTTCTACATCCCAAAGTTGTTGATTAATTTTTTTAAGATCATTAAAAAGACCTCTTGCAATTTTATCTTCTAAAAAATTATTATTATAAATTTTATTTAGTTGTTTATGCTCTGTTTTAACGTTCTTTAAAGCATTTTTTTCTTGAAGATTTTCTATTTTTATCTCAAGAATTGTAATTTTATCAAACAACTCTCCCCAAGAGATTGGTATTAATGGTATCTTCATTTAATTCTCTTCTTTTGTGTTATGAGCAATTCTAAGTCTTTTTTGATTGACTCAAAAACATAGTTCCAATTTTCTGTTTCTCTTTGGCGATATAACTTCATATTTGGGTACCAAGGACTATCATTTTTCTCCAACATCCATCTCCAATCTGGAATTTTTTTAAGCGCAACCCAAGTAGGACAACCTAATGCTCCAGCCAAATGAGCTATCACAGTATCAGAGGTTATAATTAAGTCACAATTCATCATAATTGCAGCTGTATCCTCGAATGCGTTTTCTGCAGCATCAAAATCATCACCTAAGGTTGTTAAATCAAAGCTAATATCTTTAATTTGATTTTCACCTTCACCTTTATGAAGACTTATAAGTTCTATATTTGGTAACTTAGATATATCTTTCAATAATTTTAGAGCAAAAGATCTACCAAAATCAATTTTTTTCTTGCTTCCCTGCCAACATATACCAATTTTAAAAATATCTTTTGTTAAACGTTCACTCCAAAACTTAATTTTTTCTTGATCAGCATAAAGATATGAAGTCATCGACGGTATAGTATTTAGATCAGTCTTAAACAAATAGGGAAGACTCATAAGTGGTGTTTCAAAATCGATATTATTGTAGTCTGGATCACTCTCAACAAGAATTATTTCCTCATCTAATGTTTTTAAAAGAGCATGCATCTTTTTTTTAACTCTGAAAGTTACTTCAGCTCCTCTTTTCTTTAATAAAAGTAAATATCTAGCAAATTGTATAATATCTCCTAGGCCTTGCTCTTCATAAACAAAAATATTTTTTCCCAAAACAGACTTTTTTCCATTCCATATCAAATTTTTTCTTGGAGTTCTAGCAATAAATCTCTTCTCTCTTAGTCTCCATTCATATAGTTTAAAACCGTTTTCTAAATCTCCTCTTAAATTATAAGAAAATGATAAACTATAATAAGCTTCAGCATAATCTGGTTTTAATATGATTGCCTTATTACAAGCTTCTATAGCTTCAGAAATTTTACCTTGATCTCTAAGTACAGCTCCTAAATTATTATAGGCTTCAGCATAATCTGGTTTTAATATGATTGCCTTATTACAAACTTCTATAGCTTCAGAAATTTTACCTTGATCTCTAAGTATAGCTCCTAAATTATTATAAGCTTCAGCATAATCTGGTTTTAATATGATTGCCTTATTACAAGCTTCTATAGCTTCAGAAATTTTACCTTGATCTCTAAGTATAGCTCCTAAGTTATTATAAGCCTCAGCATAATCTGATTTTAATAATATTGCCTTATTACAAGCCTCTATAGCTTCATTGTTCTTTCCTTGTTCAGAAAGCAAGGCAGCCAAGTTATTGTAAAATAAAGCGTTACCAGGTTTATTTAATATTGCTTTTTCATAAGCTTCTATTGCACTATCAAGTTTTCCTTGATCTCTTAATACAAGACCTAAGTTATTGTAAGCATGTTCATATTTTGGGTTTATTGAGATTGCTTTTTTGTAAGACATTATTGCATAATCATATTTTTGTATTTCATATGCTGCTACACCAAGTAAGTTCCATATAATAAAAGAGTTTGGATAATTTTGAACAATATTTTCAGCATGTTCGAAAACAAGCGAATATTTACCTTTAACTAAAAGGCTTTTTAATTGATCAATTTCCTCTTGTGGTGGATTTTGCTTTATATTCATTTATAAGCTTTGTCATCAGATCTTTTAATCATTGCTTTTCTTTTACCTTTTGATGCAACTTTGAATAATTCATGTAGTTGTTCAATAATTTTGTCTTTTTATTGTCATCAACTTCAATTACATTAGTATTTTATTTTTGCATTTTCTACAGACATTTTTCTCAAAGAAAACCTCAGCCACAAATACAGCTTAAATTTTATTTTTAAAGCTTAGAATAACTAGGCATTTCTTGGGTGGTGTAGAAGTGCAGATAATTTTCCCTAAAGTTTGTTCCTACCCATTTCAATCTCTAAGTCACAATTGCTTTGACTTTTCAAAATATCCTGAGATTCTAAAATTATAAAAAGTTAGGTGTAGCCTTTTATTCAAAGGTTTATTGGTAGCGGAGGAGGGACTTGAACCCCCGACACCCGGATTATGATTCCGGTGCTCTAACCAGCTGAGCTACTCCGCCAAATTATTAAATATTTACTAAATATAATTTATTTTGTAGTCAAGTAATTAGATTCACAAATATAATTTATATTGATATAACCACATCCCTTAAATTATCTTTAAGTTTTAACTTAAAGATTGATGTACTTTCTCTTGTTGTTATTGAAAATGAAACATTCTCAATTTCTCCAAAGGATTTAAGAAAAGTATAAAAATGTTGCTGTGACTCAGCGAGTTCAATTTCAAAGTTAATTAGTTCAAATTGATTTTTTTTCATTTGGTATATTGGTTTTTCACTTTTCCAAGAAATTAAACTAGGTATGATTCCTGTTTCTATAATTTTACTATTGAAAATAGTGTTTTTAAAAGTTGGCATTGCAAATTGCCATTTAAAATTACCACGCGATGCTTCAAAAAAAGGATCATAATACTTATTAATGTTTATATTATTATTTTCAATTACATAACCAATAATTTGTGGTGATTTTTTTAATTTAGATTGTAAATTTGAGTTATCCAAGTTGAACCATTTTCTATTATTTAAACTCCTCTTTTGAGGATCAATTGCAACTACCTCTAGGTAAACCTTTTCACTAATCCTTATCACTCTATTGTGTGTTCCCATATCTTTGTGATATCCAATATCACTTAGCTTTGCTTGAAGTATATGTTCAATATATTCAGTTCCCTCTTCTAAAGTGAAAGATCCAAATACAATATGATCTAATTTATGCATTATAAAGGTTAATATCTGCTAACTTATTAGGAGCTTCTGTTATCCATCCACCACCTAATATATGAGAACTTTCTTTAAAATCGTAAAAAACAGCAGCTTGACCAGTTGAAACGCCAAATTGAGGCTTATCAAATGATAGATAGGCAATGCTATTGTCAAAATTAACTTTAATTGTTCCTATGACCGGTTGTGATGAATTTCTTAACTTAACTAAAACTCTAAATTCTGCTTCATTTATAAGATCAATTAGCCAGTTGCATTCAGATATTTTAATTTTATTACACGATAAGAACTCTTTAGGACCAACAACTACATTATTTTTTTCTGTATCAAGAGCAATGACATATAAAATACTATTGTTATCATTAATCCCTTTTCTACCACCAACACCAATCCCTTTTCTCTGACCAATGGTAAAATCAATTATACCATTATGTTTACCTAAAACATTCCCATTTACATCAATTATATTACCTGCTTCAATACTTCCTGGTCTTAATTTTCTTACTACATCTGCATATTTACCTTCAGGCACAAAACATATATCTTGGCTATCAGGTTTATTTGCAACATTAAGATCATGACGTTTAGCAACAGCTCTAGTTTCACCTTTTGTTAACGATCCAAGAGGAAATCTTACAAATTCAAGTTGTTTTTTAGTTGTAGCAAATAAAAAATATGATTGATCTTTTGAAAGATCTATTCCTGTATGCAAACTTGGTTTGCCTAATTTTATTTTTCTTCTAATATAATGCCCAGTAGCCATCGCACTAGCACCAAGGTTTTTTGCTCTATCAAACATATCTGTAAATTTAACTGTCTGATTACATCTTACACATGGAATTGGAGTTGCACCTCTGAGATAAGAATCTGCAAAGTCATCGATAACTTGATCTTGAAAAATACTTTCGTAGTTCAAAACATAATGAGGAATTCCAAGCTTACTTGAAACTAATCTGGCATCATTAATATCAGAACCGGCACAACATGCTCCTTTTTTTTGAAGAGCTTTACCATAATCGTAAAGTTGCATGGTTAAACCAATCACTTCAAAACCTGCCTCTACAAGCAATGCGGCAGTTACAGAGGAATCTACACCGCCGGACATTGCCACAACTACACGATGATCAGATGGATTGCCCTCTAAATCCATTTCTTTTATCACTTGGTTAATATTTATCATTAACCTTACTCTTCAGGTATTAAAACTCTTAATCCATCTAGCTTATCACTAACTTCAATTTGACATCCTAATCGAGAAGTTTCTTGTAATCCATCTGCTAAATCAAGCATGTCTTCCTCATCTGGATTAGGACCTCCAACTACTGAAAACCATTCCTTATCTATTATAATATGACATGTACAACATGAGATTGATCCTCCACAAGTTCCTTCAATTCCCAAATCATTATCCCTGGCTACTTCCATTAAGGATAATCCATTATCTGCTTCCACAGATTTTTCAACACCATCTGAATTAATAAATACAAGTTTTGGCACATTAAACTCCATAGTATTATTTTTTTTGCTTACAAATTTGACCAACAACGAGCCAACATATCTAATTCTTTTGTAGTTATCAAGCTTTCTGAATTTAAAATAGCATCATTTGGAGGAAAGGAAAAACGTACAGAATTTGATGCAAGCTTATCATAACCCATTGAGCTAACAACATGACTTTTAGAAATTTTACCAGAACTACAAGCAGAACCAGAACTAACTGAAAACGATTCTAAATCTAATTTGATTAAAGCTAAATCCCCAGGTATTTGTGGCAAAGCTATTAACAATGTATTTGCAACTCTATTTGCTTTTTCACCAAAAATAATTGTTTCAGGACGATAATCTTTTATTTTTTGTTGAAAAAAATCTCTAAGAACTTCTACTTGTGAACAATTATTTTCTTTTGTGTTAATCATGATTTTAGCAGCTTCACCAAAGCCTCTAATTCCTAGAATATTTTCTGTTCCTGCTCTCATCCCTTTTTCTTGTCCACCACCTAAAATTTGCGGTGTTAAATTTATCTTGTCATTATAAACTAAAGCTCCTATTCCAGTTGGAGCTCCAATTTTGTGACCTGAGAGTGTTAAAAAATCTAATTCTATTTCTTCGAGATTTATTTTTATTTTACCAAGAGCTTGTGCAGCATCACAATGAACTAAACATTCATATTTTTTTGCAATCTCAACAACTTCTTCAATTGGCTGTATTACGCCCGACTCATTATTTACCCACATAACTGAAACAAGTGTTTTTTTATTATTTTTAACTAATTTTTTTAGATATGTTTCTAGAAAATTCAAATCCACAATACCATCTCGAGTTACAGGGATTATGTGATCACTTTTAGATGAAGATAACACCGCCAAGTGTTCTATAGAACTTACAACAATAGTATTAAAATTACTAAACAAAAGATTAATAGCTTCTGTTGCAGAACCAGTAAAAATTATATTATTCTTATTTGTATTAATTAGTTTACCTAAGTTTGTCCTAGCAACATCAATTATATCTTTACCTTTTCTACCATAGTAATGGATTGAGGATGCATTCAATGGACCAACATCCATACAATCTATTAAAGATTTTTTTACTTCCTTCAAGAGTGGAACAGTTGCATTATAATCTAGATATATTTGTTTATTCACAACTAAAGCTTCATACCTAACATAAAAAATTTATTATATTTATTTTTCATAATTTTTATTTTTTTTTATTTTTTTATTATCTAAAGTTTTTATTTTCTTCTCTAAATTTTCTACTTTTTTAAGTAAACTAACCAATATTTTTTCTCTTGGATCAGAAGCATTTTCTGATATTCCATAAGCTTTAAAAGATTCTTTTTTCTTTGATCTGGCAAATTCTCTTGCAGGTACTCCTGCTACAGTAACATTAGGCGACACATCTCTTGAAACAACAGAATTAGCTCCAATTCTTGCATTGTCTCCAACTTTTATTGCTCCTAAAATTTGAGCACCAGAGCCAATAATTACATTGTTTCCAATTGTCGGATGTCTTTTTTGATTTCTTTGTAAATCACTTTCTATTGATGGCATAATACCTCCTAGAGTAACACCTTGATAAATAGTTACGTTATCTCCTATTTCAGTTGTTTCTCCTATTACTATACCTAAACCATGATCCATAAAAAAATTCCTTCCTATTTTAGCTGCTGGATGTATTTCTATACCTGTGAAAATCCTAGCAAAATACATAATCATTCTTCCAAGAAATTTTAAATTGTATCTCCAAAGAATATTTCCAATCTTATAAAAAAACATTACATGAAATGTCGGATACAAAAAAATAACACCTAGCCTACTTCCAGCGGCTGGATCTCTTTCTATAATAGAATCAATTTCGTTTATCAAATTTTTAAAAAACATTATTTTATCCACAAAACTAACATGATTTTATACTATATTATTAATAAAATTAATTTTAAATTTTAATTCTAATTAAATTTTAATACTTAATTAATATTGACATATCTAAATTAAGTTATTAATGGGTGAAATATTAATTTGTATCTTAATATCTTTAGAGTTTTATGCGAACTTTATTTTATGATATGAAGTCATTAATTTATGATATGAAATCATTGATTAATTTTCTGGAGAAAACAAATGCCTGAGGTAATTCTAAATGGTCCGCACGGAAGAATAGAGTGTAGATACCATTCTGGACAATCACCTGACAGCCCAATAGCTCTAATATTACATCCTGAACCTAACCAAGGTGGGAGTATGAATAATAAAGTTTCTTATGGTATGTATCACGAGTTTAGAAACAGAGGCTTTTCAGTTTTACGATTTAACTTTAGAGGTGTAGGAAGAAGTGAAGGTCTTTATGAGGGGGGTGAAGGTGAACTTGCAGATGCAGCTGCAGTCTTAGATTGGATGCAATCACAAAACATTCATTCTAGATACACATTTATTGCTGGATTTTCTTTCGGTTCATGGGTGGGAATGCAATTAATGATGAGAAGACCAGAGATTGTAGGTTTTATTGCAGTATCACCTCCTGCTGACAAATTTGATTTTTCTTTCCTTGCACCATGTCCAGCATCAGGTCTGATCATTCATGGTGAAAATAACAAAAGAGTACCAAGTGAAGTTATTCAAAGACTTATAGATAAAATATCTATCCAAAAAGGTATAAAAATTGAGGTGGAATTCATAAAAGAAGCTAATCATATGTTTTCAAATCATGATGAAGAATTATTATCTGCAATAAAAAAATACCTTAATAATGCTCTGGATTCTTCTGAGTATATTGAACTTTGATATAATAATTATGAGTTTACAAAATGAGTAAGATTAATAACTCAGATTTTATAAATATTATGAATGAACGGGGCTTCATTCATCAAATTACTGACAAAGATAATCTTCAAAAAGAAATGATTACCAATCCTATAGTTGGGTATATTGGATTTGATTGTACCGCACCATCATTACATGTTGGATCTCTAATTCAAATAATGATGTTACGTTGGTTTCAAAAAACTGGAAACAAACCAATAGTGCTGATGGGAGGAGGTACAACAAAAGTTGGAGATCCTTCTGGTAAAGATAGAGCAAGACCTCTACTTTCTTCAGAACAAATAAAATTCAATAAAGAGAAAATTAAAACTATTTTTGAGAAATTCTTAAACTTTGGTGTAAATGAAAATGATGCTATTATGGTAGATAATGCAGATTGGCTAGAGAATTTGAATTATATATCATTTTTAAGAGATTATGGATCATATTTTTCAGTTAACAAACTTATTAACCTAGAAAGCGTTAAACTTAGACTTGAAAGAGAACAAAATTTATCTTTTTTAGAATTTAACTACTCACTTCTGCAAGCTTTTGATTTTCTACAACTCATAAAAAATTATGATTGTAAAATACAAATGGGTGGTTCTGATCAATGGGGTAATATTATTACAGGCATAGAATTAGTCAGAAAAGCATCCTCAAAACAAGCTTTCGGCCTCACATCTCCACTTCTAACAACTAGCAGTGGATCAAAAATGGGCAAAACAGCTAATGGTGCTATTTGGTTAAATAATGATCAATTATCTGATTGGGATTTCTGGCAATATTGGAGAAATACCGAGGATTTGGATGTCATTAAATTCTTAAAATTATTCACTGAACTTCCCATTTCAGAAATAAGTAAATTGGAGAAATTAAAAGGCGCTAAAATTAATGATGCTAAAATAATTTTAGCAAACGAAGTTACAAAGTTATGTAGAAGTTCAGAAGCAGCCGATAAAATTTCTTCATCATCCGCAAACTTATTCAGTAAATATAAGGTAGATGATATTTTACCAAGTGTTAAAGTTGCTAATAGTGAAATAAGTTTTATTGAAGCCTTAAAGATTCTTAATTTTTTAAACACCAATGGAGAAGCAAGAAGATTAATTAGGGGAAATGGCGCTAGAATAAATAACGTTGTCATAAATGACGAAAACTATACTTTATCTGATAAAGATTATAAAAATGGGAAAGTAAAAATTTCGTGTGGGAAAAAAAAACATGGTCTACTCATATCAAGTTAATTAATCTATAGCCCTGTTTATAAAAAAATTATTATTGTCGAGCCAATCTTCTGAAAATAAGTCTCTTAAAATTCCTGGAGCAAATGACATCGCATTATATTTAATTTTTGGATTTTCAATTAGTCCTTTCATTTCAAATTGTCCTGCAAACAAACCTTCTTTTTTTAATCCTGTTAATAATTCACCAACAGCAGGTACAACACTTAGTATTTTGGATATTAACTTAATTGGAGCAACTGAACCTGTCATTTGAATTGATTTTTTTTCTAAGTTTAAGTTACCATTTGCTGCAATTCCTAGTGATTCACTTGTTAGGTAAAGCTTATCAAAGTTAAAATTTTTATTTTTAACCTTGATATTCACCTCTCCTTTATCAAAGAAAACTCCTTCACCAGTTATTATTGATCCAATTCCTGATAAGCTTAAAATTGAAAGTGAGTTTATTATTCCAGGTGCATTTATAATACTAAACTTTTTTGATTTTATTCGTCCTTCATAATGATCATATTCATCATTCAAAAATTTTATATTAATTTTCATATCCCCACTTTTTATGTTCTGCGTAAAACCCAAAGCGCTTAGAAGCTTCCCCCCATTAGAAGTATCAAATATTAAACTGGGAAAGTTATTAACTTGTTTTTGGAAATTAATTTTTGTTTCTGCTCCTCCAACCAAACCTATACCTTCTAATCTAGAAATTTTACTATCTGAGTAAATTTCAAATTTACCATTATCAAGTAATGACGATCCACCTAATAATACTTTACCAAATGCTATAGACTCAAATGAAGAACCTTTTAATTCACCTTTTAAATTACCTGTTAAAGATATTTTAGAATTTAATTGTATTAAATCTGCGGTTAAATCAAGAATTATATCTTTAGTAAAATTAGTTTTATTTATTAAATTTTTATTAAGGCTGGATAAATCAATTTTTTTACCTGATGCTTGTAGATTTAAATTATTAGCATTATTCGATATAATTATATTACCTATATCTAGGTTAGGAGTTAATAAATTTTTGAGTAAAAATTTATTTATATTTTCCTTGTTAAATTCAATAAGACCTATTTTATAGGTTTTACTATCAATGATTAAATACGTGTTTTTTAAAAAAGCAATTCTACCTTCAATTATTGATATTTCAGTTTCAATAGTAGATGTGATATTTTCTTTCTTAATTAAATCTAAATAATGTATTTTCAGAAATGATTTTTTTAAATTAGAATTCAACTTTAAATTAAAGTTAAAATTTGTAAGATTCCCTTTTAGGAAAAAATTAAAATCTGTATTTCCAATCAGTTCAATATCAAATTTACTTTTAATATAATTTGTTACATCGGCATTGTTTTTTATTTTTAAATTACTTTTAGTAATATTCATATTATTTATAGTTGTGTCACTAATAATATATTGTACTTTTTTTTCCTTGAGGTACTTTGCTTGTTCGATATTAAGTAAGTTTTTACTAACCCTAACATTGTTAAAAGTATACTCTAAGTCTGAGTTTTTAAAGAAATTTGCCTTGGTAACTAAAAGTTCATTATTATTAAATTGACCACTTACTATTGCCTCACTAAATTTATATTGAATTTTATTATTAACTAATATAATTCCATCATTTGCATTAAGATTTACGTTAATGATACTATAATCAAGGTTTTGAGGTTTTAATTTAAAATCAAAATTACCTGAAATAGTGCTAAGTAATCTCTTAAAAATTTTGTCATTATAGTCAAATCTAGTATTACTGAAATTTGATGATCCTATAATTTCTTCTACAACAAGTTCTTTATATAAAGAAAATCTTACATTTATTTTAAGATTATTAAGGTTACCTCCACTGAATTTATTTGAAATTTTATTAAAGTTTGATACTGAAGGAAAATGGTAGTAATTAAAAATTTCATTTAAATAATTTTTAGTCTCTTTGACTGAGATTTTTTGTATTGAGAAATTTGAAAAACCCTTATGGGATATTAAGTCAATTTCACCAGATACAGCTAATTGTTTACCTAAAATTATATCATAAAATTGTAAATGATTTTTTTTCTTTTCCCAAGATAATAAACCACTTAGACTTGTTTTTAAACTTTTTCTACCTTCAATGTTTTTAAACTCTAAAATTGACTCATCTGATACAAAATTAACACTTTGCATGCTAAAGTCTTTATTTGTTTTAATGTTATAACTTCCGTTTAATTTACTATCCAAACCTGTTTTTAAAAAATTAAAATTTTTATTAAATAAATGACCCTGCATTAGATTTGGATTAATATTTTTTATTTTACCACTAAAGTTATTAAAATCTTTATTTAAATTAGCCCTTAGTGAAAATTGATTGTCTTTTCCTTTGCTACAATCCATATCTAAGTATCTAGATTTATGAATACTTTTCGATATTGTAACATTTTGACACTTTATTTCTAAAATTTCTTCTTTATCTAGATCTCTATTATCTGTTATTACAAGATTTGTTTTTCCAATTACAATTTTGCTATCTAAAATTTGTTTTAAAGAAGGTGGGACTGGCAAATTATTTTCGTTAATTAGTGAAAAAATTTTCACTAAAGGACCAGGTAATAACTTATTTTTTTCAATTCTTACATTTAACGTCAAATCTTGCAATTTTATGTAACTAAACTGAATATCGTTTTCATTTAGAAAAAAATTTGTTAAGAGTTTATCGTAAGAAAACCCAAATTCTATCAACTTAATTTTTGAGTTCCTTTTTTGTTTCAAAGAATAAAAGTTGACTTCATTTAATTCAAATCTTGCAATATTTGGCCAGTTTGGTTTCAAAAAATTTATTGTTTCTATATCAACATTTATATTGCCGTCGTTAATTTTTCTTGAAATGAAGTTCTTAATCTTTTTATTTAAAAAGTTTTTTAAATTTAAAGAATCCATAATAAAGTTTTGAGTTCTCTCTGGGTAAACAAATGATGTAAAGATTGATCCAACTATTAATAGACTGAATATAAAAAATGATTTTAAAATAAAATTTTTCATTCTTCCTTTCACTCTCTTAAAATGATAGTTGATAAATTATTTTCATATAATATAACTTAATAACAAAATTAATCCTACTTATATAAGAGATTATTCATGTTAAAAATAAATGCTAAAATGCCTAATTTTGAAATATTAACTGATAAAGGCGAATTTAAACTCTCAAACCATCTTGGTAAGAAAATAGTTGTTTTCTTTTTCCCTAGAGCTGATACTTCTGGCTGCACAGCAGAATCTATTGCATTTACAAATTTTCAAAAAAAGTTTGACCAATTAAATTGTATTGTTATTGGGATTTCAAAAGATAATGTAAAGAAACAAGCTAAATTTAGAGATAAATATGATCTTACTTGTGAGCTTGGTGCTGATTTCGAAAATAATGTTTGTGAACAATTTGGTGTTTGGGTTGAAAAATCTATGTATGGCAGAAAATATATGGGGATACAAAGGGCTACTTTTTTGTGTAATGAAAAAGGTATTATTACAAATGTTTGGGAGAAAGTAAAAGTACCTGGTCATGCTGATGAAGTGCTAGCAGCTGTTGAAAAAATGAATATGTAATTCCCTATCTTTTCATACCCACTTTTAGAGCAAGAGCAGATTCAATAAAGATATCTATATCTCCATCCAATACAGATTGAGTATTTCCTACCTCCACATTAGTTCGAAGATCCTTAACCATTTGGTATGGATGAAGCACATATGATCTAATTTGACTCCCCCATCCAATTTCACCTTTATCAACTTTATTTTGATTATTTGCCTCTTCTCTTTTTTTTAATTCTATTTCATATAATTTAGCTTTGAGCATTGACATTGCTTGTGCTTTGTTTCTGTGTTGTGACCTATCATTTTGGCATTGAACTACAGTATTAGTAGGTAAATGTGTAATTCTTATAGCTGAATCTGTTTTATTAACATGCTGACCACCTGCACCAGATGCTCTATATGTGTCTATTCTAAGATCTTTATCTTCTATTTCTATATCTATATTGTTATTAATTTCAGGATAAACCCATATTGAAGCAAAACTTGTATGTCTTCTAGCAGATGAATCAAATGGAGAAATACGTACTAATCTGTGAACACCAGATTCTGTTTTTCCCCAACCGTATGCATTAAAACCATCTAATAACAAAGTACAGGACTTTATACCGGCTTCATCACCCGAGCTTTCTTCTATATAAGATACTTTAAAACCTCTTTTTTCAGACCATCTTGAATACATTCTTTGAAGCATTAGAGCCCAATCTTGAGCTTCAGTTCCTCCTGCCCCTGCATGTATTTCTATATAACAATTATTTGCATCAGCTTCACCAGATAACAAACTTTCTAATTGAAGCTTGTTACAAGTTTTAACTAAAATTTCTATTTGTTCGATAGTTTCTTCAATTAATATATTATCTTTTTCTTCTTCTGCTAATTGAATTAACTCAAGTAAATTCTCTTTTTCAATTTCGACATATTTTATCTGATCAATAGTTCTTTCAAGTTGTTTCTTTTCTTTCATTATTGATTGGGCTTTGATTGTATCATTCCAAAAATTTTGTGATTCTACTAAATTATTAAATTCTCTTACACGATTAAGAGAATTTTCCCAATTAACATGTTTCTTTAAAATATTAATTGAATGATCAATATCATTAAATTTTACTTGAATCTCTGCTTGCATTAGTTGAAAACCAAATTTTAATATAGAGGAGATAAATGTTTTTGAGTGTTTTTCAAGTCTATTATTCTCTTATCATAATCTAAGTTGGGCATTTGTCCAGGTTTGAAAGCTTCTAAAATGGATCCTTTTTTTTTGGAGCTAACTTTAAATCCAGTTTTAGGATTTACTAAAATAAGTTTAATACCAGCTGGCCTCCTAAACGGTAAATCTGGAGTCTTTTCAAGTGCTTTTTTCATAAATTCTCTAAAGATTGGAGCAGCCACGGAACTACCAGTTTCTTTATAACCAAGTGGACGTGGATCATCAAAGCCAACAAAAATACCAGCAACTAAATCACTTGAGAAACCAACAAACCAAGCATCAGTATTTGCGTTTGTTGTTCCTGTTTTTCCAGCTAAATTTCTTCCTAAAGAATTAATTTTACTACCTGTTCCTCTAATTACTGCACCTTGTAACATTGATACCATCTGATAGGCAGAAGAAGAGGAAATGATTTTTTTTCTTGTATCTTTTGTTGCTAACAAAGGGATTTCAAGAGCATTGGATTTTTTTCCATTACAATTTTTGCAATCTCTTTCATCATGTCGAAATATAGTAGCACCTCTTCTATCTTGAACACGATCTATTAATGTTGGTTTTATTTTTTTACCTCCATTGACAATAATGCCATACGCGTTAGTCAAACTTAGTAAATCAGTTTCACCTGCACCTAGAGACATTGATAAATAAGATGGTAAAACTTCACTTATACCAAATTTTGCAGCATAATCTTGAATGACATTTTTATTTTTATTTCTATTGTCACTTTGTTTTTTTTTAACATAATTGACCATAAAATTAACATCAGGAATATCTTTATTAAGCTTCTCTGAAATAATTTTATTTGTATAACCTTTTTCAATATAATTTTTTATAATTTCTTCTTCTTCTATTAATTTGATAGCTAAACGTGCAGTCATTAAGTTTCTAGATTTTTCAATTCCTAGCCTCAGTGGACTTGGACCATAGAATTTCTTTGTGTAATTTGCAGGTTTCCATTTTTTACAACCAGAGCATTGATCATACGCTAATGCTGCATCAAGAAATAAATCTGTTGGTTTATAATTTCTTTCTAAACCTGCTAAATATACAAAGGGTTTAAAAGCAGATCCAGGCTGTCTTTTGGCTTGAGTTGCTCTGTTAAACTCACTAATTTGAAAATTATAACCTCCACTCATTGCTAAAACTCTTCCAGTATTAGGGTCTATGGCAACTATAGCACCATTTACATTTGGTATTTGTGAAAGAGAATAGTTTGTAATATTTTTATTTTTGTTTTCTTTAACTACAATTATATCTCCATTAGAAATAAATTGTTCGAAATTTTTATATTTTGCTCCTAAGTGAATAATTAAACGGTTTTTATCATCTTTTTTTAAAGTCTGTGGTCTTAACCAAGAACCATTTTTAAATTCTATTTTTATTTTTTTCTGTTTATGAAGCATGACATCAATAAAGTTTTTTGATACTTTAGTAACAATTGCAGCATGTCTTTTTTTTGGTAATTGCGTTTGAACTTCTTGTAAATATTTAGATAATTCTTCGTTTGTAAAATCTAACAAATTGTGATTACTAATTGGCCCCCTCCAACCTTGCCTTTTATCTAACTTTTCTAATCCTTCAATTAGCGCTTCTTCTGCTTTAAGTTGAATAGATGGATCAAGTGTAGTTCTAACTGAGTATCCGTTTGTATATAATTTTGATCCAATTTTTTCATTTTTGATCAGGATTTTTCTTACTTCTTCCGTAAAATATGGAGCATACCCCTCATCTATCCCACTTGATTTACGAATGTTAATTAATTTTTTGCTCTCTACTTCTTTAGTTTCATCTTGAATAAATCCGTTTTTACTCATTTGAGACAAAACCCAGTTTCGTCTCATGATAGCCTGTTTCTTTTTATAAATTGGATTATAATTGTTAGGAGCCTTAGGTAAAGCTGCTAAAAAGGCAGATTCGGACAAATCAAGTTTATCTAGACTTTTATCAAAATAGTTTAAAGCAGCAGCAGCAACACCGTAGGATTTAAAACCTAAATAAATTTCATTTAAGTACAATTCTAGGATTTCATTTTTTGATAATGCTCTTTCAATACGTATTGCTAAAATAGCTTCTTTAATTTTTCTTTCATATGACATTTCTGATGATAAAAGAAAGTTTTTTGCGACTTGTTGAGTAATTGTTGATGCCCCAATTAATCTTTTATTAGTACCAATGTTTTTAACATTAGTTATTAAGGCTCTCAATGTGGCCATTAGATCAATGCCAAAATGATTATAAAAATCTTTGTCTTCTGCTGAAATAAAAGCGTTTATTACTTTTTTAGGAATGACATTTATTGGAACAAAAACTCTTTTTTGAATTGCATATTCTGCTAATAAGGCACCATTTCCAGCATGAATTCTTGTTACAACATTTGGATTATACTTTGACAATTCTTTATAATCTGGAAGATCTTTTCCAAAATACCATAAACCATAAAAGAATACAGCTATTCCAGAGAGAATAAATAAAAAAATTAAAGTGATAAAATAAGAAAAAAGTTTCATTCTAGATTATTATTAAACAATTTTGACATTTTTAGGACAAAGTTATTTTATTATAAAATATGATATTTTGATAAAGACATTTAAAAAACAATTCTCAATTTTCATTATTTACAAAATAATTTTCTATGGCAATTGCCAAATTTGTACTAAGTTCATTTAAATATTTTGAATTTAATAACTTTTTTTCTTCTTGCTTATTAGACAAGAAACCAATTTCAATTAACACAGATGGAATATCATAAGATTTTAGAACTTTAAAACCAGCAAACCTGTGACCTCGATTTACTGCTAATTTTGTTTTTTCTAAATTAGATAAAATATTTTTAGCTAGTAATGCGCTATCATTCATTGCCTCTCTTTGAAACATTTTAATCAACGTGCCATAAATCAATGGATCTTCAATTTTTTCATTACCAGTTAACATGATGTCAACTTGATTTTCTCTCTTAGCTAACAATAGAGCCTCTTCATCTGAAGCTTTATCAGAAAGACTAAATACTGAAATTCCTTTTGCTTTTTTATTTTTACTTGAATCTGCATGTATTGAAACAAAAATATCCGCTTTGTTTTTTCTTGCTAACAAGGTTCTTTTTCTTAATGATAAATAAATATCTTTATTTCGTGATAAAATTGGAATTATTTTTTTATTCTTTCGCAACGATTTTGCCAATAAAATTGACGCCTTTAAAGTTATATTTTTTTCTAATGAACCTAATTGACCAATTGCTCCAGGATCTTTACCACCATGTCCTGGATCTATAAAAACAACATAATCTTTCTTTGATTTTTTTTTATTAATTTTTTTTTTTATAACAGGCAAATCAACATTTTTAACTGAAATATTAACATTATCCTTGAAAGAAAAAATATCTCCTTCATTTTTATTTAAAGCATGTTTGGCAATGGCATAATTTACTTCTGAAGTATCGGAAAAGTACATGCTTAAATTGATAGTTTGATTATTAATTTTGTAATATTTGATATCTGATATGATAGTGGGGTTTTTAAATTCTATTACCAACTTAGTTCTAGTCTTAATAAATTGATTGACTCTTACGCTTTTAATAAATTGACTATTATTAGTTGTATTTTTTTTTATTATTAATTTATTTCTAAATTTTATTTGCATTCTATATGGGTCGTTAAATAATTTAATTTTAATGACTTCACTTGAATGTATGTTTAGACAATTAATGTTAATGTTTGTAATTTCACAAGTTGGACTATTTTTTGATGCAAAACCATTTGAAACAAATATATTAGATGAAGAAAAAAAGAATAATACTAAGAACAACAGTTTATAATATTTTTTTGAAATCATTACAGTCGTATTTAAATTTTAATATATCTACAGACATTATTTATATATCAAAAAATAAAGTTTGTCTTGATAACATTTAGACTATATAGTTAATTTCGGAATTTTGAATTAATCACGTATTAATTTTTTTAGTAAAAGAAAGAAGAAGAAGTATCTAAAGCTAATATTATAACGCAGGTGCGTATAAATAAATTGAATGAGTTAAAGATTAAGTAGGATTGTATCAATAATAATGAGGTAGTTATTGTATTTTTATATCAAAGATGTATTTATATTTTTAAATTATAAAAATACTTTTTATATATAAATCATAAACATATTACATATAATTTTATATTTCCATTTATTTTTATAAAACTCATTCCAGTTTTAATGTGCTATCAAACTTGTTTGGTAACTCATTTTGTTTGGAGATTAATTATGAGTAAACGTTTATTAATTGATGCAAGGCAGTCTGAAGAAACTAGAGTAATAACAACAACAAATGATATTATAGATGATTTTGAATATGAAGTTCATTCTCGAAGACAGCTAAAAGGAAATATTTATCTAGCTAGAGTTACAAGAGTAGAACCTAGCCTTCAGGCAGCTTTTGTTGAATATGGAGGGAACCGTCAAGGCTTCTTAGCTTTTAGTGAAATTCATCCAGACTATTATAGAATTCCTGTAGAGGACAAAAAGAAACTTCTAGCTGAGGCATCTGCTAAAACTGATGAAGAACTTTCTTCCAATGATGAAGTTAATGAAGATTCAACAGATGATTATAATGAAGAAGAACTAAAAAAAATAAAAAGAAATTTATACAGAAATTATAAAATTCAAGAAGTTATTGCGCGTCGTCAAATCTTGTTAGTTCAAGTTGTAAAAGAAGAACGTGGAACAAAAGGGGCTGCTTTAACCACATATATATCTATAGCAGGAAGATATTGTGTACTTATGCCAAATACTCCTAGAGGTGGAGGGGTAAGTAGAAAAATTGCTAATATTACAGATAGAAAAAGACTAAAGAAAATCGTTGATGATCTGGACGTTGCAGATGGAATGGCTGTAATTATTAGAACAGCTGGTAGCAAAAGAACTAAGATAGAAATCAAAAGAGATTATTCTAATTCAGTGTCTATTTGGGAAAATGTAAAAAAATTAACTTTAGAGTCTAATGCTCCTTTTTTAATCCATGAGGAAGGATCGTTGGTTAAAAGGGCTATAAGAGATCTTTATAACAACGAAATTGACGAAGTGTTAGTTGAAGGAATTGATGCTTATAAGGTTTGTAAAAATTATATGAAAGCTGTGATGCCTAGCCATGCAAAAAAGGTTCAACAATACAATGATGATAGAAGTCCTTTATTTCAAAAATTCAGATTAGACGCACAATTACAGGATATTTTCAATCCAAGAGTTAATCTTAAATCAGGTGGGTATTTGATTATTGATCAAACAGAGGCACTAGTTGCAATAGACGTTAATTCCGGAAAAGCCACAAGGGAACGATCGATAGAAGATACAGCACTTAAAACAAATTTGGAAGCTGCAGAAGAGTTTTCACGTCAATCAAGACTGAGAGATCTGTCTGGATTAATTGTAATTGATTTTATAGATATGGAAGAAGGTAAAAATCGTAATCTTGTTGAAAAAAAATTAAAAGAAGCAATGAGAAAAGATAGAGCAAGAATTCAAATTGGTGAAATTAGTAACTTTGGGCTTCTTGAGCTATCTAGACAAAGATTAAGGCCCTCAGTAATTGAAAACTCTTCTGAGTTATGTCCACAATGTGGTGGTTCAGGCAGGATCCAATCAATAGAATTAAGCGCAATTCAAATACTTAGATCTATTCAAGAAGAAGGAAATTCTAATGATAATGTAGGCATTAAGGTTTCAGCACATTCAGACCTCATACTACATATACTCAATAAAAAACGCTCTGAATTAAATGAAATTGAATCAAGGTTGGATATATCAATTGATTTTATAAACGATAACTCAATTATTCCTCCTCAAAAAAAATTAGAAGTTATTAAAAACAACTCAACTACAAACGGAGAACTAATAGAGATTAAAACTGATTTTAGTTCTGGTGAAGAGGATGAAAACCAAAATAGAAAAAAAAGAGGCAAGAAGTTAAATAAAAAGAAGAAAAGAGTCCCCAAACAAGATAAAAATGATGTTAACAATGCTTTTCAAGAAGAAGAAATTATTGAAGAAAAAAATAAAGTTCAGGTTGTTTCTGAAAAAGTGCCAAAAAAGAAATCTCGAACAAAAACTAAAAAATCATCAATAAAACAAACAAAAATTAAATCTAATAACAAATTAAAAGACTCTAACTCAAAAAATACAGAGAAAGAAAAAATAATAGAAACAGAAACTAAGGATAATCATACTGAAATAAGAGAAATTAAATCTTCATCTCCTATCGAAGTTACACAAATAGATGATAACTCAAGTTCTAAAAAGCCTAAGAAAAAGGGTTGGTGGTCGCAATAAAATTAATAGCATTAATATTTTTTATTTTTTTTTCAAATAACTCATATTCTGCACAAAAGTTTCAAATAATTCGAGATGCGGAAATTGAACTTTTTTTGCATGAAATTATAAAATCAACTATTGAGGAAAGTAAAAGTAAAAATTTTTATCCTAGACTAGTCTTAAATAGTGAATACAATGCATTTGTTACTGGTTCTAACAAAATTTATATAAACACTGGTTTGATTGATAAATCAAATTCTTTAAGTGAAATTCAAGCTGTGTTGGCTCATGAAATTGGACACTTGGCTTTAAACCATTACACTTCAAGGTTAATTAATTCTAACAACTTGTCAAATTATTCAAAACTTGCCACATTTGCAGGCATGGCTCTGTCAGCTAAAGGAAGACTAGATACTAACTCAGCTGTTGGATTGATGATTGGATCTAATGATCTAGCTAAAAAATCTTTACTACAATTTTCTAGAATACAAGAACAACAAGCAGACAAATTTGCGTTGGATCAGTTGATAAAAAATAAAATATCTTTAACAGGTCTAGAAAATTTATTAACAAATTTAGCAAATGAAGAATTTAACAATTCAAATACATCAACAAATTATTATAGATCACATCCTTTTTCAAAACAAAGATTAGAACAGGTAAAAAAATATAAATTGCAATATCAAAAAGTATCATGGGTAGAGCAATCAATATCAATAAATGAAAATTTAATTTCATTAAGGTATATAAAAAATAAGATAAAGGCGTATACTATTGATCCTAATGAGATGATAAAAAATTTGGAAAATAAAAATGATTTTTTATCTAACTATTCACGAATGATTGCCTTATTTAGGATTGGTAAATATGATTTAGCTCAAGATAAACTATCTTTAATAAAAAATAAATACGCAGCATATCCATTTTTTTTTGAGTTAAAAGGTGATATTCACTTCAACGAAGGTAATTTCAATATAGCAATTAATGAGTATGAAAAAGCAATTCAGACTTTACAAGAAGTTTTCACCCCTTCCACTGATCTTATAAAATACTCTCTAATTAAGACATATTTACAAACTAATAACAAAGCTTATTTAGAAAAATCAATTATACTCCTAGAAAAATTACTATTAAATAATCCTAATTGGAGTTATTTATGGAGATTATTATCCAAAGCATCTGGTAAATTAAACAAAAAAGGAATTGCTTATATCGCTCTAGCTGAAGAGGCGCTTATTAAAAAAAACTTTATTAAAGCAAAAAAATATGTAGATTTAGCAAATAAACAAACTTCTTTACCTCTATCTTATAAGTTAAGAGGTTCTGATATACTTACTAAAATAAAACTAACAAATTAAAATAACAAATTAACAACAAGCAAGAAAAGTGAAAAGAATTATCCTTACATCAATGTCTATTTTGGTATCTATTCTTTTGATAACCAATTCATCCCATTCGCATGAGATAGATAAAAATCAAATAGAAAAAATAATAAAAAAATTTATAATAGAAAATCCTGATTTGATTAAATCTACACTAGATGGTTATAAGATTTCTCTCGAAAATCAAAAAAAACAAAATGCTATAAAATTATTAAAAAATATTAACAATCCAGGTATTTTTCCAAAACAAGCTGATGTTACTATTTATGAATTTTTTGATTATAATTGTGGGTACTGTAAATCAGTAGTTAAAACAATTTTGGATGTTTTATCTGAAGATAAAAAAATTAATTTTGTTTTTGTTGAATTTCCAATTTTATCTCAACAATCATACATTGCTGCTAAAGCAGCCCTTGCCTCAAAAAAACAAGGTTTATATAATAAATTTCATCTATCATTAATGAGTATAAGAGGTAGAGTTGATGAAGAAAAAACACTCAACACTGCTAAGAAAATAGGTTTAGATGTAGATCAACTAAAAATAGATATGAACAATCCAGAGATTGAAGAAATCTTATTACAAAACAGAGAGATTGCAAAATTACTTGATTTAAATGGAACACCTGCATTTATAATCGGAAACACTATTTATCCTGGTGCATTGAACTTAAATAATTTAAAAAAAATAATAAAACAATTTCGAGAAAGTTAAACTGTCTTTATAATTAGTCTTAAAATTGACAAAAACTATAATTATGTATTCGTCGGAGAAATGTTTTGATTAAAAAATTGTACATTATAAATGGGCCCAACTTAAATCTTCTTGGAACAAGAGAACCTGAAAAATATGGAAATATTTCTCTTGATAAAATAAAGACATTATGTAGTGAAAAATGTAAAAAATACAATTTTGATCTAATTTTTTTTCAATCAAATATCGAAGGTGAGTTGATTGGTAAAATACATAACGCTATTAATGATGGACAAGGAATTATAATAAATGCAGGAGCATTAACTCATACCTCTATTGGACTCCTTGATGCTCTAAATATGTTTAAAGGCCCTAAAATAGAATTGCATATAACTAATATTTACGCTCGTGAAAATTTTCGTCATAAATCTTATATTTCACCAGTTGTAAATGGGATAATCGCTGGATTTGGTTTTAATTCTTACCTCCACGCTATAGATGCCATCAAAGACCTTATAAAAGATTAAATTAGAAAAGGTAGTTTTATGACAAAAAAAAATGTCCACAAAGAAAATTTGAGTATAGTCCAAGAGTTCGTTGATATGGTCAACAAAGATAATTTATTGGAATTGGAATATGAGGCAAATGACTTTAAGGTTAAAGTTGTAAAAAACATGAAAACTTCTTTTTCAACACCTCAAGAAACTATTGTTAGTATTCCTAACGCTAGCGAGAATAAAGAGGCTTCTAAATCAATTGAAAAGGTAGAACAATTTACCAACAAACATCCTGGTGCAGTAAATTCTCCAATGGTTGGTACTGCATATTCTGCACCTGAACCTGGAAAAGATCCATTTATCAAATTAAATTCTCAAGTTACAAAGGGAGATACATTGCTAATTATTGAGGCTATGAAAGTAATGAATACAATTGCAGCCCCTAAATCTGGAAAGTTAGTGTTTATTGGATTTGAGGATAGTCAACCAGTAGAATTTGATCAATTACTAGTTGTGATTGAGTAATTAAATTATGATGTTCAAAAAAATATTAATAGCCAATCGTGGTGATGTGGCATTGAGAGTTTTAAGAGCCTGCAAAGAACTTAATATTCAAACAGTCGCTATTCATTCAACTGCTGACAGCGAGGCAATGCATGTTAGATTGGCAGACGAAACTGTCTGTATTGGTGGACCATCATCATCAGAATCATATTTGAACATCCCTGCTATTATAACTGCAGCTCAGTTGGTGGGAGCAGATGCTATCCATCCCGGAGTAGGTTTTTTATCAGAAAATTCTGATTTTGCAGAAATCGTGGAGGCTCATAATATTGTTTTTATTGGACCAAAACCAGAGCATATAAAATGTATGGGTGATAAAATACAAGCAAAAAATACAGCAAAAGAACTAGGTATTCCTCTTGTTCCAGGCTCAAAAAGTGACGTTGTAGATTTTAAAAATGCATTAATTGAAGCAAAAGAAATTGGCTATCCAGTGCTAATCAAAGCCGCATCAGGTGGTGGTGGTAGGGGTATGAAAGTAGCTATGAGTGAGAAAGATTTAGAATCTGCTTTTACTTCAGCAAAAAGTGAAGCAAAGGCAGCCTTTGGTGATGATCGTGTTTATATGGAAAGATATCTTCAAAAACCAAGGCATATTGAAGTTCAAATTATTGGAGATAAATTTGGCAATACCGTCCATCTTGGTGAAAGAGAATGTTCGATACAAAGACGTCATCAAAAAGTAATTGAAGAAGCTCCGTCACCAATCATAGACCAGAGCACAAGAGATAAAATAGGTAATATTGCATCTATGGCTGTGGCAAAAATGGGCTATCTAGGATTAGGTACAATTGAATTCTTATATGAAGATGGTCAATTTTTTTTCATTGAGATGAATACAAGGCTTCAGGTTGAGCATCCAATTACAGAGGCTATTACTGGAATAGATCTAGTTAAAGAACAAATTATGATTGCTGCTGGTCAACCTATATCTTTCAAACAAAATGATGTAAAGTTTAATGGACACGCTATTGAATGTAGGATTAATGCAGAAGATCCAAAAACATTTATACCTTCACCTGGCAAAATCACACAATTCCATTCTCCTTGTGGGTTAGGAATTAGAATAGAGTCATGTGTATATTCTGGTTACGTAGTTCCTCCATATTATGATAGTTTAATTGCCAAACTAATTGTGCATGCGTCTGATAGAGAACAATGTATATTAAGGTTAAAGCAAGCTTTAAAAGAAATTGTTATTGAACCTATTGCAACTACTATTGATTTACATAAAGATATATTAGAAACCTCTGTGATGAAAGATGGGTCATATGATATAAGATGGTTAGAAAATAAATTGTTAAATAATAATTAAAAAATTTATCATTCGACCCAATATATATATTTGAGCACTAAAGATAATAAAATAATTACCTCAAACCAGCTTATAAGAGCTTATATGCTCGGTATGTTTCCGATGTCTGAAAGTAGAACAAATAAGAAGTTTTTCTTTGTTGATCCAGAATTTAGAGCTGTAATTCCAATCTTTAATTTTCATATCTCAAAAAGTCTTTTGCGACTTGTAAAAAAAAGACCTTTTAAAATTACTATAAATAAAGCCTTTCCAGATGTTATTAAATCATGCGCAACTATCAACAGAACTGAAACATGGATAAACAAAGAAATAGAAAGCTTATTTATTTCTCTGTATGAGATGAAACACGCTCATTCAGTAGAATGTTGGCAAGATGACCAATTGGTTGGAGGTATATATGGATTAGCAATAGGAGGCGTTTTTTTTGCAGAATCTATGTTTAGCGCTGTGCCAAATGGAAGTAAAATAGCTTTATTAAATCTTGTAGCAAGGTTATGGAGAACGGGTTTTAGAATTTTAGATGTTCAGTTTTTAAATAATCATTTATTACAATTTGGAGCGCATGAAATCTGTAAGAATGAATTCCAAGCTAATCTTCAAAAAGCAATTCAATTAGAAGTAGACATTCTTTCTTTTGGCGAAACAGACGATGATTTTTCTGATTGTTTATCGACCTTTTTACAAGCAAGAATGGAAATGTCATAAACTGAGTTCTCCAAAGCACTTAGCGCAGGACTAGAAGCAAACATCCAACCTTTAAACTTTACTTCTGACAATCTATCAGAGTTATCTTTTATTCTAATATATGCTAATGATTCAGGTTTAAAAATAGGTTTAGAAAAAATACATCTTTCAACGAAAATATCTAATACTCCAAATTTATGAGTTTTGGATACATCGACTTCAAAAGTCTTTATTCTGGCCGTAATTTTGTCCAAACCTTGGATTACTATTCTATTCCCTTCAATCCATTGAGAAGCCAATGTGGTTTTTGAAATTGATAATAAAGTTATTAAGATAAATAAGTTTAAAGTTCGCATTGTTGAAACCTAGATGATTTTTAATTATTTGTTACTCTTTTGAAAATACAACTTTTCCTAATAAATCTGTAAAACTTACAGCATCAGTTGTATCATATATAATATCATCTGGTTTAAGATAAGTTTCAGACGAACCTGGTATAATATCCAAAAAGTTACTCCCTAAGAGAGATGAAGATGTAATTCTTGCTTGTGAGTCATCTGGTATTTTTATTTCATTGTTGAGCTTAACATGAATTTTGGCATTATAGTCTGCTAGATCAAGATCTAACTTAGTAATCTTTCCTACATTTATTCCTGATATTTTTACGTCATCACCATTTTTTAAACCTGCTGAAGAACCAAATATAAGAGATATATTATACCCGTCAGTTTGATTCTTATCAATCGATTGCATACCTAATATTAAAAAGAATATGGCTGTTACTAAAACAACTGCCCCCATCAAAATTTCAATAGAACTGTATCTCATATCTAATATTCCTAGTCAGATTATTTACAAATATTATATCTCATTTATAAAAATAATAAATCAGCATTATCAATTTTATTTTTAATAAATTTTTTTGACACTTAAAAATTAAGTAAAATTAATGAGTTAAAAAAAAAAGTAAAAAAAATTGAATTATGTACTTTACGAATGCATACTAAATCATGTACTTTAAACATTCGTTATTACTATATCTTGTGTTTATCCACAGGCAACCGTAGTAGCAAAAATTCATAAAACAAAGATTAAATTAAGGAAAAACAACGCTTTATTGAAACAAAATTTTTAAATTAACTACTAAAGAGCAAGTTATCCACAGGTAGTTTTTTAAAAATAAAAAAACAGATTCTAAGTATTGTTTTCTTTATTGTAAAAAAGGGAAGAAGATGAAAATTGAAAGACAATTTACAAAAAAAGGAAATGATGCATATGCAGGTATTGAATTTAAAACAACTACTAGTGAAATTAAGAACCCTGACGGTACAGTAGTATTTAGTGCACCTAACATTGAAGTACCCGCTAACTATTCTCAGGTTGCAGCAGATATTATTGCACAAAAATATTTTCGTAAAGCTGGTGTTCCAGTTTATCTGAAAAAAGTAAAAGAAGAAAATGTACCAAACTGGTTATGGCGATCAGAACCACATAAATCAAAATTAGATGAAATACCGGAAGACCAAAGATACAAAGGCGAAGAATCAGCAAAGCAAGTTTTTGACAGACTAGCTGGAACGTGGACATACTGGGGATGGAAAGGTAATTATTTTACAACTGAAGAAGATGCAAAAACGTACTTTGATGAAATGAGATTCATGCTAGCCGCTCAAATGTGTGCTCCAAACTCACCACAATGGTTTAACACAGGTTTACACTGGGCTTATGGTATAGATGGTCCTAGTCAAGGTCACTACTATGTTGACTTCAAGACAAAAAAACTTGTTAAATCTCAATCTTCATATGAACATCCTCAACCTCACGCCTGTTTCATTCAATCTGTAGCAGATGACCTTGTCAATGAAGGTGGAATAATGGACCTTTGGGTTAGAGAAGCCAGGTTATTCAAGTATGGTTCTGGAACAGGATCAAACTTTTCTAAATTAAGGGGCAGTACAGAAGGTTTATCAGGTGGCGGAAGATCTTCAGGAATGATGAGTTTTTTAAGAATTGGTGATAGAGCAGCAGGAGCAATCAAATCTGGTGGCACTACAAGAAGAGCTGCAAAAATGGTTACAGTTGATATAGACCACCCTGACATCGAAGAGTACATAAACTGGAAAGTTGTTGAAGAACAAAAAGTTGCTGCATTAGTAGCAGGTTCAAAATTAACAGCAAAAAATTTAAAATCTATAATGGATGCATGTAATTTAGATAATTATAATGACGAAGACAGATTAAATCCAAAGGTTAATAACGAACTTAAAAAAGCAATATTGAATTGCCGTGCAGTAATGATACCTGAAAATTACATACAAAGAGTAATTCAATTTGCTGGCCAAGGATTTAAAGAAATTGAATTCCAAACTTACGATACAGACTGGGATAGCGAAGCATACTTAACTGTATCTGGACAAAATTCAAATAACTCAGTTAGAGTCAGTAATGAGTTCTTAGAAAAAGTATCTCAAAATGGCAAATGGGATCTAAAAAAGAGAACTGACGGTAGTGTTCATAAAACAGTAGATGCAAAAGAATTATGGTCTAAGATTTCTGAAGCTGCATGGGCTTGCGCAGATCCCGGCTTGCAATATGATACAACTATTAACGAATGGCATACTTGCCCTAATGCTGGTAGAATTAATGCATCTAATCCTTGCTCTGAATATATGTTTATTGACGACACTGCCTGTAATTTAGCTTCAATAAATTTATTACAATTTAAGAAAGACGATGCCTCATTTGATATAAAAGCATATGAGTATACAACTAGATTGTGGACATTAACTCTTGAAATCTCTGTGATGATGGCACAATTCCCTTCAAAAGAAATCGCACAAAAATCTTATGAATATAGGACACTTGGATTAGGTTACGCAAACATAGGAGGTTTATTGATGTCTTGGGGTATTCCTTATGATAGTGATCAAGGAAGATCAATCTGCGCTGCTCTAACATCAATAATGACTGGCATATCATACTCAACATCCGCAGAAATTGCTGGTGAATTAGGGCCATTTCCTAAGTATAAAGAAAATGCAAACAGTATGTTGAAAGTGATAAGAAATCACAAAAGAGCGTCAGAAGGGAAAACTAGAGGTTATGAAGACTTATCTATAAATCCTGTACCTCTAATGTCTGAGGACTGTCCTGATCAAAACTTAATTACGGCTGCTAGAGATGCATGGGCAAAAGCACTCTCTTTAGGTGAAAAAAATGGTTACAGGAATGCTCAAGCTACAGTCATAGCTCCAACTGGAACAATTGGACTAGTTATGGATTGTGATACCACGGGTATTGAACCAGATTTTGCTATGGTTAAATTTAAAAAATTAGCAGGTGGTGGCTATTTTAAAATCATCAATCGTGTAGTTCCAGAGGCTCTTGCACATTTAGGGTATGATGCAGATCAGATAAGCGATATGCAAAGATATGCAGTAGGCGCTGGAAGCTTAAAAGATTGTCAAGCTGTAAGCCACAACGCATTAATTTCAAAAGGATTCACTGACAGAGAGATAAAATTAATTGAAGACACTTTAGAGTCAGCTTTTGATATCAAATACGTATTCAATCAATTTATTTTAGGTGAAGAATTTTGTAAAAATACACTAGGAATTTCATCAGAACAATTGAATGATTTTAGTTTCAATATGTTGGAGTTTTTAGGTTTCACCCAAGAAGAAATAGATGTGGCAAATATTCACGTTTGTGGAGCTATGACTCTTGAAAATGCTCCTCACTTGAATAAAGAACACCTTGCAGTATTTGATTGTGCAAATGTGTGTGGTCGAATAGGCAAGAGATTCCTATCCGTTGAAAGTCATATCAAAATGATGGCAGCAGCTCAATCTTTTATATCTGGAGCGATATCCAAAACTATAAATATGCCGAATGATGCTTCTATTGATGATTGTAGTGATGCCTATATGCTGTCATGGAAATTAGGAATCAAAGCTAATGCACTGTATAGAGATGGATCTAAATTAAGCCAACCACTAAACTCCGCGCTTCTAGATGATGATATTGATGAAGATAATACTACAAACGAACAAGATATTACAAAACGAACCAACGAAGTTGTTGAGAAAATTGTTGAAAGAGTTGTTAGAGCAGAACGTGAAAAATTACCTCATAGACGGAAGGGCTATACCCAAAAAGCAATGGTAGGTGGTCATAAAGTGTATCTTAGAACTGGTGAATATGAAAATGGAAAATTAGGTGAAATTTTTATAGATATGCATAAAGAGGGTGCTGCTTTTAGATCATTGATGAATAACTTTGCTATTGCTGTATCAATTGGTTTGCAATATGGAGTTCCTTTAGAGGAATTTGTCGAAGCTTATACCTTTACACGTTTTGAACCTCAAGGAATGGTAACTGGTAATGATACTATAAAAATGTCAACTTCAATCCTTGATTATATTTTTAGGGAGTTAGCTATATCATATTTGGATCGAAATGATCTTGGACATGTAGGACCAGATGATCTAGATTCGAGTACTACTGGTTCAGGTGATAACAAAGCACTGTTCTCAGAAAAAGTGGCAAGTCGAGGATTTGTTAGAAGAGAATTAAAAGTTGTATCTGGAGGTTCAAATAACATTTCAGTAATGCCACAAACCACTTCTCTTAAAGATGAAGGTGTAGAATTATCAGATAACAATACTGCTACAATTACTATTGATGAAACAAAGGCTCCAAGTCTTTCTCAAGAAATAGAAGCTAAAATCAAAGGCTATGAAGGTGAAGCTTGTGGAGAATGTGGAAATTTCACTCTAGTTAGAAATGGTACATGTATGAAATGTAATACATGTGGCGCTACTTCGGGTTGTTCTTAAATTAAGGATTTTAAATGAGTAAAGATATTAACAAACGATTAGAAGAATTAAATATACAGATTGATAAAGCAAGTCCTCCAGCAGGAAGCTATGTTCCATACGTAATATCAAATAACTTAGTTTTCATATCAGGACAATTACCTTTTATTAGTGGGGAATTAACTATAAAAGGAAAAATTGGAGATAATGTATCTGTTGAAGAAGGAATTAGAATGGCTCAGGCTTGCGCAATGGCTTTGCTAAGCCAATTAAAGCAAGCTTGCAATGGTGATCTAAACAAAGTCAAAAAAGTTGTTAAATTAGGTGGGTTTGTAGCCTCCACACCAGACTTTACTGATCAACCTAAGATAATAAATGGAGCATCAGATTTGTTTGTTAAAATTTTTGAAGAAAAAGGGAAACACGCCAGATTTGCAGTTGGAGCACCTGCTCTTCCAAGAAACGTCCCAGTAGAAATTGAAGGTATTTTTGAGATTGAAAATTAAGTTATATTTTCTTAAAACCTTTGATAATGAAAGTTGAATTATTATCCAAATTATCTGATATTAATAAAAATGATTGGGACAATCTAAATACCTTTAATCATCCATTTATATCTTTTGATTTTTTGAATTCTTTGGAAGTTTCAAAATCCGTAACCTCTTCAACTGGTTGGAACCCTCAACACATAGTAGTTAAAAATACAAATAATGAAATAATTGGTGTTTCTCCAAATTATTTAAAAATGCATTCATACGGTGAATATATTTTTGATCATTCATGGGCAAATGCGTTTGAAAATGCTGGTGGGCAATATTATCCAAAATTACTTTGTGCGATCCCTTTTACACCTGCTACAGGTCCAAGAATTTTGATTAATCCTGAAAATTCAAACTACGAAAAAATTTTCAAATTGATAATAAACACATATGAATTGATTGTGAAAAATAACAAACTAAGTTCAGCACATATTAATTTTACTACTGATAAGTTGAATAAAAAATTAAAAGAAGAAAATTGGATAAGAAGAAAAGGATTACAGTTCCACTGGCACAATAATGATTATAAAACATTTGACGATTTTTTAAATCAATTGAAAAGTTCAAAAAGAAAAGCAATTAGAAATGAAAGAAAAAAAATAAAGAATTCAAATCTAATTATTGAAAAATTAACTGGCAAACAACTAAATGTTGAAATATGGGATTCATTTTATAACTTCTATTTAAATACAATAGATAAAAAATGGGGAGGTGCATATTTAACAAAAGATTTTTTTTATTTGATAAATGAAACAATGAAAAATGATATTCTGTTAATTATAGCAAAACAAGATGACAAGATTGTTGCCGGTGCTTTGAATTTTATTAGTAAAAACACTCTTTATGGAAGAAATTGGGGTTCAATTGTAAATATACCATTTTTACATTTTGAACTTTGTTACTATCAGGCCATTGATTATGCAATCGAGAAAAAAATTAAGATAGTAGAGGCAGGTGCTCAAGGTCATCATAAAATACAAAGAGGATATATTGCTAGACCAACCTACAGTAGCCATTTCATTCCAAATTACTCTTTTGCTAAAGCTATTAGAAATTTTACTAGGCTTGAAGAATTAGAAGTTAATAAACAAATAGAGTTAATTAATATAGAAAATTCACCATATTCTAATAATTAAGTTAATTCTGTTGCATCTCTACTTTTATTTTTAGAATTGTTGTTCTTTAGTTTTGTATCTTTACTATTTGAGCCATCTGTTTTTAGTGTAAGTTTATCTTTTTTTAAATCAACATACACTATTCCACCGTCAATTAATCTTCCAAATAGTAATTCCTCAGCCAGAGGCTTTTTAATATGTTCTTGAATGACTCTTCCTAATGGTCTAGCACCAAAAGTTTTATCATATCCTTTTGTTGCCAGCCAATCTCTAGCTTTATCAGTTAAGACAACAGATACACCTTTTTCAGATAGCTGTGCTTCTAATTGCATAATAAATTTATCAACAACCATTCTTACAACTTCTAATGGCAAGTATCCGAAAGGTATTATAGCGTCTAATCTATTTCTAAATTCTGGCGCAAATAACTTGTCTATCGCTTCACTATCAGCACCTTCACGATTTTCTTGCTTAAAGCCAATTGCTGCCTTTGATAACTCTTGTGCTCCTGCGTTTGTAGTCATAATTAAAATTGTATTTCTAAAGTCTATAGATTTACCGTTGTTATCAGTTAATTTTCCATGATCCATCACTTGAAGTAGTAAGTTAAATAAATCTGGATGAGCTTTTTCTATCTCGTCTAATAAAAGTACTGAGTGAGGGTTTTGATCTACGGCATCAGTCAAAAGACCACCTTGATCAAAACCAACATAACCTGGAGGTGCACCAATTAATCTTGATACAGTATGTCTTTCCATATATTCCGACATATCAAACCTGATGAGTTTAACACCAGTAGCTTCAGCTAATTGTTTAGCAACTTCAGTTTTTCCAACACCAGTTGGTCCAGAAAACAAGTAACAGCCAACAGGTTTTTCACCTTCTCTTAATCCAGCTCTAGATAATTTGATACTTGAAACTAATTCAGAAACTGCTTTGTCTTGTCCATACACCATTATTTTTAAATCGTTTTCTAACTTCGAAAGTGCTTTTCTATCGTCAGTAGAAACATTTCTAGGCGGAATTCTTGCAATCAAAGCAATAGTTTCTTCAATCTCAACTTTACCAATAATTCGTTTTCTTTTTGATTTATTTTTTAACATTTGTGCTGCAGCAGTCTCGTCTATAACGTCTATTGCTTTATCAGGTAACTTTCTATCATTTATGTATCTAGCAGATAATTCAACAGCTGTTTTAATAGCAATATTTGTAAATTTTAAATTATGATGTTTTTCATAACGTGATTTTAAACCCATTAATATTTTTATAGTATCTTCAACATTTGGCTCTGGAACATCAATTTTTTGAAATCTTCTCACTAATGCCCTATCTTTATCAAAATAACCTCTGTATTCCTTATAAGTTGTTGAACCTATACATTTTAAGGAACCATTTTGAAGTGCTGGTTTTAATAAATTAGATGCATCCATAGCACCACCACTAGTCGCCCCTGCACCAATTATGGTATGTATTTCATCAATAAATAATATAGCATTTTCATTCTGTTCAATCTCTTTCATCACAGCCTTCAAACGCTCTTCAAAATCACCTCTGTATCTTGTGCCTGCTAACAACGCACCCATATCTAAAGCATATATTTCTGAATTTAATAGAACTTCAGGAACATTACCATTAACAACTTTATCGGCTAAACCTTCTGCAATTGCAGTTTTTCCTACACCAGGGTCACCAACTAATAAAGGATTATTCTTTGTTCTTCTACATAAAACTTGAATAGTCCTATCTAACTCAGATTGTCTACCTATTAAAGGGTCAACCTTACTCTCAGCTGCTTTCTCATTTAGATTAACAGCATATTTATCTAGAGCTTTTTCAGATTTTTTGTTATCGGCATCTTCAATCTCATTATCAGCCCCAGATGGTGTATTAGATTTTGAATAATTGGGATCTTTCGCCAAACCATGACTAATAAAACTGACTGCATCAAGACGTTTCATGTCCTGCTTCTGAAGTAAATATACTGCATAGCAGTCTCTTTCAGTAAACATAGCTACTAAGATATTTGCTCCTGTTGCTTCACTTCTGCCTGAGGATTGAGTGTGTATTACAGCTCTTTGAACAACTCTTTGAAAACCTGCTGTTGGCTGTGTATCTGCTTCTTTATCTGATGTAACAATTGCCTTCAATTCTTCTTTTAAATATTTATCTATGTCTTCTTCTAATATTTTTATATTCACTGAACACGCTTTTAATACCTCAACAGCGTCCTGATCTTTCAACAAAGCAGAAAGCAAATGTTCTAATGTTGCAAACTCGTGCTTTAATGAATAAGCATTTGTCATTGCTCGTTTAACTGTTTCTTCTAAGGATTTAGATAACATTGTTATTCCTTTTCTAATTGAACTTGTAAAGGATGCTCATATTTACGGGCATAGTTCATTACTTGCATCGCTTTGGTTTCTGCTAAATCATATGCATAAATTCCACATACACCAACACCACGTTGATGGACATGAAGCATTATTTGCGTTGCCTCTTCTCTATTTTTTTTAAAAAACTTTTCGAGAACTTCAATAACAAACTCCATTGGGGTGTAATCATCATTCATCATTAATACTCTATAAAGTGGTGGGATTTTTGTTTTTGGCTTTACAGCTAATTTTACGTTTCCTTCAACATCATCCTTACTATCTTTATCTTCACCCATAGAAATTGATGGTATAATTCTTAAACCAAGATCTTCAAAATTTTTATATTTTGTACTATTCAACAATTTTCTGAATATTCCTTTTTAGTATAATTTCTATAATAATATAAGAACGACGGATGAGTTCGACAAGTTTAAGTTAATTTTTTTTTAATACACTCTTTCATAAAAGTTGCTCGTATTCTATACTAAATGTAGTGTTTAGTTAGAAAAATAATCTAAATGATGTGTTTCTTTTAATTTTTAGATTATAATTTTTTTAACTTTTATGCTAATAAAAATCTTTAAATTAATTTTTTTGGATAAAAAAATTGCTTAAAAATTGTACTAAAATATTAAATTATCTTAAAATCTTTTTGTTTCAAAAAAACTATTCAATGCGTTTAATAAAATTAATTTTCAATTCTATATTTATTTTATTTTTTATTGCCATTGCTTCATCTGCTAAAGCTAAGTATGCCTCTTTTATTATAAATGAAAATACTAAACGTATTTATCATAATACTAATGCAGATACACGAAACTACCCTGCCTCTTTAACAAAAATTATGACTTTGTACATGGTATTTGATGCTTTAAAAAACAAGAAAATTTCTATGAATACTAAGTTCAAAATTTCCAAACGTGCAACTAGACAACCACCATCTAAATTAAATCTTTCTGCTGGTTCTAGTATTACAGTTAAAAATGCTGTTTTAGCTTTAATTACCAAATCAGCTAATGATGTAGCAACAGTTGTAGCTGAAAATCTTGGAAAATCAGAAAGAAATTTTGCTAGATTAATGACAAGGAAAGCTAAAAAATTGGGTATGACACGTACAATCTTTAAAAATGCTTCAGGATTACCTAATAGGGGTCAATTATCAACAGCTAGAGATATGGCGATTCTCGGAATGGCTATTAGAAAAAATCACCCTAATTTTTTTAAATTATTCAAGACGAAATCTTTTGTTTATAAAGGAGTTAAATATACCAATCATAATAATCTGTTAAGTAGCTATTCTGGAACAGATGGTATTAAAACTGGTTATACAAATGCCTCTGGTTTTAACCTTGTCGCTTCTGTTGAAAGAAACGGGCAAAGAATTATTGGTGTTGTTTTTGGTGGGAAAAAGGCAAGATCACGTGATAAACATATGATAAATTTACTAAACAAATACTTTAAAACCAGTCCTTCTAAACCACTTGTTAGAATAGCAAAACCGTCAGAAATGCCTAAAGTTCGACCTAAAATTATTATTGCAAAAAAAAATGTGAAAAGTTTTAAAATACCTCCTAAAACCTCCAAAACTCTGCACTCTGAAAGCGTTCAAGATGATTGGTTTGTTCAAATTGGCGCTTTTAAGAATAGATTAAATGCTCATAAAGCAGCTCGCAACGCTAGAAATATTGTTCCGGAACAACTTGGTAATTTACCTGCTTCATTAAGTAAAATAACTAAAACTAATAATGTAAATAATAATTCAGAGTACTTATGGAGGGTTCGCTTTATCGAACTAGCTGAAAATCAAGCACGTTCAGTTTGTGCAGAACTTTGGACTTCTGGTCTAAGTTGTATCCCACTACCTTCAAATAATAAATCCTAGTACAAATACTTCTCTAGGATACTTTTAATATGTCAGCCCAACTTGTAGTGTAAAAAGGAGATCTATAAAAAGATCGCATTCTCCATTTATCGTTTTCCATTTTTTTTCTTCCTGAATATTTTACTATCCCTTGAGAACCATAAAAGATTGTCATTTTCCCCATTTTAGTATTTATGTTATCTAACATTTTCATACGAATATCAGATTCATTAGCAATATTTTTATAATTTTTGTCATATGTGAACAGGTTGTCTTGAATAACATAATTGTTATTTTTAAAGTCTCTTTTCCTTTGTTTTAAATTAAGTAATATTACTCCAATTTTTTTATAATTATAATTTGGGCGATAAAGTCTATCTAATACCTTAAATGCTTTTTTCATTATGATATTTGTATTATCTGTTAAATCGTCAAAAGGTAATATTGCACTATTATTATATTGCAAATCATTCTTTCTAAAACGATTGGTATTAATAAAAACACAAATCTCTCCACATAAACTATCTTGACTTCTCAACTTCTCTGCCGCTCTTGCCACATGGTTTGCCAATGCTTGTTTGAGATTATATTTATCGTTAACCATATTGCCAAAAGACCTGGAAACTGTAATAGATTTTTTATTCACTATATTTTCTAGAGCAACGCAAGGATTTCCTCTTAATTCATAAACCATACGTTCACCAACGACTGATACTACTTTTCTGATCTGACGAGGATCTGATTGCTGTAAATCAAATGGATTATTAATTCCTATTGATTTTAAACGATTTGCCCATCCTTTAGAGATACCCCAAATATCTTCTAATTGAATATTACTTAGTATATTTCTTAAATGATCAGATATAGTTAAAACATAAACACCATTAGATGAATGTTTCTTAGCCATTTTATTTGCTAATTTTGCCAATGTTTTAGTAGGTCCCACTCCAATCGAAACAGGTATACCAGTCCACTGATAAATAAATTGTCTAATTTTAAACATTTCTTCTAAAATAATTTTTTCATTGAATTTTCTTAAGTCAAGGAATGCTTCATCAATAGAGTATATTTCCATATCAGGTACAAAATAATTTAATGAGCTCATTACCCGAGAAGACATGTCCCCATACAAAGTATAATTTGAGGAATATGTGAATATTTTATTCTTCTTTATTAATGTTTTGTATAAATGTAATGGGGCTCCCATAGGTATGCCCAAAGATTTTACTTCATTAGATCTAGCAATAATACAGCCATCATTATTGGACAATACCACAACTGGCTTTTTTCTTAATAAAGGATTAAAAACTCTTTCGCAGGAAACATAAAAATTGTTACAATCAACTAGTCCATACATATCACAAAAAATGAACCGAACTAGTTACCACTCCCCAAATTTCCATATTCATATGGTCTTCAATTTCAATTGGCTTATATAAATCATTTTCTGGCATCAATATTATTTTTCCAGACCGCTTGTATAATCTTTTAACAGTCATTTGTCCGTCTAAAACAGCTATAATCACTTTTCCGTGTGCAGGCTTAATACTCCTGTCAACAACCAAGATATCGTTATCATTTATACCAGCATTAATCATTGAATCACCATTAACACGAACAAAAAATGTTGCAGCAGGACGTTTGATTAGATAGCTATTTAAATCTAAACTTCTCTCTAAGTCATCATCTGCAGGAGAAGGGAAACCTGCTGAAACTTTAGAACTATAAAGAGGAAAAGCTTGAGAACGATTTAAACATGGCCTAAATACTTCTAATTTATCTGACAGCTTATAGTGTCCATTTTGAGCTAGAATTCTTTTAGTTTCTTCTAAATTTAAATTAATCATTATTTCATTCCAAATATTTTGTTCATGTTTTGTTCTTATATAGATATAAGAAAAAGTCAACTATTAAAAGTGAAATTAAATAATAATTATATCAAAAAGGTAAATAAAAAAGTTTAAAATCTATTAGAATATTAGCGATCTTTCAGCTTTTCAAGCAAACTATCTAAGTTATGATCTACTTGATCATCAAAACCATTTTTAGATGAAAAATAAGCTAAAGACATTAAGCCAGAACCCAATAAAATAGTAAAAAAAGAACCAAAAAAAATTGCTATTTTTCCATTATAACTAATTGTAACGTCTGACATTTGTAACCATAAATTAATTGCAAATATTGTTATTAATATCACAGTAGAAACAGCTAGAATAATTAGGAATAAGGTATTTTTCATACAGATATGTATATTAGTAAATTCAAGACAAGTCTATCAATATTATCTAAGGGGCATTTCTGCTTTAACTAATTGCTCCCAGTATGCAATACCTAAAGGTAAAATATCGTCATTAAAATCATATTTACTATTATGTAGCATACAACCTGACTTACCTTCACCTGCACCCAACCATATATATGACCCAGGTATTTTTTCTAACATATAAGCAAAATCTTCAGCACCCATAGAAGGTGCCATATTAGTTTTAACCGAATCTTTACCAAATAAATTTGATAAAACTTGAATTGCTTTTTCACTAGATTCAATGTCATTTACTGTTACAGGATAACCTTTAATCACAGATACATTAGCTAAACAACCATAAGCTATTGCTGTAGCCTCACAAATTTCTGTAAATTGTTTATGAACACTTATTCTAGTATCTGGGTTAACAGTTCTAATAGTACCAATAAAATTTGCTGTTTGGGGTATAATGTTAAATCCAGAACCTGCATTGATTTGAGTTACAGAAATCACAACTGCATCAAGAGGATTCTGTCTTCGAGAAACTATCTGTTGCACAGCCTGAACAATAGCAGTAACAGCTAAAACGGGGTCATTTGTTGCTTGAGGCATTGCGGCATGACCGCCGTTTCCATTTATATTAACTTCAAATTTGTCTGCTGCTGCCATAACAGATCCTTTATGAACCGCAACACTTCCTTCACTCATACCTGGCCAATTGTGCATACCCCAAACACTATCCATAGGAAATTGTTGAAACAGGCCATCCTCTATCATGGCAAGTCCACCACCTCCACCTTCTTCTGCGGGCTGGAATATAAAATACACAGTTCCATCAAAGTCCTTTTTTAAAGATAATAATTTAGCTGCCCCAAGTAGCATGGCTGTATGACCATCATGACCACATGCATGCATACGGCCATCAAACTTTGACTTATAAGAAAAATCATTTTCTTCAGTCATTGGCAACGCATCCATATCAGCTCTTAATCCAATGGCTTTATTTCCTCCGCCACCAAGACTGGCATTAGCTCCTTTTAAAACTCCAACAACACCAGTTTTAGCCATCCCTCTATGAATCTCCAAACCAAAAGATGTGAGTTTATCTGCAACAAAATTAGATGTCCACTCCTCTTCATAGCCAAGCTCTGGATGAGCATGCAACTCATGCCTCCACTTTTTTATTTCAGGAAAAATATTAATAATTTCATTTGATACTTTCATGTAACTCTCCTTGAAATTATTATAAATACTCTTAAAACAAAAGGTCAACTTTCTAATCATTGATCTATCGTATAGATAGTTAATGTGCTAACTTGTTGAAAACTTAATCTTAAAATCCATAAATCAATTTTTTTAATAATAATTTTTTGGAGTTTGGTGAATATGAAACGAATGAATATTCTTCCTGAAAACAACTTACAAAAATTCATGTTTATTTTTTTACCTTTCGCTTGTGGGTATTTTTTATCTTATCTTTATCGGTCAACCAATGCTGTTCTTGCCCCATATCTAAGTAATGACCTAAACCTAAATGCGGAGCAACTAGGATTAATTACATCTGCATATTTTTTAACGTTTGGTTTGTTTCAATTACCCTTAGGGGTTTTACTTGATAAGTTTGGTGCCAGGAGAGTTCAAAGTATTCTATTTTTAGTTGCAGCAACGGGAGCTATATTATTTAGCTTTGGAAACAATGTTTGGTCATTAGTTATAGCTCGTGGATTAATTGGACTGGGCGTTTCTGGTGCTTTGATGGGAGCATTCAAAGCCTTTGCAGTTTGGTTTCCTAAAGAAAGGCTTCCACTTTTAATAGGCCTGTTTATGTCGGCAGGTGGAATGGGTGCAATTGTAGCATCAACACCTTTGGAAATGGCTATGCAAATAACTAATTGGAGAGGGGTTTATTTATTTCTTGGAATAATTACAATTTTTATAGGAATTCTAATATTCTTTATAGTTCCAGAAAAAGAAGAAAACACCCAGAATGAACAAACATTGCCCATTTTGAAAGTATTAAAGGAAATTTATACAAGTTACGCTTTTTGGAGAATTGGTCCATTATCTGGAATTGCAGGAGGTACTGGTCTAGCTATATTAGGTCTATGGGCAGGTCCTTGGCTAGCTGACATAGGTAAGTTTAATAAAAGTGAAATTGCTAATATTCTCTTTATTTCAACAATAATGATGACTATTGGAACAACATCTTTAGGAATAATCACAGATTATTTAAGAAAATTCAACATATCTCCTGTTGGTGTTATGGGAGGCGCTTTACTAGTATTTATAATTCCATTTACAATAATTACGTTTGGGTTAATGCCAAAAGCAATATGGCCATGGGTTATCTTAAGCATCACATCATTAGCAGCTACATTAGCTTATGCTGGGCTTAGCCAATATTTTCCTAACAGCTATGCTGCTCGTGCATCGACAGCTATAAATTTGATATGTTTTTTAATGGCTTTTATAGCTCAATATGCAATTGGTTTTATAATGCAAATAGTTGAGCCAGGAAAGCAAAGTGGATATTCAATAAAGGCTTATCAAGCAGGTTTTGGCTTATTTTTAGTATTGCTTGTTATTTGTTATGTTATTTTTTTGGTAATGAGTCTAATAGAAATAAAAAATAAAAAAAAAATTACGGATAATGACGTTTAGCAATCCATTCATTTTTTACATTAGTGGGTTTTAAAATAAATCTATCGTGCAATCTAAAATCACTATCTTCCCAGAACTCAAACTCTTCTGGCTTTAATGCAAATCCACCCCAAAAACTTGGACGAGGAATATCATTATCCTTATATTTTTCTTCGAGTAATTTTACCTGTTGCATTAAGAGCTCTCTTGATTCTAATTCTCTTGATTGTTTTGAGGCCCAGGCACCAATTCGACTACCTTTTGAACGAGATTGATAATATCTGTCAGACACTTCATCAGAAACTTTATCAAGATTACCAACCAACCTTACTTGACGATTTAAACTTTTCCAATAAAAGCATATAGCACCTTTTCCAGTTTGAATAATTTCTCTAGATTTACGGCTTTCATAGTTTGTGTAAAAAACAAAATTTCCATCAATAATATCTTTTAACAAAACTGTTCTGACTGAAGGTATTCCGTCTTTGGATACTGTAGCTAATTGCATAGCATTAGGATCTCTGATTTCTTTTTCTTCAGCTTCAGATAACCATTTTCTAAACAACTGTATTGCATCCACAATTTTCTCTAATTCCAACTAAGGTCTCCATATCATTATTTTATAACTTAGTACTAATTTTGCCATATTTTATAGATATAAACATTTTATTTGAATTTAAAAGATTAACACGAGGTATTAATGCTTAAAAATTTCTTAATATTTGGATCCATAATATTACTAACAAGTAACGCTTACTCAAAAACAAATTATTATCAAGTAACTGGTTCTATCTCTTCAGTTGAAGTACTTAAAACATATTCTACACAGAAAGTACCTAGAAATGAAAAACGATGCTCAATTCAAAGAGTACCAGTAAATCAAGATGCTAACAAGTTTGGTGCAGATAATTTTATTGGAGCATTGATTGGAGGTGCTATTGGTAACAAACTGGGAGAAGGCGGTGGCAAATCTGGTGCTACAGCTTTAGGAGCCTTGATTGGATCTGAAGTTGTTAGAAATGATAAAGCAGAAGCAAATAAAAATTTTGTTGAAAAAGAGGTTTGTCGTGTCCAAAAGGTTATACATACTGAAACTACTGAACAAATTAGTGGATATAAACTAATTATAGATGTAGATGGAGAAACAATCTCTATAAATAGTAACAGATCTTATAACCCAGGAGATTTGATTACTTTAACAAAAAAAATAAGTTATTCTCTTAATTAAGTTTCAAATAAATAATAGTTAAATATTTTAAAATGATATAATAAATTATATAGTAATAATTGAATAATATCATTTTAATTTTAGAGTACGATTTTTAGACCAGGAATATTAGATAATGGAACAAGAAAACCAAAGTAAAGGGATCATGCAAGGCAAACGTGGCATAGTTATGGGTGTTGCTAATGATAGATCTATTGCTTGGGGAATAGCTAATGCAATTGCAAAACAAGGTGCAGAAATAGCATTTACATATCAAGGTGAAGCATTACAAAAAAGAGTTAGTCCACTTGCTGAATCAGTTGGTTCTGATATCGTTATACCTTGTGATGTTTCCAGTGATGACGCAATTGATGAAACATTTAATTTACTGAAAGAAAAATGGAATAGCATTGATTTTTTAGTTCATGCAATAGCATACTCAGATAAAGAAGAATTAAAAGGTGAGTATATTGATACAACAAGAGAAAATTTTTATAAAACGATGGATGTATCTGTGTATTCATTTACCGCTGTTGCTCAAAGAGCGGCAGCAATGATGCCAAATGGCGGATCTATGATTACTCTTACATATTATGGAGCAGAAAAAGTAATGCCTCATTATAATGTAATGGGGGTTGCTAAAGCCGCACTCGAATCTTCAGTAAGATATTTGGCTGCAGATCTGGGGGATAGCAAAATTAGAGTCAACAGTTTATCTGCAGGCCCTATAAAAACTCTTGCTGCTAGTGGTATAGGTGATTTCAGATATATACTTAAATGGAATCAATATAATTCTCCACTTCGTAGAAATGTTACATTAGATGATGTTGGTGGATGTGGTGTTTATCTTTTATCTGATCTGTCAACTGGAGTAACTGGTGAAACTCATCACGTTGATTGTGGTTATCATGTTGTAGGCATGAAGGCTATTGATGCACCAGATATGTCTCCAGAGAAAAAAGAAATTTAAATTACTAAAATTTTCTAATTGAAAGAATTTAAATGGCAAGTAACTCTTTTGGAAATATTTTTAAATTTACTAGCTTTGGCGAAAGTCATGGTAAAGCCATTGGATGCATAGTAGATGGAGTGCCTCCTTTAATTCCTATAAATAAAGAAGATATTCAAATTTACTTGGATAGAAGAAAACCTGGTCAATCTAAATTTGTTACACAAAGAAAAGAAAACGATATTGTAGAGATTCTTTCTGGAACTTTTGAGGGTAAAACTACAGGTCACCCAATTGCACTTTACATAAAAAATGAAGATCAAAGAAGTAAAGATTATTCTGAAATTTCTAATCAATTTAGACCAGGACATGCTGACATTACGTATCAGAACAAATATGGAATAAGAGATTATAGAGGAGGAGGAAGATCAAGTGCAAGAGAAACGGCTGTAAGAGTTGCAGCAGGCGCAGTTGCATTTAAGGTATTAGAAAATAAGTTAAAAAAATCTATAAAGATTAGAGCTAGTGTAATTCAATTAGGACCAAATAAGATTAATCGTAAAAATTTTAATTGGAATGAAGTTAATAAAAACCCTTTTTTTTGTGGAGATCCAAAAGCAGCTAAAGAGTGGGAAATTTGGTTAGACGATCTTAGGAAAAACGGCAATAGTGCTGGTGCAATAATTGAAGTTGTTGCTGAAAATGTCCCTAAAGGACTAGGAAGCCCAGTCTATAAAAAATTAGATAGTCAAATTGCAGAAGCTTTAATGAGTATAAACGCTGTAAAAGGTGTGGAAATTGGCTCTGGCTTTGACTTAGCATCTTTAACAGGTAGTGAAGCCAATGATGAAATTTATCCTGACAATAAAGGAGATTATTATTTCGGCTCTAATCACTCCGGAGGAATATTAGGGGGAATTTCTTCTGGCCAGCCTATAGTAGCTAAATTTATTGTTAAACCAACGAGTTCTATTTTGACAGAAAAAAACTCTATAAATTTACAAAATGAACCTATTAAAATCAAAACGAAAGGGAGACATGATCCCTGCGTTGGAATTAGAGCTGTTCCAGTAGCTGAAGCTATGATGGCAATAACTATTTTGGATCAATTGCTAGAACATGAAAGTCAGATTGGAAAGATTGAATAATAATTTTAATGAATTAAATCTTTGTAGCTACGATTAAGAATTCTTTGTTTCCACTAGGACCTAAAATAGGACTTTCTATAACTCCTAGAAGATTCATTTTAATTTCAAATCTTATCCATTTTGTTATATCATTAATTACTACTTCATGAAGTTTGGGATCTCTTACTACGCCACCCTTCCCAACAAGACCTTTACCTACTTCAAATTGAGGTTTTATTAGAGCTACCAACCATCCATGAGATTTTAGAAATTCAAGTCCTGAAGGCAAAACTTTTTTTAATGATATAAAAGATGCGTCACAAACCAAGGCATCCAAGGGGTCTTTAATAATTTCATCTGTTAAATATCTGGCATTTGTTTTTTCTTTAACTATAACTCTTTCATCTTGTCTCAATTTCCAGTCTAATTGCCCATACCCAACATCTACTGCATAAATTTTACTAGCTCCATTCGCTAACAAAACATCAGTAAAACCTCCTGTGCTTGCTCCAATATCAAGTGCTATAATAGAATTACAGTCTAAATTAAATTCTAATATAGCTTTATTTAATTTGATACCTCCTCTGGATACCCATGAATATGTTTTACCTTTTATTTCAATTTTTGAATTTTGTGATACCTGTTGTCCGGGCTTTTCAACACGCTTATTATCAACAAATACATTTCCAGTCATAAGAATAGAATTAGCTTGCTCTCTGCTTTTAGCAAAACCTTTTAAAACCATAAGTTTATCTATTCGTTCTTTACTTATTTTAAAAATCCTAAAATAATTTTAAAAGATTAGTTAGCAATAGTTTTATTTTTTGTATTGGACAAAGTTATCATTTTAGAAACAACCTTCATCAATCCATCTGTGTCTAAACCTGCTTTTGCTAATTGCTCATTTTGAGAAGCGTTATCTTGAAAATTATCTGGCATAGTTAAACATTTAATTTCTTTATCATTTTTATTAAGAAGGTCCTTTGATGATAAAAAATGTAAACAATGAGAACTAAATCCACCTGCAGAACCTTCCTCTATTATTATAAGTTTTTGATGATCGTTCCATAATTTTTCAAGTAAGGCCGTGTCAATGGGTTTTGCAAATCGTGCGTCAGCAACCGTTATCTTTAAATTATCTTGCGAAAGGTGATCTGCAACTCTCAATGCAGTGCCAACTCTTGTACCTAAAGCAAGAATTGCTAAATCTTTTCCTCTTTTTATTATTCTGCCTTTACCAATTTTAACATCTTGAACAATATTGGTAATATCGACACCTTCTCCTGCACCTCTTGGATATCTGCAAAAAATTGGACCATCACTATATTTTGCAGCAATCATAACCATTTTTGCCAACTCTGCTTCGTCACTAGGCGCCATTACTACTACATTTGGCAGACAACAAAGGTATGCTAAATCAAATGAACCTGCATGAGTTGCTCCATCAGCCCCCACATATCCTGCTCTATCAAGCATAAACCTTACAGGCAAATTTTGAATTACAACATCATGAACCACTTGATCATAGGCTCTTTGCAAGAAAGTAGAATAAATGGCTACAAACGGTTTTAAACCTTCCGAAGCCATCCCAGCAGCGAATGTTACAGCATGTTGTTCTGCAATTCCAACATCATAAAATCTTTCTTCAAACTTTTCTGCAAACTTATTTAATCCTGTTCCTGAAGGCATGGCAGCAGTTATAGCTAAAACTTTTTTATCCTTTTCGGCAATTTTACACAAAGTTTCTGCAAAAACATTAGTGTAAGTAGGTGCATTAGATGTTGATTTAACTGAATCACCAGTAATTACATTAAATTCAGATACAGCATGATATTTTTCATGAGAACCTTTAGAAAAAGGATGTCCTCTTCCCTTTTCTGTTACCACATGAAGCAAAATTGGTTTATCTTGAGATCCATTTTTTAGATTTTGTAAAATTTTAACCATGGATTTAACATCATGACCGTCTATTGGACCTAGATAATTCATACCCATCTGACTAAAAATAGTACCTTCTGCATTTCCTAAAAAATTTCTTGCTAGACTTTCAGCTCTTTTAGCTGTTTCACCAATTTCTTTAGGAAAAAAATTAACCATTTGTTTAGCAATTTCTCTTACGTTATTAAATGGTCGACTTGATACAACATTAGATAAATAGTTGCTTAAGGCACCCACAGCTGGCGCTATAGACATATCATTATCATTTAAAATAATTAATAAATTAGTCTTAAGAGCTCCGGCGTTATTCATTGCTTCATAAGCCATTCCAGCACTCATAGCACCATCACCAATAACAGCAATTACATTGTTAGATTTTCCAAGTCTATCTCTTGCAACAGCCATTCCTAGAGCCGCAGAAATTGATGTTGAAGAATGCCCTGCACCAAAAGGATCAAAATTAGATTCTGTTCGCTTTGTAAATCCTGAGAGGCCTCTAGACTTTCTTAGAGTAGACATTTGCTGTCTTCTGTTGGTTAAAATTTTGTGAGGATATGCTTGATGTCCAACATCCCAAATTAATCTATCGTCAGGAGTGTCAAAAACATAATGAATTGCGATAGCAAGTTCAACAACACCTAAACCTGCACCTAAATGTCCACCTGTTTTAGAAACAATATCAATCATATCTGAACGTAATTCTGAAGAGAGTTGATCAAGATCTTCAAGTTTTAAAAATTTGAGATCATTCGGATTGTTTACCTTATCGAGTAACGGTGTGGTAACAGATTTAGTTTTTTTATCTTTAATTGCCATTTATTAACTTAAACCTATAACAACAAACTTAAATTTATTTATTTCTATTTACAGTATATTTAGCTAAAGATACAAGATTTTCTGATTCTTGTTTAAATTTTTGTATCAAATTTATGGCTTTATTAGATTCCTCTAGGGCTTTTTTTGTAGCTTTTTCTTTACCTAAAATCGTTACAAAATTAGGTGTTTCATTTTTAGTATCTTGTCTAATAGGCTTTCCTATTGAGAACTCATTTCCATCAAGATCAAGCAAATCATCAGCAATTTGAAAAGCTAGCCCAATATGATTAGCATAATTAATAAGATTACTTTTTTGTTCATCACTAGCATTTAATAAAACTGACGCTACATGGGAACAACAAGATATTAAGGCGCCTGTTTTATGATTTTGAATCCACTCTATTTGATCTAAATCTATAGATTTGTGCTTTGCAAAGTCCATATCTGCTTGTTGGCCTCCAACCATGCCATTTGGGCCAATAGCTTTTGCTAAAACAAAACAAATCTCAGATCTTTTTGCTGAATTAGAAATAAAATTTTTATCTCCTATTATTTGGAAGGCCCAACTAAGTAGTCCATCTCCAGCTAGTATAGCAGTATGATGATCAAATTTTATATGATTAGCTGCCTTTCCTCTTCTAATAGGAGAATTATCCATAGCTGGTAAATCATCATGAATTAATGAATAAGAATGAATTGCTTCGATAGCTGATCCAACGGCAATTAATTCATTATATTTTGATTTAGAAAGAATTTTATGATTAATAGCACTTATAAAACGACCACACTCCAAAACTAAATAAGCTCTTATTTTTTTTCCTCCACTAATTGAGGAGTATCTCATTGCTTCAAAAAGTTTGGAATTTAAGCCATTACCAGATGGTAAATAACTATTTAGAAATCTATCGATTTCTTGTGAATTTATTTTTAGCTTATTTTGAAATTCAATCATCAAATTATCCTAATTAACTTTATGATAAATTAATCAGGTTTAAAAGGTGATAACTTTTCTGGAATAGTGTCAATATTGTCTGATGACTGTATAGTTTCAACTTTCATTTTTGCTTCATGTAGTTTTTTTTGACAATAATCTTTTAATTGTGAGCCTCTATCATATGCAGCTATTGCTTCATCAAGTGAAACATCTCCTTTATCAAGACTATCTACAAGTTCTTCTAATTCCTTCATAGCTTCTTCAAAAGTTAGTTTTTCTAGTTTAATATTACTCATGATACTTTAGAGCCTATTCCAATTAATAATTTTAAAAATTTAACCTTTGAAAAAAATTTAATCAACAGTTTACTTGATCATTTTAAGAGCACTTATTAATTTCTTACTGATATTAGTTTCAAAACCCGAATGACCTGCAGCATCTACAATTTCAATTCTTGCACTATTCCAGCAATTAGCAAGTTTTAGTGCCGTGAATGGAGGGCAAATTACATCATGCCTTCCCTGTACGATGAAGGATTTTACATTAGAAATTTTATGTAGGTTTTTAATGATATAGTTATCTTCTATAAAACAATTGTTCATAAAATAGTGTGTTTCTATTTTTGATATTGCAAGAGCTTGCTCACCAGAAATTGGTCGTGACAAATAATTAAGAGAAGAACAAGAATTTTCATATTCTGCCCAAACAGAAGCAGACTTCAGGTTTTGTGATCTATTATTACTATGAAGTTGAGTGTAAAACCATTCTAGAACATTATTTCTATTATTTTGTGGAACAGATGATATAAATTTACTATAAGCTTCTGGAAAAAATTTATTTATATCGTATAAAAACCAATCTATTTCAATTTTAGTACCTAAAAATATACCCCTTAAAATAAAACCCAAACAACTATTGGGGTAATTAATACCATATAGTAATGCTAATGTACTACCCCATGATCCACCAAAAAGATACCACTTATCTACTTTTAATGAATTTCTTAAATTTTCAATATCTGAGATTAAAAGTTGGGTATTATTATAATTTGTTTCAGCGTAAGGTAAACTTTTACCAGAACCTCTTTGATCAAAAAAAATAACCCTGAAAATATTTGGATCAAAAAAACTTTTATGAGAGTTAGAAAACCCTGCACCTGGGCCACCATGCAAAAAAAGGATGGGTATGCCTTCGGGTTTTCCGTATTGTTCGAAGTATATCGAATGTCCATTCCCAACTTCTAAATAACCACTATCATATGATGGCAGACAATCAAAAAAAAAATTGGTTTTATTATTTAAATTTAACATCTATTTAAATCTTAAATCCAAATTTATTAAGCAGCTTCCTCAGCATTATCATCAATTATTTTCTCTAGTTTTATAACAGCACTCTCTTTGTCAGTATTATCAACAGCTGCGAATTCACTGGCTAGACGTTCTAAAGCAGCTTGATACATTTGTCTTTCAGAATAAGATTGTTCGCCCTGATCATCTTTTCTATATAAATCTCTAACCACTTCTGCAATCGAAACCAAGTTTCCAGAATTAATTTTAGTTTCGTATTCTTGAGCTCGTCTTGACCACATAGTCTTTTTAACTTTTGCTTTACCTTTTAAGGTAACAACTGCTTCTTCCATCTGCACTTTACTTGATAAAGTTCTAAGTCCTGAATCAGTTGCCTTAGACAATGGAACTCTAAGGGTCATTCTTTCATGTTCAAATCTTATTACTAGTAATTCTAGATCTAAATCTTCAACTTTACGCTTTTCTGTTCCTATGATTTTACCAACACCATGACTTGGATAAACAACAAAATCACCGGGTATAAATGAGCTAACTAAGTTTTGATCTTTTGACAATTTAATCACCTATTTTATTTATATTGAAATTTTTGTATTTAGAAATTTATAAAAACGGATTTGTACCACAAAAACACATAAAATACTAGCTATTAAATAATAGCTTTTAAGTAATTATATTAGAGGTACTAAATGTTTCCAGGTTTTTTTGAGCCATATTTTTGAAATTTACCTTCTTCATCAGTATATTTTTCGTAATCAGGTAAAGGATCAATTTTCATTGTAATATTTGGCCAAATCTCTGACATCTCTCTATTATACTCTAACCATTCATCAGCTCCAGGATCAGAATCAGCTTGAATCGCATCTACAGGACATTCTGGTTCACAAACACCACAATCAATACATTCGTCTGGATGAATAACAATAGTATTCTCACCAAGATAAAAACAATCTACAGGGCAAACTTCTACACAATCAGTATGTCTACAGTTTATACATTTATCATTTACTATATAGGTCATATAAATCTCGAAAACTATATGTACTTAAACTACATAAATCATGATTACAAGCATAGATTGAGTATATTTTCTAATATCTACCCATTAATCTATCTGTTTGGCGCCTTTCTCGTTTTGTTGGACGACCTACTCTTTTTACAAACTTAATATCAGGCTTATGACTTTCCTTTTTTGAAATACTTTCAATAGGGGTAATGTCTTCATAAAAATTTAATGATTCTGAATATGAACCTCTGCGAATGGGTATATCCAAAACTTTCAATACCTTTATATTATCTTTAATTGTCATTGTTAATACATCACCGATCGAAATCATTTTATGGGGTTTTTGCGTAACTTGTCCTGATATACGTAACCTATTGGTAAGTATAAATTTTGTTGATATGCTTCTACTTTTAAATATGCGAATATAATATAAGTAAATATCAAGCCTTAGTTTTTTTTTTTCAAAAAAATTAGATATCATTTCATTTTTTAATATTTATAGATTTTAAGATCGCAAATGGTGATAAAGGATCTGGTAATTTTCCTTTATTTTGTGTTTTTGAAGGTTTTTTGTCGATATCAATTTTGCTTTTTAGAGTTTTTTTATTATAATTTTTGACTTTAGGTTTGTAGGCTTTCTTTTTTCTTTCAAAAATTATAATTGGCACCTGATCAGCTAATATTGACGGTTCTTCACCAAACTTTGAGTAACCTAAATCATAAAGAATTTCTTCCATTTGAATTTTTGTTGCACCTGCTATAGATAACATAGCATCATTGATCCTAAATTGACCAGTTCTTGCTTCTGTTCTTATCAATGCTGATAATCTCTCCGCAATATCAGCTCTTAAAGCTAAATTCCCAAGAGGAACAAAACCAAGAGCTCTATAAAATTCGTGCTTGATATTTGGAACAATTTTTATACTTACACGTCCATCAGGTGGGAAAGCATCTTGTGGAAAATCTTGATTATAAACAGACCATAATAAAGCTCTTAATTTTATAGCAGCTGGTTTTAAAAGATTAGGTAAATAAATTGTTTCAATACCTAATCTTATTCCTAATCTTGCTAAATTTCTTTTGTCCAATTCTGATAAATTAATTGTGGACATTGATAAATTACTAGTTTGCGCTGATCCTAAACCTTCATAAACTTGATATGCAATACCTAGAGCTTTCCCAGAAAAACTTTCACTAAGTTCTTTTTCGTTATCATTTGTTGTAACTGATATATTATGTTGTTCAGCATTTAAAAAAGGATTTTTTAGATTAATAGCTTCAGACAAAATATTTTCTATATTTTTTTCTACTGCTTCATTTATTTTAGTTTCTATTTGCTTAATCTGTTCGTCAGACAAAAATTCAGAGTTAATAATAATAATTTTAGGTGCATATAATGTTTCACCATTTGTTAATTTTGCAACCTTATTATTTTGCCATAAGATAGAACCATCATCATCAAATTTAAAAGCTGCATTGTCAGACATTAAAAGCTCTCTAACACGTCTTTCAATTTCTCTCGGTAAAATTTTTCTTGCCGCAGATAAAATCGGCCCAGCTTTTTCACCTTGAGAAAGAGAGGGAATAAATTCAAAACCTTTTAGTAATCCAACTTCTTCACCTTCAACGATGACCTTGCCATCTAATCTAATTACAGCTTCCAAATTACTATGCTCTTTTAGAGTTTTATTTAAAATTACAATTCTCTTATCAACAAATCTTTGAGTTAATCTGTTATGCAACTCATCGGATAATTTATCTTCAATTGTTTTCGCTTCATTTTGCCAATGTTCAGAGTTATCTATCCATTGTTGTCTATTTGTTATGAATGTCCAAGTTCTGATATTTGATATTCTATTTAGTAGAGTATCTATCTCTCCATCAAATCTATTAAGTCTGTTTAGTTGAGAATTTATCCATTCATTATCCAGTTTCCCATTCACTAATAATAATTCAAAAGTTTTTTCTAGCAAGCTAAAATGAATACCTGATAAAGAATTACTAAAATCAGGAATTTGACAGACATCCCATAATAAAATTAGTGCTTCCTTATTATTTATTTTATTTTTGATTGAACTAATTTCAGATAAATGATTAAGACAAAGTGCATCTAATGCCCCAACTTTTCTTCTCATGAAATTAAACGGTGGGAAGGCTTCTAATGAGCTAACTAATCCTTTAAATGAACTAAAATTCAATTCTGAATTTCTCCACCAAATATTTTTTAAAGGGAAAAAAGAATGATTTTCAATTTGTTCGATTGTTTCTTCATCAAACTTGAGGTGATCTTCTACAACTCCAAAAGACCCATTACGTGAATGTCTTCCAGCCCTACCTGCTATTTGCGCAATTTCTGGGGGATTAAGGTATCTTGGAATTTTTCCATCAAATTTTGTATCAGATGCAAAAGCAACATGGTCAATATCCATATTTAAACCCATACCAATGGCATCTGTTGCAATTAAATAATCAACTTGACCACTTTGATATAGTTCGACTTGGGCATTTCTTGTTCTAGGTGACAAAGCTCCCATAACAATTGCAGCTCCACCTTTTTTTGTTCTAATAAGCTCAGCAATTTTGTAGACTTCTGGTATAGAAAACGCAACAATAGCAGACCTTGGTTTTAACCTTGTGAGCTTTTTTACACCTATATAACTTAAAATAGAAAGTCTTGGTCTTATTTCTATTGAACAATTTGGTAAAATTTTTTGTAATAATGGCCTTATAGTTTCAGCACCAAGAAGAACTGTTTCTTCGGTTCCCCTTGTATTAAGAATTCTATCTGTAAAAATATGCCCTCTATCAGGATCGGCTGCTAATTGGATTTCATCTATGGCGACAAAAGAAAACGACCTCTCTAATGGCATAGACTCTACAGTACAACAAAAATATTTTGCGTTTGGAGGGATAATTTTTTCTTCACCAGTTACAAGAGCAACTTTAGATTTTCCAACCTCTGAAACTGCTTTATCATAATTTTCTCTAGCTAATAATCTAAGAGGAAATCCGATTATCCCAGAACTATGTGAGAGCATCCTCTCCATAGCATAATAAGTTTTACCTGTATTTGTAGGACCTAAAAGAGCCTTAACTTTAACATTTTCATTCATTGAACCATGCCAAAAGTTTGATTGTTTTTTTGAGCTTAAATTCATAGTACTAGCTCTTTTGTATTAATTTTTAAATGATAATCTAATAATTTGATTATATACAAAATCTAAGTGTCTTAATCAAAAAATTAATATACAGTTTTAAAATAATTAATATGCTAACAATTGTTTTATTGGAGAAATAATAGAAAAAATGAAACATAGAGTAATAATTACTGGGAGCAGCAAAGGAATTGGTAAAGCCATAGCTGAACGTTTTGCAAAAGAAGAATGTGACATTTATTTGGTTGCCTCTAATAAAGAAAATTTAGAAAACGCCAAATCTGAATTACAAAATAAATATAATATTAACGTACATTATCACGCAGCTGATTTGAAAACAAAAATAGGATGTGAAAATACTATTAAGGCTGTTGAAAAAGAGTTTAAAGATTTTAATACATTAATTTTCTCAGCTGGAGGAACAAAAAGTGGAGATTTTCTTAATCAACCTATAGAAGATTTCGAAGATGGGTTTGCCCTGAAATTTTATAGTGCCGTTAGATTATCAAAGGCGTTTTGGCCTACCTTATCTAAAAACAAAGGTTGGATTGTTTCAATTAATGGAGCAATGAGCCATTCTCCTGATCCATTTTTTATGGTTGGTGGGGTTGTCAATGCTGCTTTTCTTAACTTTACAAAAGCTTTGTCTAAAAGAGGATTAGTTGATGGCGTTAATGTAAACTCTATCAATCCTGGTATGACATCAACTGATCGTTTGATAACAATCATACAAAATAATGCTGACAGAGAATGTATAAGTTTTGCTGATGCAGAAAAAAATGCTTTGGAAAATATAGGGTTGGATAGATTTTCAACCCCAGAAGAAGTTGCTGAACTTGCTTATTTCCTATGTGATCCTAAAGTTAGGCACCTCACGGGAACAGAAATTAATTTAGATGGTGGAAAAAAGCCAACAATATAAATAAGGAAATCATAATGTCAAAGAAAGCAGCTTCAGTTTTTGTACAAACTTTGAAAAATCATGGTGTTGATCGTTTCTTTTGTGTGCCTGGTGAGTCATATCTATCTGTTATGGATGAATTATTATATTTACCTGGAATTGAGGTTGTTACTTGCAGGCATGAGGGCGGTGCTGGATTTATGGCTGTTGCAGATGCAAAGTGTACAGGTAAAACTGGTGTTGCCTTTGTAAGTAGAGGTCCAGGAGCAACTAACGCCTCTATTTCAGTTCACTCAGCACATCAAGGTGGGGTGCCTATGGTATTGTTTATTGGACAAGTCAATCGAATTAGTACTGGTAAAATGCATTTGCAGGAAATGGATTTTATCAAAACGTTTTCTGATATGGCAAAACACGTAGAGCAAATCAATACACCAAGTGAAATAGCCAACGTAACTGCAAGAGCATTTCATATTGCTGAAAGTGGTATACCAGGTCCTGTAGTTATAGCCATACCCACTGATGTTTTAGAATCTAAAATCGAATCTGAAGATGTAAAGCGTATTAAAATAAATCCACCTTTGGCTTTTCCTGACAAGGTAAAAGAAGTATCCAACTTATTGTCAAATGCAAAAAAACCAGTTCTAGTTGTTGGCGGACAAGTGCATTCATCAACCAGAGCAAGAAAACTTGTAGAAGAAGTTTCAAAGACTTATAATTTACCAGTTTTATGTACTTATGAACATCAAGATATTATTTCAAACGATAACTTACATTATGCAGGAGAATTAGGATTAAGACCTCCAGAACCTATTAGAAAAAATGCATTAGAAGCGGATTTAGTTCTAGTTGTTGGCCACAGGTTTAATGGGGTGCCAAATATGGCATATAAATTTCCATCATCAAAACAAACTTTTATTCATGTGATACCTGATCCAAACACAATAGGTAAAATTTTTCGAACTGATATGGGTATAGTTGCAGATAGTGAAAATTTTTTAGAACAATTATCAAAAATTCAAAATAATAATTCAAATACTGAACGAGATGAGTGGGTTAAATTATGTCATCATCGATATTCAAATAATGATGCAACTTTGGCTCCAAGAAATGCAAATGACGGATTAGATTTTGCTCATCTAATTGATGCTTTAGGCCAACTAGCTCCAGATAACTCAATAATTACAAACGATGCTGGAAATTTTACAAGTTGGATGCATCATAGATTTCCATTTAAATCTACAATGAAATTAATTGGCTCAGAGATTGGTGCCATGGGTATGGGGATTCCTGCAGGAATAGCAGCTGCATTGAGATTTCCAGATAGACAAGTTTTTTCAATTGTTGGAGATGGCGGGGCTTTGATGACTGGTTCTGAACTTGCGACAGCAGTTGCTCAAAAAGCTAAAATTAGAGTGATTGTAGCTAATAATAATCATTATGGTACTATACGTTACCATCAAGAAGTTCACTTCCCTACTAGAGATCATTACGCAACAAATTTAGTTAATCCAGACTTTGCTAAGTATGGTGAAAGCTTTGGTTTAAAATGTTTTACAATATATGACACCGAAGAAATATTACCAACAATCAAACGTGCAATGGAAGTGGACGGGCCATCACTTATAGAATTTAAAATGAGCCTAGAATTAAATACAAGTACAACGACTATTTCTCAACTTCAAACAAAATAGAACTTAATAGAATTATGTATTAAAATTTAACATTAGTCTATTAATGAAACAGAAACAGTCGGTGCCAATACCCACATATAGCAAGCATCTGCTGCTTGCTGTTGAGATCTTAATTGGTGATCTACATCAAATGAAATCGTTATCTTAGGCGCACTATTTATATTTGGCGTGTAAGGAGCAGTAAGAGTTCCTAGCCATGTAAATGAAGAGGCATCATTTGTTTTAGTAATATTTCCTGTGCTAAAATCTGAAGTTAAATCTCCATAAAAAGAACCATTATCACCATCGAGTTTATTAGGTATAACCCATGACATTTCGGCACTTGTTGTACTATTTGATCCATCTACTATAGCCGCAACCGCATGATCAGAGGCTGTGTTTGGTGTGCTTTCCGTTACACAATATGAACTTGATATTGAAGAATTAGACGTATAACCAGAAATAGTAAAAGTTGTATTTATTGTTGATCTTATGTGAGTATACGTTTTGCCAATTTCTAGTTCGAAGCTTGTTATCCATGAACCTACATCTGCTCCTGCCGAAGCAGAAGCAATATTGAATGTTCCAGATTTTTCAGTCAAAATTGTAGGAGAATTACAAGCAGAAGAGCTACATAATTCTAACTTTGTCATGGTAACTTTGTAAATTGACGGGGTATTAGCATCGTCTGCATGATCTGCAAAAATTTTGCTATTAAAAATAAAAACCGAAATAAAAAAACATAAAATAAATTTTACTAAATTCATACTTATGTTCCTCTTCCAACAGTAACTGTTCCTGAAACAGTTTTAACAATTCTATTTTGTCTTCTAACCATATCATAAACATTTTTTGATTGATCAGAATGCTCAAACATTTTTTCTGAGACCAATTTTTGTGGAAAATTATTTTCAGTTGCTAAAAAATTATAATTTATTTTTGCTGTGGTTACTGAATCAGATTTATTATTATCATCTATTCCAATTTCAAAAGAAATTTTTTCTGACGGTTTAAACCTCAGACTGGCTTTTTTACCATCTTTAATATCAAAATCATCTCCATCCCACTCATATATACTTAAAAAAAATCTTGCTGTTGGAACATATGGAACCTGAAAACCAATTTCTGCGTCATATCCATCCATTGCTTTTTCTGTTGTGTCGCCAACAGTTTTTGATTTTGAAATAGCATCATAATAATTAAAATTGAACTCAACTGGTTCAGATTTAATTTCAAAACCTAGACTTGCTCTTTGATGATTTTCTGGAAATTCTTGGTCATAAAATATATTGAACCCATATAACCAATTTTTATTTTCTGTTAGCTTTCTATTAATAAAACCAATATTAACAGTTGTGTCATCATCTTGTCGTGAAATATTTGATTGATTTAGTAGGAAATTATTATTTTTATCTTCACTAATTGAACTTAAAATTGATAGTCGATAATCTGCGTCAAAACTCTCACTTTTATTTTCTATAGATAATTCAGAGTTTTTAATGTAGTCAAACTTCTCAATCGATGAAATTTTTTGTTCTAAATATTCTGATATTTTAGAGGAAATTTTCTTCTTATCTTCATTTGATATTGAAGAACAAGAAGATATTATCAATGTAAATAAAAGTAATATATTTAATTTAATTAACGTAAACAAAATAACCAACTTTTGCTGAATAAATATTTAATAACATTAATTAAGTTAATTATTCATGAAAAAAATTGATAAATCAAATTAAATCTTATCAAAGATATTATTTAAATATTTTATAAATTTCAGTATGATCAGCTTTTTTAAGAAGTTTATTTTGAGATTCTTTAAGGTAACTTAAAATACGCTCTGAAAGAGATTTATTATATACTGATTTTTTAATTAATTTTTTTGCAATCGAAACATCTTTAACCATTAGATCTAAGGAAAATCCAGAATTAAATTTCTTAGAAATAACAAATTTATTCAATTTTACCTCAGTAGTATTATTTTTACCAGTTGCACCATTAATGATTTTTAAAAAATTTTCTGGCTTAATTCCAAAAGAACGAGCCGTTGCTAATGCTTCAAAACTTGCTATTAAACCAGCTGCAGATACATAATTATTAAGAGCTTTTATTGCATGACCAGAACCTAAAGGACCAGCAAATTGAACTTTCCCCATTACAGATAATAAATCATCTACTTCTTCTAAAAGCTTCTCGTCACTCCCTGCCATGATCATTAAATCACCAGTTTTGGCTCTAGAAACACCACCAGAAACAGGTGCATCTAAAAATTTTATACCTTTGTTCTTCAATTTATCTCCTAATTCTTTAGTTTCTTGAGGATCACTTGAAGACATGTCTATGAAGATTGACTTTAAATTCATATTCATTAACTTATGAGCTATTTCAGATACAATTTTCCCATTGGGTAACATAAAAATTATTATATCTAGACCTCTAAGTTCATTAATATCTTCAACTTGCTTTACTCCAGATGATTTATCTATATTAACTTTTATATCATATCCATATACCGTATGTCCTGATTTTACAATAAGTGGTGCCATCACAGAACCCATAGCACCTAGGCCAACAAATCCAATATTTTTAATTGTCATAATCTCACCCATATATGAATCATATCTTTATTGTACCTTTAGATACAAAGCTTTCAATCTCAAATTCCGAATAACCCAAGTCAGTTAAAATTTCTCTAGTATTTTCACCAAGAGATGGAGCATGTAAGCTCTCAGCAGTTTGATCTTCATTGAATTCTACTGGAAAACTTGGATGCAATAATTTTCCTTCGGTTGGATGATCTTGAATTTTAAAAAAATTTGTTTTTTCAAGATGTTCATCCTCAAAAAGATCTTTTGGAAAATTTACTTTAGTTGCTGGAATATCTTGTTCTCTTAGATTTTTAATCCAAAAACTAGTATTTCTCTTTTTTAATTCTTCAGACAAAATGTTGTATAACTCATCAATATTTTGGTTTCTTGATTCTAACGAAGAAAATTTAGGATTTTTCAAGAGTTTTTCTTTTTTTATAACACTAAAAAACCTTAACCACTGATCATCACTATATGGGAGTACAGCTATATATCCATCTAATGTCTTGTAAGGTTTTCTGTTCGGAGAAGATTGTCTAGGATAAACAGGTGGAGCTTTTGGTGGTAAAAAATTATAACCATATAAATGTTCGACTAAAGTAAAATCAACCATAGTTTCCATCATTGGAACTTCTAATTCTGTGCCCTCCCCATTTTTTTCTCGATTAAATAATGCACTTAAAATTGACATTCCAAGCATTAAACCAGTAACTTTATCAGCCGTTGCTCCAGATGTGTAGCTTGGTTGATCTGAGTAAGTTTCTTGATACGCTGCCATTCCACTTATTGCTTGAATTGTATCATCAAATGCTGGAAGTCCTGCATAAGGCCCTCTGGAAGAAAAACCAACTGCGTTAGCTGTAATAATCTTAGGGTTAATCTTAATAAAATTAGAATGTGTTAATTTTAATTTCTTTAAAGACGCCTTTCTAATATTTGATACAAAAACATCTGATTTTTTGATTAATTTATAAATTATCAATCGGCCATCTGCTGATTTAAGGTCAACACTAATACTTTTTTTATTCCTGTTAATATTTAAAAAAACTGCTGCCATTCCTTTATTGACACTAGGACCAATATATCTGGTATTATCACCAGAAAGTGTTTCAACTTTTATAATTTCAGCTCCCATATCAGCTAATAACCTTGTACAATAAGGAACCATCAATATCGAAGACGCATCAATTATCTTAATACCCTTTAAAGGTGCTTCTTTCATGCTTTACTCATCCATTTGATTAAGTTTAAGAATTTATAGTAAAAATAATTGAGTATTATTATTTATATAAACAGTTTAAAAAAACTCATTTATGTTACAAGACTTTTTATGAATATTGTATAAAATTAACTTATAATCAAACAAACAGGTACTTGATGCTTTATCTACAAGATGTGACAATAAAAAGAGGTTCTAAAATTGTTTTTTATAATTGGAATGCTAAAATTAAGAACTCTAAAGTCACAATCATAAGTGGTAAAAATGGTGTTGGAAAATCAACCTTATTGAGAGCAATAGCTGGCATGATACCTTTAGAAAAAGGCATTGTGAAAAATTATAATAATGAAATTTTTAAAGATCAAATTAAATGGGGACAAAATTTAATCTACATTGACTCTAAAAATGGTTTATCCAAGGATTTAACAGTTTATGAAAATTTAAAAACTTGGTCAGAGATGAAGGGTTGGAAAACTAGTGATGATGATCTTCAAAAAGCCCTCGACAGTGTAGACATGCTAAATCGTAAAAACTTATATGTTTCACAATGCTCAGAAGGTTTAAAGAAAAGAGCAGCATTATCCAGGTTATATTTATCTCTTTTATTTGATGTAGAATTTTGGTTATTAGATGAACCTACCAATGAATTAGATCAGAATAGTATCATTTTATTTAATAAATTAATCCAAAGATTTTTAGAAAATAAAGGTACTATTTTGTTAGCTTGTCATGAATTAAAATTATTTGACTTTAATTTCGAATTACTAAATTTAGATTTATTGAAGAAGTAGAATTATACAATGTCATTACAATCAAGTTTTATTGAAATATTTATTTCACACATAAAAAGAGAATTTTTGATAAATTTCCGATCATTAGTTGATGTAATATCAATTATTAGTTTTATGATTTTAATAGTAACACTATTTGTTCTTGGTATTGGTCCATTTGAAGAAAAATTGAGATTAATTTCTAACGCTATTTTTTGGATAGGGCTAATTTTAGCAATAATTCCTTCTTTAGAAAAAACTTTACAAAGAGATTATGATAATGGATGGCTTGATCAAACTATAACTAGCCCAACACCAATGGAACTTATTTTATTATCAAAAAGTCTGGCTTATTGGTTAATAGTAATAATTCCGTTGTTAATTTCTTTACCATTATTCATAGTCCTATTAAACATTAACTTAAAATTGATACCATGGCTCCTTATAAGTATACTGGTCGGTGGCCTTTCAATTTCACTTATTGGAATTATTGGCTCTGCTCTAACTTTAGGTGCAAAAAGAGGAAATATTTTATTACCAATATTGATCATACCTTTGATAATTCCTATCTTAATATTTGGAGTTGGTATCAGTGAAGCAGTTAGAATAAATGAGTCACCTGTAAATAATTTATTTTTATTAATTGGATTTACATTAATATATCTCGTGATATCGCCTTTTATTTCAGCTTTTCTGATTAGGATAGCAATAAGTCGTTAAGGGATTTTGGTAAAAAGTATAGATGTTGGAATTTAATTACTTCATGAATATTAAAAGAAAGATTTTTGTTAATGTTTGATTGGCTAGCTAATCCAAATAGGTTTAATAGAATAACTGAAAAAATTCAGCCATATATTCTTTTAATAGCCATAATTACACTTATCTCAGGACTATATTTTAGTCTTTTTGATAGCCCAAAAGATTATCAGCAAGGGGATGCTGTTAGAATTATGTATGTTCATGTTCCTTCTGCTTGGCTAGCATCATTTTTATATTTTAGTCTCGCTATTTCGTGTGTTTTTTATTTAGTATGGAAACATCCTTTAGCTGATTTAGTTTCAAGTTCAATGGCACCAATTGGTGCCCTGTTTTCAGCTTTAACATTAGTCACTGGTTCACTATGGGGAAAACCAATGTGGGGCACATGGTGGGTATGGGATGCAAGATTAACATCAATGCTGGTATTATTCTTTTTTTATCTGGGCTATATATTACTAAGCAATGCTTTTGAAAGAAAAATTGATGGTTCTAAAACAGCGTCTGTTCTAGCAATAGTTGGGCTAATCAATCTGCCTATTGTTAAGTTTTCTGTTGATTGGTGGCATACTCTTCATCAACCAGCAAGTATTATTAAAATTGGAGGTCCTTCTATCGATGATAAAATGTTGTTACCACTTATCCTTATGATTTTTGCTTTAAGTTTTTTTTCTTTATATATGATAATTTTGAACGTAAAAACCAAATTGATTGAAAAAAAATGTGAAGCATTATTATTAAAATCAAATTTAGAAGAAATGTCGAAAATAGGTTAAAATATGAATGAATCATTTTGGATAATGCAAGGTTATGAAATTTATATATGGCCAAGCTACGTGTTAACTTTACTGAGCTTAGGCCTCCTTTTCGTTCATTCAACCAAACAATCTCAAAAAGCTAAAAAGTTACTTAAACAGTTATCAAAAACAAAAAATTAAATTTTAAAATATAGATCGATGTAAAATAGATGAATCCCAAATTTAGACGCCTATTTATTACAATTATTATTATATTAACACTTGGACTAGCAACTAAATTAATATTAATGGCCCTAGAAGATAATATTGTATATTTTTATACGCCAAATGATTTAATTGTAAAATTTGGAGATACTCAAAACATTCAAAACAAAATCAGGATTGGCGGTTTGGTTCTTGAAAGCTCAATAAAAAAAGAAGATGAAAAAACTATCTTTATAATTACTGATAAAAAAAAAGAAGTTAAGGTTGTATTTGACGGGCCTCTACCAGATTTGTTCAGAGAGGGTCAAGGTGTTGTTGCAGAGGGTATTTTCAAAAATAGTAATTTTATTGCTAGTGAAGTACTAGCAAAACACGACGAAAATTACATGCCTCCAGAAGTTGCTGACGCATTAAAAAAAAATAATATTTGGAAAGATGGCTCTGATTAAATGATACCTGAATTAGGACATATTCTCGTTATAATCACATTTGTTATTTCAACAATGCAATGCTTTTACTGGCTTTATAATGTGAAAGATACTAACATCGATGTAGTACGAGTTCTTCAAAAAGGTTCTCTTATAAATTTTTTATTTATTTTTTTATCTTTTGTAATTTTAACATTTAGTTTTATTATATCTGACTTTTCTTTATTAATTGTCTCTAACAACTCACATACTTTAAAACCATTGATATATAAAATTAGTGGGGTATGGGGCAATCACGAAGGTTCACTTTTATTGTGGGTGTTAATTTTATCTGCTTTTACTTTTTTTGTCTCTTTTAAAGATTCTATAAATTCAAAACTTTTGGCTTCAATTATTGGAGTTCAGACTGTAATTTTATCACTTTTTTTAGCTTTCATATTATTTACATCTAACCCTTTTGAAAGAGTTGATGAATTACCTTTAGATGGAAGAGGTTTAAATCCTTTGCTACAAGATCCAGGTTTAGCTCTTCATCCTCCGATGCTTTATATCGGATATGTTGGATTATCAGTATCATTTTCTTTTGCTGTAGCGGCACTTATTACTGGTGAAATTAATAAAGATTGGGCTCGTCAAATGAGGCCATGGATTGCAATTGCTTGGTCTGCTCTAACAATTGGAATTGCACTTGGAAGTTGGTGGGCATATTACGAATTAGGTTGGGGTGGTTGGTGGTTTTGGGATCCAGTTGAAAATGCTTCTTTTATGCCATGGTTAGTTGCAACAGCCTTACTGCACTGTGTAAGAATACTCGAAAAAAAATTAATATTTATAAACTGGACAATCTTGTTATCAATCCTGGCTTTTTCGTTTTCTTTATTAGGCACTTTTATCGTAAGATCTGGATTGTTAACATCAGTTCATGCTTTTGCTTCCGATCCTTCAAGAGGAGTTTTTATTTTAATAATTTTAGGTATATCAATAGGTGTTCCTTTGATTTTATATACAATTAGAAGCTCATCTTTTAATGAAGAAAAAAGTACTTTTGATATAGTCAGTAAAGAAAGTGCAATTTTAGTAAATAATTTATTTCTTACTACAGCAACTTTAACAGTTTTAATAGGTACTCTGTACCCTTTATTTTTAGACGCTATTAATGGAAATAAGGTATCTATTGGTCCAGCATATTATAATGCTACTTTTGCTCCAATTATGGCTCCAGTTGTGTTTTTGATGGCTGTTGCACCATTCTTAAATTGGAAAAAATACACAGATAAAAATTTTATAAAAAAAATAATATTTCTGTTCGCAGTAACTTTCATAGGTGGCACCTTATTATACTTAATTGAAGAAAAATCAATTTTTGCATTAATATGTGGTTCTCTTTCAATTTGGCTTTTTACAGGAGTTATTACCGATTTAATTTCGAAAATTCGAGAGGCTAAGGTTAGATTACAAAACATAAAACAATTTTTTTTCTTTTTCTCAAAAATTAATCTAGGAATACATGTGGCACATATTGGAGTCGCAATTTTTCTTGCAGGAGTTACTGGAGAACAATTTTATAAAAGCGAATATAATGTAAGAAAAAAAGTTGGCGATATAATTAATATTGGAACAAAATCATTAAAATTTGATAAAATTGAAAATATTGATGGACCTAATTACAACTCACTAATGGCAACCTTCACTCTCTATGAAAACAAAAAATTTATTATTAAACTAAGGCCAGAAAAACGTTTCTATACTAATGAAAAAAGCCAGACAACAGAGGCTGCAATTTTGTCGGATTTTTGGGGAGATACATATTTAGTGCTAGGTGAAGGAGATAAAAAAACAGGATGGTCTTTAAGAATATATTCAAATCCATTAGTATCTTGGATATGGGCTGGTGCTTTTTTGATGGCAGTCGGAGGTATCTTATCTGTCACACAAAAATCATCAAGATTTAGAAATGATTAATAAAATATTATGAAACATAATTTAAAAATTTTAAATGCTTTACCTTTAACAGTATTTTTTTTTATAATATTGTCTTCGGGTATAGTTTTATATCAATTAAAAGTTGACGGAAGAACTGAAAGATCTATAGCTTCTCAATTAATTGGAAAAAATATTCCTGAAACATTAATTCCTAAAGAAAACTTCATTCAAAAAATTAATAATTTAGAAAATTTAAATTTTGAAAAATACCATGACCAAATTTTTGCAGTTAATTTTTTTGCATCATGGTGTGCTCCCTGTAGAATAGAAGCACCAATTGTTGACGAATTAAGTAAATTTTTACCAGTAATTGGAATAGCATATAAAGACAAATATTTAGACACAAAAAAATTTTTAAATGATTTTGGTAACCCTTATGTAGAAACAGGGATTGATAAATCTGGTAAAATAGCTATCGAGTGGGGAGTTTACGGAGTACCAGAAACTTTTCTAATAAATAAGAAAGGAGAAATAATTTATCGTCATGCCGGTCCACTTCTGTATAACATTTTTAAAGATGAAGTTTTGCCTTTCTTAGAGTATAAAGAATGACTAGAAAGTATAAAATAATTATAATATTTTCTTTTTTATTTTTTTTTAATAATGAACTTGAGATCTTTGCTAAATCTATAAATGATGAAATCAATATAAACAACAGAACAAGGGAGATTTCTCAAAACATTAGATGCCTTGTTTGTCAAAATCAAAGTATAGATGAGTCTAATTCTGAATTAGCAAAAGATTTAAAGATTTTAATAAGAGAAAAGCTTTTAGCTGGTGTTAGTAACGAAGAAATTTATAGATATTTGAGAGAAAGATATGGAGATTATATCTTGTTAAAACCACCTTTAAATTTAAATACTGTCTTATTATGGTTTTCGCCATTTATTGTTTTAATATTTGGCTCAATATTGATTTTTAAAATCATAAAATCTAATCAAAAATAAAAGAGTATAGATAATGTTATTTATTGCTATTTTATTTATAAGTTTATTTTCAATAATTTATATTTTTTACAATTCTTCTTATAAAAATTTTTTGAATATTACAAATTTTAAACCTAAATCCAATAAATTCGTCCTGCACCTTAATATTTTATTTTTATTTTTATTAAGTTCACTAATTTATTATAAAATAGGTAATCCATTTATAGACATGAACCAACTCTACTCTTCAAAAGAAAAACTTGTTAAAAAAAATATTGAACAAAAAAAAATTATAAAACATGATTTGGAAAATTTTGACCAACTAGTTCTGTTATCAGATCAAAATCCAAAAAATCTAGATATTCTTCTTGAATTAGCGAGGACTTCTTCACGACTTAAAAAAATCGATGTGGAGATCTCATCCTTAACAAAAATATTATCTATCAAAAATTCTCCCAATCTTAAATCTCTATTAGCTCAAGCAATTATTAGAAAAGCTGATGGGCAAGTAACACCAAAGGCAAAAAAACTAATTAATGAAGCTCTTTCTGAGGATCCATTAGATCCTGGAGCCAATTATTTAAATGGATTAGCACAATCACAAATTGGTAATGAAATGTTAGCATTTGAAATTTGGACTGAATTATATAAACGAACTAGTAAAAATGATACTTGGAAAAAAGATCTTGAAAAAAATATAAGAACAGCGGCAAAAAACTTAGGGATTTCTAAAAAAACTATAGAAAACAAGTTAAAGGATAATGTTTTAGCAAATAATGATTTAACGAAAGAAATTTTAGATTTAAATAAAAAAGAACAAAACATAAGAATTAATCAAATGGTTGAACAACTTGCAGATCGGCTTAAAGATAACAAAAATGATCTTGAAGGTTGGATTAAGTTATATCAGTCTTATAAAGTTCTAGGAAAAAATGAAAAAGCATTAAGAGCTATAAGAGATGCCATAAAACTTAATCCACAAAATATAAATTTAAAACAAATACTTTTAAGAGAATTACTACCCACGAACAAAAAAACTGTTTTTTCAAAAGAAACAAACAAACTTGTAAATGATATTTTAGATTTAGAACCAAATAATGTAGATGGTTTGTTTTTTAGTGGCTTTGCTGCTTACAACAAGGGAGAAAAGAAAAAAGCTATTTATTATTGGGATTTATTACTAAAACAACTACCCAATGATTCTTTAATGTCAAAAGAAATAAATAAAAGGATTAGATTACTTCAGGATTAATTTAATCTTTTTTGATTTGGTATTTTTGCATTATTGGCAAAGATAGTAACCCAAACCCTAGGGATAAAATCGGAATCCCGAAAGCTTTAAAAGATACCCATTGATCAGTAGTTAAATTACGCCAAGCTATTTCATTAGCAATAGCCATTACTATAAACATGCCAACCCATAACCATGTCAATTTGTCCCACCCCTCTTCTTTTAATGAAACTGCAGATTTCATGATAGCAGCTAATGGGTTCTTACCTAGAATTTTACCTGAAGCTAAAACTCCTGCAATTATTATAGACACAATAGTTGGTTTGATTTTTATAAAAAATTCATCATCAAAAAATATTGTTAATCCACCAAAAAAAACAACTGCAACACATCCTGCAGCAGCCATCATTGGTATGTTTTTAAACCAATACCAAGATAGTATCAGAGATAATAATGTACTTATTACCAAAACTGCTGTACCAGCCATTATGCCGTAAAAATAATTTACACCAAAGAACAGTAATAACGGACCCATCTCTAAAATAGATCTATAACCCTCTTTTTTGTCTACTTCCTGCAATTAAATCTCCTAAGCTAAAATTAAATTCTTACTGTGAATAAACTCTTCTATATTGTCTGTAGTAAATCTTAACAAATCACCATTTTTTGAAAATCTTGCATTTTCACTTAGTTCACGTCTCCATTCTTTAGCACCTGGTAAAGAGTTATACAAACCTAAAATATGTCTAATTACAGCGTGAGCATTACCTTCATCATTTTTCACAAATGCATCAATATAGTCAGCCATTTTCATGGCTATTTGGTATCTAGTCTTAATTTTTTGTTTTTGTTTTAGGACTATTTTATCTACAGAGGATAAAATATATGGATTTTTATATGCTTCTCTTCCAATCATAAACCCATCAAGTGAATATTGTTTAACTAAATTTTGTCCCTCTTGTATTGATTTAATTCCACCATTAATAATAATTTTTAAATCTGTCCTTCTTTTTTTTAATGCTCCAACCCTAGAATAATCTAAAGGAGGAATTTCTCTATTTTGCTTTGGACTTAATCCATTCAACAGAGCTTTTCTAGCATGAATAACGAATAATTTCACTCCTTCAGCGGACACTTCATCAATAAAATTATCTAAACCTTTTACTTCATCCATATCATCAACACCAATCCTACATTTAATTGTAATAGGTAATTGACTAACATCTTGCATAGCCCTCACACATTCTGACACAACTTTAGGCGTTTTCATAAGGCACGCACCAAATGATCCATTCTGGACACGATTTGAAGGACATCCAATATTTAAATTAATTTTCGAATAACCATAACTTTGACCAAACTTAGCTGCTTGAGATAATTTCTTAGGGTCATTGCCACCCAATTGAAGAACACAGGGTAATTCTTCATTATTAAATGCTAACAATTTTTGTCGTGGCCCAAAAATTAAAGCATCAGCAGAAATCATTTCAGTATATAAAACTGCTGAATGAGATAAGAGTCTATGAAAATATCGACAATGCCTATCTGTCCATTCCATCATTGGAGCTACAGAAAAATTTTCCTCAAATATCAATTTATTGCTCTACAAATATTTAATAATTCATCATTATTTACAATATTTATAAAATATAGCCAAGATTATTAAAATAATATTAATTAGAATTTTATCAATTAAGCATGTTCTACTTTTCTTGAGATTTTTCTAAGGCTACAGCTAAGTCGTCTAAAATATCATCTATATGTTCAATACCAACTGATAATCTTACATATGAATCTGAAACACCAGATTTTAATTTATCTTCATATGATAATTGACTATGTGTTGTAGTTGCCGGATGTATAGCAAGGCTTCTTGAGTCACCAATGTTTGCTACATGGTAGAGTAATTTTAAGTTATCTATAAACTTTTTACCTGCTTCTGCACCACCTTTCAATTCAAAGCCAACTAAGCCTCCATATCCCTTATTTAAATACTTAACTGCGTTTTCTTTAGAAATTCCTGTTTGTAACTCAGGGTAAATTACATGATCCACTGATTTGTGATTTTCTAAAAAATGAGCAACTGTTGAAGCATTTTCACAATGTGTTTTCATTCTTAAACTAATAGTTTCAAGTCCTTGTAGGATTAAAAAAGCATTGAAAGGACTTAATGCACCTCCAAGGTCACGTAGCAAAGTAACCCTAGCTTTTATAATGTAAGCAATGGGACCTAATGGTTTTACAGCATCAACCCATATAGCTCCGCCATATGAGGGATCAGGTGTGTTTAAAGCTGGTTGTCTTTCTTTTCCAGCTCCTTCCCAATCAAAATTACCACCATCAATGATCAAACCTCCAATTGAATTTCCATGACCACCAATATATTTAGTCAGTGAATAAACAACAATTGCTGCCCCATGATCAAAAGGTCTACAAATAACTGGAGATGCTGTGTTATCTATAATCAGCGGTATTCCATACTTCTTTCCGATTGCACTCACTTCAGAAATAGGAAAGACTTTTAATTTTGGGTTAGGTAAAGTTTCAGCATAATAAGCTCTTGTTTTATCATCAGTTGCATTTTCAAATGCTTGTGGATCTGATGGATCAACAAATCTAACTTCGATACCCATATCCTTTAAGGTGTTTGCAAATAAATTCCAGGTACCACCATATAAATCAGTTGAACTAACAATATTATCTCCAACCTTTGCAAGATTTTGAATAGCAAATGCAGATGCTGTTTGACCTGAAGATAATGCTAGTGCAGCAACACCACCCTCTAGAGCTGCCAATCTCTTTTCCAATATATCATTGGTTGGATTCATAATTCTTGTGTAAATATTACCTAATTCTGATAAAGAAAATAAATTTGCTGCCTGATCAGTATTAGCAAACTGATAACTTGTGGTTTGATGAATTGGAACCGCAACTGAACCTGTTGTTTCATCTGCCCTCCATCCTGCATGAAGACTAAGGGTTTCTGGATTTATAGAATTACTCATTTATATATTCCTCATAAAAAAATCCAATGTTTAGAAAATATATTCAAAAAAGAAACAAAAAAAGAAATAATATTTTATATATTTTTATATTTTCTCTAAAATTAGAAAATTTTTCTTAAAATTTGTTTCTTCTAAGAAATAAAATTGTGAAATAATAAATGTTAATGATGATGGTGCTTTTTCTTATCGTTTGTTTTTTTGTCGTTATCCATGATTGGCATATTAATAACTATTGACCCTGCGTTTTTAAAATTAAATTTTACTTTTTGGAATTTTGTTTTTTTTAAAGATTTTGTTAAATTAATGAACATAATATGAAAACTTCCAGGTCTAAGATCTAATTGTGATTTAGATTTAATCAACACTCCTTCTTCTAAATGTTTCATTATCATTATGTCGTTTTTAATATGCATTTCATGCAGTTCTGTTCTTTTTGAAAAATCTGATTCAACAGAAACCAAACGCTCATTCTTCCCATTTTTATTTTCAATTTTGATGTAACCTGCAGTTACATTATTATTAGCAATTACTTTTTTTATCCAAAAATCTGATAAAGCTAGACCTTTAAAAGTAATTGTTTCAGAAAAACTTTGTGAAGATAACAAAATAAAAGCCAAAAAATATATAAACTTTAATACATACTTTGGTAAAACCATAAATTTTTATCCTAATTTATTAAATCATGTTGTATAACTTATTATAATTAGTATCAAATAATTAGAAAGGTAACAATCAGGATTTATGCAATTAGCTGATAACCCAATCACAAAAATTATATTAGAAAAGTTAAAACACAAAGATTTTAAAAACTTAAATCATCTTATTTTTGATGAAAAAAGGTCTTCTGAATTCCAATATGAACTTCAAGATTTAAAAATTGATATAACAAGGCAATCACTCGATAAAGAGATAAAGGAAGATTTGATAGATCTTGCTAAACAAATTAAAATAAAATCAAAAATAAGCGAACTTGTTTCAGGAGCAAAAGTCAACTTATCTGAAAACCGTTCCGTTGATCATTTTAATCTAAGAAAAGAAGAACGTTTTAAAACACAAGAATGGAAAAAACTTCGAAGTTTTGTTCAAAATATTTCAAATAAAAATAATTTTAAACATATTGTGAACATTGGTATTGGTGGATCTGACTTAGGGCCTTTGATGGTTAACAAAGCGTTGAAAAGTTTTTACAAAGATCCTGATATCTTGTATGTATCCAATATAGACCCAACCAAGATCTCTGAAATATTTATAAAATGTAATCCCAAAGAAACTTTATTTATAATAACATCTAAAAGTTTCAGTACACTTGAAACTCTTGAAAATGCAAAAATTGTGGTAGAATGGTTATCCAAACATAAAGTTGCTTTAAATGATTCTATGGTTGCGGTTACATCCTTAAGAAAAAAAGCATTAGAGTGGGGATTTAACGATTCGAACATCTTTGAGATATCTGAAAATGTTGGAGGTCGCTACTCTCTTTGGTCATCAGTAGGTATGTCAATATTTATTGGTTTGGGAGAAGATAATTATAAAAATTTTCTTCTTGGAGCAAGGATAATGGATGAACATTTCATAAATGAAGAAGTTGAAAATAATATTCCGATCATCCTTGCTTTACTGAGAATATGGAACCGAAATTTTTTAAATAGAAATAATCATTGCATAGTACCTTATACTGACAATCTTTCTAAATTACCTGCTTGGGCGCAACAGTTAGAAATGGAAAGCAATGGAAAAGGTGTTGACGTTAACGGCGCTACTTTAAAAATGCCAGCAAGCCCAATAATCTGGGGAGAAGTGGGTACTAATGCACAACATAGTTTCTTTCAATTTTTGCATCAGGGGTTAGAAGTAAGCCCAACAGATATTTTAATACCTCGCAAACCTCTGAGTACTATTTGCTTCAAAGGTTCTAAGAAAAATCATGAATATTTATTAATAAATGCAATTGCACAGGCTGAAGCTCTAGCAAGAGGTTCAGTCGATTTAATTAATCAAAATAAAAACTTTTTAGGAGGAAGACCTTCAACAATAATAAGTTGGGAAGAAAATACACCATTTTCTATTGGGATGTTAATAGCTCTTTATGAAAATATCACAATTGCATCTGGATTTCTTTGGAATATAAATAGCTTTGATCAATGGGGAGTAGAACTTGGAAAAACTATTGCTAACAAAATCTCACACGATAAAAATGATAAAGACTTAACACCAGCAGCCAAAAAATTTTTAAATCAAAAATAATTATAAATAAGTTTAAATTAAGCTTATTTGTCATTTTTGAATTTAGTTTGCCTTTAATAATTAAAATTGTAAAAATAAAATAAAAAAAATGGTGTTTTGTGAATGAGTCATACAATAAGAAGTTTAATAAATAATAACAAAGATGAAAATATTGCCATCACATCTGAAAATAATAATGTTATTAAGTACTCAGATTTAAAAAAACACATCTTTGATATTTCTGGGCAGTTAGCTAGCCAAGGAATTATGCCATGCAATAGAGCGGCGATAGTGCTACCAAATGGTCCAGAAATGGCAACTGCTTTTTTGTCAATTTCTAGTTATATGTCAGCTGCTCCTTTAAACCCTTCATATAAATTAAAAGAGTATGAATTTTACCTTCAGGATCTTATGCCTAAAATAGTTATTGTTGAAAAAGATAGTCAGAGCCCAGCAGTTGAAGCTGCAAAAAATCTAGGAATAGAAATATGTGAAATCAAAAAAATAGATAGTGCGCCAGCTGGTATATTCAATTTATACGATAAAACTGCAAATTTCGAACTTGCTACCGAAAATAATGAGGCTTTGGTTTTGCATACATCTGGGACAACCTCAAGACCAAAAGTTGTACCATTAACAAACAAAAATATTTTTTCATCAGCAATTAATATTTCAAATTCTCTTCAATTAAGCTCACAAGATCATTGTTATAACATTATGCCTCTTTTTCACATTCATGGTTTAATTGCAGTATTAAGTTCTTCCATTAATGTTGGGGCTTCTGTTTATGCAAGCAGCGGTTTTAATGCACTTAAATTTTTAGAAACAGCAAATAAAGAAACAATCACATGGTATTCTGGTGTCCCAACAATGCATCAAGCTATTTTAATGCGTGCAAAAAAGAATCCAAAACTTGCTGAAAAACTCTCTCTAAGATTTATCAGATCTTCATCTGCATCATTACCTCCAGCTGTTTTTGATGAACTAAAAAAGATATTTAAGACAACTGTCATTGAAGCTTACGGAATGACCGAAGCTACTCATCAAATGACATCAAATCCTATGCCCCCCGAAAAACAAAAAGCTGGCTTTGTTGGCAAACCAGCTGGACCTGAGGTTTGTATAATGGACGAACAAGGTAACAAACTTGATACGGGTGAAGATGGAGAAATATGTATTCGAGGAGATAACGTGACTAAAGGCTATGAAAACAATGAAGAAGCTAATAAAACTGCCTTTATAAATGGATGGTTTAGGACAGGAGACCAAGGCCATTTTGATGATGAGGGATATTTAAAAATTTCTGGAAGATTAAAGGAAATTATAAATAGAGGTGGAGAAAAAATATCACCTTTAGAAGTAGATAATATTTTAATGGAACATAAGGCTGTAGAACAAGTTGTAACTTTTGCAGTTAAAGATAATTTACTTGGAGAAGCTATAGGCGTTGCAATTGTATTGAAGAGTGGAATTGATTGTAACGAAATAGATATAAAAAATTATGCTAGCAAACATCTTGCTGATTTTAAAATTCCAAAATATATCAGTTTTTTAGAGGAAATACCAAAAGGTGCTACAGGAAAATTACAAAGAATCGGCTTGGCAGAAAAACTTGGTTTAGAATAGTGAAATTGTGAAATGAAAATTTGTGTATTTGGTGCAGGAGCTATAGGAGGATATATTGGATGCAGTTTAAGTAAAGCTGGAGCCAATGTTTCATTAATTGCTAGAGGACCTCATAAAGAAGCTATTGAAAAAAATGGTTTAACCTTAATCACTGAAAATATGTCTGAGAATTTTAATTTAAAAGTAACAGAAAACCCTAAAGAATTAGAAACTCAAGATTATATAATCATTGGTGTCAAAGCGCATGCTATTGCTAATATTGTTGAAGATTTAAAACCTCTTCTTAATAAAGATACAGCAATTTTGTCTGCAGTAAACGGTATACCTTGGTGGTATTTCTACAAAGCAAACTCAAATACAATTTTAGAAAATACTCATATAGATTCAGTTGATCCCGACGGAATCATCTGGAAAAATTTAAATCCAGAACGAGCACTAGGTTGTGTTGTTTATCCTGCATGTGAAATAGAGAAGCCAGGTGTTATAAAACATATTGAAGGAAATAGGTTTAGCCTTGGAGAACCTAGTGGTGTAAATACAGATAGATTGAAAATATTGTCTGATCTTTTTATCAAAGGCGGACTAAAAGCTCCACAAAAGAAAAATCTAAGAGATGAAATCTGGATTAAATTATGGGGGAATTGTTCATTTAATCCTATAAGCGCTATTACTGGAGCCAGTCTGGATATAATTGGAAACGACCCAAGCTCGAGAGTCTTGATTAAACAGATGATGGAAGAATGCCAAAAGGTTGGGGAAGCAGTTGGTGTGCATTTTGGTGTATCAATTGACAAGAGAATTAATGGTGCATCCTCAATAATTGGTCATAAACCATCAACGAGGCAAGATATTGAAATGAAAAGACCTTTAGAAATAGATCCTATAATGAGTGCAATAATAGAAATTGGAAATAAACTCAAAATCCCCACGCCTATGCTAAAACATATTAACAGTATTTTAAAACTTAAGGCAGACTATTTAGGGTTGTATGAGAGAAACGAATTTATAGAAAAATTAACAATCTAAATTATCAAATGCATTAAAACCATTTTTGTCCTCGATTTCGACAACCCAACAATCTCTATCTATTTCTATTTCATTAGAAATTCTTTTATCAATTTCTATAGTGGTTATTTGTTTTTGTGGATATAAATCTACAAATTCAATAACCTCTTTGTCATTATTTAAATCATATTTAATATTTCGTAAAAAAAGTTTGGCAAAACCGTCTAGAGTATCAATTTTTACAAATATAGCACCAGCATGCTCATCGCCTTTTTTGGTCACATAAGCGCTTTTTAAATTTTTCTCTGCAATTCTAATGCCTGCATTAATTATTGTTTCTGCTTTTAATTCAATCATGTTCTTTTAATTTGAATATTAGAAATCCGAACACCTGCCGGCTTTTTCCCAATCTCCGTATCTTGTAGGTTCTGGGCCTTTAGGACCACCCTGCTCTTTTGGAATAATTACATCTTCTTTAGATTGATCTTTTGTGTCATTTTGTTCTTTTTGTTTACTTAATTTTGTAGTTTTATTGCTCATAATAATTTACTTTCTATAAATCCCATTTGGTAAATCAACAGTATAATATTAATTTTTGTTATAAATACAAGGTAGTAGTTTTGATTGAACATAAAACACTTAAATTTCAAAAATTAGCAAAAAACGCAAGATTAATTGCTTTAGAAATTTGGATTTTAATTTTTTATAAAAACAAAAACTTTGAAAAAACCATAGATAACTCTTTTGATTTTAATAAATTAGATAAAAGGGATAAATCCTTAGTATATCTTCTAATTAATTCCTCCATGAGAAGACACAAGCAAGCACAAATAATTTATACTAAATACGCAAAGTTTGGTATAAATCCAAGAAATAGATACTTAAATAGTATTCTGTTGATTGCAACAGTTCAACTGATTTGGCTAGAAATGGCACCTTATGCAGTTATAAATGAAGCTGTTTCCCAAGCAAAATTATTTATTAATGACAAACAATCTAGGTTAGTAAATGCAATTCTTAGAAAAATTATCCAAAATAAAAAAGAAGTTTCTAATATTATTTCAAATGAAGCGTCAAACTTACCAGAATGGCTTTTGAATAGTTGGACTTACTTATACGGAGAAAAAAATGTAAACGATATTGTTAAATTAGCAATGAACCCTCCTTCACTTGATATTGTTATATCAACAAAAATAACCAAAAAGGAAAAAGAAATAATTAAATCAGATTTACATGGCGAAGAAATATTTCCTAATGTAATAAGATGCTCATTTAATGGTAATGTAGAAGATTTACCAAGATTTAAAGACGGCATATGGTGGATACAGGATGCAGCATCTCAAATACCTTGTAATATATTATTATCAAAAATAAAAAAAAATTTTTTAAAACCAATACAATCTCTTAAAATAGTTGATATGTGTTGTGCTCCTGGAGGTAAGACCGCTCAACTATTAGATAATGATTTGGTCATAGAGTGTGTTGAAAAAAATAAGGCTAGATCCAGAATTTTTAAAAAAAACATGGCTCGACTAAATTTTAATCCAAATTTAACTAATGTAAATGCAGAAGATTTTAATCCAGAATATAAAGCTGATGTTATTTTAATAGATGCACCATGTTCAGGAACTGGTACAATTAGAAAAAATCCTGACATTTTTATAAGAAATGCTCCAGATAATTTAGATAACTTTATCTCAATACAAAATAAAATATTAGAAAATTCAGCAAAAATCCTGAAGAAAAATGGTCTTATCATGTATGTGACTTGCTCTCTTCAAAAAATTGAAGGAGAAAGAAGAATAGAAGACTTTTTAAAAAGTAATAAACAGTTTTCAATAGTTTGTTTTAACTCTGAGGATTATCCTAAAATAAATGATAGCATTACTAAAGAAGGATTTATTAGAATTCTGCCAAATCATTTTAATTTTAATTTCGAAAATGTTAGTAATGGATCTGACGGATTTTTTATAGCATTATTGAAAAAGGAAAAATAATTTAATGCTTAAATTAATAGATATAATTACAAATAATTATTTTCTAAAACAAAAACTTAAAGTGACAGTTCCTAAAATCCCAGTAAGAAGGCTGACAGACAGCTGGCAAGGCTCAACTAAAAGTGGAAAAAAAATTTTAATTAACCCCGTTAACACGAAACCCATTCGGGATTTTAATAAATTCAATTTCATAAGAGATTTAAAATCTGAGGGAAGCATAAAAGCAAGATCTACTGCTCGCTCATTAGTGGAGAAGTGGATCAACGAAGATCATAACCTTCGATCTCATGAATTTAATTCTGTAGTGATGGCAGAAAGAATTTCATGTTGGAGTTTTAATTATTCTTGGTTCGCAGAAAGTGGTGGATTAGATTTTCAAAAAAAAATTTTAAATTCTATTGCCTTACAATCTAAATACCTTGAATTAAAACTCGATCAATCAGTCGATAACCTTGAAAAGATAATAATTATCAAAGGGATTTTAGTATCAAAGTCTATTTTATACGAAACGATAGATAATATTAGTCAATTATTAACTATTATTAATGAAAAACTCGAAATCTTGACTAATACTGATGGTGGCCACACAAGCAGAAGTCCTGTTAAGCAATTAAATTTATTAAGGCATTTGATTGAGATAAGATCGATAATTGCTCTTTTAAAAAATATAGATGCTGAAGGGTTACATCAAAAAACAATAAAAATGGGCGAGTTTTGTAGAAGTTTTCAAATGCCTGATGAATATTTTTCATGGTTTCATGGTGGCTCTTTAATACCAAAAGAAATTATAAAGCAAACTTTAAATAGAATTGGATATAAAAATAGAATCTTTAGCCTTGCTGAAGAAACTGGGTTTTGCAGGTTATCAAATATCAATTCTGTTTTGTTTGTGGATATAGGATTAAACAAAAAAATGATTCATAATAAAAAAGCTAGCTTATTTGGTTTTGAATTTTTTTATAAAAAAGAAAAGATAATTTCTAACCTTGGAGAGATTAATAACTCAAAATATAAAAATATGAAAATTTCTCTTTCTTCTACGGCGGCTCATTCTAGCCTGAATATAGACGATAGAAATAATATAGACCTTAGTGGGAGAAGAATTACAAAAATATCAAATATCCAATTTGGAAAAACCAAAGATGGTAATTTATTAGATATAACTCATTCAGGATATGAAACAATTTTTGGCGTTTACCACAAAAGACAAATATACCTGTCTAATAAAAAAAATGAAATTAGAGGAAGAGATGAGATTTTAAATATTGGCAATATTGGTTCAATTCCCAAAAACGCATATATTCGTTTTCATTTATATCCAGGAATTGAACTCATAAAGACTAGAAATGGTTCCGTACTATTAAATCATCAAAAAGGTTATGTCTGGAAAATGAGCTCTAATAATAAAAATATAAGCATAGCAAATTCAGTAATGTTTACTCCTAATGGACCAAAACCATGTAAAGAACTCAGTATTATTTTAGACTTAGAAAAAATAAGGGCTTATAAAAGTATTTCTTGTAATTGGGCGTTTGAACTACAAAAATAGTTTTTAGTTGACTTATCTCATTAAAACAAATTATTTGAAAGTCACTCAACTAATATAAAAAAGTTATATAAATGAATAATAATAAAGAAAATTTTTTTACAAAAGATATTAAAATCAAGAGAGCTCTAATTTCAGTAACGGATAAACGTGATCTTGAAAAAACAGCCAGAGTCTTAGTAAAAAATAAAATAGAAATTCTCTCCACAGGAGGAACTGCTAAATATCTTAAACAAAATTCTATTCCTGTAAAAGAAGTATCTGATCAAACAAACTTTCCTGAAATTTTAGATGGAAGAGTTAAAACCTTAAATCCTAAAATACATGGTGGAATTCTTTTTAGAAGAGACAATCCTTCACACTTAGAACAAATACAGAAACATGATATTTACGAAATAGATCTCTTGATTATTAATTTATATAAATTTAGAGAAACATTACAAAAAACATCTAAAAACAGAGATATAATAGAAAATATTGATATTGGTGGACCTGCAATGATTAGAGCTGGAGCAAAAAATCATGAATTTGTGACAGTTGTTACAGACCCCAATGATTATCCAGAACTTATTTCACAAATTGATAATAATGGAAAAATTAAATATTCACATAGAAAATACCTTGCCGCAAAGGCATTTAGATTAACTAACGAATATGATAACGATATTTCAGATTGGTTAGAAGATAAAGATAAAAACTCATCAACTTTTTCTGAAAATTTATCAATTCATTTAAATAAGTCATTTGAAATGAGATACGGCGAAAACCCACATCAAAAAGCTGCACTTTATAAAACATCTGATAAAAGAAAGGGAATTACAAATAGTAAAAAACTTCAAGGCAAAGAACTTTCGTATAATAATGTAAATGACGCGGACGCTGCATTTGAGCTAATATGTGAATTCAAAAAACCTGCTGTAGCTATAATTAAACATGCTAACCCTTGTGGAGTAGCTGAAAACAATCATCTTAACTCTGCTTGGGAGAAGGCACTTCAAACTGATCCTGTAAGTGCTTTTGGTGGTATAGTTGCTCTAAATAGAGAATTAACAAAAGATTTAGCACTTAAAATGAAATCACTTTTTTTAGAAGTTATTATTGCTCCGAGTGTGGACAAAGAAGTTTTAAAGATTTTTGCTGATAAGCCTAATGTTAGGATTTTGGAATCTGGACCATTACCATCATCAGAGGATAAAGGTTTATTATTAAAATCTATTTCTGGTGGAATATTAGTGCAATCACGTGACTATAAAGTCTTAAACAGTGATGATATAAAAATAGTAACAAAAAGGAAACCAACAAAAAGAGAAATTAATGATCTGTTGTTTGCATGGAAAGTTGCAAAACATACAAAATCAAATGCTATTGTTTATGCAAAAAATTTACAAACGGTTGGTATTGGAGCTGGCCAAATGAGTAGAATTGATTCCACTTCAATAGCTAACGAAAAGGCAAAAAAAGCGTCCAATTTAGCTAACTTCGAAACATCAATGGCTGACAAATCCGTTGTGGCTAGTGATGCTTTTTTCCCATTTGCTGACGGTTTAATTGCTGCAGCTAACGCTGGTATAACTGCTGTTATTCAGCCAGGTGGTTCTATCCGTGATAAAGAAGTGATTGCTGCAGCTGATGAAAGAAATATTGCAATGATTTTCACATCAATTAGACATTTTAGACATTAAAGATTAAGTTTCTCATCCTTTCTTAAAGAATTCAAAATTTTTTTTATTAAACTTGGAAGAGCTAAATCATTCATATTCTTTTTTTGGACAAATCTGTAAGAACTTTTGCCTAAGTCATTTAGTAGTTTATTTTCATCATTTATTGTAGCGATAGCAACAGAACAATTAAGTTTAAAATGAGTAAAAACGTGTGTCAAATTCTGATCTAGCATCTTCCATTTGATACCTAAAAAACTATATTTTTTTTGGTTTAACTTTGGAGATGCTTTAAATCTATTACTATCTTCATACCAACCTATCGAAGGTAGCACATCCATGTTCGCTAAAAGTCCACTGCTCTTATTTGTTTCAAATAAAACAGCATCATCTTGATTCTTTACATAGAAAAATAATCCATATCGCTCTTCTTTTTCTTTTTTGGGAAGCTTTACAGGAAATTGTTTAGCACGAGTTGTACCTCCAACGTCACACATTGTTAATAAAGGACACATTGAACATCTTGGTGACTTGGGAATGCAAATTAATGAACCCAAATCCATTAAGGCTTGAGCATAATCTCCATGTCTATGATCAGGAAGATGTTTTTCTGCAATTCTTTTGATAAAACTCTTTGATTTCTCTATAGGTTCTTCAACTGCATAAAATCTTGAAAAAATTCTTTCAACATTTCCATCTACAACATTTGATTTTCTATTAAAAGCTATAGACATAATAGCTGAAGCAGTATATTCGCCTACTCCAGGAAGAGAAATTAATGAATTTTTATTTGATGGGAAAAAACCAGCATATTTACTACTAATTATTTTTGCTGTTTCATGTAGATTTTTAGCTCTACTGTAATAACCTAAGCCTGCCCAAAATGAATTGATCTCATGTAGCTCTGCTCTGGCGAGGGCTCTAATGTCAGGCCATTTTTCTACAAATTTTAAAAAATATGGTATAACTGTTTTTACAACAGTTTG
>CACEFQ010000007.1 GCA_902558885.1 uncultured SAR116 cluster alpha proteobacterium
TTAAACCTTAATACCGGAACTCACGGCGCAGAAGCTAATGCTTTTAATACATTGACTTCAGCTGCAATGGGTACGTTTAACATGACAGCAACTTTCACTATTAACGGTGAGACAGTGGCTCTTGCATCTTCATATGCAGAACTAACAAAAAATATTAACGAAGCTGTATCTGGTGTTGAAGCTAAATTAAACTCTGATAATACAATTACTTTATCAAACACTACAGGTGCTGATATTATTGTAGCAAGTAACTCAGCAGCCGTTGGATTTACTGCTGGTACTTACAGTGGTTTTGTTGAGTTAACAAATCTTGATGGATCTGAGGTTACCATAGAAGCAGGATCTTCAACAAATGGTTACACTAATGGAACTGGTACTTTAGCTGATGTTACATCATTAGGTTTTAATGAGTTCAGTAAAGCAGGTGTTTTAGAAGGTAATACTGTAAGTGGAACAGCTCTAGTCGCTAATGAGATCAAAATAAATGATGTGTTTATCGGAGAGTCATTATCTGGTTCAGCCACACATATTGCAGCTGCTATCAATGATAAGACATCTGAGCATGGTGTAACTGCTGATGCAAACAACGCTGTTACTCTTACATTTGATTTTGAAGCTCAACCAAGTGCAAATACAGCATTTAAGATAAATGGTCAGGCTGTTGATCTTACAACAGCTACAAGTGCTGCATCAGTTGTGTCTGCTATTAATAGCGCAGCTATTGGTGATTTAAGAGCAGAAGCCTCACCAACAGCTGGTACAGTTAAAATATCAAGTGAATCAGGTGTTGATATTGTTGTATCAAATAGTGATAATGACTTTTTAACTGCTGCTACTGACATTCACGGTACATCGATTAGTACAGGATTTGGTAATGGTGCTTTTGATCTTGATGGATTGATAGATGGAAGTACAGTCGAAGCGACAGGTATTCTTGATACATCGGGCAGTTCATTTATCGGTGAAGTTGTTAACGCAAGAGTTGTTTTTACATCAACAGCAGCTGCTGATATGTCAGCTAACGCTGGTCTACTTAAAATTACTGGTGAAGATTCAACAGGTGCAACAATAACTGAGGACATTGATTTTACTGCAAACCACGGTGCTGGTGCTCAGGTTATTGGTACTACAATCTTCCATAAAGTAACACAAGTTGAGATATCAGGTGCCGCTGGAAATAATGCTAGTGAAGGTTTTGATGTTGGTCTTATTGGTGCGACAACTGCAGATACTGCAGTAGGTCTTGACGTTGACTCTTTAGGAACTATTTCTGCTGCTATGACTGCAACTAATTTATTTAGTGATATTGCATTGACAGCTGCAGGTGGAGCTAAGGTTTCAACTAACTTTACTGCTGGATCTACATCAAACACATCAGATGACTTGTTTGGTGCAGTAATTGTTCTTAACAGTGCAGTTGATCACTCTAGTAACTCAACAGTATTTACAATTACAGGTACTGATGCGGATGGAGCTGTAATTACAGAGAACATAACTTATGCTCTAGCAGCTGGAATGGTTCATGGAACTAAAGCATTCCACACCGTTACAAAAGTTGCTACAGATAAGGTTCTTCAAGGTAACATAACAATGGGTACATACCAGGTTGGAGACAGAATTGAGGCAAAGGGTAATTTACAACTCACAAACTCTACAAAAACTCCAATTAAGATACAGGCAGTAGGTGATGATATCACAACAGCATTAGTATCAGGTGGTACAATAGATACTATATTAGACAAGGTTGGTGTAAGAAATCAAAGTCAGTCTTTTGAAGTATCAGGTACAAGTGTATCAATGGAGACATTAGCTAGTGCAAATGCTTCATTAGCATTAATTGATAAAGCGATTGATCAAGTATCGTTGTTTAGATCATCATTTGGTGCTGTTGAGAACCGTATTGATGCATCTATCAATAACTTGACAACATTGAAAGTCAATACAGAAGCTGCAAAATCAAGAATAGAGGATGCAGACTTTGCACAAGAGACATCACAGATGACTAAGAGTCAGATTTTATCTCAGGCTGCTACATCTATGTTAGCTCAGGCAAATGCTTCTAAGCAAAACTTATTAGCCTTATTACAAGGTTAAATCTTATTAGCTCGCCATAGGATAACTGGGGAACTAAGAAGAGAAGAAACCACCCTTCGGGGTGGTTTTTTTTAAGTTGCAATAAAATATTTTCGAATTAAATCATTAACTCAATTTATTAGTTAGTTTTTATTTCAAAATATCACGTGGCATATTTGTTGCAAATAATTTGATGTTAATAAATTAGGTTATTTAAATGTTTACAAAATTATCTGTAGATCAAATGCTTTTGAAGGCCAAGTCATTTGAAAAAAAGGGTAAATTTTTGGAAGCTAAGGAGTTATATCAAACCGTATTAAAGAACTTTTCCAAAAATAAGAGAGCACATTATGGTCTAATGGCCTTAAACCAGATTAAACAAAACTATAATATACAAAGTTTACCTCTAGAAGAGGGTTATAAATTAGAAAGTTTTTACAACCAAGGTCAGTTTTCATTAGCCTTTAAAAATGCTAATTCACTTATAAAACGATACCCAAAATCATTTCTGGCTTGGAATATTCTCAGTATCTCTGCAGTACAAATAGGTAATCTCGAAGCAGCTATAAAGGCATTTGAAAAAGTAATTTCTATTAATCCAAGATATGCTGAAGCTTATAATAATCTTGGAGTTATTCTAAAAAATCAAGGTAAGTTAAAAGAAGCATTTGATCTATTCGAAAGAGCATTACAAGTCAAACCAGAATATATTGATGCTTACTACAACTTGGGTAATGTTCTAAAAGAACAAGGTAAGTTGGATGAATCAATAGAGGCTTTTAAAAAGGCAATCTCACTCAAACCTGACTATGCTGAAGCCTATTGTAATTTGGGTGTGGTTTTTAAAGATCAGGGTAAGTTTAATGAGGCGATAAGTGCATATAAGAAATCTATAACTTTTAAATCTAATAATGCTCTTTCTTACTCTAATATAGGTAGCCTTCTCCAAAATCAAGGTAAACTCGATGAAGCAACGGAGGCATATAAAAAATCTATATCAATTGATCCTAATTTAGCTAATGCACATAAAAACTTAAGTTTTACACTTCTTAGTTGTGGTCAATATAAACAAGGTCTTGACGAATATGAATGGCGCTGGAAAACTGACGAAAGTTTATCAAAATATAGACATTTTCGTCAGCCTTTGTGGAATAAAGAAATAAGCTTGAAGGGTAAAACAATTCTTATTTGGTCCGAGCAAGGCGTTGGTGACACCATAACTTGGTCTTCTTGTCTATCGCATATAACTTCTCAAGCTAAACACTGTATTTTAGAGTGTCAGGAGAAATTAGTACCATTGTTAAAACGTTCTTTTCCAAAAATTGAGGTAAAAGCAGAAAATAGAAGTTTGGATGAAGAAAGAAATGACTTTGATTTTCATATTTCTATGGGAAGCCTCTATAAAAACCTCAATAAAGAAATTTTCCTTAAGACCAAAGTTGACGCTTATCTTGTACCAGATCCGGACAGGGTTGATTATTGGAGGAAGAAACTAGAGTCCCTTGGAAATGGTCCATATATTGGTGTTAGTTGGAAAAGTGTCCTGATGTCACCAGATCGTATACCTAACTACGCTCCAATATCTGAGTGGTCTTCTTTGCTTAAACTTCCAAATATAAAGTTTATTAATTTACAGCCTAAAGATTTTGAAGAAGATTTGAGTAAAATCAAGAATGAAATGGGTGTAAAAGTACATAATTTTGAAGATATAGATCATTGGGACGATCTAGATGATGTGGCTGCGCTTTGTACTGCTCTTGACATGGTTGTATCAAATAAAATTACAGTTCCTTTAATTGCTGCAGGAGTAGGAACCTTAACTAAACTTGCTAATTGGAAACAAAGTGCGTGGAATAATATTTTATTAAATCCTAGAGGCCCTTTGGTGCAAATATATGAAAAGGACACTTGGGAAAATTGGGATAATGTATTTAAATTAATTGCAGATGATATTTTGAAATTAAATAGTTTTAATTACACTAAAAATAATATTACTACCCAAAATAAAAATTCAGAACTAATTGTTGCTGATGATATTGTAAAATTAAAGGATATAAAAAATTCAAAAGATATTAGTTGTATCCAAAACCCACCTTCAGAAGTAATTAGTGAACTATTAAGTTTGTATAATAATGGACAATTTTTTACTGTTGTTGAAAAAGCCCAACTTATCATTGAACAATATCCAAAAGGAATTGACATTTGGAATATATTGGCAGTATCTGCATACAAAACTCAAATGATGGATAAAGCAATTAAGGCATATGAAGAAGTAATTTTATTAAAACCTGATTTTCCTGCTGCCTATAATAATATGGCAGTTGCACTTTTAGATATAGGTAAGATAGATAAAGCCATAGAGGTTTGTAATAAAGCAATATCATTAAAGCCAAACTATGTAGAGGCTTACAAGAACCTTGGAAATGCTTATAAAAATCAAGGAAAATTCTTCAATTCTATTGAGGCTTATGAAAAAGCAATCTCACTAAAACCAGATTATGCTGAGCTTTTTAATAACCTAGGAAATGCTTATCAAGATCAAGGTAAGCTAGATGATTCAATAAAAGCTTATGAAAAAGCAATTTCACTAAAACCAGATTATGCTGAAGCTTATAACAATCTTGGGAATACTTTAATTAATCAAGGAAAGTTGGAAGAGGCTCAAAAAAAATTCAAAAAGACACTTTTATTTGAGCCCAATCATATCTCAGCACATAATAATTTGGGTTTTGTTCTTGCCAACCAAGGCATGTTAGATGAGGCTATTAAGTTTTATAAGAAGGCAATTACCCTAAATCCTGATTATGTTGATGCATATATTAACTTAGGTAAAGCTCTTAGAGATTTAGGCGAGCCTCATGAGGCTATTGATGCATTCGAAAAAGCAATTTTAATTAAACCTAATTATGCTCATGCATATAATAATTTAGGCACTATTTTTAATGATCAGGGTAATTTTGTTGAGGCCATTAATTCATTTGAGAAGGCAATATTAATTAATCCTAATTTTGCTTTAGCATTCAATAATATGGGTGTTGCTTTAAAAGATCTAGGAAAAATGAATGAAGCCATTGATGCGTTCAAAAAAGCACTTTCCCTCGAATTTGAAGATAGTACAACTCATAAAAATCTAAGTTATGCACTTCTCAATAGTGGAGAATTACAAGAAGGCCTAAATGAATATGAATGGCGCTGGAAAACACAAAAATTTTTACAACAAAAAAGAAATTTCTTACAACCAATGTGGGATGGAAAAGAGAGCCTAAGTAATAAGACTCTACTTCTTTGGTGTGAACAAGGTATTGGAGATACAATATCATGGTCATCTAGCTTGTCACTAATGGCATCTAAGGCAAAGTATTGTATTCTAGAATGTCAGGAAAAACTCCTACCTTTACTAAAGCGTTCTTTTCCAAATATTGATGTAAAAGCTGAAGATAGAAGTTTGGATACCAAAAGAAATGATTTTGATTTTCATCTGCCTATGGGAAGTATTTATAAAAATTTTGTTAAGGAGATTTCTAGATTTGACAAATCAAACGCTTATCTCATTCCTGATCCAGTAAGAGTTGATCATTGGAAGAGAAGACTAAAGTCTTTGGGAAATGGTCCTTATATTGGTGTTAGTTGGAAGAGTTCTAATTTGGCTCCTGAGCGTTTACCACATTATGCCAACATATCAGACTTTTCAGCAGTACTTAAAATTCCAAACACAACTTTTATTAATCTTCAATATAATGATTTTGAAGATGATTTGAAAAAAATTACAGATGAACTTGGTATAAAAGTACATAACTTTGATGATTTAGATCATTATAACGATATTGATGATGTGGCCGCACTATGTTTGGCACTTGATATGGTTGTTTCGACTAAAATAACAGTTCCATTTATTTCAGCAGCTGTTGGCACTTCAACCAAACTAGCCAATTGGAAACAAAGTCCATGGAATAATGTTTTATCAAATCTCAAAGGTCCAAAAATTGATATTTTTGATCGAAATACTTGGGAACCGTGGGATGATGTATTTAGCTCTATTGCTGAAGATATATTGAATTATTCAAATAAAAGGAATAGTTAATGGAAAATATTGCCGTGATACCAGTAAGGGCAGGTAGTAAACGTTTACCACAAAAAAATTATAAGTCTTTTAACTCTAGAACCTTAGCTGAAATTGCAAGAGATAAGTGTTTGGCTGCAGGTATTTTTGATAAAGTAATAATCAGTAGCGATGATAAGTATTTTGAACAGCTTGTAAACTCAAATCAAGTTGAATTTATAAAAAGAACAGAACAATTAGCTGGTGATAATGCAACAACGGATATGGTAATAGACTTTTTCTTCGAAGAGCTTCCTTCTTGCAAATCTATTCTTTGGGTCAACAGTGTAAGCCCTTTGCAATCAATAGAAGATATAAAAAACTGCGGAATGCGTTTGCATGATTCCAATGTTGATTGTGTTATGGCAGTTAACACCTTATATCAACATTGTTCTCTTTCAAATAAACCTATCAATTTTAACCCCAATAACTCATTTGAAAAAACACAAGATTTAGAACCTATCCAAAGATATATATATAGTTGTATGGGATGGAAAAGGGATACTTATGTTGAACATAGAAGTAGAGGTTTTAAGGGATTGTTTCCAGGTAATATGGCACTTGTTGAGACAAGCGCGCTCGCAGGAATGTTAATTAAGTATGAAGAAGATTTTATTCTTTGTTCAAAAATTGAAGAGGCGTTTTTAGACATAAATAACAATAAATCTAGACTGCAGTCAAAAAAAGAAGAAAAGTCAGATTTTAAGGAGCTATACACAAATGTTATATAAAATTGACCGCGTTATTAGGATAAACACATTATGCTTGACTATGATCTAACTGCGGTAATACCTGCGCGCTTGGGATCAAGTAGAATATCTGAAAAAGTTTTTCAAACTATTGATGGTAAAGATACTTTACTCAGTCGTAAAATTAAACAATTAAGAAAAATTCTACCGCGTGAAAAAGTTATTGTAAATACTGAATCGAATTTAATAGCTGAGCATGCACTCTCTAATGGCGCAAATATTCATTGGCGTGATCCTTATTTTTCAAAAGAACACGATGCTTCTTTTTCTGATTTGATAGTTCATGTAATATCTCAAATAAAGAGCGAACATATTGCTTGGACACCATTCGTAGTTCCATTTTTTGACAGTAATCAATTTCGATTGGCTTTCAATAATTATACTAAAATGGTTATAAATGGAAATTATGATAGTTTACTGAGTGTTGTCCCGATTAAAGAATATATTTGGAATGAGAAGCAACCATTAAACTATGTTGCTGATCATCGACATACAATAAGCCAAGATCTTCCTAACTGGTTTCAAGTTACAAATGGTAATTATATGGCGCCAAAGAAAATTATGTCTAAATATAAGTATATTTTGGGGAAAAAAGTCTTTTTGGATACTAGGGAGCATTTTTGCAAGATTGATATTGATACTCTTCATGATTTGAAAATTGCAAGGGCATATCACAATTTAGAATTAGTTGCAGATAATTCGAGCACATTAAAAGCTATTGTTTCAAAAACTACATCTTTTAAAGAAACAGTTGTCAAAACATAACTAAATAATTTTATTACAATATTATTGATTTAAGCAGCACATAAATGCTGTCATTAATCATAAATAATCCATAAAATCTTACTAATTTTTGTAAAATTATCTAAATTTAATAAAAGAAAAAACCACCAAAAAGGTGGTTTTCTCTGGATAACAAGGGATTAATATTAATATATTATTTTATTACTGTTGTAATAATTGGAGGACATTTTGTTGAGCTTTACCTGCTTGTGCGATCATTGCCATTGCAGATTGCTGTAATATTTGAGCTCTAGTTAACCTTGCTGACTCTTTTGCAAAATCAGCGTCTTCGATTCTACCCCTCGAAGCATTTGTATTTAAAGCCACATTTGATAGGTTATCTATTGCCTTTTCCATTCTACTCATTAAAGCACCTAATTTAGCTCTTTCTTTATGAATTCTGTCAAGTGATCTATCTAAAACACGTAATGCATCTATAGATGACTGTCTTGTTTTAACGTTAACACCAGATAATTTGTCTAAAGAAGCAGCACCAGGGGATGCTTCGAAAAGACCTTTTCCGTCTTCACCAATAACTGTGAAACTGTTACTTGAGGACATTTCAAGTTGTCCAGTAATAATCACAGAATCTGCAGCCTTTAATCCAATTTTAATTGCTCCAGTTGTTGCCCCAGAATTAACTACTGTATTAATTGTTTTAAATATTCGTCTTCCAGTTACGGTCTTATTAGCTTCTGGTCCAGTTATAACCTCAACTAGAGTATTTCCAGACATGTCTGTACCAGTTACTGTAAAGGTTTTGTCGCTCTCATCACTTGCAGAGCTTGTGATAGTTATAAGAGCACTTTGGTTAGCTATGGTGTTTAAAACACCCACACTAACAGTGGCATCTCCATCAACTGCAGACGGTATTACAGATGTAACAGTACCAAATACGTTAGTTGTTTGTTGGGTCGCTCCACCTGTAAATGCAGGTACAGTTTCTTGAAGTGAATTTCCATAAACATCTGTACCAGTCACTAAAAAAGTTCCATCTGTGGCTGCATTTGACGTGATTGTTACAATAGAATTATGAACTGTTGCTGTGTTAACCACAGGCATAATAGCTTCTAAAGTACCTACTTTAATATTAGCATCTGCATCAACCGCAGACGGTATTACAGATGTAACGGTTGCAAATCTGTTAGTTGTTTGTTTGGTTGTTCCACTTCCAAATGCAGTTATAGTTTCTTCAAGCGCATTTCCAAAAAGATCAGTACCAACCACTTTAAAAGACCCATCTGTGGCAGCAGATGCAGTGATTGTTACAAAAGAATTATGTACTGCTGATGCATTAACCATAGTCAAGCTTTGTGTACCCGAAAATCCTGAAGTAATACCTTGAGAAGTAACAATTCTATCATCATCAGCGGCGGCAATTGTCTGAGATGCAACAATAGAAGTGGCATTTGTTGCTGTGCTAACTGGACCAGCTGCTGGGAAAGCTGTTGGGTTTGTGGTTCCAATTCTACCACCAATTGTTAATTGATTTGTAGGTGTTCCAGTATAGATGCCATCATCATCAGTTGTCGTTACATTTGTATCCCCAAGTGATACAGCATCGCCAGCGACTACTTCATCATTATCTAAACTCGTTATTAATAATGTTCTTCTAGATCCTGTTGTTGTTGTATCTCCACCAAAATTTACGTCACCTAACTTAATATCGTAACCTTCATTTTGAACCATTATAATTGATGATTTGTCTGTTGATAGGGTGGCAGTTACACCTGTAGTAGTAGTATAGTTATTTATAGAATCTCTAAGATCAGATAATACTGAACCTGATTCATTATTATTTAATGTAACATTTGCAGCGATTGTAATAGCTGTAGTGTTTTTGCCTTGAATACTGAATGAAACACTTGTTTGTCCATTGTAGGCTTTGTCTAAAGTTTTTGCCTGTAGTTTGAGTTGTGTAGAGGCTATAGCTGTAACTCCAGTAGCATCAAAAACAGCATTAACAGAAGTAGCTATATCTCTAACATTTGATCCTGCTGCAGCTGTAACAGAAGAACTACCTAAAATTCCATGTAAAGTAAATGACTCTGCTTGTACCAAATTAGCTTCAGAAGTGTCTGCTACTGCGTACGCATTTAATGCTAAATTATCATTATCAACTGCGCTATTTGCTATGTCTGTTGTTTCTGTTCCTTGGGATTTTGCTTTATATGCCCCTAAGCTATCTAGTCTCATAGAAGATATAGAAAGCTGTGCAAATTCTCTCTCATGTGTTCCAATTTGAAAACGTCTATCTGCAAAAGATCCATCTAAAACTGCAATTTCATTGAAAGTAGTATCTCTAGTTACACGATCTAATTCTGCTAACATCTGAACAACCTCAGCATCTAAATAAGAACGTTCTTCGGAGTTCATAACATCAGATGCTGATTGTATCGCTAATTCCCTTATTCTCTGGATAATTGATGATGATTCGTCTAATGCGCCTTCAGTCACTTGTGCCATTGAAATAACATCAGCTGCATTTCGTACTGATTGTTCTAGTCCTTTTATTTGTGCAGTCATTCTATCAGCAATTGCTGCGCCAGCTGCGTCGTCACCTGCGTGATTTATGCGCTTGCCAGATGACAGACGCTCCATAGCCGTTGTCATATCACGCTCTGTCGCAGTCATTTTATTTAGTGCAAACTGAGCTGCAGTATTAGAATTTACTGTTGGCATATCAATCTCCAAATTAATTTCGTAGGAAAACACTGCAATTGCTATGCCAAAAATTCAGCTATTTTTATCTATGCGTATTTTTCTATTGATTTTTTTAATTCAGTAATATTTTTTGGAATAACACTTATCATATTATAACGAGTAATTATCTCATTATAAAAATATGATGGTGATAATGAGGCTCTTGATCTTATAAAGCTTTCTGTAAGTGATCCATTACTAGCTGTTTGGTTGTTTACGTATACGTGTCTGATATAATTAGGAGGTGCATTATTTAAAGGTCTCTTTGTTACTCCAATTTCAGGGACTATCCTATTATTAGTTGGCATACTGTTTGCAGATAGACTAGCGCTTTCATACCTTAATGGTTTAGAGGCATAAATCTCATTTATAGCATATGGGTTTTGCGAATTATTAACAATCATGGTGTAAATTAAACATAAAATTTATGAAAAATCAAATTTTTGACACTTTATTATAAATAGTTGAATTCTAATTATGACAAATAACCAATATATTGACGCATACAAAAAGACACAACAATCATCCAATGCAGTTACTTCATCACACGAAATAGTAAGAACTTTAATGAAAGAATTAGTTAATTCAATGCAAAAAATTGTTTTGGATATTCAAGACGAGAAGAAAAGAAAACAAGATCAGCACTTAGTTGATAAAGTTTTTGAAGAAAAAAATGCTCGTCATAGATCAAAAAATTTAAGCAAGGCATTATCTATTATTTATGGCCTTCAAACTAGTCTAGATTTTGATAAGGCACTAGAGATTGCAAATAATCTTTTTCAATTATATGAGTACTGTCGTCACGAAATCATTAGAGGGTTTAGTCAAAAAATTGAAGATGGGATTGTTAGAGCTATTGATGTCATAAAACAAATAATGGAAGGGTGGGAAGAAATACCATCTTTAGATAAATAAAGATGGATACTCTTAATTCAGACTTAGATTTATTAGAAAATCTTTCAAAAAAAATTTCAGATTTAATTTATAATAATGAATTCACTCAAATATCACTTCTTGATGCGCAAAGAAAGTTATTAATAGAAAAAATTAAAGAGAGTCAGATTAAGAAAAATAATATTCAGAAAAGAATAGGGAAGATTCTAGAAAATAATTTAGAAAATATAAAAGCCACAGAAAAAAAATTACAAAACCTATCAAAAAATCATAGTAAATTTAATAAAAGATTAAAAGCATATTCTATGAACCAGTTGTAAAATTCGAAAGAATTTTATTTTTTAAAAAAAAATTAAACAAATTTTATTTTCAGTCGTAATTACTGCTGTAATATTAATATAATTCGTGGAGGAATTTATGCTTAATATCGGTAATTTAACTGCTTCTCAATTTATTCAAAAAAACATGTCTCAACAAATAAAAGAAATAACAGAGAGTACGGAAAGACTATCCTCTGGTAAGAGGATTAATAAGGCATCAGATGATCCTTCTTCCACAGGACCGATTTCAAGATTAAATGCACAAATTCTATCCTTGGAAGAGGCAATATCAAATGGGGCAGAAGGAAAAATACTTACCCAAACTGCTGACAATGGTCTAAGCTCGATTAATAATTTACTTGCTAGAATAAGAGAACTCACTGTTAAAGGCAGTAGTACGACACTTACAACTGCAGATAGAAATACCTTGCAAGTTGAAATAGATGCATATTTATCAGAAATAGATTCATTAACTAACTTAATTAAATTTAATTCTATAAAATTATTAGACGGCTCAAAAGAAAATGTAAGTTTTTTAGTTGGCATAAACAAAGATGATGCTATTTCAATTAACTTAGTTAAATCTAATAGCACAGCATTAGGGTTGTCGGGAGCTTCAGGTGTTAAAGAATTTACAAGTGGGAGGGTAACCAGTTTTAACTATAGTTCAAATTTAGCAGCCAGTGATATAAAGATAAATAGTCAAAATGCACTTGCAGCAACTTTAACATCTAATTTGACATCTGGCAATAACACGGCAACTGCATTAGTAACAGCTATAAATGCTAATACTAATACTCATGGCGCAACTGCAACAGGTTTTAATAAACTCACTTCGGCAGCTAAAAGTTCTTTGAGTATGAGCAATACTTTTACAATTAATACTAATGTAATTTCAGTTCAAACAAGTTTAGAAAATTTAGTTACTGAAATTAATCAAGAAGCAGGTGGGGTTACAGCTACGTTAAACTCAGATAACACAATAACTTTATCAAATACGACTGGAAACGACATTGTAATTGGAGGAAATGCTCCAACTGATGCAGGTTTCTCTGCTGGGACCTACTTAGGTTACATTAAATTAGAGAATGTTGATGGAACATTTGTTAAAATTGAGGCTATGACAAAAGCAAATGGATATGCATCAAATAGCGGAAATATTGATGACTTGGCAAGATTTGGTTTTAATGAGGTAGACTCTAGCGTTGCTATTAGATCAGATTTAGTTTCAACTAATGCACTAACAACATCTCAAGATATAAAAATTAATGATATTGATATAGGTGCATCCGATAGTTCCTCTGCTGCCGCAAAGGCAATTGCAATTAATGCTGTATCATCTTCAACAAATGTAACTGCTTCAGGTGACAATTTAGTAACGTTAGATTTAAATTTTTCAGAAGCATCTGCAGCAGCATCAAATATCAGTATAAATGGAAATACTATAAATTTTTCAAGTGTTACCAATGAAACTGAAACAATTACAGCAATTAATAATGCCTCAATAGGGGATATTATTGCTTCTGCTAATTCTAGTGGGGAAGTTCAATTAGCTAGTGCTAGTGGAGCAGATATTGTTATAAATCATGGAGGAACTCCTGGTGTATTTTTTGATGGTCACACTGATGCTACCGGAGCTACTATTTCAGTAGGAAGTTCAGTAACTTTTAAAGGACAAATAATTTTAACACATACAGCAGGTGATGTTGTAAAAATATCTGGAGATGATGTTTCTGAACTCGGATTTCAGGCGCAGGCCTCAAGTAGTTCCTCAACACCTGGATCAATTATATCTGTGTCGTCTTCCTCAAATGCTTCATCAGCATTAAGTACTGTTGACAATGCCATTGATACTATTGCTAATACAAGAGCAAAATTTGGTGCAAGTGAAAATGCAATTGATAGTAGATTAAATTTTTTACTTGATGCTAAAACAAATTCTATATCAAGGTTATCCAAAATAGAAGATGCAGACTTTGCTCTTGAAACAGCAAAACTTACAAAAGCTCAAATTATGTCAAAGGCAGCATCTTCAATGCTTGCACAAGCTAATGCAGGTGGTGAAGTTTTGTTAAGATTATTAAATTAATGGTATGTTTTTTGCTCACTATAGGTATAAAAGTTTATAGTGAGATAAATTGTGACAAGTGATTATAACTTTCAACAAGACTTCAATTTAGAGTTAAAAAAAAACAATTTTAAAACAATTGGTGACATTAATAAATATACAAGTATAGCCCAACAATATTACAACAATAACAATATTAATAAATGTATTGAGTATTTACTTATAGCTCTAAATTTGGATCCACAAAATAGCATCACTTTATCTAAATTGGGATATGCTTATTACAAATTAGGCCGGTTGCCAATTGCAATTGATTATTTCAAGCACTCATTAAAAAATAATATAGATAATTACGACGCTCTTAATTTTTGGGCTTTAGCACTATTACAACAAGGAAAATGGTTTAGTTTAAATGAAAGTGAATATCTTAATAAAAACTTAAATAAATTATCATTTAAATTTCATGGTTTCTTTTATATCAGTATGATTATTAATAATATCCTTTTAAATAGAAATCAGTTAAACACATTAATCTTCAAAGATATCGTAAAAGAGTATGATGGAGATTTCAAAACTTCTTTTCGAACTTTACCAAAATTTGCACAAGTTTGGCTATTATTTTTAAATAAATTAAACAATCAAATTCTAAAAACTAAAAATATTGATAAAATAACAAAATTTGAAACAATCTATCATATTGGTGACAGTCATTGTTTATCTTTTGTAAATCAAAAAATAAAATTAAATAATAAAATTTACAAAATTTTACCGAAGTTGATTAGTGGAGCAAAAGCTTGGCATTTTGCTAATAATGAAATTAATTTATCAAAAAAATTATTTATAAATCATATAAAGAATATTGAAGTTGGTTCTAAAGTTTTCTTATCTTTTGGTGAAATTGACTGTCGTCCGGATGAAGGCATTATAATTGCATATTCGAAGACTGACCTATCAAAGAAAAATTTAATTGAAATAATCCAAAAAACTACAAAAAATTATATAGAATTTTGTTGTGAACAATTTAAAGCTAGAAATGTTACTCCATATATTTTAGGAGTTCAGGCACCAATTATTAAGAAAGAAGATAAAAAAAAGGCTGATCTCTTAAAAAAAATAATAAAAAAATTTAATCTCTATTTGAAAAACATCTGTCATGAAAAGGGGTTAAATTTTATAGATACTTTTCAACATACCAGAAATAATAATTTCATTTCAAATAAAAAATATATGTTAGACAATTGTCATTTAAACTTTAAGTTTATAAAAGTTATTGAGAAAATTTACTGTAAAAGCTCATAAAGTTTTAAATTTTCTGAATCCACAATCGATACATTGATTTAAAAATATCTTTGTGAGAATTTTCAACCTCATGCCATTTATCCAAATCCAGGATATTTTTATCACTTTTAAAAATATTATAAAATGTATTGTATAAAAAGTTTTTTTTCAAAATATAATTTTCATCAAAACCAAGAAAGGATAAATTCAACTTTTTTAAACATGATTTTATTTGTGGTAGTGTAAATTGATGTTCTTTACAATGAAAAATTAAGTCTCTCAATTCACTCATGTTGAAAAAGTCTCGAAACCCAAAAAAACTTTCAAAATTAGGATCAGATTTTATCATTTTGTTTCTAAATTCGCGGATCTCTACGTTAAAATCTTTAATATCTTGTGATGAATATTTATCTTGATAGGGTTTGATATTACGCCTTGCTATTTTACTGTACAAACAAATTTTCATTAATCCATTTTTATTTAGTACTTCAGTTAATTTTTGCCACCCTTGCATAGGATTATCTAGGTGGTGTAAGACACCACTACAAACAATTATATCAAACTTGGTATTTAATTCTTTTACATTAAGAAGATCACATTGGTAAAAATTAATATTTTCTATTTTATATTCTTTGGATTTACGTATAGCATAAGATAGACTAGTTTTGCTTAAATCTATAGCAGTGATATTTAAATTTTCTATATAAGAAGATAAGTTTATAGGTTCTTGGCCAGTACCACAACCTGCAACTAAAATTTCTAACTTTTGATTATTAGTTGTTTTGTTTTCAATAAAGTTAATTTTTTTAAGACTTAAATACTCTTTCATACTAATTTTATTTGGAAATATAGGTATTTTATCCCATTTGGGATAAGGATTTTCTTCATATTGTGATTTTACTTGACTGGAAATATGATTTTCTATTTGGTTCAATGAAACAATATTTTTTTTGTATTTTTCTTCAATAAATGGAAATGTTATAAATTTTTCCTTCAATTTTAAAAAATCAAAAGGAAAATTTATTTTATTTATCCATTTGTACTTTTTTAAATCACGATAACTTCCTAAAAGAAGCAAATTCACGAAGTTTGTATTTGAATTTTCTTCTGTTAGCTTATCAAGTTCATTTTCTAAATCATTAATTAAAAAAGTTTCATTTTCATTTTCATATATTATATATTCACTCATATAATTTTGTATTGCAATAGATTGTATCAGTTTACTGATTTCTATTTTAGGTTCTATTTTTTTCCGATGAATTAATAAATACTCTCTTAACTTTTGAATAAATTGTTCAAATTTTAAATTAGTAATAACAAAACTTTCCATACACATATGGTATAATTTTATATTTGAAAATTTGATTAACATGTTTATAAAATTTTGATTTAATTCATTTTTTTTAAGAATGTGATCTTTAATTTTTTTAAAAAGAGGACTAAGCATAAGTAAATTAAATGCATTTTTGTGAATAAATCTCATTTCTGTGTCTGAAAAATATAGCTTATCAGATAATGCTAGTTCGTATGATTCAACCCATAAATCACTATATTCTTCAGAGCCATATTGTAATAATAGATTATTTAAATTGGTGAATAAATCTTTACTATTAGTATTTAAAGAAAATGCTCTTTTAAAACATTTTAGGGCTGATATTATATCTTTTCTATCTTTATAGATTTTTCCAAGATTGCAAAAAGCATATGAATTTTTATTGTCTAAAATTAGTGCTTTTTGGAATTTTTTTTCAGCTTCTTGTTTTTGATTATTGTTATATAATATTGCACCAATGGCGTTATACAGATTTGAGTTATCTTTATCTTTTTTTAATTCCTCTTCAGCTAAATTTATTGCTTCAGAAGATTTACCATTTAACATTAATTGATTTATGATTAGTAGTTTATCTCTTGATGAAGAATTTCTAGACTTAAAGTCTGAAGAAATTGTATTATTGTAATTTTTTAACCCATCATAATTGAAATTTGAATTTAAAGAAATACCATTTTTAATGAATGGTTCGGGTTTAGAAAAATTTTTCTTAAAGTGTTCCATTAATATTCCTTTTTTTTAAATCAGCAAAATTTATGCCGAAACTATAAAAAAATTAATTTATATTAATGGAATATTTTTTCATTTTTTCAATTAAAGTGGTTCGTCTTAATTTTAATTTGTCAGCTGCTAGAGCCACTTTATTATTAGTTTTTTCGAGGGCTTCTTCTATCAGAACAATTTCAACATCTTGTAAGTGTCTTCTTAAATCTATTTCATCATAAAATGAAAACCAGTTTTTATAATTTTTTGGGTGTGGTAAGTAATCTTCTAGATTGTTGGCAAGGTCGTTTTCTTCAATGTTAGTTATTCCACTTAAATCAGATGTCATATCCCACAATGCTTCTTGTTCTTCAGCAACTGTTGGTACTTTTAATCTAAGTAAATTTTCATGTACGTTTGTACTTGTAATTTCTTTACCTGCGAAAATTATACATGCTCTCTCAATTACATTTTTTAGTTCACGCACATTACCAGGCCAGTTATGTTTACAAAGTGCTGTTATTGCCTCGGTTGTAAAAATTGGTTTTTGTGTTTCATCTACTTTAAGATTACTTAAGAGTGTTTTTTGTAGGCTGGGTATATCAGTTCTTCTTTCTGCTAAAGAGGGCACATTAATTGGTAGAACATTTATCCTAAAAAATAAATCTGCTCTAAATTCACCACTTTCAACCTTTTTTTCAAGATCTCTATGAGTTGCGCAAATCAACCTTAAATCTATTTTAATGTCTTGTGCTCCACCAACTCTTTGTATAGTTTTACTTTCAATAGCTCTTAAAAGTTTAGCTTGAAGTGGTAAGGGCATATCACCAATTTCATCAAGAAAAAGCGACCCGCCACTTGATTGTTCAAACCTTCCTTTTCTTTGTTTATCCGCACCTGTAAATGAACCTTTTTCATGTCCGAAAAGTTCTGATTCTAGTAACTCAGATGGAATTGCTGCACAGTTCACAGTAATGAAGGGACCTTTTTTATTTGAACATTTGTGAATAGCTTGCGCAACAATATCTTTACCAGTACCAGTTTCACCTAAAATTAATGCAGTACTATCTGTTTGAGAAACCATTGCTATTAAATTTTTTAATGATTTAGTTTCAGGACTTTCGCCATCAATCATTTCATTAAGTTTATCTAATATAGACTTATTTTGTTTAGATTCGTTGGTAAGTTTATCGACAACATTCATTTAAAAATCCGTCAAATAATTGAAAATTTAAAATTATTTTTGTCATAATAATGACATTTTAACTAATAAATCAATATTATAAGTAAAAAAATACTTTTATAGTATTTAAAATTACCAATAAACTCTTGTAATTTAGAGTTTGGCAAGCTTCTTGCTTCTAAGATTTCTGATAATTTTAGGAGTATTTTATGAGCCAAGTTATTGTTGTAAATAATAGTTTAAAGATCGCTAATAATTTATGTAATATTTTAGAACAAAGGGATATTACTGTAATTAAAGCAGGAGTGGGTAGCACAAAACCAGATTTTTTTGGAATTGATCTTGTTGGTTATCAAGCTGATACAATTGTTTGCTCAGATATTTTTGAGAAAGAAATTGGTGGCTCATCAAAATTGGTTTCAATTGCAAGACAGGCAAAATTAACAAAGATTATTGTCATATCAGATGACAGTAATTCCAACGGTATAGAGATTAAGGACGAGCTAGGTGGTGCTGTAAAAAGAATTAATGTTGCTGATTATACAGATCAATATTCTCTAGAATTAATATTTAACACATGTTGTCCAAATATATCTTTTTCAGCTGGTGATTCAAAAACATATGAATTATTATCATTAGCTAGAAGAGTGGCAATTACAGATGTAACTGTTTTCATAAATGGTCCAACAGGCTCAGGTAAAGAAGTATTAGCAAATTACCTTCATGAAAACTCTAATAGAAAAGATGAACCATTTGTTGCTGTTAATTGTGCTGCAATTCCAGAAAACATGTTAGAAGCTATTCTTTTTGGTCATGAAAAGGGTGCATTTACAGGTGCATCAAATGCTAACAAAGGCATTTTTCGAGCAGCTGATAAAGGAACATTACTTTTAGATGAAATTTCAGAAATGCCGCTATCATTGCAGGCAAAATTATTGAGAGTTTTACAAGAAAGAAAAGTAACTCCTGTAGGCGGGCAAAGGGATATTGATGTAGATGTAAGGGTTTTAGCAACATCTAATAGAGATATGGCTTATGAGGTAAATCAGTCTAGATTCAGAGAAGACCTATATTATAGGCTCAATGTTTTTCCCCTACAAACACGTAATTTATCATCAAGGAAAGACGATATATTACCAATTGCAATAAAAATTTTAGATAAACATAATCAAGAAGGAAGGTCATCACCTTACCTAACAAATGAAGCAAGAGAATTGCTACTAAGTCATAATTGGCCAGGTAATGTAAGAGAACTAGAAAACACTCTTCAAAGAGCCCTTGTCCTAAGTAATGAAAATATCATTGATGAAAAATCAATTATGATAGACAAATCATTGTCAAAAATTAATGAAAATTCATCACTTGAATCATTTGCAGATCAACTGGCTTTTGCAAAAGTAACTTAAAGGGATCATAAATTATGAAGATTACAGATCAAAACATAAGTACAGGAATTTTAAGGCAAAATATTTTAGAAAAAGCTAATGAGGCTTTTTCAGGTAATAACAAAGTTGAAGATTTTTCTAAAAAAATGAACGATGCTATTAATTCTGTAGCTGAAACTCAGAACAAAGCTTCACAAATTACTAAAGACTATGAACTTGGAAAAGAGACTGATCTTACAAAAGTAATTATGCAACAGCAAATTTCAAATATTGCATTTCAAATGACGTTAAATGTGAGAAATAAAGTTTTAAGTTCTTACAAAGATATCATGAATATGCCCGTTTAAATTAAAATTGTTAGGAAAAGATAATGGCAGAAGCAACAACAGGAAATGATCTAACAGGTGTAAACCAGAGTACAGGTATTATTAGTAGGATTTCTACATCAATTTCAAATGTGAGGAGAATGACATCTGATCCAGCTGTGCAAAAATCAATTCCATTGATATTTGGTGTAATTGTTGCTTTTGTAGGATTAATCGTATTTCTAACTATGCAAAAGTCAGACATGACAACACTTTTTGCTTCACTTCCTGAAAGTGAAAAAGCTTTGGTAGTTCAAACACTGAAGCAAAATGGCGTTAATGCGTCATTAAATCCATCTACTGGTGAAGTTGTTGTGCCAGTTAAGGATTATCATGAATCAAGAATGTTGCTTGCAGGTGAAGGTCTGCCATCCTCCGTTCCTGACGGTTATGATAGCTTAGGTGACATGCCAATGGGAACAAGTAGATCTGTTGAAGCTATTAAAATTAAACAATCTTTAGAAGCAGAATTATCAAGGTCAATTAATCATATATCTGGAATTAGTTCTGCAAGAGTCCATCTAGCTATTCCAGAAAAAACAGTGTTTGCAAGAGAAATTGCCCTTCCTTCAGCCTCGGTATTTGTTAAATTAGCTAATGGTAGGTCTTTAGGAAGGCAGCAAGTTCAGTCAATAGTTCATCTTGTTGCATCCTCAGTACCAAATTTACCATCAGAAAACATAACTGTGGTTGATCAATTTGGTGAACTTTTGTCAAAACCATCAAACGATCTCTCTGCATCAATTTCTAGTGAACAAATGTCACAGACAATGAGATTGGGTGAAATATATAAATCTAGAATTATTTCATTGTTAACACCGATAGTTGGAGCAGGTAATTTAAAAGCTGAAATAAATGTTGATATGAATTTCACTCAAAGAGAAATTACCGAAGAATCTGTTGATCCTAAAGGTAATGCACTTAGAAGTGAACAAAGTTCATTAGACGAGAGTGCTAATCCTGAGGCCAGAGGCATTCCAGGAGCTTTATCAAATGCTCCTCCTTTAGCTCCTGATTTAAAAACAGAAGTTCCTGAAGGTAAAGAAGCTGCTGGGACTCTAAAACAGAGAAGTCAAACATCTGTTAAAAATTACGAAATAAGTAGAAAAGTTGAAACTACTAAAGCTCAATATGGAGAAATTAAAAAAATTAAAGCTGCAGTAATTATTCGTGAAAAGAAAATGATTACTCCTGAAGGCGTTGTTTCATTTGAAAAGTTTAGTGATGAAAAATTATTAGAAATAAAGTCTCTTGTTCAAGAAGCTCTTGGCTTCGATGAAGCAAGAGGAGATAGTGTCACAGTAACAAGTAGTCCTTTTGTAGATATTTTAGAGGTAGAAGTAGCTCCTTGGTATGAAAATGAATCTGTGAAAGAACTTGCCCAACAATTAGCAACAGTTTTAATATTGGCAATCGTTATATTTGGAGCATTACATCCTTTGTTAAAAAGGGTTCTTGTTCCAGCTGGATACACATCTGGCCCCGGTGTAATGGCTTCTGATGAAGAGGATGATGTAGATGATAAAATTGAAGTTCAAGAAGGAGAATCTCTTGAGGATATAAAAGCAAAGTTAAAACCAAAGAAGGCAGCCATATCAGCAGAAATGTTGGATACAGCTAATACTTATGATGATAAAGTTGCCGTAATCCGAATGATAGTAGGAGACGAGGCAGGTAGGGTTTCCAGCGTCTTTAAAAATATGATGGAAAAAGAATAAAGTAGAGAGTAGGGTACTAAAATGGCAGAAGCAGTAAAAAAACCAAGTGCAGATGAGGTTTACCAAGGTTTAACAGGTACACAAAAATGTGCAATTTTAATGATGTTAATTGGTGAAGATGAAGCTGCAGAAATAATGGGCAACCTCTCTCCAAAGGAAGTTCAAGTACTTGGCTCAGCTATGTATTCTGTTCAAGGTTTAGGACAAGATACAGTTAATTTAGTCTTAGATGAGTTTTTAGCAATTATTAAGGCACAAACAAGTCTTGGTATATCTGGAGGTGGCTATATAAAAAATGTTTTAACCAAATCATTGGGAGAAGATAAAGCACAAACTGTTTTAGGAAAAATAACTCCATCAGACAGTAACAAAGCAATCGAAATACTTGACTGGCTTGATGCCAGATCAATTGCTGACTTAATCATTGATGAGCATCCACAAATTATAGCATTAATTATTTCTTACTTAGAGCCGTCTACCGCATCAGACGTCCTAACATTTATGCCTGAAAAAAGTCAATCAGATATAATTAAAAGGATAGCAACATTGGAAACAGTTCAGCCTGAAGCATTAAAAGAGTTAGATAGAGTAATGCAAAAAGTTTTTTCCTCTAATGCAAGTTTAAGAGCTAGTAAAGTAGGTGGTGTCCCCGCCGCAGCTAAAATTATGAACTTTTTAAGCCAAGATGGTGAAGCAAAAATAATGAAAGAAATTCTAAAGGATGATAAGCAGTTAATGCAAGACATCCAAGACAGTATGTTTGTCTTTGAAACATTATTATTGTCTGATGATAAATCACTTCAGACACTTCTTCGTGCTGTAGAAGATGATTTAATAATATTAGCACTTAAAGGAGCAGATGAAGAATTGAAAACAAAGTTATTTGGATGTATGTCACAACGTGCGGCGGCCAATATACAAGATGAAATGGAAGCACTTGGCCCAGTAAGGTTGACAGAAGTACAAGAGGCACAAAAACAGATAATTGCTGTTGCAAGAAGAATGTCTGATGAAGGATCAATTGTATTGGCAGGTCGTGGCGGCGATGATTATGTATAATTTATATTAATATTATGAATTTAGCTATGAAACAAGAACAGGAAAATGACGACACTCAAAACATTTTGCCCTTAGGTAGTGATGAGATTAGATCTATTTTAAAATCTCAATCTGAGTCTATTTTTGAAGATAAAAATATTTCAAATAATTCTAATTTTGTAAAAAAATCATTAATTGATATTGCCCTTGATTTTGAATCAAAACAAAATTTAAAGGAAAATCAAGTAATCGATGAAACGCCAGCAAATAATGAAAATTTAAATGAAAAAAATGATGTCAATAGATACAAACAAAAAACTGAAAAGGCAATGCTAAATGAAAATAAAGAGAATGATAATAAAATAGACATTCAAGCTGAAACAGAGAAATCTAAAAAAGAAGTAGTTATAAATAGTACTAGTGATGTTAAATTAGATGAAATTAAAGAAGATATTCAATCAGAAAAATTGGTACAAGATGAAAGTCACACAGATGTCAAAAGTGATCATCAAAAACAACAAGAAGAAACCATAACTGATACAAAGTCTGATGATGAAACACAACAAGCTTTAGATTCTGTTAGAGATGCTGTTTCTCAATCAATGAACAAAAGTGAGGATGAAACTAAAAAAACTTTAGAAGAAATTAGCGAACCAACTAACAATGTAGCAGAAATAATTAACAAAGATTTGTCAGATTTTAAAAATATTTTATCATCGCTACCAACTTTAGCGGAAGAAGCAATTTATGAAGTCTTTCAGAATAAAATTCTTGAAATTTCATATGAACTTGCAGGCTACCAAATAGATAAAATGCCAGAAAAGTATGAAAAGAAAATTAAATCATTTCTAAAAAATATAAATTGCTATCAAGATAAAATTACAATTGAGGTTAACGATAAAGATTTTGAAGCACTTTCAAAAATAAAAAATTTTAATAAAAATGAAGATAAAAAAGTTTTTATCTCAAATAAAGAACTTTCAAGAGGTGACATCATCTTAAATTGTGATGGAATGCGTTATTCAGAAAAAAGTAATTATAGTGCTTAAAAATATTGGAAGCAATTCATGAATTTTGAGTCGAAATTAATTGATAACATTTCCCAAATAAAAAGACCTAAATTAATTTTTAGTTCAGGAAGAGTTAATCACTTTGACGGTAATATTATTTACTGCGATCCATTTCCAGCACCTATAGGAGGTATCTGTATTGTAAAAGATCAAATGGGTAAAGAAATCCCCGCAGAAGTTATTCGTTTTAATGAAAAGCATAACATGCTTGCTGTTTTAGAACATTCTCCACATATAGTTTCTGGATGTGAAATTTCATTGCAAGATGATGGAAGATATATAGAAGTAGATAATACTCTATTAGGAAGAGTAACGGATGCATTTGGAAAGCCATTAGATGAAAAACCTTTACGTAAAATAAAAAATAAATGGCCTCTTATGGGTAAAGTCATGAATCCTCTTAAAAGAAGTTTAATCAAAAAGCCATTAGATGTAGGGGTAAGAATTATAAATGCTTTATTAACTGTTGGCCAAGGTCAGAGGCTTGGTATTATTGCTGGTTCTGGGGTTGGAAAATCAGTGTTGTTGGGAATGATGAGTAAATATACTGAAGCAGATGTTGTTGTAATTGCCTTAATTGGTGAACGAGCAAGAGAAGTCGGGACAATGGTCAATGAATTGTTTCAAGATGACTCATCAAAAAAAATTACTGTAGTTGCTGTACCAGCAGATAGATCGCCATTAATGAGGATTAGAGGTGCTAATAGGGCTACTGCTATAGCGGAATATTTTAGAGATCAAGGTAAAAACGTCTTACTAATTATGGATAGTTTAACTAGAATTGCACATGCTAAAAGAGAAATTGGATTGTCATTAGGAGAAGCTGCTACTTCCAAAGGTTACCCTCCATCAGTAATTTCTATGATACCTAATTTGGTTGAGAGGACAGGTACAAGTGATCAAGGAGATGGCAGTATTACTTCATTTTACACAATTTTAGCTGATGGAGATGACAATAATGATCCAGTAGTTGATACTGCAAGAGCTATACTTGATGGTCATATCGTACTTAGTAGATTAAACGCACAGATGGGTATCTATCCAGCAGTTGATATTCCTAATTCAATTAGTAGAGTTATGAATGATCTTATTGCTAATGATCACTCGAACGCTTCAAAACTTTTCAGAAAACATGTAAGTGCTTACATAGAAAATAAGGACTTATTATTAATGGGAGGTTATACCCCTGGACAAGACAAAGATCTTGATGACGCCATAGCTATGTGGCCAAAAATTATTGATTTTATTTCGCAGAGTAGTTCTGAAAAATCAAGTTTTGAAAATTCAAGAATAGCATTATTAGAATTGTATAAATAGGTAAGATAGTTGAAAAAAAAAATTAAAAGATTTCAGAGACTTGCTACTGTAAGAAAAAAAGATGTTTCAAAAGAAATTAATAACTCTAACTTAGTACAAAATGAAATTATTAAAAATGAAAGTTTGATCGATCAGATCAATACTATTATGGAGAGTAGTAAAAATACTTCAAATAAAATAATTAATTCTGGATATTTTAAAAATAATGCTCAACTATTAACTACACTTCAAAGTCAAAAAAATATTGCATCAAAAAGAAATAAATATTTACGTGCTGAAAAAGAAATTATAAGAAAAAAAATTATAGAAAACAATTTCAAGAAAATTAAAGCAGAAGAAAAAGCTGCAGATTATAAAAGTCATTACATTAATGAATTAGAAAAGAAAAGTTATTAAGAAAGTATTTTAAAATACATATTTTAAGAATGGCACTGTATTTGCAGTTAATCTTGAAATATGGAATTTAAAATGAAAATTACAAATAATGTAAATAATAATTCTGACTTTTTGTCTGTTTCTAATAAAGGAGATGAGAATGCTTCTTTATTAGGATCTTTGTTTTCTATCAACTTCAATAGTACTGATGCAAAATCAAATGATATTTCAGGTGATTTGGAATTTGTTTTTAAAAAAGAAGATATAGAAATCATTGATTATTTATCAAATATTTTACCTAATTTAAATATCACTAATTTAAATTCATCTGACTTAAAAAAGGTTAAAAGTGAGATAGAATCAGATCCAAATATTAAAACTGAATTAAAAGATAAATTATTCAGTTTATTAGAAACAACAAAAGATTATAATAAAAACTTCTTCATTAAGTTTCCTGAATATCATAAACTTAAAATATCAAATAATAAAAATATTGTTGATGATGAAGGTAATTCTAAAATTAAAAACAAAATTTCAAAAGCTATACCATCTATTACAAAAAGTATGGAACATGCTATTGATCAAAGTGAACAAAAATCTATTAAATCAAATATCATTAATAATAATACAACCGGAATAAAACTTGAAAATGATTTAGAAAATCAAACAAGATTAAATTTAAATAATACAAAGTTAAATTTCGTAAAAAAAATTAACAAAAATGACCATCCAAATAAATTATATCAGTTATCAAATTCTAATTCTTTTAAATATAAAGAAAAATTAGATCCAAAATCATTAATAGATTCAAAATTATCTAATAATACAAATTTAAATTATATCAATAATCAATTTAGTGACGAATTTAAAAAAAATAAGATGAACGAAATTAAAGTTAATGACAAAGTTTTTAACATGCAAAATCCCACTGAGTCTAGCAGTAAGGGAAATCAATTTTCTCAGCAAAATAACACCTCATTTACAAACGGTGGAGTGAATTCCATCTTAGAAAATTTATTAGATACTCTTGATCTAACTCAGAAAGGTTGGACAACAAAACTTGTTTCTAGAATAGAAAATGCTCTAGTAAATGGTGGAGAAGAAATTGAGTTTAATCTCAAACCTAAAAAATTAGGAAGACTTAAAGTGTCCATAAGTTTAAATAATGGAACAGGTAACGTAAAAATAATTACAGAAAACACTTTTGTTACTAATGCTTTAACTCAAAATGAAAACCATCTTCAGAAGCTCTTTAATGATCAAGGAATAAATTTAGAATTTTCAGCCCATGGTGAAACTAAATATTTTGGCTCAAAAAATAGTTTTAACAAAAACTCTAATAATAATGATAAAAATAACTTTTCAAAGTCTGATAATGAAAGAGAAAAACAAAATAACACAACAGGTTTAGATGATAATGTTTCATCTAGACATATTGTAAACGTAATAGCATAATCAATAACTGAGTAGTGAGAAAAAAATGGCAGAAGAAGTAGAAGAAGAACCAAAAAAAAGTAATTTGTTAAAAATAATTATTTTTGTTGTAGGCGGCATTTTGCTAATAGCTGTTGGTCTAGGCATTGGTTATTTTGTATTTGGAGGTGAACCTGAACCAGATCCATCAGCTGAAGTTAATCAAATAATTGAAGGTAAAGAAGCTGAAAAGAAAAAAACCGAAGAAGTTGAAAATAAAGAGGGTGAAGAAGAAGGTGAAGATGGTATAATAAAAAAGAATGTTAAATCTATACCGGAAGTTGATAGTTATGAAACTACTTATTTTGAATTTCCTGGAGATTTTACAACAAATTTAAAAGGTAGTAGGAAATTTTTACAATTAAGTGTGGGTGTATCTACACAGTATGACGAAAAAGTTATGGAAGTAGTTGACTCTCATCAACTAGCGTTACGTTCTGAAATATTATCAACCATAAGTGATTTTACTGAAGAAGATATTTCAGGCAGTGAGGGTAAGAAAAATTTATCTGAGAGATTAATTGTAGTTCTGAATAAAAAATTAGAATCTCTTGATGAATTCCCAGGCATAGAAGATGTATATTTTACTGCATTCATTTTACAATAGATTAGGATTTATAAATTAATGTCTAATACATCAAGAAAATTATCTTCTGATGAAGTGTCAGCTTTAATGGAAGGACTACAATCTGGAGAAATTACGGCAAATTCAGGATTAAATAATGATGTTGAAGTTACAGATTTTACATTTGGTTCAGATAACTTAGAACTTCTTGGTGATTACTATGCTTTAAGGTTAATTAATGAGAGATTTGCTCGATTAGTTAGAAGTATATTTTTACCTATGATAAGATTGCAGCCAAAGATTAACCCATTTCCTCCAGAAGTAAAAACATATGATGAATATAGCGCAGGTCTAAATAGTTTCATGAGTTTAAGTACAAGTAGGATTGATGAACTAAGAGGATCAATGTTACTTGTACTTGAACCATCTTTTATAAGTGTTTTAACAAATTGTTATTATGGTGGTAAATTAGCAAATTTTCCCTCAGCTAAAGCAGAGTTTACAGCTACTGAAGATAGAATAATTGAAATTGTATCAGATGGAATAACTCAATGCCTTGAAAATGCTTGGAAAGATCTTATGCCAATAACTATAAAGCATCAAAGTAGAGAAATTAATCCACAATTTGCAACTTTAGTTGAATCGTCAGATTCAGTAATAATTTGTTCTTTTGTGGTTCAATTACCAAACGTTGATTCAGCTTCATTTGATATAATTTATCCTTTACAAACGTTAAAACCAATTGCTTCTTTATTACGTTCTAGAGTTCAAAGTGATATAATTAATGATGATACAAGCTGGAGAGAACGCTTAGAAAAATCGGTATTGAATGTTCCACTTCCTGTATCAGCAATTTTGAGTGAGCCGTCTGTTTCATTATCTAATCTCGTTCAATTTAAAGAGGGTGATATAATGAATTTACCACCTGTTGATGGAGTAGATTTTTTTGTAAATGATAAAATTTTATTCAAAGCTGAAATTGGCGAAACAAATAGCCAAGTAGCAGTCAGTTTAAAAAATAGACTATAAATATTGAGGAGTAATTTAATGGCAGAGAATGAAGCTGAAGCTCAAGTTGAAGAAACAGTTACAGATAAAACAGGACTAGATAATCTCAAGGTTCTAGAAAATATTGAAGTTAAACTCACTGTTGAGGTTGGTTCAACAGAACTTAAGATAAGAGATCTTTTAAGACTTAATGAAGGATCAGTAGTAGAGCTAGAAAGATTAGCAGGTGATCCACTAGACATTTTAGCAAATGGAGTAAAAATTGCTAAAGGAGAAGTGGTTATGGTTGGTGAAAGATTTGGTATCAGATTTACAGAGGTCACAAATCCAGAAGACCGAGTACAAAAACTATAATTTACAAAAAATTGACATCAAAATAAAGTATTAAAAACAATGGTTTAATAAGAATATTTTCTGATGGCATATTTCTTGCTTCCTTACATAAAAAAACTAAGGAAAGCTTAAATGTCACAATCCGTTCCAGATTTCTCCACAGTTATTGTTGTAATATTATTTATATTAGTTTTAGGTGTTGTTGCTTTTATTGTTAAGAAAAAAAGTGGGCACCTAAAAAAAATCATGAAGAAAGAAAATAGTTTTGAGGTGATAAATCAAATGCCTCTTAACAATGGTTTCCTAGCTTATGTTTTTAAAGTTGACGAAGAAAAATTTTTCTTTGTAGGACATAAGTCTGGTAGGGGGTCGCTTACACAAATTGATCAACCTAAATCTGAAATAGGCAATCTAAATTATAAAGCTCCAGAACAGTTATCAACTAAAAACATTCCTCTACAAGAGAAACCTAAGGTTTCTAAACCGCTTCAACATGTGAACATCTCAGATTTATTAACGGCTCATAAAAAAGGGAATAAAAATGCGTAGAGCAATTTGTCCTCAACCCATAAAAAGATTTTATTTTTCAAATCCAAAAGATAAAATTTTTAAGATTATAAAAAATTTAGTAAAGAAATTATCTTTTTTTATGCTTTTAATTTTAATCAGTGGATTTCCTGTACAAGCAATAGGAGAGCCAATTGCTTCTGGGTTTCCTGCATTAAATGTGTCAACTAACGGTGATACAACTGAATACTCATTTCCATTACAAATTTTGTTATTAATGACAGCTTTGACAGTTTTACCTTCTTTAGTACTTGGAATGACCAGTTTTACAAGGATTATAATTGTTATGTCAATTCTCCGTCAAGCGTTGGGTACGCAACAAACTCCTCCTAATCAAGTTTTAATAGCTATATCTCTGTTTTTAACTTTTTTTATTATGGCTCCAACATTTAACAAGGTATATGAAAATGCGGCAATACCGTATATGGAAAAAAACTTACCCGCAGAAAAGGCTATTGAAACAGCTAGCGCTGAAATGAAAAAGTTTATGGTTAAAAATACAAGAAAAACAGACTTAATAATGTTTACTGAATTAGCTGGATTAGAAAAATTTGATAAAGTTTCTGATATTCCCTTTAGAATAGCTCTTCCTGCATTTATGACTAGCGAACTTAAAACTGCATTTCAAATAGGGTTTCTTTTATTTTTACCTTTCTTAGTAATTGATATGGTGATTTCGTCCATTTTGATGTCACTTGGAATGATGATGTTGTCTCCTATGTTAGTTGCACTTCCATTTAAATTATTATTATTTGTTTTAGTTGATGGATGGAGCATGACAGTTGGATCTTTGGTAAGCACCTTTTCAGCAGGATAAAAAATGAACTTTGATGAAAATATTAGTATGTTAAGCATGGCCTTCTATCAGGTTTTACTTGTTTCTGGTCCTATTTTAGCTTTGGCTCTCGGTATTGGTCTTTTAATAGGTATTATTCAAGCTGCAACATCAATCAATGAAATGACCCTTAGTTTTGTTCCCAAAGTAATCGTTGTAATGTTAGGTATAGGATTATTAGGTAATTTTTTCATGATGGGACTTGTTGATTACTTTAATTTTATTTTTGATCAAGTCGCTGGTGTAGGGCAAAATTAAATACGAAAGAAATTTATTATGAATGGAATAGAGTTTGCTTTACCAGGAGTTAATTTATTTAACTTATACCAATATATGGTAATTTTTTTTGTATCATCTCTGCGTATTTCTTCTTTTTTAATTAGTGCACCATTTTTTTCATTAGGAGGAATACCATTACAAGTAAGGATTATTGCAAGTATAAGTTTAACTGCATTTTTATTTCCTGTAATTAAAGTGCCAGAAATTCAAAACATGCAAGGTTTTAATTTATTTTTACTTATATTATCTGAAATAGGTATAGGACTTTCAGTAGGATTAATTTTAAATATAATTTTCTCTGCAGCAGCAGTGGCAGGTGAGAAAATAGCATCTACAGCTGGACTGTCGATGTCAAGCATGATTGATCCCCAATCTGGAGGACAAACACTTGTTTTAAGTACAGTCTTGACTTTATTTCTTATATCTTGTTTTTTATCATTAGACGGTCATTTGTACTTACTAAAATTGCTAATAGAAAGTTATGTCTACTTGCCAATTGGCCTAATTCTTGATTTTTCTGAAGTTAGTAATATTGCTGTGAATACCTTTGGAGATATGTTGTATCTAGCTGCACTAATTAGTTTGCCAATAGTGGGTGGCTTATTATTAATACAATGTTCAATTGGTATAATTACCAGATCTGCTCCATCATTAAATCTATTTTCATTTGGTTTCCCCATTGCTTTGATTAGTGTTTTTATCTTTTTGTACTTAGGGGTTGGACCAATTTCAAATGCTTTTTCTGATTTAACGGCTACGGCAATTAATTTAATTGACGAAGTTCTTCATTCTTACAAAGAAGGAAATCCGTAAAATGGCTGAAGAAGATAATTCACAAGATAAAACCGAAGAACCGTCCCAAAGAAAATTAGATAAAGCGGCTGAGGACGGTCAGGTATTATCATCTAAAGAAATGTTTGTATTTACATCGTTAATAATGGGTTTAATGGTTCTATCTTCAATACCTTTTTTTGCAAGAGATTTTTTAGCAATTTGGAAGACATTTTTCTTATTTGATCTTGATTATATAACTAATATTTCTCCTGCCTATGGCATGAATAAATTGATTAAATACGTAATAAATATAACTCTAATTGTGGGTATTCCATTAATATTAATTATTTTAATAACTCAAATGGCTGTTGGAGGTATTAATTTTGCTCCAAAAGCTTTTCAATTCAAATCAAATAGGATTAACTTATTATCTGGATTAAAAAGAATATTTTCTTCTAAAGGTTTGTTTGAACTTATTAAGTCTTTATTTAAAGTTGGATTATTAGGTGGAATTACATTCTTTGTTATATATTTCAATATGAAAGATATTATAAATTTATCAGAACGTAATTTATATTCCGCTTTATCAAATCTACTATATAACTTCCCTCAACTCACAATTGCCTTGTTAATTGTCTTGGGTTTTATTGCAATTTTTGATTTTATTTGGCAGAAATACCAACATGTAGAAAAATTAAAAATGACAATTAAAGAAGTAAAAGATGAGCATAAAGATACAGATGGATCACCTGAGGTTAAACAAAAAATTAGAAGATTGCAAAATGAAATTGCCAATAGAGCTGCTACTCAATCTGCTGCGCTAGATAATGTAAAAGATGCATCAGCAGTAATCACTAACCCAACTCATTTTGCAGTTGCAATAAAATATGAAGTGGGTTCAGAAGGTGCCCCAACAATTTTAGCCATGGGAAGAGGAATGATAGCAGAAAAAATAATAAAATTAGCTGATGAAAATAAAGTTACAGTTTTTCAAAGCCCTTTACTTGCTAGGGCTCTTTATTTTACAGGAGAAATAGGAAAGGAAATTTCTGAAAATCTCTATTCAGCTGTTGCATCTGTATTAGCTTATATTTTTAAAATAGAAAGAGGAGAAGAAACTGATTATCCTGAATTTGAGATACCTGAGAATATGAGTTTCGATGAATATGGAAAAACAATTAAATAAACTTATGGTGACAATGTGAAGAAAAGAAAAACATTCGGACAAATTATCATTACTGCAATGTTTATTTGGTCTGCTCTTTTATGTCATTTTGAAGCAAGTTCCCTTCGTGAAGTAGGTGATACTGCAAATGCTGCTTTATATTGGTTTTTTGGTTTTACAGCAGTTTTAGGAGCCTTTAGATTTAAAATTGCTGAATTAATATATGGATTAATTGAATTTAAAAATAAAAATAAAAAATAAAGTTTGTAGCCGTGATAAAAAATATAAACAATCATAATAAAAGAGTGACCTGCCATGGATGCAATTATTTCTTCATTACTCACAAAAAACAAAGACCGTGGGGATGCAAAAAATTTGGTTTTATTTCTAAATTTATTCCATCACTTGAAGTCTTTAGTACAACTGGTATGGAATGTGCATATAGAAAAGAGAAGAATTAAGAATTTTATATTTGTTTAGTTTAAAACTATAGGAAAAATAAAATGGATACAAAAATGGAAGCTGTTCAAGAAAGCATAAAATTAGCTTTAGACGCAGCAGATGCAGCGACTGATGTAACGTCAGAATATAATAAAGTTAAAAAAGCACACGAAAAATTGGAGGCTAAAGTGAAACAAATCCATAAATATACAACGATCGTATTTTTATCATCTATTATATCAGGTTTAGTCGTGATAACTGTTAGTGCTTTTTTATTTATGCAATCCTCAGATAAATTGACTAATATGACAGAAACAAGTAGGGAAGCATTAGTCGTTTTTGCAGAGAACGTCGATGGGGTAAACGCTTCACTGAAAAATTTAGATACTGCTATAAAAAAACAAGGAGATTTACTTGAGGTTAACAAGAAATTGGTTGTAACTCTTGATAAAATAGAGAAAAGAGTTAAAACATCCAACCAAAATACAGTTGCAGAATTACAGTTAATTACAAATACCCTTGTAAATGAATTGAATAAAAACTCTAAAGCAAGTATAGAAAATAATAATAAACTTACTGCAAATTTAGAAAAGTTAAATAAATCTAATAACAAGTCTATCTCTAAGGCTATTCAACAAATCAGTAATAAAGCTATCTATAAACAAATCGTAGCTAACCAAGCAATACAAGCACAACAAATTTCAAAGCTTTTAAAACAAAACAATAATGTATTAAGTAAGATTGCTGATAAAACTAGTAGAATTAAATATCCATAATTTAAATCATGTTTATATAGTGAGTTTAATTAAATGAATGAAGAAATTATAACTGATAAATCATTTCTACAGATTAAATCAATAAGAACATCTTCCAATGCATTTATAATGAAACTTAAAGAGGGTGACGTTATTATAGCGCTAGATGGTGAAATGGTTCATAAGAGTTATGAGGAACTATCCAAGGAATTATCTGAGATAAAAGAAAAAAAAGTAATTACTCTATTTAGAGAAGGAGTTTTTTTTAATACTTTTATTTATGGCCCTTTGGGAGTAATTTGTGAAAATATAACATATGAAAAAATACCAGAATTAGAAATTTCAAATATAAATGCTCATTATCAAAAAAATGAATTTTATTTTTTATTTGAAGTTTTTAAAAAACCTGGAAGTGTCGCTATATTACTCAATACAATGCCTTCAATTCTTGCAAGTATTGCCCCACCTTTGTGGATGTTACAAAATAGGTTGTGGACTTTCTTTTGTATTACCATGGTATTTTACTTCATGCTTTTTATGATTTCTCCATGGTTATTTTTCATAGGTTGGATATTAAAATCTTGGTATGTAGGAAATACTCAGATAGATCTTCTACGATTTTTTTATAGGCTGCACAATTATAGGTTAAGTTTAAGTTTTTGTGCTAGAAGTGAAAAAGAGGCTCAAGAAATTGCCAGAAAATTTGATGATAAAATTGATTTTTATTTCTCCTACTTAGAGCCAGTTATAATAGAAGATTAATCTAACTTAAATCTAATTAAATCAATTACCTCACCTTTATAAATTTTATTTGAAAAAATAATTTCCTTTATTTTTTCTGCTACCTCTTTTGGGTTTTGAAGATTATTACTATTTTCTCCAGGCATTGCCTGTTTTCTCATTTTTGTATTTGTTTTTCCTGGATTTATTATTGAAATAGACAAATTATTATTTTTATTCTCCATAGACCATATTTTAACCATGTGTTGAAGTGACGCTTTAGATATTGCATACGCACCCCAGAAAGGTCTTGGTTCATCAGCTACTGTTGACGACAGAAAAGAAGCTTTAGGCTTATTACTATTTTTTAAAAGTGGCTCTAAAGATCGAATAAGTCTATGATTGCTAACTAAATTAACGTTTAGTACTTCAATGAACTCATCACTACTTTGGTGATGGATAGGACCAAGAGTTCCAAGAATTGCAGCATTCGATATTAATATATCTAATTTTTTCCATCTTTTAAATATTTCTAAACCTAATTTGTCAATACCAATGAAATCATTCATATCGAGTTTAACTAAAGTACATGAACCACCATCATCAACAATTATTTTTTCAGTTTTTTCTAAACTAGATAGAGATTTTCCGGTGATAATTGTGTGGTAATTATGTTTCGCAAGTGCAATGGCTGTTTCTGCTCCAATACCACTTCCTGCTCCCGTAATAAGAGCAATTTTATTATTATTATTATTATTCATTAGTTTATCTATTAAGTTTCAGAATTTCAGTCACATCTATTGGGTATTCACCTGTAAAACAGTGATCAGTAAACTGAGGTGTATTAGAGTTTCTTTTTTCACATCCCATTGCTTTGTAGGTACCATTTAATGATAAAAAAAATAATGATTTAGCTCCAACTAATTCTGTCATCTCTTTTAAATTAAATTTAGAAGCAATCAATTGATTATAGTTTGGTGTATCAATGCCATAAAAATCTGGGTGTAAAATTGGAGGGCAGGAAATTCCTAAATGAACTTCCTTTGCTCCTGCTTCGTAAACCATTTTTACAATTTTGCTTGCTGTAGTTCCTCTAACAATTGAGTCATCAATTAGAATAACTTTTTGATTTTTAATACATGATCTATTGACACTATGTTTAAGTTTTACTCCAAATTGTCTAATAGTTTGGGAGGGCTCAATAAAAGTACGACCAACATAGTGACTTCTGATTATACCAAGTTCAAATGGAATTTTTGACTTCTGTGAAAATCCAATAGCTGCTGAAACACCTGAATCTGGTATTGGGACAACTACATCTGCAATTATATTGTTTTCAATAGCTAATTGTTCACCAAGAGCTTTTCTATAAGTATAAACTGTTTTATTACCGACTAAACTATCAGGGCTTGCAAAATAAATTCTCTCAAATATACAAGGTCTTTCTGGGGTCTTTTTAAAAGGTTTTATAGACTCCGTTCCACTTTCAGTGATCACAATTATCTCACCGTTTTCTATGTCACGTACATATTTTGCTCCAATCATATCTAAAGCACAAGTTTCTGAAGCCAAAACAGGAGAACCATCTTTATCACCCAGAACTAAGGGTCTAATCCCAAAAGGATCTCTTACCCCAATAAGTTTTTTATTTGTTAAGATTACAAGTGAATAAGCTCCTTTTATTTGGTTCAGTGTATCAATTAGCTTATCAATTATTTTTTTCTTTTTTGATCGTGCAACTAACTGAAGAATAATTTCAGTATCAGATGAAGTTTGAAAAATAGAGCCGCTTTCAACTAATTTTTTTTTTATTGAAGAAGTGTTTGTTAAATTTCCGTTATGTGCGCATGCAAAGCCGCCAATAGCTAAATTTGCAAAAAAAGGTTGTAGATTTTCAGGTTTAGATTCACCAGTTGTAGAGTAACGTACGTGGCCTATGGCTGTTTTACCAGGAAGTTTAGACAAAATATCCTTATTGTTGAAATTATCTCCTACTAAACCTTGTTTACGTACTGAATGAAAAGCTTTCCCATCAAAACTTACTATACCTGCACCTTCTTGACCTCTATGTTGGAGTGAATGAAGTCCTAAAGTCGTTAGAACAGAGGCTTCTTTAGTCCCAAATATACCAAATACTCCACATTCTTCTTTAATTTTATCATTTATTTTACAGTACATTATATTTTCCCAGAATTTTTTATTTCAAAACTCTTTTTTCTTCTCATTATCAAATTTTAATTCTTTATGATTAAAAAAACCTACCAACAATTCAGCAGAAGAATTTATGTATTTGAATGAAAATGCTTCAAGAAGCGTATCAGGTAAATTTTTATCTTTACCTATTAAATATAAAAATCCTAAATAGAATAAAATAATTAGTAAAAAACCTCTAAAGGCACCAAAAACAAATCCACAAATTTTGTCAAAAATTAAAATCCCGTTTACATCAAATTTGGGGGACAACCAACTTGAGATAATACTAGATACAATCAAAGTTCCTAAAAATGGAAAACCAAAAGCAAGAAAATCTACAATTATTTCTTGTGATATATGATCTAACAATTTTATTTTAAACTTTTCGAAGAAATTAAATGCTACAATCAAAGACAAAATCCAAGAAATAATACTAAATAATTCTTTAACAAATCCTCTTAAAGTAGCTACTATGCAAGATGAAAGAATAACTCCAAAAACTATAATATCAATTATATTAAAATATAAATTATTAAAATATTCCATCAGTCTCTATTATCTTTATTAATTAATTCAACTAGGTCATTTAAAATAGTTAACTTGTTATAACGCATATCTTCATTAATTATAACTTTTTGTTTAGTAGGTAGATTAATTTTATTGAAACCTAATTTGTATGCTTCTTTAATTCTTAATTCTGGTTGATTGACTTTCCTGATTTCTCCTGAAAGTCCAACTTCACCAAAAAACACACTGGAAAAAGATAACGGAATATTTTTAACAGAAGAAATTATAGCTGCGGCAACTGCTAAATCAGCAGCTGGTTCAAATAATCTTATACCTCCCGCAATATTCAAAAATATGTCCATATTGGAGAGATGAATTTTACACCTTGCCTCCAAAACCGCACATAACATAGACAGCCTTGATATGTCCCAACCTACTATTACTCTTCTTGGAGTTGCTAATGTAGAATGAGTAACTAATGCCTGAATTTCTACTAAAATAGGTCTAGTGCCTTCTAATCCAGCAAAAATTGCAGTTCCTGATATGTTTTTTTGTCTATCAGACAAAAACATTGCAGAAGGATTTACAATTTCTTTTAAACCATTACTAAGCATTTCGAATACGCCAATTTCATTATTAGCACCAAATCTATTTTTAAAACTTCTTAAAATTCTATATTGAAAATTATTATCACCTTCAAAGTATAAGACAGTGTCAACCATATGTTCTAAAACTTTTGGCCCAGCTATTGCTCCGTCTTTTGTTAGATGACCAATTAAAATAAGTACAGTATTTGTTTTTTTTGCAGCTATTATTAATTCATGTGCACTAGCTCTTACTTGTGATACAGTTCCAGGCGAGCTGTCTAATTGTGGTAAATACATTGTTTGTATAGAATCAATTATTAATACACATCTTTTTAGTTCTGAATTTATTGTTATGGCAATGTCAGAAGCATTTGTTATCGATGCAAATTCTATATCATTATTTTTTACACCTAAACGCTCAGCTCGCATTTTTACTTGAGATAAACTTTCTTCCCCAGAAACATAGATACATTTTTCTTTTTGATTAGATAGATTCCCTACGAGTTGTAACAATAAAGTAGATTTTCCAATACCAGGGTCCCCACCAATTAGAGTTACGGAGCCTGGAACAAATCCACCTCCAATAACTCTGTCTAGCTCGTTAAGATTAGTTTTAATTCTTGAGTACTCGTAACTTACATCATTCAGCTTTTCAAATTTTATTTTTTTTCCTGTTGATTTAGATAAAATACCTGAGGGTTTAGAGTTGTTTTCTTCAACTAATGTATTCCATTGATTACATTGTTCGCATTTACCGATCCATCTTGAGTAAACATTTCCACAAGATTGACAAACAAATTGTTTTTTAGGTTTTATCATTTAAAAAATATTTCTGAATTAATTGGTTTGATGAATTCCTGTATTTTTTTGTTAGCTGAATAAAACATTTCTTTTGGTGTGCCTGACCATGAAATAGTTTGCTTATCTATTAAGATGACTTTGTCAGCAATTCTACATACTGATGCCATATCATGAGTAATTGTAATAGCACTTCCACCAACTGTTCTTACAGCTGTTTTAATTAACTGATCGATTAAACTTCCTGTCACAGGGTCTAATCCAGAGGTAGGTTCATCAAATAATAAAATTTTTGGATTTCCACAAATTGCTCTAGCTATAGCAACTCTTTTTTGCATTCCTCCTGAAATTTCAGAAGGATATAAATCTAAAATTTCAGGTTGAAGCCCTAGTTGTTTAATTATTGAAAATGCTAATTGTTTACCTTGTTTGTTATTCATTTTTTCTTTATTAGCTGTTTTAAAAATTATATTTTCCCAATTTTTAAGAGAATCAAATAAAGCACCATGTTGAAAAGTAATTCCAAGATCTAGCAAAATTTTTTCTTTTAAACTTCTCTTTAAGTTTACCATTTCCGTGTTATTAATTTCAATTGATCCTTTATCAGGTTGTAATATGCCAATTATATTTTTTAAAAGTACAGATTTTCCTGAACCAGATGCCCCAATAATTGCAAGAGATTCTCCCTCGAGTAATTGAAAATTTATATTTTTGAGGACAATATTATTGTTAAAGCTTTTTGATAAATTACTTACTTTTATTATGATTTTTTTATTTTTTCTTTTTTCCATATTTTAACCAAAAAATAATGCTGTTATTACATATGTGCTTGTTAAAATCATCACGGATGAAATAACTACTGATGAAGTTGTTGCAAATCCAACTCCTTCAGCTCCTTTACTCGCATTATATCCAAAATAACAACTTACTATTGAGATTATTAACCCAAAAACAGCAGCTTTTACAGTGCCTTGTATAATATCAATTAGCTGTAAATATTCCATTGTTGCATATAGATATAGATTTGGATTAAAATTAAGTTTGTGGATGGCAATTACATAACCTCCTAAAATACCAATAGTATTTCCAATTAAAACTAAAACAGGTATACAAACTAAGGATGCAATTATTTTAGGTGCTATTAAATATTGCATAGGTCTAGTACCTAATGTTCTTAATGCGTCTATCTGTTCAGTAACTCTCATTGTTGCTATTTCTGCAGCCATTTTTGCACCTATACGACCTGCTACCATCAAACCTGTCAAAACTGGTCCTAGTTCTCTAGTGATTGATGTTAAAACAATTCTTGCAACAGTAGATTCTGAGTTAAATTCAGTAAAGCCGTTATAAGTCTGTAGAGCTAAAACCATACCTGAAAAAAAAGTAGTTAGACCTACAACAGGTAATGAAAAATATCCAATATCAAGTATTTGTTGAAAAATCTTTTTTAAATACCAAGGTGGTTTGAATGCCCAATAGATAGCACTGCCAAAAAAAATAAAAAAATGTCCAATATTTGCGATAAAATTAATAAATTTTTTTCCTGTTGTGCCAAGAATATCTAAAAAAAGATCGAGCAAATTTAATCACCTTTATTAAAATTGATAAGAGCTAATAACTTCTATATAAACGATTACCCATAAGTGTTAATAGTTCATAGCTAATGATGTTATTATTTTTGAGTATATGTTCAATATTAGAATTATCTAATAAACAAATTTGATCTCCCTCTTTTAATTCGTTTTTTTTAATATCAGTAATATCAAGGACAAAACTATCCATAGTTATATTACCAACAATTTTACACTTTTCATTTCCAATTAAAAAAACACTATTAGGTTTTAATAATCTTAACCAACCATCAGCATAACCTACTCCAATTGTAGCAAGTATTGAACTTCTTTTTAAAATATCTACTCCACCATATGATATCTTTTCGCCAGCATTTACTTTTTTTATTTGAATAATTGGAGCATATAATTTTAGGGGTAGCTTTAATTTTTCTGAATTAAAATAAAAACTTTTACCAAAATTATCAATTCCATATAAACCAATACCAGGTCTTGTTTGGTCAAAACAAAAATTTGATCCAAGTTTTATTCCGTTACTATTTGCAAAGCTAACTTTTATATTTGGAAAGTTGTTAGAAAATTTTTTTAGTTCATTAAGTTGAAGCAAATTAATTTCATTTTCATTTTCTTGTGCATTTGAAAGATGAGACATCATGTAATCTATTCTTAAATTGTTTAATAAATCTTTATTATTAATTAAAAATTCTCTCTCTTTCTTACTTAAACCTAGTCTGTTCATTCCAGTATCAATATTAATTATTACTTTCTGCTCTAATACTGTTTTTGAAAAATTTTTAAATCTTTTAAGTTGTTCAAGGTTATTTAATATAGGAGTTAAATTATTTTCAGCATAGATTTTTTGATTACCTTCTAAATAACCCTCAAAAATAGCAATTGATATTTTAGTAGTGTTAAATTTTTTTCTAAGTTTTAATCCTTCAAAAATATTTGCGACATAAAAATAATTACACCCAGATTTTAATAATGCCCCAGCCACTTCTACCATACCCATTCCATAAGCATTAGCTTTTACAACTGCTGCAGCTTTCCCATTAGAGGCGGTATTTATTAATTTCCAGTTATATTTAATATCATCAAGAGAAATTTTTAGAATAGATTTCATAAAAAAATAATAAACAAATTTAAATAATTTTACTAATAGATTTGATCTGGCATCCGGTCATTTTGGACTAAATCCATAAATCTTGTAAGTTTAGCTTCAAACTGCACTTGGATGATACCTGTTGGTCCATGACGTTGTTTGGAAATAATAACTTCTGCCTTTCCCTCTGCGGCGCTTCTTCTATCCTGCCATTTTACAAATCGTTCATTAAAGGTTTCTTGATTTTCATTCTCTCTTTGACTCGGTTCACTCTTATCAAGATAGTATTCTTCTCTATACACAAACATCACCACATCAGCATCTTGTTCAATAGATCCAGATTCTCTTAAGTCAGCTAGTATAGGTCTTTTGTCTTCTCTTTGCTCAACAGCTCTACTTAACTGAGATAATGCTAATATAGGAACGTTTAATTCTTTTGCTAATGATTTTAAACCTCTAGTAATATTAGATATTTCTTGAACTCTACCTTGACTTTCGCTCACCTTTGATCCTTGAATTAACTGAATATAATCAATTATAATTAATCCTAATCCATTTGTTCTTTTTAACCTTCTTGCTCTTGATGCAATTTGACCAACGGTGATTGCGGGAGTATCGTCAATAAAAAAAGGTAAGTTATGTATATTATTTTGAGTAACAACTAGTTTTGAAAACTCATCATCATTAATATCACCACTTCTTAATCTGTGCGAGTCTATAGTTGACTGTTCTGCAAGTATTCGCTGAGCTAATTGTTCAGCTGACATTTCTAGAGAAAATATTAATATTGCTTCATTTTTATCAGATTTACTACTTTTAGCTGCATTAAAGCCAATGTTAGTTGCCAAAGCTGTTTTTCCCATAGCAGGTCTGCCAGCTAAAACAATAAGGTCTGATTTGTTCAAACCTCCTAAATGACGATTGATACCAGAAAATCCAGTATCAATTCCAGATAATTTTCCTTTTCTATTAAAGGCAGAATTAATTTGTTTTGTTGTGCTGGCAAGAACTGTTTTAAAATCTGATGGTCCTGAATTAATTTGATCTTTTTCAGCTAGATTATATAATTTTTCTTCTGTATTCGATATCTCTTGATCAGGAGTAGCATCAATACGGGGATGATTTGCTTTGTGAATTAATTCATCAGCTATAACAATTAAAGATCTTCTGATATAACAGTTACGTATTTCTTCAGCATAAAATCTAGCTTTACTTAAAGATAATACACCATCCCTTAAATCTATAAGATATTGTTCAATATCTATATCTAAATTATGTTTGTTATCACTTAGATAGTTTTTTAAGGTTAATGGGTCAGCTAAACGACCATTATCTATTAATGAAATACTCGCATCATAAATATTAGAATGAAGAGGATCAAAAAAATAATTAGAACTGAAATTTGTAGGAAGATCTTCTAAAATCTTATTATCAAAAAGTATTGATCCTAATAGACTTTGTTCGGCCTCCAGGTTTTGAGGCATTATGTTTTTATTTTTAATTATTTCGTTAGAATTAAAGTAGTCTTCGACTAAATTTTCATCCATAGTATTATTTCCTGAAAGGAATGGAGATTAATTTTTATTAATCTATAAATAAAAAACAAGACTATAATTTATTATTCTTATATATTATCTTTTTTAGTCTTTTTTTTCTTGATCCTCTTTTTCCAGATTTGTTGAAGTATTATTATCTGTTTTTAAAACATCGTCTAGAACTTTATCTGTTTTGTCATTATTTTTCTTATCAAAACGTTTTGCGTCTTTTTGTGCTCTTTCTGATCTTATATCTCCACCAGTTATTTCAGTTGTAATAATAGCCTTACCAGATTTTGATTGTTGTTTAGCTTCTTCAGTAGATCTAGCAATATTCAATTTTAATTTTACATATACTTCTGGATGAAGCTTGATTGATACATCTTCAAATAATAATGTTTTAATGGTTTTGTTTAAGACAATCTGTGATTTATTAATTGATAAACCTAAATTAGTAATCTCTTGAGCAATGTCTTTAGCTGAAACAGAACCATATAGTTGACCAGACTCACTTGCGGCTCTTATTATAATAACTTCTTTAAAACTTATGTTGTTTGCTAAACTTTCAGCCTCTTTTTTCCTTTCAATATTTTCACCTTCCAACTGTGCTTTTTGATCTTCAAAAATTTTAATGTTTTCTTTAGAAGCAAATACAGCCTTTCCTTGAGGCAATAAGAAGTTTCTTGCATATCCAGACTTAACTGTTACCAAATCACCTATTTGACCTAATTTTTCAACACGTTCTAATAAAATAATATTCATCTAATCCTCCGTCTTAACCAACAACATAAGGCATTAAAGCTAAAAACCTAGCTCTTTTAATGGCTCTAGAGAGTTCCCTTTGTCTTTTGGCCGAAACAGCAGAGATTCTTGATGGTATAATTTTACCTCTTTCAGACACGTATCTAGTTAATACTTTAAGATCCTTATAGTCAATCTCAGGAGTATTAGGAGCTGAAAATGGACATGATTTTCTTCTTTTTTGATTGGGCTTTCTTAATGCCTCTCTAGTGATGTTTAGTTGTGTCATGTTATTATTCCTTGATTATAAATTATTAGGTGTTTAAGAGATTTCATCTTTTGCTGTTTCATTTTTTGAGCTATCAGATTTATTGACCATTAAGGGGGAAGGTTTTTCCTCAATAAATTTTATTTTAATTGTAAGAAATCTAATAATATCTTCGTCCAATCTCATTAAACGTTCATATTCTTGAATAGCTTCTGGAGGCCCATCAATATTTAAGAGCATGTAATGCCCCTTTCTATTTTTATTGATTTTATAAGCAAGGTTTCTAATGCCCCAATTCTCTCTTTTTTTAATTTCGCCTTTAAAAGATTGAATAACTGCTATAAATTTTTCTAATAATGTTTCGAATTGACCAGGTGTTAGGTCTTGTCTACCAATTATTACACTTTCGTATAATGCCATCGTTTTCTCCTTCTGGCTTTATGGGTTATTAATACCCAGGTGATCCAACAAGTAACTTGCTGGAAAGGAGTACATAAATAATAATTTAATTTATGTTAGTAATTAGTTTATTTGTGGAACATAAATGTTTATAAAAATTATGCAATAATTAATTATAAATTTTTAATAATTAACGAGGAATAAAAATGAATTTTATTGTTTTCCCTGGACAAGGATCTCAAAAAGTTGGGATGGGTAAAAAACTGTCAGAAAATTTTTCTGAGGCAAAGGATGTTTTTGACGAGGTTAATGATGCTTTAAAATTAAATTTAACAAAAATCATGTGGGAAGGCTCAGATAGAGAAATTTCACTAACTGCTAATGCACAACCTGCTCTTATGGCGTGTGGAGTTGCTGCTTTTAGGGTGTTAAGTAAACTAAAAGATAAAAATTTAAGACAGTTAGCTGATTTTACCTGTGGACATTCATTAGGTGAATATACAGCTATGACAGTTGCACAAGTTTTTTCTCTTAAAGAATGCGCTATTTTACTTAGATTAAGAGGTGAAGCCATGCAACAAGCAGTCCCTGTTGGTGAAGGGGCGATGGCAGCTTTGATTGGTATTACTGTTAATCAAACGATTGAAATTATTGAAAAAGCTCAAATTCATGGAATTTGTGATATTGGAAATGATAACGCAGATGGTCAAGTAGTAATAAGTGGGGATACAAGAGCAGTTGAAAACGCAATTGAAATTGCCAAAAATAGTGGTGCTAAAAGAGCAATTTTACTTCCAGTAAGTGCTCCTTTCCATTGTAGATTGATGGAGCCCGCCCGTGTCATTATGGAAGAGGCTTTAAATAATTTAGTTTTTGATGTACCCCTAATACCAATAGTTTCTAACATAACTGCGTTACCTCATACTGATACCACAACATTAAGGAAAAATTTAATTGATCAAGTAACTGGAACTGTGAGATGGCGAGAAACAATGGATTTTGCAAAAAATCAAGGTATAAAAAAAATAACTGAATTAGGAAGTGGAAAAGTTCTTACAGGAATAGCAAAAAGAATGATAAAAGATATTTCAAATGAAAGTTATGAAAATGCTGAAGATTTTGATGCTTTTTTTTAATCTTATAATGGAGTACAGAAATGTTTGATCTAACAGGCAAGGTTGTTTTATTAACTGGAGCAACAGGTGGTATTGGAAAATCTATAGCAAAAAAGATGAAAGAAAAAGGTGCTAAACTTATTCTTTCTGGAACAAGACAAGAAATTCTAAATGAACTTTGTTCAGAATTAGGTGCTGACACTAGAGCAATAGCTACTGATTTAACTTCTAAAGATAGTGTTTTAGCTTTAGCACAAGAATCTGAAACTATTTTTGGTCATATAGATATTCTCATTAATAATGCTGGAATAACAGCAGATAATCTTTTTTTAAGAATGAAAGATGAAGAATGGGAGAATGTTATAAATGTTAATCTGTCTGCTAGTATGAGGCTTACAAGACAAATTATAAAAGGTATGCTTAAGAGAAAATCTGGAAGGGTTATATTTATTAGTTCAATAGTAGGATTTACTGGTAATCCAGGTCAAGCTAACTATTCAGCTTCTAAATCCGCTTTGTCAGGCCTTACGAAATCTATTGCTTTAGAAGTAGCTGCTCGAGGAATAACTTGTAATCTTATTGCCCCAGGATTTATATCAACACCAATGACAGATAAACTAACAGATGAACAAAAAGGTAAAATAATTGTTAATATCCCTGCTAATAGGCTAGGTAACGCAGAAGATATATCAAATGGTTGCATTTATTTAGCTAGTGATGAAGCAAGTTTCATAACTGGAACTACATTACATATTAATGGTGGAATGAGTATGATATAAATTTTTGCATATGGTTACATTATATGCTTGGCATGATTACATATTTATGTTACTCGGTTGCAAGTATAATTTTCATATAAATTTAAGGGGATTTTAATGAGTGATATAGCTGGTAGAGTTACAAAGATTGTAGTTGAACATCTGGGTGTAGATGAATCAAAAGTCGTTGAAAGTGCTAGTTTTATAGATGATCTGGGAGCTGATAGTTTAGATACTGTTGAATTAGTTATGGCTTTTGAAGAAGAGTTTGAATGTGAAATTCCTGACGATGCAGCTGAAAAGATTCAAACTGTTAAAGATGCAATAGAATTTATAACTTCAAATAGCTAATATACCTATTTATGTTCACTCGTGTTATAAAAAGGAGTCTTTTATGCGTCGAGTTGTCGTTACTGGATTAGGATTATTAACACCATTAGGATTAGGTGTAAATACTAATTGGAAAAGACTTATATCTGGTTTAGTCGGTATAAATAAAATTGATAATTTTGATGTATCTGATCTACCTTGTAAAATAGCAGGACAAATTCCAAAAAAAAGTGTTGACCCTGATGGTGGGTTGAGCATTGAAGATTGGATAGAACCAAGAGAGTATAAGAGAATTGATAGATTCATAGCTTATGGTCTTATATCAGCTATGCAAGCCGTTGAAGATTCAGGCTGGAAACCAAAAAATGAAAATCAAAAGAATAGAACAGGCGTAATATTAGGTTCTGGAATAGGTGGTCTTGAAACAATCTCTCATACAACAGAGTTATTAAATTCTAAAGGTCCAAGAAAAGTTAGCCCTTTTTTCATACCATCCGCACTTATAAATTTGTTATCAGGTCAAGTAAGCATTAAGTATGGTTTCAAAGGTCCCAATCATTCTGTTGTAACAGCTTGTTCAACCGGAGCCCATGCTATCGGAGATGCATCAAGAATTATTCGCTATGGTGACGCAGATGTAATGATTGCAGGTGGAGCCGAAGCAGCTTGCTGTAGAATTGGTATGGCAGGGTTTGCAGCCGCTAGAGCGTTAAGCACTAACTTTAATGATAACCCTGAAAACAGTTCCAGACCCTGGGATGAAGACAGGGATGGCTTTGTTATGGGTGAAGGAGCTGGAGTACTTGTTCTTGAAGAAAAAAAACATGCTGTTGCAAGAGGTGCAAAAATATATGCAGAAATAAAAGGTTATGGTCTTTCTGGCGATGCTCACCACATAACTGCTCCAGCTGAAAATGGAGATGGTGGTTTTAGAGCAATGTTATCAGCTATTAAAGATGCAGGTATAAGCGCTTCAGATTTAGATTACATCAATGCACATGGTACTTCTACACCTCTTGGTGATATAATTGAATTGAAGGCTATTGGTAGACTTCTTGGACAAAAAATTAAAAATACTAGTATTAGTTCAACAAAATCTGCAACAGGGCATCTGCTAGGTGCAGCTGGTGCAATAGAAGCTATTTACTCAATATTATCACTTGTAAATCAAACTGTTCCTCCTACAAATAATTTAGTAAACCCAGACAAAGATTCTTTTGGTTTTGACTTAGTACCAATAAATTCAAAAAAAAGAAAAATAAAAAATGTACTCTCAAATTCCTTTGGTTTTGGAGGGACAAATGCAAGTTTAGTGATTGGTAGTTCAGATTGAGTTTAAAAAATAAGTGTATTCTTTTTATTGCATTGTTTTTTTCACTACTATCTTCAATCTATATATATATTTATAAAATAAATAATAAAATTATTGTTTTTGACGACACTTATTATTTATTAGGAAAAAATACTACCCAAAAAAAAATTGTATCTGAATTAATAGCAAAAAATATAGATATTTCTTACTTAAATTGGAAATTGGCATCTTTAATCCATAAAAAACCCTTTATACCTAAGGCAGGAGAATATCTAATTCCTAAAGATTTATCGCTTATTCAAATACAAAGAATTTTACAAACAGGTAAAACAATAACAAGAAGTTTTACACTAATTGAAGGATCTACAGCTGTTGATTTAAAAAATAATTTAGTCAATAATCCATATTTAACTGGAGTAATTACAAATTTAGAAGAAGGCATATACAAACCAGACACATATTTTTTTAAATTAGGTTATCCAAGAAGTAAACTTTTAAATCAGATGAAAACAGCTCAAGAAAAATTTTTAAAAACTGTTTGGAATGAAAAGCCGGATGGTTTTGTTTTAAAAAATAAAAATGAATATTTGATACTAGCTTCAATAATTCAGAAGGAGTCTAATAATATTAATGATAGTAAGTTAGTAGCAAGTGTTTTTATTAACAGACTTAATAAAAAAATGAAACTTCAATCAGACGTAACACTTGCATATGGTTTCAAAGTTAATGGTAAAAAAATTACAAGAAACATGTTAAAATCAAATAATCCATATAATACATATAAATTTCAAGGTTTACCACCAACCCCAATTTCTTACCCAGGAGAAAATGCTTTAAATGCATTAAAGTTTATAGAAAAAACTGATTATATTTATTTTGTTAGCGATGGGAATGGAAGTCATAGATTTTCTAAAACATATAGTTTACATAAGAAAAATATTAAGTTATGGAAAGATAGTTTTAATAAGGATAAATAGTGACTGATATCGTTAACAAAGGCTTATTACTCATTATTTCATCACCCTCTGGTGCAGGTAAAACAACTATATGTAAAAAGTTAATCGATGAAGTTGATGATATTAATTTATCAGTTTCGGTAACTACAAGAAAAAAAAGAAAAGATGAAATTGAGGGGAAACATTACTTTTTCAAAAATGAAGATGAATTCAGAATATTATTAAAGCAAAATCAATTCTTAGAGTATGCAAATGTTTTTGGGTGTCTTTATGGAACATTAAAAAATGAGGTTGTTTCAAAAATTAACAGAGGTATTGATGTTATTGTTGATATTGATTGGCAAGGAACAAGACAAATTTCAAAACAATTGCCAAAAGATGTTGTAAAAGTTTTTATATTACCTCCATCAATGAAAGAACTAGAAAATAGACTTGGTAAAAGAGATAGTGAAGATAAAGAAAATTTTAAAAAAAGAATGTCAGAGGCTAAAAAAGAAATAAGTCATTATAAGGAATATGATTTTGTTGTAGTAAACAGCGATCTTCAGCTAGCTGTAGATCAAATTAAGTTAATTTTATTTTCTGAAAGACTTAGAAGATATAGACAGTTAACTTTAAGTAAAACGATAGAAAAACTCATTTAATTTTTAAATTTAGTTGATTTTTTAGCTATTTTACAAAAATCAATAACAGACAAATTTTCTGGTCGTAAATTTGGTGAAATATTCAACTCTTCTAAAATTTTTTTACCATTAATTTCTTTTAGACTGGTTTTGAGCATTTTTCTTTTTTGACTAAAAGCAAGATGAGTTAATTTTTCTAAGGATTCAAACTTTACGTCATAAAGTGGTTTTGAGAGTGGTTTCAATTGTATTACTGACGATTTAACTTTAGGTCTAGGTATAAAAGCTTCACTTGGGATATCAAATAATTTTGAACTTTCGGTTAACCAATTTGTTAAAATTGACAACCTTCCATAGTTTTTCGAACCAGGTTTTGCAACTATTCTTTCTGCAACCTCTTTTTGAAACATTAACGTAAGTAAATCAAAGTTCTGAATATATTTCAACCATGTTATCAACATTTTGGTTCCTGCATTATAAGGGAGGTTTGCTATTACTTGTCTTGGTGCTTTACCTAAATTCCAGATAGGAAAATGCAAAGCGTCATCAATGATTATTTTAAGTCTATCTCTATAAATCATTTTCAGTTCACTTAACATCTTCTCAGATTGAATATCTTTATCTATTGCATAAACAATTGCAGATTTGTTTTTCAAAATAGATCTTGTTAAACTACCTGGTCCAGAACCAATTTCTATAATAGTTGATGCAATTGGTTTTGATTGTTTAACAATCTTATCAGTGAGATTTAGATCAAATAAAAAATTTTGACCTAAGGACTTATTTATTTTTACTTTATTTTTCTTTAAAGTTTCTTGTATTGTAGGCAAATTTTTAATTTTGTTGTGCATTTTTTTTATTTTTACTCATTTCATAAGCAAGATTAATTGCCGAAATTAAACTTTGTGGGTTAGCTAAATTTTTACCAGCTATGTCAAATCCAGTTCCATGATCAGGGGATGTTCTTATAAAATCTAAGCCTAATGTAACATTAACGCCATTTTGAAAATCTAGGGTTTTTATTGGTATAAGTGCTTGATCATGGTACATACAAACAGCTAAATCATAATGATATCTTTTGTCAGATGAAAAGACAATATCTGCTGATATTGGTCCAGAAATAGATATACTTTTAAGTTTTTTTAATTCATCTATAGCTGGTTTAATTACTTTTATTTCTTCATCACCTAAATTACCATTTTCTCCTGCATGAGGATTCAAACCTGTAACGACAATAGATGGTTTTTTTATATCAAAGAAAGTTTTTAAATCGTCAACTGCAATTTTTATTTTAGTGTTAATAAGTTCTTTGGTAATTAACTGACTTACCTTTTTTAAAGGGACATGAATTGTTAAAGGTAAAGTTTTAAGTTCATTAGTTACCAACATCATAACTGGGTTCTTCTTTTTTGTGGATAATGAACCTAGAAAATCAGTATGACCCTCGAAATTAAATCCAGATTTGTACATAATATATTTATTAATTGGGTTAGTTACAATTGCAGATGCAATGCTATTTTTGAGTATTTCAATAGTTTTTATTATGGAAAGTTTTGTAAAATAAAAATTCTTTAAATCTGGTTTTCCATATTCAACTTTATTATTGAGTTTTATTGGAACTATATTTAAATAATCATCTTTATAATCAGAAAATTTGATTTTATCTGTAACCTCATTAATTTTTACATTACTTCTTATTAATTTTTTATATTCTTCAACAAAACTAGGATCAGTTATAGCAACTAAATTGATATTCTTATTAATTTTTTGAGCTTCTATAGCTTTTATTGTTATCTCTGTTGAGATGCTGGCTGGATCACCAGCAGTTAATAATATTACTTCCTTATTACGAATCATTTAACTTTTTCAATAAGTAAAATATTTGCCTCATTATTAAGACGTTTAAGTAGTTTTGCACTATATATTAAGAAATATTTATTAAGTGTTGTTTCTCTATATTTTTTAGGATTAATTTTGTCTAGTTTAGCTTCTCTTTTATCACATTTAACATAGGTATATCCATTATTCCCAAGAAATATAGGTTTAGAAATTTCGAAAAAATTTATGTTTTTGATAATGGACTCTATTTTAGGACTTAAATCTGCAATTCTTGTCTTTATTACCTTTAAATCTAAATTTTTACTATTTTTCTTTTCAAAAATTTTTAATACGTCGCATGTGCTCTTGTTTGATAAAAGTTTGTCTAAATCATTTTTTATTTTTTTGTAAGCTAAATCTTTTTTTTGAAAATTAATTGGAAACCTTAATTGTACCATTAAGAGTATATCTTCTTTTATACTTACTTTCCCTTTTTGACGTTTAGCTAAAACTTTTATTATTTTGATTTTATCTTTATCGGGGAAAGTGAAAGTTTCACCCTCTTTAATTTCTATTCCTTTATCAAAACCTCTAACAGCAGCAACATTTTTAACATATTGAGGTAGATTTTGAAAGTTACTCCATCCAATTTTACCATTAAATTTTGAAGAGCTACTTATTGAAATTTGATTAGCAATTTCAAGAAAATTAGCACCATTTTTTAGAGCTAAATTAATTTTTTCTATAAGTTTATTATTGTTCTTTTTATATATTACTATCTCAGCTAAATCATACAAATCTTCACTATTTCTATACTCTTTTGACTCAATTGATTGATCAATATTTTTTTCTATCTTCGAAAATTGCATTTTATATTTATTTCTTAAAACAATTCCCCATATCAATTGAACTTTATACTTTTCTAACAATATGGATTTTGAAATAGAGTATTTTTTAATAAATTTATCTAATTTTAGTTTTGAATTTTCAAATTCAGCCAAAAGCAATTTATTTGCTTGATCTGATACAATAGAAGTTAAGTTGTTATTTATTTTTTTTCCAGCTGATAAAATAATTTTTTCCTGTATAAGCGTCTGAAGTGATTGATTGAAGTAATTTTCTATGTTTTTTGTTTCAGCGCTTTTATCAATAGAGATGGAAATTAATTTTGCTCTGTTAAAAACATCAACTTTTGTAATTGGTATTTTATTTACAATAGTAACAATGTAATTTTCTTCACTAAAAGCATGTTTTAATATGAGAGTGGAAAAGAAAATAGTAAGAAATAAAAATTTTAAATTTAAAAAAATAATAGCCATATTCAATTTATTACCTATTGTTAACATTTTTAATTTCGTCAATATCACTTATTAAATAACAACCTGAAAACAATCCAATTAACGTTGGTCCAAATCCAGCTAAAAGTGGAGGGATTTTTTCTGAAAAACCTAAGGCAAAAATAAAATCTCCAATAAAGTATAGACTGAAACCAGCAACTAATGAAATTGAAACAATACCTACTTCAACTTTTCTTTCACTACTCCTTAACATTAAGGATGCAGAAAGTAAAATCATTGAAATAATTAAGAATGGTTGGCATATCAATTTAAAAAAATAAACTAAATGTTTAGAAATATTAAGACCATAAGATTTCATTTTTATTAGGTAATATGGAAAATCTAGTAAGAATATTTTGTCAGGTTCTTTTGTGGCTACGTTTAACTGACTGGAATCAAAATTAATTGAATAAGAAAATTTTTTTAAATTAGCCACTTTATAGTTTTCATCAATTGATTGAATATTATAAAGAAACAATTTTTGGGAAGTAAATTTACCTTGCTGTGCTCTAATCTTTTTTTTAAAAATTTTGTTGTCATCATATTCAAAAATATTTAGATCAAACAAAGTATTTGTTTTTTCGTCTATTTTATTTGCATTAATAATTAAATTTCTTTTTTCAGATATATGCTTTATCCAAAATCCTTTTGTATCAAAAGAAAATTCTTGGATATTTTTTTTTCCAAAAAATATTGTTTGTAAATTTTCATATTTTTTGTTCATTAAGGTTGAAAATGGATTTAAAATTATTATTGAAAAAAGCCCGACAAAAAAGAAACAAATTAAAATTGGTGATAGAATTTTCCATAATGAAATACCTGAAACTTTAGAAATTACATAATAATTTTTCTTTCTCCATTGGTTAAAACATACAATGGATCCAATCAGTGCAGCAAATGGTAAAATTTTTTGAATATTCCCTATTATTTTTAAAGAAGCCATCCCAGCTAAGTCAATAAAATCTGCTTTTAATAAATGACTAACTCCTATTTTATTTGAAGATCTTCTAAATAACTCGATTAAATCAATAAAAAAAATTAATGTTAATAAAAAAAATAAAGCAAAGATAAAGAATTTGAATAAATCCTTAGTAAAATATTTATATAGTATTACTGGATGATTGATAAGTTTGAACACTACTGATTGACCTTATTAGTAAATGATAAAATTCTATAATATATATTGTTATTATTAAGTATAAAAATACATATTATTAATATCAAAAGAGGAAAAACATACATCAACGGTAAAAAAATAATATTTGAATGAACTGCATTTTTGATAATCAAAACAAAGCTTTGAATCATAACAAGAAAGCCAATTCCAATTGTTTTTCTATAATTTGAAAAAAATCTTGAAAAATTATCTTTAAGTATTACTACCATTACAATAAAACAAAAAACTAATGGCATAAAAACTATTGTATTTCTGCTGTGTGCTTCTGCCAATAATTTACCTTTTTTTTCTTTTGCATTCTTAGATGCCCTCAATAACTCAAAAAAATTATATTCATTATACTCTATAACTCTTGAGGAAGTTTTTTTATTATTTTCCTGTTTTATTTCAATATCATAACTTTTAAAATTTAATATAGTTGATCTACCTTTTGAATCAGTGGAAATTCTAGTGCCATCTTGCATGGTTAATATTATGTTGTTTTCGAAATTTAGATTTCCTTTTTTTGCAAAAAACTCTACTATCATCTTAGAGTTACTTCTATCTTGAATAAAAATTTCCTCTAATTGATTATTATCTTTTAATCTATGAATAAAAATTGTTTGAATTTTGTTTAAATCAATAAATACATTATCTTTAATAATTAAGCTTTCTGAACTGTTTCTAATATCATTTTGCAAAACTTTAAAATTTTTATAAGTTTTTGGCATAATAAAGTGAGAAATTATGAATAAAATTATAGAAGCCAATATTGCTATAAAAAAAGCAGGTTTGCTCAATTGCAAAGGATTTATTCCAGCTGATTTCATTACTAAAATTTCTTGATCATTTTGAAGTTTTAAATATGAAATCATACATCCCGCAAAGGTGCCAAATGGTATAGCTATTAAAAGCCAACTAGGAAAACTATATGCAGATAAAATAAAAAACTCTAAAAGACCAGCGCCTTTATTAATAATTAATTGTATGGTTTTAAAGCATTGACTTAACCATATAATCCCTACAAAAACTATAGTAGAAATTATTACATTGCCTAATGTTTGTCGAAAGATATACCAAGTTAAAATCATAAAAGCTTTTCTCAAAGATTTATATTGAATTTTTTTCAAATATTTATAGTACTATAACTAATTTAGATTAATACAATAGTCCTATTTGAATTAAAGGGAAAAATATGTTGAATAATAAGAGGTTCATAAAATTTAAGTGTGAAAAACAAAATGATAATATAAAATTTAAAGATAACGAAATAAATGTCTTATTCTATTCTGAAAAAAACATTTTACTATCTGAAAATTTTAATTCTCAAAAAGACTTATTAAATTTATTTAAAAAAATTATTATAAATGAAACATCTAATATAATTTTAGTAAGATCAGAAAAGGGTAATTTTCTTTTAGTTAAAAGAAAAACTTTAAATAAGGATTTAACAAATAAATATTTAGAAGAATTAGGTGGTAGAATTTATAATAAAATTAAACCTTTAGGCTCTTTTCAAGCAAAAATATTTGAAAATGAAATTTCAATCAATGAACGTCTTGCTCTAGGAATTTTATTAAGTTCATATAAGTTTGAAAATTACAAAAAAAATAAAATAAAACAAATAACAAATTTAAAAAATGTTGTGTTTGTTTGTAATGAGCCAGGAAAAAATTTAAAGAAAATTTCTGAAATACAAAACTTAGCTAAGGGTATATTCACTGCTAGGGATTTAGTATGGCAACCACCAAATATATTATATCCATCTTCATTTGCTAACGAATGTAAAAAATTAAAAAAAATAGGGGTTAAAGTTACTATCTATAACGAAAAACAACTTCAAAAAATTGGTATGCACGCGTTACTAGCAGTTGGTCGAGGATCAAGAAAAGACAGTCAAGTAGTCGTCATGGAATGGTCTGGGGGTAAAAAATACAATCAACCAATGGCATTTATAGGAAAGGGGGTTTGTTTTGACTCTGGTGGACTTTCTTTGAAGCCAGCTAAGTCAATGGAAGATATGAAATGGGATATGGGAGGTGCGGCAACTGTAACAGGTATTTTAGAAGCAGCGGCACTTTCTAAGTTAAAGCATAATTTAATAGGTGTTATAGGTCTTGTTGAAAATATGCCAGATGGAGATGCGCAAAGACCTGGAGATGTTGTGAAATCTTATTCTGGACAAACTATAGAAGTTTTAAATACAGATGCTGAAGGTAGACTTGTATTAGCTGACATACTTTCTTGGACTGAAAAAAAATATAATCCTAAGTTTATGATTAATTTTGCAACATTGACTGGGGCAATGATTGTAGCATTAGGAAATATTAGAGCTGGATTATTTTCAAATAATAAAGAAATTTCGGAAGCTATATTTAACTCAGGAGAAATTACAGGTGAAAAAGTTTGGGAAATGCCATTAGATGACGATTATGACCAATTGATAAAAACAGAGATTGCAGATATGAAAAATATTGGAGGTCCTGGCGCTGGATCAATAACTGCAGGATGTTTTTTAAAAAGACATGTAGAAAAGACCCCATGGGCTCATTTAGATATAGCTGGAGTAACTTGGCAAAATAAATCTACACCCTCTATTCCATCTGGTGGTGTGGGATGGGGTGTTAGAATGTTATACCATTTGATACAGCAATATTAGTTATTAGACAATTGTTAACATTTTAAAAATATCTTGATTATTTTTATCAATCAATATAACTAAACTTAAATGGAGAATAAGATATGTCTGTTGAAAAAACGTTATCAATAATTAAGCCAGATGCTACTAAGAGAAATTTAACTGGTTTGATTAATGCTAAATTTGAAAATGCTGGGTTGAAAATAATTGCACAAAAAAGACTGCAATTGACTAGATCTATGGCAGAAAAATTTTATGAAATTCACAAAGACCGTCCTTTCTATAATGACTTAGTGAATTTTATGATTTCGGGTCCTGTGGTTGTTCAAGTTTTGGAAGGTGATAACGCTGTGAAATTAAATAGAAATGTTATGGGTGCAACCAATCCAGAAGAAGCTGAAAAAGGCACAATAAGAAGGGAGTTTGCTGAAAGTATTGAGGCAAATTCTGTTCATGGATCTGATAGTCTTGAAAATGCTCACATAGAGATATCTTTCTTTTTTGCAAGTATAGAGTTGGTTGTCTAAATTACCTTTAAACTAGAAAAATTGCCATCAACGCAACAATAGCTATGATTATAATAGTGCTATATGTTGTGAACTTTAAGAAATTTTCATAAAATTGTTTATGTTCTTGCGTTTCTTTATCAATTTTGTTTGCCATTTTTACATTCCTTTTCCATTATTTTAACAATTAATTTAAACTTTCTGTTTATACATTTATATATACTCTAAAAAACTAAATTTTCAAAAATTCCAACCTTCAAAAGTAACATTTTTATTAGAATTATTTTCAACCATAGATCCAATGAGAAAAGCATTATAACCAATTTTATTAATATCATTAATAATTACTTGAGCATCGTTTTTATCAACGAAAATTAACAAACCAATACCACAATTAAAAGTTTTGGCTAACTCGAATAAAGATATATTTGCTTTGTTTTTTAAATATTTAAAAAGAGGAGGGAGTTTAAAGTTTTTCATATTGAACTTAAGAGTTAAGTTTTTGTTAAAGGCTCTTGGAGGATTTTCAATTAAACCACCACCAGTTATGTGACTTATGGATTTAACTTTATAGTTCTTGTTTGCTGCTAGAAATGCCTTTGTGTATAGCAGGGTTGGTTTCATCAAAATTTCTGCAAGAGTTTTATTTTTGTCAAATTCAGGTTTTTCAAATATATCTATTGAGTTGATCTCTATTATTTTTCTTACAAGAGAATAACCGTTGGAATGAATTCCACTACTTGATAATCCTATTACACAATCACCCTTTTTTACGGAATTTATTTTTAAGACTTTATCTCTTTCTACAGCCCCCACACAAAATCCAGCAACATCAAAATCATTTTTTTTGTAATGTCCTGGCATCTCTGCAGTTTCTCCTCCTATAAGCGCACATCCTGAGTGTTTGCAACCTTCTGCAATTCCTTTTATAACTTCAATAGCAACAAATTTGTTTAATTTTCCAGTAGCGTAATAATCCATAAAGAATAAAGGTTGTGCGCCTTGTGCCAAAACATCATTGGCACACATAGCAACTAAATCCACCCCAACATTAAAATATGATTTAGTTTTAATTGCTAACTGTAATTTAGTGCCAACACCATCAGTGCTTGAAACAAGTATAGGATCCTTGAAATTATATTTTTTTAAATCAAATAATCCTCCAAATCCACCTATCTTTCCAATCGAACCTTCATTTGATGTAGCTTCTGTAATTTGAGCAATATCTGTAATAAGTTTGTTACCTTCATCAATATCAACACCCGAATTTTTATAAGTAATTTTTAATTTATTTGTAATTTTTTTGTTTTTTAACATATTTTTGTAGTTTCTAAATTATGAGGTGTTTGTAAATTAGATTTGTCTATAATGTTTATAACAAACAATATATATTGATATATCGATGTTGTAAGCACATATCAATTAAAAAAGTAAGGAAAATATTTTGTCTTTTGAACTTTATAAAATAATTTTTTTAACTATCTTAAAATTCTGTTTTATAAGTTCAACATTATTAGCCTCTGTAGATCAAGATTGTTTAAATTCATCTTTTTATATCAAAAATATAAATGTTGATTTAACAAAAGAATCAATTAACGAAGCAAGATTTCAAGCAGAACAAAAATCTAAATTAATAGGGTTTAAAAGACTTACAAATAGGTTAATGATAGAAGGTATAAAATTAAATTCTAACAAAATGGAAATTTTTTCTTTAGTCGATTATTTAAAAATAAATAAAGAAGCTAACAGTGATAAGAGATATTTGGCAAATTTTGATGTTTGTTTTAATAGAAGTTTGGTTATTAATTTTTTTAGAAAAAACAAACTTCAATATGCAGAAACATACAGAGAACCAATAGCAGTTTTACCTATTTTCAAAGGACCAAGAGGTTATGTTTTATGGGATGAAAAAGATAATTGGTATTTAAATTGGGAAAATAAACTTAAAATTATCGATGGATTAGTTAAATTAAAACTTGCTAAAGGTAATTTTAGTTTAAATAGGATATTGACAGCAAATGATCTTTTAAAATCAAATAAAGATCAAATTAATAAATTAATAATTAATGAAAAAACTAATGCACTTATTTTAGTTGTTGCTGAACCAATGTTAATGAGAGATGGCAAAACATATTTATCAACATATGGAAAATTTTATAACAAAAGTGGTAAATTACAATCAACTATTTATAGGAATTCAATTCCTCTAAAGAGAACCTCATCATTTTATAATGTTGATAAAACTCTTTTGGAAAGAGAAGTTTCAAATATGATAAAATCTATTGAAACAAATTGGAAAAAAAATAATTTAATAGATACTAGAATTTATAATGAAGTAGATCTTATAATTCCAATAACAAAAATTAAATCTACTACATTAAAAAAGAAGTTATTGTTTAATGATAAATCAATTAATGTTAATTCAACTTCTGGTTTTAAAGATAAGGGTTTTTTGAAAATACAAAATGAAATAATTTTTTATAACAAAATAACTAAAAATACATTTGAGAATATAAAAAGGAGTTCATTTAATTCTTCAAAAAAATTAAAGTATGAGAAGAATACTAGTGTAATTCAAAATGATACAGGTGTTTGGCCAAAAATTTTAAAAATATTAGAAAAATTACCCTTTGTAATTGAAGTGAAAATAATTTCTATTACAAACTCAAAAGGTAGAATAATAGTCAAATTTATGGGTAATAAAAAAACATTTTTTCACGCTATTTATGAAAAAAAACTTAATTTTAAGGATTTAAATTCCCAACAATATATACTTACTAATTAAGTTCGGATTGAGGTTAAGTAAATGTCAACCAAAACAAAAATGTTTATTGAAAGAAATTTAAATATTATTCTTTTTTTTCTAGTCATCATTTTGATTATTTTGTACCTATTTGAAGTTATTATTCCTTTTTTTATTGCATTTATAGTAACTTATTTAACGAACCCATTAAAAATCTATCTTGATAAATATTTAAATGAAACTTTTTCAAGCTTTTTATCTATTATTGCTTTCATTTTATGTTTTTTATCAATATTTATTTTAATCTTACCAATTCTAATTTTTCAAATACAAAATTTAGTTTTTTTGTTGCCAGAATATTTAGAAGAAATTCAAATGTTTTTGAGAAACATTAATACTAAATATTTATTTACCGAAAAAATCAAAACAGTTGACTATACTACTCTAATAAAACCCATCACTGATGGTTTAATTAATTCAAGTAACAACATCATAAATAATAGTATCCAATTTATTAATAGTTTTTTTAATATGATCCTAATTATTGTTATTAGTTTTTATCTAAGTATAGAATTTAATAAAATCAAAAAATTTGTATATGATATAGCTAATAAATCCCATTTTAATGATTTCCATTTATTAATAAGAGAAATAGATCTCGTTTTATCTAAATTTATTCGAGGTCAAGGTCTTGTGTGCCTAATGTTGTCACTGATTTATAGTTTAGGCCTGTTTTTAGTTGGTTTAAAATTTGGAATATTGTTAGGTATATTTGCTGGTATAATTTCATTTGTACCTTATCTAGGTTCTTTTATTGGAGGGGGGGTAACTCTTATTCTAGGATTTTCTCAATTTGGTATTTCAACTCAATTGATTTTTATATCTATTATATTTATTTTTGGTCAGTTATTTGAAAGTTATTTTTTAACACCAAAATTAGTTGGGGAGGCAATAAAATTGAATCCTATATGGATAATATTTTCATTAATGACGGGTGCTTATTTATCTGGATTTGTTGGCGTCCTAATTTCTTTACCTGTTGCAGCTGTCATAGGAGTAGTGGTAAGACATTATTTTATAAAGCTTTATAAGTGATCAATTAATGTCCAACAAATTAAGAAATATTGACAAAGTAGCTATAAATAAACAAATGGCTTTACCATTAAAATTCAAATCTATAAAAAATAGGGAAAACTACCTTGTTTCTAAATGTAACATAGAAGCAGTTAAATTAATTGAAAACTCAACATTTTGGCAAAATAAAAAAAAAACTAACGCTATTCCAGGAGCAATTATTTATGGTCCAAAAGGTTCAGGAAAAACTCACTTATGTTCAATTTTTAAAAAGAAAATTAACTGTGTTTATTTAACTTCTTTATCTAATAATTGCCTTGAAAATGTAACTGAAGGTAAAAACTTCATATTAGATAATTTTATTCCAGGAAAAAATTTCCCCTCAGAATTGGTCATGCATTTCATGAATCAGGTGACTTATAAAGAAGGTTCTATATTGCTTTTGTCGAGGTTGTCACCTTTTGAAATGGATTGGGATCTAGATGATTTGAATTCAAGAATAAGAAGTCTAATTTCAAGTGAAATAAAACTCCCTGATGACATTTTGCTTTATTCATTTATAGTTAAATATTCAAATGAAAAAAATTTATTTATAGGCGATAAGAAATTAATTTATATTTTAGAAAGACTAGATAGAAGTTTTGAAAGTGTTATAAAAGTTATTGATAGATTAGATAAACATTCTCTAGAAGCTAACGAAAGAGTAACTTATAAAAACATTAAAATAATATTAGATAATTTAAATGCAGATTAAAATTCTATTTTTTTAATTTTATTATCTTTAATTGTAAATGCAATTTTTCCACTTAATAATAAATTTACAAATTTACCAAAGATTTCATTACGCCATCCTTTAAAAACTTCTAAACCTTCCATTTGACCATCAAGTATTAATCTTAATTCATCTGCATCTACAATTAATTTTTCTGCTAAACCACTCTTTTGTGAACAATATGATAATAAAAGTTTTAATAAATCTAGACTTGCCTTATTTACATTTAATTTTTTTGAATATTTGGGAATTTTAGGCCATTTGTTTGATTCAATTTTATCAGAAATTTTAATTATTTTTAAAATGCTATTTAAATCATTATCGCAAAGAATTTTTGGTATGCCTCTTATTTTTTTGATTGAAAAAATATCATTTGGTTTTAGCTGAGATATAGTTACTAAAATTTCATCTCTAATAAGTCTGTTTCTTGGTAAGTTTCTTTTTTTACACTCAATCTCTCTCCATTCGGCAAGATACTTTAAAATGTTTAAAACTTCTCTTTTAGGATTTTTTATCTTAATTTTTTTCCAAACTTCGTTTGGATTTATGTCATAAATTTTTTTATTTGTAAGATATTGAAATTCTTTTTCAACCCATTCTGCTCTGTTGGTTTCTTTAATTGTTTTTTTTATTAATGGAAAAATTTTTATTAAATAATTTACATCTGATAAAGCATATTGTAATTGCTTGTTTGTAAGTGGTCTTTGTAACCAATTTGAAAATTGACTTTCTTTACTAATATTTAACCCTAGAAATTTATTGACTAGCCTATCATAACTTACTTGATCTCCTAAACCACAAAACATTGCAGCTATTTGAGTGTCATAAATTGGTTTAGGAATTTTGCCAGTTAAATTAAAAAAAATTTCTAAATCTTGTCTCCCAGCATGGAAAACTTTCAAAATTTTTTCATTAGAAAGTATTGCCCAGACTGGTTCCATATCTATTTCAGAAAGTGGATCAATTACTGCGGAAAAAGAATCGCTTGCAATTTGTACTAGACATAAAATCGGATAATAAGTATTTTCTCTTATAAATTCAGTGTCAATAGCTAAAACTTTTTCTTTAATACATTTGTTACAAAATTTTTTTAATGTATTATTATCATTAATAATATTTACTTTATCCATTTTACTATCTTGTTTTCAAGTTTCAAAGGGTGCTTTTTAAAATACTTTGATTTTAATTTAGAGGTTTCATTATGTCGATTATTAAATATATTTACATTTTAATTCTTTTTTTTGTTTACAACACTAATCTTGTATTTAGTGCACAGCTTTTATCACATAAAGCAACTTATACTCTCAACATTCAAAATATTAAAGATAATAGTTTTTTAGAAGGAGGACAGGGGCAAACATTTTTTGAAATCGTAGAAAGTTGTAATGGATGGAATATAAAAGAAGATTATGTTCTTATTTATGAATTACCTAATAACAAGACATCAAATAGTTTTTCAAGTTACTCTACATTTGAAAATTTTTTAGGGACAAAGCATAGCTTTGAATTAAATGAAGAAAGTCAATTCAGTGGTAAAAAATCATATCAAGGTTTTATTGAAAAAAATAAAAGAGAAATTTCTGGCTCTATAATTAATAGCTCTATTAAAAAACTAACATTTAAGAAAGATATTTTATTTCCAATTGAACATTTATTAGAATTAATTAAAACAGCAAAGATTGGAGAGAAAATATTAACTAAAAAGGTATTTTTTGGAAATGAAGACGAAGAATTTATTAAAATTGTTTCGGCATTTATAAGTCAAATCAGAAAATCTACATTAGAAGATATTGAATATTTAAAGGATAAATCGATTTGGCCAATTAAAGTTGCTTTTTACAAAGAAAAATCCAAACAAGAAAATCCAGAATATGAAATCTATTTAGAGATTGATGATTTAGGAGTGGTACACTCATATAAAGTTGATTATGGAAGCTTTGAGATTAAGGCGCTATTAAAAAAATTTGAATTATTGCCTAAGACAACTTGTAAATAGTATAATTACTTAATTTTAGCTTCTTTAAACAATACATGTTTTCGAACTTTAGGATCGTATTTTTTAAGTTCTAATTTTTCTGGCTTAGTTCTAGGATTTTTTTTAGTAACATAAAAAAAACCTGTATCAGCAGTACTTAATAATTTAATCTGTAATGTAGCTGGTTTTGCCATTTTTAACTCCAATTAGTTTTGTCATAAATTATTCTTTTTTTTGGTAAAGTCAAGTTTATGAAAATTTATTTTTTCTTTTATATTTAATTTTTCTTTTTCTAGTTTTTATGTCCATTGTCGTATCCTCATGAAACTTCACTATGATACTGCCTGTTAAAGGTTCAACTTCTATTACTTTAGCTTTAAATTTCATACCAATTATAAACTTGTAACCACTATCTACTCCATTAAGTATTTGTTTTTTTGGGTCATAGTGATACCAATCATAAGGTAAATTTCTTACAGGTAATAAAGAGTCAGCTATACCATCATCAATAGATAAAAAAATTCCAAATTTATGAATTGAAATAATAGTACAATCAACTAACTCATTAATTTTTTCTTTAAACAACAGTGATATTAGCCTATCTATAGTCTTTCTTTCAGCGGCCACTGATTTTCGTTCAGTGTTTGAGATATGTTCACTAATTATTTTGAATTTTTCATTATTATTTTTTGAAGTTGTTAAATTATTTTTCCTTTTATTTTTGTTATTTATTATTTCAATAATTTGTCTATGAATTATCAAATCTGAATATCTCCTTATAGGAGAAGTAAAATGAACATATTTTTTTAATGCCAAACCAAAGTGAGATTTATTTTCGTTATGATATTTAGCTTGAGACTGACTTCTTAAAATAGACTGATTTATCATATCATAATCAGCTGATTCTTTTGTGTTCTCTAAAATTTTATTCATTAATAATGGATGTGGTACTTTCCCTATAAGTATATTAGCTAGGGGTTTGCCAATTATATCAATCAAACTTTTATATTTTTCTGGAGAAGGTGGTTCATGTACACGATATATTGCAGGGTAACTAAATTTAATTATTTCCTCTGCAGCTGATACATTTGCAAGTATCATAAGTTCTTCAATAATTTTATTACTTGTTAGTCCATAAACTTTTTTGATTTGAACTGGCCACCCTGCATCATTGAATAAAATTTTTCTTTCGGGTAGTTCTAGATTTAAGGCACCTCTTTTCTTCCTCAAAATTTCGAGGATTAAATACAATTCATTTAATGATTTTATAACTTTGATAATTTTATTATCAAAAATCTCATCTGTAGTTTTTTTATTAATAACATCTTCTACTTGTTGATAAGTAAGACGTTTTTTTGAGTTAATTACAGATCTAAAAAAAGAATGTGATTTCTTTTTCCCTTTTTCGTCCAATATAATCTCTACTGTTAATGATAATCTATCTTCATTAGGTCTAAGGGAACATTTATCGTTAGACAACTCTTTTGGGAGCATTGGAATAACAAAATTTGGAAGATATATTGAATTTCCTCTAATTTTAGCTTCTTTGTCTAAAGCTGAATTTGATGTCACGTAATATGAAACATCAGCTATGGCAACTAAGACTCGCCATTCTTTTTTCTTGCTAACATATTCTGCATAAACAGCATCGTCAAAATCTTTGGCGTCTTCACCATCGATTGTAACTAGCGGTAAGTTTCTTAAGTCAACACGTCCGTTCTTTTCAAAAGCATTTAGATTAATAATTTCTTTTTGGGTTTCTGGATTGAACTTGTTTTTTAAACTGTATTCTCTTATTGCCAGGTAAGAATATACATTAGGATCGAGAATATTACCTATAATTTCTAATATTTCTGCATGATCTTGATAATCATTTTTTTTTCTAGATTTCTTGTTCTTATTAATTTTTAATTTTTTGATTTTAAGTTGTTTTAGAACTTCACGAGAAGCTCTTTGAGCCTTTACTACGTCACCTTTATTAATTTTTATACCATCTATTAGAATTGGTTGAATTTTTGCTCTATTTTGAGAACCTCTTTCTAATTCATTAAGGTAGAATTTCCCTTTTGATGTTAATTTCACTTCTGCAAAGAAATAGTTTTTCTCAAATTCAATCTTTTTAATAATTTTTTTAAATTTGTATTTTTTTTTCCCAACAAATTCTAATTCTACTAAAAGATGATCACCAATTTCGAATTCTATATTTGTTTTATCAAATGGAATTTCAATTTCTTGATCTAATCTATTTTTATTTAAAATATAACCTCTAGCAAAACCATCATCATCAATAAAAATTATTTCTAAGTTTGAAATTTGTATTTTATTATTAGATTTCACTTATTTTTTCTTGGTTTGTTTCTTTTTTGATCTTTGAGGTTTTGCAGCCTTGGCAACAATTAATTCTATAGCTTTATCTAAGTCAATCTCTTCTAAAGACATTGATTTGGGCAATGTTGCCCTTAATTTATTATACTCAACATATGGACCAAATCTCCCAGATTTAGCTAAAACCTTTCCATTTCCATCTGGATGATCTCCTAGAACTTTTCCGAGTTTTTCACTGTTTTCACCTATTAAAACCACAGCATGATTAAGACCAATGTTAATTACAGTTTCATCAGCTGGTATACTTATAAAATTTATATCATATTTTAAATACGGCCCATATCTTCCTATTCCTGCTGAAATATCCTGCCCTGTTTCTGGGTGTTTACCTATTAATCTAGGTAATGATAAAAATGAAAGGGCTTTATCCAGGTCGATAGTAGATGCCTCTACCAGCTTTGGTATGCTTGTTCGTTTTGGTTTTTTCTCTTCGCCTAACTGAAGATATATACCATATGGACCTTTTTTAATTATAACTTTTAGACCTGTTTCAGGATCAACACCCAAGACACCATCATTTTCAGGCAAAAAAGTCTCATTGGCATTATTTTCTTCTTTATTTTCATTTTTTGCAATTTGCTTTGTGAATTTACATTCTGGATAATTAGAACAACCTATAAAAGCACCATATCTTCCAAGTTCTAAACCTAAATTCCCATTGGAACATGTTGGACATTTCCTATTTGGTTGAGCATTAGTATCTTCTCCATTTTTAGGAAAGAATAAATCAGCTAATTCTTTTTCTAGTGCTTCAAGAATTTTTTCTCTCTCAAGTTCTGACATTTTATTTAGATGCGGTTTAAAACCATTCCAAAACTCTTCTAAAAGCTTTTTATAGTTTAATTTTCCATCTGAAACTTTATCTAATTTTTTTTCCAAGTCAGCCGTAAAATCATATTCAATATACTGTCCAAAAAAATTATTTAAAAATGCTGTCAGAATCCTTCCTCTTTCTTGAGGAATATGCTTGCCTCTATCTTTCTCAACATAATTTCTATTAACAAGCACTTGTAAGATCGAGGCATATGTTGATGGTCTTCCAATACCAAGTTCCTCCATTTTCTTAATAAGGCTTGCGTCAGTATACCTTGCAGGAGGTTGAGTAAAATGTTGTTCGCCATCAGCTTTTTTTAAGTCAACATTTTCATTTTCAACTAAATTAGGTAAAATTTTATCATCATTTCTATCTCTATAAATAAAAAATCCAGGAAAGCGTACTTGTGAGCCGTTTGCTCTAAAAACGATAGTTTTATCCTTATTTGAAATATCGGCAGATGTTTCGTCTAATTCAGCTGATTGCATTTGACTTGAAATAGTTCTTTTCCAAATAAGTTCGTAGAGTTTAAATTGTTCATCATCTAAGTAGGAAGACATACTTTCTGGATGACGAGATATTGCAGTTGGTCTTATAGCTTCATGTGCCTCTTGCGCATTTGCTGCTTTAGATTTGTAAACTCTAGGTGTTTGAGGAATGTATTCTTTACCATGAAGGTTTGTAATTTCATTTCTTAATTCATCAATTGCCTGAGTACTTAATTGGACACCATCGGTTCTCATATATGTTATCAGGCCCGTTGTCTCGCTACCAATATTTATACCTTCATATAATTTTTGAGCTATCCGCATAGTTCTTGATGCACCAAAACTTAATTTGTTAGAGGCTTCTTGTTGTAATGTGGAGGTTGTAAAAGGAGGTAATGGATTCCGCTTAACTCTCTTTGTTGAAATTTTAGTTATATTAAACGACGAATTTCTTATTTTTTCTAATGCTGAATTTGCTTTTTTTTCATTTTTTAAATCCATTTTGGCTAATTTGTTATTATCAAGAACAGACAACTTAGCAATGAATTGTTGTTTATCATCTTTAGAAAAGATAGATGTTATTGACCAATATTCTTCAATATTGAATTTTTCAATTTCAATTTCTCTTTCGCATATAAGTTTTAGTGCAACAGATTGAACTCTGCCAGCAGATTTTGAACCTGGAAGCTTTCTCCATAAAATTGGAGAAATGGAGAAGCCAATTAGATGATCTAAAGCTCTTCTTGCCAAATATGCCTCAACTAATTCAGAATTAATTTGTCGAGGTGTTTGCATAGCATGCAAAACAGCATTTTTAGTAATTTCGTTAAAAACAACTCTCTCAACTGGTTTGTCTTCTATCATTTTTTTTGAATTTAATATTTCTCGTAGATGCCAGCTAATAGCTTCACCTTCTCTATCAGGATCAGTAGCTAATATTAATGACTCAGCTGATTTAAGTTCTCCAATTATTTCTTTAACAACTTTTTCTTTATCTTTATGCATTTCCCAATACATTTTAAAATTATCATCAGGAAGCACAGCACCATCCTTAGATGGTAAATCTCTTATATGACCTACAGAAGCCATAACTTTATAATCATTACCGAGATATTTATTAATAGTCTGAGCTTTTGCTGGAGATTCAACTATTACTAATTTCATTTATTTATAATCCTGGACTAATTTATTAAATTTTAAAAAGCATTATTTTAGTGCAGATAACATTACTTTAATGAAATAACAATAATAATGTTTTTATATTTTGGGCTCAGATCCATTAATTAAGCGTTTTATATTTTCTCGGTGCTGAACAAAACATACTAATGAAATTATGAAGGAACTTAAAAAATATATGAATTCAGTTTCATAATAAAACATGAAAATAGGTATTAAAAAATATGCAATTAGGGCAGACATAGAGCTTATTTTAAATACTTTTGCAATAAGTACCCATATCAATAGTGCAACTATACCAATATTTAGATTAAGTGATAAAATAACACCGAACCCAGTTGCAACTCCCTTGCCACCTCTAAACCTTAGCCAAATTGGAAAACAGTGACCTACAACAGCTGATATTGCAACTGTACATTGATAAAATTCAACCATATTAAAATTATTATCGAAAACTTTAGGTAAAATAATTGTAATTAGATAAATTGCTACTGCACCTTTACCACCGTCAAGAAGAAGAGTGAAAAGGGCTACTTTTTTATTTCCAGTTCTTAAAACATTTGTAGCACCAATATTTCCACTGCCAATTTTTCTAATATCTCCTAATCCAGATATTTTTGTGAGTATTAATCCAAAAGGGATTGATCCTAAAAAATATCCAAAAATAAAGATTGAGCCTAAAACCAAATAATTTATATCATAAGTCATTTTATTATTTTATTTTTGAAAATCTGATTCATAAAGGCAACTTGACCATTTATGTAAGTTGCTAAGATTTTACTATGAATTTTTTTTCCATCAAACGGAGTTGGACTAGTCTTTAAATTTTTTTGTTTAATTGTATGAGGCTCATTTTCATCGAAAACTATAAAGTCAGCTACTTTTTCTTCCTCTAAGCTTGGGCTATCAATTCCAAGAATTTTTGCTGGGTTAATAGTTAAAAAAGAGATTGCTTTGTTAATATCAATGATTTTTTTATGTACTAAATCTAACGTAATTGAAAACAAAGTTTCAATACCAGACGCTCCAACCGAAGCGGCAGAAAAAGGTTGAGCTTTTGTGTCCTTCGATCTAGCCCTATGATCAGATGCAATAGCATCAATTGTTCCATCTTGAATTCCTTCAATAATTGCTATTCTATCATCTTCGCTTCTTAGAGGAGGAGATAATTTGAATGCTGTATTGTAAGTTAATAATTTACTTTCATTTAATGAAAAATAAGGTGGAGCAGTATCACATGTAATACTTAAACCTAATTTTTTAGCTTCCCTAATTACGTTTACCGCATCTCTTGTAGACACATGTGCTACGTGATAATGCGCTCCAGTCAACTTAGCTAATCTGATATCTCTTTCAATCATAATAACTTCAGCACAAGCTGGAATTCCAATTAATCCTAAACGAGTAGATATTTCTCCTTCGTTCATTTCGCCTCTTATAGAGGTTGTTGAAGCTTGATTTAAACCTGATAAATCATCATCTTCTGCATGTTGTATTATGGGGCGATTTATCATTGTTGCATAACTCATTAATCGTCTCATAACTAGACTATTTTTAATACTCTTATTTCCATTAGTGAAACCTATTGCCCCCATTTCTGACATTAGCCCAATTTCACTCATTTCTAGACCGTTTAGATCTTTTGTTGCGGCTCCATAGACCATTACTTTTGGAAGATTTATATCTTCTGATTGTCTTTTAATATGATCAATTATAGATGGATTGTTTAACTTTGGAGTTTGATTAGGTAGAATTGCCATGGACGTGATGCCGCTTTCGGCGGCAGTAATTTGAGTGAATTTTAGATTCTCAGTCTTTCCAATATTTACCCGCATATCAAATATACCAGGCGACATTGTAAGACCCTCACAGTCATAAATTATAGTTTGATTATCTTTATTAAATTTTTCTAAATTTAAATCTTTCGATATATTAATAATCGTTTCATTTTGAATTACTACATTTACTTTTTGATTAAAATTTGTAGCAGGATTTATAAGTTTGATAGATTTAAAAATTGTATGTGTCATTGAATTCTTTAAGTTTTATTTTTAGAATGATTTAGTGCCTCAATAATTGACATCCTTACAGCAACACCCATTTCAACTTGAGTTTTTATTAAACTTCTATTTGTATCATCTGCTAGGGCAGATGCTATTTCTACACCTCTATTCATCGGTCCAGGATGCATGATTACTGCATTTGGGCTGGCCATTGAAAGTTTTGTTTCATCAAGTCCAAAAAATTTAAAATATTCTCTTTCAGAAGGATTTTCCGTGCCTGACATTCTTTCATTTTGAAGACGTAATAACATTACTACATCAGCATCTTTAATTCCTTCTTTCATATCATTAAAGCATTTCACACCTAATTTTTCTAAGTTCAAAGGCATTAATGTTAATGGAGCAACGCATCTAACTTCAGCACCCATAGTTGTTAACAAATGTATATTTGATCTCGCTACTCTACTGTTAGCAATATCCCCACATATACTAATTTTTAAACCTTCTAGGTATCCAATTCTTCTTTTGATTGTTAAAGCATCTAATAAAGCTTGGGTAGGGTGCTCGTGTCTTCCATCACCAGCATTGATAATACTACAACTTAAATATTCTGCGAATAAGAGTGGTGCGCCACTATGGGGATGTCTCACTATTAATAAATCAGGTTTCATTGCGTTTAAAGTACTAGCAGTATCTAATAAACTTTCCCCTTTCTTTATAGATGAGTTAATTAAAGAAATATTTATTACTTCTGCTCCGAGTCTTCTAGCTGCAAGTTCAAATGAAACTCTAGTACGAGTTGAATTTTCAAAAAAGACATTTAATACCACATATCCAGACAGATATTTAGTGTCGGTGTGTTTATCTAGATTTGCAAAATAATCAGCTCTATCAAGTAGTTTCTGAATTTCAGATTTTTGCATACCTTCTATAGCTAATAGATGATGTGATGATAATTTTACAGGGGAAGATTTATTAACTTCATAATTATTTTTTAATAATTTATTCATTAAAAATATCTTACTACATCTTTTTTTTTAATACGTCCAGCGCAGTTTGCAAAATCCAACAAGCTGCCAGTTGATCAGACCTTAAACTTCTTTGTTTTCTTGTCATATCTGCCGTAATCATTGGCTTTTCAATAGCCATTGTGGACATTCTTTCGTCTTGAAATAAAACTGGAAGATCTCTGTTTTTTAAAACACTATTTGTAAAATCTCTTACTGAGTCGCATCTAGGACCTACACTCCCATCCATATTAAGTGGCCACCCCATTATTAATCCTGTAATTTCATACTCATCAAAAATTGAAATCAATTTACTTATATCGGATTTCAGTTTGTCTCTTTTTATAGTTTTTATTGGTGAAGCAACTGTCATATCGGAGTTACTTATTGCAATGCCTAGTGATTTAGTGCCATGATCAATTCCTAACAGTCTTTTTTTAGGCAAAATATTTAACAAAAATTCATCAGGCTTGAAGATAGGCATAATTGATGCTAACAGACTTTCATATAAAATAAAATTTATCAATTTAATATAGGGTTGAACATGCCTAACAAAGATACAATTGTAGATGTTCCTACTGTAAATAAAATAGCTCGGCTTTCTCGTTTAGATATTTCAGAAGTAAATAAACAAAGTCTTACTAATGATTTAAATAATATTTTACGTTTTGTTGCACAGCTTGATGAAGTAGATACCTCTAATATCGAGCCATTAGCTTCCGTGACAGGACATAAGTTACCACTTAGAAGTGATGATGTAAATGATGGTAACATTGAAGATTTAGTTTTAAAAAATGCCCCTGAAAGCTCTAGTGGATTTTTTGTTGTACCAAAGGTTATTGAATAATGTCTGAATTACTTGATTTAAATTTAGTTGAGGCCTCTAAAGCTCTTAAAAATAAAAAGATTTCGTCATTAGAATTAACGAAAGCTTATTTGAAATCTATTAGTAATACATCTTCATTAGGTGCTTATCTTGAAATAGTAGAGGATAAGGCCATAAGAATGGCAAAAGAATCTGACAAAAAATTGTTTGATGGTACAGCAAGGCCTCTAGAAGGAATTCCCATAGGAATTAAAGACATGTTTTGCACTAAAGACATAAAAACAACTGCGTCTTCAAAAATTTTAGAAAACTTTATACCTACTTATGAAAGCACAGTAACTCAGAATTTATGGAATGATGGTGCAGTTATTCTTGGAAAATTGTCGTGTGATGAATTTGCAATGGGTTCTAGTAATGAAACCGCAGCTAAAGGTAATGTAATCAACCCATGGTTGAAAAATAAAAAAATGTCTCCAGGTGGTTCTTCAGGCGGATCAGCTGCAGCGGTTGCTGCAAGGTCTGCTTTGGCGGCAACAGGAACAGATACAGGTGGATCAATAAGGCAACCAGCAGCTTTTTGTGGCATAACTGGTTTAAAGCCTACATATGGAAGGTGTTCAAGATGGGGAATTGTAGCATTTTCTTCTTCCTTAGATCAGGCAGGTCCACTAACTAGAACAGTGAGTGATGCTGCTTTAATGTTAAATTCTATGGCTGGTTATGACCAAAAAGACTCCACATCAGCAAATTTAAAAATGCCTGACTTAATGGATTATTTGGATAAAGGCATAAAAGGAAAAAAAATAGGCATACCAAAAGAATATACACAAGATGGAATTTCTGAAGATATTGGAAAATTTTATGAGAAATCAATTGATTGGTTAAGAGATGAAGGAGCTGAGATAATTCCAGTTTCGTTGCCTCATACTAAATACGCTCTGCCTGCTTATTATATTATTGCTCCCGCTGAAGCATCAAGTAATTTAGCTCGATATGATGGCGTTAGATACGGCGCTAGACAGGAAGCTTCTAGTTTAGATGAAATGTATGAATTAACTCGTGGAAATGGTTTTGGCGATGAAGTTAAAAGAAGGATAATGATCGGTACTTATGTGTTATCTTCAGGATATTATGACGCATATTATCTAAAAGCTCAAAAAGTAAGAAGATTGATAAAAGAAGATTTTGAGAACGTTTACAAAAAAGTAGATTTTATTTTGACGCCTTCAACACCAACAACTTCTTTCGAATTAGGTAAAAAACAAGATCCACTTACTATGTATCTAAATGATATTTTTACAGTACCAGCAAGCTTGGCAGGATTGCCTGGAATTTCCTTGCCAGTTGGCCTGGATAAATCTGGCTTACCAATTGGAATACAATTGATTGCAAATTCTTTTGATGAACCTGGCTTGATTAGTACAGCTAGAGTATTAGAAATGAGTGCAGGATTTAATTTTATAGCTGATGGAGCTGCAAAATGAATGACACTTCAACTTTGAAGTCAGGACATATTCAGGGTGAAACTGGTATATGGGAAATGGTAATTGGACTTGAAATACATGCACAAATTTCAAGTAAATCAAAATTGTTTTCAGGAGCGTCCGCTTCCTTTGGTTCTGAAGCTAATAGAAATGTATCCTTAGTCGATGCTGCAATGCCTGGCATGCTACCAGTTATTAACGAGTTCTGTGTAGAACAAGCAGTTAAAACAGGACTGGCACTAAATGCTAAAATAAATAATGTTTCAGTTTTTGATAGAAAAAATTACTTTTACGCAGATTTACCTCAAGGATATCAGATAAGTCAATTTACCAAACCAATTGTAGGTGAAGGTGAGATTATAGTCGATTTAGATGACGGTGAACAAACAACAATTGGTATTGAAAGATTACACTTGGAACAGGATGCAGGAAAATCACTTCATGATCAACATCCAACAAAATCATTTATAGATTTAAACAGAACTGGTGTTGCATTAATGGAAATAGTTTCAAAGCCAGATATAAGATCACCTCAAGAAGCAGGTGCATACGTAAAAAAAATTAGATCTATACTAAGATATATTGGTGCCTGTGATGGAAATATGGAAGAAGGATCACTCAGAGCTGATTGCAATGTATCTGTTAGAAAGTCTGGGGATGAATTTGGAACAAGATGTGAGATAAAAAATCTAAATTCAATTAGATTTATTATTCAAGCAATACAATCTGAAGCAGAAAGACAAGTTAATATATTGGAGGAGGGTGGAACAATAGATCAAGAAACAAGACTTTTTGATACTTCCACAGGAGAAACCAGATCAATGAGGAGTAAGGAAGATGCTCACGATTATAGATATTTTCCTGATCCAGATTTATTGCCTCTAGAATTTACAGAAAGTTGGGTTCAAGATATTAAAGAAAAACTTCCAGAACTTCCAGATAGTCTTAAAAAAAGACTTGTTAAAGATTATGGTATTACTTCTTATGATGCCTCTATTCTTGTCGAGGAAAAAGATTATGTTGATTTTTACCAACAAGCAGCAAATGGAAGAGACGGAAAGCTTACGGCAAATTGGATGATAACTGAATTATTTGGTGCTTTAAAAAAAGACAATTTGTCTTTCTCAGAATCACCAATTACTTCTGAAAATCTTGGAAAATTAATTTTTTTGATATCCAATGGAACTATTTCAGGTAAAATAGCAAAAGAAGTATTTGCAGAAATGATGAAAAGTAAAAAATCACCTTCTGAAATTGTAAAAGAAAAAGGACTTGAACAAGTTTCTGATGATTCAGAAATCTTAAAATTGATAGATCAAGTAATCTCAGATAACCAAGATAAGGTTAATGAATATTTAAGTGGAAAAGATAAACTTTTTGGTTTTTTTGTAGGACAAGTTATGAAATTATCCCAAGGTAAAGCAAATCCAGGCGTTGTTAATAAACTACTTAAAGAGAAACTTAAATAAAACTATTTATAATTATTTCTTTATTCTCCAATTAGCTAGTGTAATTGCGAAAATTATTGATAAGAAACCTACAATCAATTTTAAAGTTATTTCTTCGTTAAGTATAAAAGAGCCAAGTAAAATCGCAGATAAAGGATTGAAGCCAAGAGAAATAGCTGCTTGAGTTGGAGAAATTAATTGAAGTGCTTTTCCCCAACAATACATCATTAAAACTCCACCTGGAATGACTAACATTAATAATGCATAGATTTGAACTTCACCTATTTGATATATGGTTTCAAAAGATGAACCAAAAAACAAAGTTATAAGAAAATTAATCAATGTACCAGTACCCATTACATAAATCATGACTGGTATGTTTCCATATTTATTTAGATACTTGCCTGAAAAAACAGTAAAACATGACGCAGCAATTACTCCAATCATCATTAAAAAATCACCTTTCAATGTTTGACTGAAATTATTGCTCACACTCTCTGACAAACAAAATGATACTCCTAGAACTGCTATAAAAACAGCTATAGACTTATTTATTGTGATTTTTTCTATATTAAAAAAAAAAGCTATTAATATAGTACAAAGTGGCATGGTTGCATAAAGTAATCCTCCTCTTGCTGCAGTTGTATGTTCAAGTCCTGCGGCCATAAAGTTAGGGAAAATTGTTATCATAGCTAATCCCAAAATAGCTAGGGGAATTTTGTCCTCTCTTAAAAATTTTGTTTTTAAAAATACAGAAACAGAAAGCAAAAACAAAATAAGTCCAGTTAATCCATAACGTAAAAAACTAAGAGTAAATGGATCTATATCATCAACAATTAGTCTTGTGAAAACAAAAGTTGATCCACCAAGTGCTGCTGAAAAGGACGCAAAAAATGATCCTAATATTAGATTTTTAAAAATTATTTTGTCTTTATTCATTATTTTATTTTAAATAAGTTGAAATAAGAAGTATTCACCTACTAATCTAATACAACTAAAAATAGATAAAGATAGTGATATTATGAAAAAATTAAAATTAGGTAGAACAGGACTAGATATATCCAAAGTTATTTTAGGTGGTGGTTGGGTCGGAGGATTATTTATTGATCCTAATTTTGATATAATGGAGAAAGCAATTGAACTTTCAATTATGGCTGGCATTAATTGGATTGATACAGCTGAAAGTTATAGCGATGGTAAATCTGAAAAAAATATTGGTTATTTATTAAGTTCTCTTCCTGCTTCAGATAAATTACAGATATCTTCGAAAGCTAGATTAGATCCTACAATTTCAGAAACGTTCGTTTCACAGTTAGATAGAAAATTAGACAACACGCTAAACAGATTAAAGGTAGATAAATTAGAATTATATCAATTGCATAATAGAATAACTTTTGAAGAAAATAATGATACTCTTACCTGCTCACAAATATTTAATAATAATATTTGTGAGATTATGACAAAACTTAAAGAAGATGGACGTGTTAAAAATATTGGATTTACAGCTTTAGGGGATACAGAATCTATAAGAAAAATTATACAAACTGGTCATTTTGATACAGCTCAAATTTATTATAATCTTTTAAATCCAAGTGCTAATTTTAGAGAAAAAGGTAGATGGAATGACCATGACTTTTCTGGTTTAATTGCAGATTGCAAAAAATTTGATATGGGCATAATGGGTATAAGGATTTTTGCAGCTGGGTTGTTGGCAACTGATGTTAGGCATGGTAGAGAAATCCCAGTTACTCATGTTATTAATATGAAAGAAGAAGAAAGACGTGTTGAAAAATTATTTCAATTAGTAGGGGATACTTATGGCAACAGAGCTCAATTTGCTCTGCGATATGGTTTATCTAATAAGAATTTGAATTGTATTGTATTAGGTTTGGCTTCGTTAGATCATTTAAAGAATTCTATGCAAGCACTTGAGAAGGGACCATTGCCAGATGATTTGTTGGTAAAAATATCTGAATTGCAAAATTCTAATTTTATTTAATTTTATATTTATATCGACTTAAGATTGAAGCAGTCATATAACTTACATAAACAAATTAAAATGCCAGGATTTATATGAAAATACTAGTATTAGGAATTGGAGGAATCGGAGGTTTTTTTGGAGGATTTCTTCAAGAAAGTGGTGCTGATGTAACTTTTTTAGTTAGACCAAAAAGAAAAGCGCTATTATTAAAAAATAATTTAAAGATTATTAGTCCACTAGGTAACTTAAATTTAGTGCCTAATGTAATTTTATCAAATGAATTAAAACCAATCTACGATGTTATTTTAATTTCATGTAAGACCTATGATTTAGATCAAGCTATGAACGATTTAAAATGGGTTAAAGGAAAGGGTATGATTATCCCTTTTTTGAATGGTTTTACTCACATGGAAAAATTAGATAAAGAATTTGGTAGTGAAAATGTAATTGGTGGTGTGGCTCACATAAGCTCAACTATAAATAATAATGGTACAATAGAACATTTTAGTGAATTTAAAAAAATAACTTTTGGTGATAGAAAAAAAAACCAAATTAATGATCTTGTATCATTTTATAACACTTGCAAAAAAACTAAATTTGACGTTGCTATATCAGAAGATATTACCTTAGATTTATGGAAAAAATGGGTTTTTATTGCAACTGTTGCGGGGGCTACAACATTGTTTAATTGTCCACTTGGAGAAATAAGTAATCATGCAGTTGGTAAAAAAACTTTATCTGACTTGTACGATGAATGTAGATCAATAGCAAAATTTAACGGTTATATTATTAGTGATTTGGAAACAGAAAATGTTTTGAAAAATATAATAACACCCGGATCACTTATCAAAGCGTCAATGCTTAGAGACATAGAAAAAAAAGGTTTCACTGAGCATGAAGAAATATTTGGAGATTTAATTGCAGAAGCAGAAAATTTTAACCTTGATTGCCCAATTCTTAAAGCGTGTTATTTAAGAATGAAAATTTACAAAGAAAATCTAAATTAATTTTAAGATCCAACCTTAAGGGAAGATTTTAGACCTCTTAAACAAGCAATCACACTTAATCCTGTAATTCTTCCAGTTCCTGGATTTTCTGGTGTTTGAACATTTTGAATAGACATTTCAAATTCTGCGCTATCCGATTTGACCTCAACTTTATGCGTGTTTCTTTCTAGATTTGGATCTGCCCATATTTCAAGTTGGGTTTTATTAGCTCCTATACCCGCTAGCCCAACAGCAGCAGCTACATTGACATTTGCTGGAAAAGCTTTTGCACCTTCAGTAGCTGAGCCTTTGAAAATTAATTTAGCTTCTGATAATTGATCAAGTTTTATTTTGTTTTTAATGACATATGGTGCTTTTGAAAGTGCATTAGGTGGTTTCCGAGTGGTCATTTTAACAGAATGAATTGTGGATTCTGCAGCAGCTCTTAATGCATCTAAACCTAATATAGCACCTGTTGCTAAAATTATTTGAGAGTTATTTTTTTTTGGTGTTTGAATTAAATCAAAATTATCAAGTATACCGGAACCACTAACAGTTATTAATGTTTTACCTTCATTAATACATCGAGTTGCAATATCTCTGAATGCTTCTTTTGGAGCACAATCGATAATAATTTGACAATTATTAATCAAAGTTCCTAAGTCAAAAATTTTGATACTTTTTTTTAATTTTGAAATTCTCTCTTCTGCGTTTGTTTTGCTTCTAGATGAAATTCCATATAGATAAAAATTTTCTACACCTTCTTGGAGTGCTTTAGCTACTTCTGTTCCTATTGAACCAAAACCAACGATACCGACATTCATCTTTTTACCTTTATGTATTTATCTTCCAATTGCGTAACCTTGCATAAATCTTGGATTGGCTGCTGCTTTTAAAATTTCATTATCCTTTGAAGCTGCTGTCATTCTGCCAAGACTCCAGTCATCATCAATTATTACTTTATGCCCTTTTTTAATAAGTTCATCAATCGCCTCCTTAGGAAATCTTCCTTCAACTGCTAGATGACCAATATCAGTTTCTCTTGGATAAAATGAATTTGGAAAATGTGCAGTGCTGAAACCTGGGGCATCAATTGCTTCTTGAAGATTAAGTCCAAAATGTACATGTCTTAAAAACAAATGAAGCGACCATTGATCTTGTTGATCACCTCCTGGTGTGCCAAAAACCATATAAGGCATCCCATCTTTTAAAGCAAGACTTGGTGATAATGTAGTTCTAGGTCTTCTTTTTGGGCCAATGCATGCTGGAGAATTTTCGTCTAACCAAAACATTTGTCCTCTATTAGATAAACAAAATCCAAGATTTGGAATGATTGGAGAGCTTTGTAACCAACCTCCACTTGGGGTGCCGGCAATCATGTTTCCCCATTTATCAATTATGTCAAAATGAGTAGTGTCTCCTTTTGTATCACCAAAACTGGTAGGGTTAGGCTCATCGAATCTTGCTACTGTAGGTTCGCCAATATCAAATTTTGAAAACGACTCAGGAGTACCACCTTTTGGTCTTACTAATACTTTTCCTCCAAAACCTAGTATAACTCCTGGTCTTACTTCCATTGAAGCTTCTTTGGATATTAAATTTCTTCGTTTAGTGTTGTAATCTTCACTTAGTAAAATATTCATGGGTACGTTATTGAAATTCGTATCTCCATAAAAAGCCTCTCTATCTGCAAAAGCTAATTTAGTAGCTTCTACAACTAAGTGCACAAACTCAGGAGAATTTTCATCTAATGAATCTAGATCAAATTCTTTTAGCAATGCTAATTGCTGTAAAAAAGTTGGACCTTGACCCCAAGGTCCAGTTTTACAAACGGTATAATTTTTATAATCATAACATAGAGGTTTTTCAATAGTTGCTGACCAATTTGCTAGATCATCTCCAGTTAGTAGGCCTTTGTGTCTTTTTTCAGTTGTATCCATAAACTCATTATTTTTACAAAAATCTTCTATTTCTTGTGCAATAAATCCTTGGCTCCATATTAGACGAGCATTTTTTATTTGTTCATCACGATCTTTGGATTTATTTTCTGCTTCCTCGACAATTCTTAGGTATGTTTTAGCCATTTTTTTATTAGTAAAAAAATCACCAATGGAAGGGACTTTTCCATTAGGGAGATAAATTTCAGCTGAACTTGTCCATTCTGTTTTAAATAGTTCTTCAACTGATTTAATTGTATTAATTATGTTTGGAACTAAAGGATAACCTTTTGTTGCAATACTTATGGCTGGTTCTAAAACAGTTCTTAATGACATGGTTCCATAGTTAAGTAAAAGAAGCATCCAAGCATCAAATGCGCCTGGAACAACAGCAGGTAATAGGCCGCTTCCTGGAACAATATTTAAATTCATATTACTGAAAGTTTTCAAAGATGCAGAGTTTGGAGCGACACCTTGGCCACATATTACAACAGGGTTTTCTCCATTTTGGCATAAGATTAGAGGAACTTCTCCACCAGGACCATTCAGATGTGGTTCAACTACCTGAAGTGCAAATCCTGTGGCAACAGCAGCATCAAACGCGTTTCCATCTTTCTCTAAAATTGACATCCCAACCGCAGATGCAATCCAATGAGTAGAAGTAACAACTCCAAAGTTGCCAACAATTTCAGGTCTTGTAGTAAATTTACTCATTTTATTTCCAAAATATTATATTATTAATTGACTCCTAACAGAAATCTAAGCGAATATAAAATTCATCATTACCTAAAATAAAATAAACAAATTTGTGGAGATAACAATGCCTATCAAAAATTTATTTAAAGCGTGTTTAGCTGGAGCGGCTTTAATAGCTTTATCATTTACTGGAGCTTTAGCAGCTCCAAGTATTCCTTGTGGCACTGCAAAACTAATTGTTCCTTGGGGAGCAGGTGGTGGAACAGATGTCATATTTAGACAGATGGTTGATAAAGTCAATAAAAGTGGTGCAAAGCCTCAACTACAAGTTGTGAACGTTGGTGGTCAAGGAGGTAATAAAGGAGCAAAACAAGCTTCTAAAGCCAAGCCTGATGGTTGTACTTTATTTGCAATTCACCAAAGTGCTATAACTAGTTATTTTACTGGTAGAATAGACATTACTTGGGATGCATTTGAAACTATTTCAATGGTTACTTCAACACCTTCAATTATAGGCGCAAATGTAAACACACCATATAACAACATATCAGAATTAGTTGCTGCAGCGAAGAAAGCACCTGGAACTATTACTGCAGGTGGAACTTTTGGTTCAACAAGTCAGTTTGTTTTTCTTTTATTAGAAGACGCAACCGGTGCTAAATTTAAGCATGTTTCATATGATGGTACAAAGCAAAGAATGACTGCGCTGTTGGCTAATAACATTAAACTTGGTGAAATTAACTTAGCAGCTGCCATTAAATTTATTAAAGCTGGTAAATTAAAAGCACTTGGAGTTACTAATGATACAAGACTTGATCAAATCCCTGATGTTAAAACTGCACAGGAGCAAGGAGCAAAAGTTATTTTTGCTGTTGAAAGAGGAGTTGTTGCTCCAAAGGGAACTTCTGCAGAAATCGTAAATCATTATGCAAAAATGTTTGAAGGTGCTGCAATGGACAAAGATTTCAAAGCTGCTATGCATAAAAAAGGTATTCTAATTAATTATAAAGGACCTGAAGATTATAAAAAACATTTTCAAGCTACTTATGATTATTGGAAGCCAATAGCAAAACAAGTTGGAGTTTATAAAAGAAAAGACTAGAACTGCAAAAGAAGAGATAACTAGCTTATCTCTTCTCTTTTTTGAATAAAATCATTATGAGTATTAATAAAGACACGATAGTAGCTATATTTCTCTTGTTATTCTGTGGAATAATGATCAATAGTAGTTTTGATATTGAGGATCCTGGATATCAAGGGATGAAAGCTAGTTTTTGGCCATCAATAGTATTATGTCTCTTATCAGTTATGTCATTGGTTATGTTAATTAAATCTATGGCAGCTACAACTGATAATAATATAAACTCAGAAAATTCAAATCCACAAAATGTATTTTTAAAATTTAAGAATGCCTCAATATGCTTTTTAATGTTTATTCTTTTTTTAGGATTTCTAGATTACTTAGGAATGTTAATTGGAGGTGTATTATTTGTATTTGGTTTACTAACTTTTTTGGGTGGATTCGAAATAAAAAAAATTATTAATCACTCAATTATTTCAGTAATTACTATAGGAATAATGTGGTCAATTTTCACCTTTGGTTTAAAAGTAATTTTGCCTGAGGGAGAAATTCTAAGAATTTGGTAAAGTTATGATAGATGTTATTTTACAAGCATTTGCAAGTATTGTTTTAGATCCAGTTACACTGGGATTAATGTTTGTAGGTACACTTGCTGGTATTTTGGCAGGCGCTATCCCTGGTTTTACTATAGCAATGGGAGTAATATTAACTCTTCCATTTACCTTTGGTATGACCGCAGTTCAAGGATTAGCAACTATGCTTGGGGTATTTGTAGGGGGGTTTTCTGGCGGATTAATGTCATGTATGTTAACTGGAATACCAGGAACTCCGTCTTCAGTAGCAACAACCTTTGATGGTTTCCCTTTAGTAAGATCTGGTAGACCAGGCCTAGCATTGGGTTTGGGATTATGGTCTTCTTTCTTTGGGGGAATGATTAGTGCCGTAATTTTAGTTGCTTTAGCTCCACAATTAGCATTTTTAGGTTTAGAATTTGGTCCTTGGGATTATTTTTCTTTAATTATTTTTGCATTAACTATTACAGTAAGTTTATCAGGTGGAAATATTACTAAAGGTTTAATAGCTGGACTACTTGGATTGTTCGCGGCAACAGTAGGTGAAGACGAGATAAATGGAGTTGCAAGATTTACATTTGGTTTTGATGAATTCAAACAAGGGTTTGCATTTTTACCAGTTCTAATTGGATTATTTGCCTTTTCACAATTATTAACAGATGTAGAAGATGATAAAAGGGCTAAGAGCCCTCTCATGTCTCAATCGGGATCTGTGGTTAAAGTTGAACACAGGCAAGCAATATTAATAATTTTAAAAAGATGGGTAAATTTATTTAGGTCAAGTTTCATAGGTATTTTTACAGGAATTTTACCTGCGGCTGGTGGGTCAATATCAAATATTTTAGCATATGATCAGGCAAAAAAAGCTTCACCAAATAGATCAAATTTTGGGAAAGGTGAATATGATGGTGTTATTGCACCAGAAGCCGCTAACAATGCGACTGCTGGTGGAGCATTAATTATGATGATGGCACTAGGAATTCCAGGGGACATTGTAACAGCGGTTATGTTAGGAGCATTAATGATCCATAATATCATACCTGGGCCAACATTTATTCAAGACGAACCACTATTAGCTTATGGTGTTTTTATAGCTTTTTTTGTTGCCCATTTTTTTATGGTTGGATTGCAGGCTTTCTCTTTGAGGATATTTCTACTCGTTACAAAAATCCCAATGTATGTTTTGGCTTCAGTTATTTTAGCTTACTGTGCAATTGGAGTTTTTGCATTACACAATGTAGTTTTTGATATATGGGTTATGTTCTTTTTTGGAGTAATTGGATATTTTATGAAAAAATTAGGGTTTCCTCTTGCTCCCATGATACTTGGAGTTGTCTTAGGTAAATTGGCAGAACTTAATTTAGCAAGAGCAACTGGAATAAGCGATGATATGTTACTATTTATTTCAAGGCCATGGTCATTGTTTTTCTTATTGATGGCAGTGATATCTGTGATTTTTCCTTTTTATCAAGAAGCTAAGAAAGACACATTATTCGCAAAACTTTATGTTCCAATTTCTATGATTATATTGTCGTTACCATTATTTTTGATGGGTAGCCCAGTGAGAATGATAGTAGCTACAATATTAGTTTTAACTGGAGCATATTTTTTATATAAAAGAACCAGCTCTTTAAAAACTACCTAATAAATTGGTTTACATATTCTTCGCCTAAACCCACTTTTATAAAATGTTTTTTAGCTACTTCAATTCTATCAAAAACATCAGTTGTACCAATTGTATTCCCATCTTCATCACAATAAATTAGAGCTCCAGAGTTATGAAATAATGTAATCATTTCTTCACAATCTTCATCAACGACTAATGTGTGAATTTCACCTGGAGGCTCGAATAAATATGAACCTTCTTTAGCAACCCAATCATGCTCAAGGTATCTCCATGAACCTTTAATTACAAAACCATGAACTGGTGCAGGGTGTCTGTGTCTTGATAAAAAACCACCACCGATAACCTTTGTTAGATGAACCCAATAACCTTGACTAATATTATAGCATAATGGTCTTGACCAACGACCAGGAGATAAGGGAACCCAAAGTCTATCATCATCTTTAGAAAAACTATCTTCAATAAAAATATCTGGTATAATAATTCCTGGTTTTGGCCCGCTATATGGCGGAGGAAATATATTTTTCGTAAAATTATTCATCTTAAATCTCCTAAATAATAGATTAACAATAATATTTTCAACTAATTCATTCAAACGAAAAAAGGACGAAGGATGGGTGTCCTTCGTCCTTGCTTATTCCGATGACATAATGACTACCTTGGGGGAGGATATGAGTTCTATGTTATGTCACCATCTTTCATTAATATCCAGGGGAGGAGGATAGGATACTAATTCTTAAATTCCTTAAGCAGCTTCCTTTTCTTCGATTGTTTTTTCTACACCTAACTTACCAGCTGGGAAATCAACAACGTCAGTTACGTTAAAGAAGTCTCCGTTTAATACTTGCTGTCTTGTATATCCAATATCAGCTAATGTACGATCATCTAAACTTATTAATGCTTGTCTAGTTCTAATTACAGCAATCTTTTCGAATGCCGCTGTAACGTAATTATTTAATTTTACTAAGAATGTATTTTCCATTGTTTTTCATTTTTCTTTCATAATTAAGAAGGCCAATTCCTTCGTTATTATTTATATAAGATAAAAAAACTAATAAGAGAATATAGATAAATGGAATATAATTATTTCCAAAATGGAAATATTTAACATAATTGTAACATAATTAAACTCAAATAGGAAATAATATAACAAGCTGGGTGTTTTAGTATTTAAGCAGGTTGGATTTTTCGTTCTTTGATTGGTAAATGTACTAAAGTTGAAAAAACTGATACCCCTATACCAATCCACCACACTAGAGTATAATCACCTGTTGTATCATACAGCTTTCCACCCATCCAAACACCAAGAAAACTTCCTAATTGATGTGATAGAAAAACAATTCCATACAAAGTACCCATATAACGTAATCCATAAATATGAGCTATCAATCCACTGGTTAAAGGTACTGTAGCTAACCATAAAGAACCCATTAACAAAGAAAATAAAATTACTGATATTGGTGTTATTGGAAATATAATAAAAATTAAACCAATTAACGCTCTTAAAGCATAGACAATAGCTAACAAGAATTTTTTAGGGTATCTCTGGCCTAACCAACCAGCATAAATTGTTCCAAAAATATTACTAAATGCAATTAATGCTATTGCAAAAGCGCCTAAACTTGAAGTTGTAGAAACTCCAAAACTATGTAAAAGGCTTGATGGATTTATACTACTACACATTTCAGTAACCATGGCAGGAAAATGAGCTGTTAAAAATGCAAGCTGGTATCCACAAGCAAAAAAACCAAAAAAAATCATAGAAAAATTAGGATCCTTAAAAGCATCACCTAATACCTTTTTTAAGCTTATTTCTATTTCTTTTTTTGAAGATAAAGGAGGAGATTTTAAAAAAGGAACTACAAATATAATAAAAATTATAGACATTGAAAAAATTATAAAAACTTGTTGCCAACTGTATAAATTTAAAAGAGCTTGAGCGATTGGCGCTCCTATCATTTGACCAACTGAACCGGCAGCAGTAACTACTCCTAAGGCCATTGATCTATTTTTTTCACTCGAGGCTCTACCAACAACTGCTAATATCATTCCCATGCCTGTTCCAGCTATTCCAAAACCTATGATAAGCTCAAGGAATTGATGTGTTAGTGGATTTTGTGCAATAGTTGATAACAGTAAGCCAATAACATAGCAAAATGCTCCAACTACAATCATTTTTCTATCACCAAACTTTTCGCCCAAAGCTCCAAAAATAGGCGCACCAATACCCCAGCCAAGGTTTTGAATTGCAATTGCTAATGAAAATTCTACCCTTAACCATTGAAATTCTTGTTCAATTGGTATTTGAAATACCCCAAAACTGCCTCTTATTCCAAAAGTAATGATAATTATTATGGAGCCAGCTATTAATACTGGAGTAATTAGAGAACTATTATAATTTTTCATAAGTTAACTTGCTAAACAATTCTATGATAATGTCAAACCTTTGTTTTTGACAATGCTTATACTTTTTTTCCATAAAAGATCAGCATCTTTTTGACTTTGGGCGAATATTGAAGGTTCATCTATTTTGCTTTGATAAAAATATTTTCCAGTAATATTTTTAATACTTTTGTCAGTAGCTAAGAATACTATCGTCTCAGCACCTTCTTCAACTGATATTGCAAAGAAATTCATAAGAAATTTTATGGCTAAACTTGCAAGACCACTATTGTTTTTTCCAAATTGGGTTTTTACAAAACCAGGATGAAGACAATTAACAGTTATGTTATTTTTCTTGGTTAATTCACTCAATTTTTTTGTAAATAAAATATTACATAATTTTGATTTTTTATAAGAAATCCAACCGTTATAATTTCTTATCATTTCTAAATTATTTAAATCTAACTTTACACCTCTGTGTGCGCCGCTAGCAACGTTAACTATTCTTCCTCCTTTTTTTATAACTTTATATTTTAATAGTAAATTAGTGAGAATGAAATATGATAAGTGATTAAGAGCAAATGTTTTCTCTATTTTATCGACACTCTCTTTTCTTGAAAAAAACAGTGCACCAGCGTTGTTAATAAGAATATCAATTTTGAATTTTTTTAATTTTTCTGCCAACGATTTGATTTCTGAAATAGATGAAAGATCACATTTTTTAAAACTAATATTTTTGTTTGATGTTTCTTTTATTAGAGCCTTGACTGAGTTTTCACCTTTATGTTTGTTACTACCTATTAAAATTATTTTATTTTTAATCTCTGATCCTAAAACCTGAGCTGTTCTATAGCCAAGGCCGCTTGTACCACCAGTTAGAATTATATTCATTTTTTTGAGCCTTTTATTATATTTTCTTTGATTTTTTGAAAGTTCTCTATTGGATTATTTTCATTTAATATCGCTGATATTACAGCTACACCAGAAACTCCTAACTTAAACAAATCACAAATGCTATCTATTGAAATACCACCGATTGCAACAACTGGCAGATTTGTTTTATTAATGATTTCTTTTAATGTATTTGAACCAATTGGTTCTGATGCATCAATTTTTGAACCGGTAGGAAAAATTGGTCCTACGCCAAGATAATTTACACAATTAGGTATATTACCCAATTGATTTTCATTTGTTATAGATAATCCAATTTGAATATTTTGATCTATTAATTTTTTTGCTTCATTTGGATCCATATCAGTTTGTCCAAGATGGAGTATATCTATTAAACCTTTGCATTTAGAAGCAACATTGACATTATCATTTATACAAATCTGCATTTTAGTATTAAATGTTGCTGATCTTATATCTTTTATGAGTTCTATGATATCGATATCTTTCATTGATTTTGCTCTCAATTGAAAGACATCGAGACCATTTTCGGCTAGTTCACTAACTATTCTGATAAGTGTTTTTTCTGGTTTTTCACTTTTTAATATATGATGAGGAAGTAAATTTTCAGGACCTGCTACAAAATAAGAATGAAGATCAGACATTTTTAATTTTTAAATTATTTATAATATCATTTGTAGAAATATTATATAAATTATCCAATAAATTCATTCTTAAACTTCCTGGACCCCTAGAAACTTTACTAGCCATTTCTCCAGCTAAACCATATATGCCAATAATTGAAGCTGTTGAAAGAAGTTTATCCTCTCCTACCGCAATAGCAGCTCCAATTAAACATGACAAAGCACATCCCGTAGCAGTTATTTTTGTCATTACTTCATGTCCGCCCTCTATAGAGTAGGTTAGCTTTCCATCAGTTACATAATCTTTAGCCCCAGTAACTGCGACTATAATTTTATTTTTTTTAGCTATAGACATTGCAGCATCTAGTGCATCATTAGAGGTTGAAGTTGAGTCTACGCCTTTACCTCCCCCAGACAGTCCAGCCACAGCCATAATTTCCGACCCATTCCCCCTAAGTATTGTTGGTTTAAACTTTATAAGTTCTTCAACATTTTTATTTCTAAAGCCACTAGCACCGGCACCAACAGGATCTAAAACCCAAGGAACATTATTCTCACTTGCATTCTTTGCTGCCTCCAATGCACATTCTTGCCAATATGGATCAAAGGTTCCTATATTAATTGTCAAGGCTCCACTAATAGCTTTACAGATTTCAGTAAAATCTTTTGCTTCTTCTTTTGCGTGTGCCATCGCAGGAGACGCTCCAATTGAAAGTAAAGCGTTAGCAGCTATGTCCATAGAGACAAAATTTGAAAAATTCCATACCAATGGACCTTTATCTCTTATTTTTGTCAAAAGTTCTGAAGCATTTTTGGATAGTTCTTTAGACATATTTATTTCCTCATTTTTATAAATTAATATTTAATATTTTTTCAGGGAATATGTTTTTATAATTTTAAATAAGCAACTCCCTCCGCTGGTCTTAACCAGATCAGGTTTTAAGGGTTTATCTCTCAGCAAAAAATTTTGCACCCCTGTCATGTTTAGTTTAACATAATTATGTGAATTGCTTAATTTTTTTTATTTTTATTTTTATATGAATTTGAATACATTTAGATAATTAATGGAAATAGCAGAATAATTTTAAATTCTTCATGAGGGTTATTGTGGAAAGAAAATTATTAGCAGTTGTTGCTGCAGATATGGTGGGATTTTCAAGGTTAATTGAAGATGATGAAATTAATTTACTCTCAAGACAAAAAAATCAATTAAACACAATTATTAAACCAGAAATAGAAAATTATAATGGTGAAATAATCAAGACAACTGGGGATGGATTCTTAGCTATTTTTCCAAGTGCATTGGATGCAGTACAAAGTAGTGTATCTATTCAAAAAGGGATTTATGAAAATGAATTAGAGAAAACCAATGATAAGAAAATTAGATACAGAATTGGAATTCATGTTGGTGATGTGGTTATGGATGATGGAGATATTTTTGGTAATACTGTGAATATTGCAAGTAGATTAGAGTCAATAGCAGATGCTGGAAATATTTGTATTACAAATGATGTTTATCAAAGTATCAAAAGTTTGAAATCTTTAATTATAGAAAATATAGGAGAGCAATTCTTAAAAAATATTTCTCAAAAAGTTCAAGTATATAAAATAAATATTTTAGAAGATGATATAAAGCAAATTCAAGAAAATCATTTGTTAACTGAGGCAAATCAGGAAATAAGATTTTGTAGTTCATCTGATGGAACTATTATTGCTTATGCAAGCATTGGGAATGGACCACCAATTTTAAAAGCGCCAAATTTTATGAGTAGTCTAGAACATGATTGGAGAAATCCTGTTTGGACCCACATTTATAGGCATTTAGCAAAAAACCATACGTTTCACAGGTTTGACCAAAGAGGTAATGGTGTTTCAGACCTTAAACCTGAAAATATAAATTTTGATTGTTTTGTAGATGATATGCAAGCAGTAGTAGATGCAGCTAATATTGATAAATTCCCAATATTTGGAGTTTCCCAAGGATGTGCAGTTTCAATAGCTTATGCATATAATAATCCAGACAAAGTTACTCATTTGATATTGTCTGGAGGTTTTGCAAGAGGAAGAGCAAAAAGGGGAACGGCTGATTTTGATCAAAAAATTGAATTAGAAAAAAATATGATTTTAAATGGATGGGAAAATGAAAATCCTGCATTTAGACAGTTTTTTACATCTACTATGATACCAGATGGAACGAAAGAACAAATGGATGCATTTAATAATGTAATGAAAATTTCTACTTCTGCAGAAAATGCAGTTAGAATTCAATCCGCTAATGACCAAATTGACGTTTCAGAATTATTACCATTATTAGATATTCCAACTTTAATTTTTCATAATATAAATGATGCAAGAGTTCCAATTTCAGAAAGTAAATTTATGGCTGCCAATATAAAAAATTCTAAATTTGTTCCATTAAATGGAAACAATCATGTAATCCTTGAAGGTGATGAGGGTTGGTCTATATTTAAAGAGGAGTTAAAAAACTTCCTTAAACAATAAACTAATTTTTTTACATAATAGGAAAAAAAATGGATTTTAACTTAACAGAAGAACAAATAGCATTTCAAAACTCCGTTAGAAGTCTTGCAGATAAATATTTAAAAGAGGGTAATCTTAGACGTGCTCATGATCCATTATTTCCAAAAGATATTGCAAAGTTATTTTCTAAAAATGGTCTAATGGGGATAACACTTCCCGAGAAAGATGGAGGGCAGGGAGGTAAGTTAATGGATGCAGTTCTTGCAATAGAACAAGTTGCATTGATTTGTCCAAGAAGTGCAGACGTAATACAAGCAGGAAGTTTTGGTCCAATAAGAACTTTTTCAGAGTACGCAACTGATTACCAAAAAGAAAAATATTTAAAAAAATTGTTAAATGGAGAAATGGTAATTGGTTTAGGTATGACTGAGCCTAATGCTGGATCAGCAGTAACTGATTTAACAACTAAAGCTGTTAAAGATGGCAAAGGATTTAGAGTTTCTGGTAGTAAAGTATTTACTAGCAATTCTCCAGATGCAGATATTTTTTTGATTTATGTAAGATATCATGAAGGAATAAATGGTATAGGTTCAGTAATAATGGATACATCCATGCCAGGTTTTTCTAAAGGCAAATCTTCAAAATATACTAATGGTGAAGAGTGGTGTGCTTTATATTTTGATAATGTTTATATTCCTGAAGAAAATGTTTTATTAGGACCTGGTGGATTTAAAAAACAAATTTCAGGATTTAATGCGGAAAGAATTGGAAACTCTGCTAGATCACTGGCACTTGGTGAGTTTGCTTTTAATGTCGCTAAAGAATATGCTTTAACAAGAGAGCAATTCGGAAAAAAAATTTGTGAATTTCAAGGCATTCAATGGAAGTTTTCAGATATGAAAATTCAAATTGAAGCTGGAAGACTATTATTATACAGAGCAGCAATAAGTGCAGATAGAGGGTTTCCTTCTTCTAAAGAAACATCAATTGCTAAAGCATTTTGTAATAAAGCAGGATTTGAAATAAGTAATGAGGCAATGCAGGTTATGGGAGGTACTGGGTATTCACAAGAATCATTGGTTGAATATTGTTTCAGAAAATCTAGAGGATGGCAAATTGCAGGTGGTTCAACTGAAATGATGAAAAATAGAATAGCCGAAGATATCTTTGAAAGGAGATTTTCACAAAGGCCAAATAAATGATCTTTTAATTATGATAGATGTTTCTTTATCCAAATCTTTTTTAAACCCAAAATCAGTTGCAATAATAGGGGCTTCTGCTGACCCAAATAAAACTAGTTCACGAGCACAAAGGTTTCTAGTATCGCATGGTTATAATGGAAAAATATTTCCTGTAAATCCAAACAGGGAAGAAATTTTTGGATTAAAATGTTATCCAAATTTAAAATCAATTAATGAACATATTGATCATATTTTTGTTGCTGTTAATGGTAATAAAATTATTGAAGCAATTAAAGATGCTATATCAAAAAAAGTTAGATGCGCTACAATTCTATCTGGAGGTTTTAGTGAATCTGGATCTGAAGGTAATGATTTAGAAAAACATGTTTTTAAAATAGCAAAAAAAGGTGATTTAAGAATATTGGGGCCAAATAGTATTGGTCTTATAAATATCTCAGATAATGTCATTTTAAGTGCAAATGCTATGCTCGAATTACAAGATTTAAAGAAAGGGAGTCTTGCTGTAATTTCCCATAGTGGGAGTCTTATTGGAGCCTTATTGGCTCATGGCCACTCTCGAGGTATAGGTTTTTCAAAGTTGATTTCTGTTGGAAATGAGTCGGATCTCTCCGTTGGAGAAATTGGTAAAATGTTAGTTAATGACTCAAACACCGAAACTATAATATTATTTTTGGAAACATTAAGAAACAGTTATGAAGTAGCAGAGATGTCCAGAATGGCACATGCAGCTGGAAAACAAATTATCTGTTACAAACTTGGCAAATCTGAATTAGGTAAAGAATTAGCCAAATCACATACAGGAGCAATTGCAGGAAATGATGATGCGTTCAATGCATTCATAAATTATCATGGTATTGCTCGAGTGGAAACCTTTGAAACATTAATTGAAATTCCAAATTTATTTAAAAATAAGAAAAAACCTGAATCTAAACGAGTTGGTATAGTTACTACAACTGGTGGTGGTGGTGCTATGGTTGTAGAAAGTTTATCAGGCAGTGATATTGAAATAGTTGATCCTGGTCTGTCAATACAGAAAATTATGCAAGAAAATCATATTTCATTTAACAATAATAAATTAGTTGACTTAACTATTGCTGGAACAAAACCAGAAATTGTTACAGAAGTAATTAGTCAGATGATGCAAAATAAAAATTGCGATTTAGTAGTGATGGTAGTTGGTTCGTCTGCTAGATTTAGACCAGAGCAAGCAGTTGAGCCTCTATTAAAATGGGCAAATTACCCAAAGCCGTTAGCTGTGTATGTTGCCCCTGATGCACCAGAAGCACTAACTTTACTACATAAAAATAATATTGCTTGTTTTAGGACGCCCGAATCTTGTGCAGAGAGTGTAAAGACCTTTTTAAATACTAGAAATCCAGTCAAACCAAAAATTTTAAAAAATAATTTAAGTAACATTTCAAAAAAACTAAAGAAGAACATATCCAAGAATTTATCTGAAGAAGAAGCATTAGAAATTTTTAAAGATATTGGAATTGAAATTGTAGATTACAAAGTAAGTTTTAACGAAAAACAAGCAATAGAATATAGTTTCCAAATAGGTTTTCCTCTAGCAATGAAAGTCTTATCAAATCAGATACTTCATAAAACAGAAACTGGAGGTGTTGAATTAAATATAAAAAATTTAGAAGAGCTGAAAATTAGTTTTCAAAAGTTATCAGACGTATTTCAGAAATTAAAAATAAATAATAGTGACAAAAAATTTCTTATTCAAAAAATGGAAAAAGGCATTGCTGAAATAATTTTGGGTTACAGAGTTGACGAATTAGTTGGACCAATTGTTGTACTTGGTTCTGGTGGTATTTTATCAGAAATATATAACGATAAATCAATAAGGATGGCACCAGTTGATATCATAGAAGCTAAAAAAATGATAAAGGAAGTCAAAAGTCTTGTTACCATAACAGGATATAGAGGACTTCCCGAAGCTGATATAAATATTATTGCAACTGCAATAGTGAAAATGTCTAAATTTGCTCTCGTCAAAGAAATTAAAGAAGCTGAGATTAATCCAGTTCTAGTAAAAAAAGAAAATCAAGGAATTGTAGCGGTAGATGGTCTTATTACTTTAAATTGATCTTTTTTTAAGCAATTATTTCTAAAATAAAAAATATATTTACATGTTAAAGATTTTTTTTATCATTAATTTATGACAATGAGTTTTGAATGATTATAAATCATGGGGTAAGAGGTTCAACACCAAATCCAAGTCAAAATTATTTATTTTTTGGCGGTAATACTCCTTGTGTAGAAATTAAAACTCAAAAATATCAACTGATTTTCGATTGTGGTTCAGGATTTTCAAAAGTTAATTTTTCAAACGATCTTGAAACTATATTGTTTATTTCACATTTCCATCATGATCATATACAAGGACTAGCTTTTAATAATTATTATACTAACACAAGTAAAAAAATTACTTTAACATCAGCTCATTCTAACAAAACTGATACCTATAAAAATTTAAGTGCTTACTACAGTAATCCGTATTTTCCAGTAAATTTTATTGAAATCATCAATAGATTTGATTTTTTAGATTTTCAACAGGTTGTAAATAATTTCGAAGATTTAAATATAAATTCTATTGATTTAAATCATCCCGGAAATTCCTCTGGATATAGCATTACGAGTGGTAAAAAAAAGTTTTGTTATTTATTAGATAATGAATATGAAGATGTTCAAGAAGAGAAATTGATTAATTTTTGTGATCAATCAGAAACTATCATCTGGGATGGCATGTTCTTAGATAGTGAGTTGTCAGATAAAAAGGGCTGGGGGCATTCTAGTATTGAACAGGGCATTACTTTAGCAAATAAAATTGATGTTAAAAACTTTCTTATTTCTCATCATTCACCATCTAGAGATGATAAAGAAATAAAAAATATAGAAAAAAAAATTAGTAATAAAAAAATCAAATTTGCATCTGAAAATGAGGTCATAGAGTTCTAATGGAAAAAACTAAATTTAATCAAAATCAAAGTGTTTTTAAAGTTGGAGAACTTCCTGACAAGATGTACTTATTGGTTAAGGGATCAGTAGGAATTTTTTTACCCACAAATGAAACTAATAAACCAAATTTTATAATCCAAGAGAATGAACTTTTTGGAGAGATGGGTGTCATAGAAAATGAACTTAGAATGGCAACGGCAAGATGCTTAGTTGAGAGTGAAATCATTTCAATAACTAAAGATGAATTTGATAAAAGAGTAAATAATTCAGATGTTTTTGTTAAAGGTTGCTTAAAGGCCTTGTCATATAGGTTAAGATCAGTTGAAAAGAAAATGTAATAAAGGTTAGAGGAGTATTTTCGATGGAAATTAATATCAAATTAGCAGAAAGCTTGATTGATGCATTTGATAAAGAAGAAACGGGAATAATATTATGGGATATTAATGATAACATTGCTTATAGAAATAAAAATATTTCTGATAGATTTATTAAATTAAATATTGACTTCGAAATAGGTCAAAATTTTTTTGATAGAATAGAAATATTTAAAAAAAAGAAAATTCTATCCATTAAAGAAATAAATATCCGCAAAAAAAATTATATTACAGCCAAAAATACAGGAAAATCTCAACAATTTTTAATCAAGGGACCTACTGATAGATGGGTGCAAGTAAAAGACACACCAACCTCCGAAGGAAACGTACTTACGTTAATGACAAACGTAACTGAAATTGTAGAGCAAGAAGAAAAATTAAAACAACTAGCAGACGCTATTGATGTAATGCCTAATACTCTTATGTTATGGGATAAAAACAATAATCTTATTACAGCTAATAAGAGCTCCAGAGAGGATCAGAAAAAACTTGGTTTTGATTTAAAACCTGGATCATCAAGGCTTGAAATGGTTAAAAATGGTGTAAAAAAAGGAGTATTTTTACCAAGAAAAGGACAATCTGAGAAAGACTTTATTTTAGAACGAAAAAAAGCGTTTGATATGTTAGAGGATGAGGATAGAAGAGAGGTTGAATTTTCTAGTGGAAATTCTTCATTGGCTATTTCAAAAAGATTACCAGACGGTGGAACTCTTCAAATTGTTACGAATATTACAGAAATAAAAGAAAGGGAAAACTCACTTAAATTGTTGAGTGACTCCATCGAGATAATACCTAATATGTTAATGTTGTGGGACAAAGATAATAATCTGATAATGGCAAATAAAAAAGCCAGAAACATCCAAAAAAGAATGGGATTTGATTTAAAACCAGGTGTTTCAAGGTTTGATATGTTAGAAGCTGGTTTAAAATCAGGAGCTTTACAAAACAATGAAGGTTTACCTGCAAAAGAGTGGGTTGAGAAAAGAAAAGTAGCAATCTCTAACTTAACCAACCAAGAAACTGTAGAGAGTGTAATAAATCTTAAAGAAAAAAAATTAGTCATTTTAGGCAATTCGACTAGACTTAATGATGGAGGAACTCTTCAGGTTTGGACAGACATTACTGAAATTAGAGAAAAAGAAAAAGAAGTTGCTGAAAGTCAAAGAAAAGTAAGAGAGGCTGAAGAAAAAATAACTAATGCAATTAATAGTATGCCCCACGGTATTACAATGTGGGATAAAGATATGAAACTATTAATGATTAATGATTTTGGAAAAACAGTTTGGAAAAGAGGTAATATAAATTTAAAGGTTGGTTCTTTTTACCAAGACTATATGAACCAATCTAAGAAAAATAAATTTCTTACTTTTGATAATAAAATTGATGAAGATAATTATTATAAAAATGCAGTTGAAAAACGAAAAAATTTTAAGGGTGTTTTTACAATAGAAACACCCCCATTTTATGATGGCTCCATTTGGCAGTCAACATCAACAAGATTGCCAGATGGAGGTGTGTTTTCAATTTTATCAAACATTACAGAAATCAAAAAAAGAGAAGATTCTTTAAAACAATTAAGTGATGCAATTGAATTAACAACTAATGCGATTTTTCTATGGGATAAAGACCATAGTTTAGTTATGGGTAATAAGATAGCAAGAGATATCCAAAAGGGTTTTGGTTTCACTCTTAAGCCGGGAATTCATAGAAAAGATATGCTTGAGAACGTTAAAAAGAAAAACCTTGTCGATATTCCTGAGGGAATGAGTTTTGAAGAGTTTTATAAACAAAGAGACATAATTAGAAAAAGTAATAATAATAGTGTTTATGAAATCTCTTTTATTAACGGGACATCTTGGTTTGTATCAGATACAAAGCTTGAAGATGGAGGCTTTCTGCAAGTTTATTCAGATATAACTGATGTTAAAAATAAAGAAAAAGAAATTCAAAAAGCCGAAGAACAAATTAAAGAAACTGAGCAAAAAATGTCTGATGCTTTAAATAGCATGCCACACGGAATAACCATGTGGGATGAAAATGATAATCTTTCATTTGCAAATGATTTTGCTAAAAATATTCAAAAAGGTGCAGGCATGACTTTTGACGTAGGTATAAGTTATAAAGAATATACTGAAAGACAGAAAAAGAATAAATTTTTAAAGTTTGATAACGAAGAAGCAGAAAATGAATATTATAACAATGTTGTAGAAAATAGGAAAAAAGTTACAGGGGAAGTAAGTCTTCTTACTCCAGAATTTTATAATGGTACATTTTGGAACGCAACCTCAACAAGATTAAATGATGGCGGCTTGTTTTCCATTTTTACAAATATAACTGAGCTAAAAAAACGGGAAGAAGAATTAAATAAGACTATTTCAGAATTAGATATAGCAAGAGAAAAAGCAGATGCAGCCAATCAGACTAAAAGTCAATTTTTGGCAAATATGAGCCATGAATTAAGAACTCCTTTAAATGCTATAATAGGTTTAACAGAGATGTTAAAAGAAGATGCTGCAGATGATGGCTTGGATGATTTTGAAGAGCCACTTGATAGAGTTTTTAATGCTGGAAAGCATCTTTTAACGCTCATAAATGATGTGTTAGATTTATCAAAAATTGAAGCAGGAAGGGTTGAATTATTTAATGAAACTTTTGAGTTAAAACAAATTCTGGATGATGTTATGAAGACATCATCACCATTAGCTCAAAAGAATAATAATGAATTAATAATAGATTACAAAACAGAAATTGATTTTGTAACTGCTGACCAAACAAGAGTTAAACAAGTTGTCTTAAACTTAATTTCTAATGCTTGTAAATTTACTGAAAAAGGGAAAATAAGTGTTCTAGTTAACAAAATTTTACGTGATGGTGGTGATTTGGTTTCCATAGATGTAAGTGACACTGGTATAGGCATGTCTGACGATCAGATGTCTAGATTGTTTAATTCATTTGTCCAGGCTGATAGTTCAACCACTAGAAAATATGGTGGTACTGGTCTAGGACTTACTATATCAAAACAACTTGCAAAATTAATGGGTGGTGATGTTGTAGTTAATAGTGAGTTAGGAAAAGGTACAACTTTTACTGCAACATTCCTTGCAGACTTCATTGGTGCATCTGAAAGTTTTAAAAATCCAAACAAGGAAACAGGTTCTCTTATAGAAAACGTAATTTCATTAGACAATAGTTATGGAAAAACAATTTTAATTATTGATGACGATCCTACTGTTAGTGAGTTAATGAAAAGACAGCTTTCTAAAGAAGGATACCAAGTTGTAATTGCACCGAACGGTAAGGATGGAATTCATTTAGCAAGAGAACTTAAACCAGATGCAATTACTCTAGATATTTTAATGCCGGAAATGGATGGTTGGTCAGTATTGCGTACTTTAAAAGCTGATCCTGAAGTTTCAAATATTCCAGTAATTATGGCTTCAATATTAGATGAAAAAAACAAAGGTTTTTCACTTGGAGCAGCAGATTTTTTATCAAAACCAATTCAAAAAGAATATCTAATGAAATCAATAAGAAATTTGATAGGTGACAAAGAGAACTTAAAAATTTGTATTATTGAGGATGATGAAAGCCTAAGATTTACTATAAAAGAAATATTAGAAAAAATGGGTGTAGAAATTATAGAGGCTGAAAATGGGAAAGTTGGGATGTCACTTTTACAAAAGGAAGAAATTAAACCTGACTTAATTTTATTAGATTTGATGATGCCTGTTATGAACGGTTTTGAGTTTTTAAAATCAATTAGAGAAACTGATCTAAATTCTATTCCAATTTTAGTTTTAACTGGTGCAGATTTAAGTGAGTATGAAAAATCATTTTTATCTGGGGAAGTACAGAGAATTCTTGAAAAAAGTGAAGATACTTTATCAACAATTGTAAGTGAGGTAGGTAATGTAATCAAAACTTCTTCAAAAGAAGGAGGTTAAAAATGACAAAAATTTTATACGTAGAAGATAATGAAGATAATGTTTATATGTTATCTAGACGATTAAAAAGAAAAGGTTTTGATATAGTTGTTGCTGTAGATGGTGAGCAGGGTGTAGAGATGGCATCAACAGAAAAACCAGATCTTATTCTAATGGATTTAAGTTTACCCAAGATGGATGGATGGACTGCTACTAAACATATTAAAAGTAATGAAGAGCTTAAATCAATCCCAATAATTGCTTTATCAGCTCATGCAATGGAAGAACATAAGCAAAGAGCACTCGATAGTGGATGTAATGATTATGATACAAAACCAGTAGATATTAATAGATTATTATCTAAAATATCAGAGCAGTTAGGTATTAAAAATGATTAATAAAGAAGATGCTAATATTCTAATTGTTGATGATATTGAAGATAATAGATACACACTTGAAAGAAGGTTAAAAAGAGATGGTTATACAAATATTTTTTTAGCAGAGGGTGGAAAAACAGCCCTAAAGATGGCTGTAGAACATAAATTTGATTTAATTCTTTTAGACTTAATGATGCCAGATATGAGTGGCCTTGAAGTTCTTAAATATTTAAAAGGTGATCCTCTTCAAAGATCGATCCCAGTAATTATGGTTACTGCATCAGATGAAGTTGAAACTGCTGCTGAATGCATAATAAATGGTGCAGACGATTTTATTACCAAGCCATTTAATGGAACTTTGCTCAAAGCCAGAGTTGGTGCAAGTTTAGAGAAAAAAAGATTAAGAGATACAGAAGAAAATTATCTGGACAGGGTTGAAACAGATAAAAAAAGATCCCAACAAATATTGAAAACTGTTATGCCTACTTCTGTGGCTAATGAACTACAGTCATCTGGTAAAGTGAGGTCAAGAAGATATGATGATGTAGCAATTTTAATTTGTGATTTAGTTGGTTTTACTTCTTTTTGTGAAAAAAATGATCCTGAATTAGTAGTTGAAACCTTGCAGGGTCTTGTAGAAAATTTTGAAAAAGCTTTTGAAGAATTTGGGTTGGAAAAAATAAAAACGGTTGGTGATGCTATTGTTGCGGTTGCTGGTTTGTCTTCGCATGCTATCTCTCCAGTAAAGTCATGTGTTGATTGCTCTTACAAATTAAGAGAGATTGCAAACTCGCATTCAATGCCTTGGGATCTTCATCTTGGTATACACTCAGGCTCACTGGTAGCTGGCACTGTTGGAACTAAAACAGTCCAATTTGATATTTTAGGGAAAACAGTTAATGTCGCATTCAACATATGTGATATGTCCGAATCAAATCAAATTTTGATTTCAAGTGATGCCTGGATGACAGCAAGGAATGAAATTAAAGTTAAATCAATTGGATTGAAAAGACTTAAAAGTGGTCAAGATATTGAAATGTTAGAGTGTGTTTAGAATTACCACTCGTTTTCAAATTCGTGCGAAAATGAAAACATTTTTTGAGGAGTTGCTTCTCCTCTAGGAATTTGAGCTGTAGGATTTAACTTAAATTTATCAACACCTCTAGCAAGTTGTGTTTCAAAAAAAGGCCAAATTTTTAAATCACCCTTGACATTAGTTGGTGAAAATCTCATGGTAACACCACATCTTCTCCTATCAGAATTATTTGCTTCCGATCCGTGTAAAAGGGCATCATTATGAAGGGATATTTCTCCAGCTTTCAAATTTAGTGAAACTATTTTTGTTTCATCTAATTGATCAAATGATACTTCTTGATCAAGAACTAAATTTTTAGCAGTATTTTTTTTGTGAACAAATCGTCCCATTTTATGACTTCCAGAAACAACTTTCATTGCACCATTTTCTTCATCTGTATCAAAAACTGCAAGCCATACTGTGACAGCATTAGATGGATTTAATGGCCAATATTGAGCGTCTTGGTGCCATGGTACCACTGAACCATCTTTAGGTTCTTTACTAAAAAATTGTCCGCCCCATTGAACAAAATTGGGACCTAACAAATCTTCAACATAATTTAAAATAGCTGGTGTTCTACACAGATCATAAAATTTTTTACTAGCTTTATGCCACATGTTAGTCTTATTAATATCAATATTTGGAGGTAACTTTGAACTAAGTTCATCATACCAATTATGCAAGTCCTTAACTGCATTTTCTGAGAACACTGGAAGACCAGTTACGTATCCTTCATTTATATATTGCTTTTTTTCTTTTTGTGTGAGTCTTCTAGCTTTCTGATCAATTTCAAACAATATTCATCCCTCCCATTTTTCATTTGAAGCTTTTGTCCATGCCTCTTTGAGTTTTTCAATATTGAAGTTGTCTTGTTTTGCAGCTTCGATAAGATGGTTTTCTTTTTTAGTCATGTGATTAATAGCTTTTTTGATAATTGAGAGCGCTTGGTCTGGTATAATAACTGCTCCATGTTGATCTGCATGAATTATATCACCATCGTTAATATTGAGGCCGTGGACGTTAACAGATGATTTGAATTCAACAACGTGAACGTAAGCATGACTTGGTCCAATACCATTAGCTAAAACCTGATAACTTTTATCTATTGCATCTAAATCTCTTAATAAACCACTCGTTATTGTACCTTCCAGTCCCAAGCCTTTATGTAGAGAAACATTCACTTCACCCCAAAACGATCCTGTTGGATTTGGCCAATCTAGATCTTCAATTACACATACTGGTGAAGCTTCTGGGTATTCTTCAAATTTTTTACAAATATATTCATAATATCTTAATCTTATAGATGTGGTTTCTTCAGGTGATAATATAGGAGGATTAGAAGCTCTTATTTTAGCTGTTCTTGCTATTCCAACAATAGGTTCAAGAGAAGGATTTGCTGATATAAATGGATATTTTGTATAACCATCAGCAGATCTTGAGCCCCTAAAAATATCAAGAGCATTTGATATTGTAGGAGTATCAAACTTCTTTAAAAAAGTTATTAATTCGTTATTTAACAAAAATCTCCCCCCTTTAATAATAATGTAAACTATTGAATATTTTTTTTAAAAGCAAAATTTATTTATTTGTTATAATTTTTGAGCTGTAATGCGGGTTATTTATAGCTTTGGATGCGCCTATCAAACCATTATTATTATTTTCAGTAAGCCATACCGGTATATTTTTTACATATTCGTATCGTCTTCCTTTATTCAAAAAATTTACATCAAAATTACTTTCACTTAAAATTGATTGTAATTTTGGAGTGATCCCACCTGCAATCACAACACCGCATTGTGTTCCATTAATTAAAATAACGCTAGATACTATTGTACCAAAAATACTAAAAAATAATTTAATAGTTTCATATGCTCTGGGCTCGCCCTTCAAAGCATAATCACCAATTATCGGTGCTTTTAACTTCTCTGAAGGGCTTTCATTTTTAAAACAAATAAATTCATATATTTCTTCAATACCTGAACCGCTTACAATTCGTTCATTAGAAACATGATTATATTTTTTTCTTAAAAACTGGAGTAATTCTATTTCAATATCAGAATTTGGAGCAAAAGACGAATGTCCTCCTTCACCTTCTATGGCTATTGGAAAATTATTTATATTTAATAAAGTACATACTCCCAGACCGGTACCAGGACCAGAAACTAAAAGGGGGGAATTTTTTGTAGGTATACCATTTCTAATAGTTTTTAAATCATATTTGCCTAATAATTTTTCATCCAATACTTTATTTTCAGATATATCTTCGTAAAAAGAGTTTAAGCTTAGGCATTGTGCTACAAAATCGTTAATAAAAATTAACTTGTTTAAATTAAAATATTTAAAAATTTCGGATTGTTTGAATTGCCAATGATTATTAGTAAATTTAATTACATCTTTTGTTGTATGTGATGCTAATGCAATTGACATGTTTTCGATGTCTAAATTATTTGTATGTTGGTAATGCTCAATGGCATCATAAATATTTTCAAAATCAGTACATTTTAAATAAGCAAAATTATCAAGTTCACCATTGTCCTTCTCTTGATAAGCAAACCTA
>CACEFQ010000008.1 GCA_902558885.1 uncultured SAR116 cluster alpha proteobacterium
TAGGTAATTTTCTTAAATCAAATGAAGAATATGATAAAATTAATATCGGTATGTTAGGAAACGTTGTATCTCAATTACATCTACATTTGGTTCTAAGAAATAAAGATGATCCTGCTTGGCCAGGTCCTGTTTGGGGATTTAATTTTAATACAAAACTAGATAAAGAATTAAAAGAATATAGATCTCAGTGTATTTTAAAATTTAATATACCTAAAAATTTTGTCTGACACTAATCTATTCTTGGCATTAATCTAACAGATTTTATTTTCGTAAAAAGGAAAGTTTATGAAGTCTAAATTAAACTACAAATTTTAATTATATGATAATACTGCTTTCCAAATATCTATCATAACACTGGTGTCCACTGCACAATAGTCAATTAAGTTTTTTTTCATTTCATTTTTATTTGTATTATTTATTTTTCTATATTGATGGTAAATTTCCATCGCTTCTGCTCCACCCTTAATTTTCAAATCTGAGTAAGGATTATGATCTAATAGATTTTCAGCAATAGATTTTACACTCCAATTTTCTTGGCCATACATATAAAAGTTTTCTTTAAAGTAGGGGAGTAAATCACCCTTTTTCATTAATTCTAAAATATTTCTTAATTGATCTTTATATTTAGTTTCTTCAGTAAAATTTATTATATCTTTCGTAATTGGTGCTTCTACACTTCTTCCATGCCAAGTATATATACCACATTTTTTTTCTGTTATTATTTCACATATCTTTTGTCCCATAATTGTTCTAGGGTCAGACGTTTGATTATGAACAAAATCAAAAGCAATAGGTTCTTTGTCATATTGCTCCCATTTATGGATTGAATATTGAAAAGGTATTCTACCTCCTGGGCTAGTTCCTAAAAATAAAGGAAAGGGACTTGAAATAGTTTCATAATCAAGAAAATATCTTGGCCAAGGTTCATTTTCTAAGAATTTAATTAATTTTTTATCTATGAAATTTTTTTTAGTTTGAGATACTTTTTTCATTTTGATTTGAATATCTGTTTTTAAATATTCATCAGGAACTTGTGATAAATCTCTATATCCTTTTTCCATTAAACTTTTCACTATCTTAACTGTTGGCGACCCTCCAAGATACCATACAGGAGTATCTAATTTCTCATCTTTAAGAATTTCCGCTTTCGAACAATAATTTATAAAACTACAGTGGTGAGGCTTATTGCAATGTGAATCGATGTTTATATCAGGTTCATCAGTTTGTAAAATATTTTTATATGCACTTTTAATTTCGTTTTCTACTTCTTCGAAAAGAGTTTGCACTTCTGTATTTATTAATTCTAACGATAATAAATTTTTATAATCACCTTCAGTTTTAAGAACAAATTTTTTATTAGGATAACCAAGATATACATTATTAACTCTAATATTATTATTTTTAACTACAAAATTTTGAATGGCAGCATCAAATAGAAGGTGATCTTTTATATCTAATTTTTTAAAAATATTTCCGCTTTTAACTTCAGTTATATTCCATTTTTTTAATTTTGAAATATATTCAAAAATATCAACTCTAACTATAACATCTTTGTACAAAAAAGCTGGTTCAAAAATTGTTGCATCTTTTTCTTCTTTTACAATTTCTTTTATAAGGTTATTGGTTTCAATAATTGCTTTTTGAATATTTTTTTCTTTAATATCGAAAGTATTATAAAAATTATTTTTTATTAAAGAACCAAAAACATTTCCTTGTTCCATTATAATTTCCGATATGTCATTTGTTTCTTCTAAAGTTGGATTGTTTTCCGCTAACCAAAGATATTTTGGACATTGTCTATGTTTTTGAAGTTTTGATTTTGATAAGAACATTAGTCTTTAGTTAATCCGATGTGTCAGCGTCCATTTCACTATCCTCTTTTGTAACACTCTCATTTAAAGTTGTTCCAAACATGACTCCAATAGCAAGAGTTGGTAAAATGTATACCATTTTTTCAGTAAAATAGGCAATGAAGTAAACAGGAATGAAAATTATGAAAATTTTTAACAATAATAGTTTTGGGTTTTTAATACTAATGTTTTTCAATTAAACTCCTCCATCTCCTTCATCAAAATCACTGCTTTCTCCATCTATTGATGCTTCATCTTCTAATCTGTTTCGATTAGTAGTGTTTCCTACTTCAACTGAGTTTGCAATCATAATCATCATTGCAATAGTTGGCACTACATACGCTACTTTTTCTGTTGTAAAAGCTACTATATAAGAAGGAATAGCTACTAATAGCATTTTAATTAAAGTAATTTTTTTATTTTCTATTTTAATTAAATTGAATTTTCTCATAATTATATTTAATCAATAAAAAATTTTTTGTAAATATTGACGACTATTGTACTTGATGAATATTATTAAAATTATTTGAAATGAAAGTATTATTTTGGGTTATATTGAAGATACTATTAGTGATGTTGAAAAGATTGTTTACAAAGTCAAATTCCATTGGATTTATACATTCATTGCATTTTTATATTTAATTTTTTTAGGATTATTCATAATTGGAATTTTTATATTCTTAAAAATGATGATAAATAAGTGGACAACTGAGAGAGCATTAACGAATACTAGATATATTCAAAAAATAGGTTGGATTGCTAGAAATACTGAAGAAATAGGTATTAGCAAAATCGAAGAGGTTGACTTGCAACAATCCATACTCGGTCGTATTTTAGGTTATGGTTCAATTAGTATTTCTGGAACAGGTTCTGGGCATATTTTGTTAAAAGATATTGATGCTCCTTTAGCATTTCAAAAAAATTTAAATGATTTGAGATTTAAGGAGTAATTTTTTTAAGTTCTGTTAAATATTTTTTAATTTCATATTTTAGTTTTTTTGGTTCTAATATTTTCACATTTCCTAGGTAATCAGGATGAAATATCTCCCATATTAATTCCCTATAGCCTCCACAAATTAAAGTTAAGATTATACTACCATCTTTATTTTTTGTTATTGATTGAGAGGGATGAAAATTAATTTTTTGTACTCTTTTTGCAATTAACTTATCAAACCATATTTTTGCTTTTATAATTTTGTCACCTTGATAAACACCAAAAGATTTTTTTGCATAATCTTTAAAGTTAAAATTTTTATCTCTTTCAAAATATTTGCCCATCAATTTTACATTTTTAATTAGATCTAATCGGTATGTCATAGGATGTTCCTTGTAATTTATACAAATAAGATAACCAAATCTTCCAAAAAGTAAGCCTAGTGGTTTCACTTCTATATTTTTACTGGTTTTTTTATCATCGTTCTCATAATCAAATCTTATTATTTCAAGACCTTTAATAGCGTTTTCAATTACAACCATATTTTTGTCGTCAACAATAATTTTAGGAGATATCAAGCCAGCGTAATATGTATTTTCAATAAGTTCTACAAGATCATTCAATATTGCTTTTGATAGTGATTTTTGACTAGCAATTATTTTTGAAATAGCATTTTTTTCTGTTTTATCTGTTAAACGAAGCAAAAGTCTTTCTAGAGAAGATCTCTCAATAGTTGATAAGTTCATTAATGAATTAGGCAAATTTTTTATTGTATATCTATTGATATTATGGTGGTCAGTATCGACTCTTAATTTCTCTACATTAAGACCTAATTGATAAAGCTGTTTTAGCCACCGCTCAATTGTTCTTTTTGAAGGAGATATTCCTCTTTCCAAGCATTTTTCTATTATCTCTTCTTTAGTTAACCCAATGCTTGAGCTTTGTAAATCTATGGCTAAAAGTATTAATTCTTTTAATTTCTTTGACATCATACTTTCCTAGACACTTTTTGTCATGGTAAATGTATATGTATTAATAAATCAAGCTTTTAATTTATAAAGACAAACTTATTTTTGTTTTTATTTAAGGAGAAAAAATGATTAACATCATAAAAAAATCTATCAAGGTTTTATTACCTTTATCTTTGTTTGCTTGTGCTGAAAAAGCAAATCTTTCAATTTTGGATAAACCTTTAATTAAATTCAAAGTTAACAAGGTAAAAGATACGGTTTTAAATATTCCCAAATGGTATTTAACCCCACCAAAAGATTTAAATAAGGTTTACTCAGTTGGAGCAGCTGTTTCACCAGATGTACAATTATCTGTAGATATGGCGACTATGAACGCAAAATATACATTAGCTGATAGAATTAATGGTAAGATGAATGGAATGATAAAAACATTTGTCACAAAATTAGGTGATGATCAAATTAATTCCTCAACAATTTCAGATGTTAAAAAAGTTACAAAAAATATTATATCGTCAGTAGATGTTGCAGGTTATCAACCTAAAGAGATTAAAGTTAATTCGTTTGGAACTCAATTTCAGGCATACGTGTTACTGGAATATTCAGAAGATACAGCCAAAGAAGTTATTTTAAATAGGATTATGAAAAATCAACTAGTTTACTCTAAAATTAATTCAACTAGTGCATGGAAAGAACTTGAAAAAGAGGTTCATTCACCAAAATCAGACTAAGATTTTAATGTGTATTTTAAAACAAATTTTTTCAATAATATTAATTTGGACCTTGATTATCTTAAACTTAGTTTCTGAAGTTTTTGCTAATAACTGTTTTTATATAAAAAAGGTAGAATATAGGAATGATAAGATTATAAACGCCACAACAGAATATAATTGTAAGACATTAAAAAAAAATGAAGGTGTTAATTTAAATTCTAATTTTTCTGCAGATACTATTGATGTTTCTACGCCTAAAATTATTGATACAGAAACTACATATATTTATAAGCCAATTGAAATAAATAAAAACTATAATGATACAATATATTCATCATCAAGGCCTTTAAGTCATACTGAATATATGAATATGGTTTATTATAGTGATAATTATAATCCGATCTCTGATTATCAACCTAAGGGTTTAGTAGGAAAAATATTATATACTTTTGCAAGAATTATATTACTGCAATAATTTCAAAATATTTGACTTTTTAATATTACTAAATAATAAATCATCCACATTCTTGCTTTCAATAAAATTGAAATAATATTTTAAACTTATAAAAAGTATTGAAGTGATTTATATTTAGTAAATTTTTTATTATATTACAAATCATAAAGGATACTCCTTATGAATGAACAATATATTATTTCTTTTTTATTTATGATATTAATCTTCTTATTTATATGGGAAAAATTTAGATATGATGCTGTTGCGCTTATTGTGTTAGCATTATTTGTAATTTTAGGTTTTGTTAAACCTCAGCAAGCTTTTGTAGGGTTGGGTCATCCAGCAGTAATAACCGTAGCATTGGTACTTTTAATAAGTAAGGGACTGGAAAAATCAGGATTTATATCTTTTATAGGAATTTTTTTTCAGAGGATAATCAAATCTGAGATTCAATTTATCGTCATCTTGTGTTTTGTCGCTGCATTTTTATCATCTTTTATGAATAACATTGGAGCTATGGCAATGCTACTACCAATAACATTAGCCATATGTCAAAACATGAGTTGGAATCCATCAAAGTTTTTAATGCCACTTGCTTTTGCTTCAATCTTAGGTGGCATGAACACTAAAATTGGAACTCCGCCAAATATTATAATATCTGAAATTAGAGGTGATTATCTTACTTCTCACTTTAGTTTCTTTGATTTTACCTATATCGGATTGCCTGTATGTATTATAGGGGTTTTATTTATTGTTTTAGTTGGATGGAAATTTATACCTTTGAGGTCAATAAATTCTGAAAATAATCCTTTAATTAAGTTAGACAATTACTTGGTTGAAATGATTATAGACCAAAAAAGCCCTTTAATTGATAAAAGAGCTTATGAATTTAGGCAGATGTTAGATGTAGATACTTCTTTAATGGGATTTATTAACGAAAATAATATTAAAGATGAAATACATGGAAATCAAAAGTTGATGCAAGGACAAATCTTAATATTAAAAATAAATACAGATTATATTGCAGAAATTCAAGAACGGTTTGGGCTAACTATAAATTCAGACACTAACATTTCAGAAGAAAATAATCTTGGAGGAATTGAAGCTATTATTATCCCTAAATCTAGATTAATAGGCAGGAGATATAATTATTTTAAAAGATTAATAGGAGATAATTTATCTTTATTGGGATTATGGAGAAAGGGATTAAAATTTAGGTTTAGATTATCAAATGAAATTTTTCAATCAGGAGATGTATTGCTATTAGCAAATAGAGGAGACAAGAGTAAAATTGGAGAGCGTTTGGAACTCGCGGGTTTGATGCCCTTATGGCAAAGAGAATTTGATATATTTAAAGATAATTCAAAAAGTTTTTTAGCATTAGGTATTTTTGCGATAAGTTTATTAGTAATAATTTTTGATATTTTACCAATTATTGTTTCATTCCTATTATGTGTTTTAGCCTTTGCAAGTGTTAAGCTTCTAAATGGTGACAGTATTTATCGCCATATTGATTGGCCAGTTGTAGTTTTATTGGCGACTATGATACCAATTGGTAATACACTGACCGAGTATGGTATTTCATCATATGTTGCGTCTTCACTAGCTTCACTATCACATTATTTAGATTTAGTTTGGATACTAGTTATCTTAATGATCATAACAATGTTTTTATCTGATATTATTAATAATGCTGCTACTGCAGTTATCATGGCTCCAATTGCAGTAAACATAGCCTTGGAAATGGGAGTGTCAATAGACGCCTTTTTAATGACTGTTACAATTGGTGCAAGTTGTGCTTTTTTATCTCCGATAGGTCATCAGTGTAATACATTAGTTATGGGTCCTGGTAATTATAAGTTTGGAGATTATTGGAAATTGGGGTTGCCACTAGAAATTATAATAGTGTGTGTTTCAATCCCAGTTATTCTAATCTTCTGGATATAAAATTAATTATAATAATCTATGATAGACTTACAACAATCCTGTAAAGTGAAATGAATTTCAGTTGCGTAAAACTCTAAAAAAGGATGAATCGTATCTTTTTTACCTCTCCAGACAATTATTATCTTATTTTTTGTGTGTGCGTGTGCAACTTCTGCCATACTTCCCCAACGCTTTCCGGGTTGATCTTCTCGCATATCACATAATAAAACTGAACTATTAGAAATATCTTGTAAATCCATTTTAACTATTCGATTAACATTATTTTTATCATTATAATCACAATGTTGTTCCCATCTTCTGGTTGGATCAAGTGTTCTTATACCCTCTTTAGAGAGTAAATTAGTAGCTTGCTCTCTCCACTTCATCATTTCATTTTGTTTGTAGCCTTCCATGCCACCACATAAATAAACGTAATTTTTATCCATTATAAACCCATAAATTTATTATAATTTCTTTCGATAATAGTGAATTTTTAAATCTTCTTCACTTATTGGAGTTTGTAATAATTTCACAAAACTTTCTTGTTCACCAATTACTAAATATTTATTGTCGACAGCTTCAATATACCTTCTAAGACCTTCAGCTAGTTGAGCTTTTGCAGAGCTAGGTAATTCATCTAATTCTTTCATAAATCTTCTTACGCCATTAGCCACATAATTCGCAGGTGTATTTTTAGATTCATGTAAGCCGGGAGATAAGACAAATTCAGGTTTGTCCACTTTATAAACTTCCTTTATTGCTTTTAAATATTTTTTTTCTGAAAAATCATTACCAAAAAAATGTTTAGCAACATCTTTTGTTAATTGAAGCCAATACGGCCATCTTAAAAATTTATAACCAAGATTTATAAAATATTCAGCTCTTTCTTCATCTCTTTTTAATTTCCAAACATTTTCATAATGATCGGGGCCTTCATACTCCCAAATAATTTTCATTTTATCTGAATAACAATCGACCATATAATATTTTCTTTTGTTTTTTGGGTCATAGGCAAATCTTTTCTGACTACCCCATTCTCCATTAGGCCAAAATATTTTAGCTGTTATAAGAAGGTTTTTTTCTGTCATCTCACCCATAGGTTTCATACTTATCCCTTTACTTTTTAGATATAATTTTTATTGATTATTTTTTTAGTTTTTTTATCATTAGTCAAGGTTAATTATAGTAGGAGAAGTTTATGGGTATTCTTGATTGGATGGCAGCAGGATACTTGGCTAAACGAGGAAGTAATAAATTTAATCCGCCACAAGTTACAGTACCAAATGGTCTTGAGATGAGAGCTTTAAAAGCAAAAGGAATGAATGAATATACTATTGTGTATTCTAAAAAAGGGAGTGGTTCTACATCTCAATTTACTATAAGTAGAAATACAAGATCAATGTCAGGTGGTTGGAAATTTCATTGGCCAGAAAACTATTAAAGAACTATTTTTAAATTTTATTTGTAAAGCTATTTACAATTATAATAAAACAAAGGTCCTCTAACTTTGTGTCCTGGATGATTTACTAAACTATATCCGATATACTTTTGTAATTGATCCTCTTTATAACCATTGAAACGATATCTATAACCTCTTGATGAGGGGGTTCCTTGTTCCCAGTTACATATTTTATAAATACCTTTAATTACTCCGTTGTGAATCCCAATTCCATATTCTGCTCTTTTTGCCCTATTTAAACTTAATGCCCAATTGCCTCTTATACTATTATATAAAGTTTCTTCTTGTATATCTTTGTGCCATGCTTGATTTATTTTAAAACACACTGCTGAAATATTTAATGTAAAATCTTTACCTTTATAATTTGCTTCAATGTTTTTAATAGACATTATTCCAAATTTATTAGAGTCGATGCCTCTAACTTTATTCGTTATTTGATTAACTCCAAAAACATCAATCAATGCGGCCTCTAATAGAAGTGCTTCTCTTGGATTCAAGCCATGCCTGATAATATCAATTTCAGGACCACCAACTTTGCGTAAAGAATTTATAATATCAAATTTTGGATCTTTTATGCCTTTTTTAATTTTTTGATGGACATGAGAAAAAACTCTGTTTCCTAAACCTTTACCGATATAAAAATAATCATTCTCAGAATTTGGATATTTAAGTCCATAAACATAATATTTTAATGACTTTATTGTATTTGAAGAAAATTTATGCATTTTATATTTGAAATTGTAAAAAATATATTATTAGATAATATATTAACATATTAATTAAAAATTATACAAATTACATTTGAAACTATATGTATGTGAGGGGTGAAAAATGGCAATTAAATTTGATGGAAAATTCTTTAAAGATGGCAGTAAAACAGTTGCTAATTATTATAATGACAAAATATATGAAGGCCCAAATAGATCAAAGACTTTATGTAATATATATGGTGATAAGGTTTATGAAGGTCCTAATAGATCAAAAACATTATGCAATGTATATAATGATAAAATATATGAAGGTCCTAATAGATCAAAAACATTGATATCAATTAAAGATGCACAAAAAGTAATAAATGGAAATATGAACAACGCAACACTTGCTGCAGTTTGGTTTTTATTTAAGTAAATCTATTAAATAACAAATTAAGTCTATATGAAAAACTATTATAATAAACTTTTATATTCTTTAGACAATGCCCTCAGCAAGGGGACTTCTAGTATTATCACTCTTCTTGTTGTAGCTATATTGATAATAGTATTTTTATTAACAACATTAACTTACATATTTTCTTTAAAGTATAATTATACTTTCCTAGGTATTTTTAATGAATTTATTTTTTCAGTTATAAAATATAAACCCTCCGATAGTCCATATTATTTATATGAACTAATAAATTTTTTAATATTTTTAACTGGTCTTATTGTTACAGCTGGTTTAATTGGAGCTATTACGACTGGTTTAAGTGAAAAATTAAATCAGCTCAGAAACTCATCTTCAATAATATTTGAAACCAATCATGTAGTCATTCTAGGATTTTCTATCCACGTTGTGTCAATAATTAAAGAATTAATTATAGCCAATGAAAGTGAAAAAAATCCTTGTATTGTTGTTCTTGGAAGAAAAAAAAGAGATGAAATGTTTACTATAATAAAGAACAATATAAAAGATTTTAAAAATACAAAGATAATTTGTAGAGAAGGTGATAGACGATTCAAAAATGATCTTAATCAATTAAATCTTAATAATACAAAATCGATTATAATCAACCAGCATTCACATAAAAAAAGTGATGTTTCAAAGACATTATTAGCAATACTTAATAATGAAAATCGACGTAAAACACCTTTTCATATTGTTGCTGTAGTAAATGATCAAGAAGATGCAAGACTGTGTAAACTTATTGGAAAAGATGAGGTAGAAATTATAGAATCTCATAATTTTCTCGCTAGGTTAGAAGCGCAGACGTGCAGACAACATGGATTGCCACTGATATACGAAGAAATTCTAAATTTTGCAGGTGATGAGATTTATTTTAATAATTTTAAAAGCCTCAATAATATGAAATTTTCTGAGATTTTAAATTACTTTAATACAAGCACAATAATTGGAATTTTTAGAGATGATAATGCGTATTTAAACCCAGATCCAAATACAACCATTGTAGAGAATGATAAAATCATTGGTATTGCAGAAGATGACAGTACATTTATATTAGACAATCCAAAACCTAAAGCTAATTTTAAAAATATTCTTACATCTTTAAAAAGAAAAAAACCAACAGCAGAAAAATTTTTATTTTTAGGAAAAAATAATTTCACTGATGATGTTTTAACATTGCTAGGTAAATATACTCCAAATGGGTCTTTGTGTGATAATGTTTATGAAGGTAATAACAAAAATAAAACAAAAAATTTTAGTAGTTTAAAAGTTAGTTATCAATGTATAAAAAGTATGGATAGAGACTTTCTTGAGAAAATTGATTATAAAAAATATGATTTTGTAGTTGTACAAAGTTCATATGATGTAGCAGAAGAATTTACTGAAGATATTGTTGATGACAAAACAATCATGATTATTCTGAATTTAAGAGATATAAAAAACAAAAATAATTATTCTTTCAAAATAGTTTCAGAACTTTTTGATTCAAACAATCATGATTTAATTCAAAATTCTCAGATTGATGATTTTATTTTAAGCGAAAAGTTTATTAGCTCTACCATCGCACAAGTTTCAGAAAATAAAAAACTATCAAAGGTTTTTAAAGAAGTTTTTAGACCGAAAGGTTCTGAAATTTATCTAAAACCTGTAAGTGAATATATAAATATTAGTAATGATTTAGATTTTTTTGATATAAGTTACGCTGCTCAATCAAGAAATGAAATTGCTATAGGTTATAAGTTAAATAAATTTATGAATGAACCCATAATTTTATTTAACGGAAAAGAACTCAATTTCGGTATTGTAATCAATCCTATTAAAAATAAACCAATTACTTTTTCAGAAAAAGATCAAATAATTGTGTTGGCAAATGATTAGATGCTCTAAATAAAGTTTTAATCAAAAAATATTAGAAATAGTTAAATAAACTTTAAAATTTTAATTAAATAAATTTTTATAAAATTTAAAATAGATAACTAAATTGGAGCATGATATGAAAATCATCTATATAGATATGGATAACGTAATAGTTGATTTTAAATCTGGAATTAATAAATTAACTGCATTACAAAAAAATGAATATGAAGGACGTTTGGATGACGTCCCTGGAATTTTTTCTTTGATGATGCCAATTAAAGACGCAATTGAAAGCGTAGAAAAACTATCTAAAGTTTATGATACTTATCTTTTGTCAACAGCTCCTTGGGATAATCCATCAGCATGGTCTGATAAACTCATTTGGGTAAAAAAATATTTGGGTGAAGTCGCATATAAACGTTTAATTTTATCACATCATAAAAATTTAAATAAAGGTAATTATCTAATCGATGATAGGACTAAAAATGGTGCAGATAAATTTGAAGGGGAACATATACATTTTGGTCAAGGAGCATTTAAAGATTGGGATGCAATAACTACATATCTACTTAATAAAAAATAAATTATTTCAGAAATTTAATTTTTATTTGATCCACCAATATATACCATGCAAGGCTAATTATAACTATAACTCCTCCTACTATCATATAGAAATTTGGAGTTTCATTAGTGCCAAGCCATACCCAAAATGGACCAAGAGCAGTTTCTAAAAGCATTAAAAGTCCAATATTTGAAGCTTGTGTATATCTTGTAGCAAAAGTCAAGCATGCAAAAGATATTGGAAGGATTATTAATCCAGATAAAGAAATTGCAATTATATCACCTTTGAAAAGAAGATCTGGTGATACAATAAATAATCCAATAATACCGTAACCAAATGAACTTATTCCAGTAACTGTCATAGCTGGTATATCTGGCTTACTTCTTAAAAATACTAAACTAAGGCCTAAAGTAGCTGAAGCACCAACACCACATATTGTACCAATGAAAACACTACCTTGAGGAGCATTTAAAACATTTTCACCATTTGCAACAGATATAGCAACTCCAATTAATGCAAAAAAAGCAGTTATCCATGTTGAAGTTGTTGTTTTTTCATTAAGAATAAAAATTGAAAATATAGAGGCAAATATCGGAGACGTTGCCAAACAAAATAAAATTAATGATACTGAAGTTTCAGCAACACCAAATGTGAAAAAAATAGAACTTAATATTTGAGATAATATTATCCAGATACCAACTCTTGAAAAAACTTTTTTAAAATTTTTTCTATAAATTTCAAAACAGCTAGAAAATAAGATAAGCATAAATCCCATTTCAAAGCCTCGCCATGTCAGCATTGACCATGCGTCCATTTCAGACCATCTCATAAACAAGGTATCTGGAGATAAAACTAATGCACCAATAGTGGCTATTCCAATTCCCTTAAAGAGATTTCCAGATAAAGAGAAGTTCAAAATAATTCCTAAAATAAATTATTATTTTTAAAAAAATCTATTAAAGTTTTTGCTACATCGACATGATTTTCTTGTTGAACCCAGTGTCCAGCATTCTGGATAATATGTCTACCTTTATAATGCAAACATAAATTATTTTCCATTATATCTAATGCTCCAGGTTTTTGGTAAATACCCCAATCTTTTTCGCCTGCAATAAAACAAGATGGAACTTCAATCTTTTTGCCAGAAAAAATTCTTAAATCACTATTAAGATCATTTGAGGTCATGCACCTATACCAGTTTAATGCAGGTTGAAAACTATTTTTTAAAAAGCTATTGGTATAAACTTCTAGTTCTTGATCATTTAACCAATTTTCATAACAATTTAACTTTGGATAGTGCGGCATTACACTTTGGACCATATCTTCGTTAAGATGCATAATATAATACTCTGGCATTTTAGCTAGGTTTTCTGCATTCCAAGAATTCAACTTGTCAGGAACGTTCTCTTTCCAGTCAGCACTTTTCATATGATAGTATGCTCTTAAAAACTTATGTAGTTTCTGTTTTTCCAAGTGCATATCTTTATTGGCTTCAATTGTAGAGTAGTACCATTGATAATGTTTTCTTGGAGGGTCTAAATTTTCTAAATCTTTGTGAATAGGATCCTCGTAAGACAAATTACTGTTTATATTTGGAACGCCACTATATGGGGCGCTCATCATGACTAAAGATTTAATCAAGTCTGGTCTAATTAGAGCTGATACTGCAGCAACTGATGAGCCTGCATCATGTCCAACTAATAAGTCAATTTTATCAATATTTAATGAACTCATAAGACTTATTATGTCAGTGCTTAAGTTTAATAATCTATATTCAGATATGTCTGCATTAAATTCTTTTACTCCACCTAAGGTTTGACCATATCCTCTCATATCAGGTGCAATGACTCTAAAACCTTCGTCAGCTAAAGCAGGTATAATTTTTCGCCAACTAAAACTTAATTCAGGAAACCCATGCAGAAGAAGGGCTGTTGGTTTTTGAATTTTACTCAAATTAGCTTCTAAATAATGTACCTTAAGACCGTTTGAGATCTCTACATTATGTGATTTAATTATTGGATCTAAAAGCTCTAGCATAATTAATATCAATTAGTCTTATATTTTTTTATTGTTTCTAAATTTACCTCAATTCCTAGGCCTTTCCCATTTGGTATATTTAACATACCATTTTCAAGCTCAAAAGGCGTTGAAAGTAATTCTCTTCTAAATGGATGACTAGACTGATCATATTCTAAAATAGGCTCTCTAGCGAAAACTGAAAAATGTGTCACTGGAATTGATGCAATAACTTGAATAGATGCAGCTTGAGCAATTGCTGAGCCCCATACATGAGGATTAACTTCCACACCAAAACTGTGTGCTAAATTGATAATATGTTTGGCTCCTGTTATTCCACCACAAGATCCAATATCAGGTTGAGCAATATCAATTGCATTATTTTCGAAAAGTGATTTAAAACCATAAAGTGTATGTTCATTTTCGCCGCCTGCAACAGGAATGTCTAACTTAGATCTCAGTTCTGCATACCCTTTTATATCCTCGGGAACTACAGGTTCTTCGTACCAGCGTAATCTAAAATCTTCTAGATTTTTCCCTAATATCAATGCCTCAGATCTTCCATAAGCATGATTAGTATCAATCATAAGAGTAACATTTTTGTTTTTTAGAGCATTTCGAATAGTTTCCATACATTTAAGATCATCATCTATTCCAAAACCAAGTTTGATTTTCATATGATCAAAACCATTTTCAAAATGAGACAAAGCTTCTTCTGCTAATCTGTTTGCTTCGCCTTTTCCTTTTAATCTGTAAAAACCAGTTGCGTAAGGTTTAATTTTTTTCCTAAATGCACCACCTAGTAGCTGGTGTATAGGCTGGTTATAATATTTACCAGCAATGTCCCACAATGCTATGTCAATAGCACTTATAGCAGATATAACAGATCCTTTTCTTCCAAAATCTCTTGTTAAATTATACATGTTGTGCCAAAGGACTTCTATATCCAATGGAGATTGTTCCAACAAAATAGGTTTTAAGGCATTTTCAATTACAGCTGCGGATATTTCGGGAGGCTCTAATCCTTGGCAAAATGCTTCACCCCAACCAACGACTCCTTCATTTGTTTTAACTTCAACAATTGTTGCAGATCTCTTATTTACCCAACCTTGCGAGAAAGCAAAAGGTACATCTAGTTCTGATTTGATAACATGGACGGTTACATCAATTATTTTTATATCCATTTAATGTCTCCGTGACTTTCTTCGTTCAAGTTGAATTTATTTAGCCTTTATTCTTCCTTTTAATGTAATTGGTAATTGGCATAACATAAAGACTCCTACTAAGGGTGATAATACAAACACTTTAATAAATACCCAATCATCTGACTCAAGAAATCTCCAAGATATTTCATTTACAATTGTTAGAAATAAAAAAAACAAACCCCATCTTAGACTAAGTTTATACCATGTTTCATCATTAAGAGAAAATTGAGATCCAAAAAATTGTTTCATCATAGCTCTCTTATAAAATATTCCAATTAGTAAAACAGCACTAAATAAACCGTTGAAAATTGTTGGTTGGATTTTTACAAATTCGTCGTCATTAAATGAATAAGCAAAAAAAGTAAAAAGGGCTGACATACATATACCAAAAATTTGAAATTTAGAGATGCGTTTTTCTATTATATAGAATGAAAGCATTACTAATAGTCCTAGGATTAATGATATAATGGCTGCAGTAATAAGAGTATAATATTGAGCTCCTATAAAAAATCCTGATAAAGGAATGATTTCGAAAAAAAATGCACTTAATCTCATATTATTAACCTTTATTTTTTCCCAATAATTCTTTTGTGAATTTAGGATTTTGGCTATCTTTTCTTAACCAAATATCAAAAAAAAGATTTATAAATTCAGAGTTATCGGTCCTCAATACTTTTTCATTTTGAAAATAAAATATGGCTTCATTATTATTTTTAATTCCAATAAATTTATTATTTTTCTTAATTTCTCTGAATGCTTTATTCAATAGAACCTTTACTTCTTCTAGTTCGGTTTCATTAAATGTTTTTTGCATTTGAAGTTGATTAATTGTTTCATCTACGACACTTTTTTTTGAAAAATTTTTATTATATTTTAAAATCAAAGCAAATTTATTTGAGGGATACTTTCCACTTTCAGAAATAAGTTTTGCATCATACATATTCCAAAAAAGGAATTGCAAATTTGCTTTCCCAACTAAAAGTTTTTTGGAAAAATAGTTATTTAAAATATTTAGAGTACCTTGATCTTCTTTAATTATGTTATTTGTATTTGAATGAACAATATGGGGAGGTAATATAAAAATTAATAATAAAAATAAATAAAGCTTTTTGTGCATCAAATATTACCAACTTTTAAGATTTAAAGGTCCTATTTGAGCTGCAGTTTCACCTCTTAAAAACACCAATGTAACCGATCCAATGTTAATACCAAATTTACTTACGTAAGCCCTGTTAATAGCTAAGTTTTCACTTTGTTTATAAATCCAATCATTAAAGTGAACTTTAATATTTGAGCCTTTAATATTTAGATAAATATCATAAGACCAATTAAGAGTATTACCTGAAATAGATCCAGAAGCTTTACCTTCAATATCATCTGCTTGACCTTTGTATATAACTTTATTTTTGTCAGTGATTTTTTTTATAGTCCAAACACGATTAGCTTGTTCACCATCATCATATAAAAAGTCTTCATCTAGACTAAGAGTTTGGTTTTTAATTTTACCTGAGATATTCACCCTAAACTGTCTTTTTAAATTTCCAAATCTATCTTCAAAAATTCCATACGCTATTGTTTCACCTTCAAAAAAAGAAAATAAGTCTAGTTTAGGTGTGTTATTTTCAAATTGTTTCATATCAATTTTACTACATGCACTTAAAGAAAAAATAAATATAAATATTAAAAATACTTTTAATTTGCTTACGAGATCTCTAGTTGAAAACAATTTTAACTCCATGATTAAATGAAATATATAATGTTTTTTTTTCAAAATTCAATTTATGAAAGATTTTTGAAGTTCTTTCATTGAAGATAACTCAAATTCATTTGCAAATAATTCATAAGATTTAATGCGTGAATTTTCACTATGACACCATGTCAAAATGGCAATTTCATCAATTTTGTTTTCTTTAACTAATTTATAAATCTTGTTTTTGGTTACCTTAGGATCACCCACAATTGAGTTTTGATACATAGTTTCAAACTGTTCATCCCAATTATTATCATTGATAATATTTAGAGCATTGTCAGGGTCTGTAATAGGTCCGAGTTGACCATAATTTCTTCCAATCTTCCATGCAGCCCTAGATGAAAATAAATATTTGGCTTCATCATTTGTATTTGCAGTTAAGGCCCAAATACATACGTTAACTTTTGGTTTAGGAAATTTTTCTGATGGACGAAACTCAGATCTATAAATGTCTAAAGCTTCTTTTAGTCCCTGTCCGTCAGTAATGAAGTGTGCAAAACAATATGGAATCCCAAGGTAAGCTGCTAACTGAGCACCATAATTAGATGTTCCAAGCATCCAGATTTCAGGGGCAGTATTTGAAATTGGCTGAGCAATTAAATGTCTGAATGGATGCCCTTCCATTAACTTTTCATTTGAAACCCATGACATTAGATCTCTTACATTGCTAGGAAAATGTTCACTGTCATTCCTACTATTTGGATTTAATGCTAATGCAGTTCTTCCATCTGAACCTGGTGCTCTTCCTAGACCTAAATCAATTCGGTTAGGAGCTATTGCTTCTAAAACTCTGAATTGTTCTGCAACTTTAAGAGATGAATAATGAGGTAGCATTATACCCGCACTTCCAATGCGAATTGATGAAGTATTACAAGCTATAGCAGCCATCAATATTTCAGGTGCTGTACCAATAATTGTTGGATGATTATGATGTTCAGAAACCCAAAATCTATAGTAGCCAAGTTTTTCAGCTTTTTTGGCTAAATCTATACTATCTTGGATAGTTGTTTGCTGAGGTTTGCCTTCAACTGAAACAGATTGTTCAAGAACTGAAACTTTCATAAAATTTACCTAATAACACTTATATTTATATCTTATATGTTTTTGCTGCATTTTCATAAAATAATTTATTTTTTTCATCATCTGACATATTTTCTGAAATTATTTTGAATGCATTCCATAATGAACCATAACTACAAGAACCTTTATCAACTGGGAAATTACTCTCAAACATACAATTTTCCACACCAAACATATTGATTGTTTCATAGATCCAAGGCTTCCAAATATCAGCTAATTCAGCAGAGTTTGGTGGATTTTTTTTAAGATGAAATTTTGCTCCATTCACTTCCATTCCTAATCCACCTAATTTAACTCTAATATTTGGTAATCTAGATAACCTCATCATAGCCGTACGCCATTCTCTATGTGTTAAGGCTTGTTTCCCTTTATATTCACCAAGATGGATAGGTCCTCCAATATGATTAAGAATAATGTTAAGTTCAGGCAGGGTCCTAGCTATTTTTTCCATTTCACTTAATTGCGTGTGATATATCCAAAAATCTAAAGAGAGACCAGTTTCTTGTAAGCATTTGGCTCCTTCAATAAATTTGGGATGTGACATAAGTGATAAGTCTGACTTCACAGCACCAGATGTAATCCTAGGATCTGGATGTGCAGCTAAAAGCATTCGAATACCTTTAAGTCTACCCTCACTTACTTCTAGAGCTTTTTCAATAACAGGTTTCAATTTGTTTCCAAATGTTAGGTCCAGAGATCCTACTATTGATGCATTAACTTTAACTTTATTATCTGCCATTAAGTCAGCTCTTTTGCCTTCATTAGTAGCAAACTCAATTTCACTTAGAGTTTTGAATTCTTCAGGACCATCTTTAAAATATATTTTTGTATTTGATGAACTCATAATATAAACAGTTGCTTTTATATTATGACCTGAAGATTTTATGTCTTCCAATAATTCTTCTACATAATATTTTCCGAATCCAACATCCCAAAAATGATGATGTGGATCAATAATACTGAGATTAGGTAGTAAAGGTTCTTCTTTTAATTTTTTCAACCAACCTGGTCTTACCTCAAGATGTGGTGATTTAATTTTTTTCATTAAAATTACTCTGTAGAAATTGAAAATAATTTATTTTTATTTATGATTTAAATTATTTCTTACTAAATAAATAAGTGCAAATAAATTTTGAATGTTTTATTCGCCTACTCTTTGGGAGCCTATAAATATTATGAAATCAAATGCTAATCAGAATATGAATTTTGAGAATATAACAGTAAATCCAATAGCAGGTGCTCTTGGTGCTCAGATAGATAATGTGGACTTATCAGAAAACCTACCTGATGAAATTATTTCTGAAATTTATAATGCATTATTAGCATATCAAGTAATTTTCTTTAGAGATCAAACATTTAATCCAGATAGTCAAAAAGCATTTGCGGAAAGAATTGGAAAGCCAATAGTTTATCCTTTTGTAAAAAGTTTAGAAAATTTTCCAGAAATCACACCAATTTTGAAGAAGGAAACTGACACAAATAATTTTGGAGGTATTTGGCATAGTGATACTACTTATCAAGAAAAGCCTCCTATGGGCACAATGCTATATGGTATTGAAATACCTGATTATGGAGGGGATACCGAGTGGTCAAATCAATACATGGCATATGAAAGCTTGTCTGAGGGTATGAAAAAATTCTTAGATACTCTTGAAGCAGTAAATATTTCAGGAAAATCAAGGGTTGCTAAAACAAGATCAGACATTATGAAACATGCATCAGTTGGTCTAAAGGGAGATGAATTAAAAGCTGTACATCCAGTTGTAAGAACACATCCTGAAACTAAAAGAAAATCATTATATGTAAACGAAGCTCATACTACTAATTTTGTTGGCATGACAGAAGAAGAAAGCACGCCAATCTTGGAATTTTTATATAAGCACCAAATCAAATCAGAATTTACATGCAGGTTTCAATGGAAACAAGGATCAGTAGCAATTTGGGATAACAGATGTACAATGCATAATCCTATAAACGATTATCATGGACAAAGACGATTAATGCATAGAATTACTTTTGCTGGCGATAAACCGTTATAAGTAAAAGAATGGAGAAAAAATATGTCACAAAAAAAATATTTTAATAATGTAAACGATTTAGATTCTGGAATAAAAAGAGAACTTGCAGAAGGGGTGTCTACTAGAATTTTTTGTGGAGAACAAGCAATGTTATCTCTTGTAGACATTGAACCAAATGCAAAAGGTAAAATTCATTCACATCCTGAAGAGCAATGGGGGTTTTTAATTGAAGGTTCAGGTGTTAGGATTCAAGGTGGAGAAGAAATAGCAATTAAAAAGGGTGATTTTTGGCAAACTCCTGGTGGAGTGGAGCATGGTATTATTGCTGGTCCAGAAGGTGCAAAAATACTTGATGTTTTCAGTCCTCCTAGAGAACAATATAAATCTGCTGGTTCAGGATTTGGTTCATAATGCTTGAAATTGACTATTTTATGAGTCACGGAAGTCCTTGGACTTTCCTTGGACACCATCGTTTAGGGGTATTAGTTAAAAAATTTAATGTAAATTTAAATATGTATCCCGTAAATTATGGAGAAATTTTTCCTATATCAGGAGGACTTCCAGTTTCTAAAAGACCACCTCAAAGACAAAAATTACGATTACAAGAATTAAATAGATGGTCTTCATTTTTAAATATTAAACTTAATCCAGAACCTAAATATTTCCCATCAAAATCTCTTTTGCCATCCTTGATAATTATTTCAGCTAAGGTTCAAAAATTGGAAAACTATTTTGATCTTGCTTATCATATTATGAACGCGTTATGGGTAAAGAATGTAGATATTGACGATGAAAATGTTTTGTCAGGTATTTTGAAAGATATGAGTTCTGATGCTAAAAAAATAATCTCATTTGCTAAAAGCAATGAATGTAAAAAAATTATGGATGAGTATACTGAACTAGGAATAAAAAAAAATGTCTTTGGCGCACCTACATTTATCATTGAAGACGAAATCTATTGGGGACAAGACAGATTAGATTTTGTTGAAAGACATTTGGTAAATTTATCTTAGTATTAATAAATATTGTTTTTGATATTTAATTTAAGTAATATGCAAAAAAATTAAGGATATATTATGGATACAAGTGTAAACGTTGACAACAAAGTAGTTGATCTTAAAACAAATTCGAAAGTTAAGCCCAAATTTAATTGGGAAGATCCACTTCTATTAGACTCATTAATTTCTGAGGAAGAAGCTCTAATTAAATCTACTGCTCATGACTACGCCCAAGCAAAACTTTTACCTAGAGTAGAAAAAGCTTTTTTAGATGAAAACACTGATAAAAATATTTTCAAGGAAATGGGAGAACTTGGTTTATTAGGAATAACGATACCTGAAAAGTATGGTTGTGCAGGCGCTTCCTACGTCTCTTATGGATTAGTTGCAAAAGAAGTTGAAAGAGTAGATTCAGGTTACAGATCAATGATGTCAGTCCAATCTTCTCTTGTAATGCATCCTATATATGCTTACGGAAGTGAAGAACAAAGGGAAAAGTATTTGCCTGGATTAGCTTCTGGTGAACTTATTGGCTGTTTTGGACTAACAGAACCAGATGCAGGTTCAGATCCAAGTTCTATGAAAACTACAGCGACAAAAGTTAAAGGTGGTTATTCATTAACTGGTTCAAAAATGTGGATTTCAAATTCGCCAATAGCAGATGTGTTTGTTGTTTGGGCAAAATCTAAAGAACATGGTGATGCTATTAAAGGCTTTATTCTTGAAAAGGGAATGGAAGGTTTAACTGCTCCAAAAATCAATGGTAAGTTATCTCTTAGAGCATCTATAACTGGAGAAATAGTTATGGATAATGTTTTTGTTCCAGAAGAAAACCTTATGCCGAATGTTACTGGTTTAAAAGGTCCTTTTGGTTGTTTGAACAGAGCAAGATACGGTATCGCATGGGGTGTGATGGGCGCTGCAGAAGATTGCTGGCATAGAGCTCGTCAATATACTTTAGATAGAAAACAATTTGGTAAGCCATTAGCAGCAACACAGTTGATACAAAAAAAATTAGCCGATATGCAAACTGAAATAACTTTAGGTTTAAGTGCTGCTCTTCAAGTTGGAAGGTTGTTTGATCAAGGCAATTTAGCGCCAGAAGCAATTTCGTTGATAAAAAGAAACAATTGTGGCAAAGCACTTGAAATTGCTAGACTTTCACGAGATATGCATGGTGGTAATGGAATTCATGCTGAATATCAAGTGATGCGTCACTTAATGAATTTAGAAACAGTAAATACCTATGAAGGTACTCATGACGTTCATGCATTGATACTTGGAAGAGCACAAACTGGTATACAGGCATTTTTTTAATTGCTGAAGAGTGTCTTTGTAATTTTATTTTACCAGTTAATAGGTGAATTTACTCAAAAATTTTTTGAATTTAGTATACCTGGCCCAGTTATTGGTTTGTTGCTACTCTTATTCACATTACTTCTATTAAAAAAAGTAGAATTTAAAGTAAATATTTTAACTAAGGATTTATTTAATTCTGCAGAAACCTTGTTAGATTACCTTCCATTATTATTCATTCCTGTTGGTGTAGGTGTAGTGATGCACCTTTCTTTTTTAGAAGATAATCTTGTATCTGTTTTATTAGTAATAATTTTAGGTACATTATTAACACTTGGAATAACTGGTTTTATTATGGAAAAAATCCTAACTAAGATAAAATCAAATGATTGATGAACAAAGATTATATATCATATGGATTTATCTTCAAGCCGAGCCACTTTTTTGGTTAACACTAACAATTGGTTCTTACTTAATAGCAGATTTTATATATAGAAAATCAAACTTATTTCCTCTTTTAAATCCAGTTGCTATAAGTGTTTTGCTAGTAAGTCTAATTTTAATTTTTTTTAATATTCAATATGAGCGTTATTTTGAAGGCTCTAAATTTATTCATTTTCTTTTAGGTCCGGCAACTGTTGCTTTAGCAGTTCCAATTTATAAAAAATGGGATTTAATTGTAAGTAATAGTAAAGCTATTTTTATTTCTCTGTTAATAGGATCTGTTTTTGCAATCTTAGTTACTTATTTATTATCATTATATTTTGAATTGCCTAAAGAACTAATTTTAAGTCTTCTTCCTAGGAGTGTAACAGCTCCTATTGCAATGGGAATATCGGAAATTATTGGTGGAATACCATCTTTGACAGCGATTATTACACTGATAACAGGAGTGATTGGAGCTTCTTTGGGTATTTTTGTTTTTGATTTAATGAAATTAAAAAATATGGATGCAAGAGGATTTAGCTTAGGATTGGCCAGTCATGGTATCGGAACTGCAAGAGCAATGAGTAAAAATAAAAATGCTGGAGTTTTTGCTGCTGTTGGCATGGGATTAAGTGGTCTTATAACGTCCATGCTAGTTCCTTTATTTTTGAAGATTATTTCAATTTTATAATCTTTTAAGAATAATTGAATTCATACTGAATATCATTAACTTGTAGTGATCTTAAAATCTGAAATGATGAATCTCCAAATTTTATATCTATACTTATTTTGGCGTATGAAACATTATCTTTATCAAAAAAATTTAATATTTTTGCGTTTGATCCAGTTTTTAAGCATATTAATTCACATTTATTTTTATTTATTTCAAACATCAACTTTTACTTCAAATAATTTAAAATTAGCCTAACATGGTAAAGTTACGATTTAAAAGTTTTTATTCACGAAATGAGAATTACTTTTAATTTTTTTTATAAGGTCTTTTATGTCTGAAGTTAAAAGAAAATTAGCAACTATTTTAGCTGCCGATTGCGTTGGTTTCAGTAAACACATGGAAACTCAAGAAGAGAAAACATTACTAAGTTTAAAAGATTGCAGAGATATCATTGATCCAGTGATAAACAAATTTTCTGGAAGGATTTTTCATACTGCAGGCGACTCTATAATTGCAGAATTTGATAGTCCTGTAGGAGCTACTAAAGCTGCAATTGAATTTCAGAACGCCATTAAAGAAAGAAATTCACTTGAACAAACAAATCCTAAATTATTTTGGAGGGTTGGGATTCATTTAGACGACATCATAATTGAAGGTGATAACATTTATGGAAATGGTGTAAATATAGCTGCTCGTCTTGAGAGTCAATCACCAGTTGGAGAAATTTTAATTTCAGATGTAGTAAGGCAGCAAATTTATAATAAAGTTGAGGAGAAAATTTATCCTTTAGGTAAAATTGAGTTGAAAAATATTTCAAATAATTTCGAAGTTTTTTCTATACTTGGTGATGGCAAAAGCAAAATAAAAACTATTTCAAATAAAAATCTTAATAAGAAACCAAAATTTGCAATTTTACCTTTTGCGAATACCAGTAAAGACGAGGATAGTGGCTTCTTAGTAGATGGTATTGTTGAAGATTTAATTACTGAGTTTTCTATGATGCGTGAGTTCGAAATCCTTTCGAGACAAACAACCGTCAATTTCAAAGAAGAAAATCAAGACATAAAAGAATTTTCAAAGAAATTTGATTTAGATTTTATCGTGACAGGAGGTATCCGTGCTTCTGGTAAAAGAGTAAGAATAAGTATCGAATTAAGTGATGCCAAAGATGATAGTATTATCTGGAGTAACAAATATGACAGGGTTCTTGAGGATATTTTTGATTTACAAGACGAAATAGTTAGAAAAATTTCTATAGCACTTCTTGGAGAGATTGAAATAAGTTCCTTGCAAAGATCTAAAAGAAAACCAACTGAAAACATAAGTTCATATGAGTACTTATTAAGAGGCAAAGAAAATCATCATAAATTTACCAAAGAGGCTAATGAGGAAGCTTTAAAAAACTTCGACAAAGCCATTGAAGCAGATGTTAATAATGCTCAAGCATATGCTTGGAAAGTTTGTACATTAGGTCAAGCAATGTTTAGAGGATTTTCAGACAGAAAACCTGAAGAAATTTTTACAGAAGCAAAAAAAAATATTGATAACGCATTAGAATTAAATGAGAATGATTTTGAGTGTCATAGAATGTTATCCGCAGTTTATTTAAGTAATCATGATTATGTTTTAGCTGAAGATCATGGAAAAAAAGCATTCAATATGGTTCCAAACGATCCAAGAGTGCTATCTGGATATGGTGAAGTTTTAGTAAGAACAGGAAAGGTTGATAAAGGATTAGAGTTATTAAATAAAGCATATGAACTTGACCCAATTCCTCAAGGCCAATCTTCATCAGATAACAGAGTAAGAGATTTGATTTTAGGTTATTTTTTTGCAGCTGATTATAATAAAGTTGTAGAGTTAAGTTTTGATATTAGAACAATGGATGAGAGAACTCTGTGCTTGATTTTATATTCCAGATCAAAATTAAATCAAGATGTTACAAATTCGAATGAGTATAAATTACTTAACACCCAATTTAAAAATATTGAATGGGAGCAGTCTGTAGATAGATTTCATATTCAAGATGAGGTTATCAAGAGTGAGTTATTAAGCTTTATTAAAAATATTTAAATACTAGTAGAATATTTTTGCGCTGCAATTCTAAAGAGGGCGTTGCTTGCACCATATCCTTTATAATCATTAATTCTCTGTACAAACTCAAAGAAAAAATTATCATTAAATACAGGTGTATAAATTTGTAGAAAAGAACCACTATCATCTTCATCATATAAAATATTTAGTCTTTCAAGCTCTTTGCAAAATTCATAATCCAAACCAAATCTTGCTTCAATATCGTCATAATAATTTTTAGAAATTTTAAGAAATTCTTGTCCTTGGTTTTGTAATTTTTTTACAAGTTCAATTAAATTATTTGTACTTAAAGCTATGTGTTGAATTCCTGAGCCTTTTTTATTTTCTAAAAACTTTCCAGCTATTGTGTTTTTATTGTCAGCTCCATTAATTGTCATTCGAAAAGTTTGTTCTTCGTTTTCAACAATTTGACTTTTAGTTATTCCTGATGGATCAATGATATCAAATATTGGTGATTTTTTTGTTCCAAATAGTGTTGTGTAAGAAAGTAAAGCTGATGACATTTCATCTCGACGGAGTGTTTGAGCAATATGATCAATTTTTAGATCAAATTCATTAATTAAATTTTTTTCTTGAAGATTAAAATCTTTTTTCCAAACATTTGAGCTATTATGATCAACTATATAAATTGAACCATCAATATTATTTATAACATCCATAGACTGATTACTGTCTTTTCTAACAAAATCTATATCTAGTGATTTTGCATTGTGCAGTAAGGATTTTATATCATTCACTTTTATTCCAAATGCATATGGTGAAGAACCTTGTTTTCTTCCTTCTTTTACAAGAATTGTATTTTCATAATTTAATATTATTTTCACATCATCAAATATAAATAACTTTATTGATTTTGATTTATGTTTCCCAATTTCCTTGAATCCCAACATTATTAAAAAATTTTCTAACTGTTCTAAATTTTTTTCTTCTAAAGCAAATTCAATAAATTCTATATTATGAATAATTGTAGTATTTTTCTTTTTTTTATCAGTTTCATTTATAAGAGAAATCAATGATCTTTTGCCATCTTTAGCAATTAAATCTCTTGGACCTGATCTATAATTATCATTAAAAATTTCTAAAGAAAGATATCCGTCGTAACCAGTTTGATTTAAATAAGTCATAAAATCATTTATTGGTAAATCACCTTGCCCGGGCATATTTCGAAAATGTCGGCTCCAGTAAAGTAAGTCCATTTCGTAATAGGGTGCATCTGCTAATTGCACTATAAATATCTTCTCTGCTGGTATAGATGAGATTGATTTCAAATCAATTTTTTTTGAAAGAGTATGAAAAGAGTCTAATATTATACCTACGTTTTCATGATTGGCTCTTCTAACAATCTCCCAGGCATCTCTATGGTCATTTACATATTTTCCCCAAGCTAAAGCTTCATATCCAATCTTTATAGATCTTTCTTTTGCAATTTCTCCTAATTCATAAAAATCATCTCCTGCTCTATCTATTCCACCTAAAGATATGTTTGAAGTATTTGAACAAATTAAAACAAGGTCTGTTTCAAGTTCTTGCATTATATCAAATTTTCTTTTGGCTCTATCAAATGCTCTTATTCTATGGTTGTTAGGCATTCCTTCAAAGTCTCTAAATGGTTGAAATAAAGTTATTTCAAGGCCACTATCTTGCACTATTTTTTTTACTTCTTTAGGAGATAAATTATTAGTTAAGAAATCATTTTCAAAAATTTCTACACCGTCAAAGCCAGCATTTGCAATAGCTATTATCTTTTCTTTTAATGTTCCATTTATTGAAACTGTAGCAATGGAGGTTTTCATTTGAAATTTCCAAAATATATGATATTTTAGATAATATATGATATTTTTAAAATTGACAATAATAAGTTTATATTGAGTTTTATTTTATGATTGATAGTTATAAAACTGTTGGTGAAAATACTTATGAAATGATAAAAAAAGATATCATTTTAGGTAATTTAAAACCTCTAAAAAAATTAAAACTTAATGAATTAAAAAATAATTATAAAACTAGTATTTCAACTTTAAGAGAAATTTTAAGTAGATTATCTGGTGATGGCTTTGTTGTTTATGAAGAACAAAAAGGATTTTATGTTTCACCAGTTTCTGAATCTGATTTAAAAGAAATAGCAAATCTAAGAATTTTAATTGAAAGTCACGCATTAAAATATTCCTTAGAAAACTCAAATCCCGATTGGGAAGGATCTTTAATTGCAGCACACCACAAATTAAATCTTTATGAAAATAAATTATTAAAAAATAAAACTGAAGAAAGAAGCAATTGGAAAAGATATGATAGTGAATTTCATCAAACATTAGTAATAAATTGTAATTCAAAGAACTTAATTGAACTACACAAATTAATTTTTGATAAATATTTAAGATATCAATTATTGGTATTAACTTTTAGGGGGAGTGGTTCGATTGAGGAACATAAAAAACTATTGGATTATAGTCTTGAAAGAAATTTTAAAAAGGCACAAATGGTATTAGAAGAGCATATTCAAAATGGTATTATTCACGCGAATAAAAGTTTTTAAGTATCTATAAATTATTTTCACCAAAACCACCACCACCAGGTGTTTGCATTACAAATAAGTCATTCGGTTCAACTTCACAACTATCGTTACCATTCAAGTTTAAAATACTACCGTCAGTTCTTTCAAGCCATTCTTTACCGCAATCTCCTGGACTACCTCCATTCAAACCAAATGGTTTCACTCTCCTATGTGAACATAATGTTGTTACTGTCATTGGCTCTAAAAATCTAAGTTTTCTGGTTACTCCATCTCCTCCATTAAACTTACCTTTTCCACCAGAATTTTTTCTTATTGAAAATTCTTCAAGTCTTACTGGAAAACGAGTTTCTAATACCTCAGGATCAGTGCTTCTAGTATTAGTCATATGAGTTTGAATAGCGGACGTTCCATGAAAGTTAGGACCAGCACCAGTTCCTCCACAAATGGTTTCATAATTTTGTATTGTGTCATTTCCCCAGATAAAATTATTCATGGTTGCTTGACTACCAGCAATCACTCCTAGTGCTCCAAATAACGCGTTGCATGTCAATTGACTTACTTCTGTATTGCCGGCTATCACTGCAGAAGGGTACTTTGCATTTATCATTGAATTATTTGGTATAATAATTTTGATTGGTTTAAAACATCCTTCATTAAGTGGAATATTATTTCCAACTAATGTTCTAAATACATATAATATTACAGCATAACATACTGCCATTGGGGCATTATAATTGAAAGGATTTTTAGGAGCTGTGCCTGTAAAATCAATTATAGCCTCACGATTTTTCTTATCAATTTTTACATTAACTCTTATGAACTCACCATTATCAAGTTCATACTCATATTCACCTTGTTTTAAATTAACTATGGCATTACGAATACTTTCTTCTGCATTATCTTGTACATGGTTCATGTAGGCATGCACAGTTTCAATACCAAATTGGTCAATCATTGAATTAATTTCATGAATACCTGTTTTGTTGGCTGCAACTTGAGCTGCAAGATCTGCCATATTATGCTCAATATTTCGACATGGATACTTACCTGATGATAAGATTTTTCTCATTTCTTGCTCACGAAATATACCTTTGTCAAACAACTTAAAATTATCAATCAAGACACCTTCTTCTTCAATATGCTTTGAGTCTGGTGGACCAGAACCTGGCGTTTTACCTCCTATGTCGGCATGATGACCACGAGAGGCAACAAAAAATATAATTTCTTTTCCATTATTATCAAAAACTGGAGTTATCACCGTTACATCTGGAAGATGTGTTCCGCCATTAAATGGGGCGTTGAGTACAAAAACATCATCTGGATAAATATTATCTTTGTTTAACCTAACTACTGTTTTTATTGCCTCTGACATAGATCCTAAATGAACTGGAACATGAGGGGCATTGGCAACTAAAGATCCTTCATTATTAAAAAGAGCACATGAAAAATCTAATCTTTCTTTTATATTCACTGAATAAGCAGTGTTTGCTAACGTTGCACCCATTTGTTCTGCAATATTCATAAAAAGATTGTTAAATACTTCAAGCATTACAATATCTACGGATGTTCCTATTCCTTTTTGAAGTTTCTTTTCTTCTACTCTAGATAAAATCAAATTATAATGCTTGTCTAAAGTTCCAGACCAACCATCATCAATTATGTTAGTACCTGTTGCTTCTACAATGATAGCTGGACCTGAAATATTCTGGCCAATTATTAATTCATCCCTTTTATAGATTGGTGTATTAATTTCTGAGCCATTTACATACATTTTTTTGAATGCAATGGGATTTGCCTTTGTAGTTGATGTGTTAGGATTTAAAAAATCATAGTTTTCTGTTTTTTTACCTACTGCTTCAACAGTTAGCATTTCAATAAATATTTCTCTATCTTCAACAAAAAAACCAAAGCGTTTTTTATGTTCTTGTTCAAAAGATTCTCTCATATTTTCAGGTGTATCAAATTTGATTTCTAAATTTTGATGTGAACCTTTATAATGCAAAAAAGCATTTTTTAAGAGAATAATTGAAGCATCAGAGATATCTTGATCATTTAGATCTTTTTTTGCTTGTGAAGATAAGATTTCAATTAAGTTTTCAGCGTCTAAAATATTTGTGATATTTTTTTCAAAATGACCTTCCCTAATACTCCTAATTTCAGCAAGACCCATTCCGTAAGCAGATAAAACCCCAGCATATGGATGTATCATAACATTTGTAATGCCAAGAGAATCAGCAACATTACATGCATGTTGCCCACCTGCTCCTCCAAAGCAATTCAACATATAATTTGTTACATCATAACCTTTTTGAATTGATATTTTTTTTATTGCATTAGCCATATTTTCGACAGCTATTTTTAAAAAACCTTCAGCCATTTTAAAGATATCCATCATAGGTTCATTTTTTTCTTTAGAAATTATATCTGACAAATCCAAAAACTTTTTCTTTACAATTTCAAAATTTAAAGGTTGATCACCAGTTTTATCAAAAACTTTTGGGAAAAAATCTGGATTTAATTTACCTAATAAGACATTGCAATCAGTTACAGTTAAAGGTCCACCTCTACCATATGATGCTGGGCCAGGAATTGCTCCAGCGCTCTCCGGGCCAACTTGAAATCTACCATCTTTATAAGAAAGAATTGAGCCACCACCTGCTGCCACAGTATTAATCTGCATCATAGGAGCTCTAATTCTTACACCTGCTAATTCAGTTTCAAACGATCTTTCAAATTCACCAGCAAAATGGCATACATCTGTAGAGGTTCCTCCCATATCAAATCCAATTAATTTATTAAATCCCGCTTGCTTTCCGGTTTGTGTCATACTCACAACTCCTCCAGCTGGGCCAGATAATAAAGCATCTTTACCTTGGAAAAGATTTGCGTCTGTTAGGCCTCCATTGGATTGCATAAACATTAATTGAGTAGATTTAGTATCTTGAAGTTCTTCTGAAACTTGATTTACGTAACGTCTAAGGATTGGAGATAAATACGCATCAACTACAGTGGTATCGCCTCTACCAACTAATTTAATTAATGGAGATACTTTATGACTTACTGAAATTTGATTAAAGTTTTCTTCTTTTGCAATTTGTTCAATTTTATTTTCATGATCAGGATTTATATATGAATGCATAAAGGCAATAGCTACACTATTTATACCATCTGATTTTGCTTTGATTAGTGAATTTCGTACTTCTTCCTCATTTAATTTAGTAACTACTTCACCTTTTTCGTTTAATCTTTCTGATACCTCTACTACTCTTTCGTATAACAACTCTGGTAATTTGATACTTAGATCAAATAATAGTGGTCTATTTTGATAACCAATTCTTAATAAGTCTCCAAAGCCTTTTGTAATAAGTAGTAGAGTTCTATCACCTTTTCTTTCAAGTAATGCATTAGTTGCAACAGTTGTACCCATTTTCACTGAAGAAATAATATCTGTAGGAATTTTATCTTCGTTTTTCAGGTCAAGAATTCTTCTTATACCTGCAACTGCAGCATCTTTGTAAGCATCAGAGTTCTCTGATAAAAGCTTATCAATTATTATTTTACCATCAGGTTTTTTTGCTACTATATCGGTGAATGTACCACCTCTATCTATCCAAAATTGCCACATATTATTCTGCCAGTGTTATGTTTATAAGTAAGATTATTTTTTTAAATCGTCTTCAATATAGGTTTTGATTATCTCATCAAAATTTGTTTCTGCCTTGAAACCTAGTTCAATAGATCTTTTTGTATCAAAATCTCTCGCCCATCCACTTACTATTTTTTGGATTGTTGGATCTGGTTGATGTTTAATAAGTTTTATAACATCACTGCCGGCAACTCTCTCTAATGCGTCTATTTGTTCTTGAACGGTTACAGATAAACCAGGCATGTTTAATGTTATTCTGTCATTTAATTTTGATGTATCCATTTCTGCAGCATGCACTAGAAAACCTGCAGCAGCTCTTGGTGTTGCATGCCAATGTCTTACATCAGGATTAACGGGCAGAATTGCTTCTTTACCATTTAAAGGCTCACGTATAATTCCAGAAAAGAAACCTGAGGCTGCAAGATTAGGTTTGCCAGGTCTTACGCAAATAGTTGGTAATCTTATTGATACACCATCAATCATTTTCTTTCTTGAGTAATCTGCTAACAATAACTCAGATATAGCTTTTTGGGCTCCATAAGATGTAAGAGGGGTTGTAAAAAAATCATCGGGAATTTTATCTGGGAATGGGGCACCAAAAACTGCTATTGAGCTTGTAAAAACTAATCTTGGGCAATAATTTTCTCCTTGATGCCTTATTGCTTCAAATAAACCCCAGCTTCCTTTTGCATTTATATCCCAACCTAAATCAAATTCCTGTTCAGCTTGTCCTGAAACTATAGCAGCTAAATGAAAAATTATATCTGGCTTAGATGAAATAAGATTTTTACTGACATCTACATCTGCAATATCACCTGACTTTGATTGTATTGGAATATTAATATTATTAGGGTAGGGCGCTTCTATGATATCAAACAATGTGATTTCACTGATTTTTTGGTTATTTAATTTTTCTTTTTTTAATATAAGATTAAGCAGCTTTTGCCCAATCATTCCAGCTCCACCCATTATTAAAATTTTCATAAAACCCTCTTAATTAATTAATTTATTGATTGAAGAATTTTGTATAACAACATATTTAAATAGAAAGTTAAAACAAAAAAAAAATATTGAGAAATTCATGCAAAATTTTATTAAATCTACTCTTTCAATGACTCCCGTTATGCCTGTGTTGACAATCAATGATATTGATAATGTTGAATATTTATTTGAGGCTCTAATCAATGGAAATCTTAAGGTAGTTGAAATCACTTTAAGGACAGATTGTGCCTTAAAAGCAATAGAGATTGCGTCTAAAAAATTTCCTTCTTTAAAGACTGGAGCAGGTACAGTTTTAAGCAATGAAGATTTAAATTCTGTAAAAGATGCTGGAGCAACATTTGCCGTTAGTCCTGGCTGTACAATTTCCCTTGCAACACATGCACTAGAAATAAAAATTCCATTCCTGCCGGGAGTTTCAAATTCCAGTGATATTATGAATTTAATGAATTTAGATTATAAATTTTTTAAATTTTTTCCAGCACAAGCCGCAGGTGGTCTTGAATATCTTAAATCTTTAAGTGGTCCATTTCCTGAAATTTTGTTTTGCCCGACAGGTGGTATTAACCAAAATAACGCTTATGAATGGCTTAGTCAAAAGAATGTAATATGTGTAGGCGGTAGTTGGATAATTCCAGCTGAAAGCAGAGATTACAAAGAAATTACAAAAAGAGCTTTACTTGCAAGCAAATTAAAAAATAGATAATTTATTTTGTAAAATTTAAATACTTATTTATGATTTTTAATGTAACTGCCTTAATCAATTTTGTAGGTTTAAAATGTCTTCATATTCAATTGAAAATTATATTAACGATATTCGTTCTGTTGTAAAAGAAGAAAAAGATGAAATAAAAATAATTGATCGAATTAAACCGTTATCAAAAAAAATAGCAACAAATAAAAGTTGGGTTAAGCCAGAATATTTTGATGTTGATAAAGAACAAGGTTTTGGATTGCATCTATTACATGAAGAAAAAGATCACAGTTTAGCAGTGTTTGCGATAGCATGGGCTTCTGGAAAAGGTCTTGCTCCTCACAATCATAAGACGTGGGCAGTGGTTTCTGGTATCCAAGGACAAGAACATGAGACAAATTATAAAAGAATTGATGATGGCTCTAAAGAAGGTTACGCAGATTTAGTCAAAACACATGAAGAAACTTTATATCCTGGAGATGCATCATGTTGTTTGCCTGAAGATATTCATAGTGTTTGGAACAATGGACATGAAATAGCCCTTTCAATACATACTTATGGGAAACACCTTAACCATACGGGAAGATCAATTTTTGATATTAATCAAAAAACAGAAACCCCCTGTATAGTTAAAATTCAAAATTAATTATAAATTTTTTAAAAAAGTTTTTTTAAAAATAAATCAACCTTGAAAACATGTTTGATTTTGTTCACCCAAGCCTTCAATACCTAATTTAATTTTATCGCCTGCCTTTAAGAATACAGGTGGTTTCATTCCACCACCAACTCCAGGTGGAGTTCCTGTAGCAATAACATCACCTGGATTTAAGCTCATAAATTGTGATAAGTAATAAACAATGTATTTTGCAGAGAAAATCATAGTTTTTGTCGAACCATTTTGCATTCTCTTCCCATTGACATCAAGGTACATTTTCAAGTTCTGCACATCAGAAACTTCGTCTTTAGTAACTAAATATGGCCCAGTCGGTCCAAAAGTGTCACAAGATTTCCCTTTGGTCCATTGTCCTTCTTTTTTTAATTGAAACTCTCTTTCTGAGACATCATTAACAACACAATATCCAGCAATATACTCCTCTGCATCATCTTCATTTATATACTTTGCTTTTTTCCCAATAATTATACCAAGCTCAACTTCCCAATCAGTTTCTACAGAATTTCTGGGTATTTCAATATTATCGTTTGGACCTACAACGGCTGATGTTGCCTTTGAAAATAGAATTGGTTCACTTGGCACAGGCATCCCTGTCTCTGCAGCATGATCTGAATAATTCAATCCAATACATAGAAATTTTCCTATATTGCCTACACATGCACCCAATCTTGTATTATCAGGAATAATTGGTAAAGATGATACATCAATTGAAGAAATTTTATTCAAATTCTCTTTGCTAATGTTGTTTCCATTGATATCTGAAATATGATTAGATAAATCTCTTATTTTTCCCTCTTGATCTAAAATTCCAGGTTTTTCTTTCCCAATTTCTCCGTAGCGTAATAACTTCATTTTATTTCCTTTCTCTAATTAAAATAATTAAAAATTTTATTATTGATTTATTACATACATATTCCACCATCAATTATATGGAATTGACCTGTAGTAAAGGCTGATGCATCACTAGCTAGATAAACTGCAAGATTAGCAACTTCTTCTGCTTTACCAAATCTTCCCATTGGTTGTCTTGCAACAAATTGTTTTTTGGCTAATTCATAATCTCCCATGTTTGAAAGTCTTTCCTCTAAAGATGGACTTTGAATTGTGCCAGGGCAAATGGCATTACACCTTATTCCAGCAGCAATATAGTCTGCCGCAACTGATTTTGTTATACCTAGAACTGCAGCTTTAGACGCAGTGTAGATAAACCTATTAATTATACCTTTTGTTGAGGATGCTACAGAGGCAATATTAACAATTGATCCTCCTCCATTTTTGATCATTATTGGTAAAACTTCTTTTATCATGTGATACATGGCTTTACTATTGAGATTAAAAGCCAGATCCCAGTCATCGTCTGTAGACTCTAAAATTGTTCCATTATGAACTATCCCTGCGCAATTAAATAGTACATTAGGTTCTTTAATTAGTTTCATTAAATCTTTAATTGCATCTTGATTTGTAACATCAAGTTTATGAGTTTCATGTACAGTTTTTTTTAAATTGTCTAAACTTTCTTCATTAATGTCTGTTGCAATAACATAAGCACCAGCTTTTACAAAAGCTTCAGCTGTTGCTTCGCCAATACCTTGTCCCGAAGCAGTTAAAAGAGCAGTCTTACCTTCTAAATTAATCATAAAAACTCCCTACATAGTTGCTCCAATTTGCCAAGGAACAAACTCCAAGTCACCAAGGCCTTGGGTTTCAGATTTTGATTTTTCACCAGATGCCACCCGAACAATCAAATCAAATATTTCTTGTCCAACATCTTCAATGCTTTTGTTATCTGAAATTACTTTTCCAGCATTTACATCCATGTCCTCAATCATATTATTATACATTTCGGTGTTCGTAGCTATTTTAATTGAAGGTGAAGGTTTACACCCAAAACATGAGCCTCTTCCGGTAGTAAAAGTTACGACATTACAACCGCTAGCAATTTGACCCGTTACTGATGCTGGATCATATCCAGGGCTATCCATAAATAAAAAACCCTTTTTCTCTGCTTGCTGTGCATATAGGAGAACATCATTTAAAGGTGTGGTTCCTCCTTTTGCAGCTGCACCTAGAGACTTTTCTAATATTGTAGTTAATCCACCTGCTTTGTTACCTGGGGATGGGTTATTATTTAAACTTCCCTTATTTCTTGTTACATAATCTTCCCACCATAGAATTCTATCAACAAGTTTTTTGCCTACTTCAGGAGAAATGGCTCTTCTTGTTAGCATGTGTTCTGCACCATAAATTTCCGGTGTTTCTGCTAAAATTGCCGTGCCACCATTTTTTACAATTAAATCTGCAGCATGACCAAGTGAAGGGTTTGATGTTATACCAGACCATGCATCTGATCCTCCACATTGAAGAGCAACAGTTAAATGTTCTACGGATTGATCAGTTCGCTCAATGGCATTAACCGCAGGTAGCATATCTTCAATACATTTTATTCCAGCTTTAATTGTTTTTCTAAGTCCTCCCATGTCTTGTAAGGTCATAGTTTTAAAAAATGGATTTTCATTCAAGTTAAAAGCATCCATTAAAAACTTGATTTGATTTGCTTCACATCCTAATCCAATCAGCAATATACCAGCTAAATTTGGATGTTGAATATACCCTAAAAGGACTCTTTGAAGAGCGTCAAAACCGTCTCCTGAATCTGCCATTCCACATCCTGTGCCATGAGTAAATGAAACTACTCCATCAACATTGGGGAACTTAGATAATTTTTCTTCATTAAATGCTTCTACAATATTTTTTGCAGCTGTTGCAGAACAATTTACAGAAGTAAGTATCCCGATATAATTTCTTGTCCCAACCTTCCCGTTTTGTCTTTTGTATCCTTTGAAAGTAGCTCTTTTTTCAGGTTCAATCATGTTGGGTAATTTAACAGATGTTGAAAACTCATAATCATGATCTGTTGATTGAAAATTTGTATTTTCAACATGTACATGTTCACCTGGTAAAATATCTTTACTAGCAATACCTATCAATTGGTCATACTTAATTATTTTCTCACCCTTTACTATTTTTCTTAAGGCAATTTTATGACCTTTCGGAATAATGTTTCTACTCTCAAGATCTTGAGTTATTTCACCAGCATTTATTTCTCTTAATGCGGTAGCAACATTGTCATTTTCATTAAGTTTAACTGTTAAGTTTTCAACATTATTCATTTTTATTATCTCCCAACTAATAAAAAGCAAAAAAACTGAAATTATCTTTTGATTTTTTTTAAATCAAGTATGATTGTTACAGTGATCTTAAAATATATTAGGATCTATTCATACTATTTTTAAAATAATTAATAAACTCTATTTGTTGTTTTTAAATTTTACTTGGGAGAAAATCATGTCAGATAAAAATTTTAATCCAAAATACAGAAGTCAACAGTGGTTTGATAATCCAACTAACCCTAGCATGACGGCATTGTATTTAGAGAGATCAATGAATTTTGGGCTGACACCAGATGAATTAAGATCTGGAAAACCAATTATTGGAATAGCACAAACTGGATCGGATATATCCCCATGTAATAGGGTTCATCTTAAACTGGCAGAAAGAGTAAGAGAAGGAATTAGAACAGCAGGTGGTATTGCTTTTGAGTTTCCCGTTCATCCTATTCAAGAAACATTAAAGAGGCCTACCGCTGCTGTTGACAGAAATTTAGCATATTTAGGGTTAGTTGAAATTCTTCATGGATATCCTATTGATGGTGTTGTTTTGATGACTGGATGTGACAAAACAACTCCAGCATGCTTGATGGCAGCTGCTACTGTAGATCTACCAGCTATTGTACTAAACGGAGGTCCAATGCTGGATGGATGGCATAATGGAAAGCTTGCCGGTTCAGGAACAGCTGTTTGGGATAGTAGAGTTGAATTAGCAGCTGGCAGAATAGATTATGAACAATTCATTGATATTGTTACTAGTTCAGCTCCCTCTGACGGTCATTGTAACACTATGGGAACTGCCTCTACAATGAATTCATTAGCTGAAGCTCTTGGAATGAGTTTAACTGGAAATGCTAATATTCCTGCACCTTACAGGGAAAGAGGACAAATGGCATATAAGACAGGTTTAAGAATCGTAGATATGGTTAAGGATGATTTAACTCCTTCTATGATTATGACTAGAGAGTCTTTTGAGAATGCAATTATTGTAAATTCTGCTATTGGTGGATCAACTAACGCTCAATGGCATATTACTGCAATAGCAAGGCATGTTGGTGTAGAATTAGAAACTGCTGCATGGCAAAATGTTGGTTATGACATTCCTTTGATGGCTAATATACAACCGGCAGGCGAGTATTTATGTGAGAGCTATCACAGAGCTGGAGGGACGGCTGCTATAATGTCAGAGCTTCTTGAAAATTCAAAACTTCATGGAGATGTAATGACCGTCACAGGAAAAAATATGTCTGAAAATTTAAAAGGAATTAAGATTAAGGACGAAAAGGTCATTACCCCTTTTAAAAAACCTATGAAACAAAAAGCAGGCTTTATAGTACTTAAAGGAAATTTATTTGACTCTGCAATAATGAAAACTTCAGTTATTTCTAAACAATTCAAAGATAAATTTTTATCTCGTCCAGGAAAAGAAGGTGTGTTGGAAGGTAAGGTAATTGTTTTTGAAGGATCTGAGGATTATCATGACAGGCTTAATGATAAAAGTCTGAATATGGATGAAAATTCCATATTGGTTATTAGGGGTGCAGGACCTGTAGGATGGCCTGGGTCAGCTGAAGTTGTCAACATGCAACCATCAGATGAATTAATTAAGCAAGGAATAACTGAATTACCATGCATTGGTGATGGAAGACAATCAGGTACCTCAGGAAGTCCATCAATACTCAATGCTTCACCTGAGAGCGCGACTGGAGGTGGATTAGCTTGGCTTAGAACAGGTGACACTGTTGTAATTGATTTGAATAATTACACAGCTAATATGCTTGTAAGTGATGAAGAGATTGAGCTTAGAAAAAAAGATGGTGTTCCATCTTATCCTGAAAGCCAAACTCCTTGGCAAGAAATTCAAAGAAATTTAGTTGGCGAACTAGCTGATGGTGCAGTGCTAGAAAATGCTGTCAAATTTCAGAAGGTAAGAAAAAAATTACCAAGGGATAACCATTAAACTTATGACAGAAAATAAAAATATTCTAGTAATTGGTCTAGGCTCAATGGGTTATGGGATAGCGAAATCGTTAATGCGATCAGGCTATAAAGTTTATGGTCAAGACAAAAATATAGATCAACAACAAAAATTTATCCAAGATGGAGGATTGGAAGGTGAAGTTTTATACGACCAATTAGAAGCAGTCATAATTGTTGTCTTAAATGAACAACAAACTCGTGAAATTATTTTTGGTGAATATGGGATTGCAAATAAATTACAAAATGACACTTTGATAATGGTATGCACAACCGTTTCTCCAGATTTTGCTAAAGAAATGGATAACAAATGCGTTGAAAAAGGACTTTTATATTTAGATGCACCAATCTCTGGAGGATCAAAAAAATCTTTAGAAGGTAAGTTATCTTACATGATTTCTGGAAGTCAAAAAGCTCAGCAAAAAGCTAAGCCACTTTTAGTAGCAACTTCTGAAAAGGTTTTTGAATTTGGTACATCTGTTGGAGCTGGCTCTGCAATGAAGTCTGTTAATCAAATGCTTGCTGGTATTCATATCTCAGCAATGGCAGAAGCAATTACATTTGGAATCACTCAAGGCATTGAGCCTAAGAAGTTTTTAGAAGTTATTTCTGAATGCGCTGGAACATCCTGGATGCTTGAGAATAGAGCGCCACATATTATTGATGATGATTATGCGCCAAAATCATCAATAAATATATGGCCAAAAGATCTAGGGATAGTTTTAGACATAGCAAAAAAATCAAATTTTTCTGCTCCTTTAACCGCAACTGCAATGCAACAATTTGTTGCAGCTGCTGGTTCTGGCTTAGGTCATGAAGATGACGCTGCTGTTGCAAAAATTTATGCTCGTAACGCAGGAATTAAACTAACTAAAAATTAAATTTCTTTTTAATTTACTTCGGAAATTAGAGGAGTTCCTTCAAAATAATTTTTAATGTTATCAAATACTAACTGTCCCATTGCATTTCTTGTCTCAACTGTTCCAGATGCGATATGAGGTAACAAAACAGTATTTGCAAGTTTCATTAATTTTTCAGGTATGTGTGGTTCATTAGTGTAGACATCTAATCCAGCAGCTAAGATCATTTTATTTTCAAGACAATTTATTAATTCATCTTGATCGATAACAGTCCCTCTAGCCACATTGATAAGAACACCATTTTTCCCAAGATTATTTAGAACATCTTTATTAATTAATTTTTCTGTTTCTTTTCCACCAGGTGTGATAACGCAAAGTGTATCAACTTTTTTTGCTAATTCATTCAAATCATTATAAAATTTATACTTAACATCTTTTTTAGTTCTAGAATTATAAGAAATTTCACAATCAAAAGCTTCTGCTCTTTTAGCTATTGCTTTACCGATTCTACCCATTCCAACAATGCCTAATCTAGTTCCCGTAAACTTTTTAGTTAGTGGAAAATCACCATTAGGCCATTGGTTGTCTCTCGCAAAACTGTCAGCCTTAACAATTTTTTTGTAGACACATAACATTAATGCAATAGCTGTATCAGCAACTTCATCGTTAAGCACTTCTGGGGTATTGGTAACTTTTATTCCTAAGCTTTTAGCAAAATTAACATCAATAGCATCATACCCTACACCATAACACGCTATAATTTTCAAATTAGGCATGCTTTTCATTAGATCAGGGGTGATTTTATAACCTCCCATGACTGCTATTGCATCAATGCTTTCTTTAATTTCAAATAAATAACTATCTTCATCTTTTTGTTTCCACAATTTATGTGTGTTAAAGTTTTGATCGGCAAGTGAAATAAAATATTCTGGCATTTCAGTCATTATGAGTAAGTTTTTTTTCATTCAATATATTCCTTTATAATCATCTAATTTAGGCATCTGGTTTTTTTTAATAATTGCCCCTTTATATTTAATCACCTCTCTAGTGACGGCATGAGATTTTAATAGATTTTCTTCAATACAATTATTTTCACTATTGTTCATTAATGCTAAAAATGAACCATTAAAAGCATCTCCCGCAGCTGTTGTATCCACGACCTTACCATGAGGAACATTAATGGTTTTTATTTCTTGATCAAGATTTTTAAATATAATTGAATTTTTATATCTCAATAAAATCAGGTTTTTATTATTACTTAATATATTAAAGATTTCATTTGGTTCTTTAATATCGAACAATTCTTTGAAGTCGTCATAAGAAACAAAATTAATATCTACACAATTATTAATTTCTTTGAACAGTGATTGCGATTTATTTTTATCATAGTGAAGTTGATGTCTGTAATTAAAATCGAAAGCACAAACTTTTGCAGTAGTTCCAACTTTAATTAGTTGTTTTTTTTGATTTTCGTCAAGAATACCAGCAGAAATTCCAGAGTAGTAAAAAATACTTGCACTGCTAATATTATTTAAAAGATGCTTTCCTTTTGATCCTAAAAAAATTTGCCTAGTTGGTGATTGGTCTCGCCAATAGGAAAAGCTTCGTTCCCCATTTTCATTAATTTCTATTGAATATAATCCTGGCGGATTTTTCCCGTCCATCCTGATAAAATCACAGGATAATTTTTCAAGTTTAAATCTTTCTATCATTTTCTTGGAAAAGCTATCTTTTGAGAGAGCTGTGCAATAAAAAGTATCAGTTTTTTTATTTATTAATCTTGAGAAATAAATAGCAGAATTGTAAGTGTCACCGCCGAAGTTTACTTCCATAATTGTATTAGAATTTCCTAATGAAGATATATCTCCGTTTAGTTCAATCATGCATTCACCTAAAAAAATAGCTTTTTTTTGCATTTTCTGAGAATCCCTGGGATATAAAATTATATTGTTATAATGTTTATTGAAATGTAATAATTTACTCAATCTTTATTTTAAAATATATATGTTGTAGACTTACGAGAGAAAATACGAGGTTTATTAGTGACTATTTTAGATATAAACAACAACTCATTTTATAAAAAATTTGAGTATAATATTGAAAATGCTGTAGAGGCATTAAAAAAAGAATTTGGCCAACAATTTTCAATTTCTAAATCAGTTCGTGAACAACATACCAGTACTACAACAGTTCATACACCAGAACTACCTGATGGAGTAGTTTTTGCCTATACTAAAGAAGATGTTCAAAAAACTGTAAAAATTTGTCATGAATATGGTTGCCCAATAATACCGTTTGGCGCAGGATCTTCTTTGGAAGGTCACCTAAACGCCAACTTTGGTGGGATCTCAATAGATATGAATAATCTCAATAATATTATTGAAGTTCATCCTGAAGATTCAACAGTTGTTGTACAACCTGGTGTAACAAGAGAGCAACTTAATATATATCTTAGGGATACAGGTTTGTTTTTCCCTATAGATCCAGGGGCAAATGCTTCAATTGGTGGGATGACATCTACACGAGCTTCTGGTACAAATGCAGTTCGTTATGGTACAATGAAAGATAATGTTTTATCACTTGAAGTTGTTATGCCAAATGGCGAGATAATTAAAACTGCCAGTAGAGCAAGAAAAAGTTCAGCTGGATATGATCTGACAAGATTAATTGTCGGCTCTGAAGGAACGTTGGGCATAATTACTGAGATTACTCTTAAACTTTATGGCATTCCTGAAGAAATTGGAGCTGGTAGATGTACGTTTCCTTCTGTTAAAGATGCAACAGATGCTGTGATCATGACGATACAAGCTGGTATACCAGTTGCTAGAATTGAACTACTTGATATAGCGCAAGTAAAAGCAGTTAATAATTATTCGAATTTAAGTTTGCCAGAATCACCTTTGTTACTCTTAGAATTTCATGGAAGCAAATCTTCAGTTGAGGAACAGTCTGAATTATTCAATGAAATTTCTAAAGATTTTGGAGGAAATAATTTTGAGTGGAATTCTAATATTGAAGAAAGAAATAAATTATGGAAAGCAAGGCATGATGTTTATTACGCCGTAAAAGCATGTAGACCAGAAGCAGATTACATTGCAACAGATGTTTGTGTGCCGATTTCAAGACTTTCTGAATGCATTACCGAAACCATTGAAGATATGGAAAAAAATAAATTATTTGGTCCTATTGTTGGACACGTTGGAGATGGAAATTTTCATGTTCAACTTATGATTGATCCAAAAAATCAGAATGAAATTGACGTTGCTAACGGTTTCTTAGAAAGATTAGCTCATAGAGCAATTAGCATGGATGGCACATGTACTGGCGAACATGGTGTAGGACAGGGAAAAAAACAGTATCTAATTGAAGAGTTAGGTCCTGCAGTAAATTTTATGAAATTAATAAAGGAAGAATTAGACACTAAAGGTATTATGAATCCTGGAAAAATTTTATAGAAATAAAAATTTAAATTTTAGAGGCAACAAATATGAATGGTAACGCTTCAATATGGTCTTCAGATAATTATAATCAGGAGAGCATCAGGTTATGTGTAGAAAAATTAAAAGAAGAATTTGGGCAACAATTTTCAAATAGTCAAAGTATATTAGAACAACATACGCATACTATGACAATACATGAAGCTGAATTGCCTGACGGTGTTGTATTTGTCGAGACAAAAGATGATGTTCAAAAAGTTGTAAAAATTTGTAAAGACTATAAGTGCCCAATAATACCATTTGGCGTTGGTTCATCATTTGAAGGGCATCTTAACGCACCATATGGAGGAATATCCATAGATATGAATAATATGAACAAAATACTAAAAGTTTATCAAGATGACCTTTTAGTCGTTGTTCAACCTGGTGTAACAAGAGAACAACTAAATACATATCTGAGAGACACAGGTTTGTTTTTCCCAATTGATCCAGGGGCAAATGCTTCAATTGGAGGAATGACTGCTACACGAGCTTCTGGTACAAATGCAGTTCGATATGGTACAATGAAAGATAATGTTATTGCCTTAGAAGTCGTTACACCAGATGGTCAAATAATCAAGACTGCTAATAAGGCAAGGAAAAGCTCTGCTGGATACGATTTAACAAGATTAATGGTTGGTTCTGAAGGTACATTAGGTATAGCAACAGAAATCACACTTAAGCTTTACGGTATTCCAGAAATCATAGCTGGTGGAAGAGTAAGTTTCCCAACTGTAAAAGATGCTACCGATGCTGTAATTATGACTATTCAAGCAGGTATTCCAGTTGCAAGGATTGAATTTATGGATACCGCTCAGGTTATAGCTGTAAATAATTATTCAAAAACAAATCTTCCTGAAGCTCCTTTGTTGTTAGTAGAGTTTCATGGAAGCCAATCATCAGTTGATGAGCAGTCAGAGTTATTTGGAGAGATATCATCTGATTTTGGTGGTAAAGATTTTGAATGGACATCCAATAATGAAGAAAGAAATAAATTATGGAAAGCAAGGCATGATGCTTATTGGTCATGTAGAGCTGTAAGGCCAGAAGCTGAACTTTATTCTACTGATGTTTGTGTGCCGATTTCAAAATTATCAGACTGTATTACAGAAACGATTGAAGATATGGAGCAAAATGAATTAATAGGTCCAATAGTAAGCCATGCAGGAGACGGAAATTTTCATGTTGCACTATTAATTGATAAAAATAACAAAACTGAGTTAGAAAAATTAGATAAATTTTTAATTAGGATATCAGAAAGAGCAATAAGAATGGATGGCACATGCACCGGTGAACATGGTGTTGGACAAGGTAAAAGAAAATATATGCTCAAAGAGTTAGGTAATGCAGTTAACGTTATGAAAAGTGTTAAAGAAGCTTTTGATCCTCATAAAATAATGAACCCAGGAAAACTTTTCTTATAATATTGAATTAACAACATTTATAGTATAGTTAATAATATATTTTCCATAAAGTTCAAGGTGTAGATACTCTTCTACAAGTTTAGATGATTACATACATAATTATTAGTTTTTTAATGATGATTACTCCTGGCCCAGGTGTATTATCATTAGCTGGTGTTGGTGCAGGCTTTGGATGGAAAGTTGGTATGATGTATCTCATTGGTTTGTTTTTTGGAACTAATGGAGTTGCACTATTAGTGGTTTTGGGATTTAAACAATTTTTGTTTGAGATTGATGGTGTTGAAATTACTTTCTTACTACTTTCTCTATCCTATTTATCTTTTCTATCTTGGCGAATAGCTACATCTGATAATAAAACAGGTTTTAAGCAGAGCCTGAAAGCGCCAAGATTATATGAGGGGATTTTTTTACAATTTGTTAATCCTAAAGCCTATGTTGTACAAGGTCATTTATTTGTAGTTTTGTCTCTTGGCATAGCATCATATAGTAATGAAATTATAGTAAAATTTATTATTGTAAATTCTATTTGGATACCAATACATTTATTATGGCTTTGGTTAGGAATAAGTTTAAAGAAATGGTCATTGGCTGTTAATAAACAAATTTGGGTAAATAGAGGAATGGGCTTGGCTTTGTTTGCAGTTGTTATTCTTTCAGCTATTATGGAATTAAATTCAGAAATATAATTGATTAATTATTAAGCACCATATAACTAAATTGTTTTTTGTGCTCAAAATTTTGGCAAATAGTTTCTTGTTTTTAATTACAAATAAACATTGAATGACTAAGAGAAAAATTCGACATAAAACAACAATAGTTCAATAAACTCCCCCGTTTAATTGTACTTATTAAACTAATACATTCCTCCCTAGTGATTAGTTTATTATTAGGTGCAGAGGATCTCCTTAAAATCCTCATCACTTAATATGTTGCTCTTCCACCTGAAATGTCAAAAACACCAGCAGTAGTAAAACTGTTTTCTTTACTTGCCAAAAACGTAATCAAAGAAGCGATCTCATCAACAGTCACAAATCTTTTTCTTGGAATTTTAGATAGCATGTAATCAATAAATTCTTGGGACACTTGATCTAGTATTCTTGTTTTTGCTGTTGCAGGTGTAATACAATTAACCGCAATATCTTGGTCAGCTGTTTCTTTACCCAGAGATTTGGTTAATCCTATCACAGCAGCTTTTGACGCTGAATAAGCGGAAGCATTTGGGTTTCCTTCTTTTCCAGCAATAGATGCTATATTAATAATTCTACCATATCCGTTTTTTCGCATAGTTTTAATAACATGTTTGTTACAATAAAAAACACCATTAACATTTACATTGAAAACTTTAGACCATTCTTCAACGGGATAATCCCAGGTTGAATAAGTTGGACCTGCTATACCTGCACTACAGACTAATATATCAATTTTCTTTAGCTGATTTATAGTTTTAACAGTAGCTTGCTCAACTACTTGATTGTCAGTTTGATCAACTTCTAAAAAATGACAATTAAGTTCTTTTGCAGCATCCATACCTATTTTTTTATCAATGTCCCAAATCATAACTTCACAGCCATCATTAATAAATCTTTTTGCAGTAGCTAGTCCAATTCCTTGTGCTCCACCAGTAATAACTGCAGTTTGTCCATTAAAATTAGCCATAAAAAACCCCCTTATTTGATTTGGTTGATTTGTAATAATATATTAATAATAGATATATCTCACATAAACACTTATAATGTTTTATATTGTTCAACTACCCAATGCTAGAATAATTTTAAAAATAAAGGAAGTTTGATGGAAATATTTCACATAGTCATTATTGGAATTGTATCTTGTGTTGTAATGGATTTATGGCAAAGATTACTTAAATTATTATACAGTATAAATCCTTCTGATTGGAGTGTAGTTGGAAGATGGTTTGTTTTAGTCGTCTCGGATAGACAAATTTATAATCCTACAATTGATCAAGTAGCCCCAATTAAAAATGAATTAATGATTGGCTGGATAGTTCATTATTCCGTTGCAATCTTATATTCAATATTTTTTTACATTTTATTAGAGTATGGAATATGCACCGCTTCACTTATCAATGGCATTATTTTTGGTTTGATAAGTGTGGTTGTCCCTTGGTTTTTCTTTATGCCAGTCTTAGGTAAAGGTTTCTTAGGAATGAAAACCCCATCACCACTTATGGCTTGTTCTCTAGCAGTTGGAAGTCATATTGCTATAGGTGCATCTATAGGTGGTTTTTATCAAATATTTGGATACTAAATTAAGATTTGAGGATTGAGTATTAAAAATGAATGAAAGTAAATTAAGAGAGCAAATATGTCTTTCAGCAACTTCTATGTTTGAAAGAGGTCTAACTCATGGTTCAACTGGAAATATCTCAGTACGTTTGGATGACAATAATATTTTGGTTACTCCGTCTGGATCTTCTTTTGGTAGACTTGACCCAAACCAAATAGTAAAGGTGTCTAAATCTGGTGAAATTATTGGTTCGACTACTCCAACAAAAGAGTTACCACTTCACCAAGCTTTTTATGAAACAAGAGGTATGAAATCTGGTGCAGTAGTTCACCTCCATTCTACGTATTCAGTCGCTTTATCAATGTTGCCTGGTATTAATGAAGATAATGTTTTACCCTCATATACACCTTACTCCGTTATGTTATTAGGCAAAGTAAAATTACTTCCGTTCTTTGTGCCAGGAGATCCAGCTATGGGTGATGCAATCAAAGGTCTTGCTGGAAAAAGATCTGCTGTTCTTCTTGCTAATCATGGTCCTGTTGTTTCTGGTAAAGATTTGGAATCTTCAGTTAATGCTGTTGAAGAGTTAGAGGCTACTGCTAAACTAGCTCTTATATTAAAAGGATCAGATGCAATAGAATTAAAAACATCTCAAATAGATAAAATCGTGTCTAAATTTAATATAGAATGGGATTAGAACAATGTATAAATTTTCGGCTAATTTAGGTCTTTTATGGACAGAAATGTCTCAAATTGATGCTATTTATAAAGCTAAAGAAAAGGGTTTTGATGCAGTGGAGTTTCAATTTCCCTATGAATATGATTGCAAAGAAGTTAAAAAAGCTCTTGATGAAGTGCATTTGCCCGTTATGGGTATTAATACAATTAAAGGAGATGTTGAAAAAGGCGATAATGGTTTGTTAGCTGTGCCTTCAAGAATATCTGAGGCAAGAGACGCATTAACACAAGCATTTGAGTATGCGAAAGTAATTAAGTCCAAAAATATTCACGCAATGGCTGGTGTAACTGATTTATCAACAAAATCTCTTGTGACTTTCATAGATAATTTAAAATTTGCAAAAGAACTGGTTAAAGAAAGTGATATTGGTTTAGTCATTGAACCTTTAAACTTAAATGATAATCCAGGATATTTTTTAACGAAAGTAGAGCAGGCCAAGGAGATATGTGAGCTTGTAGGTTCTGATTGCATAAAAATTATGTTTGATTTTTATCATATTCAAATCAATCAAGGTAACGTTATGAAAAGATTTGCGGATAATTTGCCTTACATTGGACACGTTCAAATAGCTTCAGTAAAGGGTAGATGTGAACCAGATAAGGGTGAATTAGATTTTTCTTACATTATTCCAGAAATTTATAAAATAGGTTACAAAGGGCTTATTGGAGCAGAATACAAGCCAAGAACCACGACTGATGAAGGAATTGCTTGGATGGACAATTTTAAATAAAAATATTTAGAGGATTTTTTTTAATGAAAATAATCAGACAATATGGCCCAAATAAAATAGAAAACTCACCATTGTGTTTTGGAACAATGCAGTTTGGAGATGGAGCAGATGAACGTGACAGCCAGGAAATGTATGAGGCATGTCGTAAAAATGGTGTTAATTTTTTTGATACTGCATTTGTTTATACTGGAGGCAAATCTGAAAAAATTCTTGGAAATTTAATTAGAGAAGAACGTGAAAAAATTATTCTAATTACAAAAGCAGGTTCAGTTGGAGGTTCAAGTGGAGAAAATATTAGATCACAATTGGAGCAGAGTCTTAAAAGATTAAATCAAGACTACGTAGATATTTTTTTCTTACATCATTGGGATGATAATGTGCCATTAGAAGAAACATTTGAAACACTTAAAAAATTAAAAGAAGAAAAAAAATTTTTTCAATTAGGTGTTTCTAATTTTGCTGCTTGGCAAGTTTTGAAAGCAAATTTGATTGCTCAAAAATATAATTTTCCATCGGTAGATATTCTGCAACCCATGTATAATATTGTTAAAAGACAAGCTGAAGTAGAAATTCTTCCTATGGCAACATCAGAAGATATTGGTGTAATAAGTTATAGTCCTCTAGGAGGTGGGCTTCTTACAGGCAAATATGATGCATCAATTACATCAAGTAAAAATACATCTGGAAGACTGCATGAAAATGAAAAATATAAAATTAGATATGGACAAGATTGGATGTACAAAGCAGCACATTCTCTAAAAAATTTGGCTAATGATTTAAATTATGATCCTATCTCTTTAGCAGTTGCTTGGGTTTTAAAGAATGATGCAGTAACTGCCCCAATAATAAGTGCCAGAAATCTAAAACAATTAAAGCCTTCCTTAGATTCGGTTAAAATTTCATTAGATAATGAAACTTATAAATTAATATCTAGTATCAGTCCTACACCTGCTCCTGCAACTGATAGATTAGAGGAAGTCAGTGACAATTAAATAAGGAAATCTCTTGGATACAGCAATAGAAAAAAATTGGGAAGTTTATGCTTTAAAATATGCTGAAAGAGCAGATAGAACTCGTAGTGATAGCTTCATTTTCGACGATCATTCTAATCAAGCTCACACTATTGATTATTTTATTTGGGTCTTAAAATCAGATAAAGATATTATAGTTGTAGACACAGGATATGATTACGATGAAGCTAAAAGAAGAAATAGACCTATAGAAAGAGCTCCATCAGAGGCTTTAAAAGCTATTAACGTTGAAGCTATTGATGTTACTGACGTTATTATAACTCATCTTCATTATGATCACGCAGGAGGATTAAAGGATTTTCCTAATGCAAAATTTCATCTTCAAGAAACTGAAATGGCATACGCGACTGGTCCGTGCATGTGTCATGAAACTATTAAAATGCCTTTTACAGGCGAACATATATGTGAGATGGTTAAAAATTTATACTCTGGCAGGGTTGTCTTTTACAATGGTATTGGATCAATCAAAAGTGGAGTAACTGTTCATTTAGTAGGAGGTCATTCTAGAGGTTTGCAGTCTGTAAGAGTAAAAACAGAAAATGGTTATTTATGTTTGGCATCAGATGCCACACATTTCTATGAAAACTTTCTTATGGGCAAACCATTTCCTATTGTTGTTGATTTGGAAGACATGCTTAATGGCTTTAATTTAATTAAAAGTCTGGCAACCAGTAATGATATGGTAATCCCAGGACATGATCCTCTAGTTAAAAGCTTTTTTCCTAAAGAAGGAACATCAGGTTTTGTTTGGAGATTAGATAAAGGACCAACTAGTCCAGTGAAGATCTAAAGTTTTTTTCCATTGATCTTCTATATGAAACAGTAGGGTCATCATGTGAATAATCTACATCTTTCCAAGTTATAATTTGATCTTCTTTTATATCTTTATTAAGTTTTATCCCATGAGCAAGACCTATTGGCAGAGTTTCATTTGAAAGAGAAACTTTTGCTGGTATCAATTTGCCCCATACAGTAGCTCCACCCTCTCCATCTAAAATTTCACCTTTTTTTAGTGATCTTTTTGATGTAGCAGCGACATCACCGAAAAAATTTTGTGTTTGCCCAGTGGATTGATTTAATAAAACTGCACTAAAGATTGAAATATTAAGTTCCATACCAATTAAATGAAATGGTTTGTACATTGCAGAAAATTGACCAGTACTATCAGTATTCATTCCATATTGTTTAAAACATGAGGCTGCATAATCATTTGGGGCTTTAAGCACGGCGTAAACTCCCCATCTTAAATCTTTAAATACATCTTTACCATTTCTATCAAGAGATGAAACGACTTCAACTTGTCCATCATATTCTAAAATACCACCATTATTTTTTGGTTTTAGAACTTCTGCCAAATCATCCATGCCACAAGGAGGAAAAAGTAAGCCATTAGAGGGCACTTTTAGATTGCAAGCGTTAGCAATAGCTGCCATTTCAAGGCTGGATTTTGTTCCATCAAGAAATGAGTTAAACATTTTAGGGTTCATTCCAGCTTCATTTGCATCTTTTTCTGTTAGGCCATAGTAATTCCAAACTGTATCTGGCGTTGATTTATGATATTCAGGAAGATATTTAGTACCTTTGCCAGCAGCAGTTACATAAAAGCCACTAGACCTAGCCCAGTCAACAATTTCAGCTGTAAGGGCAGGCTGGTCTCCATAAGCCATAGAATATACTACACCAGCTGATTTAGCTTCTTGGGATAAGGATGCACCAGCCAAAACATCTGCTTCAACATTAACCATTACAATATGTTTGCCATTAAGAAATGCTTCTCGGGCATGTAAAATTCCAGCTGAAGGATGTCCAGTTGCTTCAACAACAACCTCTACTTCAGGTTTTGTTATTGCTTTAATTCCTGAGTCAACAAATTCTGTATTAGAAATAAGGTCTTCATTCCAACCAACATTTTTACAAGCTTTTTTAGCATTATCTGGAATTAAATCTGCAATTATTACAACTTCTAAACCAGGGGTGGTTGGCACTTGACTTAAAAACATAGAGCCAAACTTTCCAGCTCCAATTAAGGCAACTTTTACAGGTTTATTATTATGAATTCGTTGTGAAATCAGGTTTTGTAAAAACATATCTTAATTAATTCCCAAATATTTGTTGTAATTTCTGGATGTCATTATGTTTAAGTCCTAGCTGAGTAATAAAATAATTTTCTAATGAACTGTAATTTTTTTTTATTTCATCTATTGCTGCATTTAAATAAGATGTCTGAACCTTACCTAAAGTGGACAGCATATTTTTTGTAACTAGAGTGTCATGTTTTGAAGAGTCAGTCTTTTGTTCTGCTGTCGCTGCTTTAATAGATAATAAATCATTTGAAATAAGATAATTTTCAAAAATCTTATCAATATGATTGTTAAAAATACTCTGTATCATAAAACTAGCTATGCCAGTTCTATCCTTGCCAGCTGAGCAATGAAAAATAATTGGACGTTTATTTGATCGAAGTAGAATTTCAAAAAATTTTATCCAAACTTTTTTATGGTCGTTAATGTACATGCGATAACTTTCTTCCATCACTTTTTCATAAGATTTTACATCATCTCCATTAAGTTGTTTTTCAGAAACCATTCTACTAAGAGTGCTAGCGGATATTGGCAGGTTAATATATTTCTCTAAAAGTTTAGGAGATAGATTATCTGGTGCAATTTTTACTTCTTTAGGATCACGAAAATCAATTATGGCATGAGGATTTAAATTTTCTAAAATTTTTATATCTTTTATATTTAGCGTACTAAGTTTAGCGCATCTAAATAATAAATTCTTTTTCATTTTAGAGCCAATAGACACGTCTCTAAAATTTGACACAGACTCAATTGAGATCAAAAAAGTTTCCCTTATTTAAAAAAATATTAACTATTCAGCTGCGCTAACACCAATGTTTACTAGTTCATTAAGGCAATTATCTTCAAGTTTTGTGATAGGTGTAAAATCTCTATGAGCAATCCATTCTTCACGATTAAAGTATTGGATATGATTATCTACGTGACACAAAGAGAGATAGACAATACTTCGGCCAAATGGAGAAATATTTGGTGGACTTGCGTGAACCAGCAAAGAGGAAAACATTAACATACTTCCAGCTGGTCCTGTAGGAGCAACACATCCACCTCTTTCAGCCAACTCTAGAACTTTTTCATTGTCTAATGTCCAAAGTGGATAACTTGTTGTCTCTAAATCGTGACCTGCATCGATCACTCCTGTTTTATGACTACCTGGTATAAAAAGTAGTGGTCCATTCGCTGCAGTTACGTCATCAAGAAATACGGCAATGTTCATCGCCTTAGGCTCTGGCATCCCGTCATCCCTTTTCCAGGTTCCATAATCTTGATGCCATTGCCACACAGCTCCATCAAAAGCAGCCTTGGCATTTAATTTAAATTGATGCATATAAACATCGCCATCTAATATTTGAGATACGGGATCTATCAATCTAGGGTGGGCTGCTAATCTTCGAAAAGCCTCGTTATAAGTGTGAGCCGCAAAAGCAGTTCTTGCAACTCCAGTACTTTCTTTCCAAACTTCTTTTCTATCTTCTAAATATACTTTATCAGCTTCTTCTTTCAACAATGCTGCTTCATCAGAATTAAACAGTTTAGGAAAGAATAAATAACCATCTTTATCAAATTTTTCTAAATCAGTTTCGTTCAAAAACATTTAATCACTCCAAATTAGATCAATTTAATAATAATAATATATAAAAATCATAATTATGTAATTAAAATAATTGAAGTGATCATTATTAGCGTGTTAAATAATTATTTCATAGAAATTATATTATAAAGGAGACAAATTTGTCACTTATTACACCCTTAGATAAATTAAAAATACCAGTAATAGGATCTCCATTATTTATAATATCTAATCCAGATTTAGTTATAGCTCAATGTAAAGCGGGCATAATTGGTTCTTTTCCTTGTTTAAATGCCAGGGAAGGCGAGGGTGAGCCTAATATGCTTGATATATGGTTAAAAAGAATAAATGAAGAATTAGATAAGCATAATCAAGAAAACCCTGACAGCCCGGCTGCTCCCTATGCTGTAAATCACATAGTTCATAAATCAAATGTTAGGTTAGAAAAGGATATTGATATTTGTGCAAAATGGGGTGCGCCTGTTTGGATAACTTCTTTAGGAGCAAGGCCTGAAGTTAATGAAGTTGCACACCAAGCTAAAGGTATTGTCTTGCATGATATTATTAATAATTTTTTTGCAAAAAAAGCAATCGACAAAGGAGCTGATGGATTAGTAGCTGTTGCTGCAGGAGCAGGTGGCCACGCTGGTACACTTTCACCTTTTGCATTAATTCAAGAAATTCGTGAATGGTTTTCTGGCCCTCTGTTATTATCAGGTTCAATTGCCAATGGAGGAGCAGTGCTTGCTGCCCAAGCAATGGGAGCTGATTTAGCTTATATAGGCTCTGCATTTATTGCAACTGATGAGGCTAATGCAGATCAAAGATATAAAGAAATGATCACAGAGTCCTCTGCAGATGATATTGTTTATACAAACTTATTTACTGGAGTACATGGAAATTACTTAAAAGGTTCTATTGAAGCTCAGGGCCTTGATCCTGACAATTTAGAAGTAAGTGATTCAAGTAAAATGAATTTTAGCTCTGGAGCCTCTAAACCAAAAAGTTGGAAAGAAATTTGGGGATCTGGTCAAGGTATTTCTGCTGTAAAAAGTATTATGCCGGCAGGAGAATTGGTGAAGAGAATTAATAACGAGTATATTGAAGCAAAAAATAAACTTATGTAGAGGAAAAGATGTCAGTAGTTAAACATAAAATTATAGAAGAAATAGCACTTATAGAAATTTTTAATCCACCAGTTAATGCAATAAGCGCTGCAGTTAGAATTGGACTATTAGAGACTATTGAAAACCTATCCTTAAATGAAAAAATAAAAGCAATTGTTATCGCTGCTCCTGAAAGAACTTTTCTTGCTGGTGCTGATATAAAAGAGTTTGGACAGAAAGTAGACGCTCCAATTTTAGGAAAGATTTGTGATAAAATTGAGAGTCTTAACAAAATAGTTGTCGCATCATTACACGGAACTCCGCTTGGTGGCGGATTAGAAGTTGCAATGTCAGCACATTATAGAATTGCAGCCCCCAATACCAAAGTTGGATTGCCAGAAGTATTGCTTGGAATTCTACCTGGTGCTGGTGGAACACAAAGACTTCCAAGATTATGTGGTGTTAATATGGCTTTAGATATGATGCTTACTGGCAAACATGTTCCAGCTAAAGAAGCTTTATCATCAGGTATCATTGATGATATTGCTGAAAATAACAATACCATAGATAATGGTATCGAATATGCCAAAAATTTACTTAAAGATGGGTTCAAACCAAGACCAACCTCTCAAATACAAAATAAAATTAATGACACAAAAGAAATAAGTGAAATTATTTTAAAATTTAAAGACACTGCTTCAAAAAAATACAAAAATTTATTTTCACCTCATGCAATTATTAGATCTGTAGAAGAAGGCCTTAAATTAAATTTTTCTGATGCTATTTCAAATGAAAGAAAATTATTTGAAGAGTGTATTGAAAGTCCACAAAGGCAAGGATTAATTCATTCTTTTTTTGCAGAAAGAGCTAATACAAAAATACCAGAGCTAAAAGATGGCATGCCGATTGAACTTAATAAAATTGGTATAATTGGCGGTGGCACTATGGGCACTGGAATTTCTATGGCTGCAATGAATGCAGGATTCGATGTGATTATGGTTGAACAAAATGATGAAGCTATTCAAAAAGCTAAAGCAAAAATTAATTCAACTTATGACAGAAGTGTCAAATTAAATAGAATTACAAATGAACAAAAAAATAAAACTATGGAAATGTTATCTGCAACAACAGAATTTTCAGATCTTAAAGATAGAGATTTGATAATAGAAGCTGTATTTGAAAACATGGATGTTAAAAAAGAAGTATTTATGAAATTAAATCATATTTGTAGAAAAGACTGTATTTTGGCATCCAATACTAGTTATTTAAATGTTAATGAAATTGCTTCAGTTGTTGAAAATCCAAGTAGGGTTATTGGTTTGCATTTCTTTTCTCCAGCTAACATTATGAAACTTTTAGAAGTTGTAGTAGCAGAAAAAACATCTAAAGATACTGTCGCTACTGCTTTTAACTTGGCAAAAAAAATGAGAAAGGTACCTGTAAGATCAGGAGTTTGTGATGGTTTTATAGGTAACAGAATTCTCTCAAAATATCTAGTTGGGACGTATCATATGGTTGAGGATGGAGCAAGTCCATTCCATGTTGATAAGGTGATAAGAGATTTTGGCTGTGCAATGGGAATTTTCCAGGTAATTGATTTGGCTGGTGGTGATATTGGTTGGGCAACAAGAAAAAGAAAAGCACCATTCAGACATAAAGATGACAGATATGTGCAAATACCTGACAGGGTATGTGAAAGAGGGTGGTTTGGCCAAAAAACTTCAAAAGGATATTATTTATATGGAGAAAATGTCGAATTTCTAACGCCGAATCCAGATATAGAAATAATTTGTGAACAAGAAAGAAAAAGAGCTGGAATAACTCTGAAAAAATTTGATGATACGGAGATATTAGATAAATACATTGCTGCAATGGTATATGAAGGAACTAAAATTCTAAGTGAACAAATAGCATTAAAGCCTTCAGATATCGATGTTGTCTTTACTAATGGTTATGGATTTCCTAAATGGAGAGGGGGTCCAATGAAATACGCAGACATGATCGGATTAGATAAAATTTTGAAAAATATTCAAAAATATTCAGAAGAAGACCCAAGATTTTGGGCTCCTCCTAAGTTATTAGAAGATTTAGTTAAACAAAACAAAAATTTTGATAGTTTAAATTAAAATCTAATTGTCAATATTTTATAAAGTAGGGTCGGGATTAACTTTAACTACTAACTTTCCAAAGTTTTTACCATTTAATAATCCTATGAAAGCATTTGGAGCATTTTCTAAGCCCTCAACAAAATCTTCTTTATATTTAATCTTACCTTCATTAATCCATTTTGAAAGAGCTATGATTGACTCTTCTCTTTGATCATAATGATTAAAAACAATAAAACCTTTTATCATCATTCTTTTGGTAAGGATTTGTCTAAATAATAGCGGCAACCTGTCTTTTTCTCCTCCTTTCAGACTTGTAGCATTATACAAACTAATAAGGCCACAAACTGGTATCCTTGCATAATCATTTAAGAGAGGCATAACAGTATCGAAAGTTACACCTCCAACATTCTCCCAATAAATATCAACACCATCAGGACACGCAGATTTTAGTTTTTCTTTGAAATTTGGGTCTTTATAATTGACACATTCATCAAAACCAAGCTTGGTCTTGGTAAACTCACACTTATCTTGTGTGCCTGCCACTCCAACAACCCTACATCCATAAATTTTTCCAATTTGTCCAACAGTTGAACCTACAGCTCCGCTAGCTGCTGAGACAACTAATGTTTCCCCTTTTTGGGGTTTTGCAAAGTTATGCATGCCAATATAAGCTGTGGTTCCAGGCATGCCTAAAACACCTATAGAGGTTGAAAGTGGTGCCATTTCTGGGTCAATTAATCTTAGTTTTTTTTCATCAACTGTTGGGTTGTCCTGCCAACCAGTTCGACCCTCGACAAAATCTCCTGGTTTAAATAATTTTGATTTACTTTCTATAACCTGGCTTAAAGCGCCAGCCTCCATCACTTCTCCAATTTCTACAGGCTTTGCATAACTTTTTGCATCGTTCATTCTGCCTCTCATATATGGATCTAATGACATATAAATAGTTTTTAAAAGTACCTCACCGTCATTAGGTGTTCTAATATCTTCTTTAACTGTCTTAAAATTACCTAGGTTAGGTTCGCCATGAGGGCGTTCATTGAGTAAAATTTTTGTATTCATAATAATATCTCCATTGTTAAAAGTAATTCTAATTTTGTTATTTATATTTGAAAAAGTAATATTTAAATGTCAGGGCTGAAACAAGTGAACCTAAACCTAAACATAAAAATGATAAAAACCAAGCTAAATGACTTGTCTGTCCTCCGAAGTTATCTAATACAAACCCTACAACTGGCCCACCTATAGCACCACCTAAAAACCCAACCATAGAGTGGAGTGCAAGTCTAACACCTCTATTGTGAGACTCTCCATTTATCACTGTTCCTGTTGTTAAAGAACCAGAATCTAAAGTAATTAGGGCATTATAAATGAAAAGCATCAAAAGAGCTAACCAGAAACTGAACCAAAAAGAAATTGCAGTCAAAATTGATACAAAGAAGCATAACATACCCATGTTTGATACTACTCGAGCTCTATCTTTGCCAAGACAATATTTAGCTCCATAAATAGATGTAAAAATTCCTATAAATCCCATTAATCCAATACTGTTCGCAATAAAGGCATCATTTACAGAGACATTAAAGTGATTAGAAAGAAAAATTATACAAGGAAAAGTCCAACTCCTAAATCCAAATAATTCATAAGTATGCCCCCCATATCCAAGAATAAAAGGAGACGCTTTCTTGTTTCTAAACGTTTTAAAAACTGATTGAAGTACTATTATAATGCCTTTGTAAGGTTTTGACTGGCGCTCTTCAATTTCTTTTCCTGAAAATAATAATAATGGAAAAGCGCATATAAAAAGAATGAATGATGCTAATAAGAAAGAATTCTCCCAATTAACATTGTAATTTTTTAACATTCCAAACAAAGAAAATGAAAATGCGACACCTAATCCAAAAAAGGCTGTATACACAGCAACATACTTTTCTCTTGCAACTTTATTAAGTCTTGAGTTGAGAATTTGTAAACCAGGCATATAAGTACCAGCAAGTCCAACGCCAACAAGTGACCAAAAAATAGATGCGTTTATAGCGTTTGTAGCAAAAAGAGAAAACAGTAATAAGCCTGTGGATCCTATAATGCAAGAAATAGAATATAATTTTCTTGCATCATAAGTGTCAGTTAAACTGACTAAAAAAGGAGTGGCAATTACATATCCAATATAAAATGCTCCGCTTATCCAACCAGCTTCACTGTTAGACAAATTCCATTGAATTTGAAGATCTATAAGATAAATTGGCCAAATCGCAAAACTTACCATAGAAATCATTTGCACAAAGCAGGTAAGAATTAAAATTCTTGGAATCATTTTTAAACTTTTTAATAAAATATATTAAGTTTCATTTAACAAGTTTATTATTTAATGTACATTAAAAAGTGTTAAAAAATTGTCTATAGATAAAAGGCACATCATGACAACTCTTAATGAAATAATGTCTCCAAAGTCTATTGCTATTGTAGGAGCCTCAGATAATAAAGCTAGAATTGGAGGTCGTCCTTTAGCCCACATGATCGAACAAAAATTCTCTGGCGGTATCTTCCCAATTAATCCAAATAGAGATACAGTACAAGGCTTAAAAGCATATCCTAGTTTGCTAGATGTTAAAGATGACCTTGATTTTGTTTTAGTTGCAGTTCCTTCAAATATTGTAGTTTCAGTTATTGAGCAGGCAGTTCAAAAAAAAGCTAAAACAGCTTTGATCTTTTCTTCTGGATTTTCAGAGATTGGAGGACAAGGTGAAATTTATCAAAATCAGATAAAAAAAATTAGTCAAGAAAGTGGTCTAAGGGTGATAGGTCCAAATTGTTTAGGGCTTTTTAATTCTGCCACCAATTTTTATCCAACCTTCACCTCTACAATAGATAGAGCAACTCCTAAGCCAGGTGGAATATCAATTGCCAGCCAATCTGGCGCTTATGGCAGTCATATATACATGGTTTCTCATCAAAGAGGCCTTGGAATTAGATACTGGATGACTACTGGAAATGAAGTGGATTTATCGGTTGGAGAAACAATTCAATTAATGGCTGAGGATCCAGATGTTCATACAATTATGGCATATGCTGAGAGTGTTAAAGATGGAAACCAATTTACCAAAGCTTTAGATACAGCCAGATCAGAAAAAAAACCAGTAATTTTTATGAAAGTTGGAAGATCCGAGGTTGGTGCTGCGGCTGCTAATTCGCATACAGCTTCATTAGCAGGAGAAGATGCTGTTTATGACGAAGTTTTAAAAGCTCATGGGGCTTACAGGGTACGAAGTACAGAAGAGATGTTAGATGTTGCCTATGCTACAAAACCTAGAATATACCCAACAGGAAAGAATTTAGGGTTAGTCACGATTTCTGGTGGTGGTGGTGTCTTAATGGCAGATGCAGCTTCAGATGAGGGATTAACTGTTGGTCCTATGCCAAAAGATGCACAAAAAATTTTAAAAGAACTTGTGCCTTTTGCCTCACCTATGAATCCAGTGGATGTAACAGCTCAATTTTTTAATGATTTATCAATTGTTCCAAAATTTACTGATTTAATGTTATCTAGAGGAGGTTATGATGCTTTAATTGGTTTTTGGACATCAGTAGCTGGATCGCCGGTTCTTTCAAAACCATTACTTTCTTCATTGAAACAAGCAATGACTGGCTATGAAGATAAAATTTTTATAAACTGCATGGTTGCTCCACAAGAAATATATGAAACATATGAAAAAGAAGGATTTTTATGTATTGAAGATCCTACTAGGGCAGTGGTTGCTATGTCTGCGCTTATGTTTTTTGGAGAGAAATTTAATGAAAATTCAAGATTGAATAATTTTGAGGCTAAAAATTATGAAGTTAATATTCCTAACAAGAATTTAAACGAAATTGATTGTAGTGAAGTACTTTTAACTGCTGGATTGCCAGTATTAAAACCAATTCTAATAAACGATATTGAAGACTTATCCTCTTACTTTAAAGATGGCAAAGATAAATATGTTATGAAAATAGTATCATCAGATATTCAACATAAAACTGATGTTGGTGGTGTGGTTTTGAACATAGATAACTTAGAATTAGCAAAAAGATCTTATCAAGATATTTTTAAAAATGTAAAAAACAATGCTCCTAATGCGCATATAGATGGCATCATGATTTCACCAATGAAAAAGGGTGATGTCGAATGTATTTTGGGCGCTAAAATTGATCCAGTTTTTGGACCAATTGTGATGTTTGGACTTGGTGGAATTTATGCAGAAGTAATGAGAGATATTGTTTTTGCGGAAGCTCCTGTGAGTAACCAAAAGGCAGAGCAAATGATTTTATCATTAAAAAGTAAAGATATTTTTTATGGCGCAAGGGGAAAGCAACCTGTTGACATTAATTCATTGTTAAATGCAATTATAAATTTATCAAACTTTATAGCCGCTAATTCAGATAAAGTTGATCAGGTAGAAATGAATCCAATTTTAGTAAGTGAAGATGAAGTAATAGCTCTTGATGCATTAATTATAAAAAAATAAGACGGGGGATAAAATGCCAGAAAACTTAATAGGTACAGTTGGGCCAGAACAGCAATTTAAGAATTTTTTATCAGAGGGTAAATTTATGATTCAAAGATGTAAAAGTCTCAATCAATATTTCTTTCATCCTCGTGTGGCCTTTCCTGGAGGTGGTGAGCGTGATCTTGAGTGGGTTGAAGCTTCTGGAAATGGAGTAGTGTATAGTTCTTCCTGTAATAGAAGATTACCTGAAAAGGGTGGAGACTTTAACTTATCCTTGATTACACTAGAAGAAGGTCCAAGGATTATGGCAAGAGTTGAGGGTATAGATCCTGACAAAGTTGAAATTGGTCAAAAAGTTAAAGCTAGAATTTCTTCATTAAATGGAGAACCAGCAGTAATTTTTGATATTGTGTAAGGATAAAATTAATGGATAAAAATGATATAAATAAATTAAGAGGTAAAACTGCTGTTGTAGGTCTGGCAGAGAGTGGATGTGGTTTAGCATCAGGTTGGAGTGCTATGGAAATAATGGCAACGGCTGTTCATGATGCTTTAGACGATGCAGGAATTAAATTAAAAGAAGTTGACGGAGTTTTCGCCGCAACTGCTTTTCATTCTATGGCGGCAATGTCATTATCTGAGTATTTAGGTGTAAAACCAAAATTTGCAGATGGATCGCAAATAGGGGGATCAAGTTTTTTATCTCATATTCTAACTGCTGCAATGGCTCTTGATGCAGGTTTGATCAATGTAGCTGTTGTTGCTTACGGCTCAAATCAAAAAAGTATTGGAGGGTTTAAAACAATCTCAGAAGCAATGCCTTATGAAGCTCAGTATCAACCAAGAATGCCAGTTTCAGCCTATGCTTTGGCTGCAAAAAGGTATATGTATGAATTTGGTGCGTCGCGTGAGGATCTTGCAAATGTAGCAATTGCTGCAAGAGACTGGGCTTTATTAAATCCTAGGGCTTATACACATCAAGATGGTCCATTAACCGTAAATGACGTTTTGTCTGCAAGGCCTATTGTTGATCCTCTTGGAAAATTAGATTGTTGTCTTGTAACAGATGGTGGTGCGGCTGTTGTAATGACTAGATCAGATAGGGCAAAAGACACCAAAAACACTCCTATATATCTTCTTGGTGCGGCAATGGAACATCACCATCGTATGATATCTGAAATGCCTGACTTAGTTAGAACTTCAGCAATTGAGAGTGGGGAAAGAGCATTTACTATGTCTGGTTATAAACCTAATGATATGAATACTATTCAATTGTATGATGCATTTACAATAAATACTCTTTTGTTCCTAGAGGACTTAGGCTTTTGTAAAAAGGGTGAAGCTAAAGAACTTGTCAAAAATAAAAATATAGGACCTGCTGGAAACCTAAAAGTCAACACTAATGGTGGTGGATTATCTTGTGTACATCCTGGAATGTACGGTCTTTTTGTAACTTTAGAAGCTTTAAGGCAGTTAAGAAATGCTTCAGGAGATGATGTTGGTAAAAGACTAGATGGTGGATGGATCGATAATGCTAAATTATCTGTTGCTCATGGAAATGGTGGAGTTTTATCAAGTCAGGTTACGAATATATGGGGTGTTTTTGATACTTTGTAAGTTAAGACTTAACAGTTTCTAGATAAAAGAATGAACCCGTCTCTTCGTTGAATTTTATCTTGAGTTTGCCCTTGATAGTTATTGGATCAAATGAAAAATCAACTGGATTATCTGACTTTATTTCAATCACTTGAGAAGGCCCAACGTGGTAGTGAAAAGGACAACTTAAAGGGTAAGGTCCTATTAAAAACTTTCTTTGTTTTTCAGATTCTTCTAATGGAAACATATATCCCATTATAGTTACAGTTTCCCCATTATACTCTTTAATTTTATCGTCATAAATTGGTTTAATAAGGCAGTAATCAAAACCATCTTTATCAATAGTACAATCTTCTACTTCCTTAGTCTTACCAAATAATTGCCATGGTAAAGCATCTCCCGTGACTTTTAATGGTTCAAACATATCCTCAACAATAATATTTTCATAAGGGTCAATATCATTAAGATTAAATTTTTCAAACCCAAATGCTTTGTTACAAAAAAAGGTAAAAACAATTATAAATAGAAATCTCAAATTCAAAAATTTCTCCTTCTATAAAATCTACGTCATAAATATATAAATTTTAACTATTTAATAAAGTAGATCTTATGTTCTGCTTATAAACTTTTATACATGGAACTAGGCACGTTATAAAAGCAATTATGTTTACGATTATCCAAATTAAAAATAAGTCATTTAAAAAATTTAACTGCCCAAGTTCTAAGCTTCTACCTACAATAGAAAAATAGTACATGCTTTCATATACTATATATCCAAATATTAGACCAATAGTACTACCTAAAATAGATATAATCATTCCTTCTGATAAAATAATGGAAAATAATTTCCATCTTGAAAATCCAAGTGTTCTTAAAACTGCTAAGTCATATTTCCGTTCATTTATGTTATTTAATAAAGTGAACAAGATTCCCAAGAAAGATAATATTATTATAAGTACACTCAAGTAATCAACAATTCTGTGAGCATTACCAGTAAGTTTAAGTAGTTTTGAAATTTCAAAACTTGGACTGGCAGCTTGCATGTTTGTACCTTTGTTAATTAAACGAGGAAAAGAGAAAGATGAAGTCTTATTTTTGTATTTTAATAACAATGAAGTAATCTCTAATTTATCTTTATTTGTAACAGAATGTAAGTTCCAGACACTATCTAAACTTGTTAAAATTAAATTGTCTAATATAGTTCCGGTTTTTTTTAAAACACCGACAACTTTATAAGGTTGTTCTGCATGAACATCTCCAGTGTCAATTAAGCCGTGTGAACCAACAAAAAACTTGTTAATTTTTAATTTTGTGATTTTAGATACATTATAACCAATTACAGCTTGCATTGGTTGTGACCAGGTGGTACCTGAAATTAGGTTTGCTTTATATAACTTTAAAAAACTTTTGTTAGTTCCAACTATTCTAAAATTTTGGAAATTATCGCCCAATGAAATTGGTGTTGCACTTTTAATGGCTGGGTGTTTAATAATTTTTCTTGCATTTTGATAGCTTATATTTCCAGTAGGAATATCAATATGATGAATAGAGGATAATATCAATTGAAGGGGGCTTCCTTTTGCACCAACTACAGCATCTAAACCTGGATTATTTTTACTGAAAGTTTCTTTGGTAACTTGATTTACCAGTATAGACACAGTTATGATTGTAATTCCTACAATCATTAGAAACACACTTAGCAAAAAGTTTAAAGGTTTTGATTTTAGATACAAAATAGATATATAAAAAATATTTATAACTCATCTCCTAATTTTAAAATTTGAGAGAATTTAATTAAAGATTGAATACGACTATCATGTGTTATAAGCACCAGTGAAGCTTTACAACGCAAGCTTTCTTCTTTTATTAAATTAGCTATAATATTGGCATTTTTATCGTCTAACGATGAAGTTGGTTCATCACAAAAAACCCATTTCGGATCTCCAACAAATGCACGCGCCACTGCAAGTCTTTGTTTTTCACCAATGCTTAAATTTGCAACTTTTATATGTGATTTGTTTGCCAGTCCAACTCTATCCAAAAGTTTAAAAAATAGAATTGATTTTTTTCTATCAATAGCACTTATAGCAATTTCTAAGTTTTGTTTAACAGTAAATGTATTAATTAAGTTAAAATTTTGAAAAACTACACCAAGGTTTTTACCTCTAAATTCATCTATTTTGTTTTCAGGTAAATTATAAAGGTCAATACTATTATAAGTTATTTTACCAGTGGTTGGTTTTTGAATACCGCATAAAATACTAAGTAAGGTTGTTTTACCAATGCCAGAAGGACCAGTTATTAAAAGGTCCTTCTGAGGTTTTAGATTAAAATTGATGTTTGAAAATAATTTTTGTCCGTCAATATCAAATGATACATCTTCACAAATAAACATTTATAATCATTACCCTAAACAATCTTTCAGACTTTTAGCCATGTTTTTGAGTAATTGTAAATAAAAATTTTCTCCACTTTTTATGTTAACACCAAGAGGGTCTAGTGTGCCTATTTGTGCATTGGTTCCTTCAACCACTATTTTTACTAATTTATTATCAAACTGAGGTTCTTGAAAAACACATGAAGCTTTTAATTTAACAATTTTATCTTTTATAAAAGATATTTGCTTTGGTGAAGAAGCTATATCTCCTTCTAACGCAACAGAGCCAACAGCATTTAAACCAAAGCTTGTTTCAAAATATTGATATGCATCATGAAATACTACAAATGGTCTATCTTTAATACCTGATAATTCATTATTTAATTCAACTTTTAATTGATTAATTTTCTTAATCATTTGATTGGCATTTTGATCATATGTCTTGGCATTTTCTGGGAAAAATAAACTCAATTCTTTATTTATCTTTTTGATGATTTTTACTGCGTTATCTGGACTCAACCAAATGTGAACATCTTCTTCTTTTTCATGATCATCGTGATCATCATGTTTTTTTGCATGTTTGTCATGGTCGTGATCGTCATGTTTCTTTTCATGTTTGTCATGGTCGTGGTCATCATGTTTCTTGCCATGTTTATCATGGTCGTGATCGTCATGTTTCTTAGCATGTTTATCATGGTCGTGGTCATCATGTTTCTTGCCATGTTTATCATGGTCGTGGTCATCATGTTTCTTTTCATGTTTGTCATGGTCGTGATCGTCATGTTTCTTTTCATGTTTGTCATGGTCGTGATCGTCATGTTTCTTAGCATGTTTATCATGTTCATCGTGATCGCCATGTCCATGATGGTGGTCGTGACGTTCCCATGCCTCATTATCTCTTATTGCTAAATGTTTAATTCCAATGTCTTCCATTAAGTTGATTGTTTTTATGTTTTTAGGAAGGTTTTCAAATACTTTAACCACACTCGACTCAAGATGATCTGAAACAAAAAATATTATGTTTGCATTTTGCAATTTTTTTGTATCTGAAGGTTTTAACTTATGTTCGTGAGGAGAAATTTCAGCTGGTATTAATGAAATTGTTTTGCCAGTATTTCCAATAACAGCACTTACTAAAGAATTTATTGGTTGAATAGTTGTGACAACACCTTTTGTTTCAGAAGCAAATAAATTGAAACTGTAACAAATTATGAAAGAAAAAATAGTTAGAAATTTAAACATTATTATACATCCTTGATAATTGATTGCAATGTTATAACGTAACATATATTATGTTGTTTCAAAGTCAACTTTATTATTGTAGAGTAGGGCATGAATATGAAAATAAAATCCACAACTGAATTAAATGATACAATTCATAAAGTAGAACAAATTTGTAAATCAAATAAATTAGGTCTTACACAAATTAGACGACAAGTTTTTGAGATAATTATTAAAAATAACAAACCTATAAAAGCTTATGAAATACTTGATGAAATAAGCAACATAAATGATAAATCTTCGCATCCACCAACAGTTTATAGAGCTATTGATTTTTTAATAGAAAATGGGTTTGTTCATAAGCTAAATTCGATTAACTCTTATGTAGGATGTTTTCATCCTAAGGCTCATAAAGAATGTTATTTTTTAATTTGTAAAAAATGTAATATTTATCAAGAATGCTGTGACGACAGTTTAAAAGACAGAATTTCAAAAACTGCTGTACATAATAACTTTGTTATTAGTAATACTTCACTAGAAATTGAAGGACATTGTCTGGACTGTAATCCAAAATGAACACATTTAATGCCTTAATTTCTGCTTCAAACGTTAGCGTTTTCAAACATCAGAAATCTATTTTAAAAAACATCGATATACAAATTAATAAAAATGATTTTATTACTATCATTGGCCCTAACGGTGCTGGCAAAACTATGCTCTTAAAATGTTTGATGGGTTTTTATAAACCTAATTTTGGAGAGATTCAGAAAAAAGACAAATTAAAAATTGGGTACATGCCACAAAGTATAAATGTAATTAATACAATGCCTATGACGGTAAAAAATTTTATTACTGTTCGAAAAAAATATGATGATATTTCTTTCGAACAAGTAATTTCAGAGGTTGATATTAGACAGTTAGTGGACAAACAACTTTCAGTCTTATCTGGTGGAGAAATGCAAAGAGTTTTGTTGGCAAGAAGTTTGTTAAATAACCCAGATTTACTTGTTTTGGATGAACCTGCTCAAAATTTAGATATATCAGGGCAATTGAGTTTTTATAAACTGATTCAAGAAATATATTCTAAAAGAGATATTAGTATTTTAATGGTTTCTCACGATCTACATTTAGTAATGGTTTCAACAAAAAAAGTTTTGTGCCTTTCTAATCATATTTGTTGTTCAGGAAAACCTCAGCAAGTTGCTCAAGACCCAGAATTTATTTCTATGTTTGGTAAAGACATGGCCAATATGATGGCTGTTTACCAACATACAAACAATCCATCTCACAGTGATAGCAATTTTTTTATTGGAGACAAAAATAACTGACCCATTTATTTTAAGAGGTATTCTCGCAGGCATTGCGGTTGCTTTAATATCTGGACTTGTAGGATGTTTTGTTGTTTGGCGACGAATGTCTTACTACGGAGAATCTATTGCACATAGTTCGTTATTAGGTGTTGGATTAGGTATCTTGCTAGGTACTGGAATTAACTTTGGAATTATTGTTGTATGTTTGATTTTTGGTATACTTTTTCTGTGGCTCCAGCAAAATAAAATTTTGTCAACAGATACCCTTTTAGGAGTTTTGGCTCACCTAGCTCTTTCCATTGGTATCATTGTAATCTCTCTTAACAGAATTAAAATTGATATTCATGCGTTTTTGTTTGGAGATATTTTGACAGTTAGCTCATATGATTTGTGGTGGATGTATCTTGGCGTAATTTTAGTTATTATTCTTGTTTCTATAAATTGGTCTTCACTTCTATTGGTTACAATTGATGAAGACTTAGCAAGAGCTGAGGGTATAAGTCCTATATATATTAATCTACTACTTACAACTGTATTAACTATTGTTGTAGCAGTATCATTACAAATTATAGGATTATTACTAATAACAGCAATGTTGATAATACCTGCTGCGACTTCCAGAAGATTAGCAGGTTCACCGCAGCAAATGGCCCTTTTTGCTACTTTGATTGGCATTTTTTCAGTAATATTAGGTATTTTTCTTTCTGTAGAAGTTGATGCTCCATCTGGGCCATCAATAGTAATTGTAAGCGCTACTTTGTTCTTTCTTTCTTATTTATTTGGACTTATTAAAAAAGATTGAAATTATTAAAATTGTATAAGTAAGTTTTATGGTTTTAAAATAATTTTCCCTTTTGCACCTCTTGCAAGAATTTTTTCTAAAACATTAGCTGCTTCAGATAGTGCATGATTTTCCTCTATTAGTGGTTTTAATAGACCTTTTTGGTACCAGTCAAATAATTCAATCATATTGTTTTTATATTCATTTGGTTCAGCCCTGGTAAATGCACCCCAAAAAACACCAACCACACTGAATTCTTTAACCAAAGCTAAATTCACTGCTAATTTAGGTATTGACCCAGATGCAAATCCAATGACCAATAATCTTCCTTTTCTCGCCATTGTTCTTGCAATTGTATCAAAAGTGTCTCCACCAACGGGATCAAAAATAACATCAATACCTTTGCCTGCTGAAATTTCTTTTAGTTTTTCTTTTAAGTTGTCATATCCTATTGATAAATCAGCCCCATTTTCTTCAGCTATTTTTTGTTTTTCACTGTTAGAAGCAACAGCAATCACTTTTGCCCCCATGATCTTACCAATTTGGATGGCGGCTATTCCAGTAGAACCTGATGCACCTAATACAACAAGTGTTTCACCTTTTTTTAAATTTCCTCTTTGTTTTAAAGCATAATGTGATGTTCCATAAGCACACAATAATGCACAAGCATCATCATATGACATATTTACAGGAATTTTAAATGTAGACGATGTTTTCACTACAGCTTTTTCTGCGTATCCATTAAGTTGAGACAGGGCAGCAACTCGATCTCCCACCACAAAATCAGTATCTTTAGAACCAAGACTAATTACTTCACCAGCAACTTCCATACCTGGAATAAAAGGAGTTTCAGGCTTGAGCTGATATTTTCCTTGAACAAGTAGGCCATCAGGAAAATTTACACCTACAGAATTAACTTTAATTAAAATACTATCTTCGTTTATGTTTGGTTCATCTACTTCTTTGTACTGAATGTCTTTAATAGGACCGAAGTTATTACATACTATAGCTTTCATAATAATTCCTTAATTTTTTATGGAAATACTAATGATATTGTTTCCGCTATGAAAGCAGGTTTAGTATCATTTTTAATTTCTAATTCACACTTATTTACAACTCTAAAACCTCCATTTTTCATTTCCTCACAAGAAATTATTGTTCTATTAAGCCGAACATGAGAGCCAACCTTTACCATGTTAATGAAACGCACTTTGTCAGATCCATAGTTAAGAGTTCTAGATGTATTTTTAATTTCTGCATTTTGAGCAGCTAATTTTGGAAGCAGAGAAACCATATAATATCCATGCGCAATTGTTTTTCCATCAGGCATTTCTTTTTTGGCTCTTTCTTCGTCAACATGTATCCATTGATGATCGGATGTGGCATCAGCAAATTTATTTATTTTTTCTTGTGTGACATGATACCATTCACTAGGCGTAAGAGGCTTATTTATAAATTTTTTTATTTCAGAAGGATTATCTATAACAATCATTTCAAACACCTTTCATAATTTTATTAATTTTAATATACACTTAAAGTTTTTAATTAGTTAATATTATAAGTATAAAACTTGAAATTTTTAAATTTATTATAACTTTATTAATATGCAATCAAAAATACCAACAATTGATTATAAGATTATTTCTAATCATTTAGATCCATCTTTTAATGACGAGTTAGACAAATTTAATCTTGCTATTTCTCATTATGGTTTTTTGCTATTAAAAAACACGCCCATAGATAAAAAAGTAAAAACTAATATCTTAAAAACTTATAAAGAGTTTTTCTACCTTCCTCTTGAACAAAAAAACAAAGTAAATATGGCACTTACATCATCTAATAGAGGATGGGGCGCTCCTAGGGGAGAGCAAGTTAATCCAGAATATAATCCAGATTATAAAGAGATTTTTGATACAGGTCCTCATAACAAAATTAAGGATGAATTTAAAGAACTAACATATTACTCTAAGAACTTGTGGCCTGAACAATTACCTTTTTTTGAAAAAAAAATTAATGATTATTATGATTTGTGTACTCAAGTTGGAATGAATGTCCTTTCTTTTATTGAACACTCATTAAACTTATCTGAAAAATTTTTCAGAGATAAGTTTGAATATCCAATGTCATTACTGAGATGTAATTACTACCCACCTAGGAAATCTTTATTATCAAATAAAGATTATGGTATAGCGCCTCATACTGATTATGGTTGTTTAACAATTTTGTTAACAGATGATAATCCAGGTCTTGAAATAAAAAACCCTTCGGATGAGTGGGAACTAGTTTTACCTAAAGAAGAGGAAATTATAGTAAATTTTGGAGATATGTTAGAATTTTGGTCTAATGAAAAAATAAAAGCTACCTCTCATAGAGTATTTGGAAATAGTGATGAGAGATTTTCTATTCCATTTTTCTTTAATCCCCAATATGACACTATTATATCAAAAAAAGATAATATAATTGCTGGGGAATATTTATCCAAAAAATATGATTCAACTTATTCACATAAAATGAAATAAATAAATTTTAATATCCTTTGAAATAGTACTTTTAATATTTTATTTTTGGTGATTATATATTTTAACATAATTTGATGGGAGAGTAATTTGTTTGGTTTAATGCAGGATCACCCTCTATTGATTTCGTCTATCTTTGAGCATGCAATTAGTAATTATAGCAGACAAGAAATTGTATCAAACACTGTAGAAGGTGGTATTCATAGATACACTTATTTTGATTGGGGAAAAAGAACTAAGCAATTAGCTAATGCTTTTAAATCTATTGATTTAAAAGAAAGTGATAGAGTGGGTACATTAGCCTGGAATGGCTATAGACATTTAGAAATTTACTATGCAACATCTTCTAGTGGTTTAGTTTGTCATACTATAAATCCACGACTTCACCCAGATCAAGTTTCTTATATTGTAAATCATGCGAAAGACAAAGTTTTATGTGTTGATTTAAATATTTTACCTTTAGTTGAAAAAGCCTCTGAAAATTTTAATACAGTTAAAGCAATTATTATAATGACTGACAATAAAAATATGGTTCAACCTAATATTAAAGATGGCATTGAGGTAATTTGTTATGAGGATTTTATTAAAGACCACTCAGATCAATTTAAATGGCCTCAATTAGATGAAAAGACAGCTTCATCGCTATGTTACACATCCGGAACTACAGGAAATCCAAAAGGAGTTCTGTATTCTCACCGCTCAACTGTTCTTCATGCCTATGGAATGAATTTAAAAGATGTGGTTCCTTATGGGATTAAAGATGTTGTGCTTCCTGTAGTTCCTATGTTTCATGTCAATGCATGGGGTACTCCTTATGCAGCTCCAATGTGTGGAACAAAATTAGTTTTTCCAGGTGCTAAATTAGATGGCGAAAGTATAACTAATCTTATGAATGATGAGAAAGTTACTATTTCTCTTGGTGTTCCAACTATTTGGCTTTTGTTATTAAATCATTTAAGAGATTCAGGTAAAAAAATTGATACTGTAAAAAGACTGGTTATTGGTGGATCCTCATGTCCAAGAACTTTGTTTGAAGGATTTGAAGACGAATATGGAGCTGAGGTAATACACGCCTGGGGTATGACAGAAATGAGCCCATTAGGAACTGTAAATATGCCTGCATTAGGCGATGAACCAAAGGATAGAACAGAATATTATGATCAAAAATTACCTCAGGGAAGAACAATTTTTGGACATCAAATGAAATTGGTTGATGATGATGGCAATGATTTACCCGAAGATGGAGAAACTCAAGGAAGGTTGCTCTCAAGAGGTTATTGGGTTTTAAAAGAGTATTTTGAAGATAATTCTGAAAAAGATAGGTTTCTAGATGGTAGTTGGTTTGATACAGGTGATGTTGCAAAAATAGATCAACATGGTTTTATGACTATAACAGACAGAACAAAAGATATAATTAAATCTGGTGGAGAATGGATAAGCTCAATTGATTTAGAAAATATTTGTGTTGGACATTCTGACGTAGCTAATGCTGCTGTTATATCTGTGCCACATGAAAAATGGGAAGAAAGACCCATAGTAATTGTTCAGCCAATGCCAGGTAAATCACCTGCAAAAGAAGAGATTTTAAATATGTATAATGGCAAAGTTGCAAAATGGATGATACCAGATGATGTTATTTTTACAGATAATATTCCTTTAGGAGCCACTGGAAAAATATTAAAAAACAAACTTAGAGACCAATTTGGTGGACATAAGATAAGTTAAATTAAAAAATTATTTTAAATAAATTTACAAATCATTATTGAACTTGGTGAGTTCTTCAATAGCTGAAGTTAATGGCAATACAAGTCATCGATACTTACTTTTTTGGATTATGAGAAGAAAATAACACATGATTAAACTATAATTTTGTCTAGATAGAGTAAAATGAAAAAAGCTAAAAGTCCTTGCATAGACGTTTGTAAATTTATTGGTCCTAATGGATGGTGTTTAGGATGTGGTCGAACTAGAGATGAGACTAGAAAATGGAGTAGTCTTAAACCTTACGACATAAAAAATCTTCAAAAAATTTTACAAAAAAGAATCAAGATAATTAAAAATCAAATTTAAGTTTTTTAATTAACTTTAATTATTTTCTACGATATTAATTGCATAAATTCAGATCTTATTTCTAAATTATCTTTAAAAACACCAAGCATTCGTTTGGTAACTGTACTAGATTCAGGTTTATGAACCCCTCTAGTTGTCATACATTGATGAGATGCATCTATAATTACAGCAACGCCTAAGGGGTCTAAAACTCTTTGAATTGTTTCAGCAATTTGTGAGGTTAATGTTTCTTGTATTTGAAGTCTTTTTGCATAAACATCTACTAATCTTGCTAATTTGCTAATTCCAACAACTCGTTTGTTAGGCATATATGCTACATGAGCTATGCCAAGAATTGGAACAATATGATGTTCACAGTGAGATTCTAATCTAATATTTTTTATCAGTACCATCTCATCGTAGCCCTCAACTTCTTCAAAAGTCTTTGATAAAATCTCATCAGGATTTTGTTTGTATCCCTCAAAAAACTCTTTATAAGCATCCACAACTCTTTTAGGAGTTTCAATTAAACCTTCTCTGTTGGGGTTGTCTCCAGCCCAAGCAATAAGTGTTTTTACAGCATTCATAGCTTCTTCACGAGAAGGATTTGGATTAAATTTAATTATATTAGAGTTTTCAGATTTATTTTTCATTTGCTCACTTTTTTTTAGTTACTAGTAATGTTATAACATAACAATATATATAATTTTAAAGCAAACTATTAATCAAAAATGTCCTCTTTTCCAAAAAATATAGGAATATCAGTTTTAACAGGTTTTTTAGGAAGTGGAAAAACCACTGTTTTAACCTCTTTGATAAAACAAAAACAAATGGCTAATGCAGCTATTATCATTAATGAATTTGGGGAAGTTGGTTTAGATCATGATTTAATTGAAACTACTGATGAAAATGTCATTGAATTACAAAATGGGTGTATTTGTTGCACAATCCAAGGTGATTTAAAAACAACATTACTTAATCTTTTAAAGAAAATGGAAAAGGGTGACATTTCACCTTTCAATCATGTGATAATCGAAACAACAGGTCTGGCTGATCCTGTTCCTATTATTCATACTCTCATGACATCTTTGGATCTTCAAAGAATTTACTCAATAGATGGCGTGATTACTGTTGTTGATGCAATAAATGGTGATTCTACATACAACGCTCATGAAGAAGCAGTAAAGCAAACAGCTTTTGCAGACAGAATTATATTAAGTAAGACCGACATTGCAGATAAAGAAAAAGTAAATTCTTTAACCAAGAGGATAAAAGCAATTAACCCAAAAGTTACTATAATTGAAAGTGATAAGAACTCTTTACCAGTATTAAAGTTATTAGGACTTAATGATTATAATCCACAAAATAAAGACTGGAACGTAAGAGAGTGGTTGCAGATTGAAAAAAACAAATCTTCTAGTCATTCGCATAATCATCATGAACATCATCACGAACATGATGTAAATCGGCATGGTGACGACATCGAAACATTTGCAATGGTAACCAGTCAACCAGTAAGTATGACCTCAGTAAATTTTTTTCTGGAATTACTTATGAGTCAGATGGGCGAGAATATACTGAGAATCAAAGGTATCTTGAATGTAAAAGGACAGAGTTGTCCAGCCGTTATTCATGGCGTTCAGCATATTTTTCATCCTTTAGAATGGTTAGAAAAATGGCCAAGTGAAGATAATCAATCACGTTTAGTTTTTATTACTAAAAATATAAAAAAAGATACTATAGATGAATTATTCAAAATTATCGGAGAAAATGAATTACACTAAGTTTGATCAAGATTTAAGTTTAAAGAACAATTATAGTATGATTTTTTATTTTAAGATTTAGTACATAGGTAAACAGATATTTGTAATTTCAGTTTTATAGACTAAGGTAAATGATCAGGTTGCCTGGAGTACTTATGTTGGTAAGATTTTTAGTATTTTACAGATTGAATATACCATTAAGAATTGGTTTTAAGTTTTTAGAAATTTCATCTTTTTCAATGCCTTGTTCTAAACATTCATCTAAGTGTTCAGTCATATAAGTTTGACCAAATTTTTTCAAAGCATTAATACTAGCTTTAAGCTGATTAAAAGTTTTAACACAATCTTGATCTTGTGGATTTTCTGACAAATCACGCTTTATAGCTTCTATTTGTCCGATTGCCCTATTAAGTCTATGAATTAACTCTTTATTATTTTTTTCTATAGTGATGTTCATTGTTATTTAACTTTTTGTAAGAACTTTATATATTTATTTATATACCCATAAATAAATAATTCAACTTTCTATTTACTTATTCATAAGAATTATTAGTATACCTTACGGGGTATATTGTTTCAAGGGAGATTTTAATGTTTAGATTACTTTTCATATTTATTTCATTTGTTTTTTATTCATCAGTTGGATTTTCACAAACATTAGAAATAGACATGTTAAATAAGCTTGGTAAAGAAAAAATGCTTTACTCAGTAAAGGTGGCAAAAATTGATGTAAACCAAAAAATTATTTGGAGATCTAAAACTAAGGGCCATAACGTTGAGTTTATTGGCATGCCAAAAGGTGTTAAAAAATTCAAATCAAAGATCAGCAAAGATGTTGAGTATGAATTTAAGGTGCCAGGAATTTATCTTTATCAATGTACACCACATAAAGCTATGGGAATGATTGGCCTGGTTATTGTTGGAAATGATAAAAGTAATTTAGAGAAAATTAAAAAGGTTAAGTTAAGAGGTAAATCTAAAAAAGTGTTTAAAAAACTTTTGAAAGAGCTCTAATTTTTATATCTGTAGTTTCATGTTAAATTATATAACTGTATTTTTCTTTTTATTTTTTTCGACTGCTTTGAAAGTTTCTGCTGAAACAAAATTATACATGCTAACAGACGATAAATGCATGTATTGCATTGTTTGGGAAAAACAAATAGGAAAAATATATTCCAAAACTGACATTTCCAAAGTATTCCCTTTAGAGAGAATTCATATAAATGAAATTGATAAACTAAAAAAAAAAACGTTATTTAATACAAATATAACACCTACTTTTGTATTCTACAGAAATGACAAAGAAATTGGAAGAATTAAAGGTTATTCAAATCCAGAAATGTTTTGGTGGCAGGTTGATGAAATTACAGAAAAATAATTTTTACTTTACACACAAATTTTTTTATATACCATAGGGGGTATATTGAATCTACTTCAATTTGGGGAAAGAAAATGAAAATCAAAAAAATGGCACATATTAGAAGAAGGGATGCTATGGCAATCATACTTGGTACAGCTGGTACCTTTATAATGTCTTCAAGCGTCTATGCAAGCAAGGATAATTTCACTCAAAGAATAAATAAAATAACAAATAATAAAGGAGCTAAAGAAACGGAAATTTTTCTTGATGTTCCTGAGATAGCAGAAAATGGAAATCAAGTTAAGGTAAACTTTGAAATTGAAAGCCCAATGAGCCAAAATGATTATATAAAAACCGTTTATATTTTAGCTGATGGTAATCCCTCCCCAGATGTAGCCAAACTCTCATTTTCACCAGAAATGGGAGTTTGTTCCGCTACAACAAGAATGAGATTATCTAAAACTCAAAATGTTTATTTATTAGCAGAAAACAATAACAATCAATTTTTTATGACCAAATCAATGGTGAAAGTCACTATTGGTGGTTGTGGTGGATAATTAAGGAGTAAATAATGTCTTCAGTTAAACCTAGAGGAAAAGTTCCAAAAAAAGCTTCAATTGATGAAGTTATAGAAATTAAAACACTTATTAGACATCCAATGCATAGTGGAAGAATGAAAGACAAGGATGGGAAGATAATTCCAAGACAAATTATTAATGCATTCAAAGTTGAGTTTGAAGGCAAAGAAATATTCAGTATGAAGTTAGAGCCATCAATTTCTACAAATCCATATATTGCTTTTCCTTACAAAGCAAAAAAATCTGGAACATTTAATTTCGAATGGACGGATGATAATGGAACAAAATACACAATGAAAAGGAAAATGAAGGTATCCTAAAATGACTGATAAAAAAAAACTAATATCAAGAAGGTCTTTATTTTCTACCGGAGCAGGTCTTGGTGCACTTGCCTTAACAACTAAGAGTTTACTTGCAAAAGAAGCAAATAAAAAAAATTTACCACCAAATGTACCTGAATGGACAGAAGCTCTTGGAGAAGGTGTAGATGCAAACCCTTATGGTATGCCGTCAGAGTTTGAATCTCATGTAGTTCGTAGAAATGTTGAATGGTTAACTGCAAGTACAGAATCATCGGTTAACTTTACACCACTGCAAGACCTAGAGGGAATAGTTACACCAAATGGTTTGTGTTTTGAAAGACATCATGGTGGTACAACTATTATAAACCCTACCGATTATAGATTAATGATAAACGGTCTTGTTGATAGAGAAATGATATTTACTTTAGATGACCTCAAAAGATTTCCTCAAGTTAATAAGTTTTACTTTTTAGAATGTGCAGCCAATGGTGGTATGGAATGGAGGGGAGCGCAACTAAATGGTTGTCAGTATACCTTTGGAATGGTGCATAATGTACAATATACTGGCGTCAAATTGTCTGATTTGCTTCAAGAAACTGGTCTCAAAAATTCGGCTAAATGGATCTTAGCAGAAGGTAGTGATTCATCAGGAATGACCAGATCGATACCAATAGAAAAAATAAAAGATGACTGTATAGTTGCATGGGCAATGAATGGTGAAGCTTTAAGGCCCGAACAAGGTTATCCTGTAAGGTTAGTTGTGCCTGGATGGGAAGGTAATATGTGGGTTAAATGGCTTCGAAGATTAGAATTTGGTGATAAACCATATATGACAAGAGAAGAAACATCTAAGTATACAGATCTACTTTCCGATGGAAATGCTAGAATGTTTACTTGGGTTATGGATGCAAAATCTGTTATTACGTCCCCATGCCCAGAAAAACCTATCATTCATAGAGGTTTTCAGCAAATTAGCGGTCTAGCCTGGTCTGGTAGAGGAAAGATAAAGAGAGTTGATGTATCTTTAGATGGTGGTAAAAATTGGAAAACAGCCCAATTACATCCACCTGTTTTAGATAAATCTCTCACAAGATTTACTATTCCTTTTGAATGGGGTGGGGAAGAGCTTTTGCTGCAATCAAGAGCCATTGACGAGTCTAATTATGTCCAACCTACTATTCAGGAATTACAAAAAATTAGGGGTGTGAATTCTATTTATCATAATAATTCTATAGCAACGTGGCTTATTACAAAGAGTGGAAAGGTAGATAATGTTAGGCTTGGTTAAATTTTTATTCTTAGTAATGACATCTTTATCAATAAGCTTTTCATCACATGCAGAAAATAGAAAATACAATATAGGTAAACTAGCAACTAAAACAGAAGTAGCAGGTTGGGATATTGACGTAAGACCTGATGGAGTTGGAGCTCCAAAAGGTAGTGGGAATGCTATAGATGGTGAAGAAATCTATGTTAATAGATGTGCTGCTTGTCATGGAGATTTTGGAGAAGGAGTTGATAGATGGCCTGTATTAGTAGGTGGAGATGGCACACTAGCTTCTCATGATCCTGAAAAAACTACAGGAAGTTATTGGCCGTATGCGTCAACTATTTTTGATTATGTTTATAGATCAATGCCATTTGGAGAGGCTCAAACTTTAACACATGATGAAACATATAAATTAGTAGCATATTTATTAAATATGAATGAAATAATCGATGAAGATTTTGTATTATCCGATAAAAATATAGGTAAAATAAAAATGCCAAACGCTAGTGGTTTTTTGTTGCCTGATCCTAGACCAGACGTAACAAAATATAAAGACGGCCAACCATGCATGAAAAATTGCGATGTCCCCGTAAAAATCATTGGTAAGGCAAGAGATATAGACGTTACCCCAGATGATGAAAAATCATAATAAAACAAGTACTGTTTTTGAATAATGAAAACAAGAAGAGAATTTATTCAATTAGCTGCCATAACCGCAACCTTAATTGGTTCAAGGTCATTTTCATCAATAGCAGCTAAACAATCACTTACTCAAGATGAACTCTTAAGTTTTGAAACAAAAGGACAAGTTACTCTTTTACACATCACTGATTTACATGGACAATTAAAACCAGTATATTTTAGACCTCCATCAGAAAATTATGGAGTAGGTAAATTTGAGGGAATTCCGCCCCATTTGGTAGGAAATGAATTCCTTAAACATTTTAATATTAAACCAAATACTCCATTAGCTTATGCCCATACTATGATTGATTATGTTGATTTAGCTAAAGAATATGGAAAACTCGGTGGTCTAGACAGAACTTCAAACATAATAAAACAAATAAGAGCAGAACGTGGAGATA
>CACEFQ010000009.1 GCA_902558885.1 uncultured SAR116 cluster alpha proteobacterium
ATTTGATGTATTACATTTCTTAACCCTTTTAAAACCACTCCAACATAGAGCTTATTCTATTTCTTCAAGTAACTTAATTTTTAAAAACTCAGTGCATTTAACTGTTTCAACTCAACGATGGCAAAGAAAAACGAGGGATTATGGTGGTGTTTGTTCAACATTTTTATCTGATATTTGTGAATTAGGTGATAAAGTTAAAATTTTCTTAATTCCAAATAAATTGTTCAAATTACCTGATGACCAAAACAAGCCAATAATTATGATTGGTCCTGGTACAGGTGTGGCACCCTTTTTATCTTTTATACAAGAAAGAAAATATTTTAAGAGTGATGGAAAAAATTGGTTATTCTTTGGTGCTCAGACCAAGAAAAATGATTTTTTATATGAAGATCAAATTTCAAAGTTTTTTGAAGAAAAAATTTTGAATAATTTAGATACTGCTTTTTCAAGAGATCAGGATAAAAAAATTTATGTACAAGATAAAATTTTCGAAAGAAGTTGTGAATTTTTCCAATGGTTAGAAAATGATGCAATAATATACGTATGTGGAGATGCTCAAAAAATGGCTAAAGATGTTGAAGTTACAATTTTAAATTTAATTGCAAAAGAGCTTAAATGTGACAATAAAAAAGCTTTGGAATATTTAAAAAAGTTAAAAAAAGAAAAAAGATATTTATCAGATGTTTATTAAAAAGATTATTATAAAATTTAAAAGAGCATAGAGGTTATTTATGAAATGGGATAGATTAAGATTATTTAATATCGTTGCCCAAACTCGAAATATTACCGAAGCATCTTATATTTTGCAAATGAGTCAGTCTGCATTGAGCAGACAAATGAAGGCACTGGAAAATGAATTGGGTGTTAGACTTTTTTTAAGAAACTCAGATGGTATTTCTCTCACTAAAGCCGGTATGAGATTATCATCTTCTGTTCAAATTTTAGCCTCTGATATAAGCAAAACTCACAACCAACTTCTTGAAGATATGGACGTTCCATCGGGTAGATTGAATGTTACTGCAACAAATGCATTTGGGGCGTTATGGGTTGCTCCTAGAATGTCAAAATTTAAAAATTTATTTCCAGAAATAAACGTTGCGCTTAGCTTAAGAGATTCTGAACCTCGAGTTACCAATTTTAACTCTGATATTGAGGTTAGAATGACACCCAGCGTTTCTCAAGACGATATTCAAATTAAATTAGCTGACTGTAGATATAAGATATTTGCATCAAATGAATATATTTCTAAAAATGGATATCCAAAAACTAGTATTGATTTAGATAATCATAAAATAATATCTTATGGAGAAGATGCACAACCTCCTCTTGATAGGCATCGATTGAATTGGCTATTAACAATTGGAAAAGAAAATAAAAGGCCAAGAAAGCCAATTTTAGAGGTTTCTAGTATATATGGTATAGCAAAGGCTACTGAGGTTGGTATGGGAATAGCCTCATTACCAGATTGGATGGAATTTGAAATGATAGAATTAACAGAAATTTTGTCCCAGCTAGAAGGACCTAAAATGTCAATTTCTTTATGTTTTAATTACGAGTTGAGAAATGATTCCAGAATTAAGGCATTTAAGGATTTTATGATTAAGGAAGCAGAGATTATTAATTAATTTGTTAATCAATTTTGTAATGCAATTTATGCATATCTGACATATAATGAATAATTTTACAATTATATGTAAATTCTCTATGTTCCATTTTCTTCGCTAGGGAATAAGAATATTGTGTCTTAATCATAAATGGTTGATTTTATAGATTTATAGGAATTAAATGATTATTAAAAAATTGAACAAAATGGGTTTTCCTGAAAAATATGGTTTATATGATTCAGATAACGAACATGAAAATTGTGGTTTTGGTTTTATTGCAAATATTAAAAATGAACCCAAACATGAGATAGTTCATCAAGCATTGGAGATTGTTCATAACCTTGACCATAGAGGTGCTATTGGAGCTGATCCACTAGCGGGTGACGGTGCTGGTATTTTGATTCAAATACCTCATGATTTTTTTAAAGAAGAATTTTTAAATACTGATATTAAACTTCCAGAAATTGGTAATTATGGGGTTGGCATGATTTTCCTGCCTCCAGAAAAAAACAGAGCTGATTCTGCAATCAATTCAGTTGAAGAAGCAATTAAAAAAGAAGGTCAATCTCTAATTGGATGGAGAGATGTTCCTGTTGATAATTCTGTTTTAGGAGAAACTGTAAAAAATAATGCGCCGATCATTAGGCAATTTTTTATTCAAAAAGGAAAAAACACAAAAACTGAAAAAGAATTTCAAAGAAAATTATATGTAATTAGAAAGCAAAGTCTTTTTTTACTTCAAGAAGAATTACAAGATGATTGCGATGATTTCTACATTGTTTCACTTTCAACGAGAACTTTAATATTTAAAGGAATGGTGTTAGCACCAAACCTATCAAAATTTTATATTGATTTTCAAAATAAAAATTTCAAAACTGCTATAGCTCTTTTCCATCAAAGATTTTCAACAAACACATTCCCGTCTTGGCGATTAGCCCAACCTTTTAGATATTTATGTCATAATGGTGAGATCAATACTGTCAAAGGAAATACAAATTGGATGAACTCTAGACGATTCAGTATGTATTCTGAACTTTTAGGAGACGATCTAAAGAAATTATGGCCAGTTATAGAAAAATCACCATCAGACTCAGCAACATTTGATAATGCTTTAGAACTTCTTGTAATGGGGGGGTATTCACTACCTCATGCAATGATGCTAATGATACCTGAGGCTTGGAAAGATAATTCACTAATGGATCCTAAAAGATCTTCATTTTATGAATATTACTCTGCATTAATGGAACCATGGGATGGACCAGCTGCAATGGCTTTTACTGACGGTATTCAAGTTGCAGCAACTTTAGATCGCAACGGTTTAAGACCAGCTAGGTATGTCGTAACAGATGATGACTTAGTTATAATGTCATCAGAAGTAGGTGTTCTTAGAGATATTCCAGAACATAAGATTGTTCAAAAATGGCGGTTACAACCAGGAAAAATGCTTCTTGTTGATTTAAATGAAAAAAGAATAATTTCAGATGAAGAGCTTAAGGATAATTTAGTTAATTTATATCCTTATGACAATTGGGTTAAAAATTCAAAAGTTAATATTAAATCAATTGATTTTAATACGAACAAAATATTGCCAGAGGATAGTATATTATTAGATCTACAGCAAGCATTTGGGTATAACAAAGAAGATCTCAAATTCTTTCTTGAGCCAATGATTTTAGAGGGGCAAGATCCGATAGGATCGATGGGTAGGGACATACCCTTAGCAGCGCTATCAGATAAAAATAGGCTTTTATATGATTATTTTTTTCAAAATTTTGCCCAAGTAACTAACCCCCCTATAGACCCTATTCGGGAAGAGTTAGTAATGTCTTTGATGAATTTCATAGGACCAAGGCCAAATTTGCTTGATCCTAAATCAGGCAAAAATCAAAAATTAATAGAAGTTGATCATCCGATATTAGATAATTTAGATATAGAAAAGATTAGAAATATAGATAAATTCACCTCTAATAAGTTAAAATCCGTTACTTTAAGTATTTGTTATAACAAAAAAGAAACTCCTAATTTAGAAATTGAAAATTTTTTAGAAAGCATTTGTGTTGAAGCTGAAAGGTTTATTAATAGCAATGCCTGTAATATAATTATCTTATCAGATAGAGAAGTTGATCAAAACAATATTGCAATTCCTGCATTACTTGCTACAAGCTCAGTTCATCACCATTTAATAAAAAAAGGTTTAAGAACAAAAGTAGGATTAATAATAGAAACTGGAGAAGCAAGAAGGGTTCATGATCTATGTCTTCTAGCCGGCTATGGTGCAGAAGCAATAAACCCATACCTAGCTTTCTATACTCTATCAAACATAATAAAAAATCATAATCAGGAAATTGAAGAGAAAGAAGCTTACACAAAATATATCAAAGCGGTAACAAAAGGCATGCTTAAAGTGATGTCTAAAATGGGTATTTCTACATATCAATCTTATTCTGGTGCTCAAATTTTTGATGCAGTAGGTCTTTCCTCTAATCTTGTTGATAAATACTTCTGCGGCACGTCATCAAAAGTTGAAGGTATTGGCTTAGAAGAAATTCAAATAGAAACAGAGAATAGACATGAATTAGCTTTTGGTGATTCTCCAATATTGTCTAATGATCTTGATGTTGGTGGTGATTTAAGCTTTAGAATTCGGGGTGAAGAACATGTTTGGACTCCTGAAACTATTGGAATGCTTCAACATTCAGTTAGAAGTGCTAATTATGATACTTTCAAAAAATACTCAAAGAAAATTAATGATCACTCCATAAAATTAAAAAATTTAAGAGGTTTATTTAAGTTTACAAATAAAACAAAACCTATAAATATTGATGAGGTAGAACCTACATCTGAAATAGTTAAAAGATTTGCTACAGGCGCTATGTCACTTGGATCAATATCTACAGAAGCTCATACAACTTTAGCAATTGCAATGAACCGTCTTGGAGGAAGATCTAACACAGGAGAGGGTGGAGAAGAAACTTCAAGGTTTATTCCTCTTACTAACGGGGATTCCATGAACTCCAGAATTAAACAGGTTGCATCCGGAAGATTTGGAGTTACCACTGAATATTTATCAAATGCGACTGATATTCAGATCAAAATGGCACAAGGTGCCAAGCCAGGTGAAGGTGGACAGCTTCCAGGTGGAAAAGTTGATGAATTCATTGCTAAAATTAGACATTCAACACCAGGTGTTGGTTTAATATCACCACCACCTCATCACGATATTTATTCAATTGAAGATTTAGCACAACTTATACACGACCTTAAAAATGTTAATCCAAAAGCTAGAGTTTCTGTAAAACTTGTATCTGAGATCGGTGTTGGAACCGTTGCTGCTGGAGTTAGTAAAGCTTATGCTGATCATGTAACTATTTCAGGAAATGATGGTGGTACAGGAGCAAGTCCAATTACATCCTTGTTAAATGCTGGTGGTCCTTGGGAGACTGGTTTAGCTGAAACCCATCAAACACTTGTCATGAATGGATTAAGAGAAAGAATAGCTGTCCAAGTTGATGGAGGATTAAGAACTGGAAGAGATGTTGTAATTGGAGCAATTTTGGGTGCTGATGAATTTGGGTTTGCAACTGCCGCCCTTATTTCTGAAGGATGCATAATGATGAGAAAGTGTCATTTAAATACTTGTCCTGTAGGGGTTGCTACACAAGACCCAGAACTTAGAAAAAATTTTACTGGAACACCAGACCATGTCGTAAACTTTTTTGTTTTCATTGCTAATGAAGTACGAGAAATAATGGCAGAGCTTGGTATTAGAAAGTTTAACGATTTAATTGGAAGAAGAGATCTTATTGATTTTAATGGCGCAGATGAACATTGGAAAGCTCACGGTTTGGATTTAGGAAAACTTATAGTAAGTTTGGAAAAAGAAAAAAATGAAACTTTTTATAATTCAAAAGAACAAAACCATAGGTTAGAACTTGCTCTTGATAATGAACTAATTTCAAAATCAAAAAAATCCATTTCAGATAAAATAAAAGTAAATATTTCATCAAAAATTGTAAATACTAATAGAACTGTTGGCGGAATGTTATCAGGAGTTATAGCAAAAAAGTATGGCCATAATGGATTGCCCAAGGATACAATAAATGTTGATTTTACAGGGAACGCTGGCCAAAGTTTTGGAGCTTGGTTATCAAAAGGTGTTAATTTTAAATTAAAAGGAGATGCTAACGATTATTTAGGTAAAGGCCTTTCAGGTGGTAGAATATCCGTAAGTCCTCACGAAACAAGTAAAATTATTCCTGAAAATAATATCATTGCTGGAAATACGCTTTTGTACGGTGCAATCTCTGGAGAATGTTATCTAAGAGGTGTCGTAGGAGAACGTTTTGCAGTAAGAAACTCAGGTGCTACGGCTGTTGTTGAAGGTTGTGGTGATCACGGGTGTGAATACATGACAGGTGGTGTAGTTATTATTCTTGGAAAAACAGGTAGGAATTTTGCAGCAGGAATGTCTGGTGGTATAGCCTATATTTTAGATGAAGATGATACATTTGAATCTAAGTGCAATAAAGCTATGGTAGGTTTAGAGAAATTACAGAGTTTAAAAAAACTGGAGACTCCTTCAGTAAAAGATATTGATAATGATTTACTTGATTTTGATGAAGCGCGATTAAAATTAATAATTCAAAGACATTTAAAATATACTAAAAGCGAAAAAGCCAGATTAATATTAGATGATTGGAATAAATATCTTAATCTTTTTTATAAAATAACGCCTTTCGATTTTAAGAGAGCTTTAAACGAAAAAAAACAAAATCTTAAAGATAATATAGTACCGAATAGAATTGCTGGAGAATGATATGGGTAAGGTAACTGGATTTATGGAATTAGACCGAGTTGAAAGAGATTATGAACCGATTGAGGACAGAATAAAACATTTTAAAGAATTCCTAATTCCTCTAGACCAAAAAAAAGTTTCAGAACAAGGTGCTAGATGTATGGATTGTGGGATTCCATATTGTCATCAAGGTTGTCCTGTTAATAACCTAATTCCTGATTGGAATGATTTGATTTATAATAATAAATGGAAAGAAGCCCTTGATTTACTTCAATCAACAAATAATTTTCCTGAATTTACGGGTAGAATTTGTCCAGCACCATGTGAAGCATCATGTACTTTGAATATTACAGATAATCCTGTAGCAATTAAAACAATTGAATGTTCAATTATAGATAAAGGATGGGAAGAAGGTTGGATTAAACCGGTCATTAGTAATAAAAAAACTGGTAAGAAAGTTGCTGTTATTGGTTCTGGGCCCTCTGGCTTAGCATGTGCTCAGCAACTAGCTAGAGCAGGTCATTCTGTTGTTGTGTTTGAAAAAAATGCTAGAATAGGTGGTCTTCTTAGAATTGGTATACCTGATTTCAAAATGGAAAAACATCTTATTGATAGAAGAATGTCTCAAATGGAGGCCGAAGGTGTAGAGTTCAGAGTTAATTCTCACATTGGTAAAGATATAAAAATAAAAGAATTAAACAAAGATTTTGATGCAATTGCTTTTTGTGGAGGATCAGAAAATCCAAGAGATTTACCTGTCAAGGGTAGAGAGCTTAAGGGTATTTATTTTGCTATGGAGTTCCTCTCTCAACAAAATGATAGAGTTGCAGGTAATAAAATAGATCCAAAGGTTGAAATCTCAGCAGAGGGAAAGAATGTTCTTGTAATTGGTGGTGGAGATACTGGATCAGATTGTGTTGGTACTTCTAATCGCCAAGGAGCTAAATCAGTGACTCAACTCGAATTACTTGATCAACCACCTGAAAGAGAAAATAAAGCACTTACCTGGCCCAATTGGCCTTTAAAACTTAGAACCTCAACATCTCATCAAGAAGGATGTGATAGGAATTGGTCTGTTTTAACAAAATCGTTTGACGGTCATGACGGAAAAGTTAACAAACTAAATTGCGTTAAAGTTGAATGGTCAAGAGATGATGATGGAAGAATGAAAATGAGTGAGGTTACAGGTACTGAATTTTCTTTTGAAGCAGATCTTGTGTTACTTGCTATGGGTTTTGTGCATCCAATTCATGAAGGTTTAATAAACAGTTTAGGCGTTAAACTTACACCAGCTGGTAATTTAGATGCAAATGACAGAGAATATAAAACATCTATTGATACATTTTTTGCAGCTGGCGACTCAAGACGCGGTCAGTCATTAGTTGTTTGGGCAATAAGAGAAGGTAGACAATGTGCAAAATCTATTGATAAGTTTTTAATGGGAAAATCTGAACTACCAAATTAGGCACATTTTTAATTTAATAAAATATTAAAACCGTATTTAGATTATTTTAAATTGAAATGTGAAAATTTAAATGGATCATAAAATTATCGTTAGAGAAAAAAAAGAAACAGATAATGATCAAATTGAAAATATTTTAAATAAAAATTTTGGTGAAAACAGACATCAAAGGAATGTATATTTATATCGCAAAAAATCGCCTATTAAAGGTTTGTCTCTTGTATCTTGTTTAAATGAAGATTCAAATACTGTAATTGGTACCATTACTTTTTACAGAACATTAGTTAGCAATATTAATTGCCTACTTCTAGGCCCTTTAGCAGTTAGTGAATTTTTTCAAGGAAAAGGTTTTGGTAAAATACTAGTAAGAAAAGGATTAGAAATTGCTAAGCTAAAAAATGAAACTATATGTTTTGTTTCAGGTAAATATAACTATTACAAAGAATTTGATTTTTTAAAATTAAGTAGTAAAAATCTGATTATTAACACGACAGGTGATTTCACATATGGCGAACTTCTAGTTAAAGAACTAAAAAAAGATTGTATAAACTTATTACCTCTAAAGGCACAACTTCTTCCTGAAAAATAATTTGAATAATGATTACTCTTTATCACTATTACTTATGTTCATCTTCAAGATATATTAGGCTTATTTTAGAAGAACATAAAATCTCATATCAGACTCAGCTAGAAAATTATTGGAAACCACAAAAGGATTTTCTACAGCTCAATCCAGCTGGTCATTTGCCAGTTTTAATTAATGAAGAAAAATTTCCAGTTATTGGAGCAAATGCTTGTGTTGAATACATTAGGGATCTTCAATTAAGGCCTAATTTATTTCTCGATGATTATAGAGAGAAAGCTGAAATAAATAGGTTAGTCCATTGGTTTGATGTAATTTTTAAAAAAGAAGTTTTTGATCCAATTATTTATGAAAAGGTATTTTCAAGGATAGTGGATGACATAACTCCGAATAGTGACAATATAAGAGCAGCACTGAACAATTTGGATTTTCACATTCAATATTTAAATCATTTACTAAGTAACAAAAAATATCTTATCAAGGATGAGGTAACTTGTATAGATTTTTTAGCTGGAGCTAATTTCTCAGTTTTAGATTATTTAGGATTATTAAATTTAAATAGTTATGAGAACATAAGAGAATGGTATTTTAAAATTAAGTCAAGACCTTCATTTAAAACATTATTAAAAGATCAAATAGTTGGAGTTAACCCTGATGAAAACTACAAAAATATTGATGTTTAATTATATTTTTGTTTTTATTTCTTCAATAATATTTGTGATATTTTTGAGTTGATCTAGCTCAGACAACCTATGACCAGCGTCTTTTTCTAATAATAGTTTGGTATCTTTAGTTCTTTTAAAAGTGTTGATTATCTTTATACTTAAATCATATGGAACGGCATCATCAGCCATACCATGGTATAAGTAGACAGGACCATTAAACGGTATACTCTTTGATAAAGTAAGGTTTTTAAAACTATCTTTTATTAATTTGTATGAAAAATCATTTTTTGATCCATCTTCATATTTTATACTTATCTTTCTATGTTTTACTAATTTTCTTTTCTCATCCCCTGTCATTTGATCCCATATCAAAAGTTTTGGAAAATCTGGAGCAGGAGCTAAACCTATAATTGCAGAAATTTTTTGTGGAATTCGTTTTGCTAACATCAGCATAATCCAAGCGCCCATTGATGATCCAACTAAAATCTGTTTGTCTTGAGTAAGTTTGTTAATTAAATACTCAGCATCCTGATACCAATCAGAAAAACACGTTTTATCGATTGATCCTGACGATTGACCATGACCAGAATAATCAAACCTTAAAAAGCTATGATTATTCTCTTTTGCCCATTTTTCTAAATATAATGCTTTTTTACCTTGCATATCTGAGTTAAAACCACTTAAGAATACTATACCTTCATTTTTCCCTATTAATTGGTTATATGCTATTGTGTTATTATCTAATCTTTTAATAAATTTGGTCATTTACAAATCCGTTTGATTTAAGGTTAATAAAATGAATAAAAAAAAATATACTATAGCTCAGATTTTACCAGCATTAAATACTGGTGGTGTGGAAAGAGGAGTTGTAGAAATTTCCAAAGCTCTAGTTGACAACAATTTTAGATCAATTGTTATTTCATCTGGTGGTTATATGGTGTCGCAAATAACTAGAAATGGGGGAATTCATTATGACCTTGATGTACATACCAAAAACCCATTAAAATGGAAAAAAATAAGAAGTAAGTTAAAGATTATTTTAGAGAGTGAAAAGGTAGATTTAATTCATTTTTGTTCTCGAGCGCCTGCATGGATTGGTGTGCCGCTTGGTGCTGAGTTAGATATACCAATTATTACTTCAGTTCACATGAGGTTTAGAAAATCTAATATTTTTAAAAAATATTATAATAGTATTTTAACTAATGGACATTATATCATTGCTATTTCAAAGCACATTGAAGAAAGTGTAAAGACTTCTTTTCCAAAAGTAAGTGGTAAAATTAAAATAATTCATAGGGGTGTAGATTTAGACCTATTTAATCCAAGTAAAATAAATCCCGCAAGAATTATAGCTCAATCAAAGCATTTAAATTTAAAAGATAATGTTCCTGTTATAATTATGGCTGCGAGACCCGCAATGTGGAAAGGTTATCAAGTTCTTATAAAAGCTTTAACTAAAGTTAAACATGATTTTCAATGTGTTTTGATAGGAGCTGGTGATGGAAACCAAAAATTTCAAAATATTTTAATTAATAAAATAATCCAATCAAAGCTAGAATCTAAAATCAAACTTATAAACTCAACTAGAGATATACAAGCCGCAATGATCTTGGGTGATTTAATTATAATGCCATCATTAACTCCTGAACCATTCGGAAGAATAGTTTTAGAAGCACAGGCTTTAGGTAAAATACCAATTGCTTTCGATCATGGTGGAGCTTCAGAAACAATAATTGATGGAAAAACTGGATTTTTAGCAGATCGCTTGAACGTAGAAAGTCTGTCCGAAAAAATTTCATTTGCTTTATCTTTAAAGCCATCAAAGAGAGAGAAGATAGGTCAATTCGCAAAAAAAATCGTATCTAAAAATTATAGCCATGATAGAATGTGTAATTTAACAATATCATTATATAAACAAACTATTGCAGAATACAAAATAAAGAGTTAGTGATATATTTTAATATTTGAATTTAAATATGATGATTACTATTACACTACCTAGTAAAGACAAAAAACAATATAAGAAACAAGTTACCTCTGCTGAAATTGCAAAAGATATATCAGAAAAACTTGCGTCTGAAGCCTTGGTTTCACTAGTTAATGGTGAGTTATGGGATTTAGATAGGCCAATTGAAATAGATAGTACAGTTTCAATTTTAACAAAAAAAAATAAAGAAACTTTAGATGTTATAAGACATGATGCAGCTCATGTAATGGCTGAAGCAGTTTTAGAATTGTTTCCAGAAACTCAAGTTACCATAGGCCCATCTATTGAAAATGGTTTTTACTATGATTTTTATAGAGAGAAGAAATTTAATTTATCTGATTTAGAAGTTATAGAAAAAAGAATGCACGAAATCGTTGATAGAGATGAAAAAATTTCGAGAGAAGTTTGGTCTAGAGAAAATGCAATAGATTATTTTAAAAAAAATAATGAAAAATTTAAACTTGAATTAGTTAAAGCTATTCCAGAAGACGAAACAGTTACATTTTATAGGCAAGGTAAATTTATAGATTTGTGTAGAGGTCCTCACACATGTTCAACAAAAAAACTTGGCCACTCTTTCAAACTAACTAAATTAGCAGGATCATATTGGAGAGGCGATAGCAAGAATGAAGTATTACAAAGAATTTATGGAACTGCTTTTGTTAATGATAAGGATTTAAAAAATTACCTTTTTATGATTGAAGAAGCTGAAAAAAGAGATCATAGAAAATTAGGAAAAGAATTAAATTTGTTTCATCTTCAAGAAGAAGCTGTTGGTTCAGTTTTTTGGCATAAAAAAGGTTGGTCAATTTATCTTGAAATTGAATCTTATATGCGAAGGAGATTGAATAAAACATATGAGGAGGTCAAAACACCTCAAGTCATTGATAGATCTTTATGGGAGAGATCAGGGCATTGGGATAAATTTCAAGAACACATGTTTATGGCTAAAGGTGACGATGAAAAAGTACTTGCTTTAAAACCTATGAATTGTCCTGGTCACGTACAAATTTATAAACAAGGTTTAAAATCATACAAAGATCTTCCCATTAGAATGGCAGAGTTTGGTTCTTGTCATCGAAATGAACCTTCAGGAGCTTTGCATGGAATTATGAGGGTAAGGCAATTTACCCAAGACGATGCTCATATTTTTTGTATGAATTCTCAAATTACATCAGAATGTGTTAAATTTTGTGAGTTACTCCAACAAATTTATAAGGATTTTGGTTTTGCAGAATTAAAGGTTAAATTCTCTGATAGGCCTTCAATTCGTGCTGGGGACGATACTACATGGGATAAAGCTGAAAAAGCTCTTATAGTAGCAATAGAAGCTGCAGAAATTAGCTATACTTTGAATCCTGGTGAAGGTGCATTTTATGGTCCAAAACTTGAATTTGTACTTACAGATGCAATAGGAAGAGATTGGCAATGTGGAACGCTTCAGGTAGATTTTGTCTTACCAGAAAGGTTAGGCGCTTATTATGTAGATGTTCATGGGGAAAAAAAGAATCCTGTTATGCTACACAGAGCAATCTTAGGCTCCTTAGAGAGATGGATTGGTATCTTAATCGAACAATATTCAGGAAGAATGCCATTATGGCTTTCACCCATTCAAGTTGTGGTGTGTTCTATAGTTGATTCAACTAATGATTATATATATGAAATAAAAAAGAAATTAGATTTAGCTGGGATTAGATGTGAAATAGACTTAAGAAATGAAAAAATTGGTTACAAAATTAGAGAACATTCTAATCAAGCTATTCCAATAATTGTAGTTATAGGAAAACAAGAGCAAGAAGATAAAAGTGTAGCTGTTAGGTACTTAGGTTCAAAAAAACAAGAGTTTTTAAGTTTAAATGAATTTTTAGAAAACATAGTTAATAATTGTATACCTCCTGATTTGATCAATGAGTAAAGTTAGAGGTAATTGTTGCTTTGTTAACTAATTTTTTTGAAATTTATTAACAAATTTCTATAAAATGTTGTATTAGTATTTGAAAATTAAACAATAAAGGAGATTTTCATATAGTTGGATTAAATAATACCCCACCTAATCAAGATGGGCCTAGGATTAATGATTTAATTAGAGCTGATAGCGTGCGTTGTATAGGAGCAAATGGGGAGCAACTAGGTGTGATACCCATCAATGAAGCACTTAAGATGGCTGAAAACTTAAGCCTAGATTTAGTAGAGATCCAACCAAATGTGGACCCACCCGTTTGCAAAATTCTTGATTATGGCAAGTTTAAGTATGAAGCTCAAAAAAGAAAGAATGAAGCTAAAAAAAAGCAAAAAATTATTGATGTAAAAGAAATTAAATTAAGACCTAACATAGATAATAATGACTTTATTGTAAAAATGAAACAAGTTAAAAAATTCATTGAAAATGGTGATAAAGTTAAGATCACTCTTAGATTCAGAGGAAGAGAAATGGCTCATCAAACTTTAGGTGCAACTGTCTTAGATAGAGTTCAAGATGATACTGAAGATTTATGTAAAGTTGAAACATTACCAAAGTTAGAGGGTAGACAAATGGTAATGATATTAGCACCCAAATAGTAAAAATAATAATATTGACAATAAAATAAAACTTTATGTTGCTAACTTTATATAGCTTATGTATAAGCGTTGTTAAAATTTAGTAAATTATCGAGAGAACATTATGCCTAAACTAAAAACCAAGAGCGGCGCTAAAAAAAGATTTAGTCTCACTTCAACTGGTAAAGTGAAAGGTAGTCCAGCCTTTCTTAGCCATAACCTTCGTAAAAGATCTCAAAAAATGAAAAGACAAGCTCGTGGTACAATGATTCTTAATGAATGTGATGCTAAAATAGTTAAGCAATTTATACCTTACGCTTAAAGGAGTTAATTAATGGCTAGAGTAAAAAGAGGTGTTACAACTCATGCTAGACACCAAAAAGTAATTAAAGCTGCAAAAGGTTACTATGGAGCTAGAAAAAATTTATTTACAGTAGCAAATCAAGCTGTTGAAAAAGCTAGCCAATATGCGTATAGAGACCGAAGAAACAAGAAACGTAATTTTAGAGGCCTTTGGATACAAAGAATCAATGCAGGTTCACGTTTACATGGTTTAAATTACTCTAGATTCATGAATGGACTTAAGTTAGCTGGCATCGAAGTTGACAGAAAAATTTTATCGGATTTAGCTGTTTACGAACCATTAGCTTTCGAAGAATTAGTTTCAAAGGCCAAATCTGCTTCTGCTTAATATTTAAAATTTTCAATAAGTAAAATAGATTATTTCAAATTCATTTAATTAGGTTTTTAATAAATTATGGTTTCTGAACTAAAGGAAGATCTTCAAAGCTTATTAAATAACATTACAATAGGTATACATAATTCCAAAACAATATCTGAACTTGAAAATATTAGGATTAATTCCTTAGGAAAAAAAGGTTCTGTTACTCTGTATTTAAGGAATATAAGAGATTACGATATCGAAATAAAAAAAGAAATTGGTTCTTATTTAAACGATATCAAGAATCAAATAAATAAATTAATTTTAGATAAAAAAAATTTTTTTAAAAAAGAACATTTAAACGAAAAGCTTAAATTAGAAAAAATAGATATTTCTCTTACACCTTACGAGGCTGAAATAGGTACTTTACACCCACTTTCTAGAACAATAGAAGAATTATGTGCTATTTTTGCAGACATGGGTTTTTCTATTGTTGACGGTCCCGATATCGAAAGTGATTATTATAACTTTACTGCATTGAATATTCCTGAAGAACATCCTGCACGTCAAGAGCATGATACATTTTATTTTCAACCAGACATTAATGGACAAAGAAAAGTTTTAAGGACTCATACAAGTCCAGTTCAGATTAGAACAATGGAAAAAATTGATCTAAAAAATTTTAATGAAATTAGATATATTATCCCAGGAAGAACATATAGATCTGATCATGATGCCACGCACTCTCCTATGTTTCATCAATGTGAAGGCTTAGTACTTGGTAAAAATATCAATATGGGTCATTTAAAAGGATGTTTAATAGAATTTTGTAGAACTTATTTTAATGAAGACAACTTACCAGTTCGTTTTAGGCCTAGTTACTTTCCTTTTACGGAACCATCAGCAGAAGTGGATATTGGTTGTAAAAAAGAAAATGATGGTAGTCTCGTAATAGGTGAAGGAGAAGAGTGGTTAGAAATTTTAGGATCAGGTATGGTTCATCCTAGAGTTTTACAGGGTGTTGGAATTGATCCATCAAAATATCAAGGTTTTGCATTTGGAATGGGTTTAGAAAGACTAACTATGTTAAAGTATGGAATTCCTGACTTAAGACCTTTTTATGATAGTGATCTAAGGTGGCTAAAACATTATGGATTTATACCTGTTGACAATCCAAGCTTACACTCAGGTTTAAATGGTGTTTTTTCATGAAATTTACATGGAAATGGTTACTAGATCATCTTGAAACGGATAGAAATTTATCAGAGATTATAGAAACTCTTCCAAAAATTGGTTTAGAGGTTTCCTCAGTTGTTAATTTGGCTGAGAATCTTAAAAGTTTTGTGTCAGTCGAAATCATAGATGTAAAAAAACATCCAAATGCAGATAAACTCAATGTTTGTAAGGTTTTTGATGGGAAAAATACATTTAACGTTGTTTGTGGAGCTCCTAATGTCAAGTTAGGTATGAAAAGTGTTTTTGCAAATATAGGAACATTTATACCTGGCCTAAATTTAAAATTAAAAAAAGGGAAAATTAGGGGCGAAGAATCCTTTGGCATGTTATGTTCAGAAAAAGAATTAACTTTATCTGAAAATCATAATGGAATTATCGAGCTAGAAAGTTCATCTGAACTAGGTTTGTCTGTTTCAGATATTATGGATTTAAATGATCCAATTATAGAAATTGAAATTACTCCTAATAGAGGCGATTGCTTGGGTGTAAGAGGTATTGCTAGAGATCTAGCAGCGGCTGGGCAAGGAAATTTAAAAGATTTAGAAGTTGATTTTAATGATGGTGAATTTGATAGTATAATAAATTGGCATGTAGATTTGGATGAAGATGAAAAATATCTTTGTCCTAAAATTTTTGGGAGATCATTCACTAATCTAAAAAATGATGAATCTCCATTATGGCTCAAAAACAGATTATTAGCTGTTGATCAGAGGCCAATAAGTTCTATCGTAGATATAACAAATTATATCATGATAGATATTGGAAGACCCTTACATGCATATGACATAGGTAAGATTAAAGGTACAACTCTTAAAGTTTCAAAATCAAAAAAAGGTGACAAGTTTTCTGCACTTAATGGAAATACTTACGAGTTAGATGATAACATGCTTGTTATTTCTGATGAGCACAGTGTTGATGATTTGGCTGGTATAATGGGTGGACAAAGAACAGGCGTTACTGAAAACACAACAAGAATGTTTCTAGAGGCCGCTATTTTTGACCCAGTTTCAATAGCAAACACTGGAAGAGAATTAAACTTACATTCTGATGCCAGATATAGATTTGAAAGAGGGTTAGATTATAACTCTCCAGAGATAGCAATGCATTATGCAGCTGCAATGGTCAATAAAATTTGTGGTGGAAAAATTAGTAAAATAGTCAATTTTAAATTAGAACAACAACAAAGAATAATTAAATTTGATCCAGATACTGTTTATCAACTAACAGGCGTTAAAATTGAAAATGAATTATCTAAATCAATTTTAGAAAATTTAGGTTTTAAAATTGTATCTATAGAGAATATTTGGGATATAACACCTCCAAGTTGGAGGCCGGATATAGATGGTATCGCAGATATTGTTGAGGAAATAATCAGAATAAATGGGTATGAAAAAATACCTTCAATAAAATTAACAAGAAGTAATTATATTGCAAAGCCGGCAATGAGTATTAAACACCGTCAAGCTTTTTTTGCTTCAAGAATACTAGCAAGCAGGGGTTATAATGAAGTAATTACTTTTTCATTTTTAAATAAGACAATGGCTGATCAATTCAATGGAGGTGAATTTGCTTTAAATTTAGTTAACCCTATTTCTTCAGAGTTGACGGATATGAGGCCTTCAATTATTCCTAATTTATTACTTGCAGCGCAAAAGAATGTAAATATAGGAGCTCAAGATCTTTCTTTTTTTGAGGTAGGCCCAATTTTTAAAGGTGATAGTCCTAATGAACAAATTAGCACAATTACAGGAATAAGATATGGTGACAAAATTAAAAAAGATTGGAAAAAAGAAGCTGTCCAATTCGACTTCTACGATATTAAGCTTGATGTAATTAAGGCTTTGGATGCAATAGGGGTTCCTAAAAATAGTCTAAAAGTTTTTCAAGATGCTCCGGATTATTTTCATCCAGGTAGAAGTGCAGTTTTTAAAATTGGTAAAAATATTATAGCCAATTTTGGTGAAATTCACCCTGAAATTGGAGATACTTTTGGATTAAATAAATCAGCGATCGTTTTTGAAATATTTTATGAAAATATACCATTGCCAAAAAGAAATAAAATTTCTAGACCAATGTTAAAAATTTCGAATTTGCAAACAGTTACAAGAGAGTTTGCATTTCTTATAGATGCAGAAATAGAATCTGAAAAAGTTTGTCAGATTGCTAAATCCGTTAACAAAGATTTAATAACAGATGTTATAATACTTGATGTATATAAAGGGGAAAAAATTCCACAAAATAAGAAATCTATTGCAATTAAAGTTACAATTCAACCTATTCAAGAAACATTAACTGATACTGCGCTAGAAGAATTAAGTGCAAACTTAATAAATGCTATTGATAAAAAATTATTTGGCTCTTTAAGAGAAATTTAATTTAACAATCTAAATTAAAGTGGTGCCGCCAACTGGATTTGAACCAGTGACCTCGTCATTACCAATGACGCGCTCTACCGCTGGAGCTATGGCGGCATATTATTATTTCTTAACATAAATATGTTTTCACTGATGACAAGTTTTTTTATGAATATATAGTAATCTATAAACTTAAACCGAAATAAGTAAAACTTGTAAGATTTTAAAAATATGACTAAAAAAAAAAGTGATAATGAAAATAATTTATCAGCTTCCTTAAAAAGAAACTTAAAGCTTAGAAGGAAACAAGTTGCAGAAAGAGATGATAATAAAATTATTGGGAAAAGGACTAAAAAAATTGGTCAATCAAGACTCTTAGCTAATTATAATAAAAATAATATTAAATTGAAATGAATAGTTTTACTAACAAAAATATTGAAAAAATTTATATCACAGGTGAAAAAAAATTAACTGGAAGTGTTAATATTAGCGGAGCCAAAAATGCTGCCTTACCATTAATGGCGCTATCTTTAATAATTAATAAAGATTTTAATCTTTATAATGTTCCTGATCTAGCTGACACCAGATTAATGTCTAATTTATTAATTGATTTAGGTATTAAAATAAATTGGAACAAAGGAAATTTGAACTTTAACGGAAAACCAAAAAAGGATGAGGCCTCTTATGATCTAGTTAGGCAGATGAGAGCTTCAATTCTTGTTTTAGGACCTTTGTTAGCATCAAAAGGTTCAGCAAAAGTACCTCTTCCAGGTGGTTGTGCCATAGGCAGCAGGCCTATTGATTTACATGTTATGGTAATGGAAGCTCTTGGAGCAAATGTTATGTTTGATAGTGGATTTATAATAAGTTCTTTAAGTAATGAAGGTTTAAAAGGAGGTGTTATTAATTTTCCTAAGGTTTCGGTAGGTGCTACTGAAAGTGCAATAATGACCGCAGTGTTAGCAAAGGGGCAAACCAAAATATTAAATGCTGCAAGAGAACCAGAAGTAACTGACTTAGCAAATTGTTTAAATAAAGCAGGTGCTGATATAAAAGGTATAGGAACTGAAGTTTTAATAATAAATGGAGTAAAAGAATTGAACCAAGTTTCTCATTCTGTTGTTTCTGATAGAATAGAGGCAGGATCTTTTGCAATAGCATCCAGTATCACCATGGGTAAAGTTGAAATAAATAACATTAATCCTAAAATTTTAACTGAATTTATAAATGTTCTTAAATTGACTGGTAGTAAAGTTGAAATTTTTAATAATTCAATGAATGTTTCTTGTTCACAAAGACCTAAACCTCATGATGTAGGAACAGATCCTTATCCTGGATTTCCTACAGATTTACAAGCTCAATACATGGCACTAATGGCAATAGCTGATGGAAAAACATTAATTAAAGAAACAATTTTTGAAAATAGGTTTATGCACGTTCCTGAACTAATGAGAATGGGAGCAAAAATATCCATAAAACATCAAGAAGCAGAAATTTATGGCGTAAAAAAATTAAAAGGTGCTAAAGTAATGGCTTCAGATTTAAGAGCATCAATGTGTTTAATACTTGGTGCGCTAGCTGCTTCTGGTACAAGTGAAATAGACGGTTTATATCATTTAGATAGAGGGTATGAAAATTTAGAAGATAAATTAACTAACCTAGGTGCAATCATAAAAAGGTCAAATTAATTATATTAAAATTTTAGAGTGAATTAAATGTCTATTGAAAACAAAATCCGACTTAATGCTTTAAATAATGATGACTTGAAAATATTCTCATTTCTTTGCCAAGATGCCATAATTTCTAAAGAAGAAATTTTTTATGATAAAACAAAAAAAATGTTTGTAGCCACACTTACAAGATATTGTTGGGAACAACAAAAATTAAATGATAAAAATATAAATTATAGAGTTGTAACTGGTTTGCAAATTAGAAATGTTAATAATGTTGAATGTATAAATTTTAAATCCAAAATATCTTTTTATAATTTGCTAGCAATAACTTATGAAAAAGAAAATGTAATTCTTAATTTATCAATGTCTTCAAAAATAAAGTTAGATTGTAAGAAAATTAATGCTACTATTGAGGATATAGACATTCCCTGGCCAACTAAGCTAAAACCTGCGCATAAATAATTTTATGGGAAATAATTAATGACTTTAAATAAAAGTTTAAATATTGCTTTGCCAAAGGGTAGGATTTTAAATTCAGTACTTCCGATTTTATTAAAAGTTGGTATAGAGCCTGAAAAGTCTTTTTTTGATAGAAACGACCGTAAGTTGAAGTTTAAGACAAACATAAATAATATAGATATAATTAGAGTAAGATCTTTTGATGTTGTCACATTTTTAGCTTATGGCGCTGCTCAAATGGCATTTGTAGGCAGTGACATTTTAAATGAATTTAATCATGCTGAAGTTTATTCTCCTTTAGATCTCAATATAGGGAACTGTAAAATGGTTGTTGCAGCTGAAAAAGATGTTATTGCCGATGAGGATCCAAGGTCTTGGAGTCATGTAAGGGTTGCCACTAAATATCCTAATATCACTAGAAAACATTTTGAAGCTAGGGGTGTTCATGCAGAGTGCATAAAATTAAACGGAGCAATGGAACTTGCTCCATCAATGGGTTTATGTAAAAGAATAGTAGATTTGGTTGAAACTGGTTCTACATTAAAAGCGAACGGTTTGGTTGTAGTTGAGAAAATTTGTGAAGTTTCAACAAGATTAGCAATAAATAGAAGTTACATGAAAACTAACTTAAAAACTATACAACCTTGGATTGAAAAGGTTGAGGAAGCAATAAATGTCTAAATTTAAAACTAGATATATTAATTATACAGATAGAAAATTTAAAAAAAAATTCGATAATTTGATAAATGATGAAAGAAAATCAAACAATAAAATTAATATTACAGTCACAAAAATTTTAAAAGAAATACTTGAAAAGGGTGATGATGGTCTAAATCATTGTGTAGGTAAATTTGATAAAATAAAAGTAAAAAAAATTAAAGACTTATTCATTCCAAAAGATATCCTGAAAAAAGCTTATGATGGACTTGAAAGAGAACAGAAAAAAGCATTAAATATTTCAGCTGATAGGATTAAAAAATTTCATAAACATCAAATTCCTAAAAACTTTAGTTATAAAGATAACCTAAAAGTTAATCTAGGTTTGACTCACTCTCCAATTGAATCTGCAGGTTTTTATGTGCCTGGAGGAAAGGCTATCTATCCATCATCAGTATTGATGAACGCAATACCCGCTTTAGTTGCTGGTGTTGAGAGGAGAGTACTTGTAAGCCCAATTTCAGATATAAATCAGTCATCTATTGTTCTTGCAGCAGCTCATGTTGCAAAAGTGACAGAATTTATTCGTATGGGTGGAGCCCATGCTGTAGCTGCACTTGCTTATGGCACAAAATCTATTTTACCTGTAAATAAAATTGTGGGCCCTGGAAATGCTTACGTTGCAGAAGCTAAAAGACAAGTATTTGGTCAAGTAGGAATTGACTCAATTGCCGGACCTTCAGAGGTTTTAATTGTCTGTGACGAAACAGCTAACCCTGATCATGTTGCTATAGATCTTTTATCACAAGCAGAGCATGATGAGTTAGCTCAGTCAATTTTAATAACAACAAGTAAAGAAATCGCAATAAAAGTGAAACTTTCTGTAGAAAAATTTCTTATGGAAATTTCTAGATCAAAAATAGCTAGTTTGTCATGGTATGATTTTGGAGCTATAATTTTAGTTGAAAACTTAAATCAAGCTATTGAATTAATAAATATAAAAGCACCTGAACATTTACAATTAATTCTTAAAAATGCACCAAAGGTTATAAAAGAAATTAAAAATGCAGGAGCTATCTTTGTTGGTCCTAATACTCCTGAAGCAGTGGGTGATTATATTGCTGGACCAAATCACGTTCTTCCAACAAACGGAACAGCAAAATTTTCGAGTGGATTAGGAGTTATAGATTTTTATAAAAGAACCACTATAGTTAACTTTAATAAAAACAGCCTTAATGAACTTGGAAAACATGTAATAACATTAGCTGAAGCAGAAGGTTTAGAGGCACATGCAAGGTCTATTTCAATCAGAATAGATAAATAATATAAAAAATATTATATAAAAATCTTGACTAATTAGACATAATAGTGAGATTAAACTTAAATTTTAAAGAAGAGGTTAAATGGCTAAAGAAGGTGTAATAGAATTTTCTGGTATTGTAGAAGAACTTCTACCTAATGCTATGTTTAGAGTTAAACTTGATAATGACCATGAGGTACTAGCCCATACAAGTGGGAAAATGAGAAAAAATCGTATTAGAGTATTACTTGGTGATAGAGTGAATGTAGAAATGACACCTTATGATTTAACTAAAGGAAGAATTACATTTAGATATAAATAAATTCTGATGTGTTAAGTTTGTTTTATGGATAAAACTAAATTGAACAAACATTTTATACTAGCATCTAGCTCACAAAGACGGCTTGAACTTCTAAGTCAAATAGGTGTTAAACCTGATTTAATATTATCACCAAATATTGATGAAAAGATATTTTCTAAAGAACTACCCCGTATATATGTTGAAAGAATGTCTTTAGAAAAAAATAGAGTTTTTCAACAAAAATACCCTCAATCAATAATACTTACAGCTGACACGGTAGTTTCTATAGGAAGAAGAATCTTGCCAAAAACTATGGATATAAATTTGGCAGAAGAATGCTTAAAATTAATTTCAGGAAGAAGACATAAAGTTTTTACAAGTTTTACTGTTTACACGCCAAACAATTCACTCAAAACAAAAACTATACAATCAATTATAAAATTTAAAAGGTTACATCCTCACGAAATAAGTTATTACCTTGCCACTAAGGAATGGGAAGGGAAAGCAGGAGGGTATGCCATACAAGGAATTGCCGCATCATTTATAAATTTTTTATCTGGTTCATATAGTAATGTGGTAGGTTTGCCTCTGGCAGAACTTTACAGAGTGTTAATCTCTATTGGATATAATTTCAAAAATGATTAATGAAATTAAAGATCATTTTATCTTGGTAGATAAATGCGCCGAACAAACAAGAATAGTTGAAATTAAGAGTAACAAAATTGCTAAAATTACTTGTTGGCAAGATGAGAAGCCTCCATTAATTGGTAATATTTTAGATGCAACAGTTTTAAAAACATTAAATATTGGGATTGTCAGGGCTAGTTTAAATAATAAAAAAATCATCACAGTCAGAGTAGGGACAAAATTTTTAAAAATAAATGAAAAAATTAAAGTTATAATTACTAGTGAAGAGTTTGAAGATAAGCCTATACAAGCAAAATTGTGGTCCGGAAATTGTGATTTAGAAAAAATAAATAATGTAAAACGGATAATTGGTCTTTTCTTTAATAAAAACATACCTGTTATAGAAGACAATCATGCAATCTATTGGAATGATATGGATTTAGATAGTTGTTTTTTTAATGCTCTAGATCCAATGATTAAAATTGAGGATGGTGGTGTTTTATGGATTGAAAAAACAAAAGCAGCCACTCTTGTTGATGTTGATACTAAAAATATATTAATTAATAATGAAGATGAAATGTTAAAGTTCTGTAAAAACGTGTTTCTCAGATGTATGGATGAAATTAAATTGAGAAATATAGGAGGTATGATACTTATTGATTTTCCTAGAATGTCGTTTATTAGAAAAAAAAATCTTCATGAATTTATTATTAAAGAAGGAACAAAAAAAAATTCAGACAGCAATTTTCTAGGTTTTTCTAGATTACAACTTTATGAGATGTATGTACCAAGAAACTTCAAATCTCTAGAAAGTTTTTATATTAATAAAAATGAATTTGATTTTCAAAATCATATAAGATCATTATGGAGAGCATCTAAGAAAATCAAATCTAAAAATAACATTGAGTTTTTATGTGGTAAAAATCTCTATAAAAGATTAAAGCTTAAAAAAATACCAGAATTCATAAATATTGTTGAAAGAATAGATCTCCCAAAGGATTATGGTGAGTTATTAGAAAAAAAAATATAATGAGAGAAAATCAAAAAATAAAATGTGTTAACTGTGATAAAGAATTTGATGTCACATTAGATACAAAACCATTCTGTTCTAAACGTTGTAGTTATATTGATTTAAACAATTGGTTAGGTGAAAAATACTCAATTCATATAAATGAAGATGATTATGAGAAGGATGTTTAATTTTTTTTTTTGTTAGCTAGACATAATGTGATGATCAGGTTATAGATAATTTAACTATAGCCCGGGTAGCTCAGTAGGTAGAGCAGAGGACTGAAAATCCTCGTGTCGGTGGTTCGAATCCGCCCCCGGGCACCACGTTTCATACATCAGACTTCAATAAACTGTTGATCACAATTGCAATTTTGTGAATTCAATAACTTATTCGTTAAAAGAAAATTAGTTGTAAGATTTTATAGGAATATACGTTTTGTCATATCGGGTAAATCTGAATTAAAAAAAGCATCTTTTACAATTTTTTTGTGATCACTTTCTAAAACCCTTGCTAGAATAGACGCGTAAACTGCTCTTGCATCAATAGAAGAATTAAGATCTCGTCCTTCAAATAAATTTTTTTGCTCTAGCCCAGGCCAATTGCTTATTATTCGTGATTTTGGTAATAAACCTCCTGCCATAAGTATTGCTGTTCCATATCCATGCTCAGTACCAGATCCCCCATTTTGTGACATAGTTCTGCCAAACTCTGTAAGTGAGGCAATAATTGTATTGTTAAATATTTTTCCCATCTGTTTTCTTAATGTGCCAATGACATCATCAAATTGTTTTAATTTTTTTGCGTGTTCGCCATTATCTCCACCTTGATCAGCATGAGTATCAAACCCACCTATATCAAAAATAGCAACGCTTGGGCCTGTTGGATCCGAAAGTTGCTGTGCTGCAATTTTAGCTAACCCTTTCATATCTCTGTCAGATCTGGATTTAGGCTCCATCATGGCTATAGGTCTTTTTCGTATGGTGCTCAAAACTTCCCATAACATCTTATCTTCTTTATAATCATTTTGTAATAATTGTAATGTATTATCATTTGGTAATCTGTTTTTCGAGGGCATGAAACTGTCAAGATCTCTTCCACCTCTTAAAATTAGTGGCATAGGTAGTGAGATAGATAATCCTTTTATGCCAGCTCCTTCTAAAGCTCTACCAACCCATCCTGTTTTATCAAAATAAGGTTGTATTCCACCACTCTCCATTAAGTATTGTCCTTCAAAATGCGATCTTCCCGTGTAGGGTATAGAGGATGCATGGAATATAGATGCTTGTCCCTGATCCCATAAAGATTTGTAATTTTTTAACATTGGATGCAAAGCGAAGTCAGCTGTGATTTGTATTGGTTTATTTACACCAATGTCTGGCCTTGCTTTCGTTAGTATATTATTCCCAATATAAGGCACAGCAGTTAGCCCGTCCATACCTCCACGTAACATAATTATTACAAGATTGTTTTTTCTTTTATTAGAGGCAATTGCGTTTGATAAGACAGGTGCAGTTAAGATTAGCGAAGTTGATCCAGCTAAAAATATACGTCTAGATATTCTCATGCTTTCAACACCTTTCTACTACATAAAATTGAAATTAGAGATTTGGATTGTTCATTTTTTAACTCCAAGGAATTCAAAAATTTCAGAAACTTTTCAGGTTCATCGAAATTTTGTTCTACTACTTTTTTAGAAATATCAATTAATGGTAATGAATTCTTATATAACCCAATTTGTATAGGATTATTTATTAAAGCTATTCTTCTAACTAGATATTCTTGAGATAACCATTCATTTTTTGTATCTGGAAAGCCATTTGGTTGTTTTGCTCTAAAAGGAAGGTGGCCTAATTCTGCAAGGATATATTTAATCTTTTTTTGTTTAAAATTAAGTTTTGATTTGAAATCATATTTAAAAATCTTTGGATCCCCAGGCCAATCAGCCCCTGTCATCCTTGCTATTTGAATGAGCCATGTCTCAGGTGATAAAAATTTATCGTTAGATTTACCGAATTTCCAAGTTGCTTCAATTACAGCTTGATGAATTTGAGGAAGCATACCTTTTGAATTTTCCCAGGCATCAGTAACCATTTTGATCATTTCTGGTTTTGGATCATCACAAATAAAATGGCGACATAATTTCCAAGAAATAAATCTTCGACATTCTGCACTTTTACACAAATCTTCTACTAGATCACGTAATTGATTTTTCCCTTTTGTTTTTTCACTAAAACCACTCGATTTATATTTTTTGCCAAGTACTATATGTGTGCCAGGCTCATGTAAAGAACCTTGATAACCAATTTTTTTAGCTTCCACACCTTTTCTACCACCTATAAAACCCCAACCAGTCATAATATTGGCTGTATTAATTACATCATCTTGTGTATATCCAGCATTAGGAGAAATTGTGTGAAGCTCAAGTAACTCACGACCATGATTTTCATTTAGTCCTTTTTCTGGTTTGTTTTTTCGACGCCTATTTACATTAAATTGTGAATTTGGTCCTCTTGATTTAAAATTATCTAAACTTTTAATCATGGGCCACGTTAAAGTCATATCATAGACCATATCTGCAAATCTACCTGTCATTAAAGTTCTCAGTTGTTCTCTTTGCATTGCCCCTGTATTAAACGTAGCTAGTTTATTCTTATCAATAATAGTAAAATGATTTCCCCAAAAGTGCCAAAATCTCTCAAAGACAGGTTGGTTCCCGTAAACAGCCTGATGATGTCTGATTGCTAACTCATAGCTTTCAAAGTAACGTCGACCAGAGCCTCGATATAACTTATTTTTTTTAACTTTTGCAGTAGCTGGATTCTTTTCAGTCTTTTGAATTTTGTCTTCTTGCGCAGTAAAATCTACACGAATATCAAGCATTTCCTGTTCTGAATAAATTTTACCAGGCCAAATTAAATTTGGCACAGAATTCATTTGGGATTTTGCCCAATTAAGTGGGTCTTCTGGAATTTTTTCATCTGGTCTAAGACCAAAGCCAACTTTACGCAAAAAAGATTTAGGTTTCATTATCAAAAAACTGTATTATAAATTTTTAACTTACATTATTTCTATTATTAGATTACGATTCTAACAATGCAAATGCAATTTATTACATCTTAATTTAAAAAATAATTTAAATCTCATTTAATGTTTAGGAGCATTATTATGAACATGAATTTTAATAATAAAAAGAAAGTATTAATGGTTCAAGGTCTTCACGAAGAGGGCCAAAAATTATTATTAGCAAGAGATGATATTGAACCCATAACTATTATGTCAGCTAATGAAGACGAAATTCTGGAAGCAGCAAAAGAAGTTCATGGTATCACAGTTAGAACTGCTAACATCTCAAGAAAAATAATTGAAAATTCAAAAAACTTACAAGTGGTTTCAAGACATGGTGTTGGTTATGATTCTATTGATATTGATGCTCTAAACGATTGTGGCATTCCTTTAACTATTGCTGCTCATTCAAATATGATCTCAGTAGCTGAACATGCAATGTTTATGTTGTTATCATTATCAAAAAATGTTTTTTATTATGATAAATTTGCCCGCAAAGCTGATTGGACTACTCGTTGGGATATACGTGCTTGGGATGTTGCAGAAAAGAATTTGTTAGTAATTGGTTTTGGCAGAATAGGTTCAAGATTAGTTAAAAGAGCTCTTGCTTTTGATATGAAAGTTTTTGTTTACGATCCTTATGTGGATGAGTCAGAAATAAAAAAATCAGGAGCCTATTATGTAAGTAATTTTTTTGATATTTTACCTCAAATGGATGCCATTTCATTACATTGCCCTAAAAATGATGAAACAACTAATATGTTTTCTGAAAATGAATTTAAAATTATGAAAGAAAGTGCCTTTTTGATTAATTGTGCCAGAGGAGGAATTATTGACGAAGTCGCATTATTAGATGCTCTAAAATCTAATAAAATTAGAGCTGCTGGTTTAGATGTTTACGACGATGAGCCATCTACGTCTTCAAATCCATTATTTAGTCTAGATAATATTCTACTTTCTCCTCATATTGCAGGAGTTACTCAAGAGGCGACAATAAGAATGTCTAAACAAGCCGTTCAAAACGTACTTGATGTATTTGATGACAAAGTAGATCCTGAAGTTATTATAAATAAAAATGTATTATAGGAGAAAAAAATGAAACAACAAACTTTAAGAGATTGTTGGGCTAAAGAAAAAGGTGCCATCAATGCTTGGTGTTCAATACCGAGCGCTGTAACTGCAGAAATGATGTCTATGAATGATTTTGATTCTATTACAATTGATATGCAACACGGGCTTGTTGATTATCAAGCTGCTTTAAATATGTTACAAGTAATTTCAGGCTCAGGTAAAACTCCTATGGTAAGGGTCCCATGGAACGAGCCAGGTATTATAATGAAATCATTAGATGCAGGTGCCTTAGGTATTATATGTCCAATGATTAACACCCCCGAAGATGCAATTAATTTTGTAGGTGCTACCAGATATGCTCCAGAAGGACACCGAAGTTCTGGACCAACAAGAGCTATAATGGTTCATGGTGCAAACTATCATGATGAGGCAAATGACAAAATTATTTCGTTAGCTATGATAGAAACAGTTGAAGCTCTTGAAAATGTTGAAAAAATAGCCGCTACTGAAGGATTGACAGGAATTTATATTGGGCCTTCAGATCTTAGTATTTCAATGGGTTTCAAACCTGGTTTAGATAGAATTGAACCTGAAATGATAGGTGCTATAAACAAAATTTATGATGCTTGTAAAAATAACAATATTAAAGTTGGTATACATTGTCTTTCTCCTTCCTATTTAAAAGAAAAACTCTCTAATGGCTATGACTTGGCTACATTAGCCAGTGATGTTAGAATTTATGCTGAGGGTTTAAGTAAAAAGATCAAAGAAGCTAGATCTTAAAATTGAAAAATTTGAAAGGAAGAAAATGAGAGCAGTTACCGTTGTTGAATCTGGAGTTCAAATTGTAGATGTAGACACACCATCGCCGAAGGATAGTGAAGTTCTAGTAAAGGTACATTCATGTGGATTGAATAGAGCTGATATGGTAGTAGCGGATGGTGGTGCACATGGTGCTGCTGGGGGTCCTGGTACGATTATTGGCATGGAATTTTCAGGAGAAATAATTAAATGTGGAGAAAATGTAAAAAATTTCTCAATTGGGGATAGAGTTATGTGTTCGGGAACTTCAGCTTGGGCTGAATATGCAATTGCAGATTATGGAAGGGTAATAAAAATACCTGATAATAATATGGATTTTGTTACGGCTAGCACTCTACCAATAGCTCTAGCTACGATGCATAATGCTATTATTACAATTGGTAACTTTATCAAAGGACAAACGATATTAATCCAAGGAGCAAGTTCTGGTGTTGGTCTAATGGGACTTCAGATAGCAAAGAATTTAGGAGCTAAATTAGTTATAGGAACATCAACAAAGCCAGAAAAATTTGATAAATTAAAATCCATTGGTGCTGACCTTGTTGTAAATTCGAAAGATAAAGATTGGGTTGATCAAGTGCTAAGTGCAACTAATAACGAAGGTGTGGATTTAATTGTAGATCAACTTTCAGGTTATACAACTAACGATAATATGAAAGCATCTAAAATAAAAGGTAAAATAGTAAATGTAGGAAGGTTGGCTGGAGGTAATACTGAATTCAATTGTGATATTCATGCTCTGAGAAGAATAAATTATCATGGTGTCACTTTTAGAACTAGATCAATAAGCGAGATCAGAGATGTCTATTCAAAAATGTGGACTGATCTAAGTGATTTAGTTGTCACAGGAAAATTATCTTTACCAATAGACAAAATTTTTCAATTTAATGATGTCGCAGATGCTTTGTCTTGTATGAGAGCCAACCAACATTTTGGAAAATTGGTTTTAAAAGTTTAAAGATTTTATGACTTTTGATCCAATTACTATTTTTGCAATTTTAGTAGCTTTTGCTTTAGGAGGAACACTGAAAGGTGCGACTGGTGCAGGAGCACCTATAATAACAATACCTGTTATAGCTGCATTTTATGACGTTCGAATAGCAGTTATCATAATGGTAATACCAAATTTATTAACAAATATAAGTCAGATTTATCAATTTAGAAAAACAATTCTTCCAATATTTTTTACTTTTTCATTTGCTTTAGGTGGCGGTGTTGGCGCCTTCGTTGGGACAATTTTATTAATCAATTTACCTATTAAAATACTTACAATTTCAGTTGCATTAATTGTGATAATTTATATAGCACTCAAGTTAATTGTTCCTACGTGGAAATTAACCTATCAAAGAGCTACTAAATTAGTTTTTATAATGGGTACTGGAGGTGGTGTACTACAAGGTAGTGCTGGCCTTTCAGCTCCAGTATCTATAACTTTTTTAAATTCTATGAAATTAGAGCGAAACCAGTTTATACCAACCATTTCAGTTTATTTTGGTGTTATGTCTATTTTTCAAATTCCTACTTTGTATTATTATGATTTTTTTAATTTTGAGATAACTGTTCTTAGTGTTATTTCTACAATTGTTTTGATTTGCTTTATGCCAGTTGGTTCTTGGTTTGCTAAAAATATGTCAAAAGATATTTTTGATAAAATCATTCTATTTTTATTAGCATTTATTGCTTTAAGGATAATTTATTTAAATTTTTAAATTTTATTAATTGTGTTTATTACCACATACCAACTTTCCATTTTGAGAAATACATCCATATTGAAGATTGAAGTTTTTATTTTTATTCTTTGAAGTTTTAGGTAACTTAACCTTACAATCTTTTAAAATTTTTTTAGAAAATCTGCTAGTATCTAACAATTTTTTTTTAGAAACTTTTCCATTATTTGTTAATTCTAAAATAGTAAATGAGGATAAACTAATTTTGTTAACGTCATCCTTATGGATTATACTTAGATTATTTTTGAAATTAGTTATTTCTAGATTATTTTTTTTTGAGAGAATAATAATATCCTTAATATTTTCTAAATTGTATAAAAAGAAATTTAAGTTGTATTGCTCATATGATTTTTTGTTTATTGAAAACAATATTGAGCCTTTTTTGAAATCAAAATATATTTGATTTTTATTCTTTGATACTTTTAAAGATGAATTTGAAGAAAAACATAATTTTGTATTATCTTGGAAAACAATTGTAGCAGGTTCTTCCCTGGTACTTAAATAATCACCAGATCTTATGTTAGTATCTTCATTAAGAAAAAATCTCTTTCCATGTATATTTAATACGTAAACTTTGTTTTTAATTTTAGATACATTAATTTCAGAAAAAGAAGCATTGGGTAAAATAGTTATTAGTGAAAAATATAATAAGTATTTAAAAATTTTTTTATTTACAGAATTCAAATATAAGGTAGCCATAAAATTTATGGCTACCCTATTAAAATTAACCAGGAACTTTCCCATTTACACCTTGTAAATAATAATTCATACCCCATAAAGCTCCATCATCAAGGGCTTTGCCTGCAGGGATGATTTCTTTACCTGTGTTGTCAATTAATGGTCCTGCAAAAATATTTATTTTTCCACTCTTAAGACCATCTAGCGCCTTTTGTGCTTTTTGAGCAACGTTTGCTGGCATGTTTTGGAATTTAGAGATCACTAACATGTCTGATTTCAGACCACCCCATACATTTCCGGGCCAATGGTTAGGACCATCACCGGTGTTCCATTTTCCACTTCTTAGTTCCTCTATTTTCTTAATATAGTAGGGACCCCAGTTATTAATTGAGGCGAATAATTGAGCTTTAGGGGCAAACGCTGACATATCTGTTGATTGGCCAAAGCCCATAGCTCCATTTTTCTCAGCTATTTGAAGCATAGCTGGTGAATCTGTGTGTTGCGCTAATACATCAGCTCCTTCAGCGATATGAACCTTAGCAGCATCAGCTTCTTTAACAGGATCATACCATGTGTTTGCCCAGATAACAGATATTGAAGCGTCTTTATTTACCGACTTTAATCCTTGAGCAAAAGCATTAATTCCCATTATGACTTCAGCTATTGGATAAGCTCCAATATATCCAATTTTATTAGTTTTGGTCATTAACCCAGCTACTACACCTTGTATATATCTGCCCTCATAAAACCTGATATTACCAGTTGCAACATTCTTAGACCTCTTATAGCCTGTAATATGCTCAAATTTTACATTTGGAAATTCTTTAGCAACCTTTAAAGTTGGTTCCATATAACCAAATGAAGTTGTAAAAATAATTTCATTTCCTTGTTTTGCTAATTCTCTAATCACTCGTGTAGCATCAGGTCCTTCAGGAACATTTTCTACTACAGACACTTTAACATCTTTGCCAAATCGTTTTTCAACCATTTGTTTCCCAAGCTCGTGGGCATATGTCCAGCCATGATCACCTGGTGTTGTTAAATAAACAAATCCTACCTTTGTTGGACTTCCAGCAAAAGCACTCGAAATTACAAAAAATAAAACTGATATACTTAGAGTAATCAGTGAAAAAATACGCATATAAAATTTTATCATAACAAACTCCTAATTTAATCTTAAAATCTTAGATTGAATCTTTAAAATAACAATAAAAAAAGATTAATTTTTTATAAAATTTTATAAATGCAAATAAATTCTACAATTTTATTGATTGCCAAAAAAAGGTTTACCAAGTGAAGACGGCACAACACTATTATTTTTTGAAAGTCTTCCAGAAATCATTGTTAATGCAATAATAGTTGCTATGTAAGGCATCATTGATAGTAACTGTGAAGGAATAGGCCAACCCCTTGCCTGTCCAACTAATTGTGCAATAGTTATTCCTCCAAATATTAGAGCTCCAACAATAATACGCCAAGGGATCCAAGAGGCAAATACAACTAAAGCTAGCGCAATCCAACCTCTACCAGCAGTCATACCTTCTGACCAATGGGGTGTTAAAACTAGAGGAATATAAGCTCCTCCAATTCCTGCACACATTCCACCAAAACAAGTAGCATACCATCTTATTTTTTTTACTGGATATCCTACTGAATGTGCGCTTTGATGATCATCTCCAACTGCCCTTAAAATAATCCCTGATTTTGAATATTTTAAAAAGAAAGATATAAAAACAATGATTGCTATTGATAAATATGCGACAAAATCTTGTTTGAATAAAATACTACCGATTAAAGGTATATCTGATAATAAAAAAATTTCTATTTTGGGTAAGGAAGGTATGGTTTTGCCAACTAGAGGCGCCCCTGCCAAACCTGTAAGACCAGTAGCAAATATAGTTAAACCTAGACCTGTAGCAACTTGATTAGTCATGAAATTAATTGTAAATACAGAAAAGATTGAGGCCATTAGCACACCTGACAATGCTCCTGCAACTATTCCGTAATAAGGATTTTCAAGCCATAAAACTGCTCCTAGAGCACCTACAGCTCCACTTAACATCATTCCTTCAACCCCAAGATTTAAAACCCCACTTTTTTCAGCAATTAATTCACCCGCTGCTGCAAGTAATAATGGGATTGAAGTTGCTATAATAGTTAATATTAATGCTTCCATTATTTTTTACCTTCAGACCACTTAATTTTGTATTTTTGAAGAGTTTCGCCCGTTAACAAAAAGAATAGTAAGATACCTTCAAATAAACCAGTCACGACTTTTGGTATGCCCATTGTCATTTGAGCATTATCAGCACCAAGCTTAACTGTTGCTATAATTATTCCAGCAAATAAAATTCCAACAGGGTTTAATCTGCCAAGAAAAGCAACAATTATTGCTGTAAATCCATAACCAAAAGAAACTTCTGGTTGTAATTGACCTATATTTGCTGACACTTCAATTACTCCAGCTACCCCAGCTAAACCACCAGATAATAAAAGGACAGTTATAGTAATTGAATTTTGTTTAAAGCCTGCAAATTTTGCAGCTTGCGGTGCAGATCCTAATACATTTATTTTAAAACCACCTAAAGTTTTATTTATAAATATCCAAGAAATAGGAATTAATAATATAACAAAAAAAATTCCATAATGAAGTTGTCCAAGGAAACCAATCCCTGGAAAAGGTATTTTATTGATTAAAGCCCCGTCAGGATATGGTTTAGACAATGGAAATCCAAAACTCATTGGATCGCGCAACGGTCCTCTTACAATAAAATCTATAAATAACATTGCAACATAAACCAGCATCAAGCTTACTAAAATCTCATTTACATTTAATTTAGTTTTTAAAATTGCTGGTATAAATGCCCACAATGCTCCACCTATAAAGCCAGCAAGTATCGTAATTAGTAAAAAGAATTTTGATTCAATATTTGGAAATGACAATGCTACAAAACCAGCTAACAAAGCTCCCATAATAAATTGACCTTCAGCTCCAATATTCCAAACATTAGATTTAAAACATAACATTAAACCAGTGCCGATGATAATTAGTGGGCAGGCCTTAACTAATATATCACTAATACGATCTATTCTTGAGAAAGGAGATACAAAGATTTGATATAGAGTTTCTAGTGGGTTATAACCTAGAAACGTAAAAATTAGTAAACCAAAAAATATTGTAAAAACTATTGATAATATAGGTGCTATTATTATCCAGTTTTTTGAAACTTTATCCCTTGGTATAAAAGAAATCATTTAATAGGTTCCATTTTTTGAAATTTTTTATTTTTACCACCCATTAGCAATCCGACATCCGTTGCTGTTATATCCCTGACGTCAAATATTTCACTTAAAACACCTTCATTGATTACACAAATCTTATCTGACAATTCAAAAATTTCTTCTAAATCTTGACTTATTAAGATCACTGCTTTTCCACTTTGAGAGAGATCTAATAGTTTTTGCCTAATTGCAGTTGCTGCTCCAATATCAACACCCCACGTCGGTTGAGAAAAAATTGCAACTTTAGGATTGTTGGCTAAAGATCTTCCCAGAATAAATTTTTGTAAATTTCCTCCAGATAATTGACTAGCTAAAGGATTTGTTTCGGGACACCTTACATCATTATTTTTAATAATTTTTTTACTCTCATCTAAACTTTTTTGAGGATGGTTTAATAGATTAGTTATCCAACTTTTAGTATTATTATATTTGAAGAAGTAAGTAAGGAATGTGTTTTCACTTAATGTTAGATTTGGAACTGTAGCGTGAAAAGTTCTCTCTTCTGGTATTGTTTCAATTCCAAGTTTCCGTCTTTCATTGATGTTAGTTTTACCAATAGGCAATTTATCTAAAAGAATCTGGTGGTTGTCCTCACAATCAATTTCACCACTTAAAATTTCCATTAACTCCACTTGTCCATTGCCAGCAATTCCGGCAACACCTAAAATCTCTCCATAATTCACTTGTAAATTAATATTGTTTAGTGAAATTCCAAATTCATGATCTTTTTGTTTGTTTAAATTTTTCACCTCAAATGCGATGTTTTTTGAATTTGTTTTAATAATTTTTTTAAGTTGAGTAATTTTTTTACCAACCATTGTCTCTGCTAAAAAATTAGTTGTTGTTTTTTTAGCATCAATTGACTCAATAGATTTTCCAGATTTTAAAATAGTTACTTCATCAGCTAACTCAATTATTTCTTCTAATTTATGACTGATATAAAGTATAGAACATCCAGAAGATGCAAGTCTTTTTAAAATTTTGAATAAATTTTTTATTTCTTGAGGTGTGAGGACTGAAGTTGGTTCATCCATAATTAATAAATTTGGATTTTGCATCAAGCATCTAATAATCTCAACTCTTTGTTTTTCTCCAACAGACAACTCACTAACTAATTTTAAAGGATCAACAAATAATTCCCATTCTTTTGACAATTTCGAAATTTCATTAACTACTTCTCCGAACTTAATTTTATTATCGAGTGCTATTAAAATGTTTTCTGCAACTGTAAGAGCAGGGAAAAGAGAAAAATGTTGGAAAACCATTCCTATTCCGTTTTTCCTGGCTACGTTGGGCGATGTTATAGAAATTTTTTGGTTATTAATTTCAATTGATCCACTGTCTGGCTGGAGCACACCATAAAATATTTTTACCAAAGTTGATTTGCCTGCACCATTTTCTCCCAAGAGTGCATGTATTTGTCCTTTAGCAATAGAAATATCAATGTTTTGATTTGCTACAAAATTACCAAAGGATTTACAAATTTTTGTTGCTTTTAGAAGAATATCTAATTCTTTTTTTGCCATTAAAACACCTGACATAATTAAAGTTTAATAAATTAAAAATGAGGATAACAAAGAAATATAAGTAATCAATTCTTTTGTTTTGAAGTTTTTAGTATAAGAAAAATTAAAATGGCAACTGATATAAATATAATCGAAATAAATAAATTGAAGTTACTAACATGCATTTTGTTAAACCCACATGCAAATACTATAGCTGTTGTAATAATTATCATTAACCAATGAATAGGTTTCCCTAAAAATATTTTATTCATGTCGATGCCTTCAACTTGAAATTTAGTTTTCCTTGTAAATAGTAAATAATCATTAGAATGAGTGCACCTATTAAGTTGAAGTAAATACCATCTATCCCATAAATATTTTGCAATGGTGGAATTAATAGAGTTACTGAACCTATCAAAGCTAAGGTTCGTTTAAATACATTCAATTTACCATTAAACCAACCCTCAAGGCCTAATGTCATACACCAATAAGCTAAAAGAACTGAAATTAAACTATAAATACTCCATATAATTGGTCCCTCCATCAACAATGAAGGGTTGTAAACAAATGCAAAGGGGACAATATATTTAGCTATTCCAACCTTGCTTGATTCAACAGCCGTTGACATTGGAGGAGACTTTGCTATTGCCGCTCCTGCAAACGATGCCAGCGCAACGGGCGGTGTGATTGTTGAAACAACCCCAAAATAAAATGCAAACATGTGAGCTGCAATTGGTAAGATACCAGATTCAATTAATGAAGGAACTATGAGTGCAGCAACAGTGATATACACAGCAGTTGTAGTCATTCCCATTCCAAGAATAATAGCAGAGATTGCTGTTAAGCATAACAAGATGAATAAAATACCACCCGATAGATCTATAACTGATTGTGTGAATTTAAGACCTAGACCCGAAACAAAAACTGAGCCAATAATTATTCCAGCACAAGCACACGCTATTGTAACTGGAACAGTTGATTTGATGCCACTTTCAAATGCTCCCAAAATGTCAACAACTGACATCCTTGTATTCTTTTTAATAAAACTTAGAATGATAACTGACACAATACTCCAAAATCCAGCTGTCATAGCTGTTTTGCCATAAATCAGCAGACCAATTAGAACAGCTAGTGAAAGCAACATATGGCCTCCACCCTTAAGAACTTCTATTACATTTGGTAAAACAGACTTGTCAATTTTTTCAATTCCATGTTTTTCTGCTTCAACATGAACCATAAAATATATTGTAGTAAAATATAAAAATGCAGGAATTATTGCTGCTAAAATTACATATGAATATGGAGCTTCAAGAAATTCAGCCATTATGAAAGCAGCTGCACCCATTATTGGAGGTGTAATTTGTCCACCTGATGAAGCACATGCTTCAACAGCTGCAGCAAACTTAGCTCTATAACCATAATTTTTCATAAGTGGAATAGTAAATGATCCAGTGGTTACAACGTTTGCAACAGCTGATCCATAAACAGTGCCTGTCATTCCTGATGCAACAACAGCAGCTTTTGCTGGACCACCAGTTCTATGTCCGGTCATTGCAATAGCAAGATCAACAAAAAATCTTCCTACTCCTGATCTGATAAGTATACCTCCAAATATTATAAAAAGGACAATATAAGTTGAAGCCACATAAAGTGGTATTCCATATATTCCATCAGATGTCATAAATAAAGTGTCTATATATTTTGCAAGTCTTGTTGGAGGGCCATAAAAAAATCCAAAAAATTTATTAGCATAAAGAGCGTGTAACATAAAAAAACCTGCTACCATAACCATTGCCCATCCTACGGCTCTTCTTGTTGCGTCTAAAACTAAAAAAATCAAAATGGAACCAACTATTATGTCGCCAATATATTTGTCTCCATATCTCATCATGAAATTTTCAACATCCCATGTTGTCCACAATTGAACAAATATTATTGAAAGTATTATAGTTAAATCATATCCATACCCAAAAACCCTTAATAAATTTCCTTTTTTGTCATCATTTATGAAAAGTGGATCTTTGATACTATTTCTAAATAATGGATATATAAAAACAGCTAAAACCATCATTGATGATAGATGAATAGACCTAAAAGATCTTCCTTCAGGTGTGCCATAAACAGCTACAAATAGATGATAAAATGCTAGTCCTACAGACAACCAAGTGCAAAGAACAATTATCCAATAATAGATTGTTTTATCTTTGTTCCATTCTAAGAGTTCATCAAGAAAACTTAATTCCTTAATTTCATTATAAACAAGTTTTTTTGAAGTTTCAGCCATTGCAAAGATAATTTAAAGGTTAGTCATAAGAAAAAAGAAAGGCACTTTTCGGTGCCTTTCTAAAAATATTTTAAAGTACTCCTTGTTCTTTATAGTACTTTGCTGCACCTGGATGTATTGGTACTGCAGCTCCATCAACTGCTTTTTTAAGTAGCACTTTTTTCCAGACGCTTTTTACTTTTACAAACTCAGCATGATTATCCCAAAATGTCTTTGTCATTTTGTAAACTAGGTCGTCAGACAAATCTTTATGAACAATCATTGAGGTTACAATACCTAATGTAGGAATATCCTTGTCTAACGATTTGTATGCACTAGCAGGAATTTTACCATAAATATAACCTGGGTTGTTTTTAACAATTCGATCAATTCTGTCTTTTGGAAGACCAATGAATCTTATGCCAGGACTATTTTCAAGTTCAATAAAACTTGCTTGTGGAACTGAAGTAGCAGCCATGAAAACATCAGCTTGTCCATCTTTCATTAATGCTACAGACTCTTTATAGCTTACCATATGAACAACACCACCATTCTTTTTGATAGTATTAAAATCATATCCATAGTCTTTTATGATTGATTCACAAAAAGCAGTACCAGTCCATTTAGGTTTTCCTGGACTAATATTTGCGGATTTCATATCTTCAAAGCCCTTTATTTTTGAATCAGCTCTTACTGCTACTTGGAAAGCAGCACCGTATAAAGTAGCGAAATACCTTACGTTCTTTTGAGCTTTCTTAAATTTACCTTTACCATTATAACCATTTGCAACAGTGTGAGCATAGGTCCATCCAATTTCTGCATCACCACCATTAACGGATAATACGTTTGAAATTCCACCACCTGAAGTGTTTGAAGTAGATATTCCTTTAATATTACTTTCCATTACTTGCATTACTTTTGCACCTAATGGATACCATGATCCACCTGATGGTCCAGATACCATCCTAACAAATTGATCTGCACTCGCAATAGTTGAGCCTACCATAAGTGAGGAAGCAATTATTAGTGCACTTGAAAAACGTTTCATTTAAACCCCCGAATTAATTAAGTTATTAAGAAGTTAATAGTATCACAATTTATTTTTAAAAAGGTCAAGCGATAGTTCACTTTTTATTAATTAAATTTTTATAAAGGTTTAATTAAAAAAAAAAAGAGTGTAGAAATATAATCATGATGCTGTCTGGGGGTATAATATGAATATAAAAAAAGTGAAAGTTACAGAAGTTGGTCCACGCGATGGTTTTCAATCTGAAAAAACTATTTTAAAAACTGATGATAAAATAGATATAATAAATAGTTTGATTGATGCTGGTTTCCCAAGAATTGAAGTTTCATCCTTTGTTTCTCCAAAGGCTATTCCCCAATTAGCAGACGCAGCAACAATTTTAGAAAATGTAAAAAGAAATCATGAAACGACATTAGCAGCATTAGTTCCTAACGCTAGAGGAGCGTTAAGGGCTGTTGACGCAAAATTAGACGAAATAGTTGTTTTTTTATCTGCCTCTGATAGTCATAATAAAAAGAATGTCAATAGAAGCGTTAAAGATTCTCTTCTTGGATTTAAAGAGATTGCAGATATAGCAGGCAAAAATAACATACCAATCCAGGGTGATATTGCTACTGCTTTTGGTTGTCCTTTTGAAGGGAATGTTTCAGCTAAAAGATTAGCCGAGATTTCAAAAGAATATAAAAAGATGGGGTTTAAAGGCGTCACTCTTGGCGACACTACTGGCATGGCTACTCCAACTGTTGTTACTGAAGCGGTCAACACAATTAGAGATATGGTTCCTGATTTTGATATAACGCTTCATTTTCATAACACCAGAGGAATTGGGCTTGCAAATGTTATGACTGGATTAAATTTAGGAATTACAGATTATGAGAGTTGTTTTGGAGGTATGGGCGGATGCCCATTTGCACCTAATGCAACAGGTAATATTTGTTCAGAAGATCTAATTTATCTACTTCATGAAATGGGTATTGATACAGGCATAAATTTAGACCAATTAATCATTGTTGCAAAAAGAGTTGAAACATTAGTTGGTCATAGATTACCTGGTCAGGTCATGAGAGCAGGTCCAAGGTTATTAAAATATTCTATGGAAGATGTTCCTACAGCAATTGGAGCCTAAATGACAGAACATAAAAATGTTGGATCTCTTTCAGGTATAAAAGTTATTGATCTTACAAGGGTACTATCTGGGCCATTCTGCACAATGTTGCTAGCAGACATGGGTGCAGAGGTGATTAAAATTGAACCACCCAAAGGTGATAATGTCAGAAATCAAGGTGACATGGTGGATGGATATAGTTCTTATTTTGCTCAATTCAATAGAAATAAAAAATCAGTAATTTTAGATCTTTATAAGGAATCAGAAAAAGAAATTCTTAAATCTCTTATAAGTGAGGCTGATGTAGTTGTTGAAAATTTTAAGGCAGGAGTGTTTGAAAAAATGGGTTTTGATTTTGAAACTTTAAAATCAATTAACCCAAGAATAATTAGTGCTTCTGTTAATGGGTTTGGTAGCAAGGGAGAAATGAGTGATAAACCAGCTTTTGATTTTATTGCACAAGCATTGAGTGGTTTTATGTCATTAAACGGAACAGAAGAAAGTGGTCCTATGAGGGCGGCCATGCCTATTTCAGACTTAGTTGCAGGTTTGTATTGTTCTTTTGGAGTAGTGTGTGCTCTATATTCACGAGTTCAAACTGGTAAAGGACAGAAGGTTGAATCTTGCCTGACTTCCGGTCTTATATCTATGATGGCGTATCTATCTTCTGAAAGTTTTGTAACTGGTAAAGCGCCAAAAAAATCAGGAAACAATCATCCTATACTAGCTCCTTATGGGATTTTTCAAACATCTGATGGCGAAGTTGCTGTTGCTCCAGCAAGTGATAAGTTTTGTAATATTTTTCTTGAATGTATAGACCTAACAAATTTATTAGAAAATAATTTATACAAAAATAATGCAAATAGGATGAAAAACAGAGTATCTTTAAATGAGATAATAAATAAAAAAATGAAAACAAAAACATCTCAATATTGGATTCATATTTTAAATGAGGCAGGGTGCCCTGCTGCAAAAATAGTTTCATTGCCAGATGCTCTTAATAGTCAATTAATAAAAGATAATGAAATGGTAATTAACTCTAATGGCCCTGAAGGCAGAAATATTAAAATGACAGGATTTCCAGTAAAACTATCTGAAACGCCAGCAAAATTATTTAGATCGCCTCCACTGCTAGGAGAACATACAGAAGAGATTCTAAAAAGATTTAAATAATATTTAGAAAGGAATACAAATGGATCTAAATACTCTTAATTTTAAAATCAAAAACAATGTCGCAATAATCGAGTTGAATAGACCTAAACAATATAATTCTCTTAATCAAGCAATGGCAGAAGATTTATTTAAAGTTTCATTAGAGTGTGAAGATAATTCTGAAATTAGATCTGTAATTTTAACAGGTACGGGTGATAAAGCTTTCTGTGCTGGTGGTGATTTACATTCATTTGCACAACATGAAAAGAAAGTTGCAAGTCACCTCAAAGAAGTAACAACTTCGTTGCATGGAGCAATTTCAAGATTGTCTAGAATGAATCCTCCTTTAATTGTTGCAGTAAACGGTGTTGCGGCAGGCGCTGGTTTTTCGTTTGTTGGTTTTGCTGATATCGTTATTGCATCTTCAAACGCATCCTTTGTTTCAGCGTATTCTAAAGCAGGTTTAACACCAGATGGCTCATCAACATATTTTTTGCCAAGAATAATAGGGTCACGAAGGTATGCTGAACTAGTTTTAACTAATAAAATATTAACTGCAGATGAAGCATGTGATTGGGGTTTGGTTAATAAAGTAGTAGATTTTAATGACTTACAAAACGAAGCATTTAAACTTGCTAAATCTCTAGCTGAGGGTCCAACATTAGCATTTGGAAAACTTAAAAATTTAATTCACAATAGTTTTTTAGATTCCCTTGAAGGACAGATGGAATATGAGGCTAGAATGATTTCAGATTCTGCAAAGACGAAAGATGGCATGAATGGAATAGACGCTTTTGTAAATAAAAAGCAAGTTTCATTTAAAGGTGAGTAATAAGAGAATTTTATGAAACTTGATATAATAGCTTTTGATGGTGATGGTATTGGACCAGAAATCGTAAGTTCTACTTTAGATATAATTAACTTAATAAATACTAAATTAAAGCTAGGCATAGAAATACAAAGAGAGATCTTAGGTTTTAATTTATTAAAAAAAATTGGGGTAACTTTTACAGACGATTTATTATTAAAATCTAAAGAAGCTGATGGTATAATTTTAGGTCCTGTTGATCATAATGCTTATCCTTCAGCTTCTAATGGTGGAATAAATCCATCAGCTAAACTTCGTATTGAACTAGACTTATACTCTAATATTAGACCTGCTAAAAATTATGTTAATGTAAAGTCATTATCACAAAATATGGACTTAGTGATTGTACGTGAAAACACGGAAGGTTTTTATGCTGATAGGAACATGTATGATGGTAGTGGAGAGTTTAGTCCTATACCTGGTGTTGGATTATCATTGCGAAAGATTACAAAAGAAGCTTCTTTAAAAATTGCAAAATCAGCATTTGAAATAGCTAAATCTAGATCTGTCAATAAATCAATAAAATCTAAAATCCATGTTGTTCACAAAGCCAATGTAATGAAAATTACTGACGGCATTTTCCTTGATGCATGTAGACATATATCATCAAAGTATAATGATGTTGATTATGAAGAGATGCTAGTAGACGCATGCGCCGCACATCTTGTAAGAAAACCTGACCAATTTGATGTTATTTTAACCACAAACATGTTTGGTGATATCTTATCAGACTTAGCAACTGAATTATCTGGATCTTTAGGTCTCGCTGGATCATTAAATGCTGGTAGCAATCATGCAATGGCTCAAGCACAACATGGAGCTGCTCCAGATATTGCATACAAAAATATTGCAAATCCAATATCATTAATTTTATCTTCAGCTATGTTATTAGATTGGCTTGGAAAAAATAGGAAAATAGATAAATTAATTTTAGCTTCCAATTTAATTAATGACTCAGTACTAGAATTACTTAAAGACAAACAAAACTTAACTAGAGATCTTGGTGGCAATGCTTCTACTAGTAAAATAACAGCAAATTTGATAAAAATATTAAACAAAATTATTTAAAATACATGTCTGATCAAATATCTATACCAGCAGTTTATATGAGAGGTGGAACCTCAAAAGGGTTACTATTTAATAAACATTATTTACCCAAAGATCAGTCAGAGCTAGACAAATACCTGCTTGCAGCAATGGGATCACCTGATATTAGACAAATAAATGGAATTGGTGGAGCAACATCTGTCACAAGCAAAGTTTGTATAATTTCAAAAAGTACACAAAAGAATGTAGATATAGATTACTTATTTGCTCAAGTTATTATAGATAAAGCAAAAGTAGATTACGGGCCCACCTGCGGTAATATGTTATCGGCAGTTGGCCCTTTCTCAATTGAAAATGGATTTATTGATGCTGAAGAAGGTGAAACTAAAATAATTATAAGATCTGTAAATACAGGTTCTATAATTGAAGCTGTGGTCCCAACACCCAATAAAAAAATAAAATATATGGGTGACTTTGAAATTGATGGTGTCCCCGGTAAAGGTGCTCCAATACTACTAAAATTTAAGAATTTAGTTGGTGGAGCCACAGGAAAGATGTTGCCTACTGGAAAACCTAATATAACAGTTAAAGGTATAGAAGTTACATGTCTTGATATTTCAATGCCTATAGTAATGGCCAAAGCTGCTGATTTTGGCATAAATGGTAATGAAACAAGTAATGAACTAAATAAAAATCTGGAATTACTTAAAAAGATAGAAGAGATCAGAGTTATTGCGGGTGCTCAAATGGGATTGGGGGATGTAAGTGGAAAGGTAATACCAAAATTTGCTCTTCTATCAAAACCACTAAATGGTGGGACTATTACGTCTAGATATTTTACTCCTAATACCTGTCATGAGACACATGCTGCTACAGGTACTAATTGTATCGCATCTGCTTGTCTCATTTCTAATACAATTGCTTCTCAAATTTCTCAAATTGTAGTTAAGCAAGAAAATAAAGTAACAGTAGAGCATCCTTTAGGTTCAATAGATTGTTTTGTCGAAACATGCTTGTCAACTGCTGACAATAAAAATGACTTCATAATTTCATGTGGTATCTATAGAACATCAAGAAAAATAATGGATGGAAAAATTTATATTCCACAAAATATAAATGACCACTGACAAAACAAAATTAGTTAAGTTTTTTTTTGGGTGGTGGCCTGAGAGATGGCGATATACTTGGAGTTTGTTATTAGCAATAGCTAGTGGCTTTTTAGCGTACTATATAGGTCTTCCTTTACCATGGATGTTGGGTCCACTGATAGGTTGCGGATTTTTTGCGGCAATTGGTAAAGGAGTAATTATTGGTAAAAAACCAAGGCCTGTTTGTAGGGCGTTACTAGGTTGCACAATTGGAGCTAATTTTGGGCCAGAGATAATTGATAGAGTTGATGAAATTGGGATTTCGTTATTATTTGTTCCATTTTTTGTAATTTTAATGGGTTCTACAACTTATTTTTATTTAAACAAAATCATGAAAATAGACAGATTGACTTCAATTTATGGCTCTTTCCCGGGTGGGTTAAATGAAATGGTTATTCTTGGTCAAGAGATTGGATCAAACCCAAGAACTTTAGTATTAATACATGCAACTAGAATTGTTGTTGTTGTTTTTTTAGCGTCTTTACTAATTATGTTTGTTCCAAAGTTAAGTGTTGATATGTTACCAAATCCTGATTTGTTTTATAATTGGCAACAACTTCCATTTGTTTTTATCATATCTTACTTAGGATGGTATTTGGCGGTGAAGTTGAAAATCCCGGGTCCAACAATAATTGGTCCAATGATTTTTTCAGCACTTATCCATATCTTCGAAATTGTGGAGGCAATGCCAATGTATATAATTGTTATTGCGGTTCAAATTTTATTAGGTTCAGCTCTTGGGTGTCTGTTTAAAAATATTACTTTAAAGGAAATGTCAGGACCTGTGCTCGCTGGACTTATAACAACCTTAATAGCAGTTATTCCTCTGGTGATTATTTATTTTATACTAGTAAATATTGGATATGACCCTTTATCAATTTTACTTGCATTCTCGCCTGGTGGACAATCAGAAATGAATATTTTAGCTCTTTCTGTAGGAGCTGATATGTCATTTATAAGTCCACATCATATGCTAAGAGTATTTATGGTAATAATTTTTGCTGGAATTCTACATAAAATTATTAAACAAAATCTTTAATTTTATTTTTTAATTTTAGACTTGTTTATGTCTATCAAGCTCATTTTTGTGTTATCTACATAAGGAGCGTTTTCAATCCAAGACATTTCAAAACCTTCAATACAAGCTATATTATAACCATATTCGTTTGGATTTGATCGTCTTTTGTGGTGTGTGTTTATTCCACAGATTTTACAGAAATAATGTTCAGCTATATTGGTATTCCATTTGTAAGTTGATAGAAATTTTTTTCCGGATACAATTGTAAGGAGTTCCATAGGTGCTGATCCCATTACAAATCCTTTTCTAGAACAAATTGAACAATTACATCTACGAAGATCTCTCAAACTTGTGTTAATTTTAAATTTTACTACACCGCAATGACAACTTCCCCTGAGGGGTGTCTTTAAATCCTTGATCTTCATTTCAATCCCTAAAATTTAAAGCCATAACTATCTCTTAGTTTATTTGCTAACTCAGTTGTTTTGTCTTCAGATATAGGTTTGAATGGGGGCCTTAAATTGTTCCATAAAGAGTTTTTAGTTTGTAAGGCTAATAACGATTTTTGGGCAGGAATTGGCGCATAGTCTTGAAATAATAATCTTACTGATTTAACCTTTTTTTGAAGTTCTTCAGCCTCGTCCCATTTTCCCAAGTGACACAGATCTATTACCTTTGAGATATCTTTGCTATTCAAGTTTGCAGTTGCTGAAATACAACCTGGTGCGCCTAGTTTGATTGCTTCAATTACAGGAAGTTCTGCTCCTGGATAAACAACCAAGTCCTTAATATTTAATAAGGCTTCTGTATTTTCCCAAACACCTGAGCTGTCTTTAATACCTATGATGAATTCTGGGTAAGCTTCTTTTAATTTTTTGACAAGTTCTATAGATAAACCAACACCACTTACCTGTGGAATATGATATAAATATATATTAAGTCTACTATCATTAACTCCATCAATTAGTTTTTCAAAATATTCATATAGTCCTTCGTCACTCATTCCTTTAAAATAAAATGGAGGTAATGTCATTGCTCCTAGGCACCCCAATCCTATCGCATGTTTGGTAATTTCAATAGTATCTGGCAAATTACATAAACCTGTTCCTGGTATTAATGTTTTTGGATCAATCCCAGACTTGACTAAACCTTCAATTGCTAACATTCTTTCTTTATTACCAACTGACAAAGCTTCTCCTGTTGTTCCAAAAGGGGCAAGTCCTGAGCAACCATTTTCCATGAGATCTTTGGCCAAATCATTATACATTTTTTGATCCAGTTTAAGATTGTTGTCAAAAGGGGTTAGGATTGGTGCAATTAAACCTTTAATCAATTTTATCTCCATACAGAAAATTTAAAAATTAATACTACTTTAATTTTTTATATAAATAAATTTCAATTTAATTACTTATTTACAAATTTAGAATTCTTATTAAATAAAATTAAAAGGAATAAACTTTACTCTTATAGAAAATTACGTAGAACAATCGATACGTTAATGATATACACAAAAATAATTGCAAATCAAATAGGGGATATAATTGTCTGAAAAAAGTACAAATGTAGAAATTCGTGTGGACGTAAATTATGCGAATGATTTAATAACTGATATTTTTAAAGCCAAATCATGTAACGATCATGAAGCAAGAACTATTGCTCAAAGATTATCAGGATCAAACTTAGTAGGACATGACAGTCATGGTATTGCAAGGGTGCCAAGGTATGTTGAATGGATGGAAAGAGGTTGGGTTTTTCCTAATCTAAAACCTGAAGTTGTTATTGATGCCGGTGCAATGGGTTGTCTAGACGCAAAACAGGGTTTTGGTCAAGTTGCTGGAGAATATGCAGTTGATAATGGAATTACTAGAGCCAAAAAACATGGTGTCTCTGTTGTAGGTTTAAGGAACTCAGGTCATCTTGGAAGAATTGGAGATTGGGCAGAAAGAGCGGCTGATGCAGGTTTGATTTCTTTTCATTTTGTTAATGTAAGAGGTAGTTTGCTTGTTGCTCCTTTTGGAGGAAGTGATAGAAGAGGAAGCACATCACCACTTGCTATAGGCATACCTAACAAAAACAAAGACCATATTATTTTGGATATGGCAACCTCAACAGTAGCAGAGGGAAAGGTGATGGTAGCTCAAAAGGGTGGTAAGAAATTACCTCATGGAGCTTTAATAGATAATTTAGGAAATCTAACCACTAACCCCGAAGCAATGTATGGTAAAATAGGTGATGATGATGTACCAGATCCAGATAAAGGAACTGGTGCAATAACAGCTTTTGGTCTTCACAAAGGTTCTGGTATTAATTTTATGATGGAAATTTTGGGTGGAGCTTTAACAGGAAATGGTGTTTGTGGAGCACTAACTGACAATGAAAGAAGAAGATTTTCTAATGGGATGTTGTCACTTTATATCGAAGTTGAGAAAATGGTTGATATTGATTACTTCACAAAAGAGGTAAAATCTTATGCAGATTTTGTTAGAGCTTCTAGACCATCTCAAAATAATGACAAAGTATTAATACCTGGTGATAAAGAAATATCAACTAATGAAGATAGATTTAAAAATGGATTACCTGTCCCTCCATTAGTATGGGAAAATATTAAACAAACAGCAGCTAGATTAAATGTTGAAAAATTAGAACGTTTTGAAAAAGCTATAAAATAATTTTTTCAAGTTTCAAAGGTTCTATCTCCAGCATCTCCAAGCCCAGGTATGATAAAACCATTTTCGTTAAGCTTGTCATCCTTTTGAGCACAAATAATCTCAACTTCTGGAAAATTATCTTGAACCTTTTTAATTCCTGGATCAGATGCTAGAAGACAAATTAGTTTAATATTTGAGACACTGTGTTCTTTTAGTGTATTTATTGCAGAAACTGCGCTTCCACCAGTTGCAAGCATTGGATCACAAAGATAACATTGTCTGTTTTTTAAATCAGAAGGAAGTTTCTTTATATAATTGACTGGTTTAAGTGTTTTCTCGTCTCTATACATACCAATATGACCAATTGAGACTTCATCAAATATATCTGTAATGCCCTCACTCATAATTAACCCTGCTCTTAAAATTGAAATAATGCATGGCTTTGGATCATTTAATTTTACACCATCATATTTTTCTAAGGGTGTTTCAATTTTATCAGGAAATACATTTAAATCCTTAAAAATTTCAAAAACCATAAGAGAAGAAATTTTTCTTGCCAAATATCTAAACTTAGTACTTTGAGTGTTTTTTGACCTTAACATAGTCATGTAAAGATTTATTAAGGGATGATTTAGGATTCTTACTTTCATTTCATCTTTCTATAAGGTTTGAATTTATTCAGATAACCCAAATATTCTTTTTTTCTGGGTACCGCATAAGATCCAACCTTACTGGTTTTAATTTTTAAATTTACTAAGCTTTCTGCTAACACAACCGCTGAAGAAACACCCTCGATAACAGGTAATTGATGTTTTGTTTCTAAGCTTTTAGCTAAGTCAGCCATGCCAGCGCATCCTAAAATTATAGACTCTGCATTATCATTTTCTATGGTATCTTGAATTCCTTTATTTAATTTATCTAAGTTTTCCCTAGAAATATTTTCTAAATCTAAAACTGGAACTTCAATAGCAGTAACTTTGACACAATTTTCAAAAAGACCATATTTTTTTAAATTATGAGTGAGCGGTCTTATTGATCTAGATAATGTTGTTATCACTGTGAAATTACCAGCTACCATAGTTGCAATATGATACGCGGCTTCTCCTATTCCTATCACTGGTTTTTGTGTAATTGATCTAATTACTTCTAAACCTGTGTCATCAAAACAAGCAATAATATATGAATCAGCATCACTATGTTTTTCTATTTCTTCTACCAGCCCAGGAATACAAAAAGCTTCATCATAAAATCCCTCAATGCTCTCAGGACCAATGTTTGGTTCAACTGAAACGATTTCAGTATCTGCGCTAGCAAACTTCTTTGCAGTTAAATCTATTTTCTGCGTCATTGCTTTAGTAGTATTAGGATTAATTATACAAATTTTTCTTTTCAAAATAATTATCCTCTTTTTCTTTTAAGCCAAATGTAACATGCTATGGAAATACCAATTACACTAAACGAGACAAAGGTAGTTACAGTACCTAATGCATATATAACAGGTGTTGTAACTGTTGTAGTTAGACCTCTTAACTCTAATGGAAGTGTATTTCCAGCACCCATAACTTGAGATGATCTTGCTAACTCGTCATATGATAAAGTGAATCCAAACAACGCAATGCCAATAATACTAGGGGCTATGAGTGGAAAAACAATCTCTTTAAAAGTTTTCCAAGGAGTTGCGCCAAGGTCTCTTGCTGATTCTTCATAAGATTTGTCAAATCTATTAAAAACTGCAAACATTATTAGTAATCCAAAAGGAAGCGTCCATGTCAATTGTGCACCTAACCCACTTGTAAACATTCCTAAAGTAGTTTGAAAAGACTCATTGATATAATTTATATCAAGAGATGAGCCAAGCCATTTTGTAAAATCATCAAGTAATCTAAATTGAAGAGCTACTCCAAGTGACAATACGATCGATGGTACAATTAAACTTGCTACTGTTGCAAAAAAAAGTGTATCAGATCCCCAAAATTTTTTTCTAAATGCTAGACCTGCGCTTACAGATAAAAGAACTGTTAAGACCATAACTATCACACCTAAAATCATTGATCTTTCAAATGCTGAACCGATATCTACAACAGAACCGCCTCGCCATAACTCTTTGAACCAATATGTTGAAACTCCATTAAGTGGAAAAGTTAAGCCACCATCTGGACCTTGAAAACTTAAAAGGACGATTGTAAAAGTAGGTCCATAAAGGAACAGAACAAATAAACAAAAAAAGAAAACACAAGTATAATAAGTTTTATTTTTCTTGTTTAACATTTTAAAGCTCTTTTCGAATATCTATCATTTTGGTCATTATCCAAATGATTAACAGGGTCAAGGCTAATAAAATTACAGCATTTGCTGCAGCAGCAGGTAATTGAAGATAACTCATTTCCACGTAAATTATTTTGCCTATTGATGGAATTTGTTGTCCTCCCATAATTCCTATTGTAATAAAGTCACCCATCACAACTGTTATAACAAAAATAGATCCAATTACGATTCCAGGTTTGCATAGTGGTATAATTACATTCCACAATATTTGTAATCCATTGGCTCCATTATCATAAGCTGCTTCTATTATTGATTTATCTATTCTCATCATAGAATTAAAAATTGGGACTATCATGAATAGGGTATATAAATGCACAAAAGCTAAAACAATTGAAAAGCCAGAATATAAGAGCCATTCTTGGGGGATATCAGTTAAACCTGTATAGAGTAAGAAATCATTTACAAGACCATTCCTTCCTAGAAGAGGTATCCATGAAATCATTCTAATTACATTTGATGTCCAAAATGGAATAGTACAAATTAAAAATAATACTATCTGCCAAGTAACTGAATTTACATAAAAAGCAAGAAAATAAGCTACAAAAAAACCAATAATTAAAGTGAAAAACCAAGTAATAAAACAAAACATAAAGGTTGATAAATATGTTTTAAAAGTAACACACATATCTTTTTCAAAGTTAAAGCAATCTTTGAAAATATATGAGTAATTTTCGAAAATGAAATCAGGTATTATTGAGTATTCATTATAGTCCCAAAAACTTATAATAAAGGTTAATACTAGAGGGATGAAGAAAAAAAATATAAATATTAAGCTATATGGGATTGATAATAAACCGACACTAGGTTTTAGTTTCAAGAGTTTCATCATATTAATATTTAGTTAAGATTATAAATAAATAGGGTAACATTTGTTACCCTATTTTTGAATATTTTTTTATGAAGCTATCATTTCATTCCATTTTCTAACCATGTATTTATTTTCATCCATGGTAGCATTCCAACAAGCAACACCACCCATTCTTGCTTCATATGATCCACCATCTCTAACTTCACCTTTAGAAGCTAACTTTTTGCCTTCTGGACTCATAATATCAGCAGTAGCAGGTTTACCCATCATCCAATAATCCCACTCATAAGCTTCCATATACTTCTTCGCGGTTGGTATAACTGCAGAGTAATATCCCTGACGGTTCAAGTAAGCACCAACCCAACCAGATAAATACCAATTTATAAATTCGTAACAAATATCTGCTTGTCTTCCTTTGGTTGTAGCAGGTAATCCAAAACCGGCAGCCCAAGCTCTATAACCTTCCTTCAGTGGTTGATAGACGCACGGAATACCTTTGGTTCTAACTGCAGTAATAGCTGGTGACCACATTGATTGTATAACAACTTCACCAGAAGCCATTAAATTTACACTCTCATTAAAGTCACTCCAAAAAGCTCTAAACTGACCAGCTTTTTTGGCTTCAGTGAAAATTTTCATTGTTAAATCAATTTCTTGTTTAGTCATATTACCTTTATCTGGATATTTATACTCACCCATAGCTTCAACAACCATAGCTGCATCCATAATGCCGATAGATGGTATGTTTAGTATCGAAGCTTTCCCTTTAAATTCAGGATTTAATAGTTCTGCCCAAGAACTGATAGGTCTTTTAATCAGATCAGGTCGAATGCCAAGAGTGTCAGCATTATATACTGTAGGTATTAATGTAACATATTGTGTAGGTTCTGAAGCAAATTCCTTTGATTTAGCGCCTTTAAGATACATAACTTTTTTAGGAGCTGTTCCTTGATCACCAATTTTTTTACCTGCAACTTCCCCTTTTGTAAATGCAGATGTAACGTTATCCCATTCCTTAATTCTCTTTGTGTCCATACCAAGTAAATTTCCAGAAGGGACTAGTTTAGGCATACTAAAGTATTCAGAATCAACAATATCAAAGCTATTTGGTTGTGTAAAAATTGTTTTTACAACTTCATCAGTTGTCTTAACAATAAATTTTACTTTGATACCTGTATCATCAAATAATCTTTTTTGTACTGCATCGCCCATATTAACAGCTGTGCCTAAATATCTTATAACAGGAGCATCTGCTGCGTGAATTGCCGGAAAACCTTTTAATAAGCCTGCACCAGCAACTGCACCTAATGCTGCAGTAGACGTTTTAAGCATCTTTCTTCTTGTTAAATTTTTATTCATTTCAACCTCCAAATATGTTTATGTTTATGTGAATAATTATTTTTTTGTTGTTATTAATCAAAGCTAATATGTGCGCTTGTGTGCGTTAATTTAGCTGTGCATATATTTTAAGCAATTATGCAAAGGATTTTAAAATTGATTAAAGTCTAGACAAAAATGAATTATATATAAGTAATAAATTTACATTTAGGTATAAAAAATTGAACAAACCAGAAAATTTAGAATTTGCGATTCTTACAAAAACATACGGTGAAACAATAGCAGTAGACAAAATTAATCTTAAGATACCAGCTGGGACATACTGTTGTTTTCTTGGTCCATCAGGTTGTGGTAAAACCTCAACTTTGAGAATGATAGCTGGTCATGAAGATATATCTGGTGGTGATATCTTATTAGGCTCAAACATCATTAATGATTTGCCCCCAGCAAAACGTGGGACTGCGATGATGTTTCAAAATTATGCTCTTTTTCCACACCTATCATGTTTAGATAATGTTGCCTTTGCTTTAAAAATGCGTGGTATTAAAAAGAATGAAAGATATAATAAATCTCTAGAAATGCTCAAATTAGTTCAAATGGACGATTACTCTGACCGATATCCTAATCAACTTTCTGGGGGACAACAGCAAAGAGTAGCTTTGGCAAGAGCTCTTATTACTAACCCTGCTATTTTACTTCTAGATGAACCTTTATCAGCTTTAGACCCTTTTTTAAGAATAAAAATGAGAAGTGAACTAAAATCATTACAAAAAAACCTAGGCATATCATTTATTCATGTAACTCATTCACAAGATGAAGCTATGGCTTTAGCCGACATGATTGTTGTTATGAATAAAGGTAAAATTGAACAGGTTGGTGACCCTTATGAAATTTTTAATAAGCCTAAAAACGAGTTTATTGCAAATTTTGTTGGTGGACATAACGTAATTTCTAAAAATAAAAGATTTTATTCAATTAGGATGGATCACGTACAAATAACTAATAATAAAAAATCCAAAAATTCTTATCCAATGACCGTTAATGAAATCGAATATCAAGGCCAAATTGTAAAAGTAACAGGCATAACAAAAGATTTTGGAAAATTAAGTGTATCATTAGCTGACGACATTTTTTTACAAAACAAATTTGATGTTAATGATGAAATTTTAATAAATTGGGATAAAAAAAAAGAAAATTCATTACAATAATTTAGCTATCTTTGATTGATCTTTTTAAAATTAAAAATGTATAATCACATAATATATTTTGTATGTGAGGTTGTGGTTATTGGCTGAATTAATAAATACTATTTTAATTAATAACAAAAAAGTTGAAGTAGAAAATATTCAACATGATATTACCCTTTTAGATTGGTTAAGAAATTATCATAAACTAACAGGAACTAAAGAAGGTTGCGCAGAGGGTGATTGCGGTGCTTGTTCAGTAATCATAGAAGACAATGGAAGTGGTAGCTCTAGACCTATAAACGCGTGCTTAGTAAGGTTAGGCCAAGTGATAGGTAGTTCTGTAACCACAATTGAAGGTCTAGGTTGTGATAAAAATCCACATCCTTTGCAAGTTGCTTTTACTAAAGAACATGCTTCACAATGTGGATACTGTACTCCGGGTTTTATAATATCAGGTATTAGCTTACTCAATTCTAATAAAAAAATAACCGATGATACAATTAATGATGCAATCTCAGGCAATTTGTGCAGGTGTACTGGTTATTCACCTATAATAAAAGCTATTAAGTCTGTTTCAAATGAAAAGATTGCAAAAAACAACAATCAAACCATTAATAAAAATAAGAAAATTAATTTTGGAAATGTAACTTATTTTAAACCATCTAATTTAAAAGAGCTTAAAAACTATCTTAATGATGTAAAGGATTTTCAATTTCTAGCAGGGGGTACAGATTTAAATCTTCATAGGCCAATTATAAACCAGAAAGAAGACAAGATTATTTGTTTGGATTCAATTAAAGAGTTGAATTCAATTAAGCACTTTAAAGAAAAAATAGAATTTGGAGGTGCAGTTACAATTGAAAACTTCCTTGAAGCTATTAGATTCAAAATGCCAGAACTTATAGAAATTCTTCAGAGATTTGGGTCACCTCAAATCAGAAATCAAGGAACAATTGGAGGAAATTTATGCACGTCTAGTCCAATTGGAGATATTGCACCTATATTATTAGTTTTAAATTCGAATTTAAAAGTATTTGGAAGAAATGGTTTTAAAAAAATTAATATAAAAAATTTTTTCAAAGGTTATCGAAAGAATATTTTAAAAAAAGATGAAATAATTTCATCCTTGGAATTACCTATAGCTAACAAAAAAAATAAAATTTTTTCCTGGAAGCTCTCAAAACGATATGATCAAGACATATCAACTATCTCTCTTGCTATCAATATTCGAATCCAAAACAATATTATTAAAGAATTACATATGGCTGCTGGAGGGGTGGCAGCAACACCAAAGTTGCTAGATAAGTTATGCAAACAAATGCTTGAAAAACACTTAGATGATTCAATTGAATTTGCAATTTACAACTTAGATAAATTTATCCAACCAATTTCTGATTTAAGAGGTTCAGGTTTTTATAGATTAGAGGCAATGAGGGGACTATTAAGAAGATTACAAATTTGTTTAAGTCAGAATAAAAAAAGTTTATCAATAATGGAAGTTTAAGAATGAATAATTTAAATAAAATTCCATTTCACGACTCTTCTTTAAGGCATTCTACTGGTCAGGCTATTTATATAGATGATATGCCGGAGCAAGAAAATTTATTGCACGGGGCTCCCGTTTTATCAAAATTTGCATGTGGTAAAATAAAAAAAATTAATTCTGACAAACTAAACGACCTACCATTTTTTACTAAAATCATAACAGCAAAAGATATCCCTGGTGAAAATGAAATTGGTCCTATCAAAAATGGTGAACCTATTCTAGCAGAAGAATTTTTTTCATATTTAGGCCAACCAGTTGCGATTGTCTTAGCAAAAACAAATCAAGAAGCTATTTATGCGAGTAGCTTAGTTGAAATTGAAGTGGAGTTCACAACTAAACCTATTCTTAATTTAGACGACGCGTATAAACAAAAATCTTTTTTAGAAGATCCAATGATTTTAGAAAAAGGGAACGTTAAAAAGGAGATGTTGCAATCAGATTATAGATTATCTGGAGATTTCGAAATCGGTGGACAAGATCATTTTTATTTAGAAACTCATGTTGCCATGACTTTTCCTGGTGAGAATAACGAATATGTTGTGTGGTCAAGTACTCAGCATCCTACCGAGGTTCAACACGGTGTTGGAAAGGTTTTAAATATACCATCAGCAAAAATTGATAGTAAAGTTAGAAGGTTAGGAGGTGGGTTTGGTGGAAAAGAGAGCCAAGCAACTATTTTTGCAGCAATGTCTGCCTTAGGTGCTTATGTAACACAAAAACCAGTAAAGATACGTCTTAACAGACATAACGATATGACTGCATCAGGGAAAAGACATGACTTCAAAGTATACTTCACCGCAGGATTTACAGTTGATGGTAAGATTCTGGCTTTAGACATAAAACTTCTAAGTAATGGTGGTAACGTCCTAGACCTTTCAGGGCCTGTAATGACAAGAGCTTTAACTCACCTTGATAATTGTTACTTTATAAAATCACTTAAAGCTATTGGTTATGTATGTAAAACGAATACAGTTTCAAATACTGCCTTTAGAGGTTTTGGTGGTCCACAAGGAATGTTGGCTATTGAAAATATACTTTATTCAGTTAGTCAACATTTACAAAAGCCAATAGATAAAATTCGCCAAATAAATTATTACTCGAGATTAAATGGTCTTAAAACACCATATGGTCAAATTGTTAAAAATCCAAGAATTGAAAGGGTTTTAAAAGAAATATACAAGTTAAGCGACTATAAAAATAGAATAAGAAATATTAAAGAATTTAACTTAAATCAAAAAAATAATAATTTACCTTTCAGAAAAGGCATTGCCTTAATGCCTGCAAAATTTGGTATTTCATTTAATAAACCATCTTTAAATCAAGGTGGTGCCCTCGTCCATGTTTATTCTGATGGATCAATAAGATTAAATCACGGTGGTACTGAGATGGGGCAAGGCTTATTTATCAAAGTTGCACAAGTAGTAGCGGAATGCTTTAAGGTTTCTGTTGACCAAATTCATATAACATCGACTAATACAGCAGAGGTTCCAAATACGTCCGCAACAGCAGCATCATCTGGATCAGATTTAAATGGAATGGCTGCATGGAATGCTTCAAACATTATAAAAAATAGAATGGTTGATCATGCTGCGAAATTATTTAAAAAAAATAAAAAAGATATAATTCTTAATGACGGTAGGATTGTTTGTGGTAACAAAAGCTTATCTTTTTCAGAATTGGCATTTTCATGTTGGGAAAATCGTATCTCTCTATCATCCACAGGGTATTATAAAACTCCTAAAATTTATTGGGATCAAGGCAAGTTAAAAGGTCATCCTTATTTTTACTTTACTTGGGGAGCCGCAATCTCTGAGGCTTTGTTAGATATTAATACAGGTGAGAGTAGAATCTTAAGGGCTAATATTGTTCAAGATTGCGGAAATTCTTTGAATGAAAGTATTGATATTGGTCAAATTGAAGGCGGATTTGTCCAGGGACTTGGTTGGTTGACATGTGAAGAATTATGTTTTTCTCAAGAAGGAAAATTATTAACAACTGGGCCATCAACATATAAATTGCCTGGAAGCCGAGATATACCTAAGGTTTTTAATGTTAAATTATTAGAAAATGCTGATAATGAAGAAAAAACAATTTTTAGGTCAAAAGCTGTTGGTGAGCCACCTCTTTTATTAGCAATTTCTCATTTTTTAGCCCTTAAGGAAGCAATTAAAGATTCATCGGAAGAAACTAAGCCTGAATTGCTTAATTCACCTGCGACTCCATCTGAGATTTTAAGAGTATTAAAGGCTTAACAAGTTAACAACATTTTTGTTGTTTTTATCTATATCTTGTGATCTTGTTATCGAGTTTTACAACATATAGAGGAGGTATTTATGAGTGCCTTAGAAAACGTTTCACAAGAAGATTTAAAAAATCCTGATTATGTTCCACCTCTGCAAGTAGGTTTGGTTCTTGGGCTACAACATGTATTAGCGATGTTTGTAAGTAACATAACACCATCGATAATTATTGCTGGAGCTGCAGGCTTTGCGTTTGGTAGTGCAGACACGATTTTTTTAATTCAAATGTCTATGCTATTTGCAGGTATAGCCACATTAATGCAAACAATTGGAATGGGTCCAATAGGAGCTAGGCTCCCAGTAATGCAAGGTACTAGTTTTGCTTTTGTTCCTGTCATGATTGGAGCAGCAAAAATGGGAATGGGTACATTATTTGGAGGAATAGTTATTGGTGGTATTTTCCATGCATTCTTGGGTTCTTTTATTGGTAAAATCCGCCATTGGTTCCCTCCATTAGTATCTGGAATAATTATATTAGCAATTGGAATTTATTTAATTCCTGTAGGTATTCAATATGCTGCAGGAGGTGCAGGTGAATTTAACATGTCTAAACCAACATGGGGTGGCATGGGAAATTGGGGCCTTGCAATAATAGTTATTTTGGTTGCTTTTGGACTAAAGTTTTGGACCAAAGGAATTATATCTAGTGCTTCTGTATTATTAGGTATGATAGTGGCTTATCTGATTGCTATTTTTATGGGAAGTGTAAATTTCTCTGGGGTAGAAAAAGCAGCTTGGTTTGCGTTGCCAGAACCATTTAAGTATGGATTTGATATTAATTTAACAGTGATCATAGCTATGTGTTTAATGTCAATTGTAAGTGCAATTGAAACTGTTGGAGATATTTCTGGTATTGCAAAGGGTGGTGCTAATAGAGAAGCCACAGATAAAGAAATACAAGGTGGCACCTATGCAGACGGAGTTGGAACTGCAGTTGCAGGTGTCTTTGGAGGTCTTCCAAACACCAGTTTTAGTCAAAATGTTGGATTGATATCTATGACTGGTGTTATGAGTAGATCAGTGGTTACGATAGCTGCAGTTTTTCTTGTGCTTTGTGGCTTAGTTCCTAAAATAGGGGCCATAGTATCATCTATGCCAATAGCAGTTTTAGGTGGAGGTGTGATTGTAATGTTTGGAATGGTCGCATCTGCAGGTATTAATATGCTAAGTAGTGTCAATTGGAATAGACGAAATATGATGATTTTTGCTATATCACTCTCTATTGGCTTTGGTTTGCAAAAAGTTCCAGCTTCGGTTTCAGGACTAGGAACTGAGCTACAGATGTTAATGACATCTGGCTTGTTACCAGCTGCTTTCTTAGCGGTTGTACTGAACTTAATGCTTCCAGAAGAAAATTAAATAAGCATTTAAAAGTTTATTAAATATTGTTACATTACACCGCTAAAACAAAGCGGTGTAATTTTTTTTTGTGTAAATATGTCAAAACTCTTAATTAAAAATGCAAGTGTTATTGCCACTATGGACGATGATAGAAAAGAGCTTATTAATAAATCTATTTATTGTGAAGGTGGTGAAATTATTGACATTGGAGACCTAAAAACTTTTAATTATAATCCTGAAATAGTTATTGATGCATTCGAGATGGTTATCATACCTGGTTTGGTGAATACACATCATCATTTATTTCAAAATTTGACACGCTGTTATCCAGGCTCCCAAAATGAGTCATTATTTGGATGGCTTACAAACTTATATCCTATTTGGAATAAAATTTTACCCTCTGATATTTATATTTCAACTTTAATTGGATTATCTGAGATGGTTATTAGTGGGTGTACCACTTCTAGTGATCATTTATATCTCTTTCCAAATGGATCAAAACTTGAAAATCAAATTGAAGCGGCAGGTGAAGTCGGTTGTAGGTTTCATGCTACTAGAGGCTCAATGAGTATAGGTGTTAGTAAGGGAGGACTTCCACCAGACACACTTACTGAAAACGAAAACTCAATTATAAAAGATTGCCAAAGGGTGATTGAAGGTTTTCATGATCCTTCTAAATTTTCAATGTTAAAAATTGCTTTAGCACCATGTTCTCCATTTAGCGTTAGTCAAGATTTGATGAAGGAAACTGCTAACTTAGCTCGAAATTACTCGGTTAGTATGCATACTCATTTGGCAGAAAATGACGAAGATATTGTTTATACCAAAAAAACCTTTGGAATGACTCCAGGTGAATATATTGAAGACTTAGGTTGGGTTGGAGATGATGTTTGGCATGCTCATTGTGTAAAATTAAATAAAGCTGAAATTGAATTATTTTCTAGGACAGGAACTGGTATTGCTCATTGTCCTTGTTCAAATATGAGGCTTGCAAGTGGGATAGCCCCTTTGAGAACCTGGATAGATAAAGGGGTTAAAGTAGGGTTAGGCGTAGATGGTTCAAGCTCAAATGATAGTGGATATCTTTTAAATGAAGCTCGTCAAGCAATGTTATTACAGAGAGTTAATTTAGGGGCTAATCAATTTTCACCTAGAGAAGCATTATTCACAGCTACAAGGGGTGGTGCAGAAGTGTTAAACCGAAATGATATAGGTCAGATTGCTGTTGGCAAAGCTGCAGATTTTGCAATCTATGACTTAAATAAAATTGCTATGTCTGGAGCATGGAGTGACCCTTTGGCTGCTTTAGTATTATGTACCCCTGCTGAAACTGCTTACACTATTTGCAATGGAGAGGTAATCTCTCAAAATGGTCATTTAAATAATTTTGATCTTAATTTATCTTTAGAAAAACACAAGGTTGCATCAAAAAGATTATTGGATTTATAGAGTTATGAATCTAGTTTCATTATTTGTAAAATGATATTCTTTTAAATTAATAGAAGAATCTTCTTGATCATTTATCCTGTCAATTACCCAAAAATCTTGTTTCTTTTTAACTAAAAGAGGGTGATGCCAAACATTTTTATTGTATGTGATACCAGTATCCCCATTTACATGGAAACATCTTAAAGTACTCAAATCTGGTACTTCATTTTTTTCTTCGCAAACAACTATTAACCAATCATAATTTTGAATAGGAAGAAAACTTTGAGAAGCAACAGGATGTTTCTCCATAATCTTTATTTCTATAGGAAGGTCTCTTGGTAAACCAGAAAAGATAGAAATGCCTGAATTTCCATTTTTACTTTCTAAATCTAACTCAGAAACATTATGATACCTAGTAGTCGTTCCTTGATTGATAGAACGTAATTCTGATGCATTTTTCTTTTCTATAATATTCCCAAATCTAGAAAAAATATTAGTATCTATTTGTTCAATTAAAATAGTTTTCATTTTACAATTTTAAACCAAAAATTCTTAATCTTGATACCCCTCCGTCAGGATATATATTTAATCTGACATGAGTCACACCTTCAGTTGACGTGTCATCAACTTCGTAATTATGTATATTGTCTGCTTGTAGTTTAGATTTGCCCAATATGTACTTCCAGTTCTGAGAGTCATTTATAATTTCTTCTAAACTTTTATTTTCGCCAAAGTTTGAAGTCTGCACTGATGCTTGATCTGGATAATTTCCTTTAAAATGAGCGGTATCTATTTCAATTTTTTTTATTAAACCTTTGGTTGCTAATTTAATTATAATCCAGTCATGACCGGGTTCTCTTCTCCTTCTTGTTTCCCAACCATCACCCATTGTTTTTCCTCTTCCATCAGATAGAAGAGCAGATACGTCACCATAATGAGCATTATTATAAGCAATAATAGAACCACCTAATTTTAAGGATGATAATTCAATTAGATCTTTTTTATTATTATAAATATCCCAATCAAATTTTACTTCACCAAACAATCTTAATCTTGCAACCCCTCCATCAGGAAAAATTTGTAATTTAATGTAATTTACTTTTGATTTTGATTGTATCTTAAATTTATTACTGGAGTCTCCCTTTAAAGATGTTTTAGATATTATCTCAATCCAGTCAGAGTCATTATTAGGTTTTTGATCGCTGTACAAACCTTCAATTGAAGCAAAAGGAGGAAAATTTCCAGTGAAAAAACTTGTATCAATATCTACCTCAGAAATTGTTCCTGGAGATCCTAACTCTATTATAGCCCAATCATTACCACCATCTCTTCTTCTTTTACTCTCCCATCCATCCATCCACTTTCCATGCTCATCATACTTATCTTCAATGAAAACTGGTTCTTTATCATCTAGCATACGTGAAGCTTCACCGAAGAAATCATCAGAAACTTCAATTATTTTTGTACCAATTTTTGGAGAAGCTAGATTAGTTAAATTTTGATTTTTATTGTTTACACTCATTTTTTTCCTATTTATTTAAAGCATACAAAAATCTCTAGAAATATATTTTCCTAAATTTTTGTTAACTATGAATTCATTCTTATCGTAAATTTTATTACCTCTTAACCAAGTTTGTATTGGCCATCCAGTAATATCTAGACCTTCATAAGGAGTATAATCAGAGCCATGGCTGAGATTAATTTGTTGAATTTTATTTTTTTTATTAGGATCCCAAATTGTTATATCAGCATCAGATCCAACTTTAATTGATCCTTTTTTAGGATAAAGGCCATACATTTTGGCAGGATTAGTAGAAGTTAGCTCTACAAACCTTTCCAAGCTAATTCTATTTTTGCTTACACCCTCAGAAAACAAAATTGGCAATCTTGTTTCTACTCCTGGAATACCATTTGGAACCCATTTAAATGATGTTCTTGCTCCAGGCCTGTCTTTACCCTTACTATCCTTGAAACGGAATGGACAATGATCTGATGAAAAGATATCGAAAGTTCCATCGATTAATCCATCCCAAATAGCTTGTTGACTTTCTAAATCTCTTGGTGGAGGAGAGCATACGTATTTTGCTCCCTCAAAATCCATATTTAATCCTTTCATATCATCTTCAGTTAAACAAATATACTGAGGGCAAGTTTCAGAAAAAATTTTAATTCCTCTATCTTTTGCCCATTTAATTTGAGATAGTGCTTCCTCTCCCGAAACATGAACAATTACAATTGGAATATCAACTATTTGGGCATGACTTATGGCTCTGTGTGTTGCTTCTCTTTCCACAATCTGAGGCCGTGACAACCCATGATAATAAGGGGCTAATTTTCCTTCATCCTCTAATTTTTTAGTTAAAAATCTAATAGCATCATATCCTTCAGCATGGACCATAACTAACGTTTTCTCATTTTTAGCTACTTCGAAAACTTTCAAGAGTTCTTCATCATTTAAAACTAGATCATCATATGTCATAAATACTTTGAAAGAGGTATAACCATCTCTTGCTAGTGCAGGGAGCTCTTGTCCTAAAACTTGTGGTGAAGGATCACTTATAATCAAGTGAAATGAAGTGTCTACATACAAATTGCCATTAGCCTTTTTATGATAATTTTCTACACTTTCTCTGAGAGATTGTCCTTTTTCTTGCATGGCAAAAGGTAAAACTGTGGTATTACCTCCAGCTGCGGCAGATTTTGTTGCGCTTTGAAAGTTATCAGCCATTTCAATGTCTGGTCCTGATGGTTGATCTATATGGACATGGGCATCTATACCGCCAGGCAGAACCAATAGATTAGAAACATCTTCTACAATTTTTGCTTCAGCATTGATTTCGCCTATATCACAAATTTTTCCGTCAGAAACTGCAATGTCACAGTCTTCCACACCATTTTCAGTTACTGTTTTTCCGTTTTTAAAAATTATGTCAAAGTTTTTCATTAACTATTCTCCAATGACTATTTATTTTTCATGTTATGAACGCTCATATAAAGTTGATTAATTAAACTTCGTTCATTGTCTTCAAGGAAAGAAATATTACCAGGTGGCATCGCATATGATAACACAGACTGTTTATATATATTATCAATGTTATTAATTATATCTGTAGATGTTTCTAAATTGACTAATTTTGGAGCATTTTTCATATTTTCCCATAAAGGCTCTTTCGCATGACACATTGAACATTTAGATACAATTATCTCTTGAGCACTTACCAAAGTTTTTTCTGGGATTAGTTCGATCAAAGTAGCTGTGTTTTTTACGTCATTTAGTTTTGGTTTACCCAAGTCTGAAATATAAAAAATTATTGATCCTAGAATAATTATTGGAACACATACCCAATAAGGTGGTTTGGCTCCAGTATGTTTAATATTGAAAAAATGTCTAATGAGCGCTCCAATTACAAGAATAATTGAAATGATTATCCAAGAATATTTTGTAGCATAAATTAAAGGATAATGATTTGAAATCATTATAAAAATCACTGGTAATGTTAAGTAATTGTTATGAAGAGATCGTTGTTTTGCAATAGCACCATGAATTGGGTTAGGGGCCTCATTTGCTAGCAAACTAGCTACAACTTTTTTTTGACCAGGAATTATGATCATAAGAACATTAGCAACCATTATAGTACCTAAAACTGTCCCTATCTGCATAAATGCGCCTCTATAACTAAATATTTCAGAATAAGCCCACGACATGACTGTAATTAAAATAAATATAGAACTGATTAGAACATAAACATTTGTTTTTAATGATAATCTGCACACGAGATCATATATTACCCAACCAAAGACGATACCAAGTAATGAAATTATTACAGCTTCATATTTTTCTAAATCATTTTTGACAATATCAATCATGTATAATTCAGCGCCTGCGTAATATATAAGAGCTAACAAAGCAAAACCTGAAACCCAAGTTGCATAGGCTTCCCATTTAAACCAAGTTAATTCTGAAGGCATTTTTGATGGAGCAACTAGATACTTAACTAAGTGATAAAATCCACCTCCATGAACTTGCCATGCTTCTCCATGAGATTTATCTGGAAGATTTTTATTTTGTTTTAAACTTAAATCTAACGCAATAAAATAAAAGCTTGAGCCAATCCATGCAATTCCAGCAATGACATGGAACCATCTCAAAATTAGTTCAGTCCATTCTTCAAATAAAAATATCAAAATTAGCTCCCTCTATAAGTACTATAGCCAAAGGGAGATAGTAATAATGGCACATGGTAATGTTCAGATTTATTATTTACAAAAAATCTGATGGGTATTTTATCAAGAAAAACATGTTTAAGGTCACTATTTTGTTTTTTTAGATAGTCACCAGCAAAAAACAGTAATTCATAATGAATTTCTTCTAAGCTTTCAGCAGATAACAATGGTCCGTCAATTCTGCCATCTTCATTTGTCAAAACAGTTTTAATCAATATTTTTTCTGTATCCAATATTTTGTATAATTCAATTTTCAATTCTACTGCAGGTTTACCCTTGCCAGTATCTAAAACATGAGTTGAAAGACCTGCCATATTTTTCTCTATTTAAATTTGTATAAAGTATGCTTTAATCATTAGATATAATAATGTCAGGTAAAATAATGTACAATAAAACTTTCAAATTTCTTTCTAAAAAAATGGATAGAGAAGAAATAATAGATCTACTAAAAAGTGTTTATGAGCATTCTCAATGGGTGCCAGAAAGACTGTTATCTGAAAATATTAATGAGATTCAAACAAAAGAAGAATTACAATTAATGATGAAAAAAATAGTTGATAATTCTTCAGAAACAGAGAAATTAAATTTGATTAATGCTCATCCTGAACTTGGGAAAAAGCTTCAAAAAAAAGAAAAACTAACGAAGTTTTCGGAAGATGAACAAAAGTCTGCAGGTTTAGACCAATGCTCTGATGAAGAATTTGAAATTTTAACTAATCTCAACAATGAATATAGATTAAAATTTAAATTTCCATTTATAATTGCAGTGAAAGGTTTAAATAAAAATCAGATTATAGATAATATGCAAAAAAGAGTTTTTAATAGCAAAACTGAAGAATTTGAAACTGCTATTAGTGAAATTCACAAAATAGCCGGACTAAGAATTAAAGATTTGACTTATTAAGTAGCTAATTTAATTTTTATTCCAGATAAATTTTAGGAAAGTAGATGACAAAAGTATTTAAAGATATGGAAGGTGTTATTGCAATTGCAACAACACCTTTTAACAATGAAAACTTAATTGATTTTGAATCAGTCGATAGACTTTCAAATTATTATATAGATAGCAAAGTTTCTGGGGTTACAATCCTTGGGGTAATGGGGGAGGCTCACAAGCTTAATATTGAAGAACAAAAATCATTAATAAAAAGATACGTAAATAATTTAATTAACAGTGTTCCAGTAATTGTAGGCGTATCTAATGCTGGTCTTGATAACTTAGAATTACTTTCAAAATTTTCAATGGATTCTGGTGCCTCTGGAGTTATGGTATCTGGTAATAATGGTTTAAAAAATGACGATCAAATCAAATCTTATTTCAATCAAGTTGTAGATCGCACTCAAGATATTCCAATTTGTTTGCAGGATTATCCACCTACAACTAACGTTTACTTTTCTGAAAGCGTTATAAATACAATAATGGAAAATCATCCTTCAATTGAGATGTTTAAACATGAAGACTGCCCAGGACATAATAAATTATCAAGACTTCTTAGATATAGAGACAATCATTTAAATAGAAAATATAGCGTCTTTGTCGGAAACGGAGGCTTATATGTTCCCCAAGAACTTGAGAGAGGTGCTGACGGAATTATGACTGGTTTTGCATTCACTGAAATGTTGGTGAGTTTACACAATTTATTTTCTAATAATGATAAAGAAAAAGCAGAAGATTTATTTGATATTTATTTACCGCTCATAAGGCATGAACAGCAATTTGGAATAGGTTTAGGTTTAAGAAAATTTGTTTTGCAAAAAAGGGGTATTATTAAATCGTTGAATGTTAGATCTCCTGGTCCAGTTCTTACTGAGGATGATGTTAAGGAGATGAATTATTTATTAAAAAGATTACACTCAAAATTAACTGAAAAAGGTCTTCCAATTCCAAAAGGAATTAATTAGTGGTATGAAAATATTATTGTATAATCCAAATACTTCTGAATCTATAACAGAAAAACTTTATGAAACTGCCAAGTTGGTAGCAAGTAGTGAAACAACCTTAATTCCTAAAACAGCAGAAAAGGGTTTCCCATATATTTCAACTAAAGTTGAAGCCCAAATTACTGGCACTTTAGTTCTAGAAAAACTAGCAGAAATACATTCACAATATGATGCCATAATTGTAGCTGCCTTTGGGGATCCAGGTCTGATACCAGCAAAAAGTTTGTTTAACTTGCCAATAATTGGATTAGGGGAGGCCGCTATGTTAAGTGCTTGCTTATTTAGTAAAAAATTCTCAATTATCTCATTTACTAATGCAATGGCGTCTTGGTATGAAGAAAGTGTTGAATTACTAGGATTACAGTCTAGATATGCAGGATTTAGAGCTATAGATGGTGTTAATTTAACTATTGATAAAATTCAATCGCTTCAGAAGAAATCTTTAATTGAATCCGCTAAAAATGCTATCAATATTGATGGTGGGGAGGTTATTATATTTGCAGGGGCTCCATTGTCTGGATTTAAAAAAATTGTTCAAAAAGAAATTAGTGTACCTGTGATTGATTGTGCTGAAGCGGCTGTAAAGCAAGCAGAATTAGCTGTCGTTATGAATCAAAATACTATAAATAAAGCCAAATTACCTCCTAAATCATCTATAGGGATTGATAAAAATTTATCGGAATTGATTTCTCACAAAGTTGATAATGGTTCATAAATGAAAAGAGATTTTATTGGTTATGGAAAAGAAAAGCCAAAAATTCTTTGGCCTCAAGAAAATAAAATTGCAATATCATTTGTTGTAAACATTGAAGAGGGTGCAGAGCTATCGATTTCATCAGGCGATAATCAAAATGAGCATGTATACGAAAATAATAAAATAAAAATTTTAGATATCCCAGATCTTTGTATGGAATCTCATTTTGAATATGGTTTAAGATCAGGTATTTGGCGCATTTTTGACGTTTTTGATAAATATAACGTAAATGCAACATTTAGTTGCTGTTCTTTGGCATTAGAAAATTCACCTTGGTTAATAGATGAAATTTTAGTCAGAAACCATGAAATATCTGCTCATGGCGTTAAGTGGGTTTCTCATGCTTATCTTAGTAGAAAAGAGGAAAAAGAAATAATTAATGATTGTTACTCCTCAATACTTAAACTTTCTGGTCATCCCCCAGTTGGTTGGCACACAAAATCTAGTACATCCCCATTTACGAGGGATCTTTTGATCGAGCATGGAGGATTTATTTATGATTCTAATGCATATAATGACGACATACCTTACGTATTAAAAAAAAATGATCAGAAACTTGTTATAATTCCATATTCATTTGATACCAATGACATGAGATATGATGGTAATAGTGGTTTTGTAAAAGGCGATGATTTTTATATTTATTGTAAAGAATCATTTGATCAACTTCTATCAGAAACAGATGATGGTTCTTTGAGAATGATGTCTATTGGATTACATCCTAGAATTATTGGAAGACCAGGAAGAATTAAGGGGCTCGAAGATTTTATAAAATATATAAAAACTTATGAAAATGTATGGATACCAAAGAGAATAGATATAGCAAAATATTGCTTAGAAAAAGATTCATTCAATTTTTTCTGATTAAATTTTTAACATTTATTTGAAGTAACTTAATAAAATTTTTGGTTATATTTAATTCAATTTGACTCTTTATTATTCTAAATGCTTAATTATTACACATTTACTATGAAAGGAATTAAAAATGATTACAAAAATTTTTAAAAGAACGTTTCTTTTTGTAGCTGTTTCTATCTTTAGTTTTAATTTGCATGCAGCAGATTGGACAATGGCTTCAGGCTATCCAAAAAGTAACTTTCATACTCAAAATATAATTAAATTTATTGATGACGTTAAGTCTAATACTTCAGTTAACATCAACTTAAATCCTAATGATACTCTAATTAAACTAGATGCTATAAAAACATCTCTTCAAAGAGGTCAAATACCAATTGGTGAAATTAGGTTAGGTATTTATGGTAATGAAGATCCTATGTACATTTTAGCTGGATTGCCATTTATTGCACCAGACTATTCAAGTGCTTGGTTATTAAAAGATGTGCAAATGGAATATCTTCAGGAAAAATTTGCTAAAAAAGGACTTATGATTTTGTATACTGCTCCATGGCCAGGACAGGGGTTTTATACAAAGTTTCCTGTAAACAGTGTTTCTGACTTTAAGGGTAAAAAGCTTAGAATTTATTCTACAGCCACACAACAAATGGGTTCTATGTTAGGATTTAATGCAACAATTCTTCCTTTTGCAGAAATTCCTCAAGCTTTTTCTACAGGACTTATTGAGGCCTTGTTTACTAGTCCACAAACTGGAATAGATATTCAAGCATGGGATAATACAAAACACTTTACTTATGCTGGAGCTATTTTCAGTAAAAATGCTGTTGTCGTTACCAAAAAAGCTTTTAACGCTCTATCAAAAGGTGATCAAAGTAACATGTTAGCAGCCGCAAAAAGAGCTGAGCTTAGAGGATGGGAAATGAGTGCTGAAACAACTAAGAAGCAGATTGGTATTCTTAAGAAAAATGGAATGTCTTCTAAAAATGCTCCTGATGAGGTAATTAGTAAAATGAAAAGTATTGGTCTTGAAATGATGAAAAATTGGAGATCAAAAGCTAGCCCAGAAGCTAACGCAGTATTAGATAGATATTTATCAATGCGTTAATATTTTAGAAAGATAGCCATGAGAAATAAATTAAATAAATTATATTTATATAGTGGCTATCTCTCTGCCTTTTTTATGGTCTTGATTGCTTTGACCATAGTTGCACAGATTCTAGGAAGATTTGTAAATATTACAGTAGATTCTACTGAAACAGCTGGCTTTAGTCTAGCTGCTCTAACTTTTTTTGGACTGTCATATACTTTTCATAGTGGTGAGCATATAAGAGTTACTTTATTTACGAGGTTATTAGGAAAAAAAGTTAGAAGATATCAAGAACTTTTCTCATTGTCTTTTTGCATTATTATTACTGGTTATTTGACATATTGGAGTTGGGACTTTGTATATTTTTCATTTATTTTTGAGGATATTAGCCCAGGCCTCTTGGCCATACCTTTTTGGATCCCTAGGATAAGCATGTCTATAGGTGTAACTATTTTTTTAATTGCTCTTATTGATGATTTTTTTACAGTTTGGAAAAAGGAACAGCCATCTTACATAAAAAATGCTGATCCAATATTGAAAGATAATACTTAGAAGAGAAATTTATGGCTACTGGATTATCATTAATTTTATTTATCTTACTACTTTTTCTTTTATCTTTGGGTATATGGGTAGCCCCAGCATTAATTACCTTAGGGTATATTTTATTAGAATTTTTTACTCCGGCACCTGTGGGGTCCTTACTTGCTAGCACCTTATGGGATGCAAGTTGGAATTGGGCATTAACAGCTTTACCTCTATTTATATGGATGGGTGAGATACTTTTTAGAACAAGACTTTCTTCAGAAATGTTTAAAGGTCTTGCACCAATGTTGTCTAATCTGCCTGGAGGGTTGTTACATGTTAATGTAGTTGGTTGTGGTATAATGGCAGCTGTTGCAGGTTCAAGTGCGGTTACTTGCGCTACAATAGGTAGAATGAGTATTCCAGAATTAAAGAAAAGAAATTATGACGAAACTCTTAGCATAGGTTCCTTAGCAGGCTCTGGAACATTAGGATTGTTAATTCCACCTTCAATCATGCTGATTGTTTATGGTGTTTTAGCTCAAGTTTCAATTTCAAGACTTTTTATTGCAGGCGTTTTGCCAGGCATTATGATTATTTTAATTTTTATGTCGTATATAGCAATAAGGTCTAAGCTTAATCCTTCTTTAGCACCAAAACAAAATATAAGTTATACTTTCTTCGAAAAAATAAAGGCAGCAAGGAATTTACTGCCAGTAGTTGCATTAATATTTTTTGTTCTTGGATCTATTTATGGTGGTTACGCCACTCCAACAGAGGCTGCAACTATTGGTGTTATAGGAGCACTAATACTTGCTTGGTCTTCAAAATCTCTTAATTTTAAGAGTTTTATGGACAGTTTAATGGGAGCTGTGAAAACTTCTTGTATGATTAATTTTATAATTGTAGGGGCAGCATTTCTTTCTGTTGCAATGGGATACACTGGTATCCCAAAACAATTAGGGCAAATAGTAAATGACTTTGAATTATCACAACTTTCACTTTTAGCAATTCTCACGATATTATACATTTTCCTTGGTTGTTTCCTCGAAGGAACTTCCATGATGGTGTTAACTGCATCTGTAGTCTTACCTATGGTTCAGACAGCTGGTATAGATTTAATATGGTTTGGAATTTTTACTGTTATAGTTGTTGAAATGGCACAAATCACTCCTCCAGTCGGATTTAATCTTTTTGTACTTCAAGGAATGACAGGTAGAGATATACTGAAAGTTACAAAAGCAGCATTGCCCTTTTTCTTTTTAATGTTACTTAGTATAGTCATAATCGTCATTTTTCCTCAAATAGTTACTGCACCTGTTAACTTCATGATTCAATAATTATTTTTTAGAGGATTTCAATAAATGAGACTTGCTATTGATATCGGTGGAACTTTTACAGATATAGTTTTAGAAGATAATCCTAACCTTTTTACTAAAAAAGTACTTACCTCAACTTCTCAACCTGAGGTTGCGGTAATTGAGGGTGTGGTAGAATTATTACAAGAAAATAAAATAAAATCGTCAGATATAAAGATGATCATTCATGGTACGACTTTAGCTACAAATGCAGTCATTGAAAGAAAGGGTGCTAAAACTTGTTTTATAACTACTGAGGGTTTTAGAGATGTTATAGACATTGGTTATGAAAGTAGATTTGATCAGTATGATATACTCATTGAAAAAACTATGCCTCTTGTTCCAAGGAAGCATAGATATGTAATTGAAGAAAGAACCGACATTAATGGAACAATAATAAAACCTATTAATGCTCAAAAATTTCAGAGTTTAGTTGATACTATTAAAAAAGAGAAATTTGAAAGTATTGGCATTGGTTTTCTACATTCTTACGCGAATTCAAAAAATGAAAATGATTTAAAAGAATTTTTATTAAAACATTTGCCAGATTTAGAGGTAAGTATATCTTCCGACGTATGCCCTGAAATACGAGAATATGAGCGTTTTACTACTACCGTAGTAAATTCATATATTAAACCTTTAATGTCTAGATATTTAAAAAAATTAGATGCTGAGTTAAAACAAAAAGGTTTTAATTGTCCTTTATTATTAATGACATCAGGTGGAACTTTAACTAATGTGACGAGTGCTTGTAATAACCCAGTCAGGTTAGTTGAGTCTGGTCCTGCAGGTGGAGCTATTTTAGCAACATCTATTGCTGAAAACTTAAAATTAGATAAAGTAATTTCATTCGATATGGGAGGAACAACGGCTAAGATAACCGTAATTGAAAACCAGAAAGCAATTAAAGCCCGAGAATTCGAAGTTGATAGAAAAGCAAGATTTAAAAAAGGCAGTGGCCTACCTTTGAGAATTCCTGTAATCGAAATGGTTGAGATTGGCGCAGGAGGTGGATCAATAGCAAGAGTAAATAAGCTGGACCAAATAATTACTGGCCCAGACAGCGCTGGCTCAAATCCAGGTCCTGCATGCTATTCAAATGGAGGCGACAATCCAACAATTACAGATGCTGATTTAGTTATAGGCAAGATTGACCCTGATAAATTTGCTGAAGGCAAAATAAACTTATCCAAAGAATTTGCTAACAATGCAATTACTAAAAATATAAGTGAAAAGCTTAAAATGAAAACTGAAACAGCTGCATTAGCAATATCTGAAATAGTTGATGAAACGATGTCAAACGCAGCTAGAGTACATACCGTTGAACAAGGTCATGAGACATCAAATAGAACTCTTATTGGTTTTGGAGGAGCTGCTCCTCTTCATATTTCTAGAGTTGCAGAAAAATTAAGAGTTAAAAAAATAATTATTCCGACAAATGCTAGTGTAGGTTCAGCAGTTGGATTTTTGAGAGCACCTGTAGGATATGAAGTAGTAAAAAGTCTTAGAATGTTATTAAATAAATTTAATTTTGAAAAAGTTAATAATTTACTAGCCTCCATGAGGAATGAAGCACAAAAAATTATACAAAACAATTCTGATAAAACAGAATTTATTGAAGAACGTTTTGCTTTTATGCGTTACGCGGGACAAGGTCACGAAATCAAAGTGCCAATTGATAACGAGATATTATCTAACGAAGATGCAAAAAAAATCAAAAGCTCTTTTGAAGCAAATTACGAAAAATTATATTCTAGAACATTGCCAAATGCGGACATAGAAATTTTAACCTGGTCTTTATCATTATCCATTGTGGGTGAGAATTCAAACGAATATTTAGAATTAGAATCTTATAAAAAAATCAAAGAAAATTATATCATTGATTTCTGTGATTATGAAAGTGGAGAAAAAATTAAAATACCAAATTACGAAAGGACAGAATTAAATCCAGGCGATTTGATAGAAGGTCAATGTGTAATTACAGAGGCTCAAACTACAATAGTTGTATCTAATAATTTTAATACAAAAGTTTTAAGTAATAATTTTTTACAAATGGAATATATAGACAATGAATAATAATTTAATTGATGACAAAAGTAATATTCAAAATCAAGTTATGTGGAATAGACTTCTATCTGTCGTTGAAGAACAAGGTCAAACACTAGTTAGAACTGCATTTAGTCCAATTGTTCGTGAATGTGGAGATATATCTGCTGGAGTATTTGACTTAGAAGGTAGAATGATGGCTCAAGCAGTTACAGGTACTCCTGGCCACGTCAATTCTATGGCGGAGTCAGTTAAGCATTTTATCAATCATTTTCCGCTAAAAACAATGAATGAGGGCGACATATTCATTACAAATGATCCATGGATGGGGACAGGTCATTTAAATGATTTTGTACTAACAACCCCTTGCTTTAAAGACAACAAAATAGTTGGTCTTTTTTCATGCACATCCCATTTGACTGATATTGGAGGATTGGGAGTAGGTCCTGATGCTACTGATATACACATGGAAGGTCTTTATATACCTATGTTGAAATTAGCTGACAGAGGGGTCATGAATGAAACATTGTTAAAGCTAGTTAGCCAAAACACTAGGCAGCCAGTAGAAACAGAAGGTGATGTTTACTCATTGGCCGCATGTAACGACATAGGTTGTAAAAGATTAGTAGAAATGATGAACGAGTTTGAAATTGATGATTTAAAGAATTTATCTGATTTTATATATGATAAGTCATTATCAGCTGTAGAAAATGAAATTAAGAAAATCCCAAATGGTGTATATGAAAGTTCTATGATGATAGATGGATTTGAAAAAGATATTAAATTAGAAGCTAAGCTTACGGTTTCAGATACATCCATATCAGTTGATTATACAGGCACTTCTAACAAATCTAAATTTGGTATAAATGTTCCATTATCATACACTAAGGCTTATACCTGCTTTGGTTTAAGTTGTCTTGTAAGTGCTGATATACCAAACAATGCGGGTTCTTTAAAACCTTTTGAAATTGATGCACCCTTAGGCTCTATTTTAAACGCTCCATATCCTGCTGCTGTATGTGCAAGGCATATTATTGGACAAATGCTTCCAGATGTAGTTTTTGGTTGTTTAGAAAAAGCTATACCCGACAAAGTTCCTGCAGAGGGTGCTTCTTGTTTGTGGAACATCACATTTCGTGGAAAAACTGATAGGGGAGCAAACAATAACTTACTATTTGCTGTCACTGCGGTAGTTAATGGTGGAACAGGAGCCAGGCCAAACAAAGACGGGTTATCAGCAACTGCTTACCCTTCTGGTGTAAGAGGAACTCCAGTTGAAATTAATGAGGCTGTTGCTCCATTATTGTTCCTAAAAAAAGAATATAATCCAGGAAGTGGTGGTAAAGGAAAGTATAATGGTGGTTTGGGCCAATTAATTGAAATCAAATCAGCAATTAATGAGGATATGGATCTTTTAGCTTCTTTTGATAGAATTAAATTTCCTGCAAGAGGTCGTTTAAATGGAAGCAACGGCAAACCTGGACAAGTCTCAATTAAGGGTAAAGGGAAGTTGAATGGTAAAGGCACACAAGTCATTAAGGCAGGGGATATCTTACAAATTCATACACCTGGTGGTGCTGGTTATGGAGATTACTCAAAAAGAGATCAGGTTTTGTTAGCAAAAGATTTAGAGAACGAGTTTTTATAATTAAATTAAATTGGTATTCCAAAAGTTCTACTAGGTTTAGGAACAAATTTTTTTATTTGTAAATCTAATTTAACAAAATTTTCTATTAAAGCGGTAGCAGCTGTTACTCCTTCAATAATAGGTATGTTGAACTTCTTACTTAAATTTTTTGATAAATTTAAAATACCAGGGCTTGTTATGATTATAGCCTCTGGATCATCTTCTGTAATTGTTCTTTGAATTTCGTTATCTAATTTATTTAAGTTTGATTTTGACATTGTATCCATATCTAAAACTGGAACTTCTATTGAATTTATAGATACACACTTATGTTCCATGTCATATTTTATTAAATTATTTTTTAAAGCTTCATGCGATTGAGATAAATTAGTGATTATTGAAAACTTATTTGCAATTATATTGGCAATATAAAATACAGCTTCGCCTAGACCAATTATTGGTTTTGAAGTAATTTTTCTAATTGTATCGACACCAATATCTTCAAAGGAAATAACTAGAAAAGCATCTGAAGAATTATTTGTTTCAACTTCATTGATTAATTTTGAAACATTTATAGTTTCATAGTGTAAGTCGTAATAGTCTTCTTTAAAACTTTTATCACTTATGAAAATACTAGAATTTTTATCTAATATTTTTTGTGCACAAAGCTTTATTTTTTCATTTGAAATAGCAGATGCGTAAGGATTAATTATACAAATTTCAATGCTCAAATGAGATTTCTCTACTTATTTACAATGTTGGGTTTATGTAAAATATTAATTTCTGGTAGTTCTTTAGTATATTTTTTTATTTCTACTAAAGTTGAATGTGCTGACGGTCCTTGAGCTAGAGATGAAGTGCCTATGTCTTCCGTCAAAACATTTGGATTTCCATGTATACAAAATTCTCCATCATTTATTGGGTCATACCAAGCGCCTACAGGCAAAAATACAACACCTTTCATAACTTCATTACTTACAATGACTCCAGCAAGGCATTTACCCCTTTTGTTAAAAACTTCAACAATATCACCGTCAACTAGACTTCTTGATTGAGCATCTTGGGGATGTATTTTTATTGGTTCTCTACCTAATATTTTATAATTTTGGCTTTCAGAGCCATTGTCAAGTTGACTGTGCAACCTATTATGAGGTTGACCTGATATAAGTTGAAGTGGGTATTGTTTTGTTAAATTAGAGCCTAGCCATTCTTCTTGTTCTAACCATGCAGGGTGTCCTGGACAATCCTCATAGTTAAAACTATCAACTGTTTCAGAAAAAATTTCTATTTTCCCTGATGGTGTAGAGATAGAGTTCTTTTCAGGATCTTTTCTAAATTGTTCTAATAAAATAGTTTGCTTTTTGGGAGATAGTACTTCTTGAAAACCATTTTTCCAAAATTTATCAAACTCAGGTAAAGTAAATCCTTCATCTTTTGCTTTACTTCTTGCTTGATCCCAAATAAACCTAAGCCATTTATCTTCATCTTTACCTTCAGTAAATTTATCTTTAAAATTTAATTTTGAAGCAATTTCAGAAAAAATCTCATAGTCTGATTTGGACTCTCCTATAGGTTCAATTGCTTTATACATTGGTGAAATTGTCTGGTCCCAGTGTTTAATGCTAATATCATTTCTTTCTAAAGAGGTTGTTGCTGGTAATATTATGTCTGAGTGTCTCGCAAGACTATTCCACCAGATCTCATTGACAATTATAGTGTCAGGTTGTTTAAATGCTTTGCTTAGCTTCTTTAAGTTCATCTGATGATGAAACGGATTACCACCTGCCCAATATACTAACTTTATATCTGGGTATTTAATTTCTTTTCCATTATAAGAAAACACTTTTCCTGGTTGCAATAACATATCTGATATTCTAGCCACAGGAATAAACTCAGAAACAGGATTTTTGAATTGTTCTAATGATGGCCACTTAAAATGTTCAACTGGGTTTCCAATTCCGTTTTCTGCGCTATATCCAAGGCCAAAGCCTCCCCCAGGAAGTCCTATTTGTCCTAGCATGCAGGCAAGAACAGTTATCATCCAGTGTGGTTGTTCACCATACTGCTGACGTTGTAAGGCCCAAGCTCCAGTAATCATTGTTCTACTTGAAGACATTTTCTTTGCCAAATTATAAATTGTATTACTTGGAATGCCTGTAATTTTAGATGCCCAGAATGGTGTCTTGGCTTTGCCATCAGATATACCTTTTAGGTATTTAAGGAATTTATCGTATCCAACACAATACTTATTTAGAAAATCTCTATCAGCTAAGCTTTCTGTTTCTAAAATAAATGCAATACTGAGCATTAATGCTGTATCGGTACCTGGTCTTATTTTAACCCATTCAGCTTTACTTATTATATCAGCTTCCATTTCCATTGGGCTAATATTGATAAATTTCACACCTTTTTGTACGCATTTTTTTATATATTCTTTTGTTGTATGTTTTCCAACTCCTCCAGAGGTTACTTGGGCATTTTTTAAAGGTAAGCCACCAAACATAACTATTAATTCAGAATTATCTTTGATACTATTCCAGTCAGTGTGAGTATCAAGAAATTGTCGATATGACATACCAATCACATGAGGCATAATTGTTTCACTAGCTGCATAAGAGTAGGTGTTTACCGACTTAGTATATCCACCATAGCAATTAAAAAATCTATGAAGTTGACTTTGAGCATGGTGAAATCTTCCAGCAGAACCCCAACCATAGGAGCCAGCAAAGAAAGCTTTGTTTTTATATTTTTTTTTGATTCTATTTAACTCAAAAGCAACAATTGCAATTGTTTCTTCCCAGCTAACAGGTACAAAATTATCTGAGCCTCTTTTTTCCCTACTTCGTTTTCCAGTCAAAGACATTTTACTATTTGCTAATTCTTTACGTATTTCTCTAAGGTAACCTTTTCTTACATGAGGAACTCTTATTCGTAATTCATCGTCAACACTGTTTATAATACCATTAGCTATCTTTGATGGGTCTTTATCATTTTCATATGGGCGTATACCAACTAGCTTATCATCTTCAATTTCAGTATAATAGCTACCCCAATGAAACGATGTTGGTTTTCTTATTTTACTCGGCATTCTTCCCTCTTAAAATAATAGGATAAATCTTAATTTGTTATTAGTAAATTATATTTTGATCTAGAAACTTGGCTATATGGATAGCTTCTCTATTTAGACCATCTTTAATTTGACATCTACAAGATGTT
>CACEFQ010000010.1 GCA_902558885.1 uncultured SAR116 cluster alpha proteobacterium
CATGAAAGCTCAACCTAAACCTGCTCCAGCAGAAAAAGAAGTCTTACAAACTCCTTCTCAAAACCCTGAAGTAAACGAAGTTAAAACTTCAATCGAAACTACAGCTGAAAAATTATATGAGAATAAGGACCCAACATCTTCTTTAGACTTAATAGATAAGACTAATGAAGCAAAGAATGAAACTAACATGGGTTTAACTAAAGAGATAACAAATAAAATTGATAATGTTCTAACAAAAACTAAGACTGAAGAAACACCAACAGTTAATGTAGAAGAAGCTGTTGCATCTGCTGAAGAAGCTCCAGCAGCAAATGTTGAAGAAGCTGTTGCATCTGCAGAAGAAACACCAACAGTTAATGTTGAAGAAGCTGTTGTATCTGCAGAAGAAGCTCCAGCAGCAAATGTTGAAGAAGCTGTTGCATCTGCAGAAGAGGCTCCAGCTGCAAATGTTGAAGAAACTGTTGTATCTGCTGAAGAAGTGCCGACAGTTAATGTTGAAGAAGCTGTTGCGTCTGCAGAAGAAGTTCAAAAATCAAAAGAAATAAAAGTTACTGATGATAATATAATAGAAAAAGAAGACAGCGTTGATAAAAACCAAACTCAAAAATCTGAGCTTGAGCTTCTTGAGGAAAGAGATGAAGATAGCCTTACCGAAGAAGAAGAAGACAGAATGTATGAGTTAAGAAGATTAAGAGCACAAAAGAGAATAAATAACGAAGTTAGAGAAGAAGAACAAGCTGAGTTCAAAAAGGCCGACGAAGAGATTGCTCATTTAAAAACATTATTAAAACCTAAGAAGAAAAAATTACCAAAAGGATATGTAGAATAAAATAAGATTTATCTTAGTTTTTTATTCTTCATTCTTCGCCATTTCCAAGGTGCTATGAAATTTCCTGACCACATTCCAGATTTGTTTGATTTAGCTATGGCTTCGTCTTTTACATATTTTTTTGAATATTTTCTGTAAGCGAGTGCCCATCCTTTTTTTACCATCAATGAGTTTATATCATTTCCATCTACATAACATATTGAAATAGATCTATTGTATCTATCTTTTGTTTTTTTAATGCATGATACTTTTTTTGAACTAATTATTTTTTTAAGTTCTAAAGTTGCTTTAATTCCACACGAATATAATTGTCCATTATTATCAGTACATGTTTGTTTTATTTCTGGCGCATCAATACCATAAAATCTAATTTTTTCGGAGTTAAGTATAATAGTGTCTCCATCAATTATTTTTATAGATGAGCTGGCATTTACAAGTGTAGAAAGGGCAAATGTATTAATTAATAAAACTAAAAAATATATTTTAAGCATCTAAAAAATCTTTATTTAAAATTAATTTTGTTATCCAGTATAATAGATTTTTACCTATACACTTACTTCTTTTAAAAGTTCTATATATTCAAATATTATTCAAATTTGTTCCTGCCAAAGAACTAATTGTTCCTGAAACAGGAATCATTGATCGTAATTGTAATGCCCAAATTCCGTCCCTATTAGTAGAAATCCAAATTCCTTTAGCTGATCCATAACTTTTTTTATTTATTAACCTTCTATTAAAATGTACTTCACATTGAAGTGTTTTTTCTGTCTTGTTAATAATTTTACATTTATCTAAAGTTGAAAAATTCCAATTTTCAACTTTAATCATTGTATCAAGTTGTACTTTTAATGATTTCCAAAAATCTTCACCATTTTTATAAATTACTGGTTCATTTCCATTTGAGTGAACGTAATGGGGAAAATGTAAGTTTGTTATAATTTTATTTTTTTCTGCTGTATTAAAAGCTTCAATAAATTTATAAAGACAGGAAACTCCTGGATGTTCATTTTTCATTTATTTTCCTTTTTTATTTTTTTTAATAAATTTAGTTTTCAAAATAAAATTATCTTCTTAATGGAGTGTCTAAATTTACTTCTTGATTTTGTTTTTGTTCTCTTAAAAAGATATAAACACCAGCACTCATTACAATGATTACACCTATAATAGTTCTAATAGTAGGTATGTCTTTAAATAAAAAATATCCAATAATTATTGACCAAATTATCAATGAATATTCAAATATAGATGTAATTGAAGTTGAATAATTACTGTATGCTTTAAAGACACATGTAAATGCAATTGAAGCTAAAATTCCCATTAAAACAATATACTGAAAAGTATAATCAAAATTACTGAACCATTCTCTAAAAATAAATTTAATTGTTGGATCATTGAATTTATCAAATTGACCTGAACCAAGAAATAAATACATAATTGAACATAGAATTATCGTTATAATGTAAAAGTAAAATAACTGAGTATAAGTGTTGTCTTTATCTGACGTAATTTTAGTAATAGTCATCGACAAAGAATAAAAAAATGCGCACAAAAGTGGTAATAAATTTTTAAAATCAAAATTAGAAAAATTTGGATTTAAGATTATATAAACCCCTATAAATCCAAAAAAAATTGCTAACCATCTCCTGTAACCAATTATTTCTTTCAAAAGTGTTCTAGCAAAAATGGACATAAAAAAAGGAGTTGAAAAATATAATGCGGTTGCCACAGCAAGTGACAAATAAGTTAATGATATAAAGAACATGCTAAAAGCTAAAAAATGAAGAATTACCCTGATCAATGACAAAATAGGATAGTGAGTAATAAATGTTATTTTTTTTTTATAAATTAGTACAAATACAGAGGATAATGTTGCCGCTATTAAGGTTCTTCCAAAATAAATTTCATATAATGAAACTTTTTGAAAGATATATTTTAAGATGGAATCATGAACAGAAAATGTTGCCATAGCAACTATAATATAGATTATTCCAATAGTATTGTTAGCACTCATAAAATCGTTACCATTTCAATCCTAAGAGTTTATAACTGCCAATCTATAGGTTCAATATTTTTTTGTTTAAGATAATTGTTTGTTTTTGAAAAAGGTTTGGAGCTAAAAAATCCATTATGAGCAGAAAATGGTGATGGGTGAGCGCTTTCAAGAATTAAGTGATTGTTTTTATTAATAAAATTGCACTTGTCCTGAGCTTTTCTTCCCCATAAAATAAATACAACATTATTTTTTTTTTCATTAATGACTTTCAAAACTGAATCTGTAAATTTTTCCCATCCTTTACCTTGATGGGATCCAGGCATTCCTTTTTCAACAGTCAAACTATTATTTAGCATTAAAACTCCTTGATGAGCCCAATTTTGCAAATCCCCATTCTGAGGAGAGGTAATGCGAAGGTCATCAAATAATTCTTTAAAAATATTTTGAAGGGAGGGTGGAATTTTTTTAAATTTTTCTACAGAAAAGCTTAACCCATTTGCTTGACCTTCTCCGTGATAAGGATCTTGTCCAACAATAACAACTTTAACTTTATTAAAAGGAGTTAAATTAAAAGCATTGAAAATTTTACTCATAGGCGGGTAAATTTTTTTTCCTAACAAAATTTGTTGTTTAAGAAATGATCGAAGATCTGACATGTAAGGAGCTGTGAATTCCTGATTCAGCTCAATCTTCCAACTTTCGTGTATTTTTACATTAGACAATTTATAATGATATCCAATTTTAAAATGTGTTTTAATTTTATATTTTATCTAACATGCCAATCTTCATTAAGTGGTCTAGCGCTATTAAGTTCACCATAGCCAGACCCAGTAGTTCCTGTTGGGCTTGGTCCAAAATATCTTGGATCTTTCAACTCATTATTAGGTTGAAATCTAATATCACATGTTAAGCGTATTTTTTTATCATTAGCATAATTTTCAAAAGTGCCGTGAACTGTGTACATACCAAAAATTAGTGCGTCTCCAGGATGAAACTGGGCAGTTAAAATTTTTGTATTTCTTTCTTGAGCAAAAGTAATAGGGTCTGTGTCAATTGTAGCTTTCATATGTTTATGAACGTCTACGTCAAATCCTGTATATTTGTTTTTAATATCTAAAAATTTGTGAGATCCTTCAATTATAAATAAAGGACCCTTATCAATAGTTATATCTGTAAAAACAAGCCAACATGTAAGTACCTTCTGAGTTTTTCTTGTAAAAAAACCTGCATCACAATGCATATGAGTGAATTTTCCTCCTGATACTGCTCTTAAAAATATAAAATCAAAGCCAATTGCGGAAATGCCAAAAATTTTGGAAAAAACACTTTGTAAATTATTGCCATTTGTAACTTTTCTTAATGATTCTGTATTACTTACATCTTCCCAAAAAACTCCTCTATCTTTATGTAACTCATCTCTTCTTGATTTCCCCGACCAAATGCCTTCAGTAAATGGATCAGTGAGCTCATCTACATTGTTCAATTTTTCAAAAACATCATTTCGAGCTTTAATAATATCGTTTTTATCAATAACGTCTCTAAGCAAGAGATAACCATCATTATTTAGTAATTCTCTTAATTTTTCATTAGTTACATTTTTAAGATTAGTTTCTTTTAAAGAACCTAAAAGTGAATTAGGTACTTTTACTCCATTTATTAAAGCTTCCATTAAATCAACCTTACATAAGTAGATATCTATCTTATTTAAGATATCAACTAAATATTATTGTGTCATTGATATTAGTAATTTTTGCCTTGAGTTTATAATTTTAATAGAGCTATCATTATTGTAGAATTATATGAGGGAAAATCATTGATAGTAAGTTCTGTAAAAACAAAAATAACTTCAGTACCATTTTCTGACCCTCCTCAAACAGGTTTCTTAACGCTTGAAAAAATAGATCTCTTAATTGTTCAGGTAGAAACAAAAGATGGGGTAATTGGAACAGGTCATCTTCATCCATTATCAGGTGGGTTAAAAACTTTAGAAATGTGCATAAATGAAATGTTAAAACCACTTATTATTGGAGAAAGTATAGATAGTATTGAATATTTATGGAATAAAATGTGGAATTCTACTTTCATACAAGGAAGGATGGGGATAACAGTAATGGCAATGTCAGCATTAGATATTGCTTTATGGGATTGCTATGGAAGAACAAAAGAAATGCCTCTTTGGGAAATATGGAAAGGAACAAAAAAAGCCTTCCCCGTATATGGGTCAGGCTGTTATAGAGGCCTAGGTCATGATGGTATGATACAAAAAGCAAAAAAATATGTTGGACAAGGATTTAAGTCTATAAAAATGCAGGTTGCCCACTGTTTTAATAATGACGAAGACATAGTCAATGTTCGAGATATGCGAGAGGAAATTGGTAAAGATATTGGAATTATGATTGATGTTAACCAAGGCTGGTCAGTAGAAGAAACTATTAAAATATGCCCAAAAATTGAAAGTTATGAACCTGAGTGGCTTGAGGAACCAATTATGGCAGATGATTTTGATGGTTATGATGAAGTTTGTAATTCAACATCAATCCCCATAGTAACTGGTGAAAATAATTTTACACATCATGACTTATTACCATTAATGAGAGGCCAAAAAATACCAATCCTTCAACCTGACATAATGCGAGGAGGTTATACAAATTTGATGTATAGTTCAAAATTAGCAAACAACTATGGAATTAAAATTGCACCGCATATGTTTCCTGAACTCTCAATTCATATTGTTGCATCCATTGAAAACCCGTCATGGCTTGAGTATATGGGCTGGTATGATCATCTTTGGAAAGAACCACTTCTTCCAAAAAATGGAACATTAACACCTACATCACGTTATGGTCATGGTATGGATTTTAAAACAGAAATATGTAGTTTTTGATTAAAAATAATTCTTTGTTATGATCAAAAAATTAAAGATCATTAAAATAAAATTTTCTAAACATTTATCTGAAAGAGGGAAAAATGAAATTCAAAATCACAAGGGCTAAAGAAAACAAATTTGAATCTGGATTACGTGGTTTTTTTTCTTATAAGAATTTAGGTATTGAAGAGGCAACCTCGGGTGATTTTGGAGCCAATGTTATTAAAGCTATAGAAGGAAAACACGCTAATGGAGAATGGCATTATCATAAATTAAAATTTCAGATGGTTTATATTTTAAAGGGTAGTGTTGAATTTGAATATGAAGGTGAGGGAACATTCACTTTAAATGAAGGTGATGTAGTTTATCAGCCACCAGAAATACATCACAGAGAAATTAAGCACTCTGATGACCTTGAATTGATTGAAATAACAAGTCCGGCTGAGTTTGAAACTATTTCTTTATGCAAATAAGATTTAATTAATTGGGTTAAATATGAGTAAAGAAGTCGCTGAAATTTTTTCTAAACATATTTTTTTATCGAAATATGAAGATTTAAGTAAAAAAACAATTAAACAATTAAAAGTTTTTTTATTAGATACAGTTGGTGTGGGAATTGCTGGAAGTACAGGTTCAAAATTAGACGAACTTAAGAAGATCGCAAACACCTGGTCTGAGGGTCAAAATTGTACTGTGCTTGGAACATGGGATAGATATTCAAGGGACGCAGCAACACTTATTAATGCATATCAAATACACTGTCTTGAATTTGACTGTATTCATGAAGGTGCAGTTGTTCACCCTATGGCAGCTATTTTGAGTTCTTTACTTGCTCATTGTGAAGAACTAAACAATTTAGGTCATTACACAAATGGTAAAGATTTTTTAATATGTTTGGCGTTAGGAGTTGATATTGCTTCATTTCTAGGTATATGTGCTAGAGGGGAGTTAAAATTTTTCAGACCTGCAACTGCAAGTGGCTTTGGAGCTGTTGCAGCTCTATCAAAAATACAAAAATTTTCTATGGAAGAAATACATAATGCTTTGGGTATTATGTATTCTCAAACATGTGGAAACATGCAGTCACATGTTGAGGGTGTACCAATTCTTGGACTTCAAGTTGGTTTTAATGCAAAAGCAGCTCTAGCTTCTATCGACCTTACAAAAGCCGGATTCCCTGGTCCTAAAAGAGTTTTTAATGGAGAGCATGGTTACTTCAAATTAATGGAAAACGATGACTATGACACGACTTATCTCCAAGAGAATATTGGTAAAGTTTGGATGATTGATCAATTAGCTCATAAACCTTTTCCAAGTGGAAGACTAACTCATGGATTAGTCCATGCTATAAAAGATTTAAAGTCTAAATATGGATTAAATAAAAATGACATTGAATCAATTGAATGTCATGTTCCACCTGGTGTTTACAAATTAGTTGCAAGACCAATAATAAATAATTTAACAACAAATTATTCAAAGTTATGCGCCAAATTTGTTGGCGCAAGTTTCATGATTAATAACCATCTAGATATTACAAGTTTTACAGAAAAAAAATATTTAAATAATGCTGAAACACTAAATTTTGCAAAAAAAATTAAAATGATTAAGAATGAAAAATTAGATCAAAAAGTCCTTACACCACAAAAATTTATTATTACACTTGTTAATAACAGTAAAATTGAAATTTATCTTGATCATGTTTATGGTCACCCAAATGCACCTTTGTCCGAAAAAGAATATTTAGAGAAATTTTCTAAATGTTGTTTTTCTTCAACTAAGAAGATAGATAAAAATCGAGTCAATGGAATGATAGATTTTATATTTGATCTAGAAAACAAAGAAAATGTTATAGATTTTTTCAAAATAATTTAATTTTGATTTGAACTAGCTAATTTTTCTACCATCTTAAATAGTACAGCGGTACCTTTTGAAATATCTGATATTTCTGCAAATTCTTCAGGACAATGACTTAAACCGTCCTTACATGGTACAAAAATCATAGAGGCAGGTGCAACTCTTGACAAATGAGCTGTGTCATGACCAGCGCCGCTATCCATTATGATATTTGAGAAGCCATATTCACCAGAAGATGCTTTAAATAACTTTACAAGCTCTTTATCCATTTCGACATAAGGTGCAAAAGCAATATTTTTCATTTTAATTTTACAAGGACCGCTTTGGTTCATTGTTTCAATTTTTTTTTCTAATTCCTTAATATATTGTTCTCTTGAACTTTTGCTTGAGGCTCTTAAATCGATTGTCATTTCAACTTTACCTGGAATAATTGCCGCAGCATTTGGGTGAACATTAATTTTACCAATAGTTGAAACAAAATGTTGATTACTTTCTTTAGCTAATCTTGAAGCTAACTTATTTACAAAAGTTATTATTTCTGACGAGGACACAAGAGCATCGGCTCTTTGATCCATTAAAATAGTTCCACTGTGACCAGCTTGACCATTTACTTCCACACTAAACCTAGAAATACTTGGAATAGATCTTACAATGCCTATATCTATTTTTTTTTGCTCTAAAACTTTACCTTGTTCAATATGTAATTCTAAACATGCAACAATATTTTTAATAATTGAAAATGGTTTTGTAAGTAAATTAGAGTTTCCACCAATCTTATCTATTTCGTCTTTTAGAATTGCTCCCGACGAATTGCTCCTGGACAAGATATCTTCATTTAAAGCACCTATTATACCTCGTGTTCCAATGCATGAAATACTCCAATCATTTAATTCTTCTCCAAGGTAATCATATACTGCAAGATTAAAAGGTAAGTTGATATCATTTTCTTTAATATGTTTTACTACACACAATGCAGCAACAACCCCAGCAATCCCGTCAAATCTTCCCCCTGAGGGTACTGTGTCAATATGTGATCCTATAATAACAACTTTCTCAGTATTAGTTTTTGATTTTAAAAGTCCGATCAAGTTTCCAGCATCATCTGTAGACACTATTAATCCAAGTTTTTGATATTCATTTTTTAACCAGGTTCTTGCTTCATAAAATTTCTTACTAAAGACAATTCTTGTATATGGATTGTCTTGATCAGTTATTTTTTCTAAATCATCAATTTTCTGTTCAATGAATGAAATGTTAGATTGAGCATTAAAGTCCATTTTTATTTTTCCTATTGAGCAAATATAAAAGTATCAAATTATCTAATAATAAATGGATTCGAAACTGAAGTCTTTTCAGCAATCCATATAGATTTTGTTTGTAAAAATTCCTTAATGGATTCTTGTCCACTTTCTCTACCTCTGCCCGATCTTTTATATCCGCCAAATGGAGACATAAAGCTAACAGCTCTGTATGTATTTACCCACACTGTACCTGCTCTCAAGGCATCAGAAGTTCTAAGGGCTCTTCCAATGTCATTAGTCCAAACACCTGCAGCTAATCCAAAAATCACATCATTTCCAATTTTGATAGCTTCTTCTTCATCTTTAAAACGAATTATAGACAATACAGGTCCAAAAACTTCTTCTTGGGCAATTCTCATATCATTATTGACATCAGTAAAAATTGTTGGTTCTACAAATCTATTACCTTTAACATCCTTACTAGAATATGCCTGACCACCTAAAAGACATTTTGCTCCTTCTGCTTTTGCGATATCAATATAGCTCATTATTTTTTCAAATTGTGGTTGAGTGGTTACGGGACCAACATGAGTATCTAAAGACATAGGGTCTCCAATTTTTGCGTCACTTGCAACCTCAACAAGTTTTTCAACAAATTTTTCATATATTGAATCTTGAATTAAAAGACGAGATCCAGCAATACATGTTTGGCCTGTAGCAGCAAATATTCCTGAAATCACCCCCATTATAGCAGCTTCAAAATCAGCATCCTCGAAAACGATATTTGGTGATTTTCCACCTAATTCAAGAGATACTGGCATTATTTTTTTTGCAGCAGTTTCATAGATTTTTTGACCAGAAACGTCTGATCCAGTAAATGCAATCTTTGATACGTGTTTATGTTCAACTAATGGTTGCCCAACATCAACACCCATGCCTGTAATGCAATTTACAACTCCGTCAGGAAAACCTGCCTCTGATATTAATTTCATAAATTCCAAAGTGGATGCTGAAGTAAATTCTGATGGTTTAATTACAGCAGTATTTCCTGCTGCTAGAGCAGGAGCAAGTTTCCACGATAAAAGGAGTAAAGGTGAATTCCATGCTGTTATCATTCCAACAACACCAAATGGCTCATATTTAGTAAAATTAAATATGCCAGGTTTATCAGACGGTAATACGGACCCTTCTACTTTATCAGCTAGTCCTCCAAAATATCTATACCACTCAGCAAGATATCTTGTTTGAGCACCCATTTCAGCTATAAGTTTTCCATTATCTTTAACTTCAATTTCACCTAATTTTTGAGCATCTCTTTCTACAAGCTCTGCTAGTTTTACTAGTAATTTTCCTCGCTCTGTTGGTTTTGTTTTTGACCAATTGTTTTCGAATACTTCTTTTGCAACTTTAACAGCTACATCGACATCATGAGCATTACCTTTCGCAATTTCAGCCCACTTTTCACATGTGTATGGGTTCTCAGTTTCAAAATATTCACCATTATTTGGCAACATTTCTTTCCCGTTAACAAAATGGTTGTATTTTTTCATATTGATTACCCCTAATTCGATTTGTTCAAATCATTTAATAATTATATATAAACATCATTTAAAATGTTGTTGAAACAAAATAATCTACAATTTTATTTATTACTTATTGTATTAGTTAATTTATTTCAAACAAAGGTTGAATTTGAAAATTACACAATTAAATGAAAATTATGAATTTTATCTATGAAGCAATTATAAAACCACTTATCAAGTCACAAATTAAACTGTATTTTTTTTTATTGATTATTTTAGGGCTTCATCAATTTTTATTATTAATGAAAATTATTTAGAAGGAACAAAATGAAGAGTATTATACAAGCTCAAGGTATACATCATATTACCTTAAATGGTGCAGATAAAAAAACCTCAATAGAATTTTGGCAAAATATACTTGGTATGAAATTTATATTTGAACAGCCAAATTTGGACGATCTTGATACAAATCATTTATACTTTGATTGTGGTGATGGTACTACGGTCACAGTTTTTACAAATGAAAATTTAATACCTGACAAACAAAAAATTAAAAACGAATGTGGTGGTGTCCATCATGTTGCTTTTTGGGTAAGTCAAAGTACTATTCGTATAGCTGAAAAAAATTTGAATGAAAATGGATTTTCAAATACTGGAATTAAAGATAGAGGGTTTATGGATTCAATCTATTTTAGAGAACCATTAGGATTACTCATAGAACTTGCAAGTTATAAATTTGACCCACCAATTGGATTTTCTCATGCTAATGTATTAGAAAAAGCACATGAAATAAGAGTCAAAAGAAAAGCTTTAAATATTCAGGACGAGGATATAGCAGCTGCTATCAAAGCTTTAAGAAACTGATAACTAAAAACATTTTGGTTTATTAATTAAAATTATAAATTAATGTTGAGGTCTAACTGTAGGTAATTTTGCATCAATCCATGATGTTATTCCATCTTTAGCATTATAAATTACATTATCTAATTTTCTATCCATCATTTCAGCTATTATCCTAGTCCTTCTTCCAGTCCTACATATTAAAATAATGGGTTTACCTTTATTAATTTTTAGAAGTAATTTTTTATACCACTTATCGAAATTATAATTTCCATTTTCATCAAAAAAAGTAAGCAAAATACTTCTTGGAACAACACCTGTTTGCTTCCATTCCGAAACTCTTCTAACATCTACTATTGGTACATTTATTTTAGATAGTTCTTTTATTTGCCCGTTATTTATATTGATAATATCGGCAAATGCAAACTTTGTAATGAACAAAAAGAAAAATAATTTTATACAAAATCTATATGACATTATGAATTACCTTTTTATTTCGACAACTAAATGACAAATAAGAAATCAATAATTAAAATCAAGTATGTTAATTGATTTACTCGAATTTTTTTCATATTAATTTTATCGAAATAACTTTCATATTTTTTTTGAATTTTTTTTATTTCTTCAATTCTTTTAAAAAATGCTCAATTTTATCGTAAATATTAAATTCATAAAGATTGTTGTGACCTGCATCACTAATAAAGATAGCTTTTTTGGGCTCTGGTGCAGATTTAAAAACTTTTTTACCAAAATTTATACTAATTACATCATCCTTTTCACCATGAATGATTAGTAATGGTGATTTAATTTTTTTTATCATACTGAATATATCAAAGCGATCTAACACAAGTAATTTAGCTGGAAGGTACCAATAATGACGAGATGCAACATCAGCAATTGATGTGTAAGGAGCTTCTAGGATTATTGCTTTAAATGTGTCTTGTGTAGAAAGTTTTACAGCCAAACCACATCCTAAAGACTCTCCATATAAAATAGTTTTTTCTTTAGGTATATTTTGTTCAGATAAAAAGTTTAAAGCTGCTTTACTATCTTTATACAAACCACTTTCTGATGGTTTTCCTGAATTTTCTCCATAACCTCTATATTCAAGTAATAATAAACCGTAGCCTTCTTCCAAAAAAGCTCTAAATTTTTCTACTCTATGACCTATGTGTCCAGCATTACCATGAAATACCACTATTGTTTTTTGTTTTATAGTATTTGGTTTTCTAAACAAAGAGCTAAGAACTAATCCGTCTGAGGTAATCAAATTAACTTTTTTTAATCCTGTATTAGAATAAAAAAAGGGATCAAGTTTTTCTTTTGAAGGTAAGTATAATAGTGATCTTTGAAAGACAAACATAACAAGAATGACTAATAGATAAATACCAATTCCGTAAATCATAATTGATGCAATTTTTGTCATTAAATACCAATACTAAAACTAAATATAAAAATTTATTTTAATTAAAAAATAATTAAAAAAATAAACTTATTCTTAAACAACTTTGATTATTAAAATTTTTTAACGTTTGCCTTTCCCAATATGAGCAACACCTTCAATTTCTACATAAATATTAGGTTCAGCTAGTTTTGAAACTTCTACTAAAGAACAAGCAGGAAAATTTCCTTCAAAAAATTCAGCTCTAGCCTTCCAAACTTCTTTGTTGTTCTGTATTCGGGTCACAAAAATAGTAAGTTTGGTAAAGTCTGCCATTTTTCCTCCTGCAGCCTCAATCAAAGCTTTAAATTTTTCGAATATTATTTTGGATTGTTCATATTCATCTAATCCGTTGATAGTCACTCCATCTTCATCTCTTGATGTTAATCCAGAAATGTAGGCAATACCATCACACACAATACAGTTAGACCACAATTTAGGTGCTGGTTCTGTTACTTTTGGACTAGTGTAACGAGTAATCATTTTAAAATCCTTTCATTTATTAAAAAAATTATTTAATTACTCTCGTGATTAAATTCTTTGTCTATTGGAACTTTTATTCCATTAAGTAAATGGTTTGTTCTTCCAGCAAGGGATACAATTGATAAAAACTCAGCATATTGTTTTTCTGTCATTCCTTTGGATTTTGCTGCAGCAGTATGAGAATGTATACAATATTCACAGCTATTAGCGATAGAAACAGCTATGTATATTAGTTCTTTGGTAATAGGATCGAGATGACTACGTTTTGTCATTATTTCTTTTACATCACGCCATGTGCTTTCAAGAAGATCCGGATCAAATGCAAGATAGTGCCATAAATTATTTATAAAATCACTTTTACGTGTAGCACGAATATCTTCAAATACACTTTTAACGCGAGGATTTTTCTCTGGGTTTTGAGGTCGTGGTATAGTTGACATTAGATGACCTTTCTTTGAAATATTTTTATTAATTTAACATTTTGAGTTATGTGTAACAAGTTTATGCTTATTCAAATAGTGATATTAAATAAATAAAAAAAATTTCAATGAATAATTTGATAGCACGTGTTTTAAGAAAAAAGGATATTTTTAAATAAGCTGATATTTTTACTTATTATATTTATTCGTATTAAAAAAATACTAAATATGTAACATTCTAATTATGAACATATTCAACTTTTATAAATTAAAATTACCTATAACTCAAGCACCTATGGCTGGAGGTTTTAACACACCAGAATTAGCTAGTGTTGTAGCTAATTTAGGAGGAGTTGGAAGTTTTGGTTTTAGTTTTACTAGCCCTGAAAAAACAAATAAAGATTTTTGACGTATTTTTTCAATAACATTTTTTTAGAAATGTATAATTAATACAAATACTAAATTATTATAATTTTAGTAATTTAAATCATGATTATAATAGAATAATATAAACTTTTACTTACATTTTGATGGGAATAATATGTCAGAAAATGTTGCTATTATCGGTCTAGGTATAATGGGCACACGTATGCTAAAATATATGAGAATACACGAAGAATTTAATCCTAATTATCTATGGGATCCAAACCCAATTGCTTGTGAAAATGCCATTAAACAAGATGGTAGATCCCAAATTATGAAGAATGTTGATGATGCTATAGATAAGGCTGATTTAGTTTATCTAGCATGTCCTCCTACTGTAAGGGAAATGTATGCTATGAAAACAGTAAAGATGGGTAAAGCTCTTTTCTTAGAAAAACCATTTGGCATAAATGTTCATGATAGTAAAAAACTCATAGAAAAACTCAAAAATTATGATGTTCCTATTGCTGTAAATTTCACTCAAGCTTCAGGTGTTGCTCTAGCAGATTTATTAGAAAGTAAAAAAAATGGTGAAATGGGAGAGATGCTTGGTGTTGATATAATAGTTACTTATCCTTTTTGGCCTCGTCAATGGCAAAAAGAAGCAGATTGGCTTCGGTTTAAAAAAGAGGGTGGTATGACTAGAGAGGTAATATCTCATTTTATTTTTTTTACCGAACGTGTATTAGGTCCTCTTAAAGTGATCTGGGCAAAGACAACCTATCCAAAAGATCCAGTGTTATGTGAAACTGCTGTTCTTGCTAAACTAGAAAACAAGGATGGTTTGCCAGTTAATATATTTGCAAGTGTTGGAGGCATGCAACCTGATCGACAGGAATTTACGGTTAAGGGATCTAAAGCAAGTAGAAAAGTCGCTGAATTTTATAAAGATTCAATATTTACAGGCGATACCTTTATTCCTCTCAGGGAAGAACCTGAAGACCCTAGAGCAGTAAGTTTGAAGGCACAACTTGACAATTTAGTTCTAAAATTAAATTATAAACCCAATAGTCTAGCTACGATTGATGAGGCTTTCAGGGTGCAAAAATTAGTAGAGGAAATATTATCAAAAACTTGATCAGTTAAAACATATTCAAAATAAGGTTGAATGATGGAACATGAAATGAAAGAAAGTTTACCTAAGTCATGGGATAAGACTAAACGTGTTTATGAGATTTTATACTCTAACGGTAAAAAGGAAATTTGGAAAAATATTACTGCACGTGAGTGTCTTACAAAGTATGAAAACATGAACCCATTTGGAAATGGATTAAAATTAAGAGAAATAAACGGAAAAGAGTTACAATTACTGATGGTAATGGAAAGTGAAAAAAAATAGATTAGTAAACTAGCAAAAATCAATTTCTCTTAAGCTATTATACAAATTACTATTGGCTTATATATAATCCCTAAGAATAAATAATCCCCAGCATAATAAAGCACACCAAATTAGAACTCTTTTTTGTTTATGTGACATATGATAAAGTTAAACTATTAAAACTTCTAAAACAATGTAGATGATATGAAAAAAATATTTTTAATTATTTTAATAATTTTTTCAAATCCTGCAATCAGTAATGAAGAAGTGTTTAATTGCTCTTCTAAAGTTGGTTTGGGTCTTGATTTGCTTGATAATATTTACTCTTATAAAGATCAGGGAATCGAGGAAAACTTTAAGATAAAATTAAATGCCAAAGAAATTGTTTATGTATCAGGAAAATTCAAAAGAAACTATAAAATAATTAGTAAAAGAAATAAACCTAATGGAAGTGTGATATTAGTATCTTATTACATTAATAAAGATTACTTTGGTGGATACATGCTTACCCTATCAATTAATTATAAAAGTAAAGAATATTTATACTCATCTGCAATGATGGGTGCAGGTGAAATTCTAGAAGGCCCAGTTGGTAGCCGTGGTAATTGTAATAAATTTTAGAGAATTTCAAGTGATGGCGGAGGGAACCTCCTCGTTATTTCAATTTAATCATCTGATTTATTTAGATATTATATACTTATAGTTTTTCAGTCTACAATTTAGTCTACAATTTAAATATGTGTGATATCATATAACATTTTATGAGTTAAGGTATGTCAGACCTACAAAAGGCGGTAGACGCAATAATTGAGAATGATTTTAAAAGGGCAATTAAATTATTGTTACCATTGTCAAAAAATGGAAATGCAAGTGCTCAATTTTATATAGGGTCTCTTTATTTTAATGGATTAGGTGTTATTGCAAATGAAAAAGAAGCAGATAAACTGCATTTAAGTTCAATAAAAATATTGAAAGAACAAGCAGAAAACAGCAATAAGGAAGCTATCTCTATATTAGGTAGAATACTTGCTGATGGAGTACAAATAAAAAATACAAATTTTCTAGAAGAGCTAAAATGGTTAAAATTAGCTTCTTCATATGGATGTCGTGAAGCTTCATTTATATTAGGCAACATCTATAATACTGGACATAAAATAAATAACACAAATGAAAGTGATTTTTTTCCAATCATAAATAAAAAGGAAGCTTTTAAATGGTTCAAAATTTCTGCTGAACAAGGTATGGCTTTTGGAATGATTAATGTCGCAAGTTTTTTTAGACTTGGTACGGGCGTAGATCAAGATTTAAAAGAAGCGTTTAAGTGGTATAATATTGCCGTCTTGAGCTACAAAAAAATGGTTAATTATAGATTTGCTGAAATTTGGGAATATGAGGTAATACCAGGTATTAAAGATCATATAAGAGAAATAAAAAGAACACTACAATCTACTGATATTTTTGAAATAGTAAGAATTGCTAATGAATATGTTCGTCAGAAAACAGGTGAAGGTGTCTTAAACTATTCTAACAAAGATGATTTAGACAAGTTTCTTGAGTTTTTAGATAATATTGGTGAATAACAATAAGTAATAAGAATAATTTTTACATAAATGTTATAACTATTTATAAGAAATATTTGTTGATGAATTTTAGAAAAGTTTCAAAGCAAGAGAACTACAAATATAATTAAAAAAATATTAGAAATACCAAAACCCCCACAAAAGTCCAAATATATAAAACAAAATTACAGGACCTATTAAAGCAATAATTAATTTAATTCTTATAGGTAAAAAACCTACTATAAAAGCTCCTATAAAAATTTCAATTATGGTTAATACTGTATAAGTTATATTATAATTTATTAGAGTTGTTAAAGGCGCTAACACTCCTGATAAAACTGTAAATGACAATGTCATGCTCCCCCAAGAGCTGTATATCCATAATGGATAAGATGATGTGTTATGAGGAGCACGTCTTTGAATATAGGATGCGTTGCCAGCTATTAATCCAATTACCAAATGGACTATAACGAAGAAAGGTTCAATATTCATATTTTTCTATCATAAGTATTCATTAATCTTATCTGGAACATGAAAAAAAACGAATAATCTACCCACCATTTCAGCAATTAGAAGCATGGAAACTAATGACAAAGTATTCAATGCAAACATTATTAATAGAAAACTTAAAACTGAGTCACTTCCAAATGTAACTAGTAAGGAGTTAGCTATACCAGCAGGAATTGAAGTTAAAATTGTAAAACCAATCATCATAAAAAAAAGTTTCATATGATAACCACTAGTAAGTTCCCATGACCTCTTTAATCTTGTTTTATCATTATTTACTGCAATAGCAGGAAATATAAGAATAAATCTAAAGGCCAGTGACAAACTAAATATAATAGCAAGAATTGTTAAAGTTATTGCAAAGCCACTAGAAAAAATACCTTCTTTTGACATAAATGCAAAAATCATTGTAAAAACTAATATACTTACTCCAATAAATAATCCATATAACAAAGAGTAGCCAATAGTTACAAAACTCCTTTTATCAAATGAGTATTTGAAATCTTGTTTTGTAATTACCTTTTGATACCAACAAATTTGGACAGCTATAATACCAAGAAAGATTAAAATTGAGGCAATAGTAGTAATCCACTCTATATTTCCTAATCCAACACTTTGAGATGAAATTAAAAAATAATCTTTTAAAAAATACATTAATAAAAAAGGCCAAAAATATAAGAAAACACCTTTAAAGACATTTGGAATTTGAGAAAAAGATGCTCCTATAATTGCCATGGCTGGGAGATTAGCTTTATCAGTCATTTTTTATTCTCCTTATAGTTGTTATTTAAATAAAATTAATACCCACAAGTGTTAGTAGGACTAAGATAATTATATGCTGCAGAAAAGCCTCTCAAACTCACATGCAATTTATAGTCATCATTTTCTACTGCTAAGTAATTACCTTTAATCAACTGCTCAACAAAACCTGAATAGAATGACAGGTTTATAACAGTTATTACATTTTCAACTTTCCCACCTTCCCAATATTTTTCATCAGTAGTTGCATTGGATAATTCTTTAAAATTATCAACTTTAAGATTTACAGCTTTACCAAGATAAAGGGGAGATTGATCAGTAGAAATTATCAATTCCGTTCCTTCATTCGTACGAAAATACATTACAATATAGTTTTTACCGTCAATGACTTTATTAATTTGTATAGTACAATTAGCAGATTTCCACCAACTGCCTGATATACGTATTGTATCACTATCATTATTTAGATTTTCTGTTCCACAGCTAAGTCCTCGTTGTTTAGCCAATGATACATAATCTCTAAAATCAGGCTCTGTATCCCATTTACCATGATAAGTTGCCTTTATACATAATTGAGCATCACTACATTTTATTGGATCATCATCACAATCAGATTTATAATCATTATTTATAGTTATTAAATTTTCTTTACCTTTATCTCCATCAAAATTGTTGTAAATGAACAAACCAAAAATAAGGAATAAGGTAATACCCCCTAAAAGCTTTAGTGAGTCATTACTATTTGAATTTTTTGATTGTGAATACTTGTTGTTTTTATAGGGTAAATAATTATTTTGGTTAGGTCCCCATGGTCCCGATGAAATAGGGCTCGAAGAAGATGATGCAGATTTGGTTATATTATTATCTTTAGAGGAATTACGTTTTTTTATTTTCTTTTCAAATTTTTCAAACTCACAAGTTGGGCAACCTTTTTTAAATCCTCTGTGACCTATTTTATTGCATTTACTTAGAGCAGAAGGTTTCTTAAGATCATCTAATATGGATACCCACTCACTAGCCTCGGGACGTTCTTTTTTTTCAAATATTCTAGAAAACATATCTAATAATTTAGTAGGGAATAGATGATGAACACTTGCTGGACTTGGTTTCTGTATTTGGTTTTGAACCTTTCCATAAGCATATGCCGATTTTTTTATTCTTTCTTGGATTGGTAATGTCTCATTTTTATTTAATATCCCAGAGTAAGGGTGTATTCCATTATTCAAAAGCTGGAAAATTATAACAGATAAAGCAAATATATCTTGTTCTCTTCCTAATTGAGACGGAGGCTTGCCAATAGATTCAGGCGCAATATAATCTGGGGTAATCATATCACCTTCAAAAGGAGAATTTTTTAACTTAAATCCATCACAATCAAGAAGACATACACCTGGAACTATTTTATAGGTTCTTATGTTTGCAGGTTTTGTGTCTATAACATAATATCCAGATTGATGGAGGGTATTGTAAACATCGGCTAGATTTCGAGCCACGCCAATACGCCAAGTTATATCTTCTGTTATTTTTTCAGATTTTCTGTTTTTTATAGAAAAAATTCTATTCAGTTGAACTGTGTCTTTAAAGCTTATCTTTGGCATTAAAAAGCCAACGGGTTTATTTTTTTCATAAACAATATTTTTTGGCCATGCTAATTGGTGAAATTCTCCTTTAATTGGTAAATTTTTTAAAGAAACCAGTTCAGTACTTGGAAAACCATTTATAAATTGTTTTAATTTAGCTTCAGATTTAGTTGCGTACTTTTTATCTTTATATAATTTAAATACAAAATCATCCGCGCCCTGAACATTATAAACTGTCGCTGTACCACCAGATTTTGATAAAATATCTGTTATGATAATATCAAATTTTTTGTTATCATTCTGATAGATGTAGTAGCTCATATTAATTATTTCCAAATAAAAATTTTGAAATGCTATCCTTTAAATCTTCAAAGTTACTTTTGGGTTTAGTTGGTAACGGTGAATTGTTAAAATAATTTGAAACATTTCTTTTAGTAACAGGTTTTTTTACTTGAACATTATTATTTAATATTTTTTTCTCAAAAGCACAGGTGGTACAACCTTTTTTAAATCCTCTGTGACCTATTTTATTGCATTTACTTAGAGCAGAAGGTTTCTTGAGATTATCTAATATGGATACCCACTCACTAGCCTCGGGACGTTCTTTTTTTTCAAATATTCTAGAAAACATTTTCAACATTTCATCAGGGAACATGTGATGGACAGTAGCTGGACTTGGTTTCTGTATTCGGTTTTGAACCTTTCCATAAGCATATGCCGATTTTTTTATTCTTTCTTGGATTGGTAGTGTCTCATTTTTATTTAATATCCCAGAGTAAGGGTGTATTCCATTATTAAATATTTGAAATATTAAAACAGATAAGGCAAATATATCTTGTTCTCTTCCTAATTGAGACGGAGGCTTGCCAATAGATTCAGGCGCAATATAATCTGGGGTAATCATATCACCTTCAAAAGGAGAATTTTTTAATCTGAAACCATCGCAATCAAGAAGACATACACCTGGAACTATTTTATAGGTTCTTATGTTTGCAGGCTTTGTATCAACAACATAATATCCAGATTGATGGAGGGTATTGTAAACATCGGCTAGATTTCGAGCTACCGTAATGCGCCAAGTTATATCTTCTGTTATTTTTTCAGATTTTCTGTTTTTTATAGAAAAAATTCTGTTCAGTTGTACTGTGTTTTTAAAGCTTATCTTTGGCATTAAAAAGCCAACGGGTTTATTTTTTTCATAAACAATATTTTTTGGCCATGCTAATTGGTGAAATTTTCCCTTAATTGGTAAATTTTTTAAAGAAACCAGTTCAGTGCTAGGAAAACCATTTATAAATTGTTTCAATTTAGCTTCAGATTTAGTTGCGTATTTTTTATCTTTATATAATTTAAATACAAAATCATCTGTGCCCTGAACATTATAAACTATCGCTGTACCTCCAGACTCAGATAAAATATCCTTTACTTTCAATTCAAATTTTTTTTTATTTTTTTGAATATAATAGCTCACCTAAGTATCATCCCAATAGTCGCATCGTCAGTATCAACCTTGCTAATTTTTTCAAAAGTAAAAACATTTTCTAAAATGTTTGATAAGTCTTTATCTTTATGCTTTTCTCTAATTTTTATAAAACTCTCAAATAAAGGTAATGCAATCGTTTTACGATCTGAGCCTATCCAAAATTTATCAGCACCATCTGACATTATTAAACAAGCATCATAAGTTTCTTTTTTATAGTAAAACCTGATATTCTTTTTCCAATCTTCCATAGTAAAAAAATAAGTTTCGTTATCGTATTCACCATTTCTTGGAAGAGATATAATTTGATTTTGAGTATCTGAATTTTCTAATTTACGTTTCCAGCCAACAATATATCCGTCTCCAATATGAGCTGTAAAAGTGCTTAGAGGGGAATTTATAATCAATAAAAAAGTAGATGCATAATCAGATAGTTTAGTTTCAACTGAGTCTACCAAAACACTATCTTGAATTGATTTTGACTTAGATAAATCTTGTTTCAATTCAACATTATCATCTGATTCATTAACTACTGTTATAGTTTTTTGATATGGCTTGGTTTTAGAAAAATAGCGAACAACTTTTGTTCCTACATTACTAAATAAATCTGCCAGATTTATTTTTTTTTTATTAATTAAGTCAAATTCTTCTTTCTTATCTTCTAATAGATTTGTTCGAATTTCTTCAATCGATTCTAAAATGATTCTTTGAAATTCTTCGTTATGTTCATATGGATCAGTGAAGATTTCTTTATTTTTAAATTTTTTTAAATTATCTAAAACTTTATTAACAATTCTTCTAGAGCCTTCTTCAGACCTTGCCGCACTTCCTGCACCGTCAGCTGCAACAAGAATAACTGTTTCTCCTATGCTATGACCTTGGATATAGTCTTGATTTGGTAGATCATCTTCTATATGAGACTTTCCTCTAACAGAGACAGTCCCGTATTCAAATTGCATCACACAGATGCCCAGTCAATTGGAGGAAGACTTGTTTTATCGCTGTCTGATACTTTTTGTGAGCCGATACGTACACTTTTTGAAATCCACACAAATAGTTTAGTAAAATCAATACCGTTTAACTTTTGTGGCTCTCTAATACTAAACTTCGATAATATTTCTTGGTCAGCATCTCCAACTGCAATTGTGAATACTGTAAATTTTCCATCTTTTTCTAATTGTTTAAAATTCGAAGCTGAGTTCTGCCAATCATCGTTTGGTGCTCCATCTGACATTATGAAAACCCAAGGTTGTAAATAAGAAACTCCATTATTTCTGAATTCTTCTTTTCTATTTTCAATTTCTTCTACAGCCAAACTAACTGCACTTCCCATTGGTGTCATTCCATCAGCATAAAGTTCTGGGGCTTCAAAGTTTTCTGCGTCGGTCCAGTTACTAATAATTTCTGCACTTCCACCACATTTAATTACCATTATTTGCACTTTCTGAGATGCATCATCATCAGATTTTACATCTTGAGCAAAGTAATCTAACCCACTTTGGAGTTCCTTTATAGGGTTACCAGACATTGAAGCAGATGTGTCCAGTATCAAAACGCAAGGTAACCTTTGTTCTTGATTATTTATCAACTCTAAATCAAATTCTTGTGCCACAAAAAAACTCCTATCAAAATTTAACAAATTTATTAAAATATACTAATTTAATATAATTACATAAGTAAAGAATAATATTATGAACATAAAAACTTTACATAACAGCCTGATTTTTTTAACTTTTTTAATTTTTTTGAAAAGTTGTACTACTGTTAATAATTTGAATAATTCATTTAAATCTGTGACAAAATCATATAAAGAAAATTGTGCTTCAAATCCAAAGCTATGTGATAATCAGGAATTATGTAATGAAGCTGTTCTCAGTGGTAAGTGGCAAACTAGACCGAGCTATATACCTTATGTAAGAGAAGCTTGGCAAAGAGGATTGAGTTGTGAAGTGCAATATTCTAGTAAAGATAATAAACCTAAACAAAAACAAAAAAAAGATTGTACATCCGACCCAACTTTATGCAGTAACGTCGAGCTATGTGAAAAAGCAACTTTAGAAAATGAATGGGAAATAAGACCATATTTTCAAAATCACGTTTCATTAGCTAAAAAAAGAAATTTGAAATGTAATGTTAAAGTTAATAAAAGAAAGAACAGTATTGATAAAATGATGCAATATGCGCTTAGAAGGCTGATCAAGCTAAATATTTTGTCTAATGATGAATATGAAAATAAAGAAAAAATAATTAAAAATATGAATGTTACTGACTTTGATAAACTTTATAAATTCTGCAAAGATTCATTTGCTAAATCAGAACCAGGTAAATGTGATAACGCGATTAAAAATCTAAATTAAAATTAAAATATTTATTATTATGCCCTTAAGGACACAAACTTTATATAAAATAGCATTAATATTTTTATTATCATTCTCTCCAATATCATCATATGCAGATAATCATTACCAAAATATAAAATTATCAAACAATATTAACTTTAAATTATCAAAAGATTGGCAAATCATTGATCTCAAAAAAAGACAAATTTTAGATAAAAAGGTATATGAATTAAATCAAATTAAGATTACTTCTTCTCTACCTTTTGCAGCTAATTTTTATAAAAATAGGCGTGTAATTGGTATAATGAATATCAGGATATACCCAAAATCAGAAATATACCAAAATGAAATTCGTAAAATGAGTAAAAATGATTTAAGCTTTTTTGATAATGAAATTTATAAAAATGTTAAGAGGGGTTTAACACAAGTAGGAGCTAAAATTTTGCACTGGAAAGGTTCAAATCTAGAGCAAATTAACAATAGAATGTATCTAGTATCAAATTATACTCGTACCTCTATAAATAGAACCAAAAGTATTTTTAATGTGAGTTTATATAGACTTCTTGACGGATATAAATCATTTACGCTTACATTATCATATGACACAAAAATGAAAAATTATATGCTTTCAAAAATAAAAGAAATAGCTCAATCTATAAACTATTAATAATAAAAGGAGCGGCTTCAATGGCAGGAATATTAGGGACAATATTGGCTGTAGGATATTTAGGTCTAGGATTGGTTCAATGGTGGGCGACAATAGATGGCTTAGAATATTGGTTTGATATATCTGGTTTTATGGCATTTATTTTATCTGGATTTATAGCATATATACCACTAGTTGGTACAATAGCAGGTTTTAAAGGCGCGATGGATGTTTGGGGTTGGGATTTTATGCAAGCTGCTTTGCTATTTTTTGGTCCATTTATAGCTATTATCATTATTTCAATTTTTGGTGGGGTTATAGATAAAATTTCAGGTAGAAATGAATAATAAATTTTTTTGGATAGCTCCCATACTTTTCATGGCATTAGGATTTTTTCCCATGCCATACGGTTATTATAATTTGTCAAGGTTAGTAGTTTGTGGATGCTCAGTTTATTTTGCATACAAACTTTATCAAAAACAAGATATGATCTTTGTTTGGATTTTCGGGTTTTTTGCAGTTTTATATAATCCTGTGATACCAGTACATTTATATGAGAAAGAGATATGGATGATTGTTAATATTGTAACTGCTTTAATTTTTGTATTCAAAGGAAGACAATTAGACAAAAAAGTAAATGAATAATGAAAGCATTAACGTCCTAAAAAATTTTAATTTAGTTCTTTAATTTGATTACCACTTACCCAAAAGAATTTTACACCAAGTTTTTTTGCTGAGGAAAATATTCTATGTTCATACTTACCCCAAGAACCGTTCGTATCATAAATAGCTACTGCAGGTTTTTTCCCTGTTAAGGTAGAAGCAAATACAGCTTGTTGAATACTATCTAAACTACTTCTTTTATCTAAGCCTCCTTCAATAACATATTCATCTGTAACTATATCAATTCTAATTGAAGCAATACGGGGAGTTGAACCATTTATATTATAATCATAATTATAAGAAATTTCAGTTCTTCCACCTAAATAATTAGCGAGTTTAAGGTTGAAAAAATCTTCATTGGCAAATGACTTACCTCCTGATTTTGGATATTTGCTTTGCTTAGTGTTATTACCTCTATGACAATGATAGTCACCTGTACTACGATTATTGTGGCATCCTTGTTTGTTTAACCCACCTCCATGTGAGTGGGCTTTTAAAGGAAAAAAAGATACCAATAATAATGTTATTAATTTAACCATACTTATTCACTAATTGAACACTCATAATCATACCATTCATTTTTACTCGTTACGAGATGATGACTTTTGACTTTTAAAATAAGGTTAATTATCCATTTACACTAGGGTTTGATGTACTCATAAACTTGTGTTTCATACATTTTATTTCTATCTATCCAACTTCTTATAATTAATATGTTCCCATCAATTTTAAATTTAGATTTATCATTTTTATGTTTTGAAGATTCATTAATCAGACTTCCAGACTTACTGTCATCCCATTTGATTTTAAATTTATCACGTCTAATCTGTGTTTTGACTGGTGTATCTTTTCTCATTTGTAAAGTTGCTTTAATTTTCATTTCAACTTTATTTTTGCCTATCTTTTTTGTTGTCAAATGAGACTTAAAAGAATATAAATTTTTATTTGTAAAAGCCCTTTTACCTTTTTCAACTTTAAATGTCTTTCCTTTAAAATTTCCAAATAAAAATTCATTTGCATAAGTTATTGCAGGCTGAAAATTGATAATAAAAAAAAGAAGAATAATCAATTTTTTTTTAAGAAGTCTCATATAAAAAATCTCAAAATTAGCTTTATAGATTTGATGTGTTATTAAAATATACTAAACAAAAAAGTTATTAATTGTAAACTTATAACCACGCTATTACCACATACAGTGATATTTATTATTCATTAATATAAATGTGAACTAAAAATCTTATTTAAGACATATTTTAGACACTTAGAAAGAAATAATATTGTTTTAAAGGAGATAATTAATGGCAAATAGTGGAATTTTTTTGATTGATTTAATTTATGATTTCTGTGTGAAATTATTAATAGATACAGCAAGTTTTTTGGGTATTACATATGAAGAGATAAATGTTTGGTTGTTTGTTGTAATTTGGCCACTCTTAAGCTTAGTTTTGTTTGCGGAGGTAATAAGACTAAGAATAAAAAAGGATCATTAACGAAAGAATAAAACTTAGAATGTTTTCATTTTTATATAATAAACTTTACAAAAAAATAATCCTTATAATTCTATCTTTGTTCATATGCTTGCCGTACATAGATGAAATTCCATATCCTCTTATATTAGATATTCCAAAATCTGATGAGATAAATATTACTCAAGAATGGAAAAACCTTAAATACCCATGTTTTAAAGTTGAAAGTTTATCTGGAAACTGGTTATCAGATTATTCAGGACATTTTAGTATATCTGATTATGAAAACTTCAGGCTTAATCCAGGATTATATTTTGGAGATGAAATAAAAGATTATAATGAAAAAGAAGTTTTAATTGGATATGGCTCAGAAATGTATTCTTTAATTCAACCAATAGATAAATGTGTAAAAGCAGAAATTAAAAATAATGATAATTATGATAATGTTTACTATATTTTAGGTGGGGTTAATCCTAAGATATGTGATTTACATGCTCCTTATATTCAATCGAAATGTAAGAGTTCTTATATCGTACAGTCATGTAGTTTTTCTAAAACAGGCTCAATGACTGGAATTAATCAATGTACTATTGGTTTATTTGGATTATTTAATTTAAAAGAGTTAGGTTTAAGTATTGTTCCACTAAAGTACTTTGAGTTTTTCGAAGATGAAAATGATGCTTTTAATTATATTTGGTTTCAAGAGAAAAGATCAACCTAATGACGGAGATAACCTCCTCGTTATTCCATTTTAATTATCTGATTTAACAAGATTTTATAGATTAATGATTATACAGTCTACAATTTAGTCTACAATTTAAACTTAATATTGAAATCATAATTTAAAAGTATTATTTAAATCAAAGGCATTTAATTACCAACTTGTACGCCTTGGCATCCAGCCTAAAGTACTAAAGCGGAGGCACAAATGACAAATATCATCCTATTCTCAAACAAAGACGCAATTTTTCCACCCATTCCTAGACACAGAGTGTTTTACCTAGGTTATAGATATATTGGAGGCATGTGTTGCCAAGATGTACAAAATATATATCTAAAAAGAAAAGGTATGCTCCATGGTAATCGTTACTGGGCTATAATTACATATGACAAATATAATAACTATTGTTCTCTAGAACTTGAAGAATGTCATGAAGATGATGTGATAGAGATGATAGACATGTTTGATTTAGACTCTCTCCCATCAATTAAAACTCTTAGGTCAATGGGCTGGAGAGGCAAGATTAAAAATAAAGCAAATTTATTCTATAGCCTATCGAATGACCCTGATTATTTAAAAAGAAACCAAAACATAATTGATATTGATAGAGCTAAATAAATGAAAAAAGATGAACATTTTAAATACTGCAAAAAAGTAGCAGATGTTCTTGGTTATGATAGATTACATAATCTTGATAAACTTCAAAGACAATCCTTAAATAATCAACTAAACGACTTGATTGAAGAACGTGACTATGTTGTAGAAACTGTTACTGATGATGAAATAATTGGTCGTTATAAACTAGTAACAGAGCATATATATCCTAATGAATTTGTTATAATGCGAGAAAAGATTAATCAAGATTAGCTAGTTCTGGGGGGACTTAGGGGATGGTAAAATATTTATATTAGAGTGCAATATAGAAATTTAAAAAATTTGATATAATATAATGATAAATATGAATGTTAGTCCAAGCATGAATATGAATTTTTTATAAACCTCAATCATTTTTAATTATTTCTTTTTACCAAGAAAATCATGCCATCCTTTCCATCCTTTTGATGAATAAATCCTATCTGGAGTTGATGGAATATCTATTGGTAATTTTTTTTCCTTACCATGTTTTGCCCATTCTTTTGATGATTTTAATTTTAACGACCTCGCGTATATTTTAGCATCTTTAAAAGACTTGAATGTTTGAGGGGTTTTTCCTAAAAATGAAAACCATCCACGCCATTCTCCTGTTCTCAAGTAATAATAATTTGGAGATTTTGGAAAATTTTTTGGAATTTTTGATAATTTACATAACTCGGACCATTCTTTAAGTGAATTTACATTATTTTTTTTTGCCCATGCAGAAGCTTCTGTATAAGTTGCTGTAATCTTAACTTTGGAAATACCAAGCCAGTCATCCATACCACTCCACCCTTTATTTAAATATTTTATTCTTGGTTGTTTAGGAAGTTTTGGATGTTTATTTTTAGAATATGCATATTCCAACCATTCTTTATTACTTTTCAGTCCAAGTGCACGAACTATTTTTCTTGCCTGAAAATAAGTTAAATCATAATCAATTTTTTCTGTTCCTGTGAAATCATTCCATCCTTTCCAACCTTTATTTCTGTAATAAAAATCTGGTTTTAATGGTAGATTTTCTGGTATTTTCCCCTCATTTACAAATCTTGTCCATTCAGTACTTGATTTTATATTATTTTCTTTCACAAATTTTTTGGCTTTTTGAAAATCATCAATTTTTCTTAAATTAATTGGAATGATTGACGATTGAAGAAAAGTAGGCCAATCTACCCAACCATTATTTTTATAAACTTTATTTGGTTCTTTTGGCATTCTTAAAGGAAAATTTTTTGTTTTTTTCAATTTTTGAAAATCTACTTGTCTTTTTAAGCCAATTTTTTTGCAATACTCACTTGCTTCATCATAATTAAATTTTTTAATTATTTTCTCTTTTCTGAGCCAATGAGGCCAATTTATCCAACCCTTATTTTTATAAAATGAGTCTGGATTTTTTGGTATATTACGAGGTATTTTGCCTTCTTGAATCAATTTTCGCCACATACCCTCTGATTTTATTTGCTTTTTAAAAATAATTTTATGAGCTTCATTAAAATCCAAGAAATTTTTTTCTGTACCTAAAAAATTAGGCCAGCCAAGCCAATCATTTTTGTATGTTAATCCTGGACCAACAGGCAATCCTTTTGGAAGTATCTTATATTTTATACCGTCAACCCATTGTTTCTGTGTTGTTATTTTATATTTTTTTGCAATTTCTTTAGCCTGAACAAAATTAAATAAAACTGTTCTATCATCTGTTCCAATAAAATCTGGCCAATTTTTCCAACCTTTATTTCTATAAGCTTGATCAGGGTTGTAAGGTAAATCATTTGGTAGTTTGTTTTTGTTTCCTAAGTCTTTCCATTCATCACCAGAGTTTAAATTTAAAGAATGTGCAAATTCTTTAGCCTTATTAAAATCTCTCCATTCTCTTAAAAAGTTAGCTACGTATCCGGTACCTAAAAAATTTCCCCATGATGTCCAACCTTTTTCTCTATAATATCTGTCTGCATTTAGAGGTATGTTTAATAGTTCTGGGTAATTTCTGCTTCTTTTCCTATAATCGTCTAAATTTTTAAATTGATATTTTTTGACAATGTTTTCTGCTTCTAAATATGGTAACCAGTTTGCTCTCGCAACATTTGACCAAATTTGGGTATATATTGTGTTAAATAATTCTGTAGAAGAAATACTTAAATGTTTATAAAAATTTGAATCAATTTGAACAATATTTGAGGGTACAATAGATTTTTTCTTAATACCTTCTCTTAATTCATCGACAATCCTCTCATCTTGAGTAGAAAGAGAGGTTATAATTCTTAAAATTTGTTTAAAATTAGTTTTGTCTGCAAAATCACTTAAATTTTCTTCTTCAGGAACAATGAGTGGCAACAGAACATATCCAATTTTTTTACCAGTTTTTTTTGACTGTCGCATCGCACGTCCAGCTGCTTGAACAATGTCAACAACACTTTTTTTTGGGTCAGCAAAAACTACACAATCTATAGATGGTATATCCACACCTTCTGTTAAACATCTAGCATTTGAGATAATGGATTTCTTTTCATTAGCATAACTTCTTAATACATCTGCTCTTTGGCCTGCAGAGTTTTTACTAGATACTTGATAGTTAACAATTCCTGTCTTTTTTAAGAATTCTTTTTGTTGAGATGAAAAAAACAGTGACCTTTTAATACTATTATGAAATGTAATAGCATGAGTGATGTTGTATTTTTCAAAAACTTTTAAAAGAGCAATACCAACAGATATATTATGAGCATCTGTCTCAATTTTATCTTTGCCAACTGAAACACTTAATGCTGGATTTTCATTAATTAGAATTTTTGCTTCCTTCTCAGTTACAGCGAGTGTAACTATTTTATAGTCACAAATTATCTTTTGCTTTATGGCATCTCTGAAAGATAATTGATGGAAAACTTCACCATAACTTTTAGGGTTGTCCATTGAGATAAATTCATCTTGAAGTTTGCCGTTGGACCTTATAACGCGTTCTGTAGCAGTCATAAAAATTCTTTTTTTTACAACAATGTTTTTATCAAATAAAATTTTGGAGAATGAATTGTTAAATCCTACGGTTTTATGTGCTTCATCACATATAAGTAAGTCAAAAATTTTTTTAGTCTTTTTTGACGCCTCACATAACTTTTGGCTACTTTGATATGTAACAAAAACTACTTTAGGTAACTTTGATTTTTTTTGTAAAAATTTTTGTATTTCGTTAATGTTTGTTGTTGTTGGTATACCTGTATCATAAATACTAGCAACCGTGCTATCTGCGTCAGTTGTATCACCAACAGTATCATCTGAACAAATTGCAATCCAATCTGGTTTTATGTCGTTTGCTAAATACTCAGCTGTCCAATCAGCAAGTCCTTGTCTTATAAGTGCGAGACTTGGAACTGAAACTATTATTTCTTTTGCTTTTAGAGTTTGAGCAATCCAAAAAGCCGTCAAACTTTTACCAGTTCCACATGGCATTATAAGTTTTCCACGTGAATTACCATTTTCAGCAAAATATTTTAATGCATCGTTGATTGCTACTTTTTGATGTTTCCGTGGTATTCTTTTTTTTGGTGGCAAAAGTTTTTTTGATTTACAATAGTCTCTTAATCGTTTCCATTCTGCTTCTGAAATTTCTAACCACTTATCCAATCCTATTTCCGTAACATTAGGCATTAATTTCGATTTTTTTATAGGTTTTTTTGAGGTGTGAACTACAATTGCAAGAGATATGTTTTTGCATGTATTAAATGAAAGAGCTTCGAATGTTGCTAACTCCTTTCTTGTCGGGGCTTTATCTTGGTCAGCTTTAAACTTACTTTGAACAGACCAAAAATTTCCATCTATAGTCTCACAAATTAAATCAATACCTTCATCGCCAGATGGTAGGTTAAGTTTTGTTTGAATATTTGTTGGCAGCTCACCTTTATTATTACACCACCAAATATTTTTAAGTTTAGATGAATAGGTACTAGTAATAAGAAGATAAATTTGTGTAAGTCTTTCAAACAGACGACCTTTTAAAATATTATCATCGAGTTGACTTGTTTTGGATACAAATTCATCCCAAGTCTTACAATTAGAAATAAATGTATCTATCGAAAATGACATATCTAAATTCTAATACCAAAATCTTTTAAAGTGTATACCTAAATAGATTATCCGATGATTTTTGGGTTATATCATCCTTACCTTTTATTAGGCTTAAAAACCTAAGTACTAAATTAGCTTTTTTAAATAAATCTAATTCTTCATTATTTAGAGCTTCTCTAATTACATTCTGAGAACTAATTAAGAGGTTTTTATGCGTCTCATCAATTTCTCTTAAAACAACCTCAGTTGCATCGTCTAATGCCTCTTTAAATTCATCAATTTGCCTCCAACGTGATAATGTTTCTTCTCTTATGGCAAGTTCTTTGGCAATAATTGAAGCCTTAACGCCAGACGCAAGTAAATGAACTGCAATTAGTTGTTTTTCATTGAGTTTTGTTGACATTTTCTCTCTCAGGTTTATGACCTAAAAAACCTCTTATTTTTTTTTGTTCAATAATAAACTGATTAATTTCTTCTAAGTCCCACATGACTTTATTAGGTCCAAGAAGAAATGGTTTTGGAAAATTATCAATATTTTTTGACCACCTAGATACTGTAGATGGGCTAATATTTAATATTCTTGAAACTTCTTTTTTAGGGATAAGTCTATTTTTGAACATGATATAAACCTTAAAAATTCCTCAAGTGAGGAGTTAATGTTTTACACTCATGATCTCCAATTCTTCTATTATTAATCCTAGCACATTTTAACGATTAGAAAAACATGATTTGTCAATTGACGACATACTTTTCCCAATCATTCATAATTATTGTTCTGGCGTCAATTAAGTCTGTCCTTAAATATGCTTTTTCAACTTTGTTCGGTAATTCATGTGCCAAACAAAACTCTATTGCATTATGTTGATACTGACCTATATCTTCTGCCCAATCTCTAAACGAAGACCTAAAACCATGAACAGTAATTTTCAGATGAGGAAACTGTTTTTTTAAGAAAATTAGCATTGCTCCATTAGATATATGTCTACCAGTTGCAGGATTGGTAAATACATATTCGTGGTTATGTTTTTTTCTCATCAACTCAATTATTGATATGGCTTCATCTGATAAAGGCACTTTATGTTTTTTTCTAACTTTCATTTTATCAGCTGGAATAGTCCAAACTTTCTTTTGTAAATCAAATTCATCAAACTGAGACTCAATTACTTCTTTGGTCCTAGTGGCTGTTAAAATTAATAACCTTAATGCATAGGCTGACAACATTTCAAACTTACATAGCTCTTCATAAAATTTTGCAACTTCAGTAAACTTAAGTGAAGGGTGATGTTTAACTTTTTTTATTAAGTAAGGGTCTGGAAGTATAAATGAGAGATGTTCTTTCCAGGATGCTGGATTATCATGAGTATACCATTCTCTAATTTTGGCAAATGCAAATATGAGGAATAGCCTTTGTTGAAGCTTTCTGGCAGTTTCAGTCTTATCTCTCCAAATAGGACGAAGAACACTTATAATATCATCTCTATTAATATCATTTAATGGTTTGCTATCAAGTATTGGTGATACATAGGTATTAATTGTATTACGCCATTGTTGTTCACTTTTAGGGTTCGTCCACTCAGGCTTTTTCTTAGTTTCAATATATAGATTAGCTATATCGGAGAATTTCTTATTTTGTTGTTGCCTTAGAACCTCAACTCGGTTTTTTTCATCTATTGGGTCAATTTTCTTATTCAGTAATTGTTTATTTTTTAATGAATGTTGTCTTGCATCTAAAAGCGAAACGTCTGGGTAGCTTCCAAGACCCATTTCTCTAGATTTTTTGTTTATTGTATAGCGAAAACTCCATTTGCCTCTTCCAGGGCTATAAATTGAAATATAAAGCCCATTTCCATCATGATATTTACCTTTTGGTAAAACAAATAATTGCTTTGCATTTAATCTTTTCATGTCATCTCCAGTCCACAACTCGGTCTACAAGTTGGTTTGATTAAAGATGATTTATAATGAAATAGTATGAAGACCTTTCGTCAACAACTTCCCGTGTATCCTTAGGTTTATGACATAGCATGACATAAGGAAGTTATCTTAATGGCGGAGGGAGGGGGATTCGAACCCCCGAAAGGGATTGCTCCCTTTAACGATTTAGCAAACCGGCGCCTTCAGCCACTCAGCCACCCCTCCGCGGGTTCGTTAGTTGTCTTGAGTGTCTTACTTCACGCTGTATGCAATTTGGTAATACGCAATGACAAAAAATATTTCAAGTTTTTTTAATGTATTATGGAAAATAAAACTATTTATGTTAAATATAGATTTATTGAGAGGTAATGCATGGATCTAATATCTGGAATGAGAGTTTTCGTTTCTATAGCTGATAATGGTTCACTTGCTAAAGCTGGAAGAAACTTAGATTTATCACCCTCTGTAGTTTCAAAACATATTTCCGCATTAGAAGACAGATTAGGAGCAAGATTACTTTATCGAACCACAAGGTCTGTTTCACTTACCGAGGTTGGTTTAGCTTATCTTGATAGAGCTAGAAGAATTATTGGTGACGTGGATGAAGCAGAAGCGGCTGTTTCAAGTGCTACAAATGCACCAAGAGGGCATCTTCGTATCACTGCTCCTGGTACATTTTCTTTTAGGCATATAGCTCCACATCTTCCCTTATTCAGAGAACGCTTTCCTGAGGTGGAAATAGAGATGATTATCTCAGATGAGGTTGTTGATTTAGTTGATAACAATATTGATTTGGGTATCAGAATTGCAGTAATGAAAGACTCATCACTTATAGCAAGAAAACTGGCTCCAAATCCAAGAACTTTGTTTGCTTCTCCAGAATATATAAAAAAACATGGTAAACCAGAACACCCAGACGAGATATTAAACCATGATATTATTTCATTTAGGAGCGGAAGTCCTTATAATGAATGGCATTTTTTAGTAGATGGTAAAATCAAATTGATACACGCAAAAGGAAAGTTACAGTTCAACCACGGCGATGCAATTCTTAGATCAGCAATTAATGGTGGTGGATTAGCCATGTTATCTAGATTTGTTGTTGGAAGACATTTAGCAGCAGGCACATTAGTATCAATATTAGATGAATATGTCCAAGAGGATGTCCCAATTTATGCTGTCTACCCAAGTGGTAAACATTTATCTCCTAAAGTAAGGGCTTTTTTAGATTTTTTAATTGAAATTTATGGACCTATACCGTATTGGGATGAAGCTGGTGACCATACTTCAGATGCAGCTAAGCGCACAGTTATTTAATCTAAACATTCTGACCTGCAACATAGCCACTTGACCAAGCCCATTGAAAATTATGTCCGCCTAAATGCCCAGTGACATCAACAACTTCTCCAATGAAATATAATCCCGAGTATTTTTTACACTCCATTGTTGCTGAATTAATTTCATTTGTGTCAATACCACCTAACGTAACTTCTGCAGTTTTGTAACCTTCAGTGCCAGTTGGCAAAACATTTAATTTATTTATAAAATTAGAAATTTTGTTAAGTGTGCTATTCGATGCATCTCCTATTTTTTGGTTAGTATTAAGCAAACTAGTAATAGCAATTGCTAATTTATTTGGAAGAAAATCTGACAAAACATTTGATATGTTTTGTTTTGGTGTTTTTATTCTTCTTTCTTTTAGGATTTTATCCATTGAATTTTGTGGTAGTAAGTTGACTTCAATAATCTTTTCAGGTTTCCAGTAAGAAGAAATTTGTAAAATTGATGGTCCGCTAATACCCCTATGGGTAAAGATTAAACCTTCATTAAAAATTGTTTTATTGATTTTTACTGATGCTTCAATTGAAACACCTGCTAGTGATTTGCAAAACTCTAATATATCGTCTTTAAAAGTTAATGGGACAAGAGCAGGATAAAGGTTAGTAACTTTTAAGTTAAACTGATTAGCAATTTTATATCCAAAATCAGAAGCTCCTATTTTGGGTATTGATAAACCACCTGTAGCAACAACAAGAGATGAACATATAAATTTCTCTTTTTTTTTTGTTTCAAATATATAAAAATTTTCTTCACGGATTATTGATTTGATTTCAGTATTTAATTTAATCTCAATTTTTTGAGTTTTACATTCAGTAATCAACATTTCAATAATATCTTTTGCAGAATTATTACAAAAAAGTTGACCTAATTTCTTTTCATGAAATTTAATTTTATGTTTCTTTACCAAGTCTATGAAATCATTTTGCGTATATTTTGAAAAAGCAGATTTGCAAAAATGCTTATTTTTTGACAAAAAATTTTCACTATTGCTGTATATATTTGTGAAGTTGCATCTTCCTCCTCCAGAAATTCTAATTTTTTCTGCAATCTTTGAAGTATGTTCTATTATGAGGACTTTTTTGTTTCTTTTTCCTGCTTCAATTGCACACATTAGACCAGCTGCACCCGCTCCAATGACAACAACATCAAAATTTCTATTCATTCTAAATTATTTCTTTATAATTAAATTTAAGTGCTAATATAAATAAAGTTTCTAATACTTTACTTTATTGATATTGAAGACTAAAAGATCAGTCTAGTTAATTTAAAAGAAATATAGAAAGTATTTCTTAAAGCGTTTCTTAAATCTGAAAGTTGATCATGTTAAAAAATTCTGGAATTCCTGATTCAATAGCCGAGGCTCTGATCCAGAGAGGCTATGAGAAATTAACACCTGTTCAAGAAGAAGTTGTAAAAAAAAATTATTCAGGATTAGATTTATTAGTTTCTGCACAAACTGGATCGGGTAAAACTATAGCTTTTGGTTTTTCAATGGTAGAAAATATACTTGGTAAAGATAATTATTTTAAAAAATCAAAACTACCCCAAGCCCTTATTATTGTTCCTACTCGAGAATTAGCGTTACAAGTAAAAAATGAGTTAACTTGGTTTCTAGAAAGTTGTGATGCAAAAATTATTTCATGTGTTGGAGGAATGGATATTCGTGCTGAAAAACGAAACTTAGAGATGAAACCTAACATTGTTGTAGGCACTCCTGGAAGATTAAGAGACCATATAGAAAGTCAAAAATTAAAACTACAGGATATTAAAACCGTTGTTCTTGACGAAGCTGATGAGATGTTAGACATGGGTTTCAAAGAAGATTTAGAAGCTATTTTGGATACCACTCCTAAAGAAAGACAGACTTTAATGTTTTCAGCAACTGTTCCAAAAACTATTGCAAAGCTTGCAAAAGATTATCAAAAAGATGCTGTTAGAATTACTGTTGGTAAATCTAATGCACAACATGTTGATATTGAATATAAAGCATTCAAAATTTTATCAAGTGATCAAGAAAATGCTATTATTAATACGCTTCGATATTACGAAGCTACAAATTCTATAATCTTTTGTGCTACTAGAATGGCTGTAAATCATATGACTAGTCGTTTAACAAACAGAGGTATTTCTGCAGTAGCTCTTTCAGGTGAATTAAGCCAAAATGAAAGAAATATGGCTTTACAAGCAATGAGAACTTCAAAAGCAAGGGTGTGTGTTGCGACAGATGTTGCAGCTAGGGGACTGGATTTACCAAATCTTGATTTAGTCATTCATGCGGATATACCAAGAACATCAGATACATTGCTTCATAGAAGTGGAAGAACTGGAAGAGCCGGAAGAAAAGGTGTTTGTGTAATTCTAGTACCTCAAAATAGAAATAGATCTGCTGAACGTTTATTTGGTCAAGCAAATATAAAGCCTCATTGGACTTTGCCTCCATCTAGAGAAGAAATATTAATCGAAGATAAAAAGAGAATTCTAGAAAATAAAATTTTTGAAGATCCAATAGAAGCAGAAGAGCAAGGTTTTGTAGACGAATTAGTTTCAAAAAACTCAATTAATCAGCTTGCCGTTGCCTATTACAGACTAGTCAGCAAGGATTTATCTGTTCCAGAAGATTTAAAAAACCCATCAGATAAAAGAGATACAAACTCACATAAAACCACTTTTGTTAACAGTGTTTGGTTTGAGCTTTCTGTTGGAAGAGAAGACACAGCTGAACCAAGATGGTTAGTGGCAATGCTCTGTAAAGCTGGAAAGCTAACAAAAAGAGATATTGGTTCTATTAAAATACAACCAAAAGTTACTTATGTCGAAATTTCAGAACAAACCTCTAATTCATTGCTTAAGTTTGTACATAATAAAAAGCCAATAGAACGACAGATTATGGTAAAATTATTACAGGATCCGCCAAAACTTGATAGAGCAACTTCTCAACCTTCAGAAAATAAAAAAAGAAGAAGAGGTACAAAATTATTTTTAAAAGACAAAGATGAAGAGAGATTTAATAAACCTAAAAATATTGATTTTAAAGGTAAAAGAAAATCTGACAGGTGGAAAAAGATAGAAAAAAGAAGTAAGCTTGGGAATGATTCTTCTAAATCTAACAAGGATAAAAAAAATAATAAAAGTTCAAAAAAAATTAGAGTTAAAAATAAAATCTCATAAATATTAGGATAATTTTGAACTTCTTTTATTTATTAGATAGATGCCAAGACAAGTGAAAAATAAAGATAAATAAATTTGTTCATTTATTGGGTCATCCATAATCAACCACCCAAATAACACGCCAAATATTGGTGTTAAAAATGCAAACGAACTAGTGCTACTTGCTGAGTATCTTGACATTATCCATAACCAACCAATAAAACCCATACACATTATTACAATAACTTGAAAAGAAAAAATTAATATTAAATCTAGATCGATATTTCTTACATAATCATTAATTTGCATTGATAAAGGTAATAAAATAATTCCAGAAATAACAAGTTGATATAATAGTTGTGTTTCAGGTGTCGCGTTTGAAAGACGCGTGGTTTTTAACATTATCGCAATTGTTGCCCAGCACAGACTTGCTAAAAATGAATATGCATCTCCATAGAATTGTGATGTATCATAGCCAATGGTTGGTTCATACACAGCTAGAAATAACCCTGCTAAAGCAATTATTAGACCTAATACTTTATTTAAATTGAGTTTATCATTTTCTATTAAAAAATGTGCAGCTACGGTAAGCCACACAGGCATTGTATAAAAAATTAATGATACGCGAGTGACTGTTGAGTAGTCTAAGGCCGTAAATAAAAAAATAAACTCTATTGCAAATAATATCCCTGCAATAATTCCAGGTATTAAACTACCGTTGTTAATGATAATTTTCTTTCTTAAAATGTAGCAATAAATTAAGATTGGGAAAATTGCAAAAGTGGATCTCAAGGCTACCTGAAAAACTGGATGCATACCTTCATTAACTAACTTAACCATAACTTGGTTTAAGCCCAATAAAATTGAAAAAATTATTAAAAAAGATGCAGCTAGAAAATCAACTGGTCTATTTTTTATATTATCCATTGTTTAATATTTTACGGAAAATAACTTCCACCATTAACATGAATTGTTTGTCCAGTTATAAAATCAGAATTAGGACCACATAAATTAGAAATCATAGTAGCTACTTCAACAGGATAACCTTTTCTTCCAATAGGAGGATTAGAATGAGATGGATGGACAAGACTTCTTCCTGCAGAAGTACCTCTAACGGTATCGATCAACCCTGGCACAACTGTATTAACAGTAATACCTAACTCAGCATATTCCATTGCTAAAGCTCTGGAAAAACCGACTACTGCTGACTTTGATGCTATAACGTGGGCTCTTCCTATTGCACTTATATGTGCTGACAACCCTCCAAGATTTACAATTCTTCCCCAATTATTTTTTTTCATTTCTGGAATTACTGCCTTACAAGTATGAAATAATGTGTCTAGATTAATAGACAATACAAATCTCCATTGATCAAATGTCATATCATCAAATTTATTGAACTCTCTTTGTGATGCATTATTTACTAAAATTGAAATATTGCCTAATTTTGAACCAGCATCTACCAGTTGACGTGATGTATCTTCTTTTGTTAAGTCACCAATAAAAATATTAGCATTTACTCCATTTTTTTTAACAATTTCTAATGTTTCCATAGCACCCTCTTTGTCAGAGTTTGCGTGGACTAAAATATCAAAACCTAACTTAGATAAACTATCACAAGTTGCTCTTCCAATATTTTTGGCAGCTCCAGTGACTATGGCAACTTTTCCTTTATTCTCTGTCATTTAAAATTATTCCCATATAAGTAAATTGTTAAAACGATTTCTAAAAATTCTACGAAAAAATAGTTACATTATTTTACATACTACACTAATGTATAAACTTGAATTTTTTTAATTACAATTTAACATTATTCTCATTACAAACAAACAGATTAAACTATGGAGGGTGCGATTAAAGACTGGCGTAATGATATTTACAAAGTTTTCAAAGAATTAAATATTACGATGGTTTCCCATGTTCCTGATGCTGGACATACACCTCTTATTAATCTCTGTGAAAAAGATAATGAAATTGATGTTGTAACACTTACAACTGAACAAGATGGAGTTGGTTTATCTTGTGGTGCATTTGCTGGAGGTAGAAAAAGTGCATTGCTAATGCAGTCAAGTGGTGTAGGAAATTGTATAAATGCTCTTGCTTTACCAAATATTTGTAGTATCCCATTCTTAACTTTAGTTTCTATGAGAGGTGAATGGGGAGAATTCGTTCCATGGCAAGTTCCCATGGGTTTAGGAACCCCAAAAGTTTTGGAAGCAATGGACGTTAAAGTTTTTAGAGCTGATTATAAAGAAGAAGTCGGGTCAACAGTAGATGCTGCGGCAAGATTTGCTTTTAATACCAATCGTTCTGCAGCAGTTTTGTTGTCTCAAAAAATGATTGGTGCAAAACAATTTAAAAATGGATAAATATTATGATTGAAAGAAGACCTTTTGTTCAAAAAATTTTAAAAAACAGACAATCAAACCTTAGAGTTGTTAGTGGCCTAGGAACTTCAACATGGGATTTAATGTCTGGAGGTGATGATAAAGCTAATTTTGGTTTTATTGGAGCAATGGGGCAGGCAATACCTTTTGCGTTAGGGTTAGCTATGGCACAACCAGATTTGAAAATTCTTTTGTTTACTGGAGATGGAGATACTTTAATGAGCCTTGGTTCAATTGCTACAGTGGCTAATCATCCAGTTAGTAACCTTACTATTATGGTTATGGACAATGAATCTTATGTTGAAACAGGAAGTCAACCTACCGCAACTGCTGGAAAAACAGATCTTGAGATTGTGGCTAAAGGATCAGGGATCGCTAACTCTTATACAATAAAAAATGAAAAAGACTTTGATAGGATAATAAAAACTATTTATGAAGAAGAAGGTCCCTCACTTGTTGTTGCAAAATGTCAAGCAAAGGCAACGCCTTTGGTTTTTCCACATTCATTTGATGGATCGGTTTCAATAAATAGATTTATGAGCACTCTTAAATCATAATGCAAAATAATCAAATGATTAATCTTGCCATTATGGGCATAGGAACTATTGGTAAACGTCATTTAATGGCTATCAATACAATAGATAATGTAAACCTATGTGGAATAGTTGATTTAACTGAAGACGCAAGATCATTTTGTAATGATAATAAAATATCATTATTTGATGATCTTAATGAATTAAAACAATCTACTAAAGTAGATGGTTTGATTATTTCTACACCTACTATTATGCACCATGAAAATGCAATATCAGCATTGAATTTAGGACTAGATGTTTTGATTGAAAAACCTATTTCAGCCACATCATCTGAAGCTGAGCAAATTGAGAAGATTGCACAACTAAATAATTGTTCAGTTTTAGTTGGTCATCAAAGACGATTTAATCCAATAGTATTAAAAACAAAAGAAATAATTCATGAAAAAAGAATTGGAAAAGTTATTGGGCTATCTGGCATTTGGGCGCTAAGAAAAGATGAAGAATATTTTTTACCTGAATGGAGAAAAGAAATTAGCGCTGGTCCTGTAATAACTAATCTTATTCATGACATTGATTATCTAAGATTTATATTTGGAGAAATTACAGAGGTTTCGGCATTCTCATCAAATAATATAAATAATTTTGAAAAAGAAGATATTCTATCTGCAAATTTGAAGTTTGAACAAGGACTGATAGGCAATTTTTTAATTAGTGATAGTGGTACTTCTCCTTGGTCTTGGGAAACTGGAACGGGCGAAAATATTCACCTACCTTATCTAAAAGAAAATAATCTAAGAATAGTTGGCACACAAGGCTCATTAGAATTTCCAAATCTTAAGCTATGGAGTTATAAAAATGGAGGTGATAATTGGAAAAGTGAATTAGAGAGCCTTAATTATGATTTTGATGAAGTGGATCCTTATATTTCCCAAATAAATCATTTCATTGATGTTATAAATAAAAAAGTTGATCCAATCACAAATGCTTCAGACGCAAAAAGGACACTTAAGGTAGCACTCTCAATTCTTGAGTCAGCTAAATTAAATAGTATAATTAAGATATAATCATAAAATTTGGAGAAATGACATGTACGATTTAGGCCTAAAAGATAAAATAATTTTAATCACTGGTGGTAGTGATGGTTTGGGTTACGCATCAGCTGAATTATTATCATCTGAAGGGGCACATGTTGTTATTTGTGGAAGAAGAGGTGATTATTTACATGAAAAAGCAAAAATCATTACAGAAAAAACAAGTAATGAGGTTTTGCCGATAAAAGCAGATGTTAGCAATGCAGACGATTGCAAAAAGCTAGTTGAGGGAACTATTGCTAAATATAAAAAAATAGATGTATTAGTTAACAATGCTGGGGCATCGGCAGCTGCACTTTTTGAGGATGTAACTGATAAAAACTGGGAAGATGATATAAATCTAAAGTTAATGTCTACGATAAGAATGTGTCGTTTAGCAATACCTTATATGAAATCAAATAATGGCGGAGTTATAATTAATGCTACAATTGGTGGTGGGAAAGCGCCAAATGCAGGATCTTTACCAACGACAGTAACTAGAGCTGCTGGTATAAACTTAACAAAATCTCTTGCTAATCAATATGCGAAAGACCAAATCCGAGTAAATACTATATGTATTGGACTAATTAAAAGTGCTCAATGGGATCGAAGAGCTGAAACAGGTAAAGTCGACGAATTATATCAAGAAATGTCTAAGAAGGTTCCTATGGGAAAGGTTGGAGAAGAAATTGATTATGCAAATTTAGTTGCATTTTTATCCTCTAAAAGAAGTGCTTATATAACTGGTACAGCTATAAATCTAGATGGAGGATTATGTCCTGTAGTATAGATTTATAAAAATATAATTATTATTTTTTTAATCTTGGTGGATTTATTTCTGCAAGTTCACAAGCATAATCTAATAACGCACTAAAATCTTTTTTAGCAAACTTCCCAGATCTTGCTTGAGCATAAACAGCTTGAACAGATGATCCAACTGGTAAACCAACTCTAAAACTATTTGCAGTCTCTATTGCAAGTCCCATATCTTTATGAGCTAGATCTATTGTAAATCCTGGTTCAATGTCATTTTGGAGAACTTTAGAAAGGAAATTAATATGAAACTGTCCATTATTAGCAGTAGTCCCTGCGTTGACTTCTTTGAATGTATTTAAATCTAAACCGATTTTTTGAGCAAGCGTTAGAGCTTCAGCTGTTATTTGAGCAATACTTAGTATTTGAAAATTATTAACAACTTTTGCTCTTATTCCCGATCCAACTTTGCCACATCTTATTATGGTCGTTCCCATAGCATTTAATAAGGGTTCAACTTTTTTAAAAGCATTTTCGTTATCACACCCAACCATAAAAAGAGAATCGCCAGAAATAGCATGGCTTACTAATCTTCCAACTGGAGCATCAATAAAATCTATATTTTTATCTTTACATACTTGATAAATTTCATCTGTTCCCGTTGGTGCAATAGTACTCATATCTAATATAACTGATCCTGGCTTAATGTATGATAAAACTCCATCGAGGTCTGCTATTACTGATTTAACATTTTCTGTAGATGGCAACATCGTTACGACAATATCTGCATTTTCAACTGTATCTTTGATATTTTTTCCTGGAACTGCTCCTAATTTGGTGTGAGGCTCCATCTTTTCTTTTTCTATATCAAAAACAGACAAGTTAGTTTCTTTTTTGATTATATTCAAAGCCATTGGTCCACCCATTGCGCCAAGACCAATAAATGCTACCTTTTCTCCCATTTCAAACTCCTTGTTTTAAAGTATAAATATACCAAAATTTTATTAATTGAAATCTGCTAACTACATTATTTTCTAAGAATAGTTAATTTAGCTCTTATCCCAACTTTTGATTTTTCAAAGGACAAGTTCCCCCCATGTTGTTCTGCAATTGTAGAAACTATAGTTAATCCTAGTCCAGTTCCTTTTGTGAAACCAATGTTTTGCCCTCTAAGAAATGGTTGTTTAAGGTATTCTAACAAATCTTCAGAAACATTTGTGCCTTCATCCTCTACAATTAATGTAATTGACTCAGATGAGGTTTCTAAAAATAAAGTGGCTCTTCTTCCATATTTTAGAGCATTGTCTATTAAGTTTGTTATTGCCCTTTGCAGTGATAATGGTTTTGCTTTTACAAGCAAATGATGATTTTCATTTAGTTGAAGGGAGCTATCTCGTTTACCAGTGAATATAGAAGGAACTAGACCAATATTTTTATTTTTTGGTTTTATAAATGACACTTTATTTCCCAAATCTTGATAATCAAAAACAATCGATTCTATTAGAGAAATATATGAGATTTCAGTTTCTTCTTCTAAATCAATTTCAGATCTAGTATAAGATAAAACTCCATTCATCATTTCTATAATTCTATCAATATCAGTTTCAAGTTTTTCCTTTAAATCTTTGTCATCAATTAGTGCAGTTCTTAGTTTTAATTTTGTTGCAGGAGTTCCTATATCATGACTTATGGAAGACAAAACCATTAAACGTTTTTCAATCTTTTCTTTTTGCGATTTTAAAAAAAGATCTAACGTATCCTTAATCTGTTTAAGTTCAAAAGGTCCTTTAATAGGGTCCATAGAGTTTTTATTTGTTTTAAGGTTATTTTTTAAATTTAAGACAAAATCATAGAATTTTGCGTCATTTTCTCTAATAAAATAAAATATAAATAAAGAAAAAATAATAAGAAATAAAATAGCTATTAATCTATTATCTCTTGGAGCAGCGTTGCAACCCCAAACTTCATTACCATCAACTCTATACCAACTACCTTGATCAAATTTAATAAACAAAATTGGATTAGTACAATAATTTGAAATCAACTCAATTACTTTACCAAGTTGTTCATCCGAATTTAAATTTTGGAATGATTTTATTTTAGCAACAGGATATTTTAATTTTGAAGAAACTATATGTAAAGATACTCTACTAGCTTGAGTTAATACTCTATCGCTTTCAAGGATTGATAAAGTTGTAATTTTTACTGGAGAAGGAATTTTTGAATAAAATTGAAGTTTGTTTTCGAGAATTAGATCTCCTTTCAATTCAAGTTTTTCTATTTTTATTTTTTCATCAACGTTTATCTTATATTTAATTGAATTATAAATAGAAACACCTGTATTATATGAATTTTTTAAAAAAAATTGCCATTCATGATTTGAGGATATCCATATATAAGTAAATATAATACCAATTAAAGAAGAAGAAATTATTAAAAAATAAATTTGGTTAGTTATAGAATTAATTTTCTGAAATTTACTCATCTTTAACTTCTACTTCCGTAGAAAAAATATATCCAATTCCTCTTTCAGTCTTTATAAGCGATGGGTTTTTGGTATCAATTTCAATTTTAGATCTCAATCTCCCAACTAATACATCAATAGCTCTACTTTCAGCTAAGTTAAGCGTTTCATCTTCTATTCTATTATCATCAATTGAGTTTGCAATTTCTTCTCTAGTTAAAGTGATATGACTATTAGTAAGAAAAACTTTTAATATTTTGGTCTCTTTTTTTGATAAAGATATTTGAAATCCTTTAGGTGATATGACAATGTCCTTTTTCCCATTATAAATCCAGTCATTAAAATGATATATATTTGTATTTCTTCTATAAGCTAAAGAGGCTATTTTAGTACCTCTTTTTAAAATAGCTTTTACTTTGGCAAGTAAAATTTGAGGATTAAAAGGTTTGACTATATAATCATCTGCACCAACTTCAAATCCTGACAGGCGATCTTGATCAGCAGATAGGGCTGAAACAATTATAATTGGAATATTATTTGTCTCTCTTATTTTTCTACAGATAGATATTCCATTTTCATCACCAAGCATTACATCTAATAATATTAGATCAACTCTCTCTGATTTAAGTTTTTCGGTTAATTCATCTGCATTATTAGCTGCTATTACCATAAAACCATTTTTTTGCATGAAACTTACCATCATTTCTTGCATATCTAAGTCATCTTCAACTATTAATATTTTTGGCACACTCATTTTTGTACATTTCTAATATTTAAGTAATAAATTTAGTTTAGTAACATAATGTAACAAATCATCAAAAAAAAAGAACAGTTTTGCAAATTTTAACCATTTGATCCTTTTAAAATAAACAGAAACGAATATGTTTAATTTTTTAAATTTAAATGGGGAGAAAATATGTTTAAAAAATTAGCTGTTGCAGCTGTTGCAACTACTTTTTCATTATCAGCTTCAATTTCTTATGCTGGTCCAAAAGCAGAAGTCCTTCATTGGTGGACATCTGGAGGAGAAGCGAAGTCAGTAGCTGTTCTTCAAAAAGAATTTTCTGAAAATGGTGGAACTTGGACTGATATGCCAGTTGCTGGTGGTGGTGGTGATGCTGCTATGACTGCATTAAGAGCAAGAGTTTTATCAGGTAATGCACCTGCAGCTGTTCAGTTGAAAGGTCCATCCATTCAAGAATGGTACGAAGAAGGAGCATTAGCAGATATCAGTGATGTAGCAAATAAGAACAATTGGTCAAAAGTTCTTCCAGAATCAATTGCAGGTCACATGAAATGTGAAGGAAAGTGGTGTGCGGCTCCCGTAAATGTTCATAGAATAGATTGGATCTGGGCAAATGCTTCGGTTCTCTCATCTAATGGATTAAGTATGCCAAAAACATGGGAAGAATTTAACGCTACTGCTAAAGCATTGCAGGCCAAAGGAATTATTCCATTAGCTCATGGTGGTCAAGCTTGGCAAGATGCTACTGTTTTTGAAGCAGTTGCACTTGGAATAGGAGGCGCAAACTTTTTTCATGATGCATTTGTTAAGTTAGATAAAAAAGCTTTACAATCAGATACTATGATCAAAGTTTTTGATCAAATGAGAATCATGAGAGGTTTTGTTGACAAAAACTTTTCAGGAAGAGATTGGAATTTAGCCACTGCTATGGTTATGAATGGTGAAGCTGCATTCCAAATCATGGGTGATTGGGCTAAGGGTGAATTCTTAGCTGCAGGTAAGGTTCCTGGAAAAGACTTTTTATGTTCATCAACACCTGGTGAAGGATTTTTGTATAACGTTGATAGTTTTGCAATGTTCAAAGTTAAAGGTAATGAAAGACAAGAAGGTCAAAAGTTATTAGCTAAGCTGGTTGTTGGTAAAAACTTTCAGAAAGTTTTTAACCTTAACAAAGGATCTATTCCTGCAAGAACAGATGTCAGCTTAGGTGAGTTTGATCATTGTGCACATGTTTCTGCAGCAGACATGAATGCTAGCTCAGTTGGTGGCACCTTATTACCTAGTTATGCTCATGGCATGGCTTTAAGAGGAGCTCAAGCTGGTGCTATTACAGATACTGTGACAGCTCACTTTAATTCCAACATGTCCTCAAAAGAGGCTGTTGCAATGCTTGTAAAGGCAATTGACAACAGTAAGTAAATAAATTTCAATAACTGTTCCTATTTTTAATAGGAACAGTTATCTTACGGATGTTTGTGATGTCTAGTTGGTTTGAAAAACATTTACCTAAAATAGTTTTGGCACCTTCTTTCATAGCAATTATTTTATTTGTCTATGGTTTTATTGCATGGACTGCTTGGGTTTCTTTTACAAAATCAAGACTTATGCCTAAATATGATATTGTTGGATTTATTCAATATGATAGGCTTTTTGACTCGCCAAGGTGGGATGTTGCTATAAATAATTTATTTATTTTTGGCTTTTTATTCATATTAATTTCCATGTTTTTAGGTCTAATAATAGCAATTTTTTTAGACCAAAAAATTAGAATAGAAGGAGCTCTTAGGACTATTTATCTATATCCAATGGCACTTTCATTAATCGTAACTGGAACAGCTTGGAAATGGATGTTAAATCCTGGATTAGGCCTTGAAGCAGTTATAAAAAATTTAGGATTTAATAATTTTACATTTGATTGGTTAATTAATCCTGATTTTGCAATTTACACTGTAGTGATAGCAGGTGTATGGCAAGCGTCAGGCTTTGTTATGGCTCTTTTTCTTGCAGGATTAAGGTCAGTTGATCAAGAAATAATTAAAGCAGCTCAAGTTGACGGTGTTCCTACTGTAAAAATTTATACAGCTATTATAATACCTTCAATGACCCCAGTTTTCTTATCAGCATTTATAGTCTTAGCTCATTTGGCAATTAAAAGTTTTGATTTAGTTATTGCTTTGACAGGAGGTGGGCCTGGATATGCTACTGATCTTCCAGCAACATATATGTATACTATGGCTTTTTCTAGGGGTGACATTGGTCAAGCCGCAAGCTCTGCTATTATAATGATGATTGTCGTTTTTTCTGTTGTTGTACCTTACTTATACTCTGAATTAAGGAATAAGAATGATCAATAGTGTAGGTAAAAATCAGTTAAATAAAATAATTTTAAGAATTTTTTTATATTTAATTTTATCAGTTTTTGTAATTTATTATTTACTGCCTTTGTTTGTAATGATTACAACTTCATTAAAAAGTTTAGAAGAAATAAGAACAGGTAGTTTAATTGCTTTACCAAGAAATATTACTTTTGAAGCTTGGGGTACTGCATGGTCAACAGCATGTACAGGAATTAGATGTGAGGGTTTAAAACCATTTTTTTGGAATTCTATATTCATAGCTATACCAGCGGTAATAATTTCAACCCTAATTGGGGCTATAAACGGTTATGTTATTGCTCAATGGAGATTTAAGGGAGCAAATATCATTTTTGCTCTAATGTTGTTTGGATGTTTTATTCCTTTCCAGGTAATTCTTTTACCAATGGCAAGAGTATTAGGTTTAATAGATTTAGCAGGCAGTATTTCAGGATTAATTTTTGTTCATGTAATATATGGTATCGGATTTACAACTCTTTTTTTTAGAAACTACTATGTGAGTATACCTGTCGAACTTGTTAAAGCGGCCAAGATTGATGGAGCTACTTTCTTAAGAATTTTTTGGTCAATTTTTTTACCATTATCGTTGCCAATAACAGTAGTAACAGTAATTTGGCAATTTACACAAATATGGAATGATTTTTTATTTGGAGTTTCTTTTAGTGAAGCAGGCACGCAGCCAATAACAGTGGCATTAAATAACATTGTAAACTCTACTACAGGGGTCAAAGAATATAATGTAGATATGGCTGCGGCTATCATTGCAGCTATGCCAACACTACTGGTTTATATATTTGCAGGCAAATATTTTATAAGAGGATTAACAGCAGGATCAGTAAAAGGATAACTTATGTCGTCAATATTAAATATAAAAAATGTAAATAAGAATTTTGGAAAAATATCAGTCTTAAATGATATTAATATAAATATTGATAAAGGTGATTTTCTTGTTCTTGTTGGCCCATCAGGTTGTGGTAAGTCTACGTTATTAAACTGTATTGCTGGTTTAGAAAAAATAAACAGTGGTGATATCTTTATTGATAATAAAAACATGTCTGATATTGCTCCTAAAGATAGGGATATAGCAATGGTTTTTCAATCATATGCACTTTACCCTACAATGACTGTTGAAAAAAATATTACATTTGGGATGAAAGTGCGAGGATTGTCTGATGAAATTCAACAAAAAAAATTAATAGAGGTTTCAAGACAATTACAAATTGAAACTTTATTAAAAAGAAAACCAGGACAACTATCAGGTGGTCAAAGACAAAGGGTTGCAATGGGAAGAGCCTTAGTAAGAAACCCTAAATTGTTTTTATTTGATGAACCTCTTTCAAACCTTGATGCAAAGTTAAGAGTTGAAATGAGAACAGAGATTAAAAGGCTACATTACGACTTAGGAGCCTCAATGGTCTATGTAACTCATGATCAGATTGAAGCTATGACATTAGCTACTAAAATTGTAGTCATGAAGAATGGATTTATTCAGCAAATTGGGACACCAGAAGAAATTTATAATCATCCTGCTAACATTTTTGTTGCTGACTTTATGGGATCTCCTGCTATGAACCTTATTCATGCACAAACTAAAAAAGAAAAAGATAATTATAAAATTAACATTAAATTAGCAAATGGTGAAGTAGCTTCACTTACTGAAAAAAGAAAATTAAAATTACCAAAAGATATTATAATTGGAATAAGGCCTGAAAACATTACTGAAAATGGATCAAAAAATAAGCAAAATGCACAGGTTATAACATCCAATGTTGACATAGTTGAACCTGCTGGGTCTGATACGTATGTAGTAACCAAGCTAGGAGAAACTGAAGTAACAGCCCGTTTTCATTCAGAAACTAAAGTAAAAATTGGTTCAAAAATTGACTTTTTACTAGATCTTGAAAAAGCTTCTTATTTTAATCCAAGTTCTGGAAAAAGAATTTAGAAATATAATAAATGAAAAATACAATACCTGAAACAGCAACTATTATTCCTAGTGATTTTATTATTATAGGAGGAACAGGTCATCTTTCTATGAGTAAGATTATACCTGCATTATTTTGGAGATTTATCGATAAACAAATAGATCAAAAATCAAATATAATTTTGTGTGATAGAGAAATAAAATCAAAAGAAAATTTTGAAAAATTACAAAAAACCTTCTGTGTAGAAGCTTTTGAAAGAGACAAAATAAATCAGAAACATTGGGAAAATTTTTTAAAAATAATTACAATTATAAAATTAGATGTGATTTCTGGAGAAGGGCATCTGGAATTGCTAGAAAAACTAAAAGAAAAGTTTGATCCCAATAGACCTATAATTTTTTATTTAGCAATAGCATCAAATTTATTTGGGAACAGTTGTAAATTTTTAAGAGATTCTGGATTGAATGTTCCACAAAGTAGAATTGTAATTGAAAAACCTATTGGAAAAGACAAAGTTTCAGCAGAAGAAATAAATAATCAAATTTCAGAAGTTTTTTCAGAGAAACAAATCTATAGAATAGATCATTACTTAGGTAAAGAAACTGTCCAAAATCTTATGGCGCTGAGGTTTGCAAATACTTTTTTTGAAAATCAATGGGATAATAAAAATATTGATAATGTTCAAATCACAGTATCAGAAACTGCTGGAGTAAAAGATAGAATAGATTATTACAATCAATATGGTGCAATTAGAGATATGTTACAAAATCATCTATTACAACTCATTTGTTTGGTTGCAATGGAACCACCTTCTTATTATGAAGCTGATCAAATGCGAGATGAAAAATTAAGGGTTTTAAAAGCACTTAAGCCTCTAGATCAAAATGAAATACAAACTGGTCAATATAGAAGTTTTTCAGATGAACTTGGCAAAAATTCAAATACAGAAACATTTGTAGCATTAAAAGTCATGATTAATAATTGGAGATGGGCAGGTGTTCCTTTTTATATTAGGACTGGAAAAAAACTCTCCACAAGGGCAAGTGAGATCATAATAACTTTCAGACCCAAACCACATGATATTTTTTCAAAATTCAAACACGATAATATAGAAAGTCCAAACAGATTAATCATAAGAGTTCAACCTGAAGAAGGTCTAAAGCTGAAGTTAACCTCAAAAGCTCCTGGACCTGGAGGAATGCGATTTTTTCCTTCAGAACTTAATTTATCGTTTGGAGATACTTTTCCAGATAGATTGCCAGACGCATATGAGCGGTTATTAATGGATGTTGTAAGAGGAAACCAAACTTTATTTATGAGATCAGATGAAGTTTTAGCAGCATGGGACTATATTGATCCAATTGTAAAATTAGTAAAAAAACAAGATCCTCAACTATATAGAACTGGAACTATGGGGCCAGAGGACAAAATATTAATGTTAGATGGACGCCAATGGCTTGATCCTAAAGATGAATAATTATGAGTATTGTTAAATTAATTTCTAATAGATTAAATTCTTCTATAGAAAATGAAGGTTCTGCCAGTTTAGTACTATCTGGTGGATCTAGCCCAATTCGTATTTATGAAGAATTATCTAATGTTGATATTTCATGGTCTAGAGTTTTTCTAACATTGGTAGATGATAGATTTGTTAACCCTGATCACAAAGATAGTAACCAAAAACTATTGTATAATCATTTCATTAAGAACAAAGCAAAAGATATTAAGTTCTTTCCTCTTTCAGAAAATTTTTTAACAAAAGAAGATTTCAAAAAGCCCTTCGATATTACTCTACTTGGTATGGGCGAAGACGGACATTTTGCTTCCTTATTTCCTGATATGATAAATAATAATGAAGCGTTTAATTTAAATGAAAGTCCAAAAATTTTAATTACCCCACCTCAGGGTAATCCTTATCTTCCAAGAATAACTATGAACTTATCTTTGATAATGAAAAGTATAAATATAGTTTTGTTAATTAAAGGAAAAGCAAAGCAAGATATTTTTAACAAAGCTAAAAAAGATGAGGATCTTCCAATCCATTATTTAATAAAAAATAGAAACAAAAACTTTTTTGTTGAGAAAATTGATGAGTAAATTGCATACTAAAATTATCGAAATAACAGATAGGATAATAGATAGAAGTAAATCTTATAGAAAAAGTTATTTGAATAACATTACTGCTATGGAAGATGACAATGATAATGATAGAAGTTCTATAGCATGTTCTAATATGGCCCACGTTGTAGCAGGTTCACCCGATTCAGAAAAAAACTCAATTTTAACAAACACTCAACCTAATATTGGTATAGTTTCAGCCTATAATGATATGCTTTCTGCACACAAACCATTAGAAAATTTTCCTAAGATAATTAAAGCTGCTGCAAATCAATTTGGTGCAACGGCCCAAATGGCAGGAGGAGTTCCTGCAATGTGTGATGGAATAACCCAAGGAAGACCAGCAATGGAACTTTCTCTGATGTCTAGAGACGTAATTGCAATGTCAACAGCTGTTTCACTTAGTCATGGAGTTTATGATGCAGCATTATGTTTAGGTGTTTGTGATAAAATTGTACCTGGACTTTTTATTGGAGCTCTTTCTTTTGGACATTTGCCAATTATTTTTATTCCAGCTGGACCAATGTCATCTGGAATTCCTAATGAAGAAAAAGCTAGAGTAAGAAAAGCTTTTGCAAAAGGGGAAGTTTCAAGAGAAGAATTATTAAAAGCTGAAATTTCATCCTATCATGGAGAAGGTACATGCACTTTTTATGGGACAGCAAACTCCAATCAGATGTTAATGGAAATCATGGGTTTGCATTTACCTGGTGCTGCTTTTATTCATCCTCATAGTGATTTAAGAAACGCATATAACGTTGCTGCTACACAACAAGCGATTTTAATTTCAAGAAAGGGTCAAGATATAAGACCCATTGGAAAAATTATAGATGAGAGAAGTTTTGTAAATGCTATAATTGGTTTGCTTGCAACTGGCGGATCAACTAATCATACATTGCATATACCAGCTATGGCAGCTGCTGCAGGAATAAAGTTGTTGTGGGAAGATTTTGAAGATTTGTCAAAAATAATTCCCTTATTAGCAAAAGTTTATCCAAATGGAAGTGCGGATATAAATCAATTTCATGCTGCGGGTGGAATGAGTTTTATAATTGGAGAACTTTTAGATGAAGGTTTGTTAGATGGATCTGCAAAAACTGTTTGGGGAAAAAATTTGTTTGATTATGTTTCAGAAGCAAATTTGAAAGATTCTAAATTAGTTTGGCATAAAGAAAAATCAAAATCATATGATGATAAAATATTAAGAAGTGTAAAAGATCCACATCAAAAAAATGGTGGGTTAAAAATGTTAAAAGGTAATCTTGGTAGGGGGGTTATTAAAATATCTGCTGTAAGATCTGAGCATTATAAGATAGTTGCTCCTGCAATGGTTTTTAACAATCAAGAAGACGTTAAAGAAGCATATTATAAAGGTCTTTTGAATAAAGATGTTGTAGTTGTTGTTAGGTTTCAAGGACCTAAGGCCAATGGCATGCCAGAACTACACGCATTAACACCTATTCTCTCTAATATTCAAGATATGGGCTTTAAAGTAGCTTTGGTTACTGATGGACGAATGTCTGGGGCTTCTGGAAAAGTTCCTTCTGCAATTCATGTTACACCTGAAGCTTTTGATGGTGGTACAATTTCAAAAATTCAAGACGGAGATAAAATAGAAATTGATGCTAATATAGGAACACTTAACCTTAATGAAAATTATTCAAATAGAAAAACTCCTAAGCTTGAAAAAGACCTTAATCTAGGTTTTGGAAGAAATTTATTTTCACTTTTAAGAAAAAATGCAATTAGCGCTGAAAGTGGTGCAGGTCTAAATTTAATTAATGATTAATTATAAATCTTAAGATGCAGAAGCAATAGCAGAATGAAGTAAAACATTTGTACTAGAGTATGCCCATTCAGGTTTTATTTCCTCAGCTTCGTTGTGACTTAAGCCATCAACACAAGGGCACATTATCATTGCTGATGGTGCTACTGTATTAATCCAACATGCATCATGTCCTGCACCAGAAACTATATCTTTGTATGAATATCCGAATTTTTTAGCACTTTCTCTTATGTTATCAAGACAAAGTTTGTCGAAAGCAACAGGGTCAAAACCACCGATTTGTTCCATTTCAAAGTTAACATTATATTTATTACAAATTTTCTCAGCAAATAATTTTATTTCTTCTTCCATTTTATCAAGTTTTTTTATTTCAGGAGATCTGATGTCTATTGTAAATGTAGTTTGACCAGCAATCACGTTTCTTGAATTAGGTGAAACTTCAATGTGTCCTACACTGCCTAGTGCATTTGGTTGGTTTTTGTTTGCTACTTTATTAACGGTTAAAACAATTTCTGATAATGCTAGTGCTGTATCTTTCCTAATGTTCATTGGGGTTGTGCCAGTATGTTGTTCAACTCCAGTAAGTTTGACTTCTAACCATTTTAATCCTTGACCGTGAGTGACGACCCCAATGTCAATATTTTCATTTTCGAGTATTGGACCTTGCTCAATATGAAGTTCATAATAACAATGAAATTTTTCTTTACCAACTGGTTCAGTTCCTTTCCATCCAATTTTTTCAAGTTCGTCACCAAAAATATTTCCTTCATAATCAGTTGTTGCAAGTAAAGTCTTAATATCATATATACCCGCATACCCAGCTGAAGCCATCATTGCAGGAGGAAAACGTGATCCTTCTTCATTAGTCCAATTGACGACAAAAATAGGTCTTTTTGTTTGTATATTTAAATCATTAAGTGTTCTGACAACTTCTAGGCCAGCAAGAACGCCAAGAACACCATCATACTTTCCACCTGTTGGTTGAGTATCTAAGTGGCTACCTATTACTACAGGAAGAGCATCTTTATCTGTTCCATTTCTTTTAAAAAACATTGAACCAAGTTCATCGACTTTTATTGACATACCAGCTTCTGAAGCCCATTTCTGTAAAAGCTTTCTAGCTTCACCATCTTCGATAGTAACAGTTTGTCTATTATTTCCACCTGCTATGCCCGGACCAATTTTTGCCATTTCCATCAAACTATCCCATAACCTATTCTCATTAATTGATATGTTTGTTTCTTTAATCATTGGATTTTCCCTTAATTTGCAATCTTTATTAACTTAATAAATTCTAATAATATAAAAATTAA
>CACEFQ010000011.1 GCA_902558885.1 uncultured SAR116 cluster alpha proteobacterium
TTACAATAATATTGATATTGATTGGACCAAATCATCTGGTTATAAAATGATAAGGATTAAACATAATGATCTTGTTAGTGAAAAGTTAGAAGAAGAATTTAAAGATTTGATTTTATGATTGAATTTTGAGTTCAGTGGACTAAATTAGTAAGAGGTATTTAATAACCAACTTGTACACCTTGGCATTCGCCTAAAGTACTAAAGCGGAGGAACAAATGAATAATATACTTATATTTCCAAAAAAAGAAAAAAGAGCAAAGCCTTTACCCAGACAAAGAGTATTTTATCTTGGGTTTAGATATGTAGGTCCAATGTTATGTCAAGAAATTCAGAATCTATATCTGAAAAGAAAAGGCATAAATAAAGGGGTTAGATGGTGGTCAATGCTTACATATGGAAAGTATGATGAGAGCGATAGTAAAGAGTACTCTATTGAACTTGAACAATGTGAAGAAGATGATGTTCCTAGTATGCTTGACCAATTTGAAATGGGAAAAGAAGTCTCCTTTAAGGAGTTAAGGGATATGGGTTGGCAAGGAGAAATAAATTACTCTGCGAGTGTTATCAAATTATATTCTGCAAGTGTAATTAGTTTAATTCATAAGTGTTATCACAATGTAATTTTTCCAAATTTTGTAGAACCACTAGAAACAGGACAATTTAATGGAACTGACATTATGATGGAAGCTGGGTCTGCTCAAGGTGCACTTAAAGGAAAAAACTGTTATGCATTTACGCACTTTAGAAATAGATATCCCCTTGGGCATGTATGGATGAATTTACATAAAATAAATACTGAAGAATATGCTGCTGTTCCAGTAAGGCCAAAAGTAAAATTTGAAGAAAGTTTTTATAGTAAAAATTATGTTGATAGAAATAAGAGATAGTATAAACAATGACTGCTTAACAACGAAATTAACACCGAAAGTCGGCTTGTTGATTTGCTCTACATACATTGATTTTATTGAATAAATTGCTACGCTTAATTAGTTCTAAGGGCACCATTTCACTTCAATATGACGTGTTAACACATTGATATGTAATATATTTTGTTTACTTATTAATTAGTGATGCACATGGTTATGCACAAAAACATTCATTAAAGTATTAATAGAAAATATAATAAATAGATAGATTTAGATAATATTTGGATGATAAGTGAATGAATTACTTTATGTAATAATATTATTTGTTATTATATAATCTACTTTATTATACATTTTGTTTGTAGTTATTAGATTGGTGATTATTTTATGAAATCTTCAAAATTTATGAGTTATACAAATTCTTATTATAAAACTAAAGGTGATATGATTTCTGGAGAAGCATCATGGCAAAAAATTGTTAAGAAAAATTTTGATAAATTTAAAAAAGCTGGTGCAATTAGACAAACTGTAAGTGAAATTTTGAATAAAGAAGAAATTAGAATTAGAGAGATGTGGGAGTATAAAAATGAAGAATCTTTCATTAATTGTCAGAAACTTATTAAAGAAATTGAAGTTGAGTTAAATGAAAAAAATGATCTGAAAACTAAGACGTTTTCTAATAAAGGTGTAATTTTATATGAAAATGATTTTTAATATTCATCCCAATCTGCTGCATACCCTAACTATACATATCTAGTCATACCCCCATGCCCGGGGAGTGTGATACTTTAAATGATACATATAAGTGTTATTAAGGAGAGGTATATTAATACACCTACATACCCACTTACCCCATACTAGTAACGGTTAATTTAACTGATGCACATTTCGTGTGTATTGACATTAACAATGTAATACATAATCTAAGGGTATAGCTTATGGAGCAGTGTGTATGGTGCATTGTATAGGCACAGAACTTTCACTCAGAGCGCACCATTTCATTTGATTTAGTTGCACTTGATAGTTGATATGTAGTCATTTTGTAAATAAATTTTTTTTATAAATCTTAATAATTTTTCATTATTGATTATCATTCATCTTTGTGGTTAAGTTATAATTAGGGTGTTTCAATGTTTTGTGTATTTTTAAATGTCAGATATTCTAATCCTAAATTAATGCATGTTGGTCATCAATATGTAGCATCAAATTTTGACCCTTCAACTTTAAAAGGTTTAGTTGCTGTTGATGCATATCACATATCTCCTGATAAAGGGCTCGGTATCTTTACTTTTGATAACCAGGCTAATCTTGAAAAGCACATTCCTGTTTTAAAAGATTTTTTTAAAGACTATGAGGATAGATTTTCTTGCAAGGCAAGTATTGAAACGGGCATAGTTAATGGAGAGTTAGAATATAAAGCTAATAAATAAGGCTTAAATGTTTATTTAATCAATTAATTAATAATATAAAATTATTTGTTAAAGCATATAGATTATTTAAAAGACAAATTAAATTATTTATTTCAGGGGATTTATAAATGTCAAAATTTTTAATACACATCCATAGTGGTCCTGACTTAAAAAACAAAGCCACACTTGGAATGTTAGTTGCGATCACAGCATTTAAAAAAGGTGATGAAGTTAATATATTTTTAGCTGCAGATGGTACTCATTTATTAAATGTAAAAAGTGAAGGTGAAGTGGTTGGACAAGGAACAGGTGATTTAAAAATTCATTTAGATGAACTTAGAGAAAATAACATTAAATTATACGTATCTGGGATGTCAGCTAAAGCAAGAGGATATGATGACAGTTTATTAAATGGTTTTAATGCAGAGTTTTCAATGCCTGACAAACTTTTAGAACTATCTAAAGAGAGTGATGCTGTTCTTTGTTATTAAACTCAAATAATAACATTTTTAACTAGTTTAGATTTTTCATAGCTTTAGACATTTTTTGACTGTCGTCATACAAATTAAATTCAACTTCTAAACCATCTTTAATAACAAAATGGTGTATTGATTTTGAATTCAAATTTTCTGCTGTAATAGTTACAAAAACACATACATCTGTTTCATTTGAAACTACTTTTTCTATATCCAGATTAAACCCTGGCCAAACCTTGTCTAATTTGGCAAGAACGTTCTCTAAGAAGGATTGAAATCCGATGTAAGTTCCTGATAAAGAATGACTGCCATTTATAGTGATTTTACATTCTGGATGATATAATTTTGAAAGTGACTCCATATCACCTTCTGCAAAATTCTTATAACCACCTAAAACTATCTCTTCTGCTTTCATTTTACTCTCCATCTAAGTTTAGACGACTATCCTAAACACAATTTTATTTTTTTACAATCACCTCCATCTGTCCTGTACACTTACTTCAATAAACATAACTTGAATATTAGTAATTTAAATATTACAGTATGCTATCTTTCATCCACTGGGGATAGAAGTAAGCATTTAATTTATGCTGAAGGAACGCACCTAACTTTGATAAAGGAGGGTGACTATGACATTCAGATTATTTTAATGGAAACAGTTTGTGAAAGCACGTGAACTTGCACGTATTCACAAGTTGTTAAACAATAGAAAATTAATCTCCTGCAATTGTTGATTGTAAAGTTAATTTGGTAAATAATGGGAGTATGTTCTATTATATACTCCTTGAATATTATAAAGTTTTAAATTAATAGATTTTTAAATTTTATGGGGATGTTAATATGAATAAATATCAAGATGTCAACGTTGACAAACTAGCAAATATTTATTTTCAAGGAAATGTTATTAGTAGGAATATTTTTTTAAAAGATGGTTCTAGAAAAACACTTGGAGTAATGTTGCCTGGTAAATATGAATTTAATACTGAAGCAAGAGAACTTATGGAAATTATGTCTGGAAAACTAAATTTAAAACTTCAAAATGATAACGAATGGAAATTGATAAAAGATGGAATGGATTTCAACATTCCTAAAAACTCGTCTTTCCAAGTAGAGGTTTTAGAATTAGTTAACTACTCATGCTCATACTTTGATGATTAAGATTGTTCACATTCTTATTTGTTTATTTTCAATAAAAATTTATATTGTACATGACATGTCTTGACCACAACATAATGGAGTTTTGATCTTTACGTGACCATTTGGATATTTTTAAATTTGAACATTTGATCCATTATCTAACTCTAACTTTTCAAATATTTTAATATTAAATCTTACTTAGCAAAAAACCTATTTAAAAACTTCTATTTAATCATTAAACCATAAAAATTTATTTTTTTATTATAAGTAAATCTTATAGTTGTTAACAGATTACCTAGTTTATTGTATGATTGAATAATGGAATATTCCTTGATGATCTTTTATAAGTGTAAGAAAAAATTGCTTTAGAAAGTTTTAAGTAAAAAACAGATATGTTCATTGTTTTAAAAATTATATTAACTGCTTTAATTATAGTAATTGTTACAGAAATAGCTAAATTTAATGACAGAATAGGTGGATTAATAGCTGCTTTACCGATAACAACGTTTTTAATTTTATTTTGGTTACATTATGAAAATAATTCGGTAGAAAAAATCTCTAATCATGTATCATATACTCTTTTATATGTGCTTCCTACACTGCCAATGTTTCTAGTTTTTCCTTATCTTATAAATAAATTTGGTTTTTACTGGACCGTTATAATTAGTATATTAATAACTACTTTTTTTATATTTTTAGTCCATTTTTTAACTAAAAAATATGGGTATAAGATTTTTTAAAATTATTTTAATGATAATCTGGGAGCATTAAAGTAAATAAACTTTTTTTGACCCAATTTTAAGGCATGAAGTAATCTATGGATTTAGACTATTTTGAAACATTTACTATAACTTTAATTTTTTTATCTATTTTTTTAGGAGGTATAGTTAAAGGGTCTGTAGGCATTGGAATGTCTATGTTTTCCGTTCCAATCATAGCGTTTATATTACCTCCTACTAAAGCAATGATGCTTTTATGTTTTCCTGTAATTGTAACAAACCTTATTCAAATGAATATAAAAAAAGGAATAAGCAATTATAGATTCCTACCTATGTTCATAATGCTTTTTGTAGGAATAGTAATTGGTGGTAAGTTGATACTAAACCTAAACTATAAGTCAATTTCAATAATCATTGCTTTAACTATTGTTTTTTTTACATTATTTAATTTTTTTGGGTTAAATCTAAAAAATATAAAACAAAAAAATGAAAAAATATTATCTGTAATTACTGGTTTTTTCTCAGGAATACTTGGTGGATTATCTACATTTTATGCACCACCAATAATTACCTTTTTAGTTTCATTAAATTTAGAAAAAGAAAGTTTTATAAGAACAACAGCTACAATGTATTTTTTAGCTTCAATACCATTGTATTCATCGCTTATTTACCATGGTTTAGGTAATTTTTATGATTTGTTAATAAGTTTGGTTATAACTGCTCCAGCATTATTAGGTCAGTATTTTGGAACTAAAATTAGGATGAAGTTATCTAATGAAATATTTAGAAAGACCATTTTATCAATTTTAATAGTTATTGGATTTTCATTATTAATTAAAAATTTATAAAATTTTATTAATATAGCCAACTCTTTAAGTAATCATTTTCTAAATTATATTTTTCTATTAATCTTTTAACTACATCTCCAATAGATATTATTCCTATTAAATTTTCTCCTTCTATTATTGGAATATGTCTAATTTTATTAACTGTCATAATATCCATAAGTTCATCTGATTTTGTATTTTTATTACATGTTATAACCTTAGAGGTCATAATAGTACTAACAAGAGAATTTTTTAGATTTTTTTTTATATCATTAGCTAATTCACGAATAATATCTCTTTCGGAAATAATGCCACACAATGTTTTTTGGTTTTTAACTACAGGTATTGCACCTATATTATTTTTAGCTAATAGATTAATTGCTTCATAGATTGTATTATCTTCATTTAAGCAAATTATATCTCGGCCTAACAGCTTTGAGATAAGAATATTTTCATTTTTTGAAGCCATTTTACCCACTCCCGCAAAAAATTAATATTTTATTATTAAAATAATATTTTATTATTCAGAGAATGTTTAGTTTTTTTAGTTAACTTATTAATTGAAAGCCTTATTTCAAAAATTTTTTGTTGATGTTAATATGGTAAAGTTAATTCTTCATCAAGCTGAATTTATTTCCTTCGTAATGGGGAAGCCTCTTACAGATTATCCTGATGATTTCCTAAGAAAGGGCCATACAGCTTTTAATATAACTGATATTCAATTTGATGAAATAGTAAATATCCTCGAAAAAATTTTGATAATTTTTAAGTTGAAAATAAAGATATTATTTCATTCAAAGATGCTATTGATAGAAATAGACATTTAATAGTCATGGTTGAAAAAATCGAAAAAACTGAAGAACAAAAAATAGATAAAGATATGGAGCTATATTTAAAAATGAAGCTAGTGAATTAAAATTAGATATCACAAGCTTTTTTAAATTTTAATAATATTTTACTTATTAATATAATTATTAGTTATCTGTTAATAAAATAAGCAATTCCTTAATCAGATTTATTATAATTTTCTTATATTTTTTTTTTATTTAGTTTAGAACATAGATAATTTTGTAACTAATATCTCTGGTAGTTTTGATGAGTCATAATATAGCTGTTCTTTTAAGTGGTAATGGTTCCAATTTAAAAGCTATAATAGACAAAGGTATAAAGGTAAGTTTTGTTGCATCTAATAATTCTAAAGCTTTAGGTTTAAAGATTGCCAAAAATGCCAATATACCATCATACTTTTGGAAGAATGTCTCAAAGTTAGAAGAAGAAGTATTAAAGTTAATCATTGATAATGATATTAAATTATTGGTACTTGCTGGTTATATGAGATTGTTAAGTCAAAATTTTGTAAATTCTTTGCCTTCTAAATTTATTATTAATGTTCATCCATCTTTATTGCCAAAGTACAAGGGTATGAACGCCATTAAGCAAGCAATTGACGATTGTGCAGAGTATACAGGTGTAACAATACATTATGTAGATGAGGGAATGGATAGTGGATCCATAATTAAACAATATAGTATTAAAATCAATGAAAATGATACTGTGGAATCTTTAAAAGAACGTTTGCAAGCTATAGAACACCGTCTTTATTCTGATACAATAAAATCTATTTTAATTAAGAATTAACAAGATTTAAATTTAAATATATTTTATTTTATTACTTTATAGTTAACTATGGTTAGTATATAAATTTATTCTTGGTTGAAGGTTTTAGTTATGGTATGAATATTGGAAAAGCGTCTAAATTATCAGAGTTAACAGTTAAAGCAGTAAGATATTATGACAATATTGGTTTAGTAAAACCACATCAAAATATTTCTTCTGGATATCGTGAGTATGACAAAGAAGATGTCTTAAAGTTAAAATTTGTAGGTAAGGCACGAAAATTCAATTTTAGTATAGATGAATGTCGAGAATTATTATCATTATATGAAAATAAAAGTAGGCCTAGTAAAGATGTAAAGAAATTAACTTTAGAGAAAATTTCTCAAATAGATGAAAAATTAAAGCAGTTACAAAATTTAAAAGATGAATTGACTTATCTGGCAGATAATTGTCAGGGAGATGATAGGCCAAATTGTCCAATACTTGATGCTTTATCAAAAAAATGAAAAACCTCTCTGATACAACTGCATCAATTATCTTAATGATTATATCTGGCTTTAGTTTTGTAGTTATGCATAGTGCAGCAAAATTTCTATCAGATCAAATTCACATTTTTGAAATCACATTTCTTAGATGCGCACTTGTTGCTGTTGTACTAGCTCCAATGATATTCAAAGAAGGGAAGTCTTCATTAATAACTAAACAACCAAAATTTCAAATTTATAGAATTATTACAAATTCAATTGCCATGTTATGTTTTTTTTATGGATTAACATTAACCACACTTGCAGAAGTAACTGCTCTTAATTTGACAGTTCCTATTTTTACAACACTCTTAGCATTCTTATTTTTAAATGAAAAATTAAAAAAACATAGACTTTCAGCTTTGTTTATTGGCTTTTTAGGTGCAATTATAGTTTTAAGACCTGATATTTCTATTAATATTGGTGGAGTTTTAATACTTATTTCAGCATTAATATGGTCGATTTCATTAATTTTTATTAAAAAATTAACTGAAACAGACTCTCCAGTTACAATATCTCTTTATGCAGGTGTAGGGATGATACCTGCTACATTTGTAGCTGCATACCCATATTTAATAATGCCTAACTTATATCAATTTTTAATAATTTTATTTATTGCTGTAACTGGAACAATTGCCCAAACACTTTTAAATAGTGCCTTTAAAAGAGGTCAACTTGCAATTCTTTTACCTTTTGATTATTTAAAATTAATTTGGTCGGTTTTAATTGGGTATAGTATTTTTGTAGAGAGCACAACAATTAGCCTTTGGATAGGTGGCACATTAATTGTTGGAGCATCTTCTTATATAGCTTGGAGAGAAAGGAAATAATGAACTATAAAAAAGAATTGTTAATCAAAAATATTAGAGGAGATTTCGGAAAAGGGATAATAATAGCCACAGCGAGTGTGTTTTATGCACTTTTTAGATTATTTAATGTATTAAATAATCCAATGCCTTTTCTTGATATTTTTATGCTAGGAATTTTTATATATTCGATTTATCTTATTTTATTTAGATATGTAAAATAATTTTTATCTAATGGAATTTATTTTGAAATATAAAAGTCTTCAAGAAATACAGCAAAACCCTGTATGGATTAAATTACAGTCTAAAGGTACTGGTAAGAAACAACTTAATGAACAGTTTTTGTCTCTTACTGAGGCTGAAAAGGTTATAGCAATTGATTTATTTGAGTCATTAAAAGTCGTTATGGAAGATTTATTAAAAAAAAATAACACGCAACATTGATAATTTGAATTTTAAATATGTTTTTAAAATTATTTTCTGATAATGTTTTTTAAAAATCACTGTACACATAAAAATGTTAAAAAAAATAATTCTTATAATTTTATTTAGTTTTTATAACTTCCATATATATGCATTCGAACCTTATTCAGGTATTTCATGCCATAGTGACAGGATAAAGGGCAAAGAAGAATTTTTTTTTAAACATGATGAAAACCATATCTATGCAACTGCTTACAAAAGAATTAATGGGCAATTCACCAAAGTAGGAAATGTTGTTGGACAAAAAGTTTCATCTTTTTTATTGTTTGAAGATATGACAATTGATAAAAATTTAAATTTTGCATGGCATTTGGATATGGTTACAAAAAATTTAAAACCATTTATATTGACTATGGATAATAAAAATAAGTTTGAAATGCCAGAAAAATATGATTGCATAAGTAAAAATTTTTGGTTTTAGAAAGCGTGTTCAAAAAATGGCTAAATCTGAAATAATGATTGATAATGAAAAGACACGAGTTACACGTTGGTCATTTGAGCCTGGTGAAGATACGGGTGAACATATTCATGAATATGATTATGTTGTAGTTCCATTAGTGGATGGTCAGCTTAAGATTATCAACCATGATGGAGAAATTTCTATTTCAGAACTTTCTGAGGGGGTAAGTTATTTTAGAAAAAAGGGTGTCAACCATAATGTAATTAATAATAATGATTTCCCATATTCATTTGTTGAAATTGAGTTTAAATAAAAAAATATTCTGTGAAGGTTTTAAAAATGAGTAATTCAAAGCTTATAAGTTATATAACTTCTGACTTTCAAACAAAGAGTGACATGAAAGTTGGTGAAGTTGAATGGGAAAAGATAATGAACAAAAACTTTGATAAATTCAAAAAGGCTGGAGCGGTTAGATAAACAGTTACTCAAATATGGAATAAAGAGGGTGCATTAAGGTTAGGCCATTTGTGGGAATATAAAGATGAAAAAGCTTTTGTAGAATGTCAGAAAATTTTTAGAGAAGCTGAATTAGAATTCAAAAATAAAACTGGTATAGTTTGGAAGGTTTTTTTTAATAGAGGAATTGTTTTGTATGATGTTAATTATTGATGAGTAATTATTTGGAAACAAAATCTTTTCATCATTTACTAGTAATCAGTAGAATTTTTGTTTTTTCCATAATTATTTTTATTTCTTTTTTTCATAATGCGTTTTCTTCTGAGTTAGATAATCTTTTTTTAAGATTAAAACAATCCGAAAATCCTATGTTAGCAAGAAATTATGAAAGTAAAATTTGGAAATTATGGCTAAATAATGGAACAAGTGATGCAAGCAATATCCAAATGCAAAAAGGTGTAGACTTACTAAATAATGGTAAATTAGACCAAGCACTTACAATATTTAGTGACATATCCAAAAAAGAACCTAAATGGGCAGAATCATATAATAAAATTGCAACTATCAAGTTTTTAAAAGGTGATTATATAGGTTCAATAAATGATATTAAAAAAACTCTTAAATTAGAACCCAGACATTTTGGAGCTATTTCAGGTTTAGTTCAAATCAATATAATTTTAAAAAAATATGAAGAGGCGTTAATAAATCTAGAATATGTACTTAATATACACCCTTATATTGGCATTAAAAAACTTAAACCATATCTCAAGAAATTGTTAAAAAAATCTTATATATAAATTAAGTATTTGTTTGTATTGACTAAGAAATAATTGAGAGTAATTTATGGACAATAAAAATTGGCTATTAGTGTTAGTCCTAGGAATTTTATGGGGATCAAGTTTTTTATTTGTAGAAATTTTACTTAATTTCATGAGTCCATTTATAATTGTTTTTCTAAGAGTCGCTATTGCCTCAATTATTTTAATTTTTTATTTGTTACTTATAAAGATTGAAATTCAATTTTCAAATAAGCTTATTTTTAATCTTTTCATTATGGGTCTTTTAAATAATGTCTTTCCTTTTCTTCTAATAACTACTGGTCAACAGTATATAACAGGAGGATTAGCATCAATTCTTAACGCTAATACATCTTTTATGACAATTTTAATAGCATCTTTGTTTATTAAGAATGAGAAGCTTTTAAGATTCAGACTTATTGGTGTTGTGATTGGGTTGATAGGTGTAATAATAACAATTGGATATGAAAATCTATCAGGTATTTTTTCTACTGAAATTGGTAAATTTTTTATAATTCTTTCTAGTGTCTCTTATGCATTTGCTGCCATTTTTGCAAAAATTAAATTAAATGAAGTAGATCCAAGCTTAGCGGCAACAGGGATGTTAACCACTAGCACAATAATTTTAACTCCGATCATGTTTTTTTATTATAGTGATGAGATTTATAATTTGAATTTTATCTCTATTAAATATTCTATCGCCTTTGCAATTGTTTGCTCAGTTTTAGCGTATTTAATTTATTTTAAAATACTTTCAACTACAGGTCCTGGAAATTTGCTTTTATGCACAATCATTATTCCACCTTCTGCAATTATTCTAAATGCAATTTTTATGAATGAAATGATAAAAATTCATGAATTTGTAGGGATGTTGACTATAATTTTTGGTTTACTGATTTTAGATGGAAGGATTTTTGAAAAAAGTAAAGGAAATTAATTTGCTTAAATAATATCAAATATTTAATAATTTTAAACTTTCAAATTTTAAATCTAAATTTTTTTTAAAAAGAATGTCATTTTCTTTTGAAATATCTTTTTCATTTTCATAGCAACTATAGCAAAGTTCAACCTTTCTCCCTTTTTTAGACTTAAAAATTTTAGTAGGTATAGTTTCATAAGAATAGTCAGGATGTGGATTTTGATTTCTTTTACACCACATACATTTAGCATTTTTTTTGTTATAATTGAATGACATAAATACAATCCATTATTTTTTATTCTTTAAAGCCTTAGTAATTTCTTTTAATTGTTTTTCAATATTAAAAATTTTTTTATGTAATACTTTTTCAGATAATTTATCTTCCGTATTTTCATCGTTTGCTATTTGTTGTATTGCATCTACGATTATTCCTATGAACAAATTTAGCACTGCAAATGTTGTAACGAGAATGAATGGTACAAAAAATAACCATGCTAATGGAAACTCTTTCATTACAGGCCTAACTATACCCATAGACCAACTTTCTAAAGTCATAATTTGAAATAGTGTATACATAGAATTGCCAATTGTACCAAACCACTCATAAAATTTATCTCCAAAAAAATTAGTAGTCAGTACAGAAAAAATATAAAAGATCAAAACTATAATTGTACCTACAGATAGAATACCAGGAATGGAAATAAATATAGCTTGTATTATCCTTTTCATTGATGGAACAATTGACAACAATCTCAATGTTCTGAAAATTCGGAAAGCTCTTAAAACTGAAAAAGGGCCTGATGCTGGAATTAAAGAAACTACAACTATTATAAAATCAAAAATATTCCAGCCATCTCTAAAGAATCTGAGTCTGTAAACAGTAATTTTGGCTAGTAATTCAATTGTAAAAATTGTTAAAGCTATTGTATCAATTAAAGTTAAATAAATACCATAATCTTTTTTTATGTATTTGCTAGTTTCAAGACCAAGGGTAATTGCGTTGATTATGATTACTGATGTGATAAAGGTAACAAAATATTTATTTTCTATAATATTTTTTAATGTAGACATAAAACTAACCAAAAATTTTTAATAAGCTGTTTTTAATAAAAAACTTAAATTATACAAGTACAAAATTTTAAGCTTCTACAAATAGGTTTGCACTTTACGTTTAATTATTTCTTTGTTTTAATAAATAATAACTATCTTTTTTAGGTGAATTCAATGTATGTGAGAACTATTAAAATAACATTTAAAGATAAAATGTCTAAAAATATGTTTGTAAATTATACTGACACAAAAGCAGATGCTGAAGGCTTTAAAAATGGTACATTAATGAAGTTAATTTTTAGTAATTCAGATGTTGTAGCTACATTGGTTCTGATTTTCCCAGATCATAAATCATTTATGAAAGATCATGATAATACAGCTGGTCCTATTATAGACTCTTTTAAAGAACAAGGTTTAAAGATTGAGTTAAATGATGGAGAAGTTTCAGGCACAACTGCTGTATCTTCTAACTTTTTAGAAATTTTAACAAAAGAAGGCTCTTTTTATAAATCTGAATAGTTTCATAATATTAATATTTTTGCGATGAGTAATCAATGAGTAATTGGAAAACTGATTTTGAAGTAAAATTTAGACTTGAATTTAAACATGGAAATGGAAGAAAAGAAATTAAAAATATTACTTTGATTGTGGAAGCAGAAAATGAAGATCAAGCTATTGAAATGGTAATAAATGAATATGATAATAGTGTATTTTTAAAAGTAGATGAGGTTAAGAAGATTTGGAGTTATTGATTACTGAATTATCTAAGGATAAATTTGAAATTACAGTAAAAGCTGATCAATTAACAAAACATGTTGTAAGTGTTACAGATCAAATGCTACTTAACCTAACTAACAATAAAATTTCAAAAGAAGAACTTTTAAATTATAGCTTTAATTTTCTTCTTGAAAGAGAACCAAATACTTCAATATTATCTAAATTTGATATTATTATAATTTCAAAATATTTTCCTGAATATATTTCAAAAGTAGAGAACTACTGTAGTTAATATATTTATTTAATTTTATTGGTTAATTAATTGCAATCTTATCAATTATTTATAAAAGTAACTAAAGACATAGATTTAAAAGTTGGAAAACTAGGAAGATTTATTTTTCCCATAGGATCTTATGTGTATACTGGCTCTGCCAAAACAAATTTAGATAAAAGAATTGAAAGACATCTTTCTAAGAAAAAAAAACTTCATTGGCATATAGATTATTTACTCAATAATGAAGCTGTGCAAATTATTGATATAAAAAAATCAGAAATGATTGAATGTAGTTTAAATAAAAAAACAAACGGAACAATAATTATTAAGGGTTTTGGTAGTTCTGATTGTAATTTATGTTGCGGAAGTCATTTAAAATATCTAGGAAATTAAGCATTAGCTGAATTATCAGCTAATGCTACTAGGAGGTTATAAATGAAAAATATTTTTTCATAATTTGATAATAAACATCAAATTATGACGTAAATCTGAAAAAAATAAGGTAAATTAATGGCGATTATTTTAAAAAGTAGTGTTTTAGTTTAAACTTTTAACACACCTAAATCCAATATAAACTGCTGACATTTTTTTATCTTTCCTTGCTTGATGTTTTAAATGCATCTGTTCTTTTCCATACCACCAAGAACCACCTTTCGTAGCTTTGATTTCATTATTGTCTATGTTTGCCCATTCCCAAACATTAGCCCCCATATCATACAGTCCATTTATCCCTCTTTTTGTAAAACCAATTTTGGAATGACCATTACCTCTTGATAATAATTTCTTGTAATTTACATAATTGTTAAAGTCACAATCTCCCAAACAATTAGCACCTATGGGTGTGTTACCAACTGGGTACACATAAGTTTTTTTATAAATAAAATTGCTGACAGATTTTTCTCGAGTTTCTGTATATGCTGCGTATACCCATTCTTCTTCAGTTGGCAGTCTTTTGTTTTTCCATTTACAAAACATTTGAGCTTCATCAAAATTAATATGAACCGCAGGTTCTTCTAATTCACCTTTTATTCCATAAGGTTTTTTCCAGTCCCATCCTTTTTTTTTAACCCAACCAAATTCATACACATAACCCCAGCCTCTTTTTTCGGCTTCTGTAATATAATTTGTTGTTTTGGTAAATTTACTAAATTCAGCTATAGAAACCTCAGTTAGATCAATTGAATAATAAGAAATTTTTTGCATTTTTTTATCTTCTGCAAATACAAAATTAGTAAAAAAAAAAAGAATAATGTTTAAAAGATAAATGATTATTTTATTAGTTAAATTATTATAAGTCATAAATTTATCTATTTTTAATTTATATGTTTATGGTCGTAATTAATAAATTAATTGATAAAATACCCAAAATTAAATAAGTGCAAAGCATTCCTGATATTCTTAAAAAAGGGTTATAATCAAAAAATGCAAAACAAATTGCGTGAGCTATTCTGCCATATAAAAAAATGAAACATAAAATAATAAGGTAATTAAAAGTTATTATTTTAAAATATTCTGTAATAAATAAAAGTATTAAAAATAATGGAACATACTCAGAAAAGTTTCCATGTGCTCTAACATTTCTCTCTAATTTATTTTCTGGTACTTTTTTAACCATATTAAAAATTAATTTCATTACTGGGCTACCTCTTAAATATCCAATGCGCATAGATAAAAATAAATAAAATAGAGTGAAAAAAGAAGCTATTATTGATGTTAGTGGAATTGTATTCATATTATTTTTCTTAAAATTATTTTTTCTTATCCCAACTCACAGAAACAGTGCCATTCACAATTGTTTGACATGCTAATCTTTTTGAAGATTTTATCTGCTCCTCATTCAAAATATTCAATTCTTTTTTAGTTAATTTATTTGTGTGTTCCATACCTTCATTAATCGTACAAATACAAGTTCCACACATTCCTCCACCACACTTAAATGGTATGCCTGCTTTATGTCTAATTGAAGCACGCAATAAACTTGTTTCTTCTCCTATTTCTATAGATTGATCATTATTAGTTTTAAAAATGATTTGCATTATTTCTTTATATCTGCCGCGACTTCAATTTTATAAGAAGTATCTTTGTAATGATCGGCTAGAGCTTGTAAAGCAGCCAAACCAACCTTTGTGTCTTCTTGACCATTACCACCACTCATGCCAATGCCTCCAACTACATTATCATCAACACAAATAGGAAAGCCACCAACAAAAACTGCAAATTTACCCTCAAAACTGAGTTGTATACCAAAAGCTTCATTTCCTGGCAGCGCTGGGCCATTTGGAGGTTTATTAAAGAGATGAGTGGACCTTTTATGAGTGGCAGCCGTAAATGCTTTGTTCCAAGAAATTTGTGGACCAGTAACCCTTGCACCATCCATTCTTTCCATTTTAATTGGGAAACCAGCATTATCAACTACACAAATAGTCTCCAAAACATTTATTTCTTTTGACTTTTTAACAGCAGCATTAATCATAATTGTTGCGTCTTCTATATCTAAACTTATCAATTGTTTCATTTGAAAATTACTCCCTATGAAATAAAAAAATTTAATTTTAAGATATTTTTTCTAATTTAGTTCTTAGGCTACCATAATAAATTAAAGATTCTATTTCCTTTTTTGCATCATCAACGTCTTTGAAATTACCAAAAAATTTTACAGATATTAAATTTTCACAGTTTTGTTCGTTGCAATCAATAACTTTGATTTTACTATTTTTATCAATTACTTTTGCAATAGATAGCTCTAACTTTATCTCATCAAAAAATTTATAATTATATTTTTCTATGATTTCTATTCCTTTCATTGGAACAGATTTGTAAACATTTTTTTTGCTGCCAAAAACGATATACATTTTTTTTGCACTATTAGTTAAAATTAAGCTATAATTTACTAAAATAAATGTAAAATTTAAATATGTTTTTTTATTATTAAGGGGGGAATGATGGAAAAATTAATGGATCAAGACATTTTTAGAAAGGCACTAGAGGATGCAATTAAAGGAAAAAGTGCTAATCAGGCTCCATTTAGTAAAGCTTGGGCTACAGGTAAGTTACAAAAAAAGCATTTTGCTAGGTGGGCAGAAAATCACTATCATTACGTAGGACCTTTTGCAGATTATTTAGGTTACGTCTATGCAAATATGCCTGAAGAATTTACTGATGCAAAAGATTTTCTATTACAAAATATGTATGAAGAGGAAATTGGTGGAGATAGACACACTGATTTGTTAATCAGATTTGCAGAATCTTGTGGTACAACTCGTGAACGTATTAAAAACCCAGATAATATGTCTCCTACTACCAGAGGTCTTCAAGCTTGGTGCTACAATGTTGCTATGAGAGAAAATCCTATAGTCGCTGTCGCCGGTCTTGTGGTTGGTTTAGAATCGCAAGTTCCATCAATTTATAGGAAGCAAACACCTGTGCTAAGAGAAAAATATGGTTTTAGTGACGAAGAGGTTGAGTTTTTTGATCTCCACATTGTTTCAGACGAAATTCATGGAGAAAGAGGTTTCCAGATTGTTTTAGAGCATGCAAATACAGTAGAACTTCAAAAAAAGTGCCTTAAAATTTGTGAAATAGGTGCTGAAATGAGATTACTTTATACAACAGCTCTTTTTAATGATTATGTTAAAAATGACCTATCTTTAGAAGAGTTAGAAACAGCGGCTTAATATGCCACTTGTAAGAGTCATTTTTGAAAATAAAATTATAGAAGAAAATGTAACTGAAAATACTAACTTAGTAGTCCAGGCAGGCATAAAAAAGTTTCCATACCCATATTTAAAATATAAATGTGGTATGGGAACTTGTGGAACTTGTGCGTCTTTGATCATAAGTGGGAAAAAAAAATTACCAGCACCTACTTGGAAAGAAGTAAAAGTTTTAAAAGAAAAATTAGATTTAGGATATAGGTTAGCCTGTCAATTTAGAATTTCACACGATATAGAAATTAAACAAGATTGATTATTTTATTTAATAGAAAATTGTATATGCATGAAAATTTCTATTTCATCTAGAATTACCGAACAATCAGACAATAAAGAAAAATCATTCTTATCGCTTGATTCTTTTGTCAAACTGGCATCAAAAAATAAATTTGACGGTGTTTCATTAAGACCATCTATGATTTCAACACAGTCTTCTGAATATTTATTAAATCAAGCTCAAAAATTATTTAATGTAAATAATGTGAAAGTATCAATGATTACAAGTAATATTCACTTAGCTAAAAATGATGAATTAGCATCTGATATATTAAGAAATATTACGCCTTCATTAGATTTAGCAGAAAAATTAAAAACCTCACTCATCAGAGTAATGATAAAAAATAGAGACGATATATTCTATGCTAAGAAGGCTCTTGATGAAGCAAAAGAAAGAAATTTGAAACTCCTTCAGCAAACTCATTGGGGTACATTAGCAGAAACACTAGATGAAACAGTGAAACTTATCAAAACAGTAAATCGTAAGAATTTTGGTATTACTTTTGAACCTGCTAATTTGATGGCTTGTGGTAGTGATTTTAATAAAAACGCACTAAATCAATTATTACCTTATACAGAAAATTTTTACTTTCAAAATATTATTTTAGACAAAAAAGGGAAGCATGTATTTCCTACAATTCATAACGGAGATGTTAGAGTTAAATATGTTTCATTAGACAATTCTAAAGGTATAAATGTGTTTTCGTTTTTAGATTTTCTTAGGGAGAAAAAATATGATAAGTGGTTTACTGTTCATCAACCATTATTAGAAGATCAAACAGTAGAAAATGCTATAGAAAATGCATCCAAACTTTTCTTGGAATATAAATTTTAGTAAATATAACCGTGACCGCCATCTACATTAATAATTTCACCAGTCACAAAGCTACCCGAAACACATAACATAAAAATTATTTCTGCAATTTCTTCTGGTTTGGCATTTCTTTTTAAAAGCGTTTGTTTTGCCATTTTTTCTTTATGTGATTTTGTACGTTGTTTAGTCATATTAGTAATAGTAAAACCTGGTGAAACTGCATTTACTCTTACATCTGGTGCAAATGATTTAGCTAAAGAGCGAGTAAGAGTGTTCAAACTCCCTTTACTTACAGCATAAGGTATACTTGTTCCACGTTTCCCACTTGAAGATATTGAAGTTACATTTACAATAGCACCTTTTTTTTCTTTTAAGTATTTTGCTGACGCTCTGGAGCAATAAAAAGCAGACATCAAATTTACCTGCATTATTTGGTTCCAAAAATTGTCATCAATCATATTTAATTTATCAAAAGGTATAGGATTTTTAGCTAATCCAATTCCAACATTATTAATTAAAAAGTTTAAACTCTTAAACTTTTTGTACGTTTGTAAAACAACTCTTTCGGCAATCTCTGCATTACTTATGTCACCAGGAAAAGCTTGAATGTTTGAGAATTTTTTAGAAAGTAAATTTATTCTCTTAATAGATTCTTTGTCAGATGGAAGATAGTTAATAGCTACATTGGCATTCATCTCTGCAAACAACTCTGCAGTTGATAAACCTATACCAGATCCTCCTCCAGTTATTAATACAGAAAACCCTCTTAATGGCGCTTTTATTAATCCTAAACTTTGCATTTGTTATGTTTTTAAAAATGTAATTTATATCTAAAATACAATATAATGTTAAATTAGTTAAGATTTTAATGGGTAAATTTTTGATGATGAATAAATTAAAAGCATGGCACATAGATTTAATTGAAAAGGTTCAAAAACATACTGGTTTATCTAATTACCAGATTATATGGCTTAGTTTTGTCGAAGGACTAATAATTGGGTTTTTTATTGGTTATTTTATATAAATTCGATCAAAAGTCTAAAAAACTGCTTTTTATGCCTTAAAATATGTCTTTATAAAATTCATTTTCATTCATTTGCTTTGGATTTTTATTACCCGTGAATGCTTGTAGTTTTTTAATCAAAGACTCAATTTCAATCTTTGAAAAATGGATTTTAGTCCATTTATTATTTTTAATTATTTCTGTTTTGATACCAGGGAGATCAACAGGCAATTTTGCTCTATTAAAAATTGTACATGAGTAAAATTTTTTATTTTCAGATATAGTAAAAGAGATAACGTAGTAATTATAATCAAGTTGACATATTCCGTTAACAAACTTTAATTCTTTAAATTTCATTTTTTTCTTTTAATGTAATTTTGAAAATTCTTAAGTTAAAATAAGATAATAATTAATAATTTAAATTAATTATTTGAGATTATTACACATGATAACTCTTCAGGTAACTTTTTCAATTTTATAGTTCCTTCACTCAATAACACGGGCCGTAATCTATAAGTGTTTTTATCATAATGCCAAGCGAAATCTACGCCAAGATATGCATATTTGTCTTCAAATAAAATAAATGAAGAATGTTTTTGTCCAACTACCTCGCCAATTTCAATAAATCTTTTTTTTATCTTTTTGTACACCGTTGTATACAAGTTTTTCTTCTTATTTATTTTAAAATTTAAAATAGAAGTGTTGTTTAAGTTTTTGCATTTCATAGAAAGTATTTTTTCATCAGCTATCGCTGATTTAATTATTAACAACATAAAAGTAAATAAAATCCAAATATATTTCATGTAAGATTACTAAACCTCTTGAATGAAAACAATTTTTAATGATAAATTAAAAAAAATAATAGTAAACTCGCTTTATTATTAATCATTACTGAGAAAATTGTATTTATAATGAACACTCAACTTCCTTGCCCATTTTGTTCAAGTAAAAAGGGATATGTATATACTCAATCTCATTATCAATGTCTTGAATGTAAGAGAGTTGTAGATGATTGTTGTAGTGGAGAAGTCTCAAGTTGCAATCCTCAAAAGGATTTGAATGAGGATATTTGATTGAATTTCAGTAAAAATTTTGAAAATGATCAATTATCTCTTATTCAGGCTAAAAAAGATGACTTTGGTAACTTATACTCTATAGCTTCAGACGAAGAGATTTGGGAACAACATCCAGAAAATGATAGGTGGAAGAAAAATAAATTTTCGACTTTTTTTTATAATGGTATTTTAAACGAATTTGGAATGTTGATTATTTATCTTAAACCTAAAAATGAGATAATTGGTTCAACTAGATTCTATTCATTTGATCCAAAAGATAATGCAATTAGAATAGGATATACTTTTATTATAAAAAAATATTGGGGAACGAAGATAAATCTTCTGATCAAAGATTTGATGATTAACTATACTTTCAAATTTTTAGACAAAATATATTTTGATATTGGTACTCTAAATTATCGATCTAGAAAAGCAATTGAAAAAATTGGAGCACATTTGTTTAAAGATGATGAAGATGGTAAAGTTATATATAAACTTATTAAGAAAGATTATATAAATTATGAGTGCAATAAACAATAGATCCTATGAACCAATTCCATTAAAGGATTTTAAAGTTAAAAGTGAAGAAGAAATGGAATTAATATCAAAAAATCATTTATTTAACATGAATTTAAGGCACACAATAAGAGATTTTTCGAACAAAAAAGTTCCTTTTTCAATTATTAAAAATTGTATAAAAGTAGCATGTTCTGCGCCAAGTGGAGCAAATTTACAACCATGGCATTTTTCAATAATATCTAGTAAATTAGTTAAATCAAAAATTAGAAAAGCTGCTGAAATCGAAGAACAAAAGTTTTATGATGACTTGAAAAAAGATGAATGGCTTAAAGTACTTGAACCACTCGGAACACATGCTGACAAGCCTCATTTAGAAGTTGCTCCTTGGTTAATTGTTGTTTTTTCAGAAAGATATAGTCAATTATCAAATGGAGAAAAAAGAAAAAATTACTATGTTCCTGAGAGTGTTGGAATTGCAACAGGATTTCTCATAACAGCTTTACATTTGTCAGGGTTGTCTTGCTTGACACATACACCCAATCCAATGGGTTTTCTTAGCAAGGTTTGCAATAGACCATCTTCAAATAAAGCATCTTTAATTCTCGCCGTTGGTTATCCAGCTAATAATGCCAAAATACCTTTAGCCTCCACAATCAAAAAATCATTTGATGAAGTTGTTTCAGTATTTTAATTTATAATATTGGTTGTTTCAATTGTGTCGACTTTATTTGTTAATTAATGATAAGATTTTCTAAATTTGCTGGAGTTAAGAGATGCCTAATTTAACGAATCGTCTTTCAAAATGTTATGCTAGCGCTATTCATGACGTTCTAAGAGAAAAGGGGTATGGAAATTGTGTTCTCCCACCTGAAATACAGGCTTTAGAAAGAGGTCAAAAGCTGTTTGGAGAAATTTACACAGTATCTGGCTATGTGGACAAAACACTATCTAGACACGAATCTCTTCTTTTATGGTCTCAAGTTTTATCAAAGATTCCAAATGATAAAGTTATTGTTTGTCAACCAAATACACATTCAATTGCACTTATGGGAGAATTGTCTGCTCGAGCATTAATGGTAAAAGGGACTAAAGGTTATTTAATGGATGGGCACTGTAGAGACGTTGAAGAAATTATAGATGCTAATTTTCCAGTTTTTTGTAGATTATCAACTCCTGCTGATATCGTTGAAAGATGGAAATATAACTCTCTTGGACAGCCTATCACTATAGGAAGCGTTACGATATGTTCAGGTGACTTTATTATAGCTGATATGGATGGAGCTGTAATAATACCTCAAAATGTAGCAGAAGAAGTAATACAAAAGACCGAAGAAGTTATGGCTACTGAAAGTGAAATGAGAAAAGCAATATTAGATGGCATGGACCCTGAACAAGCTTATCTAAAATTTAGAAAATTTTAGATTTTTTTGGTCTATATTATATGATCATTAATAGAAGAAATATTTGGTCATTATCTTGGCCTTTGATAATTGCAAATTTCACAATTCCCTTAGTAGGCCTTACCGATACCATAATTATGGGCCATATGCCTGAAAGCACATATATAGCAGCAATAGCACTTGGGGGAATAGTATTTAACTTTATGTATGCAGGGCTAAATTTTCTAAGGATGGGAACTACTGGAATAGTATCTCAAAAACTAGGTTCTAAAGATTTTGACGAAGTATTGTTAAGTTTGTTAAGACCATTATTTATAGCCCTTTTAATTGGAATAATTTTATTTTTTTCTAAAGAATTTCTTTTCAATTTATCAGTTTATTTTTTAACTCCTGACGAAAAACTACAAATATTATATAAAGAATATCTCTTTGTAAGAATGATTGGCTTGCCAGCTGGATTGCTGAATATAGTATTTTTAGGTTGGTTTTTTGGAATGCAAAAAACAAGAGCAGTGATGATTCAGCTTATCACTATCAATGTTGTTAATGTAATCTGTTCTTTATATTTATCAGTTATTTTAGATTATGGCATTTTTGGTGTTGCGCTAGGTAGTGTGTTAGCACAATTTTCTGGACTTTTTATATCAATTATAATTTTTTCATATTCAATAAAAAAATTAAATTTAGAAACTGTAAATTTTAAAAAGCTTAAGAGTATATTAACATTTCTTAAATTATTTTCTATTAGCAAAGATTTATTTATAAGAACAATTCTGATGGTTGCAGTACAAGCATATGTAATCAAAAAAGCAGGTCTGATTGGTGTTGACGAGCTTGCTACAATTGAAATTTTATTAGTAATTTTTAGTTTGTCATCATACTCGTTAGATGCATTTGCACATTCTGCAGAGTCTTGTGTAGGTGTTTCTATTGGATCTCAAAATAAAAGAAATATTTATAAAGCCATAAGAATTACAACTGAATTTGCTTTATTTTTTTCAATATTTATTGGTATTATTTTGTACCTTTTCGAATTTTATTTAATTTCTATTTTCACTGATATAAGCGTATTAAGAGATTTAACATTAGGATTATGGGGATTAATTATTATTACACCATTTTTATCTATGTCAGCTTTTCAATTAGATGGTATATTTATTGGTGCCACATTAGCTAAAGAAATGCGTAATTGTATTATATTTTCCTCTTTGATATTTTATATAATTGTAGAACTTTTTTATGCAGATAATTTGAATTTAAAAGATTTATACTCTTGTTTTCTATTATTTTTGATTTTGAGAGGGATTTTTCTAACTTTTTATCTTAAAAGAGTTTTTAATTTAGTTTTAATTAGATGAATTTGTTTTAATTAATTGAAAACTGTCTTTCTATTAAGGGCGGTGAATAAGGTAATCAGTGAAATAATGAAATTTATAGAAAACTTCTTTAAAGATAAAAATGATGAAATGAATAAATTAAGGTTCAGGCGTCTAATTTTATTAATGATTTTTATGTCTTTGTTGTCTGGTTTTATTCCAACAATATTTAGTTTTGAGAAATATTATGGGCTCAGTAGATTTGTTGACCAAGGTTATATTGTAGCTTACCTAGGAACTAAATTTGAGTTGTATATTGCAATATTCATGTCTTTTTTTTCTTTAACGAGCTTAATTCTTATTTATTTTTTTGTATCAGTTGGCAAATATTTTTTTCTGCTATACCTGTTGATAAATTTTGTTTTATTGATGTTTGGTGGAGACATTATTAACTATGGCTTTTTATATCCAATTGAATGGGTGAAAAACGTAACAGAAGCGTATCTGATTTATTTAATGTTTTTTGGAGCAAATAAGAAAGATTTTGAAATAAGAAAGTCTGATTAACAAAACAATTTAATATAATTTGTTATCAATTATTATTTGTTTAATTTGTATTATACAAACATGAGTTTTACATCAAAGGAAATGATATGAAAAATAATCTAATTCCAGGAAAAAAAACACCTTCACTTGAAGTTTATACTCTGAATGGCACATTATGGTCTTTAGATGATTTCTTGGATAAAACAAAATATATGATTGTATTTTACAGAGGATTACACTGTCCTGTTTGTTCGGATTTCTTAAAGCAAATTGATAATCAATTGTTGGAATACAAAAATTCTAACACCGAAGTAATTGCAATATCAATGGATAGCAAAGATAAAGCTATCAAAGCTAAAAACAAATGGGGGATTGCTAATCTTAATATTGCTTACGGACTTATAGAAGAAAAAGCAAGAGAATGGGGGCTATATATTTCCAAATCAATTAAAGAAAGTGAAAGTGCTGTTTTTTGTGAACCAGGGTTGTTTATAATTAAAGAAGATGGTTCATTATATCTTGCTAATGTCTCAAACATGCCTTGGGCAAGGCCAGATGTGAGTTCATTGCCTGCTAAACTAGTGTTTGCAGAAGAAAATAAATATCCCGTAAGAGGTAATTTTTAAATAAACACAACCACTACAAACTTTATTTTTTTGTTTTGCTTTCTATAAAATTTAGAGCTTTTTTAAATATCATATCTTTTCGATCTTTATTCATTCTTTCCAATGATTTAACCAGTATTGCAAGTCTAGGATTGCTTTTGAAAAAAGATATATTATCGCTCATAAACATCCAATATAATCCATCGACAATATCACACCACTCATCTTTCTTATAATTACTCATTTTTAAAATATAGTTTGAGCCACATGAATAAGGTTTTGTTGCAAATATTCCTCCATCTGCGAATGTTCCCATTCCATAAACATTAGGTACCATTACCCAATCTGAAGAATCTACAAACATTTCCATAAACCATTTATATATTTCGTTTGGATCTATTTTTGAAATATTCATTATATTACAAATAATCATTAGTCGTGGTATATGATGAGTATAACCGTATTTCAAACAATCCTTAATTGCATCATCTAAAGGCGTAATACCAGTTGTGCCTTTATACCAATTATCGGTTAATTTACGATCATGTTTCCAAAAATTAGAAGTTTGTTCTTCTTTACCCTTGAAATGATAAATGCCTCGAATAAACTCTCTCCATCCAATAACTTGACGAATAAAACCTTCTAAAGAATTAATCGGAATTGAATTTAAATTTGCGATCTCTAGCGCTTTTTTGATTATTTCATCTGGAGTTAAAAGTCCCATGTTTAGTATTGGGCTTATTGCACTATGAAAAAGGAAGTTGTTTTCTGAAACTATAGCATCTTCATAGTTTCCAAAATTGAAAAACTTTTCTTCAAAAAATTGATCTAGCCAAGTTAATGATTCTTCTCTATTTGTTGGCATCCACAAGTTATCTGTCAAACCTGGATGATCTTCAAATTGTGAATTAATTTTTAATTTTAAATCTTTGATATAAATATTAAATTTTAGATCAGGAATTTTTGGCAATAAAGTATTTTTTGGAATTTTTTTTCTATTGTCTTCATCATAGGACCATTTTCCTCCTAAGGGCTTATTATTTTCATCAATGAGAATATTCATTTTGGTTCTTATTTTTTGATAAAAACTTGCCATACGTATTAGTTTTTTTTGTTTATTAGCAAACTCAAAAAATTCCTTTCTTGAGGTTAGGAACATAGGACTTTGAAAAATTTGATAATCAATATTTTTTTGATTTATAAAGTTAGTAATTTTATCTTCAAAATCTTTATCTTCAATTTCAAAATATTTTAATTTTTGGATATTGTGATCTTTAATTACTTTAAGTAACTTATCCTCGTACCTATCATGAAAACTTTCTTCATCAATTGAATGATAAAACACAGTATAACCATTCTTAATTAGGTTGTCCCTATACTGCCTCATTGAACACAGAAACATCAAAATTTTTAATTTATGATGTTTATGATTTGTAGTTAACCCAAAATCTTCAGCCATAAAAACTTTGCTGACCCTAGTATTTTTGATATATTCTATTGGAAATAATTGATTACCAAGAATAAGTAAGATTTCATTAGCAGACATATTTTTACTCAAAAACACTTACATTAGTCGTGTTTGCGTTTATAAAATTCCAATCATATTCAACGCCCAACCCAATTCCATTAGGTACTGGCACAAATCCGTCTTTGTCAATACAATCGATCATATCACTGTAACCACAAGTGTATACGGGAGCCATTGTGTTTGGGCAATCAGGGCCTACTAGTGCAACTTCATAAAAGTTTGTATTTCTAGTTGTGGCCATAACATGTCTATGAGCAGGTCCGCATGCATGAATTTCAACGTCTACACCGAAAGATTCTGCTAAATGAGATATCTTCATTGCTCCAGTTATTCCCATGTCATACTCAGGATCAGATCTTAGAAAATCAGTCCCTCCAGCCATTAGAAAATCACATTTTGTTTCTAATCCTCTAATGTGCTCTGTTTGTAATATTGGAGTTTTTAACATCTCTCTAAGACGTTTATGTGAAAAAGCTGATACACCACTATCTCTATATGGATCCTCTAACCAAAAGAAATTTGCTTCATCGCAAGCTTTGCCAACATATAGAGCGTCGGCAAAGGTTTTTAACTGGCATGCTGGATCAAGCATTAAAGTCATTTTATCTCCGACTTTTTTAGCTACATGTAAAACATTTTCTGCTTCTTCTTTCGCATTTCCTTCATGCCATCCATGGATTTTAAAAGCTTTATAACCCATATCAAAACATTGCTCAGCAAAATCTGCAAAAGCTTCTTTACTATCTAAGCCGCCATTCCTGTCACCATGATATGTGCTTGCATATGCTTTAAGATGCTTTCTGTAACTTCCTAATAAAATAGAAATTGAACAATTTAATTTTTTGCCTGCCCAATCCCATAAGGCTATATCTAATGGGCCATGGCCCATATGATCAAATTGTCTAAGCTCTCTTTTAAAATCATCATATATTCTTTCTCTTTCTTCAGCATTGTACTCTAATAACTTGGGAGCCAACATTTTAGCTTGTGCGCATGCAACTTGATTGCCACCCCAATGAGTTACGTACTCTCCTTTACATCCATCCTTAGTTTCTATTACAACCGCAAATTTATCCAATTTTATAGATTGGCCTTTAGAATATCCTACAGCACCAATTGTGTTTGCATTAGTCAATAGGCCTAGATTTTTTGCAGAGTGAGTAAATTCGTGAATTTCTACTTTTTTAATATGGCTCATTTATTATTCCTGATCAAAATTGAATAGACAAAATTTAAAAAACTTATATTTGTTATTATTATTAATAAAAAATATGGGTTATTATAAAATAATTATTAGATTAATGCATGTAAAGGACATTAAATGAATTTAAATGATTGCTATAATTTTCAAGATTTTAGAAAATTAGCCAAGAAAAGACTTCCTTCTCCTATTTTCCATTATATAGATGGCGCAGCAGATGATGAGGTGACTTACAATAGAAATACTGCTGCCTATAATGATGCTGATTTAATTCCAAATGTATTAAGAGGCGTTGAAAATGTGGATCTATCGACAACAATTTTTGGAAAAAAACTAGACTTACCATTTTATTGTGCTCCAACTGCGTTGCAAAGGTTATTTCATTACGAAGGTGAGAGAGCGGTTGGTAAAGCAGCTCAAAAATTTGGAACTATGTTTGGTGTATCTTCTCTAGGCACTGTTAGCGTTGAAGAGATTTCTTCTATAGTGTCTACGCCTAAAATGTTTCAATTTTATTTTCATAAAGATAGAGGGCTTAATGATAGCATGCTTGAAAGAGTAAAGGCAGCTAAATTTGATGTTTTAGCTCTTACTGTCGATACAATAACTGGAGGTAACCGAGAAAGAGATCTTAGGACTGGTTTTACATCTCCGCCAAGGCTAACCCTGTCTAGCCTGTTTAGCTTTGCATCTAAACCAATGTGGGCCATAAATTATTTAACAAAACCTAAATTTGAGCTGCCTCAATTGCAAGATCATGTGAGCGAGGGAACAAATACTGCAACCTCAATAGGTAATTATTTCTCTTCAATGTTAGATCAATCTATGAATTGGAAAGATGCAGAGCGTTTATGTTCAAAATGGGGAGGTCATTTTGCGCTTAAAGGTATAATGAGTGTTGAAGATGCAAAAAAAGCAATAGATATTGGTTGTACAGGAATAATGGTTTCAAATCATGGCGGACGACAATTAGACGGTGCAAGAGCTCCTTTTGATCAATTGGCTGAAATAGTTGATGCTGTAGGTGATAAAATTGATGTAATTTGTGAAGGAGGGATTCAAAGAGGAACTCATATTCTCAAAGCTTTATCTGTCGGCGCTAAAGCTTGTTCAGGAGGTAGAATGTATCTATATGCTCTAGCTTCTGCTGGTCAAAAAGGAGTTGAGAGAGCATTAAGCTTGTACCGTACAGAACTAGAAAGAGATATGAAATTAATGGGATGTACAAGTGTTAAAGAATTAAATAGATCTAATATAAAGTTTAGACATAATTCTTAAATTTATGAAAATTATTACATCTTCAATAACATTTATTTCTAGAGCTTTTTCTATTAGTTCAGTTCCAATTACTTCTTGGAGTTCGGAAAAACCAAATATAATTTTTCCTAAATTTGAAACATTTTTATTTCTTTGTTTAGGTTTGTTCTTATTTGGATTAGGGGAGAGTATTTTAGTTGTTTCTCAAAATGGTGTAACTCCATGGACAGTTTTAGCTGAGGGTGTTGCTAAAAAAGTTAATATTGGAATAGGTCTTTCTACTTTTATAATTAGTTGCATAGTTTTGGTTTTTTGGATTCCATTAAAACTTAAACCAGGGTTAGGTACAATTATGAATATTATAATAATTGCATTAACCATGGGGTATACTATTCCCTTTCTTTATTTTCTAAATGAAATTTTTAATCCTACATTTCTTTCTTTTTTTGGAACATGGTTAGTTGGTTTTGGAAGTGGCATTTATTTGATTGCTAATCTTGGGCCTGGAACTAGAGATGGGCTGATGACAGGAGTATCTAGAAAATATAAAAGACCTATAAGTTTAGTTAGGTTTAGTATTGAATTTATTGTTGTTTTTGTTGGTTGGTTATTAGGGGGCACCTTAGGCCTTGGGACAATTGTTTTTGCAGTTTTTATAGGCCCTTTTGTAGCTCTAAGTCTTAAGATAGTAGCTTTATTAAAAAAATAATTCTTTTATATTGTTTTTAAAAACAATGATATACCTAAAATAATTAAAGTAATTAATATGCTTGTTCTAAATTGCTTTTGATTAATTTTATCTCTTATCCTTGTTCCTATTTGTTGACCCAAAAAAGCAGGAATAATTAAAAATATACTTAATAAAAGATCTTCTTTTGTAGCAAAGCCATAATATATTAACGAACCATATAAAGGGAAAGAACCAATAAAATACATTGTTGAAACTGTTCTAACAAACTTTTCTTTTGGTAAATCTACAGCTACAATGTAAGCTAACATTGGTGGTCCATAAAATGTAGATAGACCACCTAATATTCCTGATCCAAAACCAATAATTGATGTAATTATTTTTTCATGAGTATTTTTTATATTATTAATTTTAAATCCAAAACAATTAACTAATGCTGCAAAGATAATTGATAAAGCAATTATTTGAGTAATTGTATTTAGTTTTATTTCTAATATTAATCTTGCCCCAATGATGAGGCCGAATACAAGAAATAAAAACATTGGCAGGAACCTGAAACTGGAAATACCTTCCCTAAATTTTATTTGTAGAAAATTTGTTAAAAAAATTGGTGCGCATAAAAGAATCATGGCGGTGGTAGCAGGTATTGTAAACGCTATAATTGGGAGTGCAACCATTGGCATTCCAAAACCAAGAGTTCCTTTAATAAGTCCTCCAGCTACAACAGCAAAAATTATTATCATTATTATTATTGGATCATTATACATTGTATATCAAAAAAAAATGTGGCATTGATAATTACGTTTGTATTATTATACTTAACAAGTAAAGCTTTATTTTTGTTTAATTAAATGAATAACTTGATAAATTTTCTTAAAACTAGAAGGTCTACAACAGCCAAAACTATGATTTCAGGTCATATTAATGAAAGTGATCTAAATGACATCTTAGCATGCGGTATCAGAGTGCCTGATCATGGTGCTTTAAATCCTTGGTCTTTAACAGTTATAAAAGACAAAGCAAGATATAGGATAGGTAAAGAAATTTTAGCTCCTGAATATATTCTAAACAATCCTGAAGCTACAGAAGAAGAAATAGATTTTGAAAAAAACAGATTTTTAAGAGCTAGTGCTGTGATAGCAGTGTTATTTAAACCTGTTTCACATCCTAAAATACCATCATGGGAGATGGAACTATCTACTGGAGCAGTGTGTTCAAATATACTTGTTGCAGCCCAATCTTTAGGTTATGCCGCTCAGTGGTTAACAGAGTGGTATTCTTATAATGATAGAATGATAAAGGTAGTTGGTGGAAAGCCGGAAACTGATAAACTAGCTGGTTTTATTTACATTGGAGATAAAGAAAAAGAACCAGTTGAAAGAAGAAGACCTAAGACAGAAAACGTAATTAATTTTTTAATAGAATAATTTTAAATTTCTTGTTGGTTTAGGCAATTTTCAAAAATATCTTTATCAACATTTCCACCAGATGCAATTACTAGAACATTTTTATCTCTAATATCTATTTTTTTAAATATAGCAGCTGCTAGTGCAACAGCACCACCAGGTTCAAGAACAATCTTAAGATATTTAAATGCTGTGTTCATTGCAATTAAAGCTTCTTTATCTGAAACTGACAAACCAGATGTTAGATTTAATTTGTTGATTTCAAAAGTAATTTTTCCTGGTTTATCAGCTAAAAGTGCATCGCAAATAGAATTATGTTTCATAGAATTTGGAATTATAGAATTTTCTTTAAGTGATTTTTTGGTATCATCAAAATTTTCTGGTTCAACAGAATATATTTTAGCATTTTGAAATTTTTCTTTTATTGCTGTACTTATACCAGCAATAAGACCACCACCTCCGCAACAACATAAAACAATGTCTGGTGTAACATTTATTTCATTTAATTGTTCAATACATTCTATACCAGCAGTTCCTTGTCCAATTATGACTTTTTCGTCATCAAAAGGTGGAATAATTTTGGCATTTATATCCTTTGCTATTTTTTTTCCTATTTCTTCTCTATTTTCTTTATTCCTATCATACTTTATAATTGTTGCACCCCAAAAAGCTGTTCCATTTAATTTTGCCTTTGGAGAATCTTCTGGCATTACAATTGTTGCTTGGCGACCCGTTATTTTCGATGCAGCAGCAACCGCTTGAGCATGATTGCCACTTGACCATGCTACAACTTTTTTAATATCCGATGGAAGCTGGAGTATTGAATTCATAGCGCCTCTAAATTTAAATGCACCAATAGTCTGAAGATTTTCAGCTTTCAAAAAAATATTAGATTCTAATTTTTCATTAATATATTTTGATTGTAAAATAGGTGTTCTTACGATTTTACCTTCTAACCTTTTAGATGCTTCTAAAATAGAATTGAATGTAACATTACTATTTACCATTAATATTTTCCTAGATTATTTTATTCTATATCTTGTTAAATTTAAATGACATGAGTATGATAAACAAATCATTTTTTTTGACGAGGTTTTTTATGTTATTTCATGGTTCATACACTGCTTTATTAACTCCATTTAAAGACAACAAAGTTGATTTTGATGCTTATAGAAAATTAATAGATTTTCAAATAGAAAATGGAACAAATGGCTTAGTTCCAGTTGGAACAACTGGTGAGTCACCCACTTTATCACATGATGAACATAAAAAACTTGTAGAAGTATGTATAGAGCAGTCTAACGGAAGAGTTCCGGTTATAGCAGGTGCAGGTTCAAATTCTACGAATGAAGCTGTTGATTTTGTTAAACATGCTTGCTCAGCTGGTGCTGATGGTTTGTTAGTTGTTACGCCTTATTACAATAAACCTACTCAGTCAGGTTTAATGGCTCATTATAATGAACTTATTAAAAATTCTAGTAAGCCAATTATTATCTATGATATACCAGGTCGTTCAGTAATAAAAATGAATGATTCTACCATGGCTAAACTAGCCGAAAATGATCTTATTGTAGGTGTAAAGGATGCAACTGCTGATCTGGCAAGGCCTACAAGATTGCAAAACATAATCGGTGAGGATTTTATTCAATTATCTGGTGAAGATGGAACGGCATTGGCTTATTTAGCTGCAGGAGGTCACGGTTGTATATCTGTTACATCAAATATTGCTCCTAAATTACTTTCAAGGATGCATAATGCATGGAAACAAGGGGATGTTTTAACTGCTCAAGAAATTAATAAAAAACTTATGCCTTTACATGACGCATTATTTTATGAAACAAGCCCAGGTCCACTTAAATATGCAGCATCATTATTAGGGCTATGTTCTCCAGAGGCTAGACTTCCAATTGTAGAAATTGAAGAAGTAAGTAAAAAAAATGTAAAAGATGCTCTTGGAAAAGCTGGATTATTATAAATACTTGTGTTTTGAATGAATAAAAAAAAAATAAACAAAGGTATTTCCCAAGGTAGAATTGCAGAAAATAGACGTGCTAAATTTGATTATTCAATCATTGATACTGTTGAAGCTGGTATTGTTTTGTTAGGTAGTGAAGTAAAAAGTTTAAGACTTGGTAGAGCTAGTATAAATGAATCATATGCAACCAATGAATTGGGACAAATTGTTTTAGTAAATTCTAATATTCCAGAATACAATTTAGCTGCATCAGGTCAAAATCACGACCCTAAGAGAGTGAGGCGTCTTTTAGTACATAAAAAAGAAAGAGATAAAATTTTAGGACAAATAAAGAAAGACGGATGTACTGTTGTTCCTTTAAGTTTGTATTTCAATAATAAAGGTTTGGCTAAAATATCTCTGGGAATTGCAGAAGGTAAAAAGAAAGCTGACAAAAGAGAAGTGATTAAAAAAAGAGATTGGGATAGAGAAAAACATAGAATATTAAAAAACAATAATTAACTATTGTATTTTTAGACAATAAACCTCTATATCAACCTATGCAAAATCAAAAAATAATAATCGGTGTTGGTGGAAATATAAAGTCTGAGGATGGTAGTCATCCAATTAAGGTTGGTATTAAGGCAATTAGTTATTTCAAAGATTACTCAATTAAAGTTACTGATCAGTCAAGCTGGTACGAAACTGAACCAATTCCTAAAAGTGAACAGCCAAATTTTTTTAATTGTATTGTTTTTGCAAATACAATTTTAAATGAGTTAGATGTTTTAAAGTCATTGCATCAAATAGAATACAAGCTAGGTAGAAGAAGAAGAACCATAAATGAATCTAGGGTAATTGATTTAGATCTTATTGATTACTCAAATAAAGTATTAAGAAATAAAGAAATTGTTGTTCCTCACCCAAGGGCTCATCAAAGAAGATTTGTAATGGAACCATTAGCTGAATTAGACAAAAACTGGGTTCATCCATTTTTTAAAATAAAAATTAATAAAATTTTAAAAAATTTAGATAATCAAAATATTAAAATTTTTAATGAAAAAGAAATTTTAGTTTGATTTTTTATCATATATTATTTAATTAGATCATAATTAATTAGGAGATATTATGACATGGCTCGTGTAACTGTTGAAGATTGTGTAAAAAAGATACCTAACAGATTTGATCTTGTTATAGCTGCTGCACAACGCTCTAGAGAAATTTCAAATGGAATTGCGATAGAGGTTGACAGAGATAATGATAAAAATCCAGTTGTATCATTGCGTGAAATTGCTTCAGAAGCTGTTGATGCTGAAAGTTTGCAAGAAAGATTTATACGTTCTATGCAGAAAAATTTAAATAAAGAAGATAATAATATTGAAGAAGAAGCATCATTAGAAGAGGAATTTGCTGCTTACTTAAATGAATCAAAGTCAGAAACAATTGCCAATGAAGATATTATTTTCAATCAAACTAGACAAGAAGAAGGATCTTTTGAAGATATCTCAGAAGAAATGATTAAAAACGAAGATTAAAAATTTTTAAATAGTTAATTTTTTAATATAGATAAGTCAATTTTTATAATATAATATTATGTGATGATTATAACAGCATCGCAACTTTATAAAAAAATATCCAAATATGATAGCTTTGTTAAATATGAAGTTATTAATAAAGCTTATAATTTATCAAAAAAAGCACATACTAATCAATTTCGAGGCAGTGGCGAGCCTTACTTTACTCATCCTCTAGCTGTAGCAGACTTTTTAGTTGATATGAAATTAGATTTATCCACAATTATTACAGCACTTCTTCATGATGTTGTTGAGGATAGTGAATTTACTCTAAAAAATATAGAAGATGAATTTGGATCTGAAATTTCAAAACTTGTTGACGGAGTAACTAAACTATCTAAGTTAGATTTAAAATTTGGATTTGCTCAAGCTGAAAATTTTAGAAAACTTTTGTTAGCATCTTCGGATGACATTAGGGTTTTATTAGTGAAATTAGCTGATAGATTACATAATATTAGAACTATTGATGGCATCAAAAACTATACAAAAAGGTCAAAAATTTGTTTTGAAACCTTAGAGATTTTTGCTCCATTGGCAGAGCGCTTAGGAATTAATGCTATTCAAAGGGAATTAGAAGATAGATGTTTTGCTGTCTTAAAACCAGAAACCCGTGACTCGATTTTAAAGCGTTTAAAATTAATATATTCTCAAGATGAATTGAATATCCCATACATTACAAATGAAATTGAAAATCTTTTAAAAAAAAACAAAATCAAATGTTTTATAAAAGGTAGAATTAAAAGTAGTTATTCAATTTGGAAAAAAATGCAATATAAAAATTTAAGTATGGATCAATTATCTGATATAATGGCATTCAGAGTTATAGTTGATGATGTTCCTAGTTGTTATAAAAGTCTTGGATTATTGCATCAAGAATATACTGCAATAATGGGACGTTTTAAGGACTACATTTCTGCTCCGAAAAGAAATGGTTATCAATCACTTCATTCAAGCTTAATTGGACCCAAGAAAACAAGAATAGAAGTACAAATAAGAACTTCAATTATGAATGAATTTGCTCTTAATGGAGTTGCTGCACATTGGATTTACAAAGAGGGCGCCAAATGGTCTGAAGGTATAAAGTATAAGTGGGTTAGAGAATTAATTCAAATTATCGAGGAAAGTAATGAGCCAGAAGAATTTTTAGAAAACACTAAATTAGAAATGTATAATGACCAAATTTTTTGTTTTACCCCAAAGGGAAATTTAATAATTTTACCAAAAGGAGCAAATGCAATCGACTTTTCATACGCTGTTCATTCTGAAATTGGCAATGCCGCAGTTGGTGCAAAAATAAATAATAAGAATAGATTGATAACGACAGAAATTAAAAATGGTGATCAAGTAGAAATTTTAACTTCCAAAAGTGGGTTTCCAGATCCAAATTGGATAGAAAGCTGTATTACTGGTAAGGCTAAATCAGCAATAAAAAGATTTATAAGACATAGAGAAATAAAGGAATTTTTGCAATTAGGAACCGCATTGCTTCAAAAAGAATTTAGACAACAAAATAAAAGAATGCACGAAAAAAGTTTGATTAAAGTAATTAATGAATTTGATCTTTCTGACTTAGAAGAATTACTTATAGAAATTGGAAAAGGAAATATAAAATCCAGAGATGTTTTAAATTTCTTGTATCCAGAAAAAGAAAATTCAAAAAAAAAATTGCCAATTTTAAAAAAACCTCACTTAAAAGAAAGTATGAAAATCAAAGGTGTGATCTCTGGGATGGCAATACATTATGCACATTGTTGTCATCCACTTCCGGGTGAGCGTATTGTAGGGATTGTAACTACTGGCAAAGGGATTACCGTTCATGCTTTAGATTGTTTTGCTTTAGAAAAATTCAATGATATGCCTGAGGTGTGGCTTGAAATATCCTGGGACAGAGATGGAGAATCTTTTCATAAAGGTAGTCTGGTGACAGTTTTGTCAAATGAACCTGGAAGCTTAGCAGATGTTACTAAAATAATAAGTTTAAATGATGGAAATATATCAAACATTCAAGTGGTTTCAAGAGATTTAGATTTTTATAAATTTAATATTGATCTAGAAGTTAGAAACTTGAGTCATTTAAATCAAGTGATTGCAGCAATAAGATTGTCTCATTTTGTAGAGAGTGTAGAAAGAGGTAAGGATTAAGTGGAGTATTCATATAATTAATTTTAATTCATATTACAGAAACTTAGCAACTAAAGTTATTAGAGTTATATCTTATTATAAATTAAGATTAGCTCGTTTACCTGATACTAATTATGCTATCTCTTCAGGCTTTGCATGTGGGGCAATGGTTTCTTTTACACCACTTCTCGGATTTCATTTTCTTTTAGCTGTAATTTTGGCTTATTTCATAAGGGGTAATTTTATAGCAGCATTAATTGGAACAGTAGTTGGAAACCCTATAACTTTTCCGTTTATTTGGGGATTGATATATAAAGTTGGCACTTTTGTTACAAATATTAAGCTAGATAAAAAAACTCATGAAATAAATTTAGATATGATTGTAAACCAAACTTATGAAATCTTTTTTCCAATGCTTGTAGGCGGTATTATTATCGCACCGTTGGTTTGGGTAACAACCTACTATGTTATTTATAGTTTTATTGCTTCGTATAAAAAAAGAAAAAATAAAAAAAACAAAAGGTTATTTTAATGAAAAGATATGTTAGATTAGGCATTAATATTGACCATGTTGCTACATTGAGAAATGCTCGTGGTGAAAATTATCCAGAAGTTACAAAAGCTGCTAGGATTGTTGAAAAATCTGGTGCTGATTTAGTAACTGTGCACGTAAGAGAAGATAGGAGACATATTAACGAAAAAGATTTAGGTGATATTTTGAATGTTATTAATATTCCTGTTAATCTAGAAATTGCAGCAAATTCAGAAATGGCCAAGATTGCAATTCAATATAAGCCTAAAAGCGTATGCTTTGTTCCAGAAAAGCGACAAGAAATTACTACAGAAGGTGGTTTAGATGTAATAAATAATTTTGATAAATTAAAAAAAATTCTTAAATTATTCTCTAATAATAATATAAACGTAGCTATATTCATCGATCCAGATAAAGATCAATTGATTGCTACTCAAAAATTAGGTGTAAAATCAATCGAGTTTCATACCGGTAGTTACGCAAATGCCTTTATGAAAAAAAATAATGTTGAATTAGAATTAAAAAAAATTACTGAAAGCACTGCTTTTGCTAAAAAGATGGGTTTGATTTGTCATGCAGGTCATGGTTTAACCTATGATAATGTTAGTTCAATTGTATCGATAAATGATATTGTTGAATTGAATATAGGACATTTTATAATAGCTAATTCTATTTTTGATGGGTTAGAAAATTCAATATTAAAAATGCGTAAAATAATTTCAGAAACGATTAAATGATTATTGGAATTGGAACAGATATACTGAATTTAGAAAGACTCAACAAAATTATAAATAAATATGATCAAAAATTTATTTATCGTATTTATGGGAAGAATGAGATTCAAATTTCAGAGAGTAAATTAAATAACTCAATAAATTATTTTGGAAAAAGGTTTTCAGCCAAAGAAGCAACTTGGAAAGCCTTAAGTCCTACTAGAGGTGACGGACTATTTTTTCGAGAAATCGAAATTTTAAATGACATCAATGGTAGACCATATTTATTTTTTTCAGGTAAAACAAAACAATTTATTGAAAAAAAAGAGAAAAATTTAAAAGCTAAATTAAAATTTGATATTTCTCTGTCAGATGATGCTCCATTTGTTATTACTTTTGTTGTGATTTCACTTGCTCCTTATGTTTAGCTATTGCATAAAGTAAATTATTTAAATAACCCATACCTTTGGAGTATATTTTATGAAGAATTCCTTTAAAGAGCTATCAAAGACTCTTTTAATTGCTGGCTCAATAGCAATTTTTTTTCGCTCTATTTTTTTTGAACCATTCAATATTCCATCAGGCTCTATGATACCAACATTATTAGTAGGTGATTATTTATTTGTATCAAAATACTCTTACGGTTATTCAAAATATAGTTTCCCGTTTGGATTGGGACCCATCAAAGATAGATTATTTTATAAAACACCAGAAAGAGGAGATGTAATTGTTTTTAGAAAACCAGGAGATGAAACAATTGATTATATAAAAAGGCTAGTTGCACTTCCAAATGACACAGTACAAGTCAAAGAAGGTTTTCTATACATTAATTCAAAAAAAGCTAAAAGAATTAAAACAAATATAGGAATAATAAAAAATATATTTGGTGAGGAAAAAGTTTTCACACAATATGATGAGGTTTTTGAAGGTTCAAAAATACATCAGATAATTGAGGCTAGTGATAATGATCCATTTGACGACACAATTTTATTCAAAGTACCACCAAAACATTTTTTCTTTATGGGTGATAATAGGGACAATAGTAGGGACAGTAGAACCCCAGAAGTTGGTTTTGTACCACAGAAAAATTTAATTGGTAAAGCAGAAATTATTTTTTTCTCTCATAATAGTACCGCTTCAATTTTTGAGTTTTGGAAGTGGCATAAAGCTATAAGATTTTCAAGAATTGGCAAGGCAATAGAATAGTGTGTATCAAAAAACTAGAAAAACAGATTAATTACAAGTTTAAAAATATTGCTTTGTTAGAAGAAGCATTAACACATTCTAGTTTTCAAAAAAACAATTTAAAAATTAAAAAAAAAAATTATGAAAGGTTAGAGTTTCTTGGTGATAGGGTTTTAGGTTTAGTATTATCAGAATATATTTTTATAACTTTTCCTAAAGCGAAAGAGGGTGTTTTAGACAATTATTTTCAGAAATTTGCTAATCAAGAAAATCTATTTAATTATGCAAAAAAAATTAACCTTGCTATTTTTTTAAAAACACAAAAAGGTGATAACTTAGAAAAAAATAAATCTATATTAAGTGATGTTGTTGAAGCAATAATAGGAGCAATATATATTGATACAGGATTAAATAATTGTAAAACTTTTATAATAAATAATATTATTGACAAAGATTCAATTGATTCTAAACCTTTAAAACATCCTAAATCTGTCCTTCAAGAATATTGTTTAGATCAATATAAAACTTTACCTAAATATTGTGTTTTAAATAAATCTGGAAATGAACATGAACCCATTTACGAAGTTTCTGTGTATATTAAAAATCATGATGTAGTTTCTGCAACAGGTACTAATTTAAAAAAAGCTGAAGAAGCTGCAGCAACAAAATTATTAAGTATTTTAAAAATTTAAAATTATTAGATAGAACTGGTGTGAAATTAATTTGGGAAATATAGACTTAAAATCAGGTTTTGTTAATTTGGTTGGAATTCCCAACTCTGGTAAATCTACTCTTATAAATAAATTAGTAGGCAGAAAAATTTCTATAGTATCTCATAAAGTACAAACTACTAGATTTTGTATAAGAGGGATATGTAATTTTCATTTACCTAATAAATTCAAATCGCAAATAATTTTTGTTGATACACCTGGTATTTTTTCACCAAAAAGAAGACTTGAAAAAGCTATGGTAACAGCTGCATGGTCCGAATTAAATTTAACTGATAAAGTAGTTTTTATTCATGATGTTTTAAAAAAAATAGATAATAACACTAAAGAAATAATTGAAAAAATTTTTCAAATAAAATCAGATGTAATTTTAGTTTTAAATAAAATTGATTTGTTACCTAAAGAAATACTACTTAAGAAAATTTCTGAAATTAAAAATTTATATAACTTTGAACAAACTTTTTTGATATCTGCAAAAAATGGAAGTGGTTGTAATAGGTTATTAGAATATTTAGCAAAAAAAATGCCAGCGCACTCTTTTTTTTATGATGAAAATACTATTTCAGATTTACCTCAATCTATTTTAGCTTCAGAAATCACAAGGGAAAAGTTGTTTAAAAATCTCAATCAAGAATTACCATATAATCTTACAGTTGAAACAGAAAAATGGATAATTAATACTGATGAAAGTGTAAATATCCAGCAGACAATATACATTAATAAACTAAGCTACAAACCTATAATATTAGGAAAACAAGGTCAAAATATAAAAAGAATTGGTACTTTAGCTCGCAAAGAACTTGAAAAATTGTTGGATTACAAAATCCATTTATTTTTGCATATAAAATTTAAAAAAAATTGGATGGATGACCCATCCAAATACTCATCTATTGGTCTGAATTATAATGCCTGAATGGAATGATGTTGGTATAGTGCTATCTGCAAAAAAATATGGTGAAAAAGGTCTGATTATTAATATTTTGACAGAAACACATGGACGTTATGTGGGCTGGATTAATAATTATAAAACGAAAAGTATTTTATCTAGTGTTCAACCTGGTAATTTAATTAAAGTATTTTGGAAATCCAGAATAATTGAACAAATGGGTAACTTTAAAATTGAACTAATTTCTTCAATTTCAGGAAAGATTTTTGATGAAAAACTTAAATTACAAGCTTTAACATCATTATGTTCTTTGTTAGAAAAATTTTTACCTGAAAGACAAAATTATTCTGAGGTTTTTAATGCAACTAAGGCCTTTTTAAAAGTTATTACAATCAATGATGAAGTTAATAATAAACGATGGTTAAAAGGGTATGTGAAATGGGAAATTGGATTATTATCATCAATTGGTTTTTCTTTAGATTTAAAACAATGCGCTGTAACAGGACAAAAAAATAATTTATATTATGTAAGCCCAAAAACTGGTAAAGCAGTATCAAAGGACGGTGCTGGAAAATTCGCTCCTAAACTTTTAAAATTACCAATGTTTTTAGGGGGTGCAGATGTCATTGAATCAAGTCTACATCAGGAGATTATTATGGGGCTAAATATAACAACTTATTTCTTCAAAAATAAATTATTATTATCTATAAATGACTCTAGAATTATGAATTTACCCAATCCTAGAGATAGATTAGAAAACATGATTAAAAAACTATAATTGTAGAGAGTTATTTATGGAAAACCAAGATTTACAAAATGAAAATATAAGCCTTACCCCTTTTTCAAAAGCAATCTCTGAGCGATATCTTGCGTATGCATTATCAACAATAACATCTAGATCTTTGCCAGACGTAAGGGATGGTTTAAAGCCTGTTCATAGAAGAGTTTTGTTTGCAATGATGCAATTAAAATTAAATCATAATGTATCATTCAAAAAGTCTGCTCGTGTTGTAGGTGATGTAATGGGAAAATTTCATCCTCATGGGGATGCTGCAATTTATGAATCCATGGTAAGAATGGCCCAGGATTTTGCATTGAGATATCCTTTAGTTGATGGTCAAGGTAATTTTGGTAATATTGATGGAGATAATGCAGCAGCCATGAGATATACAGAGGCAAGAATGTCAAAGGCTGCAGAATTGTTATTAGCTGATATTGATAAAGATACTGTAGATTTTAGAGTTACTTATGATGATGAAGGTAAAGAGCCTGTTGTATTGCCTTCAGCTTTTCCTAATTTATTGGCTAATGGATCGCAAGGTATTGCGGTTGGTATGGCAACTTCAATTCCTCCTCATAATATTTATGAATTAATCGACGCTCTTCTTCATTTAATTAAATTTCCAAATGCTTCTGATAATACGATTTCAAATTTTGTAAAAGGACCAGATTTTCCTACTGGAGGTATTTTAGTTGAACCAAAATCATCAATTGAAAACTCTTATAAAAATGGTAAAGGAAGTTTCAGGTTAAGAGCTAGATGGAATATTGAAAATATAAAAGGTGGTCAATGGAAAATTATTATAAGTGAGATTCCTTACCAAGTTCAAAAAAGTAGATTGTTAGAAAAAATTTCTGAGTTGATGGATAATAAATCTCTTCCAATGCTTTCTGATATAAGAGATGAAAGTGCAGAAAATATTAGAATAGTTATTGAGCCTAAAAGTCGAAATTTATCTCCTGAAATGATTATGGAAACACTTTTTAAAAAAACTGACTTAGAATCTAGAGTTTCCCTTAATTTAAATGTTATTGATGATAAAAATATACCTGGTGTGAAATCTCTTAAAGAAGCGCTGAAATCTTGGTTAGATCATAGACAAATAATTCTTCAAAGAAAAAGTAAATATAGATTAAATCAAATTCAAAATAGAATTAATATTTTAAATGGTTATATAATTGTATATTTAAACCTTGATAAAGTTATCGAAATTATAAGAGAAGAAGATAATCCTAAGGAAGTTTTAATTTCCTATTTTAAGATAAACGAAATTCAGGCTAATGCTATTTTAGATATGCGTCTACGTTCACTTAGAAAATTAGAGGAAATTGAACTTAGAAATGAACTTAATAAATTAGAAAATGAACAAAGCAATCTAAATCAGATTTTGAATAACATTGATGCTCAATGGAAAGAAATTTATTCAGACATAAAAAATCTAAAGAAAGATTTTCAAGATATTTCATACAGAAAAACAGAAATCAGTGACTTACCTTTAGTTGAAGAATTTGATGAAGATCAATTTGTAACTAAAGAACCAATAACAATAATTTTATCTGATCAAGGTTGGATCAGAACCCAAAAAAATCATTTAAATGATGATGTAGAACTTAAATATAGGGAAGGCGATAAAGAAAAATTTAAGATACATGCCTTTACCACTGATAAGATAATTTTCTTTGCAGATAATGGAAGGTTTTTTTGTGTTTCTGCAAACAAACTTCCTTCTGGAAGAGGATTTGGAGAGCCTATATCTCTTACTATAGATCTTAAAGCAGAAAATAAAATAATATCTTGTTTCCCATTTTTTGAGGGAAATATAGTTTTAGCGCTTGAATCAGGTCATGGTTTTAAAATTAATACTTCTAATATTGTTGCACAGACAAAATCTGGAAAACAAATATTAAATTCCAAAGGTGATAATAAAGCAAAAGTATGTAAAAAAATCGAGGGAGATACTATTGCAGTCGTTGGAAATAATAGAAAATTATTAGTGTATTCAATAGATGAAGTCCCGGAATTAAATAAAGGAAAGGGCGTTATACTTCAGAGATATAAAGATGGTACATTGTCTGATATTTCTACATTTAATAAAGAGGATGGAATAATTTGGAAAATGACTGGTGGACGTCAGAGAACAGAAAAAGATCTATTAACATGGCAAGGTAAAAGGGGAGGTGCTGGTAGGATGGTTCCTAATGGTTTCCCAAGACCACCATTATTTTAAAATAAAATTTACTGTAAAAAAATACATTCATAAATATAGTTAACATATTATTATAATTTCGTTAGTATTATTTCATTAAGTACATTATATTAAATTAGCTTATATTCATTATAATTAAGGAGGATTAATTAATGAAACGTCGTGATTTTATAGGTAAAGCTGGTTTAGGCATAGCAACAGGAGTTGCTGCTACTTCAGCCCTTTCAACGCCTGCTATAGCTCAATCTAAAAAAACAATTACTATTGTATCAACTTGGCCAAGAGATTTTCCTGGCTTAGGTACTTCAGCTCAAAGACTTGCTGCTAGAATTACCCAACTATCAAAAGGAGCACTAACAACTGAATATTTTGCTGCTGGTGAAAAAGTTGGAGCATTTGATGTTTTTGATGAAGTTGCATCTGGGAATTCTACAGCATATATAGCAGCTGACTATTATTGGGTCGGTAAACACCCTGGTTTTGCTTATTTTACCTCGGTTCCTTTTGGAATGACAATGGTAGAATGGAATGCCTGGATCAAATTTAATGGTGGTCAGCAATTATGGGATGAGATTTCTGGTGAATTTGGTTTAAAAGCTCTAACTTGTGGAGGAACAGGAACTCAAGCAGGTGGTTGGTTCAATAAAGAAATTAACTCTGCAGACGACTTAAAAGGTTTGAAAATGAGAATTCCAGGCCTTGGTGGTAAGGTTATGTCGAAGTTAGGTGCATCAACTGTATCATTACCTGGTGGTCAAATATATGAAAACCTTGTTTCTGGTGCTATAGATGCCACTGAGTGGGTAGGACCTTACAATGATTATTTCATGAAGTTTTATGAAGCTGCTAAATATTATTATACAGGTGGCATGCATGAGCCTGGTGGTGGTTTGGCTTTTGCCTTTAACGCAAGTTTTTGGGGAAGCCTCAGTGACTGGGAAAAATCTGTAATTGAAGCTGCTGCAATGGAAGAAAATGCAGCTCAATTTGAAGAGTGTGTGGCAAATAATGGAGCTTATTTATCTAAACTTGTAAATGATCATGGAGTTCAAATAAGATCATTTGGAGATGATACTTGGGATTCATTTGGTAAAGCAGCAGCTGAAGTTTTTGAAGAAACAAGAGATCACTCTGCATTAGCAAAGAAAATTGACACTGCTTTCCAAAAAAATCTTCGTGAAATAGGTGGCTTTATGGCCAACTTTGAAACTACATTCTTAAACCAAAGAAATAGAGTTTTAGGATTAGTTTAATAAAAACATTTAAGATCGGGGAAACCCGATCTTAACCCTTTAATTAATCACATTTTAATCATGGAGACTTTATTGGTTAAAAGTAACATTTTAATTAATAAAAATTTTTTAATTAATCGTTTTTTGGGGTGGTTTTTTGTTACTACACTCGTTGCGTTCATGATTAATAATATTTTGCATTTAGCTTTTGATATCCCCTTTGCTATTAATTTTTTTACAGAATTAGATTATTTATCTATTGTATCAATTTCTATTTACATTATTGCTTTTGGTTTATCACTTTTTATTGCACTAAAAAATTTAAATAAATCCTATGTCTGGGATGCAAATTTGTTGCATAGATTTAATCTTTATTTTATTAGATCTTGTTTTTGGTCAGTCTTTTTAATTGGTTCTATAGACGTTATAATTGCATTTATGAGAGTTGAAGAAGTTTCCAATATGATATTCAATGATGACTTAGTCAGAGCTCTTAAGAAACCAAGTTTTGTTTGTACATTTATTCATATTCCTCTTGTTTTTATTAGTTTCATTATTGGCTATTTTAGCAAAACTTTAGGTTTTACTTGGTTAGCTTTAATGATTGTCTGTGCAGAATTAATTATTGTAATTACTAGGTTTGTATTTTCTTATGAGCAATCTTTTATGGGAGATTTAGTAAGATATTGGTATGCAGCACTTTTCCTTTTTGCCTCTGCATATACTTTATTTGAGGATGGACATGTTAGAGTAGACGTTTTTTACACAAATCTTAAAGATAAAACTAAATCTTTTGTAAATGCAGCTGGTTCTATTTTTCTTGGAATATCAACTTGTATTGCAATTTTGTTTGTTGGTTTTAATGGAAAGCAATCAATCATAAACAGCCCCATATTAAATTTTGAAATTACACAAACAGGAAGTGTAGGTATGTTCGTTAAATATCAGTTAGCTGCTTTTTTAGGTGTTTTTGCAATCTCAATGTTAGTTCAGTTTGTAAGTTATTATTTTTCATCGCTTTCAAAAATGAATGAATTAAAAGAAAGTTAATGTTTTGGAACTTTTATTTTTATTAATTCTTATATTAACTATGGCAGTTGCACTAGGCTCTGGATTTCCTGTGGCATTTGCTCTCCCAGGATCTGCTATTCTCTCCATATCACTTGCTGCTATATGTGGTTTGATTTTTGAAAATGACCTTGATGCTTATTTTCATACTGGAAGTGCCTCTCAATGGATATCAGCTGGTGTAACAAACTTAAGAGGAATTTATTGGGAAGTTGAAAGAGATACATTAATAGCAATACCATTATTTATTTTTATGGGAATTATGCTTCAAAGATCTAAGATAGCAGAAGATTTATTAGTAACTATGGCCCAACTTTTTGGAAGAATACCTGGGGGATTAGGTATTTCTGTAGTTTTTGTTGGTGCTTTGTTAGCTGCAACAACAGGTATAGTTGGTGCCACGGTTGTTGCTATGGGGCTAATATCATTGCCTGCCATGTTAAGAAATAATTATTCTCCTTCTTTAGCAACAGGAACTATTGCTGCATCAGGCACACTCGGTCAAATAATTCCTCCATCTATTGTTTTAATTATTTTAGCTGATCAACTTGCCTCGGCAACAGATCAAGCAAGCACACTTAGAAAAAATCTTTTTAAAGAAAATACTGGCGAACTAATGATGCCGTCTGTGTTTGATGTAACTTCAACAAGTGCAGGTGAAATGTTTTTAGGTGCATTTCTACCTGGATTAGTTCTTGTTGGCCTCTACATGTTGTTTATCTTAATTCTTGCATTAATTTTTCCTAAAACTGCACCTGCGGTTCCATATGATGGTAAAGTAGATAAAAATTTTTGGATAAAAGTTTTTCTTACTCTTGTGCCGCCATTAACATTAATAATAATTGTATTAGGATCAATTATTTCTGGAATAGCTACAGTAAACCAAGCTGGTGCTATTGGTGCTGCGGGTGCTATAGTTATGGCTGGTTATAGGCTTCAAAGTTCTTCTAAAACTGCTTTTTATCCAGCTTTTGTATTAATTATTTCTTTGATACTGATTGCATACTCATTAATTAATTACGAAATGAATGTCAAAGCTGTAGATTCAACAGAAGATAAAATTGGTATCATGATAGGTGCAGTAGGTGCATTTCTTTTAATAATTTCTCTCATTTGGAGCGGAATGAGATTATTTGATTCTGAAAATACAATGAAGGGGGTAATGCTTGAAACAGCAAAAACAACTTCATTAGTTTTTATCATTCTACTTGGTGCTGCGATGTTAACAGCCGCATTTAGGGCTTTTGGAGGTGAAGATTTAGTAAGAGATTATTTGAATTCTTTAGCTGGTGGTTTTTGGACTAAGTTTATTGTGGTTATGGCTGTAATATTTATTTTAGGTTTTTTCTTAGATTTTATTGAAATAGCTGTCGTTGTTGTGCCAATTGTTGCGCCAATTTTGCTGGCTGATCCATCTGCTAATATTACAGCAGTTTGGTTGGGAGTGATGATCGGTCTTAATATTCAAACTTCTTTCCTTACTCCTCCTTTTGGTTTTGCTCTATTTTACCTTCGTGGTGTCGCACCTGCTATTGTGAAGACTGTCCAAATGTATAAAGGTGTAATACCATTTATTACATTGCAATTATTGGCACTTGGTGTTGTTGGATTTTATCCGTCTTTAGTAAATTATTTACCAAACAGAGTAAGTTTTCTTTCTGAAACCTCTCCGCCACCAAAAAATCCTAAATTACAATATTGTATAGAAGAATATGTAAGAGAAAATGTACTTACAGATGATAATAATGTTAAAAATGCTATTATCAGATTAAAAGAGGTAGATATAACTTCTTTACCTAAGGCTTATCAATCGTCAGTAACAAAATCTATTAATGATATAAACATAGGATTGGGACACCTTAATCAAGCCTTTAAAATTGAAGAGGAA
>CACEFQ010000012.1 GCA_902558885.1 uncultured SAR116 cluster alpha proteobacterium
TTTACGAATTTAAAAAGTGAATTTAAAGATGTTTCTTCTGGTATTTGTATAGTTGAAAAAGAAAATTTCAAATTTTTAAATAAAGATATTATTAAGATACCATTTGATCAACCTAAAAAGGGTTTTTCAAAAATTTTAAAAAAATATTTAAATCAAAATCAAAAATATTATAATGAGAATAAAATTCATCCATCGGCAATAATACATAAAACTGCCAAGATTGGTAAAAATGTTTTTATAGGCGCATATTCTATTATTTGTGAGTATGTTATCATTGAAGATAATTCATATATATCTGAACGTGTTACTATTTCATCAAATTGTAAAATTGGAAAAGAGTGTTTTATTGGCGCTGGTGTTGTTATTGAATGCACAGTTATAAATAAAAAAGTAATTGTTGCTCATAATACTGTTTTAGGAAAAATAGGATTTGGTTTTATTCCAGAAACTAATAAGACAAATTTAACTCCTCATGTGGGTGGCCTGATCATTGGTGAAGGCACAAATATTGGTTCTGGTTGTACGATTGACAGAGGTTTGATTGATAATACTTTAATTGGTAATTATGTTATGATTGATAATCAAGTTCATATTGGCCATAACTGTATTATAAATGATTTTTGTATTTTAGCAGGGCAAGTTGGTTTGTCTGGTTCTGTTATTTTAGAAAAAAACGTAATTTTAGGTGGAGATGTAAGCATTAAAGACAACATCAAGATTGGACAAGATTCGGTAGTGGCTGGTGCTTCAAAAGTTTTTAATAGTTTTCCAAAAGCTAGTAAAATAGGGGGTAGCCCAGCTCAAGATATTAACTCCTGGAAAAGACTTGTTGCATCACAAAGATTAAATCATAAAAAAAGAAAGAAAAACTAATGGTTCTAAATGACGATAAAGGTGAAACAATTACACTTTTACATAATGATATAATTAAATTAATTCCTCATAGATTTCCATTTTTATTGATTGATAAAGTTACAGATATAGTATTCAATGAAAGTATAACTGGTATAAAATCAGTAACATTCAATGAACCTTTTTTCCCAGGTCATTTTCCTGAACATCCAGTTATGCCAGGTGTTTTGATTTTGGAATCGATGGCTCAAACAGCTGCATGTTTAGTATCATATCAAGATAAATCTTTGTCTTCCAATAATCTTGTTTTTTTTACAGGTATAGAAAAAGCTAAATTTAGAAAACCAGTTACTCCAGGTAATGAATTGATTTTAAAAATAAATCTTATTTCAAACAAAAAATCTTTATATAAATTTAATGGTGAAGCTTTTGTTAAAAATATATTAGTAGCGTCTTCAGAGTTCTCGGCAATGCTTGTAAACGAGGAAAAAGCAAAATGAACAATGTACATCCAACAGCAATAATTCATAAAGGGTGTGAAATTGACGAAAACGTTTTAATAGGTGCCTATTCTATAATTGGCCCAAATGTTAGAATAGGAAAAAATTCTAAAATTCATTCTCATGTTTTAATTGATGGGAATACTACTATTGGAGTTAATAATGAAATCTATTCTTTTTCTGTATTAGGATCTAGTCCTCAACATTTAAAATATCAGGGAGAAAAGACACAACTTATAGTTGGTAACAACAATATATTTAGAGAACATGTGACTGTTCATCCAGGCACAAAAGTCGGCATTCAAAAAACAATTATTGGTAATAATGGATTTTTTATGGTTGGTTCACATGTGGCTCATGATTGTCTGGTAGGCAATAATGTTGTTTTTGTAAATAATGCAGTTATTGGAGGTCATGTAGAAATTTCTGATTTTGTTTATTTAGGTGGTCAAAGTGCTGTTCATCAATATTGTAGAATTGGTAAACATGCTATTATAGGTGCTGGAACCACTATTGATGGTGATGTTATACCTTTTTCATCAGTTATAGGAAGTAGGGGTTATCTTAGTGGCTTAAATTTAGTCGGCTTAAAAAGAAGATCTTTTAAAAAAGACCAAATAAAGACATTAAGAAATGTTTATAGACTTCTATTTGCTCCCGAAGGAACATTTAATGAAAGACTTTTGGAGGTAAGTGAAACATATAATAAAAATGAATTGGTGAAAGAAATATTAAGTTTTTTAAAAGAAAATCTTAATCGTCCAATAGTTCATCCTAAAATGGGCAAGCACTAATGAAAATAGCTATTATTGCTGGACATGGTTCTTTTCCTATTCAAATTGCAAAAGAAAATCCAGACACCTTCGTTTTGTGTGTTAAAGATCATTCGACTCCAAGTGATTTTAAAAATAATTCTGATATAATTTCTTTAAATGATCCATTAAGTTGGATTTCAGTATTAAAGAAAAATAAAATTACACATTTGGTAATGGCAGGTAAGATTAACAGAATTTCAAATGAAAAATTTCTTGTTAATGAAGTAACTCATGACTTGATTAAAAAAACATTTTCTTTAGGTGATAATTCTGCTTTAAATCTTATTGAAAATTTTTTTAATGTAAATGGTTTTGAAATAATGCCAGTTACATCCTTACTAAAGGATTGTTTTTTTACTAAAGGTTTTTATAAAGAAGAATTTTTTTCAATAAATTTTAAAAATTTTGTAATTGAAAATGCTAAATTTGGTAGTAATTTCTTAAAAAAAATGTCTGAGTTTGATGTTGGGCAATCAGTTGTTGTAAGTAATTCTATTGTATACGCTATAGAGGCTTTGGAAGGTACCCATGAAATGATAATTAGAGCAGGAGAATTATATAATAATTTTAAAAATAATGATTTTGGACCAGTTTTAATTAAAATTCCTAAATTACATCAAAATTTTAATATGGATTTACCGGTTATAGGATTAGAAACAATAAAAAAATGTAATGAATTAGGTTTTAGTTCAATCGTATTATCTTCTAAGGGTACTTTGATTGCAGATATAAATATTGTTAAAAATTATTTACAAAAGAACAAATTTTGTATTTATGCAATTTAAAATTTTTATTTTGACAATAAAATTATGAAATTAAACAAAAATTATAAAATTTTTATTCTAGCAGGTGAATCCTCTGGTGATTATATAGGTTCATGTATTATCAAAGGTATTAAACAATATAATGATAAGATTAAATTTTTTGGGGTTGGTGGAGATTTAATGAAAAATGAGGGTTTGAGCTCTCTTTACAATATAAAAGAATTCAATGTAATAGGTTTTTTGAATACTTTAATCAAACTTAAAAAATTAAGAAATTATGTCAATGAAATTGTAAAATTTATTATAAAAGAAAAACCAAAACTTGTTATTACAATCGATACTAAAGGTTTTTCTCTAGCATTAGCAAAATCTTTGAAGATAGCTTTTAAAAATTCTGATTTTAAATGTCCTTTAATACATTTTGTGCCTCCAACAATATGGGCTTATGGTCAATCAAGAATAAAAAAATGGAAGAATCTCCATGAAGAACTAATTTGTCTTTATAAAATAGAAGAAGATATTTTTAAAGATTATGATACTAAATGTATATATTTAGGAAATCCAATTATAGAAAAATTTTTAAATTTTGAACAATCTAAAAAATATCATAATACTGATGTTTACCATTCCAAAAGAATTAATTGCCTATTATTACCTGGAAGTAGAAACAGCGAAATAAAATATATTTTACCTGAATTTATTAAATTAATAAAAAACACAAATAATAAATTTAGAAATGTAAATTGGATTATACCAACAACTAAATCACAATACTTAAATGTTTCATCAAAAATAAATGAAATAAGATCTTACCCTATTGAAGTAATTATTCTTGAAGATAACTATGAAGTAATTAAGGATGCAAGCATTGCAATTGCCTGTAGTGGAACTATTACCCTTGAGTTGGTATTATTCAAAATTCCAACAATTGCAGTTTATAAAACAGATTTTATTAGTGCTTTTATAGGAAGAATGTTAGTGAATTTTGAAAATGTAATTTTACCAAATTTTTTATTAAAAAAAAATGTAGTACCATTTCTTTTTCAAGAAAAATGTAATTATATTGAAATGGAAAAAGTTTTAATTAATTTTATAAATAATTTAGATATTCAAAATAAGCTTTATAAGGATTATTCAAAAATTATTCTTAAAAACATGCATTATTTAGATAATAAATCAACAAATTTTACAAGAAATTCTGGTAAAATGATAATTAATCTAATCAATAATTACGATAGATAATTATCTGTTTTGTAATTCGACAAAATCTCTCATAGTGTTTCCTGTATATAGCTGTCTAGGTCTACCTATTCTTTGAACTGGATCAGTAATCATTTCGTTCCATTGAGCCACCCAACCAACTGTTCTGGCTAGAGCAAACAAAACTGTAAACATGTCAGTAGGAAATCCCATAGCTTTTAGAATTATTCCTGAATAAAAATCAACATTAGGGTAAAGCTTCTTTTCAATAAAATATTCGTCATTGAGAGCAATTTTCTCTAATTCCATTGCTATTTCTAAAAGTGGATCATTTTTTATTCCTAACAAATCTAAAACTTCATGACATGAAACTCTCATCACAGCAGCTCTTGGATCGTAATTTTTATACACTCTATGGCCAAATCCAAACAATCGAAAAGGATCATTTTTATCTTTAGCCTTTTTTACGAATTCATTAATTCTATCTACCGTGCCTATTTCAGATAACATCTTCAATACAGCTTCATTTGCACCACCATGAGCTGGTCCCCATAAGGATGCAATACCAGCTGCAATGCATGCAAAAGGGTTTGCGCCGGAAGATCCAGCAATCCTTACAGTTGAGGTTGATGCGTTTTGTTCGTGATCAGCATGTAAAATTAATATTTTATCCATGGCTCTAGCAATAATTGGATCTATTTTATATTTTTCAGCGGGAACTGAAAAACACATATGCAAAAAGTTTTCAGCATAAGTTAAATCATTTTGTGGGTAATTAAATGGTTGGCCTAACGAATACTTATACGCCATTGCAGCAATAGTTGGGATTTTAGCTATCATTCTTCTTGAAGAAACAAGTCTTTCATATGGATCATTTATATTTGTTGAATCAGGGTAAAATGATGAAAGAGCTCCTACTACACCGACCATTATCGCCATTGGATGTGCATCGCGTCTAAAGCCTCTATAAAAGTTTATTAATTGTTCATGAACCATCGTGTGATAGGTTATGGCGTTTTCAAATTCTTCTTTTTCTGGTTTATTAGGTAAATTTCCATTTAGCAATAAGTAAGCCACTTCTAAAAAACTACTTTTGTCAGCTAACTGATCGATAGGATAACCCCTATGTAGTAATATTCCATTTTCTCCATCTATATAGGTAATGCCTGACTCACATGAACCAGTCGATCCGTATCCTGGATCATAGGTAAAAATGCCTAGACTACTATAAAGTGACCTTATATCTACTACGGATGGCCCAACGGTACCTGATAAAGTTTTTAATTCCATTTCTTTGCCATTAAATATAATTTTATTATTATCTGATGATGAAATGTTTGACATGTTAATTACCTATATTATTTATCAAGTTTTATTTGGATTTTTTTTAAATTGTTAATATTTATAATTTAGTCGATTTACAGTAATTGTACAACCTAGTTCATAAATAATTGAAACTAAATCAGGAGAATTAGTTTTACCAGTTAAGGCAATTCTAAGCATTGGACCAATATCTTTGAAAGTTAATGAATTTTCAAAAATATACTGGTTAAGGCAGTTTTTAATGTTTTCCATGCTCCATTCACACTCTTTTAATAGTGATCCGATTTCTTTCAGCAAAAATTTATTATTTTGCAGTTTTAGTTGTAAATTTTTATCTTTACAAAAAAAGTCGTGTTGAAAAAGCCAATCAAATTCATCTTCTAAATCTGTATAAACTTTAACCCGTTTTAGGAGTTCCGGTAGTAAAGATTTAAATCTTTTTTGTTCTTCTTTATTCAAAGAGAGCTTAAATCTCTCTACAATCAACTTGTATACATCATTTACTTTCATAATATTCAGGTATTTGGAATTAATATTATTTAGCTTTTTTAAATCAAATTTTGCTGGAGATTTATTTACCTTTTCGAGAGTAAATAACTTGGTAGCTCTATCTATAAAATAGTCTTCATCATTTTTAGCGGACCATCCTAATTGAAGTAAGTATGAAAACATTGCTTCACTAGTATAGCCTAAATCATGATAATCATATAGACTTGTGGCACCGTGTCTTTTGGATAATTTAGCTCCATCTAGTCCATGAATTAGAGGTATATGTGCGTAATATGGTATATTCCAGTTAAGATATTTAATAATTTGTATTTGCCTAAATGCATTATTAAAATGATCATCACCTCTGATTATATGAGTAATTCCCATGTCATTGTCATCTACTACTGATGATAACATATATGTTGGTGTATTATCTGATCTTAAAATAACCATATCATCTAGGATTTCATTTTTTATTGTAACTTTTCCTTGAACTATATCGTTTATTGTTGTCGTACCATCAGATGGCATTTTTAAACGGATAACAAATTCTTTATTTTTATACTCATCTTGTTCTTTTTTTTTTCTCCATGGTGATTTAATTGGAATTCCATTTTCACGGCTTTTTATTCTTAATTTTTCTAATTCATCAGATTTTAAAAAACATTTATAGGCAAAACCTTTTTCTAAAAGCTCATAAGCAACTTTTATATGTGAATTAAAATTTTGGGATTGGTAAACTATTTTATATTTAGAATTTATATTTAGCCAATTTAAGCCTTGATGTATGGCTTTAATAGCTTCTTCAGAAGATCTTTTTTTATCGGTATCCTCAATTCTTACTAAATATTTTCCAGAATGTTTTTTTGCAAATAAATAGTTGAATATTGCTGTTCTAGCACCGCCAATATGCAAATATCCTGTAGGTGAGGGTGCAAATCTTGTAACTACGTCCAAATCACTGCCTATGAATATGTTAAATGACAATATTTGACATAATTTTGCATAAATTTAAAGAGTTATTGATACATTTTTAGTGATATTTTCTTAAAAGTGCACACATTTTTCCTTGTATCGTAACCCTGTCTGGTCCATATATTTGGGTTTTATAATTTTTGTTAGCAGGTTCGAGGGCGATACTATCTCCTTTTTTTCTAAATTTTTTTAATGTTGCTTCTTCTTTGTCAATTAAAGCAACAACAATATCTCCATTATTAACATTTGTTATTTTACTTATTAAAACTGTATCTCCATCAAATATACCTTCGTCTATCATTGAATCTCCCTCTACAGTTAAGGCATAACTTTCCTCGGAAATTAGATAATTTCTAGGTACATCAATAAATTTTTCATAATTTGAGATTGCTTCAATTGGTGTTCCAGCTGCAATTTTTCCTAGCAATGGTATTTTTTTTGTGTCTTCATTTGATATTTCTTTATTATTCCTATCTTTTGGGTGTAATAACTTATTAATATCTATCACATTGCTAATGAAAGGTTGTCCATTTGGGTATTTAGTTGGGGCTATTGCTCTAGCTTTATTTTCTAGATGTTTAATATATCCTCTTTCCTCAAGAGCTTTTACAATTCTATGAATGCCAGATTTAGATTTTAAATTTAGCTCTATACAGATTTCTTCATATGAAGGTGATACGCCATCTTTTTCTATACGTTTAATTAAGAAACTTAATAATTGATTTTGTTTATTTGTTAACATAATTTCCTCGTGTTCACCGTTTGTTCTACAATATTTGGATTCAAAATACAAGTTTTAAATATTATTTGGGAATTTAAATACTTTTACATTTTCACCTTTGCTGATTGATTTTTCAAATGGATCTCTTACAATTAAACAGTCTGCTTTTGAAAAATTTGTAATCATTGAGCTGTCTTGTAAGTTAAATGGTTTAACATTTAACACGCCATTTTTGTAGCTTGTGTTTGCTCTTACAAAATCTAGTCTTTTATCATTTTTAGACAATTTTCCATTTAAAACACCATTTTCTAAAAGTGGGAAAGAGCTATTGTCACCTAACATTTTTCTAATAGCAATGTTCACAAATATTAATGAGCAAACACCTGAAGACACAGGATTTCCTGGTAATCCAATTAATGGAGTATTATTTATTTTTGAAAAAAGTAAGGGTTTACCAGGCCTCATAGCTATTTTCCAAAATTCAATTTTGTTCTCAAATTTTGATAAAGCTTTTTGTATTAAATCATATTTCCCAACTGAAACTCCTCCAGTTGTTATTATTAAATCACTATCAAGAGCATTCTCTAATATTTCATAAATATCTTGTAAATTATCTTTAGCAACTGGCAAAATTCTAGTTGTTCCACCAAACTCTTGGACCATAGATGCTAACATGAGGCTGTTACCACTAGGAATTTTATCCTTTGATATTTGCTCACCTACTTTTAAAATTTCATTACCAGTAGATAAAATAGAAACTGTTGGTTTTCTAGATACTGTCAACCAAGCTTGTCCAGTCATAGCAATAGATCCAAGATGACGTGATTTTAAGACTGTTCCTTTATTAAAGAGTATGTTGTTTTTTTTGAAATCTAATCCTTTTTTTCGAACAAACTGACTTTTCTTAGGACTTTCTTTAATTATTATGTAATTTCCATTGTTTGAGACTTTTACATTCTCTTGAATAATAACCGTATTGCTTCCTTGAGGTAATTTGGCTCCTGTAAAAATTCTGACAGTTTCTAAAGAGTTTATTTTTTTAGAGTAAGGAACACCAGCAGAAGACTCTCCAACAATTTTAAACTTTTTAATTTTGCTATCTTTTAAATTATTAAAATCTTTGTGATTTACAGCATATCCATCCATCGAAGAAACATCATACTTAGGGCTGTCTACTTCACTAATTATGGGTTTGGCAAGGCATCTTCCTAGAGCATCCTTAAGAAAAATGTCTTCGTGACCTATTTTATGAAAATTTGATTTTATCTTATTAATTGCTTCATCTAAGGACAGCAAATCAGACTGCATTAAATTCTCCAGATTTTCCTCCAGATTTATGGATAAGTTTTATATTTGTTAATATCATTTCTCTGTCAATAGCTTTACACATGTCATAAATGGTAAGGCCAGCAACTGAGGCTGCAGTTAGAGCCTCCATTTCAACTCCAGTTTTTCCAACAAGAGATGCTTCAGCAGTAATTTTTACGGAAGATTCTTCAATGTTAGGTTCTAAATCAACATTAACATATGATAAAGGAATAGAGTGACATAATGGGATTAATTGGTCTGTTTTTTTTGCAGCCATAATACCTGCTAATTTTGCTATATTAAGAACATCACCTTTTTTAATCTCTAACTCTAATATTTTTTTTAGAGTATTTGCTTTCATAATAATTTTACCAGTTGCAATAGCTACTCTAACAGTAGAATCTTTTTGATTTATATCCACCATTGATGGGTTTCCATTTTTATCAAAATGTGTAAGTTCATTTTTACTCAATTTTTTATTCCTAATATTGTTTTTGTTGCCAAAGTTAAATTTTTTTCTTTTATAAGGCTCTCTCCAATTAAAAAATTAATTATTCCATTTTCTTTAAATAATTTAAGATCTGAGTGTGTTTTTAGTCCACTTTCTGCTACAAGAATTTTGTCTAGATCAATAAATCTTTTTAATTTTAAAGTATTATTAATATCTACTTCCATAGTTTTTAAATTTCGATTATTAACACCAACTAATTTTGATTTAAGCTTGTTTGCCATTTTAATTTCTTCTTGAGTATGTGTTTCAATAAGCACATCCATACCTAAATCCATGGCTTCTTTTTCTAATAAGATTGCTTCTTCTAATGTAAGTGCTGCCATTATTAACAATATACAATCAGCACCTAATGATCTAGATTCTTTTATCTGCCAAGGATCAACTATAAAATCTTTTCTCAGAATAGGTAAATCAATTTCTTTTTTTATAATATCAATATATTTATTATTTCCTTGAAAATATTTTTCATCAGTTAAAACAGATAAACATGAAGCACCTCCATTCTGATAACATTTTGCTAGCTCTAGTGGATCAAAATCTTTTCTAATTAATCCTTTGCTTGGTGAAGCTTTTTTTATTTCTGCGATAAGATTAAATTTATTTGGATTATTAAGGTTTTCAATAAATCTTCTTGGTTTTTTTTGCTTATCAATTTTAGATTGGAGTTCAAAGTTATTTGTTTGGTTCTTTCTGAAAGTAAATTCTTCTTTTTTATAATTTATGATTTCTTGAAGTTTTGTTCTCATTTTTATTTTCAGTCCTTCAAATTTGTCATTTTTATTAACATTTCTAATTTTTCCATAGCTTTCCCGTTGTCTAATGATTCTATTGCTTTTAAAGCGCCTTCTTGAAGGTTTTGTGCGTTACCTGTAGCAACTAATGCAGAAGCAGAATTTAAAATTACAACATCTCTAAACTTACTTTTTTTACCATTAAACAATTCAATAATTTCTTTAGCATTTTCTTCAGGTTCTCCGCCAACAATATCAGATATCTTAGCAGTAGGAATATCAATATCAGATGGATTAATTGAAAACTCTCTTATATTCCCATTTTTGAGTTCAGCACAATAAGTTTCTCCAGTTATAGTAACTTCATCTAATCCATCACTACCATGCACTATCCATGCATGAGTAGATCCAAGAGTTTTTAGTGACTCTGCAAATGGTAAAATAAGAGATTTGTCATAAACACCTAATAATTGTTTCTTTACTAATGCAGGGTTTGATAAGGGACCTAATAAATTAAATATAGTTCTTATGCCTATTTCTTGTCTTATTTTGCCAACATATTTCATTGCAATATGATGTTTTGGAGCAAGAAGAAAACAAATGCCAATTTTATCCAAACATCTCTCTACAATATGAATCTCACAATCAATATTGACTGAAAGAGATTTTAAAACATTTGCTGCTCCTGATTTAGACGTGGCAGAATAGTTTCCATGTTTTGCGACGGGAATATTTGTTCCAGCTAACACAAAAGAAACAGCAGTAGAAATATTTAAAGTACCTAAATTATCTCCTCCAGTTCCTACAACATCGATAGTATTTTCCTTAGATTTAATTTTTGAACATTTTTCTCTAAGGATTTCAGCGCCTGCTGCAATAACAGTTGAATTATGATTTTGCATTTTAATAGCTGTCAAAAACGATGAAATTTGTGCATCAGTTGCTTTTCCAGACATAATGATCTCAAATGCTGATTTGCTTAGTTGATAGCTCAATTCGTTTCCGTCAGTAACAATTTTTAAAATATTTTTAAAACCCAAATCATAATTCATTTATTAGCTCATCCATAATTTTGTTAAGATAATTTTAAATTATACTAATATTTTTTATTAATTTAATCTATATTTCTTTATCTATTATGTTTATGTGGTATTATCATACTCATTTAATTAAGTAATTGAAATTATTGTAAAATAACAAGAACTTTTTAATTGACTGTAAAAGATAAAAAGGTTAACTAAGCATAAAATTTATAAATAAATTTACATTTAGGGAAGATGAAATGACCTTAAAAGGTACTTATTCAGCAAAACCAAAAGATATTAATAAAGATTGGTTTGTTGTAGATGCAGATGGGTTGGTCTTAGGACGCTTGGCCGTAATTATTGCAAATAGATTAAGAGGTAAACACAAGGTTGGATTCACTCCGCATATGGCTTGTGGTGATAATATAATCGTTGTTAATTGTGAAAAAGTTGTTTTGACTGGAAACAAAAGAACTCAAAAAACATATTATTGGCATACAGGATACCCTGGAGGTATTAAAGAAAGAAAAGCTGATAAAATTTTAGATGGAAGATTTCCAGATAGAGTTATTCGTAAAGCTGTAGAAAGAATGGTTCCTCGTGGTCCACTTGGACGTCAAATAATGAGGCAACTATATATATATGCTGGCAATAATCATCCTCATGAAGCTCAATCTCCAGTAATATTAGATATAAAATCTATGAATAGAAAAAATAGTTAAAGGTTTGAACATGGCTGAAGAAAATAAAGAAACAAATAGTCTGGACGATTTATCTAAATTGAAAGTTGATAATAAAGAAGAGGCTGTCGTTAATGAACCAAAAATTGATTCCTTGGGTAGGTCTTATGCTACCGGAAGAAGAAAAGAATCTACTGCTCGTGTTTGGGTTAAGCGAGGCTCAGGAAAGATTTCTATTAATGGCAAAGAAATGGTAAAATACTTTGCTAGACCAGTTCTTCAAATGCAGTTGAATTTTGTGTTTGACGTAACCGAAAGAAAAGATCAGTTTGACGTTATAGCAACAGTCAAAGGTGGTGGATTATCTGGGCAAGCAGGGGCTGTTAGGCATGGTTTAAGTAGGGCTATTAGTCTTTTTGAGCCAGATCTTAGAAAACCATTAAAAACTGCTGGAATGTTAACCAGAGATTCTAGAGTTGTTGAGCGTAAAAAATATGGTAGAGCTAAAGCTAGAAAAAGTTTCCAATTTTCAAAACGATAGAGATAAGCATACTAATTTAATTAATAGGGTGTGCAATGCACACCTTTTTTTTATCTTAAATATATTTTATAAGTATTTTGTAATTTTAAATGAGAAGGAAATCAAATGAAACCTATAAAAATAGGAATCGCAGGGCTTGGAAATGTTGGTGAAGAGGTTGCTTATCAGTTAATTAAAGGTTTCAGGGTCCAAAAAAATTTATTCCAAATTGAGTTAGTAGCTGTTTCAGCTAGGTCAAAAAACAAAAAAAGAAAAGTAGATATAAATAATCTTAAGTTTTTTGATAATCCTACAGATATGGTATCAGACAATAACATTGATGTGATTGTTGAATTAATTGGTGGTGACGAAGGTGTTGCAAAAGATTTATGCTTTTCTGCTTTAAAAAATAATAAGGCAGTTATTACTGCTAATAAGGCACTAATTGCAAAATATGGTAAAGAATTAGCCGAAATAGCTGAGGAAAGAAATTTATTCTTTTCTTTTGAAGCTTCTGTTGCAGGAGGCATTCCAATTCTTAAACTTATTAGAGAAGGATTAATAGTAAATGAAATTACTAAACTCACAGGCATTTTAAATGGAACTGCAAATTATATTTTATCCGAGATGGAAAAAGAACAAAAAAGTTTCGATATTGTTCTCAAAGAGGCACAAAAAAAAGGTTTTGCAGAAGCAGATCCATCTTTTGATGTAGATGGAATAGATGCAGCCCACAAAACCATAATATTATCAGCTTTAGCTTATGGGAAAATGCCAAATGTTAATAATCTTACAATTAAGGGAATTAGAGATATAACATTGAATGATATTTCATACTGCAATCAATTAGGATATAAAATAAAGTTATTAGGTAATTCTTTGTTATCTAAAAATAATAATGGTGATGATGAGTTGTGTTGTTCTGTTGAGCCATGGCTTATATCAAAAAATCTTGGCCTTTCAAGCGTTGCTGGGGTCCTAAACGCTGTCCAAATTGAGTCAAGCTTAGCTGGCTCAGTAATGATTACAGGTGCTGGGGCTGGTGGAGAACCCACCGCATCTGCTGTCTTAGCAGATATAGTCGATTATGCTAATGAAACTAAATTATTTTCATTTGGAAGAAATTCAAAAGATATTAAAAATAACTATAATACAATACCCTATACAAATAAATTTAGATATTACTTGAGGTTAAATGTAGTAGATAAATCTGGTGTATTAGCTGATGTTACGTCCATTTTTAAAGATTATGGTTTATCAATTGAAAGTTTTATTCAAAAATCTAATCAAGAAGACAAAACTGCTGAATTAGTAATAATAACTCATGAAGCTGAAGTTTCTGTGCTAAACGACTCTTTATTAAAAATATCAACATTAGATGGGGTAATTACAAAGCCGGTTTGCTTAAGTATTTATTCCTAATAATTATAAGCAGTTAATTTGACAAAAACACTATTATATAACTCAAATCCATCAGTAAATAATGCAGACTGGCAATTAATTGTTTCAAATGATTTTACAAAAAGATCTATAGATTATTTGTATCAAAAATATAAACTGCCAAGCTTTATTACGCCTTACCTTTTATATAAGGGTATAAATTTAGATGAATTTGACAATTTCTTTACTCCTAAACTTAAAAATTTATTACCAGAGCCTTTTAAATTTAAAGATTTAGAAAAAGGAGTAAAAAGACTAGCTTCAGAAGTAATTGCATCGCGTCCTATAGGTATTTTTGGTGATTATGACGTAGATGGAGCTACATCTGCAGCAATTATATCAAAATATTTAGAACAATGTGGATGTAAAACATTTATACATATACCAGATAGGTTTCTAGAGGGATATGGACCAAATGAAAAAGCTTTAAAAGGACTTCATGAAAAAGGTTCTAAATTAATAGTTACTGTTGATTGTGGTATTTCTTCTTTTGAGCCTCTTCAAGCAATGACCTCTGTTGATATTGATGTAATTGTTATTGATCATCATATACCCGATATGAAACTGCCTCCAGCATATGCTATTATTAATCCTAAAAGAATTGACACTGTAAAGGGATATGAAGATTTATGTGCAGCTGGTGTAACTTTTATTTTTTTAATTGGTTTGAATAGAGAATTAAGAAAACAAGGTTTTTTTAAAAATAGACCTGAACCTAATTTGTTTCAATTTCTTGATTTGGTTGCTTTAGGGACAGTTTGTGATGTGGTTCCTTTAAGCAAGTTAAATAGGGCCCTTGTAAAGCAGGGACTTAACATAATGAAAAGAAGAGAGAATATTGGGATTAAAGTTTTATCAGATATTAGTAAAATAAATAGTACGCCAAACACCCAATCTCTAGGTTTTTCTTTGGGACCAAGAATTAATGCAGGTGGTAGGATTGGAAATAGTGAACTTGGTGTAAAGCTTCTTAAAGAAAGCGATGAGAGTAAAGCTATTGAAAAAGCTAACAAATTAGATGAATTAAATAAAAAAAGAAGATTTTTAACAGCTGAATTAGAGAGTAAAGCCATAGGATTAATAGAAAAAATTAAAAATAATAATGGTAACAGAATACCTAACGCAATAGTAGTAAATGGCAATGATTTTCATCAAGGTATAACCGGCATTGTAGCTGGTAGAATGAAAGAATTGTATAACCGACCCGTGTGTTTAATTTCAATTAAAGATGGAATTGGCAAGGGTTCAGGTAGGTCAATTTATGGCATTCCTCTAGGAGAAATAATTTTAGAAGCATTAAATTTAGAAATATTAAAAACTGGTGGCGGTCATGATATGGCTGCTGGATTTACAATTGATCCATCTGAGATAAATAACTTTAACAACTTTTTAAATGATAAAGTAAGTTCTTTTATGAAAAATGGAGTTCCAAGATTTTCACATATTGTAACTTCTGTTATTCCAATTTCAGCCTGTACTTTAGAGATAGCTGAATGGCTTGAAAATTTGGGTCCGTGGGGTTCAGGAATGGAGGAGCCAAAATTCATAGTACCTAATTCTAAGATATCTTCTTTTAGAAGATTTGGCTCTAATAATGAGCATGCTTCATTTTATATAAATGATGGTTCTTCAAAAAAACTAAGAGTAAAAAAATTTAATTTATTAAATAGTGATTTAAAAAAAGTGTTTAAAAATTACGAAAATGTAAATTTTGATTTTTTAGGTACTTTAACTATTGATACATGGAATAATTCTAAAACTATTGAGTTTATGCTTGATGATATAATTTATGCAGATGTTACTTGATTTTTAATTAAATTGTAGTTAATAACTATTCCAGTGGTCCCTTCGTCTAATGGTTAGGACTCAGCCCTTTCACGGCTGCAATAGGGGTTCGAATCCCCTAGGGATCACCATCTAATATATTAATAAATTTATTATTATGAAAAATATCCAAGAAAAAATTAATATAACTGAATTAGAAGTTATTAAGGCTCAAGAATTGTGGGCTCAAAACGTTATAGAAATCGGAAATTTATATATTAAAAAAGAAGATTATAAATCAAGAGCGAGTGTTTTTGTTAAACAATTTTATGCTTTTGATGTGGGTGAAGTATTATTTAAGCCTACATTAGCGTCAGAAAAGCAATTTCGTTGTACTTATGATGACGCCTTATCTTATTTCATTGGGGGTCATATTTCAGAAGATAAAGGTTTTGCATTAAAACCGTGGGAAAAAATAAATTTTGGTGAAAGAAAAATAATTATTCTCAAGGAGATAGCTTTATCAATGGGAAATTACTTTTTTCAAAGTATTGACGGTGGGGATGAGGTTAAAGTAGAATTTACTTTTGGTTATGTAAAAGATAAAGATAATAATTTGTTAATCAACCTACACCATTCATCTATTCCATATACAAACTAAAAGAAATATGCAGCATTATCTCAAATTTTTAATCCAATTAACCATTGTTTTTTTAGCATGTTCAGTTTGATTTGGAGAAATAATATCACCAGCTAACACATGTGAATATTTATCGTCGTTATTCGAAAGTTTAACGATTTTTGTTGTGCTTTTCCCTCCCCAATTAGATATAAAGTTTTTTGTTTTTTTAGGATCAACCACTTTGTCATCCATTGAAAAATAAAAAAGCGCAGGTTTATCCACTTTACTGTAATCATTATCATTTACTTCATTTACTAGCTTTGCCATTGGAATAAGAGCAATTGTTGGATATGACATTGTCCAATATTTTTTGTTAAGATCATTTCTTGGATTGTGTTTCATTGTCTTACCAAGAATTAATTTTAACCAATATTCAGAAAAAGGCCATGAAATCAAACTAGCAAATTTGTTATTTATTCCAAAATTAGGTGATATAAATATATATCCTAAAATTTTCTTTGAAAGCTTTTTGTCTAGAGCAGAAGTTACACTTATCGTTCCGCCAGTTGAAGAGGACATTAAAATAACTTTTTCTCCAATTTTTGAACCAATTTCTAATGCCTCATGAAGATCTTTCATCCAACTTGAAATTGAACATAATTCCATTGCTTTTGAATTTCTTCCATGTCCTGTTAACCTTGTAAAGAAAAGATTTGCATTTAAATCGATAGCAATTTTGTCAGGAAGAGGGCGAACTTCTTCTGATGATGCTGTAAAACCATGAATATAAACTATTGCAATCTGTGTTTTTTTATTGGTTTTGTTGGCCCAAATTACTTTTTTTTCTACTCCTTCTTTAATATCTATAAACTGTTCTTCTGTTTTTTTTAAATATTCATTTATATTAGACCCGATAAAATTTGGATTAAAATCGCTTGAAAATTTTACCTGATTTGTATTCATAGATATTATTAAAGTTAAACTAAAAAGTATTATAAAGGGTATAATATATTTAAAAATTATTTTGCAAACTCCTTAACTTTTAATATTACTATTAACCCATAATTTTATTAAAAAAAACAGTAAATATTAAAATAATAAATATTAATTTTTAGCTATTTGTGTTTATATAACGTCATTATTATAATGGTTTAATTTATGAATAATTTACCACAGATTTTCTTTAACAATTCAGAATTATATGAAAATAAAACACTATTTGGTTTTAAAATAAATAGTAATTGGGAACACCTTTCTTGGAAAGACACAAAAGATTTAGTTCTAAATATAAGTTCTGCTTTACATGAAATAGGTGTTAAAAAAAATGATAAAATATCCATTATTGCTGATAATAGTTATAAGTGGTGTGCTGTAGATTTGGCTACAATATCATTGGGAGCAATAACTGTTCCTGGTTATACAACAAGTAATGAAGAAGAAATTTCTTATCTCTTATCTCATTCAGAAACCTCAATAGTTTTTGTTAATGGAAAACTTTTATCACTAATTTTAAAAATACTACCAAGTTTGAATAAAATTAAACATGTAATTTGTATTGACGATACAAATACATCAAAATTCAAAAAATTTAATATAGGTTTTTATACATTTAAAGAGCTTTTAAATCTTGGTTCAAAAAGTGATAAGAAATCTAAAATTATAGAACGTTTTGTTTCTAAAATTAATGAAAATGATGTTGTTTCAATTATTTATACATCTGGAACTAGTAATAAGCCTAAAGGTGTAATGTTAACTCATAAATCAATTATATCTAATATAGTTGGAGCAAATGAGTTGGTTTCTGAAATCAAAATTAAAGATCATAAATTTTTATCTATCATTCCACTATCACACGCGTATGAACACACTGCTGGCTTTTTCTTGCCTATATTTATTGGAGCAGAAATTTATTTTAATGAAAATCGTGATCAAATAGTAAATGATTTATTAAGCGTTAAGCCAACATTAATGACTGCTGTGCCAAGACTTTATGAAGTTTTATATAAGAAAATAAATAATCAACTATTAACAAAAAGTAAATTTTCTCAAAAACTGTTTGAAAAAACAATTACATTCGGGACTAAAAAATATAAAAAAATAAAATTAAGTTTTTTAGAAGAAATCCAAAATATAATTTTAGATAAATTAGTAAGAAAAAACTTTCAGAAAAAGTTTGGTGGAAATTTGCAAGCTTTTATTTCTGGAGGAGCTGCTTTGAATGGACAAGTTGGTTTGTTTTTTCAATCTCTTGGAATTAACATACTACAAGGATACGGACAGACTGAATGTTCGCCACTTATATCGTGTAATCCAATCAATAATATAAAAATAGACACTGTTGGCGTTGTTATAAAGGGGCTTCAGGTTAAACTTTCTGATGAAAATGAAATTCTCGTAAAGGGAACTTCTTTAATGAAAGGATATTGGAAGGATAAAAAAAATACAGATAAAGTTTTGGTAAATGGTTGGTTGCATACAGGAGACCTGGGGTCAATTGATAATGATGGATATTTAAAAATTTCTGGAAGAGTAAATGAAATGATTGTTAATTCAGGTGGTGAAAATATAGCTCCTGTTCCAATTGAAAACCTTCTACTGTCATATGACGAAATTGAGCAAGTAATGATTTATGGTCATAATAGGCCTTTTTTAGTTGCTATAATTATTCCAAACGAAAACTTATTCAGCGACAATGAAAATGTTTTAAGAGATAATATTCAAAATATTTTAAATAATGTAAATAAAAATTTATCTCAAACCAAAAAAATTAGAAAATTTATTTTTTCGAATAAAGTTTTTAGCACTGATAACAGTCAACTAACACCTACACTTAAAATAAGACGGCATGTAATTGCAACATTTTATAAAGACGAAATTAATAACTTATACAAGAAGTCCTTCTTTTAATTTTGCTTAGGTTTCAAAATAGTGAGATTTGATTTTTTTAATCCACAAGTAAGAGATAATCCTTTTTCTTCGGTGATAATGTTAATTTTAGGAGTGATAATTTTATCTTTGCAGGATAGTCTTATCAAACTAATGTCTGGTGAAACAAGTTTTTGGCAATTGCAATTTATTAGATCAATTGGAAATATAGTTTTACTATTTTTAATAGCTAAATTTACTAACGGTATTCATTTTCTAATTCCAGTTAACTGGAAGCCTGTATATTTTAGAGCTCTGATAATGACGACTTGTATGTTTTGTTTCTTTGCAGCATCTCCAAAATTAAGTTTTGCACAGATGGCAGCAGGTCTTTACACATTTCCAATTTTTGTATCTTTATTAGCAATAGTTTTTCTTAAAGAAAGGATTGGAATTTGGAGAATTTTTGCTTTGATATTAGGAAGTTTAGGAGCTTTATTGATTTTAGAGCCATGGTCTGAAAATTTTTTGTTATTACAAATATTACCTATAATGGCTGGTTTTTTCTTTGCTTGTAATATTATTCTTATTAGAAAATATTGTAGAGAAGAATCTGTAATGTCTCTTACATTGGCAGTAGGTGTAATGTTTTTCGTTTCTGCTTCTTTGGGGATATTATTTTTTGAATATTTTTATATAGAAAACATTTATAGAGAATCAAGTCCATTTGTTTTTATAGGATGGCCATTGTTAACTTTTATAGTTTTCTCTTTTTGTTTATCATGTTCAATCTTGAATATTGCAGGCAATATGCTTTTAGCAAAAGCTTATCAAACAGCAGAAAGTAGTTGGTTGGCTCCAATGGATTACTCATATTTAGTTTTTGCAACTATTTGGGGAAAAATATTTTTTGGAGATTGGCCTAGTTATTCAAATATATTTGGAATGTTTTTAATTGCTTTTTCAGGCATTTTGATTGCTTTTCGAGAACAGAAAAAAATAAAAAATCAACTAAGAAAATAATCTTCAATATTTTTATCGAAAACCACATCAGAAACATTTATCGCTCGAGTTAAAAAAAGACCATCTAAAGAAGTAACTCTGCTTAATGCTACATAGGTTTGACCAGGAGCAAACGAGCCTTTGTCTAAATCTATTACAGCTTTTTCAAATGTTTGTCCTTGGCTTTTATGTATTGTTACAGCCCAAGCTAGCTTGATAGGGTATTGAGTAAAAGTTGCTACAACTTCATGCATAACTTGACCATCTTTAATTAAATAATCAAATTTTTCCCAAGTATCTTGTGAGATTTTATAGATTTTATTTTTAATTTTTAAATGAATAGCATTTTCTGTTAGCTGAGTAACTATACCTATTGATCCATTAACCCATCTTTTTGGAGATTTTAAATCATTTTTAATTAGCATCACTTGAGCTCCAACTTTTAGCTCAAGAATTTCGTCAGCAGGTTTTTCTTTGAAGTCACCTGTTTCAGATGACTCATAAGAAAATGTTTCACTGTTTATATTTTGAAGGTTAACATTATTTATAGAATCCACTCTTTTATTTGTAGGAGATAATATAATTGTTTCTGACGGTATATCTAAACTTTCATCAACGACCCTGTTGTTTAATACAAAAAGATCATTATCATTTATGTACCCAGATCTAATATTGTTGAGTATATTAATAAAATCTTTATCTTTTTGTCTAAAGACTTTTGTTAATTCATAGGTTTTAATATCACTTTCCTCAAAGCAATTAGCATTAAAAAAATAATGACCAAGTGGATAAAAGTTATTAAAAATTTCTCTTTCATTTTCCCTTATTACAGGTGGAAGTTGATAAAGGTCTCCTAAAAGAATAATTTGAATACCGCCAAAGCTTTGGTCACTATTTCTATTTAATCTAAGTGATTGATCTATAGCATCGAGCACATCACATCTTATCATAGAGCATTCATCAATTAAAATAGTATCAATTTTGCTTATTACTTTACTTCGTAATCTTTTAATTTTTTCATTTATTAAAATTCTTGGTGGAAATAGAAAAAAAGAATGAATGGTTTTTCCTTTTGCTTTTATTGCAGATATTCCCGTTGAGGCTAATATTACAAAATTCTTTTTTGAATTTATCCTAAAATATTCTAGTAAGGTAGTCTTTCCTGTGCCAGCTTTCCCAGTGATAAAAATATTTTGCTTAGAATATTCCATTTGATTAAAAATTTCTTTAAATTCAGAATCAAATTCAATTTTTTCAGGTATATCACTGTAATTATTTATTTTATTTTCCATAATCAAATTTATTTTTAATAATAGAAATTAAATGTGATGTCGTTTCTTCTGGTGTAAGAGTTTCTTCTAATGTTATGCAGACATCTGGTTCTTCCAAAATAGCAAATTGACTATCAACTAAACTGTCAGGCATGAAATGATCTTTTCTATTTTTTATCCTTGTCTTTGCAGTGTTTTTAGTAATTTTTAAATAAACTAAATAATCTTCTTTAACGTTTAATATTGATCTATATTTTTCTTTTAGAGCAGAGCATGCAACAACTAAATTTTGAAAACTTTTTCTTTTATCAATTTCTTCTTTGATTTTGATAAGCCAATCATACCTGTCGTCGTCATTAAGTGGAATTCCCGCACTCATCTTATCTATATTATTTTTACTATGGTAATCATCTGCTTCAATAAGAAATGCATTTATTTTTTTTGATAACAACTTTGCAATCGTTGTTTTCCCAGAACCAGCGACACCCATAATAATTATAGTAACAAATTTTTCGCTCATAATTTAGTCCAATAAGGATTTATCTTATTTTTTCCTTTTTTGTCTTTAATTGGATGAAGGCCAAAAAAACTTCTTTGTAACTGTATTATTTCACCAATTTTATGATTTGAAAACATTTGGTCATAATATGCCAGATTAGAAGATAAAACAGGGCAAGTTATCCCCATGTTTATTGCACTTGAATTGAATTCTCTAATTGATTTTAATTGATCTGGACAATTTCTTTTAATTAAATCATATAAATATTGTGCATCAATTTTTTTTCGTATGATGAATTCTTTTGAGATAATATCTAGGTACCTACCTTGTAAAATACATCCAGCACTCCATGCTTTAAAGATATCTTCGATTTTAAAATCAAAAAAATCCCATTTATTAGATTCATTTATAAGATTTAGACCTTGGTATATAGAGCATGCAAAATTAAAAAAAATTATTTGTTCAATAGAGATTTCATTATATTTATCTTTTGGTTTATATCTTTTATTATTAAAATTTTGTTCAAAATTATATTTAAAATTTTTTGAGTTTGATCTTGCAGATACAGCCTCGTAAATTGATGGGATTCCAACTCCTAAGTCTAGTGCAGCTTTTATAGACCAAACACCTGTTCCATTTTGTCCAATTACAGGGTCAACCTCATCTATAAAATATTGATCATTTTCATTTTTAGCATTTATTATCTCAGAAGTTATTCTTAACAGAAATGAAGAAGAGTTAGTTTTAAGTATATCTTTAAATTTTTTTGCTATTTCATCATTATTTAGATTATAAACTTTATCTAAGATATTACTTATCTCAGCTATTCCTTCCATAAGTGCATATTCAATTCCATTATGGACTAATTTTACAAAATGTCCTGAGCCAGCGCTGCCAAAAAAACAACAAGCACTTTGATTATGATTTTTTGCTGCAATATCCTCAAATATGTGTTTTGTTTTGTTCCACGCTTTTTTTGAGCCTCCAACCATTATTGCAGGACCGTTTTTAGCTCCTCTAGGCCCACCTGAAACTCCAACCCCTAAAAAGTTTATCTTATGACTATTTAACAGAGTATTTCTTTCTATAGACTTCGAATAAAGTGAATTTCCAAGGTCAGCGACAATATCTTCAGGTTCTAAAAAATTAGTTAATTCATTAATTACCACATCTACTTTATTAGCTGGTAAGCTGAGCATAATTATTCTAGGCGAAATAACCTTGTTTAAGAGTTCATTAAAAGATTCTGTTAGAAATAAATCTTTAACTTTATTTTTTTTGAGGTAATTATTTATTGCTGAATTTTCTTCATATGCATAAACTTTATATTTTTTTGATATAATATTCTTGGCTAAATTTAATCCCATTGAGCCAAGTCCAATTATTCCAATATTCATAAGACGATTTACCTTTTTGATGTGAATAGTATTTTTATATCAAGTTGAAATATTTTTTTCTATCAGATTGATTAATTTCTATTAAATTTAAAAAAATTAGAAATTGAAGAATAAAAAATTTCTAATATTACAAATCCAGTTATTACAAAAATTGCAATTAATTGATTAAGAGTAATTTCGTCTTCAAGAATAAAAAATGCTAATCCTAAAGCAATTACAGGTTTCAAGAAAAACAAATAATTTCCTTTTGCTACGTCAGGAACTTTAGATAGCCCCCACAACCAAAGTATGAATGCTATACAAGTATTCCAGACTCCAAGAGTTATTATGGACATATACTCAACATATGTTCTATCAAAAAGATCAAATGGATTTACCCATATATTCCAAATAATACCTATGGATGGATATAAAGCTACAAAGCCTAGTACAAAAGTGTATGTGGTCATCCTTACAGGTCCATATAATTGGACATATGGTTTAACCATAACAAGATAAATTGCTCCAACTAAAGCACATCCAATAGATAAATAAATACCCAAGATACTATCCCCAGTCCCACTGAGTTGTTCTAAGTAGCCGTCAGTAAGTAAAAAAACACATCCTAGAAAGGCACCAATTCCACTTATAATTTTTGGGGGTGTTATTTTAGTTCCCTCAATTATACGAGCAACAAAAACGACTCCTATTGGCATTATTGTAACCATAGTAGCAACTTGTACAACAGAAGCAAAATCTAAGGCCCAGTGAAATAAAAATTGTCCAAACGCCATGCCAAAAACTGAAAGAATAACAATGGGGTAGGGGTCTTTTTTAAGTGGAATTATTAAGTTTCTGGATGATGGGTTGATTAAGCACAATATCAATAAGGCAAAGCCACCTAAGCCAAATCTCCAAACAGACACCTCCACACCTGAAATACCTGAGAGTTTAACAAAAAATTCAGAACTAGCATGTCCAAACACACCTAAAAGCGCAGAAAAATAAGCTAATATAATCAAAGTTTTTTTATCTTGATTCATAGATCTAAATAATAAAACTACTTTTACAATTAATTACCTTCAATAATCTTCAAAACTTTAGGTGGCGACATCGGAAGACTGTACGAACGTTTTCCGATTGCTTGATAAACTGCGTTTGATATAGCTGCCAAAGGTGGTACTAAGGGTACTTCACCTACACCTCTTACCCCTTGCGGATGTTTTGGGTTCGGAATTTCGATTAATACAGTGTCTAACATTGGTAAATCTGAACATACAGGCATTCTATAATCCAAAAATCCAGTATTATCCAAATGACCATCTTTATTGTAGATATATTCTTCGCTTAAAGCCCAGCCAATACCTTGAACACAACCACCATGAAGCTGACCTTCCACATAATCAGGATGAATGGCTTTACCAACGTCTTGTATAGATGTGTATCTTTTTACCCTTACTATACCAAGATCCATATCTACTTCAACGTCACAAATATGAGTTGCAAAGCCACCTTCAGCACCTTCAGTGTTTACCTGGTATCCAGCTCCAATTGGACCACCGGTCGCGGTGGCTTTTTCTGCTAATTCAGCCAATGTAAGTGGAGCGAATTTTCCTGCATTATCACCGGCAGGTCTAGCTTCACCATTTTCCCACTCAATTGCTTCTTCGTCAATACCCCAAATTTTAGCTGCTCTTTGTTTTAATTGTTTAATTACTATTTTAGCAGATTCAGTTACAACCATTGCAGAAGCAAATAATACTCTACTTCCACCAGTAAGGTTGCTGTATCCAATTGTTGCTGTGTCACCAATTAAAACCGACACTTTATCATGATGAATACCTAATAACTCAGCAGTTATATTGGCTATAGATGCTCTGGAACCTCCAATATCCGGATGTCCCGTTGTTACAACTACATTCCCGTCTTCAGTTATGTTTAACTGTGCGCTTGATTCTCCGCCAGCATTAAACCAAAAACCACTAGCTACGCCTCGACCTTGATGCTTGCCTAAAGGAGCTTTATAATGAGGATGGTTTATTGCTGCTTCAACTGTTTCCAAGTATCCCATTTTGGGATAAGTAGGGCCATGGACTGCTTGGGTTCCTTCTTTTGCAGCATTAATTTTTCTTAACTCCAAAGGACACATGTTAAGTTTTTCAGCAATTTCATCTAAAACACATTCGACTCCATATGCACCAATAGGAGCTCCAGGAGCTCTGTATGCAGCAACTTTACATCTGTTAGATACAACATCATAACCAAAAGTATGGGCATTAGGAATATCATATGGTGCAAGAGAGCATCCTACTGCACCTCTAATAGGTGAACCGGGAAAAGCTCCTGCTTGTAAATAATATGTTCCTTGTGCTGCAACAATTTTTCCATCTTTAGTAACACCAATTTTTATTTTACTTTTAGATCCAGATGTAGGCCCGGAAGCTCTCATTGTATCTTCTCTGTTCATTACTATTTTAACTGGACGACCTGTTTTTTGTGACAAGATAGTAGCTAATGGCTCTAAATAAACAATAGTTTTTCCTCCAAATCCTCCACCAATTTCAGCCGGTATTGCTCTGATGTTACTCTGTGGTATACCAGTTAAATATGAGGTCATAGCTCTTACCATAAATTGACCCTGGCTTGAGCTCCATATAGTAGCTCTACCATCTGCTGTAACACTTACTAAACATGAATGTGTTTCTAAGTAACCTTGATGAACTGCTTCGGTTTTAAATTCTCTTTCTATGATGACATCAGCCTCTGAAAAACCTTTATCTATATCACCTTTTTTATGCTCAAGAGTGCCAGCTATATTAGAGGGCTTTCCTTCAAATTGAATGTGATTATGTAGAATAGGGGCGTCAGATTTTATTGCGTCGTCAATTTCAATGGCCCATGGTAAAACTTCGTACTCTACCTCTATTAATTCACATGCTTTTTCTGCTATTTCTTCAGTTGTTGCTGCAACTGCTGCAAGTGGATGGCCATGAAAAAGAACTTTGTCTCTAGCCATAACGTTTCTACACATCCATCTCATATCTTGGATGCCAAGTATAACTGGCGTATCAATAGGAAAGTCGACGACATCTTTTGATGTGATTACTGCCTTAACCCCCTCTAATTCCTCAGCCTTTTTTGTATTAATAGATAAAATTCTAGCATGTGGATGAGGGCTTCTTAATACATGACCCCAAATCATACCTGGCATTGTTGTGTCTGATGAATATTGAGCTCGACCAGTTACCTTGTCTGCGCCATCTGGTCTAATAGTGTTTTTACCAATCCATTTGTTACTAATTTCATTCATTATGCACTCTCCTTCATTTCATCAGCGACTTCTAATACAGCTTTAACAATCTTGTCATATCCGGTACATCTACATAAATTGCCAGCTAGCCAATATCGTACTTCAGTTTCTGTTGGTGAAGGGTTATGGTCTAATAATGCTTTAGAAGCCATTAAAAAACCAGGTGTGCAAATACCACATTGAAGTGCAGCTTTTTCAAGAAATTTTTGTTGTAAGGCATGTAATTTACCACCTTCAGACATTCCTTCTATCGTTTCAATGCTGCTTCCTTCAGCTTCTGCGGCTAACATTAGGCAAGAACATACAAGTTCGCCATCTAATATAATGCTACATGAGCCACAATCACCTGAACCGCAGCTTTCTTTAGAGCCAGTTAGGTTTAATTGGTTTCTTAAAACATTTAACATAGTATCATGTGGTTCACATAAATACTCAACGTTTTCATTATTAATTTTTGTTGAAATTTGAATTTTTGCCATTTCCTTAATTTCCTCTTATTCTATCAGCTGCTAAAAGAGTTGTTCTTTTAAATAAAACTCCTGCAACTTTTGTTCTGTAATCAATAGTTCCTCTTTTGTCATCAATTGGATTACATGAATCTCTACATATCTTAGATACTTTTTCTAAAGTCCCTTCATCAAGACTAGATCCCACCATTATATCTGTTGCCTCATTTATTAGTAATGGTTTTGGCGCAACAGCACCTAGTGAAACTCTTGCATTTGTGCAGACGCCATTTTCAATTGAAATATTTACACCACATCCCACTACAGCAATATCCATCTCAGTTCTTGGTGTCATTCTCAAATAAGCATCAGCAGAATTATTATTTCTTTTAGGGAATTTAAGGGCAACTAGCATCTGTCCATTTTCCAAAATTGTTTTACCTGGTCCTAAATGAAAATTTTCAATGGGTATCTCTTTTCTTTCACCTGGCCCAGCTATCACGGCTTTACATCCAGCAGCAATTAATGCTGGTACACTATCACCAGCTGGTGAACCATTACATAGATTTCCTCCAAGAGAAGCTCTTCCTTGTATTTGTTCTGAACCGATAAGCCTAAATGCTTCTAAAACACCTGGCCAAAGTTTAGCAAATTTAGGGTTTCTATTAAGATTTGCACCAGAAACTGAGGCGCCTATTACAAATTCATTTTCAGAAATTTCTTGAATAGAATTTAATTCAACTATTTTTTTTATATCGATAACTAAATTAGGTTTTCTAATTCCACTTTTTATTTGTACTAACAAGTCTGTTCCACCAGCCAAAAAACGTGCTGATCCATTAGCCTTAGCATGAGCATCAACAGCCTCATCAATAGTTTTTGCAGCTAGGTATTGTGTATCTGACATTTTATCTCCCAAAAATTAAATTTGAATATAAAGAAAAAGAATTATATTAAATAAATAACAATTTATTTTTTCTTATTCAATATATTTAAATTTAAAAGCTCAATAATTTTATGAATTTTTTAACAAATCCTCATTTTCTTTTAACACTAACGTCTATCTTTTGGGCATTTAACACTATAGCTGGAAGAGCTGCAGTTGGTGAGGTTTCCCCATTGTTAATAGTAAGTCTTAGGTGGCTATTTGTTTCAATTATATTATCATTTTTATGTAGAAACCAATTAAAAGAAATATGGACAATCTTAAGTCAAAGAATTAAGTGGCTTATCATAATGGGTTTGTTTGGTTTTACAGGTTTTAATTCTGCTTATTATATTGCCGCTCATGACACTATTGTAATAAACCTTGGTTTAGTTCAAGGTACCATGCCAGCATTTATAATAATAATTGCATGGGTTTGGTTAAAAGATAAAATAAATTTAACCCAGTTTTTAGGAGTTTTAACAACTTTTATTGCTGTATTGATTGTTGTTAGTGCAGGAAATCTAACCATATTATTAAATTTAGAATTAAACAAAGGTGACATAGTAATGATTTTTGCATGTACTTTATACGCAGTGTATGCTGTTGGTTTAAGAAAAAAACCCCAAATAGGAGCTCTTCCTTTACTAACTTTTTTTGCATATGTAGCATTTGTAGGTTCGCTTCCTGGATTAATATATGAAACTTATTCAAATCAGCTAATTCTTCCTGGATTAAAAGGCTGTATTATCTTAGGTGTAATAATTATTTTTCCGTCATTTTTAGCTCAAATCTTTTTTATGAAAGGTGTTGAAAAAATAGGACCTGCAAGGTCTGGGCTATATACAAATCTAGTACCTGTTTTTAGTTCAATATTAGCAGTGTTTTATTTAGGAGAAAGTTTTCAGTTATACCATTTCTTATCTTTATCTATGATATTTGCTGGAATTTACCTATTTGAAAATAAAAACAAAATTAATGATTTAATATTAAAAAGAGAATTAAATGATAGACATCAATAATTTTGAAAAATTTTTTTATTATTCACACACAAAAGCTCTATTTTTTTTGATTATATTCATTGTTTTTGGAAGATCATTTATAATAAATTTAAAAAATAAAGAAAATGACTGGAAAAGAAAAGCTTGGCTCAATGGAATTATTTCTTCAATATCTTTTATTGTTTTGGTGTTCATGCCACTAGACAAATAAAAGTTATATTTTTTGAATTTTTTTACAATCAAGTTGATCAATTAATGGACTATTAGGGTCTATATCTTTATTACAAACAGAACATTTGTCTGAACCAGAAATAGCATTCAATCCTCCACAGCTTCCTTTAATGTTTTTATTCATTAAAATAACGCCAAGTGACATTATAATTGTAATTATTAAAAAGAAGAAAAATGCAAAAATAAATATATCCATACCTATACTTACGATATTTTTTTTTAAATCTCAATTGTTGTCTTATTTTAAATTTTTAAATTCACTACTTTTAATTTTTATAAGCTTATTATCAATTTCATCAATAAAAAGTACTGCTATTTTTTCTTTATCAGCAATTTTCAATCCTTCCAAACTTCCTAGGGCTAAAAAAGCAGTAGCCCAACCATCAGCTTTCATTGAACTTTCATGAATAACAGTAACTGATTTTGTTGAATGCATTATTGGCTTTCCAGTTTTTGGATTAATGATGTGTGAATACCTTTTGCCGTCTTTAGTAAAAAAATTTTTATAATCTCCTGATGTTGCTAAGCCTTTATTTGTTAAATTAACTATCTCTTTAATTAATTTTTCTTTTAAATTTGGATTTTCAATACCAATGACCCAATTTTCTTTTTTACTATTGTAACCTTTTGTTAAAATGTCACCTCCAATATTTATAATGTAATTATTTATTCCTAATTGATCTAATTTTTTTCCAATTAAATCTATTCCGTACCCCTTACCAATAGAAGATAAGTTGATCTTAATCTCTTTATTTTTTTTTATAAGTTCATTATTATCAAAATTCATCCTCAGAAATGATTTTTGACCGATTAAAGATAAAACATTTTTTATTTGATTGTCTTTTGGTATGACTTGCATTTGTTTGTTTTTGTAGCCAAACCCCCAAAGTTCAATTATTGGATCAAGGGTTAAATCAAAAAAGCCATTGCTCTTATTATTTATTTCTTTTGCAGTCTTAAAAACTTCTTTTAATTCATCTGAAATTTTAATTGCTGTAGTTTTGTCAGTTTTATTAATTATGCTTATTTCAGAATCTTTATCCCAATTTGATAAAATCTTATTTGCCTTCTTAAGTGTATCTTTAATTTCTAACTCTATATTTTTAATTTTCAATTCAGTTGGAACATCTATAACCTCAATAAAGTAATACGTACCCATTGTATTTCCTTTTATTTTAGCATTGTAATTTTTTTCTTGAGAACAGGAAAAATTTAATAAGAAAAAAATTATTAAGATCGCATAATTTATTAGAGATTTATTTTTAAATAAGTTCATTTTTACAATAATTTCGTTTAATCAGATTCTAATTTTTAATACAAATTTATAACAATTTTTATTAATGGCGATAAGATTATTGACATAAACTTTTTTTATTATAAAAAAATCTATATATACTCTTGTTTTTTTTTTATAATATTATATACAAATTATTATCTATTTTAACTTGCTTAACCAAACTTAATTTAGTTTTTTTTAAAGAGGCGTCAATTTTTTTTAGATGAATAAATTTAATCTTAAGAAGGGTCTTAACATTCCTGTCGCAGGAATTCCAAAACAAGTTATAGATGAAACTAAAATTCCTAACTCTGTTGCAATTCTTGGCCCTGAATATAATGGTCTTAAACCAAAAATGTTTGTCAACGTAGGTGATAAAGTGGAAAGAGGTTCACCTCTTTTTTGTCATAAGGATAACCCAGAGGTCCCTTTTGTTTCTCCCTGCAAAGGTTTTGTTAAAGAAATTAATAGGGGAGAAAAGAGAGCATTATTAAGTGTTGTCATTGATATTGATAATTTAGAAGACAAGGGTGCTTCAATAACAAAACTTCACTCTAAAGAAAAATCAAAAAAAGAATTTATAAAAAAGTGTTTGTTTGATAGTGGTTTATGGACTTCTTTTCTAACTAGACCTTATTCAAAAATTCCGGATAGTAACTCTGAGCCAGCATCAATATTTATTACAGCAATGGATACCGAACCTCTAAGTCCTGATGCGGATATAATCATTAAGAATGATATTAAATCGTTTGAAGAAGGTGTAAAAAAAATATCGATATTAACTGAAGGTAAAGTTTTTATTTGTAAAAAAGAAAATAGTGACATTGATATTGATAATTTTGACACTTATGAATTTTCAGGACCACATCCTGCTGGTTTAAGTGGAACTCACATGCATTTTCTAGATCCACCAAATGCTAACAAAATAGTTTGGTCAATTGGTTATCAGGATGTAATTGCTATTGGTAAATTATTTTTAGATGGTTTCATTGATATTTATAGGACTATATCAATTGCAGGTCCTTTATCTCAAAATCCAAGATTAATAAAAACTATTGTTGGTGCATCTTTTGACGATATTCTTGAGGGTGAATACCCTAAATCAGAAAGTTGCAGAATAATATCGGGTTCAATACTTTCAGGATTTCATGCCACTGGAGATACGGCTTACCTAGGAAAATATTCTAGACAAATTACAATTATTAAAGAGGATAGAGATAAACATTTTTTTGGATGGATAAAACCACAACCCAATAAATATTCGGTAATCCCTGTGCTTTTATCTGCGTTTAGTTTTTTCAAACTATTTAATCTTACTTCTAATTTAAATGGTGGAAGAAGAGCAATGGTTCCGACTGGGGTGTTTGAAACTTTAATGCCTCAGGACTTTTTGCCAACTCAACTTCTTAGGGCCTTGTTGGTTATGGATACTGACGTTGCTCAATCATTAGGAGCACTGGAACTTGACGAAGAAGACATAGCATTGTGTACTTTTGCTTGTCCTGCAAAATACGAATATGGAACTGCCTTAAGAGACAGTTTAACAAAAATTGAAAAAGAAGGTTAATTGATGTCACTACGAAACTATTTTAATTCCCTTGAACCTCACTTTGAAAAGGGTGGTAAATACGAAAAATATTATCCTATTTTTGAAATGGTTGAAACTATATTTTTTACAAGTAATACAGTTACAAAAGTCGCTCCTCATGCAAGAAGCTTTGTAGACATGAAAAGAGTTATGACCTATGTTGTTATTTCTACTATACCTTGTATACTATGGGCACTTTACAACACTGGTTTACAGACAAACAGTGCATTGGCCACTTTAGGTGTTGAAGTGCAATCAGGATGGCGAATATCATTCCTTCAATTAACTGGTTTAGGTATCAATCCTGATAGTTTAATATCAAATGTTTTTCATGGATTATTATATTTTTTACCAATTTATCTCACCACCTTAATTGCTGGTGGTATATGTGAAGTTACCTTTGCTACGATCAGAGGCCATGAAGTTAACGAAGGCTTTTTAGTTTCTTCAATGTTATTTGCGCTTACTTTGCCAGCTTCTACTCCTTTGTGGCAAGTTGCTCTAGGAATTGCTTTTGGTGTAGTTGTTGGAAAAGAGGTATTTGGTGGAACTGGTAAAAACTTTTTAAACCCTGCACTTACAGGACGTGCTTTTTTGTATTTTGCTTATCCTGCTTATATGTCAGGTGACTCAATCTGGACACCTGTAGACGGATATTCAGGTGCCACCTCTCTAGGAATAGCAGCTGCCGAAGGTTATGAAAGTTTAAGTAATTATGGAATTACATGGGCAGATGCTTTTTTGGGGACAATTCAAGGTTCTCTAGGTGAAACTTCTACTTTAGCATGTGTTATAGGATTGGTTTTCCTTCTTTTAACAAAAATTGCAAACTATAGAATGGTTGTTGGTTGTCTTGCTGGTATGATAGTATTTTCTTCCTTTTTAAACTGGATTGGTTCAGATACAAACCCAATGTTTAGTATGCCATGGTACTGGCATCTTGTTATCGGTAGTTATGCGTTTGGGCTTGTTTTTATGGTTACTGAGCCAGTTTCAGGTAGCCATACCAATGTTGGTCGTTACATTTATGGAGCTTTAATAGGTTTTATGGTAGTAATGATAAGAGTATTAAATCCAGCATTTCCTGAGGGAATGATGCTTGCTATCTTATTTGGAAATATATTTGCACCATTGATTGATCATTTTGTTGTAATGGCAAATATTAAAAGAAGGGCAAAGTTTAGTGTCTAATTCTAATAATTTTTTTACTAGGTTTAGAGAATTGCCAGTTGATGGCATGACTAAAACTATAATTGTAGCTGTAAGCTTGTGCCTTGTTTGTTCAATGGTAGTTTCATTTGCTGCCGTAAATCTAAAAAATATTCAGGAGATTAATAAAGCAGTTGATAAACAAAAAAACATTTTGCAAGTGGCGGGGGTATATTATGAAGGTATTGATGTTAAAAAGACTTTTTTATCTTTTGAGCCAGTTGTTGTTGATTTAAATAAAGGTAAATTTACAAATAAATTTGATCCTATTACTTTTGATGACAAGGCTGCTGCTCAAGATCCAGAATTAAGTATATCTTTAAAAGATGATCCAGCTTCAATTGGAAGAAGGACAAACTTTGCAACTGTTTATCTTCTTAAAAAAGAAGATGGCTCCTTAGATAAGATTATACTTCCAATTCATGGATATGGATTATGGTCAACTCTATATGGGTTTATAGCGCTAGAAAAAAATGGTAATGATATATTTGGGCTTCAATTTTATCAACATGCAGAAACTCCAGGTTTAGGTGCAGAAGTTGATAATCCTAAATGGAAAGCGCAATGGAAAGGAAAGAAGCTTAATAATGATAATGGTGAACTGATGATTACAGTTGCCAAAACTCAAAAAAATAAAGAATATCATATTGATGCATTAGCTGGAGCTACTCTTACTTCAAACGGAGTTGATAATTTGGTAAAATTTTGGATGGGTGATTCTGGTTTTAAAAAGTTTCTAAAAAATTTACAAAATGGAGCTGCTTAATGGCTCAAACTAGGAAACAATTACTCACTGATCCTTTAGTAGATAATAACCCTATAACACTTCAAGTTTTAGGAATTTGTTCTGCTTTAGCAGTTACCTCTTCTTTAAACGTTGCATTTGTTATGTCATTAGCTGTGATAGCTGTTTGTGGATTTTCATCTCTATTTATCTCCTTTTTAAGGCATTATATCCCAAATTCTATAAGAATTATTGTCCAGATGGTGATTATTGCTTCTTTAGTAATATTGGTTGATCAAATAATAAAAGCTTATGCTTACGAGATTTCTAAAACATTATCAGTCTTTGTAGGTTTAATTATCACAAATTGTATTGTTATGGGAAGAGCAGAAGCTTTTGCAATGAAAAACAAACCATTTGATTCATTCATTGATGGTGTTGGCAATGGTCTTGGTTATAGTCTATTATTGATGTGTGTCGGTGTGATACGTGAGCTTTTTGGTTCTGGCTCATTATTTGGGGTAATGATTTTTGAACCAGTGAGCAATGGTGGGTGGTACGTTCCCAACGGTTTATTACTTCTTCCTCCCTCAGCTTTTTTTATTATAGGGTTTATCATTTGGGGTGTGAGAACATGGAAAAAGTCCCAGGTTGAAGCCCGTGATTACAAAATTCAAACACTAGAGGAACATTAATGGAAGGCTTAATTTCATTAGCTGTAAAAGCGATTTTTGTAGAAAATTTAGCTCTTTCCTTTTTTTTAGGAATGTGTACTTTTATCGCTGTATCAAAAAAAATATCAACTGCTATCGGCTTAGGTATTTCAGTAATGATAGTTCAATCTATTACTGTTCCTGCAAATAATATTATACTTTCATATTTATTAAAACCAGGTGCATTAGCTTGGGCAGGATTTCCAGACGTTGACTTAACTTTTTTAGGTCTTATTTCTTATATAGGTGTTATAGCTGCATTGGTTCAAATTTTAGAAATGATATTAGACAAATATTTTCCGCCATTATATAATGCACTCGGTATATTTCTTCCCTTAATCACCGTGAATTGTGCAATTTTAGGAGGTTCATTATTTATGGTAGAAAGAGACTATAATTTTTCAGAAGCAACAACTTATGGGATAGCATCAGGATTTGGCTGGGCCTTGGCAATTGCTACTATGGCTGGTGTAAGAGAGAAGCTTAAGTATAGTGATATACCTGATGGCTTGCAAGGTCTTGGAATCACTTTTATAACTGCTGGGCTTATGGCAATGGCTTTTATGTGTTTCTCTGGCGTTAAACTTTAAAGGATTATGAAATGGATACATTCGTACTTGGTATAACTCTTTTTACAATGATAGTACTTACTTTAGTTTCAATCATCATATTTGCTAGAAGTAAGTTAGTTTCGTCAGGTGATGTAAATATTACTATTAATGGTGAAAAAACTGTTTCTGTTCCTGCTGGTGGTAAATTGTTACAAACACTTGCAGCAGAAAAGCTTTTTGTTCCCTCAGCTTGTGGAGGAGGCGGGACCTGTGCTCAATGTCGAGTAAAAGTACACTCAGGAGGTGGAGCTATTTTACCTACTGAAGAGAGCCATATAAACAAAAGAGAAGCGTCTTGTGGTGATCGCTTATCATGTCAAGTTGCGGTGAAGCAAGATATGGAAATCGAAGTTCCGGAAGAAGTTTTTGGTGTTAAGAAATGGAGATGTAAAGTTAGAAGTAATGATAACGTTGCTACTTTTATAAAAGAATTAATACTAGAACTTCCAGAAGGAGAAGATGTTAACTTCAGAGCCGGAGGATATATACAAATCGAAGCTCCAAGTTATTCGTTATCCTATAAAGATTTTAATATAGAAAAAGAATATCATGAAGATTGGGATAGATTTAAAATATGGGATTTTAACTCCGAAAGTAATGAGCCAATAGAGAGAGCTTACTCTATGGCAAATTGTCCTGATGAAAAAGGAATTGTCATGCTTAATGTTAGAATAGCATCACCCCCACCTGGTTCTACAGGAATTCCTGCTGGAAAGATGTCTTCATATATTTTCAACTTAAGACCTGGTGATGAGGTGGTAATTTCTGGTCCTTTTGGTGAGTTTTTTGCTAGAGAAACAGATAAAGAAATGGTTTTTGTAGGTGGTGGTGCAGGAATGGCACCCATGAGGAGTCATCTTTTTGATCAATTTAATAGAATTAAAACTAAACGTAAGGTCACTTTTTGGTATGGAGCAAGATCTAAAAAAGAAATGTTTTATGTTGATGACTTTAATAAGTTAGCAAAAGAGAATTCTAATTTCAGTTGGCATGTAGCACTTTCTGATGCAATGCCTGAAGATAAATGGGATGGCCTTACAGGATTTATTCACAACGTTTTATATGAACAATATCTTAAGAATCATCCTGCACCAGAAGATTGCGAATATTATATGTGTGGTCCACCTATGATGAACCAATCTGTTATAAACATGCTCCTTGATCTAGGGGTTGATAGAGAAGATATAATGCTTGATGATTTTGGTGGATAAACTTAATTCTTAATTCATCAAATTATTAAAATGATTTTTTTAGTTACATTCATATCTTTATATTATATTTTAAAATAAAGTATAAAGACGTGAAACATGGAAATATTATTATTTGTTTTCCCATTATTAAATTTTTTATTATTTCAGTTTGGTTATCAAAAAATAAGATCTGAAATTTTATATGCAATTAATATTTTTTTATGCGGTCTTTCTTTTCTTTTAAGCTTGTACATTTTTATAAAAATTTTAAATTTAGATAAAGATTTACCATTATTTTTCTATACTTTGATTAAATTAGAAAATTTATTTATAGACTGGTCATTAAGATTAGACTTATTTGTGTCTGGCTTAATAGCTTTGGTAACGCTTATAGGATTATTAATATCAGTATACTCAATAAATTTATCAAAAAACCATTTAATTAATCATGAAATAAATAGTTTTTTATCGCTTTCAATTTTTGGTGTACTAGTTCTAATATCTTCAAACAATTTAATGCAGTTTTTTTTAGGATGGTATTTAATAATTTTATCTTCTTATTTGATCTCTAATATTTCAGACAATAAGGTTGATAATAGTAATATTTTTTTTGAAAACAGAGTTTCTGATCTCTGTTTTTTTTTAAGTTTGTATTTTATTTACACATTTTCAAACTCAATAAATTTTGATGTTATTTTTAAAAGTTTTCAAATTATTGAAAGTAAAATAACTATTTTAAATCAAACTTTTTGTCGTTTTGACTTAGTAATTTTTATTTTATTTTTTTCTTTTTTATTAAGATTTCGTCAATTCTATATCTCAGATTCCAGGTATGATTTATTAAACTTTAATTCAAGTTTGTATTCACTTAGTTTATATGGTCTGTATTTTCCTGTTGGACTTTATTTTGTTTTACGTTTTTTAACTTTAACTCACATAAGTTTAGATTATTTAAATCTTATATTGATATTAGGTTCTATTTTATCTTTCATTTTTTTAGTTCTATTAATTCGATCATATAATTTGAATAAATTGTTTTTATATATTGCGTCTGCTCAATTTGGTATTTTATTGATTGGTGTTGGTTTAAAGTTATATAATGCAGCAGTTTTTCATTTTTTTACATCAACATTATCTCTGTTAATTCTGTCTTTGAGTTTTGGAATTATTTCATACAAATTAAATAATGAACAAGATATTAGGAAAATGGGTTCTCTTATTATTAAATGTCCTTTCATGTTTTTGTTTATTTTAATTGGCTTTATTTCTTTGTTGGGAATACCATATTTTTCTGGATTTTATTCTAATCAACTATTCTTATCTCAATTATCATCAATTAATAAAGTAAGTTATTTTTTAATATTTAGCTTCTGTTTTTGTTATACTTTTACAATTAGCTATATTTCATTTAAGATCATTCTAGTTGTATTTTTAGGTCAAAATAATTGTAATATACATTTATATAATAAGATAGAAGAAGGATCATATTATTTAAAATTTATTCTATTTGTTTTATCTATTTTTATAATTTTTTCAGGTTGGTATTTTAATAATTTATTTTCAGGTAATTTTGGTGAAAACATATGGCGTTTGGTATTAGTGGGTAGTACTGAATTTTCTTTAAATCATAAACTTGATAATAATCAATGGCTTTTTGAAACTAGAAATATTGTTTGTTACATTGGAATTTTTTTAGCTTTTTTAAACTATCTTATTATTCCAAAATTAGGAGATAATTTAAAACTCAAAAATAATAAATTATTTAAATATTATCTAAAATCCTTTACTTCATATGATTTTAATAGATGAAAGCTCTAATGGTAAACTCTTGACATATTATGATCTAAATATTTTGCAAACTTGTTCTAGTACAAATGATATAGCTATAAATAACGCAAAAAAAGGATTACCAGAAGGCAGTTCATATTTATCCTACCTACAGACAAATGGACGAGGTAGAAATAACAATCAATGGGATTCAATGAAAGGGAACCTTTTTTTATCAACTATTTTTAGACCAACTACAAGCAAAATAAATTGGCATCAATTATCATTGATAATTGGTTTATCAATTTTAGAAACTCTAATTACTTTGGGTGTAGATAAAAAGAAAATTGTATTAAAGTGGCCAAATGATGTACTTGTTCATAAAAGTAAAATCTCTGGTGTTTTATTAGAATCTTTTGATGATTTTATTGTTGCTGGAATTGGATTAAATGTTTTAAAAAAACCACAAAACGAAATAA
>CACEFQ010000013.1 GCA_902558885.1 uncultured SAR116 cluster alpha proteobacterium
TTAAAATCTTTAACAAAATTTTGCCAATCAATGTTTGCCTCTTTGAAATTTTGGTCATTAGTTTTTTCTGAAATTAAATTAAACCTGCTTAAACCTTTGAGAGTAATTAAGTATCTATTATCGTCAGTTTCTTCAAATTTCATAATTTTACCAGCACATCCAACTTTATATAATTTAATTTTATCGTCGCTTTCGTTGTTGTTTTGTGGTTGTATCATTCCAATTAATCTACTTTTATTTGAAATGGCCTGATCTATCATTTTCAAATAACGGGGTTCAAAAATATTTAAAGGAAGATAAGTATCTGGAAACATTACGACACCTTGCAATGGAAATATTGGAATAATATCAGGCAATTTTATTTTTTGTTTAAAATTATTGACCATTTAAATTTGTCCTTATTAAGAGAATAATAGGGTTGCTAGCTTTTTTCTAGCAATAATTGTTTCTTTAGATTCAATACCCGCTGATGAAAAGAATTCCAGCAACTGCTTTTTAGCTGCTTGTTCATTCCACTCTTTGTCTATTTTAATAGATTTCAAGAGCATTTCAAAAGACTCTTCAATTTTACCTATACCGAATAAAGCAATTGCCATTTGTAATAGATAATCTAAATTATCTGGTTCTTGTTTTAGTTTTTTTTCTAAATCTTCAATACTACCTTTTGCTGTAAAGGCCTTTAAAGAAATTTCGAGCAATGAGATTGCTTCTTCAACTGGCTTTGAGTTTTTAATTTCTGGGGATAAATTATCAATCAGTTCTTTTGTATCATCAAATTTATCCAAACCAATCATTGATCGAATCATATATCCAAAACCAGCATGGTTTTCTGGATCTTTTTCTAAAATCTTTTGAGAAATTTCAAAAGAACTATTCCAATCCCTCTGTTCTATAAATTCTTTTATACTTGAAATTAAATTTTCAACTTCTTGTCCGGGACCAGATAAACTTGCTGATTTTTTAACAAACTCAATTATTTCACTATTTGATTTAGCTCCTTGAAATCCATCAACAACTTTACCTTCAAAAAAAGTATAAATTGTAGGAATAGATTGAATTCTTAATTGTGAGGCAATATTTTGATTTTGATCAATATCAATTTTAGCCAAAATTAACTCTTTTCCATAACTTTTAACAGCATCTTCTAATAAAGGTGTAAGAGTTTTACAAGGTTCACACCATGGAGCCCAAAAATCAACAATGACTGGCTTTGTCTTGGAAACTTCTACAACTTCACTCATAAATGTTTCTTCATTTACATTTATGATATTGCTCGTTGTTGAGATTAAATCATTATTTTCCATTATTTGAACTCCTTAATATGAATTATTGATATGGTTGTCAGTAAATAATATTTCAACAATTTATTACAAAATACTACAATTGACCAATTACTAAAGTGGATGTATCTAAAGAGTAGTTAATAATTAAACTCATAATGAAAATTATAATTTAAAATGATAAGAGAATTAAATATTGCTTTAATTGGTTGTGGTAAATGGGGAAAAAATATAGCTAGAAATTTACATCAAATGGGGTCTCTGGCATGTATATATGACTCAAATATAAAATTATCAGAAAAACTTAGTTATGACTATTCGCTACCCACTTTAGAACTAAATAAAATTTTTAAAGATCAGAGCATCAACGCAATTGTAATTGCATCACCCGCAATAACACATAAAGATATGGCCATCGAAGCTCTAAAAAATGATAAAGATGTATTTATAGAAAAACCATTTTGTTTGTCATTGCCCGATGCTCTAAAGCTTTCAGAGTTAGCTACAAATAAAAATAGAGTTTTGATGGTTGGCCATTTACTAAATTATCATAATGTATTTATAGAAATGAAGAAACTTATTAAAAATGGAAAAATAGGCACTCCAAAAAACATCCGGGCAAATCGTCTTGCTTTTGGAGCTGTTAGATCTCAAGAATCTGTAGTATATGATTTATCAGCCCATGATATTTCTATGATACTTTCTATTACAGAAGAATTACCTATCGAGGTAAAAGTTCAATCTATTCATCATAATAACAACATTGGACCAGACGCAATCAGTGTTAAATTATCATTTTCAAAAGGTTTAACTGCGCTAATTAATTCTGATTGGATGTGTCCTTACAAAGAACATAAATTTTCTGTAATTGGTACAAAAGGTTCGCTCATTTTTGATGACACAAAAGCTTGGTCAGAAAAATTACTGTATAATCCATCAATTATAACATCTAAAAATTCTATAATGTCTGCTCCAATTGAAAAAATTGAAATCCAAGAAAACGAACCACTTAAAAGTGAATTAAAAGAGTTTATAGACTGTATCTATTCAAGAAAAAGCCCTTTAACAGATCATAAAGAAGCTGTAAAAGTTCAAACTGTTATGGATATGATAGACAAAAAAATTTAAGAGAATAAGGTAAACCTATGATTCCATTTATTGATCTAAATGCTCAACAAAAATTAATTCGAAATAAAATCGACAAGCGTATTAATCAGGTTCTTGAGCATGGACAATATATTTTAGGTCCAGAAGTAAAAGAGCTTGAAGATAGACTTAGTTCCTTTACAGGATCTAAGCATGTATTATGTTGCTCTAGTGGAACAGATGCATTGTTATTATCTCTACTTGGGTTAAAAATTAAACCTGGCGAAGGTGTAATTGTTCCTGCTTTTACTTTTGCTTCGTCTGCTGAAGTGATGCCTTTACTTGGTGCCATTCCGATTTTCATTGATGTTAAGCGTGACACTTTCAATATAGATCCAACTAAACTCCCTGACACTTTGAAGACTGCTAAAGACATAGGTATTAATGTAAAAGGTATAATGCCTGTTGGCTTATTCGGACAACCAGCAGAGATGGATTTAATAAATGATTTTGCAAAAAATAATAATTTATGGGTTCTTGATGATGCTGCACAATCTTTTGGAGGAATACATAAAGACAAAATTGTTGGTAATTTATCTGAAGTAGCAGCAACATCTTTTTTTCCTGCAAAACCACTAGGTTGTTATGGGGACGGTGGAGCAGTTTTTACAAATGATAGAGAAATTTATGAAATAGCAAACTCTTCTCATATACATGGCATGGGGGAAAAAAGGTATGAATACGATAGAATAGGAATGAATGCTCGTATGTCTACTATTCAAGCTGCCATTTTGTTAGAAAAGCTTGAAATATTTCCAGAAGAATTACAAAAAAGACAGTTAGTGGCAGATTACTACGATAAAAACCTAGGCTCTTTAAAACTAGGCATTGAATTACCAAAAATTCACAAAAATTTCAAAAGTAGTTGGGCTCAATATACTATCTTACTTCCAGAAAAAATAAATAGAAAAAAGCTCCAAGAATATTTAAAATCAAAAAATATTCCTACGGCTGTTTATTATCCAATTCCACTAAATGAACATAAACCTTATAATAATTATCCAATATCTAAAAGCGGTCTAGATGTTACATATTATTTATCTAAAAATGTTTTATCTCTACCCATGCATCCATATTTAAAAGAAGATGAGGTCATTTATATATCTGAAAACATAAATAATTTTGTACAAAAAAACTGAGAAAAATCATTTTTTTTTGTTTTTCCTTGATACTATAAATTAGGATGTTATATTTCAACACAATTTCGCGGGCGTAGCTCAGTGGTAGAGCATCTCGTTGCCAACGAGAATGTCGAGAGTTCGAATCTCTTCGCCCGCTCCAATTCATGTGTTCCACTTCCCATAAGTAGTTGATATGTAAGCATATTTTTTCCTACTCTTGTCCATTCACCAAAACTTGTTGATGAGAACATCAAAGTGAATATGAGTGTAGATGTTGTGAGTAGAGATTTAATTTTCAATCTCTCCCTAATTAAAAAAACGATATTATAACCGTAAATCATAATATCGCTTTGTCAATTTATTCAATGAAGCAGAAGTTCCTTTTCTTCATCTGTTAATATCCAGAAGGCATATACAGATGGGTCAAGAAAAGGGTTTCTGTAGAACATCCATTCTTCAGGTTTTTCATCTTTTTGTTCCTGAAAAAACTCTGTCCAATACTCTAGTTCTTCTCTAGCAGATTGGAGAGTTGTTTCACTCTCCTCTTCTGCATCATCATCATAATCAATGTCGTGATAGCTCATTTGATTACTCTTAAGTGAGCTTGTGAGTTGGATGTGGTCATCCATTTTTTAAACTTACTTCTATCAAGTCCAAATGGAATGTACCACTTACGTTTATCTGCATCCCATCTAGCACCTAGAAGTTTTGCTTCGTCTTTATCGTTATAAGAACAGTTAATATAATATTTATCTTCAGCCATTAGTTGGTCTCCTTTATGTCGTCTATAATGTTTTGTGTAAGTGTACCTAGTTGCTTAGGTTGAAACATCTCATCAAAGTCCTGTAGGTACATGGATGAGCTAATAAAATCTTCGTATAAATGTACGTCAGATTGTATTTGGTTTAATTCTTCGTGCATATTGTTCTCCTTTGAACGAGTTGATGTTTGAAAAAGAGAACGTTTGGTATTTAGGGTCACACACATTTATTCTCTTTTCTTTTACCCATAAATGGAGAAAAGAGAATAAATGTGTGTGCCTATATAAAGTGGTTTCCAAAGAATCAGGTAATACCCTCTCTTTAACCCCCTTTATTTATAAAGGGTTAAAGAAGAGGGTAAAATAACATGGGATTTTGGATTTGTTTTAATTGTGGAAGTCACAATGTATATGAGAAAATGTATATAAAATTAAATCGTCTTGCATGTATCATAGATGATGTTGAGGATTTAATGGTAATAGAGGATAATACTCTTGGATATTGTGGGGATTGCCACAAAGAGGTGTGTATTATTTCTCTAAACAAATTCCCAAAGATGTGCGCCAACATTATTCGCAAAATCGCATTGTACAAAGCTTGAAAACTAAGTCTGTTAAAGATGCATTTTATCAAAGCCAAAATCTGTTACACAAATTAAATCAACATTGGTTTTACTTAAGAGTAAAAGATGAAAATATACTCCTATTTCCTTATCAATTTACCCATAAAACACCCCAAAATCTGTAGGTGAGAAGTACGGATCAGGATTTTCTTTAAAAAATTTGCTTGATGAGATGAGTAAAATTTAAGAATATTGATATATGAAATTTGTAATAAATATTTTATTGATACTGAGTTTGTTAATCACCACTCAATCTTTTTCTGAATCATTTAAGTCAAAACGAGCGGAAGCTGTAAAAGATTATAATAATGGTAAAATAAATTTAGCATTTAAAAAGTTAAAATCTTTAGTAAAAAAAGGTGATAGTGAAGCGGCTCGTGATATGGGAATTTTACTTATAAAAGGTAAACGTAGAGATATTGATGAGGCCTTTTATTGGTTCGAAGTATCAGCAAAAATGTGTAACTCCCGTTCTCTTGAGTTTTTAAAAAGCCAATATAATAAAAGAGGCGGTCTATATTTTAAACCTGCAAAAATTGAATATATCAAATCTAAATGTGCATATTATAAGAAAAATAAATTTGCTGAAAATACCAAGAAGAAAAAATTATTTGAAAAATCTAAAAAGATAAAATCATCAGAAAATCAAAATTCTAAGAAAATTGATACAAATGATGACTATTTTATAAGTCAGAATGTTATAAATTCTTGGAAAAAAATAATTCCGAAAGTAAATCAAAATGTAGTTGGTGGCCAAATGGGTTCTGGTTTTGCAATTTCTGCTAATGGACACTTTTTAACAAATCACCATGTTATAAAAAATTGTATAGAAATTGATATAATTTATAATTCAATGATAGGGGCAGCGAAACTCTTAAAATCAAATATTAAAATGGACAGTGCGATTTTAAAAGTAGATGCTTTAACTCCCTATTACTCAAAATTTGATACAAAAAGACACACAGTGGGAGAGACACTATATGCAGCTGGATTTCCTGTTACATCGGAAATTGTAAAAAGTGCTTCTGTTACACTCACTAATGGAATGCTAATAAACACTAAAAAAATTAACTCAAACTGGGTTCTAATGAGCGTACCAATTGCAAGTGGAAATAGTGGAGGACCTGTTTTTGGAAAATATGGCCTAATAAGAGGTCAAACAATTGGTGGCTATGATGTAAAAAAATTAATTAAAAAGGCATATGGTAATAAGGCTGCAGATGACGTATTTATTTCTAACATCACAATGAATTTGATGATATCGTCTGTAAAGTTGAAAAAATGGATTGATGAGACTAATATAGTAGAGATTAGATCAGCCAACAGATTAACAAAATTTGATTCTGACGAGATTGGTTTGATTGCGAAACGTGAAGTCGGTAGAATTTTATGTTATAAGTATAAGTAGATATGAAAAGTACAATATCAAAATCGTCTTTAGAAAGACTATTAAAAATAGATGATCAAGAAAGAAACCGTCTTGAAAGAAAAGGCGCTGAAATGGGAAAAACCAATTCACCTTCTTCTTCATCAAAATCTATGTCAAAATTTGAATTGGATGAAAAAAACAAGCTAATTAAAGCATATTCAAAATTCTCAACTGATGCAAAAAAACAAGTATCAAAACTTGAAAAAGAAAAAAGTGAGGTATTAAGAAAACTTGATTTTCAATTACCAAAATCTTTGGATGAAACCGACCAGTTACACGAAAATGAAAGAGAACAAATTCAAAAACTTGTTGGAGAGAGTAGTAGTAAATACGAAGAAGTAAGAGTAAAAGCAGAAGAATCTTACAGAACGTTGCAAGCAATTAAAATTCAGGTGAATCAAAGACCATTAAGCACTCAGTTTGTAAATTTTTATGTTCCTTTTATGGTTTTACTCGCCTTTGCAGAGGTTTTTGTCAACAGCCTTGCATTTGAGCTTTTCTTTGAATCAAGTCAATTAATATCAATTATTGTGGCTACTGGTGTGGGCGCAATGTTAGTTTTCTTTGCACACATTACAGGTTCATCCTTTAAAAGGACTCAATCAAAAGAAGTACCTGTCTCCAAAGCGAATACTTATTTATCTATGGGTGTTTTAAATAGTTTAGTTATTGTTTTAGTGTTTTATTTATCTAAAATGAGACAAGCGTTTGTTTCAATAAATAATCAAAACGAACAAGGATTTAATATTGATCCAGATAAACTTTTAAATTCGGACACACCGGGTCTCAATGAAGCAGTAAGTTCTCCCAATATTCTTGATACCTTAATGCAAATAAATTTAGGTCCTGAGGGCATGTTTTTGTTACTTATTAACGTTGCGGTTTATGTATGTGGTTTTGTTGCATCTTTTGTAAGACACGACAGTCATCCTGATTATGAAAAGGCGCAAACAAGTTATGATAAAGACCGAAAAGAATTATTTAAGATAAAGAAAGCATTTGATGATAAAATTGCTAATATTGATAAAAAACAATCTGATCTACACACAAAAATTAAACAAAATCGTGAAATTGCTGAAGACACATTACATGAAATAGATAATGAGCTTAATGAGCTAAATTATTTTATCTCTGATTTCAAAACTCAGGTAAATGATATTTTTAATGAAAAAATTAAAATTTTTAGAGATGCTAATAATGAAAGCAGAAAAAAAGCTTCTCCTGATTATTTTAAAGAGGAAGGTTATGAAATTGTATAAAGGTATTACAATTCTTTTTATATTAAGCATAATGAGCTTTGGTGCTTTTGCTTCAGAAAAATATTGTCTAAAAGAGGAAAGAACTAAACCAATAGTAGTTAATATATTTGGTCAAAGTTACCAAAATAATGACGATAAGAGAGCTTTTATAAATGGTTTAAATAAAATTAGTCAAAGTTTTAATGCAGGTGATAAAATAAGAATTGTTACTCACACAAACGAAAATGCGAGAATTCAAATTGATCAATGTGTCCCGGGTTGTCCAAAAAAAAATTTTCTAGATAAGCTGGTCGATACTGATTGCAGCGCTCAAGTTGCAAAAAAAGATATGGTTATTTTTAAAAATAAATATAGCAAAATAATACAAACCGAGTTAGCAAAAGGTGGAGATGAATACAGTGTTATTGATCATTTATCAAGCCTAGATAATTATTACAGAGGTAGAAACTTAAGTAATCAAACAACATATATTTTCCATTCTCTTTTACCATATGATGTAGATCCTAACGATAAAAAATCATTTGATAAAAACTTTGTTAAAATAACCCAAAACTATGATTTGTCTGAAATCTCATTACCTGATGTTACTTTTATAAATCCAAATAGAAGCAAAAGTACATTGCAATTTTGGAATGATTTAAAACTTAATGGAAATGAAACAGGTCTTCAAATTGATTTTCAAACTGAAGTTATAGATTAATTTAATCACTGCTTACATACATTTTGATTTAGAATACTTTTCAGTAAATATCTAGAAACAATATCCATTTCTTTTGCTTTATTTTGTCTTTTTGCCCAAGCACAAGCAGGCTTACAATTTTTAAATAAAGATTTTAGTGGATCTGCAGAAAAACAATCTTCTTGAACTTGGATTTTAGCTGAAAGTTCTTTTGAGGTCTTTAAATCTAAAAGTAACTCTTTAGCTTTTTTATTATCTGAATATTTTGAAAACAGCATTGGTTGATTATATATGTCATGTAGAAATGCTGTACTATTTATGTCTTCCTTTTCATGACCAATTATCACGTATCCAATAGCTTCCATCATCTTTTCGTCATCGCTCATTACAGATATCACTGTTGGTTTTTCTTCTATTATCATCATTGCCAATAAATCACATCCCTTAGATGGATGATCTTCATTCTCGCACCCTTTAAGTGCATATTCATAAGCTTGGTCATATTGCTCTTCTTTGTATGCCTTGCTTGCAAGTTGATAAGAAACAACAGGAAACATTACGCATTCTTCGTTATTCCTATCATAGTCAATTTCAAAATCACTCGGATCATTTCTGTTGTATTTAAGAAAGTCATTATAATCATTACAGTCTAGTCTTTTTTTATTCATTCTATTTTCAATAGGAATTTTATAAGTATCTAGGTCTCTATATGCTTTATCTAATAATTCTTTCATAGTTAGTTTAGAAACTCGTAGATCACATTTATTAATTAAAATTGCTTGAGCATCTTGTATCGACTCAATCGGTATATCTAATGTATCTATATTTTTTTGAGCAAAATCTAATGCTTTACAATCTTCAGAAATTACTGAAATTAAGTAGTTGTATGCTAATTCCCCTCCATTTTTTAGAGAGGCTAAATACCTAACAAAAGACACATTAAATGGTATTTTTTTTAAATTTTTCTTAATTCTTGGTGTATCTAAGTCACCATCATGTTCTTGTTCAACCAGATCTAATTTGTAGAGATGATAAAATTTTGCTAGCACTTTTGGATCAACCACACTCCAATCAATGTATTCAATAACATCAGCAATGTCTCTGAATGAACTTGCAAAAGTAAGAGCATCTCCATTAGCTATTAGTCCAATTTCTAACTTTAGTTCCTTACTAACAATCTTTAAAGCTAGAGGATTAGACTTAATATATTCCATTGCTTTATTAAAATGCTTTTTAGGATCATTCTCAAATTTTCTTAGAATACTAGCTATATCAACATCATCATTGTTTTCTAAATTTTCCATCAATTGCTGTGCATATTTCTTTGCTTTTGGAAATCCTTTTGAACCATTATTCCACCACTCATATGCTATTGGTAAAGCTATTGGATCCCCAGCTTCGGCTGCTAAAGCACAAGCTGCGTTATTACCCCCACTGGTTTTAGGTTTCGCAAACATATTTTTTTTAGAACTTTTATTCTTTTGCTTCCCACAAAAACTTCCATCATATCCATAACGTTTTATTTGTTTTATAAATTTTGCTTTTTGGGACTTGGATGCCTGTCTTTTAAATTCAGGAATTCTTTTGACTAAGGGCATCAAGTTAATATCTTTTTCTTTTAACATTCTTTGAGAGGCTAATAAGTAAGCATCTTTTTTACCATTATCAAAAGCTTTTAAAAAATAAGATGAGGCATTACCTTCTAAATAATTTCTAGCAATACATTGTCCTATATTATAAAAATTCTCCTTATCTTTTTTGTTGTATCTGACACAACTTTTTTTACTAATAGCACCAAAAGATTTTTTTCTAAGACTTGTAACTTTTTTATTACAAAAACTTGGACCTCCAAGTTTTTCGCATTGCTCGTAATATTTTAGCGATTTAGAAGAGCTTTTAGAAGCATATTTTCCTTCTTCATAATCTTTAGCTAAAAAAATTACAGCTTTTAAATAATCTGATTCTGCTGCTGATGTTATGAATTGAATACCTTTACTGAGGTTTTCATCAGCAGAACCTTTTCCATCAATTAAAATTTTGCCTATTATAAAACTACTTTCTGGGTCTCCATCAAGTGCGTCTGCATAAGCAGCTCTGTAGGCTGCATCATAATTTTCGTTTTCATAAAATTCTGATGCATAGTTAGCTAATAATGCATTTGGGAACGTAAATAAAATAAACAAAACAAATAATTTTTTTAACATTCAAGCGATCTTAACTTATTATAAAGAGATTCTTATGATATTAAAAAAATTTCGACCATGCAAGAATGAATCAATATCATACTAATATTGAGCTTATATTGAAACAAGTTTTGAGTAATGATATTATTCACATATGCCAAGAAGAGTGGGAAGATATACAAAACACGAAACTACTGAACTTCTTAGGATGTTCGAAGAAGGCTATTCTATTTATAAAATCTGTAGAAATATTAACCGTAGCCAAAAATCTATTCGTAACAACTTAATTGGACATGGTAAGATACAAGGTGAAATAACGCCAAGAAGATATGTTTTAGAAGAAAAAGATGTAATTATTGAAGATGAAAATCATCTCTTTGAATACTTCAAATACTTTTCAATATTATCTATTATTATATTTGCTATGGTTGTAAATCCTTTATTGAATCCAATAGAGATTTTAATCAGCTATATTTATTTGATTTTATAATTAACCGCTCTTGGTATAGACCCACTTCATTAGCCTTCGGCAGGTGCCTTCTTTTCCTTAAATATTCAAACTTTAAGAGGTTTTAACTTTTGATGAATAGATACAATGTTATTCAAAGTAATAGGTAAATATCTTTGTAAAAAGAGGTTTGTTTTATTCAAAATTTGTTATAATTATATTTTTAGTAAATCAATTTCTATTATCATATTTCTAAAATATCAAACCTAACTTTATTAAGTACATGATAATCATTAAGGTTATTTATAATTTTTTTTGATGAAATTAAGAAGCCTACATATTCGGAATATTTAGGCGACCAGACAATTGATGTTGCTTTTCCAATTTCTTTATCTTTTTTAAAGACTGGAAGATTATTAAAGAAGACTGGTTTATCTTCGTTTTCAAAATTAAAATGAATTTTATATATATCTTTTTCAAACCCAACTTTTTTTTGTCTTAAAAGAGCAGATTTACCAATGAATTCATAATCTGTATCAAGATTACAAAAATTACCTAAACCACAATCATAGGGTGTGTCATTATTTGTCATTTCATTTCCATAACTAAGAAGATTATTCTCTACCCTTTCAATCATATTTGGACACCCAACCCTTATGTTAAATTCTTTTCCTTTTTCTATTATTAGGTCCCACAAAAGAATTCCGTTATTGGGTTTGGTAAGCAAAATTTCATAACCAGATTGTTTGCTGAAACCTGTTTTTGAAATAATTAAATTTTCTTTATTAAAAGAAAATTTTTTGAAATTAAAAAATTTAAGAGATTTTATTTCATCACCAAAAATTTTTGAAATAAGTTGTTCAGATTTTGGACCTTGAATTGCAATAGTTATGATATCTGTTTCATTTACATTAGTATAAAATTCTTTTGTATGATTAATTGCTGATACCCAATTAAACAAATCTGAATCAGATAAAGAAATTAAGAAATGATCACTAGCTATACAAAAAACAACTGGGTCATTTAATAATCCACCATCAAAATTAACTATTGGTGCATAATATGCTTTACCAGAAGAAATATTAGAAAAATCTCTACAAAAAAGGTATTTCATAAGTGATAAGGCATTATTTCCTCTTACTTCAATAACTTTCTGGCAACATACATCCCATAACTGTACATGTTTTATTAAGTGAAAATAATCGCTTTTTAGAGATTTAAATACAGTTGGTATTAATGTATTGTTATAGACGCTATATTTTTTCACACCTGCCGTATTATTGCGTGAAGTAAATGGAGTACTTTTAATTCTGTTAGAAGTACTAAAAAAATCATTAGACATTTGTTTATACCCCCATTAAACAATATCCATAAATTACTTTGGACATTTTTTATGAAAAGTAAATTAAGAAAATTATTAAAAGAAAATAAATTTGTTTTTACAGCTGAAACTTCACCACCAGATTCTGGAAACAAAAATATTATTATTGAAAAAGTAGAGTGTCTAAGTGGTTTAGCTGATGCCATCAATGTCACCGACGGGGCTGGTGCAAAATCCCATATGTCAGCTCTAGCGACAGCCGCAATTCTTGCTCAAAATGGTATTGAACCAATTTTACAATTTACTACCAGAGATCGAAATAGGATTGCAATTCAAGGTGATCTACTCGGTGGTTGGGCATTAGATATTCCAAACATTCTTTGTCTGTATGGTGACGAGGTTAAAGGAGGAGATCAACCAGACACTAAAGAAGTTCGAGATCTAGATACAATTGGTATGTTGAAAACTGCTTATGAAATTAAAACAAAAAAAATGTATCCTTCCGGTAGAAAAATTGACGATGCACCAGAATTTTTTATTGGTGGGGCTGATACTCCATTTAAAGTTAATAATGATTTTGATGGTTCTAACTTAATGAAAAAAATTGAAGCAGGTGTCGAATTTTTTCAAACGCAATATGCTTTTGATGAAGATATCTTAAAAAATTATATGCTCAAACTAAATGAGTTAAATATCACTGACAAGGCTTATTTCATTATCGGATTGGGAGTAATTAAATCAGCAAAAAGTGCCAGATGGATGAACAAAAATCTCTTTGGTATCAATATACCTGAGAAAATAATCAATAGAATTGAAAAATCTAATCATGAAAACCTTGAAGGTATTAAAATATGTTTAGAATTAATAGAAAAATACAAATCAATTAAAGGCGTAAGTGGAATTCATTTAATGGGATATAAGCAAGAAAAAGAAATAGCTTCTGTGATTTCACATTTTAAATAAATACGAATTTAAACTTATAAACTATATTGCTCTAACAAAAATTTTTTTAGCTGCCTTTTTTGCTTGCTTTAAATTTGGCGCTAAAATAACCCCCATTCGACGATATGATTTTAAGAATGGTTTACCAAAAATTCTATAATCTACATTTTTATCTTCAAGTGCTTCTTCTAAACCATCAATAACGTAGTCACCTGAAGCATTTTCTTCTGCTAAGATTACATGGCTAGCACCGGGTTGATTTAATTTAATTTCTGGTAATGGCATTCCCACTAAAACTCTGGCATGAATATCAAATTGACTAAAGTTTTGAGTAAACATTGTGACCATTCCAGTATCATGTGGTCGAGGGCTAAGTTCACTAAAAATTACTTCTCCTTTTTTATCAATAAAAAATTCTACCCCAAATATACCTGATCCACCCAAGTCTAAAACCATTTTTTTTGCTGCATTCTGTACCTTTCTAATTACGTCCTTTGAACAAACAGCAGGCTGCCAGCTATATTGATAATCACCTCTTTTTTGAAAATGTCCGATAGGGTTGCAAAATGTAACTTTTCCGGATTTTTCTAAAATTGTTAAAAGAGTAATTTCATACTCAAAATCTATAAACTCTTCAACTATTACACGTTTCCTGTTTCCTCTCATACCTTCGAGTGCAAATTTCCATGATATTTTTAATTCATCCTCTGAATTTGCATAACTCTGACCCTTTCCAGAAGAGCTCATAACTGGCTTAACTGCTACCTTTGTGCCAATTTTAGTAGCCTCTAAAATTAATTCCTCTTCAGTTTCTGCATAAGCAAAATTAGCAGTTTTTAATCCTAAATGTTTTGCTCTATCACGTATTCTATCTCTATTCATGGTTAAATTTACAGCTTTTGCTGAGGGTATTACGTTATAGCCATTTTTTTCAGCATCAATTAAAACGCTTGTCTCAATTGCCTCAACCTCTGGAACGATAAAATCTGGTTTATGTTTATTTATAACTACATTTAGCTTGTCTTTATCAAGCATGTTAAATACTTCATTTTTATCACTGACTTGCATAGCAGGTGCATTTTCATATGCATCACACGCTATTACATTACATCCAATTCTTTTAAGACTTATTGTTAATTCTTTACCTAACTCACCACTACCTAACAGTAAAATTTTTTTCATGTAACAACCCTTTTAAGTTTAAATTGACTTAGTTCTAGCTTAACGTGATTAAATGACTTTTATAAAAATACTTATTTATAAATTACTTAACAAACAAATATCTAACATTTATAATAAACGTTTTGATAATTATAATAATACCCCTAAAGGAGTATTTTGGAATAGTAAATTATCACAGGACCTTAGATTAAATATAATTTTAGATAAGATATTAAGAATTGCAAAAAGTGAAGAATTCTCAATCGCAGATATTGGTTGTGGATATGGTAGATTATACGAAATTATTAAAGAGAGAAACTTAGATGGTAGAGTTCAATATTATGGGTTTGATATAAATAAAAATTTAATTAATTTTTGCAAAAATAATAAAGATTTTGAAAATGTTGAATTTGCAATAAATGCATTACCTTTTAAAAACACTGATTATGTCGTAATGTCAGGAACTTATAACCTTACACCAACAAATAATATATCTTTGTGGGAAGATTATATAATTAAAAATCTTACAAATAATTGGAAATTGGTTAAAAAAGCAATGATATTTAACTTCTTAATAAAAGAAAAAAAGGAAATAAATAAAGCATTATATTATACAGAGTTATCATGGATGAAAAGAATTTGTGAGAATAACTTTGGAAAGATACAAATCTTCAAAAACCAACTTTTAAAAGATGATATTACTATTGTTATAAAAAAATCAACTTAACTTTGTAACAAATTGGTTTAGATGAGCAGCAAACTCTTTGGGTTTTTCCAAAGGTATTAAATGTCCACAATCAGGAAATTCTAATCTTTGTACATTGTTCATAGTGTTTACAATCTGATCAATATCATCAGGAATTCTAAAAACTTTATCATGATGACCCGTCATAATTAAAACTGGCACTTCAATTTTAGACCAGTCAATATCCCAGTTAGCTGTTAGAGATCCTTTCATAAGTTTGAAAATACCAGAATTTTCTTCTAATCTTTTATAATTATTAGGATTAAGTGCGTTTGGTTTAACTTTATCTAAAAACGATGGTGAAGCTATAACTGGCATATTCATGTCCATTAACAATGCTGTCCCACCATAGCCTGCAACATTAACCATAGACTCATTAATCCATTTTAACCTGGGGTTATTTTTCCTAAGTGTGTTTATTAAAACTAAACCATTAGACTTAATTCCCTTTCTAAGAGCAAGTGAAGCGTACAATCCACCAATGGATAATCCTACTAAAATTATATTTTTAAGTTTTAATTTTTCTATCAGAAGGCACAAATCAGAAACAATTAAATCTGTGTCTAAAGTAAGTTCTTCACTAAATTTACTATTATCCTGTCCTCTAAAATTATATGCAAGAAAACCATTTCCATTTTCTGTAATTTTGTCACCTATGATGCCATTCCATGCCGTTGTATTTCCTGTTAAGGCATTAACAAAAACAAAAGTATGTCCATTATTTTTGGGTTTTGTAAACTCATAGTAAATTTCATTTTGATCATCAATTTTTAAAAAAGACATTATAAATCCTGTTCTTCTTCAGTTTGTATTTTTAAATGTTGAAAATGTGTTTCTAATTCCTGGTCTCTTAATACAGAAAATCTTTGAAATTCTTCTTCGCTTAAAATATTGATATTAGATGTATCAATTATGTTTTCTCTAGAATTAGGTGTGGTTATATTTTTTTCTATTTCTGATATTTCCTTTTTGATAGGTAAATCACCAACTCTTTCCTGAAATGTAACTATTGCTCTAAGACCTCTTTCGATAGCTGATTTTTCATCATCATTTTCACTTTCATCAAAACCAACGTAAAGAGCATGTATTATATGCTGTTTTGGATCTGGCAGAAGACCAATGTCAAAAATCATTTCCTCTTCAGGATTTAAATTCATATAAAACTCACTAAATCGTGCTAGAATTTCTCTAGTCCTAGACGGTCCAGGTTCTATTGGGGGTGCTTTTTCTGGTGGCAGAGGAGCATTTATACTATTCCATATAGCAAAACATATCATGAAACTAAATGTTACAACTAAAGCTATTATAAATGGTGTAAAATCTTCAAACATATTATTAACATAGTAATTTCATTTCAGAAATATAAGAGATTAAATAATAAATAACTATAAAAACTTACATATTATATACTAAAATTTTTTAAAAAAATATTATTTATATATATCATACACTTACTGAGAATTTATAGTTTTTTTCACAAACTGAGATTTGCAATTAGTACTGTTTTATTGTTATGATGATTCTTGAATTTGAATTCAGTTGACTTTAATTTTAATAAATCAAGGTTTGTAATCATTACAAGCGGAAACAGGAGAATAAAATGAAAAGGGTATTCGGAGCTGCATTTACTATGGCAGCAACCGTAGCCGTAGGCCTTAGTTGGGCTACAATTGGTAATGCTGCATGTGGTAAGGTAAGCATAGCAGATATGAACTGGGCATCAGCTTCTTTAATGGCAAATGTCGATAAAATAATTTTAGAAAAAGGGTATGGATGTGAAGTTGAGTTAGTTGCTGGAGCCACAATGCCTACTTTTACATCTATGAACGAGAAAGGTGCACCTGATGTAGCTCCAGAGTTATGGGCAAATGCTGTCGCTGTTCCTTTAAAGAAAGCTGTTGGGGAGAAAAGGTTAATAGTTGCTAATGAAGTGCCAATTACTGGACTTGGTGAAGGTTGGTGGTTATCTCCATATACAGCTAAAAAACATAATCTAAAAACAGCTGCAGATGTAATTGCACGACCTGATTTGTTCCCGTATGCAGAAGATAAATCAAAAGGTGCATTTGTTGGATGTCCTGCTGGATGGGGATGTCAACTAGTTAACCAAAACTTGTTTAGAGCATTTGATATGGAAAAAAAAGGTTGGGTACTTGTTGACCCAGGTAGTGCCGCAGGTTTAGACGGTTCAATGAACAAGTCTCTTACAAGAAATGAAAATTGGTTTGGTTACTATTGGTCGCCAACAACATTAATTGGAAAACATAATTTAACTAAAGTTGACTTTGGGGTTCCATTTGTTGGTAAAGATCACTGGGATAATTGTATTGTTAAACCAGAAAAAGAGTGTGCCAACCCTAAAAAATCTGCCTGGACAACTTCTGTTGTAAACACAGTGGTCACATCCAATTTCAAAAAGAATGCAGGTGTAGCATTAGATTATATTTCTAAGAGAGCATATCCTGGAAGTGTAATGAACAAAATGCTTGTTTTTATGGATACAGAAAAAGCACAAGGTGAAGATGCTGCCTTTGAATTTTTAGAAAAGCATGGTGCTGTATGGGAGAAATGGGTTTCTTCAGACGTAGCTAAAAAAATAAAAGCTGGTCTATAAAATACTTCATAGTTTATAATCACTACTTCTATAGTAATTGAGGTAGTGATTATTTTTTTAATTTAAGAGATTTATAATGGATTGGTTTTTTAATTTCCCAGACATGAGCAGGTCTGATTTAAGAGAATTTAAAAAGTCCGTTGATTTTGCTTTCACAGATTTCTCTAGAACATATGGGCAAGGTATTGAAGATTTTTTTGAACCTTTATTGATGTTTTTAGTGTGGTTTGAAAAGCTTTTTATTAATACCCCTTGGCCAATAATTATCGTAAGCATTCTTTTACTTGCTTGGATAGGCTCTCGATCCTTACTTGTTGTTGCTGGAACTTTTATAAGTTTTATGTTGATTGGCTATTTTGGTATGTGGGAAGACACAATGTCAACATTAGCTATTATACTTGTAGCAACTTTTTTATGTATAGCAATTGGGATACCACTTGGTATAGCCATGGCCAGAAGTAATAAAGTGCAAGCAGCTATTGTACCAATTTTAGATGTTATGCAAACAATACCGAGCTTTGTGTATCTTATACCAGTTGTAATGCTGTTAGGTATCGGTAAAGTTCCTGGTCTTATTGCAGTTTGTATATATGCAATACCTCCAATTGTTCGTTTAACGAATTTAGGTATCAGATTAGTAGATAAAGATGTTTTAGAGGCAGCTGATTCTTTTGGTGCTAGTTATTGGCAAAAGCTTCTTGGTGTTCAAATACCACTTGCATTACCAACGATATTTGCAGGTGTAAATCAAACAATAATGATGGCTCTTGCAATGGTTGTTATTGCATCAATGATTGGCGTAAAAGGTTTGGGCTTACCTGTTTTACAAGCAATTTCAAATCAATATTTAGCTTTAGGATTAATGAACGGTCTTGCCATTGTTATTCTAGCAATTATTTTTGATCGTGTTACCCAAAAATTTGGTCTGAGAATGCAAAAATATAGGAATGAAGGTAAGGATTAGTATTATGAATTCAAAAAATATATTAATCAAAGTAAATCAACTTTATAAGATTTTTGGAGATGGTGATAAAAGCTCACTTGATCTAGTTAAAAATGGTATGGGTAAAGACGAACTTCTTGAGAAATCAAACTGTGTTCTTGGATTAAATAATATAAATCTAAATATTAATAGAGGGAAGATACAAGTTGTCATGGGTCTTTCAGGTTCAGGCAAATCAACTCTTATAAGACATCTTAATAGATTAATAGAGCCGACAAGTGGTGAAATACTGTTTAACGATACAAATATTCTTAATTTAACTCCGAAAGAGCTTATTCAATTTAGACAAAATAATATGTCTATGGTTTTTCAAAAGTTTGCTTTATTTCCACACAAAACAGTTTTACAAAATGTTGGTTACGGGCTTGCAATTCAAAATATTTCTAAAGATGAATGGTCAGAAAAAGCTCAAAGATGGATTAAAAGAGTAGGCTTAGATGGATATGAAACATATTATCCAGGCCAACTATCAGGAGGCATGCAACAAAGAGTAGGGCTCGCTAGAGCTTTAGCAACAGATGCAGAAATCCTCCTAATGGATGAAGCGTTTTCTGCATTAGATCCATTAATTCGTTCAGAAATGCAAAATATACTTTTAGACCTTCAGGGTGAATTACATAAAACTATAATTTTTATTACACATGATCTTGATGAAGCTCTAAAGATTGGAGACAGAATAGCTATTCTTCGAGATGGAAGCATGGTTCAAGATAGTGATCCTCAAGAGATAATTATGAACCCTGCAGATGAATATGTTTCTGATTTTATTAAGGATATTAACAGAGCTAGAGTAATACAAGCAAAATCAATAATGACACCAACAAATTCTAAAAGCTCAGGTGCTACAGTTAAGGAAGAAATGGTATTAGAAGATATACTTCAGATAATGTCAGATGCACCCTCAAAACCAGTTACAATAGAAAACTCAAAAGGTAAAATTACTGGGAAGATAGAAATGGTTAATTTAATAGAAGGTATGAAAAGACCCAAATCACTTGGGACAAATATTACTGGCTAGAATGCTTTGGTCTTCCTATTTGAATAAGGTTAAATCCACTTCCACGAAAACTATCTGGGTTAAGGGCATTCCTTAAATCAATTAAAATATTTCCTTTCATACGTTGTTTTAATCTTTCCGGTGACAGACTTCTGAATTCGTTCCACTCAGTTAAAATTACTAGTGCATCACTATTATTTATACAATTTTCAATGTTATCTGCAAATTGGATATTTTTTAATAATTTTTTTGCTTCATCCAAAGCAACTGGGTCGAATGCAGAAATTTGTATATTTTTTTCTTGTAGTTTTGGAATAATATCTAGACAGGGACTTTCTCTCATATCATCTGTTTCTGGTTTAAATGCCAACCCTAGGATTGATACTTTCTTATTGCTGTAATTTTTTCCTAAGGTTGAAATTATCTTTTCTGCCATATCTATTTTTCTTTGGGAGTTGTAATTGATAACATTTTCCACTATGGAAATATTTGATCCATAAAAATTTGCCGTTTTTACAAGCGCTTGTGTGTCTTTTGGAAAACAAGATCCACCATAACCTGGTCCAGGATGCAAAAATTTACTACCAATTCTTTTATCTAGACCAATTCCTCGTGAAACGTCATGAACATCAGCCCCAACCTTTTCACATAAATCTGCCATCTGATTGATATACGATATTTTTACAGCCAAAAATGCATTACCAGCATATTTAATTAACTCAGCAGTTTTTAAATCAGTAAATAAAATTGGAGTTTCAATTAAATATAATGGCTTATATATTTTTGACATTACTTCTTTAGCTTTTTCAGTTTCACACCCAACAACCACCCTGTCTGGCCTCATAAAATCTTCGATAGCATTACCTTCTCTCAAAAATTCTGGATTAGAAACCACATCGAATTTAGCTTTAGGATTTGTTTTTCTAATGATATTTTTAATTTCGCTTCCTGTTCCAACAGGTACCGTGGACTTAGTAATAACTAGTGTATAACCAATTAAATTTTTTGCTATTTCTTCTGCAGCTTCATAAATATATGATAGATCTGCATGACCGTCACCACGTCTGGCAGGCGTTCCAACAGCAATAAAAACAACATCTGCATCTGCTATGTTTTTCTTTACATCAATACTAAAAGTGAGCCGATTAGCATCCTTATTTTTTTTAACTAAATTTTCAAGGCCAGGTTCATAAATGGGTATTATATTTTTTTTTAAGTTTATAATTTTGTCTTTATCTTTGTCTACACAACATACATCAAAACCAAACTCTGAAAAACAAGTTCCAGAAACTAATCCAACATAGCCAGTTCCTAACATTGTTATTTTCATGATTTATCCTCTTGTATTTGAGAAACATATAGTTATTGACTGATTGAAAAAAAAAAAATAATAACCATATCAACTACTATACTAATTTATAGGATTTGTGAATGAAAATCAAAAAAGCAATATTTCCAGTTGGTGGACTAGGTACAAGATTTCTTCCTGCAACCAAGTCAATGCCAAAAGAAATGCTTCCAATTGTTGATAAGCCCCTTATACAATACGCAGTAGAAGAAGCGGCTAATGCAGGAATTGACCAGTTTATTTTTGTAACTAGTCGAGGCAAATCAGCAATAGAAAATCATTTTGATCATTCATTTGAACTAGAAAGTAACTTACTTACAAAAGGAAAAAGACAAACTCTTAAAACTGCGCAAGAAATGCTTAAAATCCCTGGATCATTTGCTTATGTAAGACAACAAGAACCAGCGGGACTCGGTCATGCTGTTTGGTGTGCTAGGCATTTGATTGGAGATGAGCCGGTGGCTATAATTCTTGCTGATGATTTAATTTATGGTGGAAATACAATCAAAGAAATGATTGTTAATTATAAATCTGGTAATATGCTTGCGATAATGGATGTAGACAAGAAAGACATCTCTTCATATGGGGTAATATCTCCTGGAAAATCAATAGACAATAATGTTACTGAAATTACAGGCCTTGTAGAAAAACCCTCCATAGAAAAAGCTCCCAGTAATATGGCTGTTGTAGGTAGATATATTATAGAACCAGCTGTTTTTGAAGTCTTGGAACAACAAAATAGAGGCGCTAGTAATGAAATTCAACTTACCGACGCCATAGCAAGTAGAATAGGTGTATCTAATTGTGTGGGATATAAATTTTCAGAGGAGCGATTTGATTGTGGATCTAAATTAGGATTTATACAAGCTAACATTCGTTTTTCGATTGAAAGGCCAGAGATAAAACAAAATCTTAAAAATTGGCTAAAACATCAAATAGTTAGTGATTATTGATGTATAAGCACATTTTTGATAGCACAATACTTCGATCATACGATATTAGAGGTATTCATGGGAAAACCCTATCAGAAGAAGATGCTTTCATGCTTGGTTTTTTCTTTGGCATTACTGTCAGAAAAAAAAATCCAGATAAAAAACATCCATTAATTGTAATTGGAATGGATGGAAGATTATCTAGCCCAATACTAGAAGAAAAACTTAATGAGGGTCTTGAAAATTCTGGTTGTGAAATTTATAGAATTGGATTGGGACCAACACCAATGCTCTATTTTGCAAGTAATTATTTTAAAGCTGACGGAGCTATACAAGTCACTGGCAGTCACAATCCAAAAGACTATAACGGTTTTAAAATAGTTTTAAATCAAGATTCTTTCTTTGGTGAAGATATTCAAAAACTAGGTCATTTTGCAAGTAAAGGTTATTCAAAAACATATAATGGTTTTTCTAAATCTGTCGAAATAAATAGTAAATATGTAGATGAAATTATAAAGCCTCTCAAAAATATTGAGAAACGATTTTTTGAAAAAACAATAGTTTGGGATTGTGGTAATGGAGCATCCGGTCCTTCAGTTGAAATGATAACCACAAAAATTCCTGGAAAACATATTGTGTTATATCCTGACGTTGATGGTAATTTTCCAAATCATCATCCTGATCCTACTGATGAATCTACATTGAAAATTCTCCTAAATAAAATGGAAGAAGTTAATGCCGAACTTGGTATAGCCTTTGATGGTGATGGTGACAGAATAGGAGTAATTGATAAGCAAGGAAGGCCAGTTGCTGGTGATTTGTTAACTGCATTTCTTGCTAATTCAATAACTACTAATGATAAAAAAAATCAAACAATAATTTTAGATATTAAGTCAAGTTATGTTGCGTATGAACAAATTTTATCTCTGGGTTTTAAAGCGGAAATTGGAAAAACTGGACATTCAAATATTAAAAAAAGAATTAAGGAAATAAAATCTCCACTAGCTGGCGAAATGTCTGGTCACATTTTTTTTGGCGACACCTACTTTGGTTATGATGATGCACTTTATGCTTCCATAAGACTACTTAGCTTAATAGCCAACAATATTGAACTAGATAAATTTATATCAACCTTACCTAAAACATTTGTTTCACCAGAAATTAAAGTTTTTTGTACTGATAAAATTAAGTTTCTAACTATAAATAATATATCTAAAAACGTTTTTAAAAAGTATAATTCGAATGATGTTATTACATTAGATGGTTTAAGAGTTAAGAGTAACCATGGATGGTGGTTAATACGTGCAAGCAACACAGAGGAAGCACTTATAGTAAGGTTTGAAGGGAAATCTGAAAAAGATAAAAATGAATTATTTTTGGAAGTTAAAAATCTTCTCAAAAATGAAGGATTAACTTTAGGTAATTACTAAAAAATGATATTAATTTTTAATAATAGATAAATTGGGGATAACAATGACTAAAAGATTAAGACGTGGTAATTTACAAGTATCAGATAATCTTGCGAATTTTATTGAAAATGAAGCACTTACTGATATTAATATATCTCCTGATATGTTCTGGGAAAAATTAGAAAATATTTTAGATCAATTTGTTCCTAGAAATAAAGAACTACTTCAAATAAGAAGTGAAATGAAAAGTAAAATAGACAAGTTCTATTTAGAAAACTCTGGTAAAGATATTGATCATGAAGAATATATAAACTTTTTAAAAGAAATTAACTACGTTGTCCCTGAAGGAGAAAAATTTCAAATCAACACCAAAAATGTAGATGATGAATTAGCACTTAAGGCTGGACCCCAGTTAGTTGTACCAGTTACTAATGCGAGGTATGCACTAAACGCTGCGAATGCACGATGGGGAAGTCTATATGACGCACTTTATGGAACAGATGCTATTTCAGAAAATGACAACGCTAAAAGATCTGCATCTTACAATCCAATAAGAGGCAAAAAAGTAATAGTCTACGCAAAAGCATTTTTAGATAAAAATTTTCCGTTACAAAACTGTTCACATAAGGATGTAAATTCTTATAAAATAGAAAATGACTCTCTTATAGTTGTAGCTTTGAATGGTTCTACTTCACATTTAAAAAACAAAAGCCAATATATTGGCTATCAAGGTAATGCCAATAATCCTAGTTGCATTCTTCTGAAAAATAATAATCTGCACATTGAAATATTGGTAGATAAAGAAGGAAATATTGGAGCTGGTGATAATGCAGGTGTAGATGACATTATAATTGAATCTGCTTTAACAACAATTCAAGACTGTGAAGACTCAGTTGCAACTGTTGATGCAGAAGATAAAATATTAGCCTACAGAAACTGGTTAGGACTTATGAAAGGTAACCTTGAAGATACTTTTGAAAAAAATGGTAAGACAATAACAAGAAAATTAAATCCAGATAAAACTTACATTACTTCTTCTGGAGAGTATAAACTTCCAGGCAGATCAGTTATGTTAATTCGTAATGTTGGACACCTTATGACAAACCCAGCTATTTTGTTAAAAAATGGAGAAGAAATACCTGAAGGTATTATGGATGCAATGATCACGTCATTGATTGCAATTCATGATATTAAAATCCAAAAAATGAACTCTAGAACTGGATCAGTTTACATTGTTAAACCTAAAATGCATGGTCCAGATGAAGTCAAATTTGCATGCGATATTTTTGGAGCTGTTGAAGATGCCCTTCAACTAGATAAAAATACCCTGAAAATAGGTATTATGGATGAAGAAAGAAGGACAACTGTTAATTTAAAAGAATGCATCAGAATGGCAAGTGAAAGAACCGTTTTTATTAATACTGGGTTTCTAGATAGAACAGGTGATGAAATACATACTGCTATGGAAATGGGCCCAATAATACCAAAAGGTGAAATTAAAAATGCCAAATGGATTTCAGCATACGAAAATAATAATGTAAAAATTGGTCTTGCGTGTGGACTTTCTGGTAAAGCACAAATCGGTAAAGGAATGTGGGCAATGCCTGATCTCATGCACGAAATGTTAGAGCAAAAAATTAATCATCCAAAAAGTGGAGCAAATACAGCCTGGGTACCAAGTCCAACGGCTGCTACTCTTCATGCACTGCATTATCATGAAATTAATGTATTTGAAATACAAAAAGATAAATCTAATGATAATAATAATTATTTAAACGATATACTTTCTGTACCTGTTTCAAAAGGCCACAACTGGTCCCAAGAAGAAATACAAAAAGAAATGGATAATAATGCTCAAGGTATTCTTGGATATGTAGTAAGATGGATTGATCAAGGTGTTGGATGCTCTAAAGTGCCGGATATAAATAATATTGGATTAATGGAAGATCGCGCAACTTGTAGAATTTCAAGTCAGCACCTTTGTAACTGGCTTAAACACGGTATTTTTTCTAAAAATCAGCTGGTTGATACTATGAAAAAGATGGCTAAGGTTGTTGATGAACAAAATAAAGATGATACAAACTACATCCCCATGTCTAAAGACTTTGATAAATCAATTGCTTTTAACGCGGCTGTAAATTTGGTTTTAGAAGGGGATGTTAGTCCTTCCGGTTATACTGAACCAATTTTACACAAAAGTAGATTAAAACTAAAGTCTATGCTTGATTAACTGCTCTTGCAGCATGTCTTAAACTATCTATTGGAATAAGCTTTCCAGATCGCTTTATATGCCAAAATGTCCACCCATTGCAGGCCTGTAATCCTTGCAAATCAGCTCCGACTGAGTGGATTGAACCTTTTTTATCTTCAGAAATCAAACTTCCATCTGCTCTAATTTTAGCAGTCCATCTATTTCGTGAATCTTGTAATAGTTCACCTGGATTTATTAATCCTTGTTCTAATAAATGACCAAATGGAATTCTAGGTTCAGCAATTTTTCTAGGTGTTTGAATAAGATCTTTATTTTCAATTTCTTCTACTTTACTAATTCTTTTTTCAGCCTCTAAAGCATATTTAGCATCTTGTTCAATTCCAACAAAGGTCCTACCAAGTCTTTTTGCTACAGCTCCAGTTGTTCCAGTCCCAAAGAATGGATCTAAAACTACATCACCAATATTGCTACTTGACATTATAACTCTATTTAAAAGATTTTCTGGTTTTTGCGTTGGATGTATCTTTTTACCATCTTTATTTTTTAGTCTTTCATCACCAGTACAGATTGGAAAAGACCAATCTGATCGCATTTGAAGATCACCATTTAATGATTTCATAGCCTCGTAATTGAATGTATACTTAGATGTTTTTGTTTTAGAAGCCCAAATAAGTGTTTCATGAGCATTGGTAAACCTTCTACCACGAAAATTTGGCATTGGATTAATTTTTCTCCAAACTACATCATTTAATAACCAAAATTCTAAATCTTGTAAAATATATCCTAATCTAAAAATATTATGATAAGAACCAATAACCCAAATGCTACCATTTGGCTTTAAAATTCGTCTTGCAGAGCTCATCCATTGCTTAGTATAATTATCATAATCAGAAATAGATTTAAATTTATCCCAACTTTCTTTCACACCGTCAACTTTTGTCTGATCAGGCCTTTCAAGATCTCCATTCAGTTGGAGATTATATGGGGGGTCTGCAAAAATTAAATCTACGCTTTCGGGAGGTAGTTCATTCATCTTCTCAATGCAATCACCAACGATAACCCTATTTAGATAATTTTTCAGTAACATATTTAATCTTTTATTAATATAATATATTGTTTATATATTGTGGATAAAATGATAATTATTCAATAAAGTCAATCACTTAGTAAAATTAAATTTATTAATACAATATGTGTATTTTTATTTAATTCTTTTACTATATATAGTAGCAATAGGTTTAAATGATTTTCTATGTAGATCCAAAATACCATTTTTTAAAATAGCATTTATATGATTAATGGTCCCATATCCAAAATGACTGTCAAACAAGTAAGATGGATGTTTTTTCGATAATTGCCTCATTATAGTATCTCTTGTTTCTTTAGAAATAATGCTTGCTAATGCAATAGTTTTGCAAAGACTATCACCCTTAACTAGAGCTTCAACTGAATAACTATTTAAATTTAATTTTTTAAATTGTAAAAAATTATCCAAATTTTCAAAATCAGGTTTAAATTTACCATCAACATAAATACAAAAATCTTTTTTTTTAGTTGTTTGTGATTTTTTTAATTCTTGAGTTAGTGAAAAAATAGACCTCTTCATTGCAATGGCATTTGCAAATGAAAGACCATACTTATCAATTTCTTTAACACTTGCAATAGAAGAAGAATATTTAACAAAATTATCTAATGATAATATTATTTCTTTTCGTTTAGATGATTTTAGTTTCTTGCTATCATTAATCTCTGAATGCAAGTATTTATATTTAGTAAAATCAAACCAACATGCAGTTGATATTAATGGACCAGCCCATGAACCTCTTCCAGCCTCATCAACTCCAATCATTGTAATATTTCTTTTATGTAAATCACTTTCAATATCAAAACTTATCATTAGTTTTTAGACCGAAAAAGTTTATGCTCTTGAAGTCTAGGCATAATTTCTACAAAATTGCATGGTTTGTGTCTTATATCTAGCTGATATCTTAATATTTCATCCCAACCATCTTTACATGCTGAAGGGGAGCCAGGTAGGCAAAAAATATATCTACCGTTTGCAACTCCTGCTAAAGCTCTTGATTGTAAAGCAGAAGTACCAATTTTTTTTATATGAAAGCCAACGAAACATTTCCCCAAAACCATCAATATTTTTTTCAAATATTGTTTTCATTACTTCTGGAGTTATATCTCTTCCTGTGAGTCCTGTTCCTCCAGTAGATATTATCACATCTACATTTTTATTTTCGAGTAACTTTACAAATAAATTAGAAATTTTATCAAAATCGTCTTTTACTATTTCTCTTACTGTTACTTTATGACCAAATTCAGTAATTCTATTAACTAAAGTATCACCAGACTTGTCATTTTTTAACTCCCTGGTATCCGAAACAGTTACAACTGCAATATTTATTGAAATAAAATCATTTTCAGCCATTATTAATCTTAACTTCCTTTGTTTGTGAAAAAAACTTTTGAATCTATTGGCTTTCCAGATGCCAATGAAAGAAGAATAGTATTATCTTGATTAAATCTGGTCTTATATACCCATAAATTTGTCAGTACCAACTTTATATAGTTTCTAGTTTCTCTAGCTGGTAAACTTTCTAACATTAATAGAACGTCTTTATATTTATAATTTCTATTTTTTGTCCATTTTTTAAAATTTCCTGGACCTGCATTATAGCTTGCCAACACCCACATCAAATCATTATTTACGACAGGTAAACTAAAGAGAAATTTTATATATTTGGAACCAATTGAAATATTATGAGGTGGATTATAAAGTAAATGATTTTTGCTTCTTCTTAGTCTATATTCTTTATTTTTCATTACAAATGCTGCTGTCGATGGAATTATTTGTAAAACACCCATAGCCTTTGATGAGCTTCTAGCTCTTGGATTAAAACCTGATTCTTGTCTAGCTATAGCATAAAGAAGTGCCTTATCTTTTAAATCTGATGTATCTGTGTTCCAAGATGGTATAGGATATAAACCACCCAATAATATTTTGTTATGATCATTTCTTAAAATGGCAGCTAACCTAAATGTCAATCCTGGCATCTTATTTTTTGATGTAAATGATAATAATTGAGGATAGTCTTTTACATCAAATTTAGGAATGATTTTTCTAAACTCTCTTGCAGCTTTGTAGAATTCATTTACTTCAATTAATGCTAAAGCTCTAACACCACCTCTATGTTTAGTAATTTTATGAATTAAATTCTGATCATATTTGGGTAAATCAAAATTTGGCTTATACTTATAACCTAATGAAGTCATTGCTAATGAACCATAAAAAGTACGTTCTTTTCCAGCTGCTTTTTTCAAGAAATGATTTGCCTCTTTAGCGTTTCCCAATAAATATGAAATTCTAGCTGACCAATAACCTCCCCCAGCAATTATTCCTTCAGGTCCCTGAATATCTGATAATTTATTAAAGAAATATTTTGATAATTTAACATCATTCATTCTCCATGACGCCAATCCACCAGCCCACAAAGCCAGAGGATTTGGCTTTTCAGACAAACTTAAAGAAAGTCTAGCTTGTCTAATAGATTTATAATCTTTTTCAAAAATAAATAGTGCATGTGATAATTCTGCTCTAAGCTGTGATAACTCATTTTTAGTAAGATTCTTTTTAACTTTTTTACTATTTAACAAATTTTCAGCATATAAAGTATTTCTTTTATTAATAGCTCTTCTAAATTTAATTGAAGTAGAGTAAGCAAACTTTTTATATTTGTAATTATCAATAGGAAATCTTGGCTTTAATGCATTTGCTTTATATGTACCATATCCATTAAGAAAGCCAGGTGTTGGTTTTTTAGGTTTCTTTAAATTATTTGGTTTTCTCTTAAGAGCAATCCTAGTTATTCTTGTGGCATCTGGGTGATCATTATATTTATCAAGCCATTTTTTTAAATCAGTGTATGAGCTTCTCCATCCAGTAGGATGTAAAAATCTTTCAGCATACACATTGCCTAATAATATTTTATTATTTAACCTATTTATTAAATCATCAACTTTTTTCCACTCCTTAGATTTTTTACTTTTAATTGGAAGTTTTTGAATTTTAAAAATTTTTTTGTAAATTTTTTTATCATTTGGTGAGAGTATTTTTTTAATATTTTCATTATTTGCAAATGAATTATTAGAAAAAAATAATAAACTTAAAAAAATAAGTACAAAAAGGGTTTTTAAATTTTTTGAAATTTTCATAACTTAACTAAATTTCTTTGATTTTGTCTCTTAATAATTTCATGTCCTCCCAGGCGTGTTTTTTTAAATCTGGTCTATTTAATAAATGTGAAACACTAAAAGTTGGAAGAACAGAAAATTCACAATTAAACTCATTAGATTTTAATGTTTGCCATTTTCCTCTCAGTTCGATGATACTCTCGCCCAATTCTAAAATTTGGTAAGTAGGAACTTCACCTAAACATAATATAATTTTAGGTTTTAATAAATTTATCAAATTAAGAATAAAGGGTCTACAAATTTTTATTTCTTCCTTACTTGGGTACCTATTGCCTGGAGGCCTCCAAGGAATACTTTTTATAATGAAAGTTTCTTCCATTTTCAGTTCGATTGCATTAAGCATTTTTTCAAATAATAATCCTTTATACGAAATAAAAGAAAGGCCTTTCTTATCTTCATCTACATCTGGAGGTCCATCAATAATTAATAATTTTGAATTTGTGTTTCCATAAAAACTAACAAAATTTGTAGATGTTTTTTTTAATTTGCA
>CACEFQ010000014.1 GCA_902558885.1 uncultured SAR116 cluster alpha proteobacterium
ATTTTACTTTCATTATTAATATTAATGGTTTGTATTCATACTTTTAGACCTTTAGATTTTTCAAGTTTTCCCACTGTTCTTTTATTTGCAACAATTTTAAGACTCGGTTTAAATGTTGCTTCTACAAGAATAGTATTAAGTGCTGGCCATACTGGTCCTGATGCGGCAGGTAAAGTTATTGAGGCTTTTGGTGAATTTGTTATTGCTGGGAATTATGTTGTTGGTATTTTTGTATTTGCAATATTAATAATAATAAATCTAGTTGTTATTACTAAAGGAGCTGGAAGAGTTTCTGAAGTTTCTGCAAGATTTACATTAGATGCAATGCCAGGTAAACAAATGGCTATAGACGCCGACTTAAATGCAGGCCTCTTAACTAGTGAGGAAGCAAAACAAAGAAGAGATGATATTGCAAAAGAAGCTGATTTTTATGGCTCAATGGATGGTGCATCAAAATTTGTTAAAGGTGACGCAATTGCTGGAATTTTAATTCTCCTAATTAATATAATAGGAGGTCTTGTAATAGGAATTGCTCAACACGACTTACCTGTTTCAATTGCAGCTGAAAATTATATTATTTTATCTGTGGGCGATGGATTGGTTGCTCAAATACCCTCTTTGCTTTTGGCAATAGCAACTGCTATTATAGTTACCAGAGTATCAACTAGCCAAGATTTATCTAAACAGATTGGTTCTCAAATAGGGGTTAAGCAAGCTTGGTTACCTAGCGCATGTGTTTTATTTCTTCTAGGTTTAATTCCTGGTATGCCAAACACACTATTCTTACTTGGTTCTGCTCTAACTTTTACTGTTTGGTGGATACTTAGAAAAAACAATGAAAGTTTTGATAATAGTGATACGAACGTATCTGAAAATAATAAGGATATCAAAAATACTGAAAATGAAGAAGATGAAAATATTATTTCTCTGTCAGAAATTGCTGATAATTCTTCAATATCAATGCAACTGGGTTATGGACTAATACAACTTGTTGATGACGAAAATGATGGCCCATTGATTGCTAGAATAACAGGTGTAAGAAAACAAATTTCAAAAGAACTAGGATTTATTGTACCTCAAGTAAGAATTAGAGACGATTTAACATTAGAAGCAAACCATTATAGAATTAGAATTGGACAAGAAATTGTTGCAGAAGACAAAATTTTTCCTCAGTTACTTTTAGCTATCCCAGGAGATAATGCTCAAACAAAAATTGAAGGTACAGACGTTAAGGATCCAAGTTTTAATATGGATGCAACTTGGATTGAGCCTCATCAACAAGCTAGAGCTGAAAATTTGGGATATATGGTAGTTGAACCAGAAGCTGTTATTGCTACTCATTTAAATCAAATTCTTTCTAAGCAAGCAGCAGAATTACTTGGGCAAGATGATGTTCAATTACTTTTGGACAATTTAGCAAAATCATCACCACAATTGGTGTCTTCAACTGTGCCTAAATTGGTTCCATTAAATATTCTTACGACAATATTAAAAACCTTACTAGCTGAAAAAATGCCGATAAGTGACTTAAAACGTATATTAGAGGTTTTAGCTAGTCAAAATGTTAAAAGCATGACACCAATAGAATTAGCAGAAGCAATAAGACCAACAATTTCAGGATTGTTAATACAACAAATTGCACCCTTAAATAGCGCTCTCCCAATAATAACATTCTCTGCAGATTTAGAACAACTTATAGTAAATGTAGCGAAGCAAACAGGAGCAAATGGCCTCATACTAGAAGCTAATCTTATTCAAAAGATAGTTTCGGCTATAAATACGGTTATGGAAAAAATGCAAAGTGAGAATAGAAAGGCTGTAATGATTACAGCACCTGTGATTAGAAGAGATTTATCACATATGCTTAGACAACATATTCCATCATTAGATGTCCTTTCATTTACTGAATTGCCAGATAATAAAAAAATAGAAGTAGTTGCTAATATTGGTTCAGAAGAAGAAGAAAAAAATTAAATTAATTAAAAAATCATGGAGAAAAAAATGACACAGCATAAAGTGGTTGCAGATGACAGCTTATCAGCAATGGATGAAATATCAAAAGTACTTGGAAAAGACGCTGTAATATTAAAAACTCAAAAAGTAAACGGGAAAATTGAAATATTGGGTTCGAATAATATTGAAGATATAGCTTCATCTAATGCAAAGAAAATGAATAAGCAAAAAAATAGTTTTAGTCACTTGTTTTCAAATCATAATTTAGAAAAAGATAATCAGTTTAGAAAATATAATACAGTTTTGCAAAATCAAAATATAAAAAATGATTTAAGCTTACATAATTTTAGTGAGGTTAAAAGTGATAAATATGACAAAAATTTTGTTGATGTTGAAACTTTTAAAACATTTACAAATAAAATAGAAAACATGCTTAAAAACATGATTATCTCAGATATTGACGATTACAGTAAACATAAAAATAATTCATTAACAATTGATTTATTGAAAAAAGGATTTTCAAAAAAAGTTATATCTGAGTTTCAAGAAAAAATAATAAACAATAAAGAAATTTCAGATTTGGAATTATTTTTTTATCACCATATGGCAAAAAAATTGATCTTTCCTTATGAGGATCAGATCATAAACTCTAATGTTCTTTTTTTGAACGGTCCAACAGGCTCTGGAAAAACAACTTTATGCGCAAAGATTTCTTCATATATTTTGGATAATTTACTCTCTGCAAACGAAAAACATAAATTATCAATCATAAATTTTGGTCCAAAATCCTCAGATTATTCTGAACTTTTAAATTTTGGAAAGTTATTAAATTTAAATGTAGTTTCTGTTTCATCTTTGGACGATTTAATTCAATATATTGAAAAAAATAAAGTTAAAACAAAATTAATAATTGATGTATCGCAAGAATATAAAAATTTGTCAGGATATTTAGATTATTTAGAAAAAATAACTCTCAATAATAATTATTCTAATTTATTAACTATACCTGCAAGTTCAAATAAAAATATGATCAATTCAATGATGAATTTTTATAAAAATTCATTTCCTACTATAGTGCTTACAAAATTGGATGAATCACACATAAGTGCAGAAGAGTTATCAATTTTTGCAGAATTAAATTGTAAAATTGGAATTTTATCAGGTTCAAGATCAATAATTGGTTCGATAGCTTTTGCTAAAAGTGAGGTTTTGGCACAATATATGAAAGACATTACTATATAAATTAAAAATTAGGATTATTTATGACTACAACAATTGCTATAACTTCTGGAAAAGGAGGAGTAGGTAAAACTACAGTAGCCGTTAATCTTGCTTTAAGTTTAGCTCTAAAAAACAAAGAAACTCTTCTTTTAGATGCTGATTTAGGGATGGCAAATGCACATATTCTACTTGGGATAAATCCAAAATATTCTTTAGAGGACTTTGTTACTGGTAATTCGTCAATTGATAAGGTAATTACAAGTATAAATAGAAACTTAAAATTTGTATCAGGTGGTAACGCTATAAATAATCTTTTAAATTTGAGTGACCTTGAGCGTCATAAAATTATTAAAAGTTTTAACGATCTGAAAAAAAAACCTGAATTTATGTTAATTGATGTTGGTGCTGGTGCAGAATCCTCATCAATGACATTCATGGCATCAGCAGACAAAATTATAGTTGTTATTACTGGTGAGCCTACAAGTTTCATTGATGCATACACTCTAATAAAAACTTCTTTTTTAGATTATAAAATAAATAACTTTGGAATTATAATAAATATGGCATCATCACCAATACAAGCCAAATTAAACTTTGACAAATTTCAATCAATTACTCAAAAATTTTTAGATGTTAACTTAAAATACGTTGGACAAATCCCAAACTCCCAAAAAATTAGAAACTCAATTATTTCTAGGACAGCAGTTGTTTCTTCAAAAAATAATAATATTGAAACAAAGGCTTTTAATGAACTTTCGTCCAAACTATTTTTAGTTGAAACAAACAAAACTGGTACAATTAAATTTTTTGATAATTAAAGTATAATTATGAAAGTATCAATATGAACAATTATTCAAAGATTATTAAACCAAATATTAATCAACTAATTAATGATAATACTAATTTAGTAAAGAAAATTTCATGGCATTTGCACGGAAGAGTGAATTCTATTGTTGATATTGAAGATATTATTCAAATAGGGATGCTAGGTTTGATTTCAGCTGCACAAAATTATGTTCCACAAAAAAATGCCTCTTTCGCATCATATGCAAGTATAAGAATTAAAGGTGAAATTTTAGATTATTTGAGAAAAAGTTCTAATTTAGATAGAACAACAATCTTAATTAAAAAAAATTCAGAAAAAGCATTTAATCATCTAAGAAATAAATTAGGACGAGATCCATATCAAATTGAAATAGCTAATGAGCTTGGTATGTCATCTGAAAAATATCTAGAGTGGTCTCATGCTTTTGAAGCAAGTGTTATAAAAAGTTTAGAAGATTCATATGACGATTATTCTAATTGGTTCGTTACTAACGATTTAAATCCTGAAGAACAAATAAATGAGTTAGAGCTGAGAGATAATTTAAAAAAAGCTCTAAAAATATTGGAAGGTAAAGAAGCTCTTATTATACAATTATATTTTGTAGAAGAATTAAACATATATGAAATTGCTGAAGTAATGGAAGTTACAACCGGAAGAGTATCGCAAATTAAAACCTCTGCTATTAAAAAAATCAGAGAACAACTTAAAAAAGATAATTAAATTAATAATGCAAAAATTAGAAATGCTGATAAAGACAGTAGATGCTCATTATGACAGCAATCTACAAATACAATGTTTTTATTTATCCTGTAGTCTCCTTAATATTGCTAGAGGTACTTGTAATCTAATGATAGCTAATGAAAAAAGTAATTTTCAAAATAAAATAACAATAAAATATGAAAGAGCTGTAATGTCAGGATCAATAAGAGTAACAGATAACTATTTTGACACATTGCAACAACAATTATCAATGAAGAATGAGCGACCAGCTAGGTTAGAATTAACTATTAATGATAAATTAAATATTAACAAAAATGGAATTTTGTTTCTTGAACAGGAACTAATTTCAGAAATATCAGAATATAAATTTTTTATTCCTTTGCTATAAGAAAATTTTACTTTATCCGTCAATTAATCTTTTTGTGATATCAACTTCTGTCTGAAGTAGTCTAGAAACACCTGAAAATGCCTGTTGTGCTTTAAGCATAGTAATCATCTCTGAGGTAATATCTACGTTTGATCTTTCTAGATTACCAGATTCAATTTTACCAAATGCACCATTCATTGGAATACCAAAATTTGCCAATCCTGATTTTGAATTAATTTGATAACGATTATTACCAACCTGTTTTAATCCAGTTTCATTAGGAAATGAAGCAAGAACAAAATTTCCAATAATTACCTCATCGTCAAATCCATAAGTGGCGGTAATCATACCCTTTGAATTTACATTTATATTTGATAGCAAGGATATACTTTGATTTTCATTTGTTTTTCTTGGAGGAATAACTAGATTTTTTAAAATCTCATTATCTTCACCAAGGTAACCCATTACTTTTAAGCCATCATTAGTAACCACTTCGCCTGTTGCAGTGATATTAAATGAACCATCTCTAGTGAAATAAGGAGTTTCAATAGTGTTTTCATTAACAACTGGGAAAAAACCTAATCCTGTTACAGCTAAATCTAAAGCACCATTAGTTGTCTTTAGTGATCCTTGACTCATTTGCAAAAGTGGGTCATTAATACCAACCCCCTGACCAGTAAATTTGTTGGGAGAGGAAGATCTATCTTTTGAGTAAATATGTTCAAAATTTGTTTTACTTTTTTTGAATGCTGTACTATTTACATTTGCAATATTATTTGAAACTATACCTATTTCTTTTGTATTTGCATTAAGCGCACTTTTTAAAATTGATAACATATTACATCTCCCATATATTTATAAGAGCAATATTTATGCCATTGACTTTAAGTACAATAAAATTTTATAAACATATTGCTAATATAAACGTAATTGTATTTAATGTAACTTTATAAGTGTCTGGGGTTTTAGTTAAATGAGTGTTCCATCTAAAAGTACAGATTTAGTAAAGTTTAATGAAAAAAAATCTAAACTTCCCATAAAATTTAACCCGCTTGAAGTTAATCAAGCACTAGAGTTAGTTGATAAAGACTTAATACTTAAAAATAGAGAAGAAGTTAAAAAATATTTGCCTGATATTTTAGGGAGAGTTTTAGCAAGAATATGGATTGACAAGTCATTTAAAGAAAACTTCAAATCAAACCCTAGACAAGTTCTAAATGACAATGGTGTTTTTTTACCTGATGATATGATCTTAGAATTTCAAAAACCTAACTCTGATAGACCCAAAATTATAGTCTATGAAAAAAAGCATAATTCTAATTTTAAAATTAGGGTTGTTCAATTACAGTTAGTAATGCTTGCAGGTAGATAATATTTTTTCTTTTCTAAAAGAAATTAAAAATTTATGAAAAAATTATTAAAAATTTTTATTGTATATCTTTTATTTGTTCCATCTTATTCATTTTCAAATGAGAACAAACAAAGTCTCCAAAATATTTATACACTTTTACAAGAAAAAAATTTTGAAGAAGGAATACAAAAATTACAAATTTTATCAGAACAGAATAATATAAATGCTCAACTTTTATATTCTAAAATTTTATTTTCTGGAGATTTAACACCGCAAAATTTTGAAAAATCATACTTTTGGGGATTTTCTGCACTACTTGGAGGATTAAAAAAATCATCAAATATTTTAGAGAAATTAGGTGCATATTTAACAGAAGAACAAATTAATGAAATTACAACAAAACTTAGAGAGTTTTTAGAACAAAGAGCATTTGCAAAAGATAAAAAAGCAATTATTCAACTTGCAAAGATTTATGAAAACTACACTGAACCTGCAGATTTAGTTAATGCCTATACCTGGTATAATATTGCAGTGGCTCAAGGAATAAGAACAGCCAAACATAAAAGAGATGAGATATTAGATAATCTAAATGAAAAAGATTTGCTTGATGCGCAGTCTTTATCGATTAAGCTATTTAAAAAAATTAATAATTAATGGAGTTTTTAATGAAATATAAGGTTCATTGGTTGATTGACGGTCTTGTTGAGATAGATGCTAATGATGTTGACACAGCAGAAAGTGTAATCAAAAACAAAATCGAAAATTTTATAAAAGATAATGCACAGTTTTTTGAAGAAGTGGGAGCAAAAGCAGTCCAAGGTCAAGCTTATTTGCCAGGATCAGATGAAAAAAATAATGGAGAATTTTAATTGTTTACAATAAGAAATATTTTCTTTTTAAATACTCTGATAATACTTCTAAGTATTCATGTTACAGCATCTTATTCCAAAGGAAAAATTTATGGAGAATCTAAAACTTTATCCAAAGAATATATAAAATATGAAAATTGTAGACTTAGAAAAACAGAGATTAATATGAAAGATGGTGTAAAAGACGGATATAAATGCATATTTAAAAGACAAGGCAAAGGAAAAGATGTTACTGTTTTTCAACCTTCACCAGTATGCCAAAAATCTTTTAAATGTAAAAGAGAGATACAATAAAAAATTTCCTAAATACAATATATTATTATTAAATAAAAATATAACTACTATATATTGTTAAATTAAATAAAAATTGTAATAATTTCAATTATTTATAGCCAAAAGCTATATTTTTTTTTAATATTAGAATATGGACAATTATGAAATAAATATTTTAAGAAGAGATGGAAACTGGAAAAAAGTTAAGCCTGATGATTTAATTATTGATCAAATTGACAATCAGTCGGAAGAAGATAATGATTTAAATCATAAAAAATCACAAAGTAATTTTCTCTCCTACATAACTAAGGTTGACTCAATTATTTTCAAATTAGAATCCTTAGAAAGTGAAAAAAATAAATTAAAAGAAGAACTCAAAACATTTGAAGATGAATTTTTGAAACAAAAGAAACTTGCTGAATCTGAAATTAATAAAATTTATCAAGAAAAAGAAATGATTGAGAAAACAATAAATATAATTAAGACTTTAAAAAGTATTTAGTTTGGAGAATTTAAATGCCAAATAATAAATTAAAAAATATGACTGGAGCCAAGTCTATTTTTGTTGCAAATGTAAAAGGTGGAGTAGGTAAGAGCACCTTATCTATAATGCTTGCTAGATCTTTAAGTGAAAGGATTCCTGCTCAAAACATTACTGTTATTGATACGGATCTTCAAAGAACAGCAACTGAGTTTCTATCTAAAAGCAACCCTGAAATTAACGTTGAATTTCTTCCAATTACCCCTGCATTTGAAAATACAAATATATCTCTTGTTCAACAATTTATTAAGCAAAATGAATTCCGACCAGGACATGTTGTAATTGTTGATACGCCAGCTGGTACCTCACAAAGATTATGGAATCTAGTTGCAGAAGGTTACTGTGTTTTAATTCCAACTACGCTTAGTAATGCAGATTTGTATCCAACTGAAAATTTTATAAGAAGTATGGATAAAGTTAAGGCTAGATACGGTAAGTCATATCCACACTTGATTGTGTGCCCTAACAAAATTCCTTTTGGACAAAAAGATTTTTCATTAATGGCTGAAAGATTAAGTAATCATGACGTAGTTATTGGTCCACCCTTAAGAGACTTAGCTAGTGTAAGACACTTTTATAATGGGAAAGCAGAAAACTGGGAAAAGAAGGCCAACACAAATGCTCAAGCCGATTTCAAACAGTTTGGGGCTTTTATTGAAAAGTTTGTCTTATTTGAAGAGTTAGATAAAATATATTCACAAACTGATAATCCACAAAATGTAGTACCAATCAGGTAAAATCTAAGAGTTTATTTGTAACCTCTTGCCAAGTTGGCCTATCCACCTTTCAGTAGCGATGAAAGGAAAAACTTTCTTTTTAATTTTATCTTTATTAACAATAATATTTTTTACGAATAAGTTGTCTTCAACTTTTTCTTTTTGATCCACTTCATTCATTTGATCTAATAACATATCCATGAATTTAAATACGTCGTAAATAAAACTTTGTTTAACTTTTCCGTAAATATAATAAGTGATTTGAAGGAAAAGAATAGCTTATGTATAAACGTACAGAAATAGAGAATAAATTAATTGATAAAATTGGTAAAATCTTGAGTGACTTTGAAGATTTTGAACAACCTTTTATAAATAATAGTGGTGACATCATTATAAGAAAGAAATTAATTAAAAGAAAAACTAACGATTCAACAATCTTAACAAATATTTTTAAAGAGATGATTAAGAATGATGTAAAAAAAAACAGGGTTTAAAACCCTGTTTCGTATTTAATAGAATTAATGGAGCATTAAGATACAAATTTTACCAGAGGCTTCTCTGACAAATTAAAAACCTTAAAAAAACCATTCTCATATAAAATACTAGACATCAGACCACCTCCTTTTCTTTTAATTGAAAAAATTATATAGTTAATTTATTTACTATATTCTATATATTTACAAGTTTTTATAAAATAATTAATGATTTTTTACTCTAATTAGGCAAATACATATGAAAACAAGCAATCAAGAACCTAAACCATACAAAGCTGGGGAAATTATATACTCACATAACGATCCTGCTGAATTTATATTTTTAATTCATAGTGGAAAAGTTAGAATTGAGTCTAAACATGGATTAGAATTAGGAATACTTGAAACAGGAGAAATATTTGGAGAAGTTGGGCATATAATTGAATCCCCAAGAACTGTAACTGCCGTAGCTGTTACTAATTCTCTTATTCGCATAATTGATGAAAAAACTGTTAAAGAAAAAATGAATATGGCTGATCCAGTATTAGCAGCAATAGTAAGAGGATTATCTCTTAGAATTGGTGATGCAAATGCTTTAGCCGAAAAACATTGGTTAGAACTAAATGTTTATAAATCACTTAAAAAATAAATTGGTTGAATTTTAATAAGTTTTATTATGGCTGATCAAAAAATTTCATTAAAAAATAAAATTATGAATATTAGGCATTTGTATGCATATTTAATTGCATTCATTTCATCTGCTTTAACTTTCATATTTTTTTATTTTAGTAACGAAATAATTAAAGAAGAAAAAATAGTTAAAAAAGAAATAGATATTTATGAAGTTGCAAAAGAAGAAGCAATTAAACTGGGCAGAATAGAACCAGATGAAAAACCAATAGTACAAGAAATTGGGGCAGATGGAAAAGTTATAATTCCTTCTTTAAGTTATTGGGATATAGGTGGTATGGGTGACAATGCAAATAAAAGTTTTTGGACAAATATACCTAATTCAAATTCATTTATAAGTTTTGATTTAGTATTTTCTTCTTATAAAGGTGAAATGCTAATGGAATTTTTAACAGACTATGATGTTGATTTTAGAAAAATTGTATATGATCAAATCAGCAAAACAAGTTTTGAAAAACTTCAAGGAAGCGAAGGCAAAAATAAGTTACTTGAGGATATTAAGAATGAATTCAATTCATATTTAGATGAAAAAAAATTGGATCCAATAATTTTTGGTGTTCACTATAAAAAATTTGCCATTACAACTAGGGGTAATTAATAAAAGTTTTATAGTCTATCTCATTATTTTTATCTATCCGATTTGAAACTTCTGGTAACGGATATTTTAACCCCGTTGCACAATTAAAAAGGACAACTTTATCGTCTTTTGATATTAATTTTGAAGATAATGCTCGTTCGTAGGCTGTCATTGTTGCAGCTCCTTCAGGACATAAAAAACAACCATCTTTTGAAGCAACTCGATCTCTAGCTTCAAATATTTCCTCGTCTGACACGGACATTGCAAATCCTCTACTTTCACGAATTGCTCTTATAATTAGGAAATCTCCCACAGCTATCGGAACCCTAATTCCTGCAGCTTTAGTATATGCATTTTCCCATAATGGTGCATGCTCATCCCCATTTTCCCACGCTTTTACGATAGGAGCACAACCAGTAGCTTGAACAGCAATCATCTTTGGTAATTTTCCATTTATCCACCCAAGTTCCTTTAATTCTAAAAAAGCCTTCCACATTCCAATTAAACCAGTGCCTCCACCCGTAGGATAAAAAATTACATCTGGCAACTCCCAATTAAGCTGTTCTGCCAATTCAAGACCCATAGTTTTCTTTCCCTCAATCCTATATGGCTCTTTAAGGGTTGAAACATCAAACCACCCTACTTTTTCTTTGCCTTCTCCAACTATTTTTCCACAATCATTTATCAAACCATTGACTAAAAAAGTTTCTGCTCCGAGTGATTGAATTTCTCTTACATTGATTTCTGGAGTATCATCTGGACAAAACACTGTTGATTTAATACCTGCGTTTGTTGCATAAGCAGCCAAAGCAGCACCTGCATTTCCATTAGTGGGAATAGCAAGATGTTTTAGATTAAATTGCTTTGCCATTGAAACTGCCAAGCATAACCCTCTAGCTTTAAAAGAACCCGTGGGTAGTCTTCCTTCATCTTTGACTAAGACAACACCCTTATCATTTGAAGAATAGTTAACGGTTCTATTTAACTTAATCAATGGAGTAATCGTTTCACCTAGTGTAATCCTGTCTTTCGGATCTGAAACTGGTAATAGTGGTGAATATCTCCAAAGACCATCTACTTTGGAATTTGTAATATCATCTCTTGAGATTTCCTTTTTTAAAGTTTGTAAATCATATCTAACCAATAATGGTCTTCCAGCATCTGATAAACCATGTATTTTGTTGGCTTCATATTTCTTGCCAGTAATTGAGCACTCAAGATGACTTACAAAATTTTTTTCCATATTTAATCCTGCTTTTTACTAACTATTCTTACCTGAAATAATATCTATCATTGCTTTGGTAATTTGTTTTGTAGTACTTTTTCCACCAAGATCTCTTGGTAAATATTTTTTGTCTGATGTAAGCTTTTCAATTGCAGACATCAACTTTTGAGCAGCTTTGAGTTCACCTAAATTTTCTAACATCATCACTTCAGACCAATAAGATCCAATAGGATTTGCAATTCCTTTTCCCATTATATCAAAAGCAGATCCATGAATGGGTTCGAACATCGATGGATGACGCCTTTCTGGATCTAAATTTCCTGTGGGAGCAATTCCCATCGACCCTGATAATGAAGCTGCCAAATCTGTTAAAATATCAGCATGTAAGTTTGAAGCAACAACGGTATCAATACTTTTTGGATCTAGAACCATTCTAGTGGTCATTGCATCAACAAGCATTTTATCTGTATTAACGTCCCTGTAATCTTGTGATATTTCATCGAATATTTCATCCCACATGACCATACCATGTCTTTGAGCATTAGATTTAGTTACTAAAGTTAATAATTTTCTTGGTCTAGATCTGGCTATTTCAAATGCAAACCTCTGTATTCTCTCAACACCCTGCTTTGTAAATAAAGTAACATCCATTGCTGTATCATGAATATAACCTCTATGACTTCTACCACCAATTCCTGAGTATTCTCCCTCAGAATTCTCTCTAATAAAACTCCAATCAATATCTTTTTCTTCAACATTTTTTAGGGGGGATGTTATTCCAGGTAAAAGACGTACAGGCCTTAAATTCGCGTATTGATCCAGACCTTGGCATATTTTTAACCTTAATCCCCAAAGCGTTATATGATCAGGAATTTCAGGTACACCAGCAGATCCAAAATAAATTGCACTAAAACTCTTAAGTTCTTCAACACCTTCATCAGGCATCATTACACCATGTTTTTTATAATACTCTGCTCCCCAATCAAATTGATGAAATTCTATTGGTAAATTTTGGACTGACTTTGAAAGAGCTTTTAAAACCTCAACTCCACTATTAATCACCTCTGTACCAATTCCATCACCAGGAATAACTGCAATTTTATACATTTTTTTCCTAAATTTAATAAATTTTATATTAGTGACATCTTTAAAATATTATATTGAAAAATAAAACATTTATGAAGAGTTTAGTTATAAACTATGTTAAATCTATGATTTATATTATTGAAGAAATTTAAATTATGAAGATAGGTTTAACTTTGAATTTTTTAAAAAATTTACTGAATTTATGGAAAAATATTTCTTATATTTTAATTATTTTACTTTTAACACCTATTGTGATGTTAATTTTATCTTCATTTCAAAATAACATAGATACCTGGTTACATCTTTTTGATACTAAATTGTCTTTATATTTCTACAATACATTATCTTTGATACTTGGTGTTGGAATTTTATCAATCACTATTGGTGTGTCTTGTGCTTGGATTTTAGCGAAATATAAGTTTTTCTTATCTAATTTTGTAGAATGGGCTCTATTATTACCAGCAGCAATACCAGCATATATTGTGGCATATTGTTATACTGATTTTTTGGAATATGGAGGTATCATTCAAACTGGTTTAAGGGAAATATTTAACTGGCAATCAGCAAAGGAATATTTTTTCCCTGAAATACGATCTATGACTGGTGCAATATTAATTTTATCTTTTGCATTATATCCATATATATATTTTATAACTAAAGTTGCATTTGCTTCAACACCTAAAAATTTATTTAATGTTGCTAAAATACATGGCAAATCAGAATTTTTATATGTTGCTTTACCTATGGCCAGACCAGCTATTATAGCTGGCTTATCTTTGGTATTAATGGAAACTATTTCAGATTTCGGTACTGTTGAATTTTTAGCTGTTGAAACTGTTACACTTGGAATATTTAACTTGTGGCTAGGTATGAATAATTTAAGTGCAGCCTCTCAATTATCATTTTTGGCTTTTACTTTTATTGTTGTTTTGCTCGGAGTTGAATTATCAGCAAGAAAAAACCAAAAATTTAATAACCCCCAAGCTTCAAGTTTTGAAAAAAAAATAGAGGAAATAAGCTATAATAAAAGCTTACTTTTATTTTTCATTTGTCTATTACCAATTTTATTTGGTTTTATTATTCCAGTTCTAATCCTAATAAACTTATCATTGCAGAGCTTTGATCAAAGTAACTTCTACTACTTTATCGAAATTTCTTTAAATTCAATTTCAATTTCTTTATTTGGTGCTTTTTTAACTATTTTATTTTCATTTATAGTTGTAGTAGCTGTGAAATATCATGGAGGTAAAAAATTTTCTTTTTTTGCTACCATAGCTGGAAGTGGATATGCATTTCCAGGAGTTATTCTAGCTTTAGGCACAACTTTTTTCTTATCTTTTATTCAAAATAATATTAATGAATTATTTTTAAATTTTAATCTAAATTGGAATTTAACATTAATTGGTACTTTTACCGCATTATTATATACTTATATATGCAGATTTAATGCTATTGGTATAGGTTACATAAATTCTGGTATACAAAGAGTCTCTCCAAATTTACTTGAAGCTGGAATGTTGCAAGGTGTTTCTTTTGATAAAAGCTTATTTAAAATTATTTTTCCTCTTATACGCCCTTCAATTTTAACTGGATTTTTAATTGTTTTTGTTGATATTTTTAAGGAATTACCTGTTACACTTTTACTCAGGCCTTTTAATTTTGAAACATTAGCAACTTATGTTTATCAATACGCTAAAGAAGAAATGCTAGAACAATGTGCATTAGCAGCTCTTTTAATAATTTTAATTGGAACCATTCCTGTATTCATTTTAAACAAAACAATTAACTTGTCCTATAAAAAACATTAATAATTTTATACTTGCACTTTTATTAATTTAATCATTAACTAAGATTTAGTTTATAACTATTACAAAGTATATAGAGGACTAAAATGGCAGAGCTTTATGAAAAATGTTTGAAAGTTGGTTTGAGAATGACTTTGCCTAGAAAAATCATTTTAGAAGTTATTGAAGCTGCAGATGATCACCCAGATGTTGACGAAATGTATAGAAGAGCTGTTGAAAAAGATAGATCAATATCAATTGCAACAGTTTACAGAACTATTAAACTTTTTGAGGAAGCAGGTATAATTGAAAAGTTAGATATTGGTGACGGTAGATCAAGATATGAAGAGGCTGGTGAACATCATGAGCATTTAATTGATGTGGAAAGTGGAGAAATAATTGAATTTCAGAACGAGGAACTTGAAGAAATGAAAAGGCAAGTCGCTCTAAATATGGGTTATGAACTAGTAGATCATCGGTTAGAATTGTTTGGAAAGAAAATAAAAAAATAAATTTTTAAAATATTTGAAATTTTTGCTTTCCTATTATATTATTAAGAATGATTATCAATATCAGATTTAAATAATGAAAGAAAAAAATAAAATAATTATCCTTACAGGTGGAAGTAGAGGAATTGGCCACGCAACGTCAAAAAAATTCTGGGATGATGGGTGGACAGTCATAACTTTTTCACGATCAGAGGTTGCACCACAATGTCCATGGTCAAACAATAAACAACTTCATTTTCAAGTTGATTTAGAAAATCAAATTTCTCTAGATAAAGCATTGGTTGATCTAAAAAAGTTTCTAAATGGAAGACCTGTTAAGGCTTTAATAAATAATGCAGCAATTTCTCCAAAAAAAACAGATAACACAAGGTTAGGATTTACTGATACCGATTTGAGTTTGTGGAGACAAGTTTTTAATGTTAATTTTTTTGCACCTATTAAAATCTCTCAATCAATAATTAAAAACTTAAAACTCGCTAAAGGTGTAATCATTAATGTCACATCTATTGCTAGTGACAATGTACATCAATTTGCTGGCCCAGCATATGCCACTTCTAAAGCAGCACTTAAATCCCTAACTCGAGAAATGGCTTCAGATTTAGCAAACGAGGGTATTAGGGTGAATGCTATTGCACCTGGTGAGATAGAAACCTCAATGGTAACACCAAAAAGCAAAAAGATGCTCACCAAAAATATACCTATGAAAAGATTTGGAACACCAGAAGAAGTTGCAGGCGTTATCCATTCTATGTGTTCAGATACTTTTTCTTATGTAAATGGAACAGAAATACAAATAAACGGCGGTCAAACTGTATAAATCCTTGATTAATAGACTAAACCTTAAAAAAACAGGTTTTATTGTTTTTTCATTCTTTTTGTTAAAAGGAATTATTTGGCTATTTGTTGGCTATTTTGGTTTAAGGCTTTTTTATTAATATTTCTACCAATAGACTTTATCTATAATCTCCTGCGCTTTAGGTGCAATCTTTGCAATTTCTTCAATTAACAAACTATCCTCTTTGAATGTACCCAAAGCTTTCAATCTAGCTGGTAACTTAAAAGAATTATTTATTGGATATTCAAAATTTACATCGCCATACAAAATTTGAGCCTCTTCTGTTACAAGAAACTCTAAAAAATTAATAGCTAATTCTTTATTCTTTGAAAATTTAACAACTCCTCCACCTGATATATTTATATGCGCCCCTCTATCGTCTGGTCCTTGATTTGGAAATACTATGATTGATGCTTTTGCCCATTCACGGTGATCAGGATTTTTAGAATATGTTAGCTTACCATAATAATAATGATTAATTATAGCAACATCACATTCACCAGCATAAATTGATTTCAATTGTGATCTATCATTTCCTTGAGGTCTTTTAGCCAAATTTGAAACTAATCCCCTAGCCCACTTTTCAGCCTCAGCTTCTCCTAATGCTGAAATCATTGATGACATAAGAGCTCTGTTGTAAACGTGACTTCCTGGTCGGCTACAAAGTTTACCCTTAAGTTTTTTATCTGCTAAGTCTTCGTAACGTAAAATATCTCCTGCTTTCATTCTTTCTTTAGATACAGCAATTGCTCTAGTTCTTTTTGATAGACCAAACCAAGTGTTCCTTTTACTTCTAAGATAGCTTGGTATTTTTTCGTTTAGGATATTAGAGTTAATTTTTGCTAATAAGTCTAGATCCTCATATCTATAAAGACGCGCAATATCAACAGTTAATATTAAATCTGCTGGGCTATTTGTTCCCTCAGCTGCAAGTCTTTGTGCAAGACCTTTAGATGAGTATACTACATTTAGCTTGACTCCAGTTTTTTTTGTATATGCGTCTAAAAAAGGCTTAAGTAAGTAAGGTTGTCTATGAGAATATATATTCAAACTTTTAGCAAAAACTGAGTTTGAGAACAAAGTTAAAATGATTGCTGATAAAATACTAATCTTCATTGTTTAACTACCTTATTAAATTCTTGGTTATAAAAGTTTGTTTATTCAATTTTTGTAAAATTGATAAAATATATTTTGAAATTATTTTGTATGTTCCAACAAATGGACTTACGTATAAATAAAAGATATTTTGTTCATATTTATGCTCATTTTCAGTAATTCCAAATTTACTCACTTCATTATCTCTAGAAGTGCAAAGTGTACCAAAAACATAATCCCATATCGCAAATGTTACTCCAAAGTTTTTATTGTGATGTTCTTTTTTTATTGAATGATGAATTTGGTGTTGCGCTGGTGAAATAAAAATTTTTTCTAACCAATTCCAGTAATTTATCCATATATGTGAATGTCTAAGATTTGATCCTAAAAGATGAAACCAAAAGGATATTAAGTTGGCTCCCAAAATAGTAACAAATGTAATGTTATTTCCATAAATATAATAAAATAATGCTATGACTATACCTTGGGTTAGAGCACTCCTTACTACAAATATGACACCTTCTAGAGGGTGTGTTCTAAAAATTGTGATTGGTGTTAATACTCGTGCAGAATGATGTGTTTTATGAATTTCCCATAAAAGAGGTATTCTATGCATTAATGCGTGAGTGATAAACTTTGTTAAATCATCCAACACAAAATAACTAACTGTAAAAAAATATGGAACCAACCATAGATATTTTATATCTGTATTAATTGGCAGTAAATAAGTTTGAAAATGAAGAGATTCAAAAATCACAGAAGCTATAGCTAATTGAGTTATTAAAATTGGTGATAAAAACATGAGTATTATTATGTTAAACAAAAACAAAATATAATCTGCTTTTGCTGATTTAGAAAAAAAAATTTTTTTATCAAAAATTTTATAAAAACATTCTTTTAATGTTTTCTTTTTTATAACACAAAGCCATAAAAAGGCTATTACAATAGCAGAGAATAAATATCCTACAAAAACTCTTTTTCTAGGATCAAAAAAGTTTTCATAAATCGTATCAAATATTTGAGTTAAAAATTCCATATATTAAAGTTAGACTGACCAGCTTAAAAGCTGGTCATTCTTCAAATTAGTTAGTCATTTTCTGCTGATTTTTTTGTACCTACTTGCTCTAGAAGTGCTGCCATTCCTCCAGTTGCATCATTGACTTTGGCTTTCAATGCATATTCTTTAGCCATAAGTTTTTGTATTTTTAACATATGAAGCTTATAATATCCAATTGAAGATCCTTGATCCTTGATGTAATTACCAGATGAGTCAATACCAACCACTTGAGATAAATTAGGCATTAATGGACCAAACCCCATCATTCTATTTAATCTATTAAATGTATCGCTTTTATTATCCGGGCCAGCTTGTAAAGCCATGGCAAAACCTTTTAGTTCTCCCCAATGCTTTAGGTATTTTGACATTGCAGAGTCCATACCAGAACCAGTGTCTATAGCCTTTTCAATTTTAAATAAGTCTTTGTATACAGATCCAGCGTATTTAAAAACGGATTCTGCAATTACATCTTCCCAATTACTACAAATTATTTGAGCATAGTTTTGTATTTTATCTAATTGTGCTTTTGACAGTTTATTTCCATTTGCACTTGTTATTAGTTTTCGACCATCTATAAATGCTTTGGTTACATCTTTAAGATAATTAGTTTTACCTTTTTTATCATAACTAGAAGCATAGTAAGCATGAGCGTAAGTCATTTCTGTTTTCAAATCTACTACGCCATCATTATTGTAATCTGCAGCTTTTAGATCCTTTTTCTTTGCTATGTCATAGCTTTGAGCAGCAGTAAGTTTCATAGTGTGAGCTGCCGCCCCCCAGTATCCAAATGCTTCATCCCAGCTATGTTCTTTACCGGTATAATATGCGCCTTTTTTATATGGTTTATTATTTGGCTTTGAATTTGCTGTCATCTTTTCATCAAGATAATTATCACAGGCCTGATGATATAAAACCGCTCCCATTGTATATTTTGAAATTAATTGAGGATAGTTCATACCATTCCTAGTATCCACACCCCCTTTTGTTTTACCAGCTTTTTTTATCATAAACTTAATGACATCAGCACCACTCATATTACCTGGCCAAGATGTCTGAATTCTTTTATCTGCTTTACCAGATAAATTTGCACCTCCAGATAATTCACCTATCATTTTTTGTTTTATAGGAAATTTGGAGCTATTTGGAGAAGGATCTAAAATTGCAAGTGTTTTAGATTTATCTTTGGTATTTAGATAATTCAACATTGTCTTCTCTGGAGCATTTGTTGGATCTCCAGGATTACCTTTTGAGGCAAGTTTTTTAAGTGCATTGTGTTGTAATTGCCTTGCAATTTGCCCACCATATGATACAGAATTCTTTTTTGAGCCGTTATAGCTTTTTTCAGTAATAGGAAATGGCCCATATACGCCATGACCATCAGCATTTACCAACCCTATTGATGAAACCATAAAGGTACAAGCAAGCGCACCTGCAAAAGTAAATTTTGTGATTCGCTTGCTCATAATAGTAGATTTATTCATTATAATCTCCAGATTGTAGTTATTTTAAGAATTGTTATCATTATGATAATAACTCTTATTATAATTACACATTACTCATTTTTTTTAAATTTACAAGTTTTTTGTTGACTTAAAGATGCAATGTATAATAATGATAATTATTATCATTACTATTATGAAAAAAAATGTCAAATATTTTTGAATTTAAAATATTAGAAAATCAAGATTTTAATTATCCTCTTCATAAAAAATATGAAAGAGTTAAAATACTATATTATAGTTTAATTAATTCAGGATATACTTCATGCCAAGCTTTTCATGAAGCTATGAAACTATTAACTATAATAAATCCTCATATAAAACTATCTGAAGTATCAAAAAATACATTTAATATACTGTATCCAATTTATGATAATTATTATGAAAACAATATTGACAATCATTCTCAAAATTAGTTTAATTTTAATGGGGGGAATTAATGATAATTTGCGTATGTAATTCAATATCTGATAAAGCGATTAATACCGCTGTAACTAGTGGAGCTAATAAACCCTCACTAGTTTACAAAAGTTGTGGAGCAAAACCACAATGTGGTAGTTGCACAGAATATATAAAGCAAGAAATCAACCAAGTTCAAACTACTGAAAAATAAAGATTATTCAGTAATTTGTTCTTGTAAATAATTTTTAATACCTGCGTTTTCTATGACATGTTGCTGAGACTCTATCCAATCAATATGTTCTTCAGTATCATCTAATATTTTAAGAAAAATATCCCTACTAACATAATCATTTTTGTCCTCACATACATTAATAGCAATTTTTAGACATGACTGATTTGTCATCTCCAAACCTAAATCAGCTGTAAACATTTCTGGTACATCTTCTCCAATTTTTAATTTTCCGAGATCTTGTAAATTTGGAAGACCATCTAATGTAAGTACTCTTTCTATTATCCAGTCTGCATGCTTCATTTCACCCATTGATTCGTCATATATTTTTTTTGCTAAACCAAGAAAACCCCAGTCTTTTAAAATTCGGGCATGTAAAAAATATTGATTAATAGCAGTTAATTCGTTTTTTAAAATTATATTTAACTGCTCAATTACTTCTTTATCACCTTTCATATGGCACTCCTTTTATTTACTAAAGTGGCTTATATCACAAGAAAAGGTGTAAGTCATTGTTTTTATTATTTTTTTTTAATAATGAGAATAACTATTAATATCAGATAAAACATATAAATTAAAATGATTCTCAATTTGTACTTGACATTGATAATTATTATCATTATTAATAATTGATGTGGATGAACTCAAGATATATCTCCCAAGATTACTTTAGAACATCCACATCACCATTTTTAACGATTAACTGTACCTCATTTTAAGAATTATAGAATCAATTTTCTAATTATAAATATTGAATAACTATACTGTAAAAAGTATTGTAACATATTTGGTTTATAGAGATTTACATGAGCAACAGTTATTTTCAAATAGCAACAATACCCGGAGATGGCATAGGTAAAGACATTATAGAATCAGCTATTTCAATTGTTAACTTGTCTTCTAAAATAACAGGTGGATATAAATGCGAATGGCATATGATCAAAGCAGGAGCTGAATATTATTCTTTGACTGGGAAAGATGTTGAACCAGGTGGAGAAAAAAAGGTTGATGAGCTTGATAGTATATTTTTAGGTGCAATTGGATTACCCACTGTTCGTCATAAAGATGGAACTGAAATATGCCCTCACCTAAGATTTAGAGAAATGTTTGGCTTGTACGCTGGTGTTAGACCAGTTAAAGCATACAAAAACATACCAAATAGATTAAGTAATGAATTATCAAGGAATATAGATTTAATTATTTTAAGAGAATCTACTGAAGGATTATTTTACACTGCTGCTGTTCACAATAGATGTCCTGTTGAAAATGATCAAGAAGTGCAAGATGTAATGAAAATAACTAGAACAACTACCCAAAAATTACATGATTTTGCATTCAAATTAGCAAGACAAAGAAAGAAAAAAGGTAAGCTTGGAAAAGTAACTTGCGTTGATAAAGCTAATGTTTTTAGATCACAGGCATTTTTCAGAAAAATATTTGATGAAAGAAAAGTTAAATTCAAAGATATATATGCTGACCATTGCTATGTTGATGCAATGGCACTCAACTTAATTAGAAATCCTTGGGAATATGATGTAATGGTGATGGAAAATATGTTTGGTGATATATTATCTGATTTGGGAGGAGGCCTTATCGGAGGAATGGGTATGGCATCATGTGCTGAAATAGGTGATAATCACGGATTATTTCAACCTGCCCATGGGAGTGCGCCTGATATACTCGGACAAGACAAGGCTAATCCTCTAGCTACTATTTTAAGTGCATCTCTTATGCTCGAATATCTATCTGATAAAACAAAATGTAAAAATACTTTGTTAGGTTCTAGATTAATTGAGACTGCAATTGAAATTGGTTTTGAAAGAAATGAATTAAGACCAATAGAATTTGGAGGTGATATGGGAACAAAGGCAATAACTGAAATTTTAAGTGATTTATTAAAAGATAATGAAATTCAAAAGCAAATATTTACTTAAAAGGAGATTAATAAATTAATGTTTGTAATTACAGTAAAATTCGTAATCTACGAAAAAGATATAGATAAATTTAAAACTAGAATTTTACAACAAGCTAGAGACTCTCTTGAACTTGAAAAAGATTGTCATGAGTTTGATGTATGTCATGATCCAAATGACAAAAATGTAGTTTTTTTATATGAGACATATACTGATAAAGACGCTTTTGATATTCACCTTCAAAGCAATCATTATTTAGCTTTTAATGAAGAGGTTACACCTTGGGTTAAAGAAAAAATTGTCACACAACTTGAAAAACAGAAACTATAAAGTTGATTAAACATGATACTTGGAATTATAGGAGATGACTTTACAGGGTCATCAGACATAGCAAATAATTTAAAAAAATCTGGAATGCAAGTTTCTATGTTTGCGGGGGTTCCCTCCTTTAAAAACAAAGCCTCACTAACCAATGCTGATGCTGCTGTAATTGCACTAAAAACAAGGACAATTCCAATAAATGAAGCTGTATCAGAGAGTCTAAAAGCTTTGGAATGGTTAAAAAATGCAGGTTGCAGTCAATTCATATTTAAATATTGTTCTACATTTGATTCAACAAAAGAAGGAAATATAGGTCCAGTTACTGATGCTATAATGGAAGAATTAAATGTTGATTTCACCATAGCCTGTCCTTCTTTTCCGGATGCAGGGAGAACAGTGTTTTACGGACATATGTTTGTAAATGGAAAACCACTCAATGAATCAGGGATGGAAAAACACCCTTTAACACCCATGATTGACCATAATTTAGTTAGATGGCTAGACTACCAGACTAAACATAATGTTGGATTAATTGACTATGAAACAATAAATAATGGTCCACAAAGTGTTAAAGATAAAGTTAACAATTTAAAAATTGAAGGTTGCAAATACGCAATAGTTGATACAACCAATAATGAAGATTTTGAAATTATTTGTAACGGAGTAAAAGATTTAAAATTTTTAACTGGTGGATCGGGAATTGCCTTAGGTTTACCAAAAATTTATAAAAAAGATGGTTTACTCTCGGATGAAAATTTTCAAATTCCTGAAAATACAACAAATGCAGTAATTCTATCAGGCTCTTGTTCATCTGCTACTTTGAGTCAAATAGAGGTTTATAAAAAAGATAATCCATCATATTTTATTTCTGCCGACGAAGTAATGAATAACGAAAAGTTAATTGAAGATGTTATAAAATGGATTAAAAACAATGAAACTCTATCACCTTTAATTTATTCATATGCAGATCCAAAAATTGTAAAAGAAAAACAAATTCAGTATGGACAAGAAATATTAGCGAATAAGATTGAAAGTTTTTTTGAGAATCTATCGAATAAACTTTTAAATCATACTTTTGGTATTTTCATATCTGCCGGTGGAGAGACATCAGGTGCTGTAGTTAATGGATTAGGGCTACAAGAATTAAAAATTGGAAAAGAAATTGCTCATGGAGTTCCTGCTCTTTGGTCACCAAATTCAAATTGTAACAAACCTGTTTCAGTTACTCTAAAATCAGGAAATTTTGGTCAAGCTGATTTTTTTAAAAGAGCTTTGCAAATTCTTAGGGGAAAAACTTAAATTTTTGAAAATTTCCTGAGTGCTTCTCTAAAAGTGAGGCCATTTTTCATCTCTTGCATAGCCTTTTTATCGTCAGCAGTAAACTTTTCAGCTTCCTCAGTTATTTTTTCAACATGTTCAATTGGTAAACACAAAACTCCCGTTCCATCTCCTATAATTATATCTCCTTGTCTAACCCTTACTCCTGCACAAATGATTGGTTCATTGATTGAAAGGACTTTTATTCGAGTTTTACCAGGTGTTGGAACCATGTGTTTTGAAAAAGTTGGAAAAGAAAATTCTACTATTTCTTCTCGATCCCTAACTCCACCATCAACTACCAGCCCAGCTATACCCTTTAATTTTGCAGAGTAAGAAGCCATTCCACCCCAGGTAGATACTTGTGCTCCATTATTTGCAACTACTATAACATCACCTGGACTAGCGGCGTCAATCATATGCCCAACTTTGAATTCTTCTGTGGAAAAACTTCCATATGGCCCCGTAATTTCCTGTACAGTTACTGCCCTACCAACTATTTTCATACCCAGGCCTGCAGGATGTAGATTATTCATAACTCCATTGAAACCAATATCATCAAGTGCATTCGCTAATGTGGGTGTTGCTATATTCCTTAATCTTTGCAAGATATTTTCATCAATCGACATTTCTACCTCCTTAATCGTAAAAAGATTAAATTATGAAATTCTTAATATCAATAATTAAACTTATTTATATTCTATTAATTCTATTGACGTTTACCTTTAATTATTTAGTTTAATTGTAGTAACAAACTGGAAAGAAGTATTAATGTCAAAATTCAATTTTCCATTTATAAAAGAAACAAACGAACTCTCAAATCTTAGAAAAGAAGTAAGAGAATTTATAACAACCTGTATAAATAATAATGAATTTACACCATCTCCAGATGCCTGGGTTTTTTCAGCTGATCCAAGCTTTAGTAAAAAACTTGGATCTAAAGGCTGGCTTGGGATGTCATTTCCTAAAGAATATGGCGGACATCAAAGAACAGCTTTAGAAAGATACGTAGTAACAGAAGAACTCTTATCATCAGGAGCACCTGTGGCAGCACATTGGATAGCAGATAGACAGAGTGGAAGTCAAATCTTGAGATATGGAAATGAAAAACAGAAATCTTCTATTATTCCTCGAATAACAGCTGGCGAGTGTTTTTTTTCTATTGGAATGAGTGAACCTAACTCTGGTTCGGATTTAGCCTCAGTAAAAACGAAAGCCACCAAAACTAAGGATGGTTGGAAACTTGAGGGTAGAAAAATATGGTCTACTGGCGCTCATTTAGCACATTATATGATTGTTCTAGCTAGAACTAGTCCAGCATCTGAGAAAAACAGGCATGAAGGTCTTTCTCAATTTCTTGTTGATTTGTCTCTTCCAAACGTAAAGATTACTGGCATTCCCGATATGACTGGTCAAAGACATTTTAATGAAACTTTATTTGACAATGTTGAATTATCAGATGATTCCCTTTTAGGAGAAGAAGGCAAAGGCTGGAAACAAGTTGTTGGTGAACTTGCCCTAGAAAGATCTGGCCCTGAAAGATTTCTTTCTCATTTCACATTACTAGATAGTTTTATAAATGAATTCAGAAACTCACTCATTCATTCAGGCACAAAGATAGTTGGTAAATTAATATCTGAAATACAAACATTAAGAAGAATGAGTTTCTCGGTTGCTTCAATGCTTCAAAATGGTGAATCTCCTGAGACACAAGCAGCATTTGTAAAAGAATTAGGTAATAAGTTTGAAAAGATGATGATAGAAACATTAAGAGAATTCTCAAATATCGTTCCTCTTTATGAATGGCCAAAACAATTACAAAATTTGTTTGAAGATGCAACATTAAGAATTCCATCAAACTCTCTAAGAGGAGGCACAACTGAAATCATGAAAGGTATAATTGCTAGACAGTTAGGCCTAAGATGATTGATGAATTAGAAATAATTTTAGAAACAACTTC
>CACEFQ010000015.1 GCA_902558885.1 uncultured SAR116 cluster alpha proteobacterium
TAAATTTAACAAAATAATACATATTGCATCCGAAGCAGGGATTTCAGGTGGTCATAATATTTCAATTTATGCTGCTTCAAAGGGTGGTATTATCACTTTTGTTAAAGCTATTTCTAGAGAGTTGTTTAACAAAAACATACTCATCAATTCTATTTCACCGGGAGCCTTTCTTTCAGGAAAAAATAAATTATTAAGCAAAAAAGATCAAATTGAAACAGCCAAAAATATCCCATTAGGATATCTAGGGAAACCAATCGAATTATCTGATATAATATTCTCTCTTTTAAAAACAACTAACTTATTTAAAGGGATAAATATTAGAGTAAATGGTGGTAAATTTTAAATTTTTTTGCTAATTATCCATTGTAAAGAGGTATTAATGAGAACCATAAGGCTTATAGCGAGATTAGATACAAAAAATCAAAATTTGATTAAAGGTATAAATTTTGAAGGCTTAAAAATACTTGGAAATCCAACAGATTTCGCTAGTAAATATTATATAGAAGGTATTGATGAAATCGCGATTTTTGATACGATAGCAAGTCTTTATGGAATGCCAGCAAATTTTGACTTAATTAACGTAACAACAAAGAACTTATTTATACCTATAGGCTTTGGTGGAGGTATAAAAACCGTTGATGATGCACGAATGGCTTTCAGAAGTGGTTCTGATAAAATTTATATAAATAGTGCAACTTTTCAAAATAGTAAAATTGTTAGTGAAATCGCAAAAATTTATGGCAACCAAAGTGTTTGTATATCACTACAAGTTAAAAGAGATGCTAATAAAAATTGGACTCTATTTTATGATAATGGAAGAGAAAACGCCAATAAGGATCCATTAGAGTGGGCATCGAATGCTGTAAATAATGGAGCCGGAGAAGTTTTGGCCACATCTGTAGATATGGATGGTACCAAAAAAGGTTATGATATAGAACTTATTAAGAAAATTGTTGATAATATCAAGGTACCAGTAATTGCTTCAGGAGGCTGTGGAAGTTCAGACCACATTTTAGAGTTGGTTGAAAAAACAGGAGTTACTGCAGTTTCAATTGGTACGGCGTTACATTACAATTTAATTGAAATTGAAAAGATTAAAGATAGGCTGATAAATAATGGATTTTCAGTTGCAGCCTAATAAACTCTATGTAAATTGAGGTTTAGATGAACATAGCTATAGTTGATTATAATTCTGGTAATTTAAAAAATTTACTAGATGCAGTTAGATACATAGGTTTTAATCCAGAAATAATTACCGAAAATTCTAAGTCTAATAATTTTGATGCTATAATTTTACCTGGTGTAGGGGCTTTTGGATCAGCTATGGACTTTATTAAAAAAAGAAACTTGGACGAATTTGTGATCGATTTCACTAAAACTGGTAAAAATGTACTTGGAATATGTTTGGGGTTTCAAATCTTATTTGATAAAAGTTATGAAAATGGTGAACATGATGGTTTAGGTTTATTAAAGGGAGAAGTTTTGCCCTTTTATAAAAAAAATAATACTGATGGTTACCAATTAAATACTCATATGGGGTGGAACAATATTAGATATAATGAAAATGACAAAATTTCTTCTAAATTATTCCCCAAGAAACACAAGTTTTATTTTTTGCATACTTGTTTTGCTAGTAGTGAAATAAATTATCCAGTTTCAGCATTTACAAATTACAATGATTGTAATTTTTTGTCATTTATTAAGAAAGATAATCTAGTAGGAGTTCAGTTTCACCCTGAAAAAAGTCGTGAACATGGTGTGCATCTTCTTAAAAGTTTATTGGCAAATTGATGGAAAAGATAAACTGCTTAATATCAGGCTTTGGTGGGATTGGATATAGACACTTACAAGGTATTTTAAATTATCGTTTTAATGGTAATATTTTTGTATATGATATTAATATTAATAGATATGATGAAGGATTACTAAAATTAAAAAATGACTTTAATACATTAGATTTTAAAGAAAGAATAAAATTTATAAATTCATATGAAGATATCAAAGAAAAAGTTTTTTTGCTTATTTTGTCTGGTCCATCAAATGGTAGGTTAAATGAATATAAAAAAATAATTTCAAAAATTGATGTGAAATTTACAATTGTTGAAAAATTAATTGAAAATAACATTCAGGATTTAGCGGAATTCATAAATTTATCAAAAAATGCTAACATTTTTGTTAACACACCTAGAAGATTATGGCCATTTTATAAAAATACAATTTTTAATGAAATAAATTCTTTAGAAAGAATTACAATTAAAGGTTCACATTTGAACCCAATAAGTAATTCAATACACTTTTTCGATTTGTTATTTTTTTTATTGAATATATACCCAAAAGAAATAATTAGTATTTCCAAAGATATAAAATTATTTGAAACAAAAAGAACAGGTTATTTTGATGTTTTTGGAAAAATTAGTTGGATTATGTCTAACGGAATAATCGTAGATTTTAAATCTTTTGAAACATCATTAGAACCAATCTCTATTAATGTAATTACAAAAGACAGTGAATTTGAAATTTTAGAAGTTGAAAAAACATCTTCCAAATTAATTTTACTTCAATCTACTATATCTAATATGTTATTGGGTTCTCTGCATAAATTCAATAAATGTAATCTACCTAAATTAAAAGATGTAGGATTTATTCATAAAATATACACTGAAAACACCTTAGATTTTTTTAGGAATTATTACGATGAAAACATCAAATCACTGCCCTCAACATGAACAAATTTGGATTGTTGGTGCTGGTAATATGGCATTTGAATATGCTAAGATTTTAGAATTTTTACAAAAAAAATTTCATATTATTATTAGAAATAAACATAAAAGAAAAAAATTTGAAAACTTTAAATTTTGTAAGATTATAGATGGAGATTTAAACTTTGCTTTAGACAACAATCTAAAACCCTCTTTCTGTATTATTTGTACTAATGTCACTAATCTTTTTGATACAACAAAAATTCTTTTAGAAAAAAGTGTAAAAAACTTATTAGTTGAAAAACCTGGTCTGTTAAAATTGCAACATGTTGAAATAATTAAAAAACTAATGACTAAAAACAACAATAATATTTTCTATGCTTTTAATAGAAGATTTTTACCATCTATTGTGGAAATGTTAAAAAGATTGGATAAGAATGGATCGCCCTTAGCATTGCACGTCGAAATTTCAGAACGTTGGCACTTAATACCCAAAGAAAAAAAGGAAAAACTTGAATTACAAAAGTGGGGAATTTCTAATTCTATACACATCATTGATCTAATACAAATCATTGCGGGAGAATTTAAAACTATAAAATCTTTTAAAAAGGGAGGTTTTTTGATGCATCCTTCAGGTTCACAATTTTCTTTTTCTGGTGAAACACATAAAGATATTGTGTTTTCTGGTATTTCATCATGGGCATCTGCTGGTGGATGGTCTATTGAAGTTTTTTCAAAAAATTTTAAGTATATTTTGAAACCAATAGAAGTTCTTCATGAAATTAATAATACTAATTTTAATTCTACAATAATAGTTGATAATGAAGTCCAAGAATTTAAGCTGGGTTTGAAACCTTTATTAGAAAATTTTTTAAATTGTAGCTTTAATAATTTATGCACTATTGAGCAATTAGAAACAAATATAAAATTTGCAAATAAAGTTTATGGGTATTAAATATTCAATATGTTAAACTTACAGACCTTAACTTTAAATAAAAATGCTACTATTAGAGATGCGTTGCAAGTAATTGACAATGCAGGCTTAAAGATAGCTATTATTTTAGATGAACGGCAAAAATTTTTTGGTGTGCTCTCTGATGGTGATGTTAGAAGAGGATTGATAAATGGATTACATCTACATGATAAGATAGATAACATAGTCAATCAAGATTGTGTTTATGCAGACGAAAATACAAATTCACAGGAATTGCAAAAGCTTTTTAAAATAAATGATATTGATCAAATTCCTATTATTGATAAACAAAAAAATTTTGTAGGTTTAAAAACCTCAGATAAATTGTACGAAAATCAAGAGTTTGTATTATTCATCTCTGCAGGTGGTGAGGGTCTTAGGCTAAGACCTCTTACAAATCACATCCCCAAACCATTAGTTGAAGTTAATGGCAATCCAATAATAAAGCATATTATTAATAGGTTTAAAGGCTTAAATATAAAAAGAATATATATTTCAATCAATTATCTAGGTAAAAAAATCATTGAATTTTTTAAGGGTTTTGATTCTCATAATTTTGAAATTATTTTTCTTCAAGAAAAACAAAAATTAGGAACAATTGGAGCTATGTCTCTAATAAAGGAAAAAATAAATGTCCCGATACTAGCTATGAATTCAGATATCATTAGTAATTTTAGTATTAATGATTTAATTAACGATCATAAAAAAAGTAAGGCTGATATGACAGTAGGTGTCAGAAATTTTGAGGTGGAAATACCTTTTGGAATTTTTGGTTTAAACAAAAAAGGCTTTGTAAAATCAGTTAAAGAAAAGCCAACTTATAGTTTTGCTTCTAATAGTGGTATTTATGTCTTATCCCCATCACTTTTAAATACCTTTAAAAAAAATATTAAGCTTGATGCGACTGATATGATAGAGAATTTATTATTGAATAATAATAAAGTTAATTCTTTTTTCATTCATGAATATTGGAAAGATATTGGGACACATGATCAACTAAAAGCGGTTGAAGCAGATTTAAAAAGAATTGATTGGAGTTAATTTGCTATGACTATTAATGCTTTTATTTTTGCTAGAGGAGGATCTAAAGGTCTCCCAGGTAAGAATCTTTTTAAGTTAGGCAACCTATCATTAATTGGTCATTCTGTTAATTTTGCTAAAAGTATTGGCTCTATTAGTAACGTTTTTGTTTCTAGTGATAGTGATAAAATTTTATTAGAAGCACAAAATCATGGAGCAGTATGCATAAAAAGACCTAAAGAATTAGCAGAAGATCATTCTCCAGAATGGTTAGCTTGGAAACATAGTATCAGCTGGGTTTACGAAAACGTAGGAGATTTTAAACAATTTATAAGTTTACCGACAACTTGCCCTTTAAGAAGCAAAATTGATGTTATAAATGCATTAAAAAGTTTTAAAAGCAATTTTGATACTATGATCAGTGTTACCGAAAGCACTACAAATCCTTGGTTCAATATGGTTAATGTTGATAAAAATGGATTCATTACATTAGCTAATATTGATAAAAAAAACAAGCCAGTTAGACGTCAAGATGCTCCAAAATGCTATGATTTATGTGCAAATTTTTACATAACTACCCCAAATTTTGTTTTAAATAATAACTCATTTTGGGATGGAAAAGTAAAACCTTTTTTTGTTGAAAAATTTAGATCTATTGACATAGATGATAAATATGATTTTGAGCTAATAGAGTTTTTTTATAATAAATTGATTTTGGGTGGAGAAAATAATGAGTAGTAAAAAAGTTTTATTGATGGGAGGCGCGGGGTATATTGGTACAGTAATAACTCAGCATTTATTGTCAAAAGATTATCATGTTACATGCTGTGATAATTTTATTTATAAAATTTCTGATCAAGTAATTCCTCTTTTAGAAAATAAAAATTTCACTTTTAAATTTTCTGATTTTTCAAAAAAAAATGATATTGATGAATTAGTTGAAGGACAAGATTATATTGTTTTTCTTGGAGGATTAGTGGGTGATCCTATTACGAAACAATATCCTCATTTATCACAATTAATTAATTTTGAAGCTATAAAAAACTTTATTGAAAATTTATCAAATAAATTTTTTGGCAAATTTTTATTTATTTCAACATGTTCTAATTATGGTTTAATTCCCGAGAATGATCAGGCAGATGAAAACTATTCACTATCACCTTTGTCACATTACGCAAAGTGTAAAGTAGAAATAGAAAAATTAATTTTAGATTTGAAAGACCAAGTTAGTTACTCTGCTACTATTTTAAGATTTGCGACAGCTTTTGGAGTTTCGCCAAGAATGAGATTTGATTTGACTGTTAATGAATTTACAAAAAATATGTTTTTAGGAGAAAGCTTGGAAGTATATGACCCAGATACATGGAGACCATATTGTCATACAAAAGATTTCGCAAGAATTATAGAATTAGTTTTTAATAGTAAATTGAATGACATTTATTTTGAGGTCTTTAATGCTGGTTCAAATTACAATAACTTCACTAAAAGAGGAATTGTAGAAGAAATTCAAAAATACGTTGATGGTAAAAAAGTCATTTTTTTAGAGAAAGGAAATGATCCTAGAAATTATAAAGTTAATTTTGATAAAATCAAAAATCTTGGCTTTGATAATGAAATAAGTGTTAAAGAGGGAATAAAAGAACTTGTGAACAGATTAAATCAAGGTTTTTTTAGAACTAGTTTTACCATCAACACATATGGCAATTACAAAATAGAAAAATAATGGAACATCCTTTATCAAAATATATTTGTCAAATTTATTCTGAAATTTTAGGAAAACAACATGAATTTGTTCCCTTACATGAACCTGTTTTCACGGACAAAGAACATGAATATCTTAAAGATTGTATAAATACAACATTTGTTTCATCTGTAGGAAAATATGTAGATCTATTTGAAAAAAAAATTGCTGAATATTGTGGAATTGAAAATAGCGTTGTTGTAGTAAATGGTACATGTGCAATTAATTTAGCAATTAAAGCTTTGAATTTACCAGAGAGCAGTGAAATTATTCTTCCCGCAATCACTTTCGTAGGCACAGCATCTGCAATTGTTCAAAGTGGTTGTATTCCTAATTTCGTTGATATAGAAAACGAAACCTTTGGCATAGATCCAAAAAAATTAGATGAATATCTAAGTGAAATTGTTGCTTTTACACCTGAAGGTACTATCAATAAAAATACAAAAAATAAGATTTCTGGCATTATACCTGTACATATTTTTGGTTATCAATGTAAGATAGATGAAATTTTAATAATTGCCAAAAAATATAAACTCAAAGTGATTGAAGACTCAGCTGAAGCAATGGGTTCTAAAAACAATGATATTCATTTAGGTTTGAAAGGTGATTTAGGGATTATAAGTTTTAATGGAAACAAAATTATTACTTCTGGTAATGGAGGAGCCCTAATTTCTAAAAATAATGATTTGTTAAAAAAGGCAAAACATTTATCGACAACTGCTAAATTAAATCATCCTTGGAAATATCAACATGATGAGATTGGTTTTAACTACAGATTAAGTAATTTAAGCTCGGCAGTTGGTTGTGCACAAATTGAAAAATTAAGTTTTTTTCTTGAAAAAAAACAAAAATTAGCTTTATTCCTGCAAAATAAATTTAAAAATTTTAAAGGAGTTAAGTTTCATCATCCAAAAACTACTAGTAGTCCAAATAATTGGTTAAATGCTATTTTACTTGAAGATAATTTTATAAAAGATTTAGATTTAATTTTGGATGATTGTAATAAAAATAACATAATGGCAAGGCCAATTTGGGAGCCTTTGCACAAACTAAAACCATATAAGAGTTTTCCAAAATCAAATATAAAAGAGGCTGTTTTGTTATCAAAAAGACTTATTAACATTCCAAGCAGTGCAAATTTATTATGAAAGAAATTATTATCATAGGGTCCGGAGGTCATTCAAGATCATGTGTGGATGTAATAAAAAGTGAGGCTAAATTTACAATAGCTGGTTATGTTGATAATACTGAAAGTTCAAAATTTAAAAGTAAAGACAATCTATACTTAGGGGATGATTCTGATTTATCTTACTTAAGGACCAAATTTGATTATGCACATATAGGAATTGGTCAAATAAAAGAATTTAAAAAAAGAAGAAATATATATAACAACTTAAAAAAATTAAATTTTATTTTACCAACTATAAAATCAACTTATTCTATCATTAGTAAAAAATCTCTCATAGAAGATGGAACAATAATTATGCATCAGGTAGTAGTTAATAGCCATGTTAAAATTGGTAGTAACTGTATAATAAATACAGGCTCTATATTAGAACATGATGTTATAGTTGAAGACAACTGTCATATTGCTCCAGGAGCGGTCTTATTAGGTGGTGTGAATGTTCATAAGAACTCATTCATAGGCGCAAGATCAATAATATTTCAAAATGTAAGTGTAAAAGAGGGGACAATTATACCAGCAGGGACTATTGTAAAAGAAAATGTATAACAAAATACCATACATTATTTCAGAAATTGGAGTAAATCACGACGGTAATATTGACATTGCTAAAAGTTTGATTGAAAAATCTTCCTTAGCAGGTGCTAACTGTGTGAAATTTCAATTGTTTAACCCTTCTGAACTAGTAACAAAAAAAGCTTTAGTAGCTCCATATCAGAAAGAAAACAATCCTAATCAAAGTCACCAAAAAAAAATGTTAGAGAAATATACTTTGAGTTATGACCAGATTAAATTACTGAAACAATTTTCAAAAAATATAGGTGTAGATTTTTTAGTTACTCCATTTGATATGGATAGTCTAATGTTCTTAAAAAATATAGGCCAAAAATCAATTAAATTTTCATCATCGGATTTAACCAGCACACCATTTTTAAGAAAAGCCGCCACATTTGCAGATAAAATAATTATTTCTACTGGGATGTCAAAATTAGTTGATATAGATTTTGCGGTAAAAATAATTTCATCAGCTAATTTTTCTCTTTCTAATTTAGTTATTTTACATTGTAATACCGCTTATCCTACGCCTGACAATGATGCAAATCTCATAAATATTAATTCTTTATTAAATAGATACAAAAAATGTTTAATTGGTTTTTCCGACCATACATCAGGAATCGATGCAGCATCTATTGCTTACACTCTAGGTGCAAGCGTAATAGAAAAGCATGTTACTTATGATAAAAATGCAATTGGTCCAGATCATAGAGCAAGCATAACAACCTCTGAACTAAAAGATTTAATTCAAGGAATTAAAAAAGCAAAAACTTTAATTGGTAAGAGCAACTTTAGAATATCTAAAAGTGAAAAAGAAAATTTTGTTCCTGCTAAAAAATCTATAGTTGCAAGACAAAATATTAAAAAAGGTGAGTTTTTTTCTGAAGAAAATATAACTCTTAAAAGACCTGGAAATGGTATTGATCCTAAGAGGTGGGATGACGTAATAGGAACAAAAGCAAAATTACATTTTATGAAGGATGATAATATAGAAATATGAAAAAAATTGTAATTGTTTCTGGGTCCAGAGCAGAGTTTAGCTTGCTTAAACCTATAATTAAACTTTTAAATTCAAAACGACGAATAAAATTAATATTTGTAGTAACTGGAAGTCATTTATCAACACTTTTTGATACTACTAAAAATGAAATCTTAGAAGAAAAAATTAAAATTGATGCTGAAATCGAAATGCAAATTAATTCTGATACTAATGTTGGAATGGCAAAATCCATTGGACTTGGAATAATTTCTTTTTCTGAATACTTTGATAAATTAAGGCCAGACTTATTATTAATATTGGGAGATAGGAGCGAGATATTCTCTGTTGCCATAGCTGCATCTACTCTAAAAATCCCTATAGCTCACATTCATGGAGGAGAAGTAACTCTTGGATCTTTGGATGAAAAAATGAGGCATTCTATTAGTAAATTATCAAATCTTCATTTTACAAGCACTTCTGATTATGCACTTAGATTAATAAATATGGGAGAAAGGCCAAGTACTGTTTTTAATGTAGGTTCTTTAGGAGTTGAAAATATTAAAAAATGTAAGTTTAGAAGTAAAAATTGGATATCTAAAAAATTCAAAATTAATTTTGAAAAAAAACTTTTCTTGGTTACCTATCATCCTGAAACTGAGGGAGAAATATCTAACGCTAGAAACATTTCAAACTTGTTGAAAGTATTAGCAAATTTTTCAGAAGAAAACATAATTTTTACTTTAACGGGCTCAGATCCAGATGGACAATTAATTAATTCACATATAATTAAATTTTGTAAAAATAATAAAAATGCTCATTTTTATAATTCATTAGGACAATTAAATTATTTCTCTATAGCTAAAAATTCGTCATGCGTAATTGGAAATTCATCTAGTGGTATAATTGAAATACCGGCTTTAAAGGTCCCTGTGTTAAATATTGGGAATAGACAAAAAGGAAGAATTATTCCATTTGGTGTTGTAAATTCTTCAAATACTGTTAAATCAATAAGTTCAAGACTTAAGGAGGTTTTAAATTTATCCCAAAAATCATTTGAAAATAAAAATAATCCCTATGAATTTGAAAATACATCTCATAAAATAGTTAGTATTATTTTTGAAAAAATGTATGTTTTAAATAATAGCAAACCTTTCTTTGATAATATAGTTTCAGTTAATGCTAAAGGAACTTGAAATGAACAAAAGATTTGAAAAACAATTACAATTACAACCACAAAAAGTGTTATTTTGTAAAAAATGTGTAATGTCAAATCAAAGACCAAGAATCACCTTTGATAAAGATGGTGTATGTGGAGGTTGTAGAAATACTGAATATTTTAAAAATGGAATTGATTGGAACTCTAGAGAAGAAGAGTTAATAAAATTATTAGATAAATATAGATCTAAAGACGGTTCATATGATGTGTTGGTGCCCAGCAGTGGAGGGAAGGATTCAGCATATGTAGCGCATGAATTAAAATTTAAATATGGAATGAACCCTCTCACTATCACTTGGACTCCATTAATGTATACTGATATAGGTTGGAAGAACTTTCAATCTTTAAGAGATACAGGATTTTCTAATTATCTTATTTCTCCAAATGGAAAATTACATAGAAACTTATCAAGATTATGTCTAGAAGAGCTTGGTGATGCTTTTCATGTTTTTGTCTTAGGTCAAGTTTGTTTGCCTTTTAGAATAGCATTACAAACAAATATTAAATTAGTAATGTTTGGTGAAAATGGTGAAGCAGAATATGCTGGAGATCCAGCTACATTAGATAAACCTCTTGTTCCAGTAAAGGAATTTGATAGATTATATTTTAAAGGATCAAATATTGATGAATTAGTAGACTTTGCTAAATCTGAAAAAAGATACTTTTCGAAAGATTTTACCTCTTCAGATTTAGACTTATATAAAATACCAAATATTAATGATCTGATGAATAATGGTATAGAAGGTAAACATTTTTATTCATATTATAGAAAATGGATACCACAACAGAATTTCTATTATGCCTCTGAAAATACCGGTTTCACTCCTAATGAGGACAGATCTGAGGGAACTTACAGTAAATATGCTAGTTTAGATGATAAGGCAGACGGCTTTCATTATTACATGAAATATATTAAGTTTGGATTTGGAAGAACAACTGATGATGCATCCCATGAAATTCGTGATGGCCATTTAACTAGAGAAGAAGGGTTGGCACTTGTTAAAAAATATGATGGTGAATTTCCTAACAAATATTATCAAGAATTTTTGTCTTATTTAGAAATAAATGAAGAGGAATTCAACGAGATTGTAGACTCATTTAGATCTGATAATATTTGGAAGAAAGAAGACAATAAGTGGGAGTTAAGATATAAACCTTGGGAAAACTGATTTCTCTAATTTTGTCTCTGAAATAATATGATACATTTTTTATTTTATAATTTTATCAAGTTAACGATATTTATAAGTTTTTATATGAAATCTTTATTTATTTTGATTTTCAAAATATTTAAGGCTTTGTTCAAAAAACTATTTAAATGGTTTTTTCATCTTTTTATTTTATTAACTCAGTTATTAAAATTCATCATTAAAATTTTATTTAATATTCCTTACTTCTTCTGTATTTCATTATTGGTATTATTTAATTTTTCAAAAAATTTCTTCCATTTATTACTTGATGACAAAGATAGATTTATCAAGAAAACAAAGAATTATTTAAATAAACCAGAAAATAACAAGTTGATAATTACAGTGAACAAAAAGGGTGCCAATAGAAACTCATTAATTGGTTCTTTTAAGATGCTTTACATGCAAAAAACTGCACTTAAATCAATAGTTATAAGGGACATTAGGCAAGAATTTATTCAAACACAATTAGGTCCTATTTGGTTTTTTATAATGCCATTTATACAGGCAACAGTTTTTTATGTAATTTTTGGAAATGTAGGAAAAATGCCAACAGAAGGAAGTAACGCTTTTTTCTTTTATATTTTTGGGTTGTTGGTATGGACTTCTTATTCACAAGCTAGCATAAATATTAGTTATACCTTAGTTGAAAATGCTGGAATTTTGACTAAGGTTCCTTGTTCTCCACTTTTATTTCCTTTTTCAAAAGCTTATTTCAGATTAATACAATGTTGCGTAAATTTAGTAGTTTTTTATATTGTTTACATTTGTTTGCAAGGATTTTCAGCAATACAATTATCATTTCTTTCTCCAATTTATATTATTTTTGGCTTAACAATCACAATGTTAACAGCAATTTGTGGAGGATTGATTGCGGCTGCTCTTTCCATTAAAAAAAGAGATTTTTTATATCTTTGGTCTTATATCATTACAGCACTTATGTACTTGACACCCATAATTTATCCTTTTAGAGCATTACCTTTAAAATGGAAATATATTGCTGCTATAAATCCTCTTACTTCCGGCATTGAAATGGTTAGAAGTACTATTTTGGGATTACCAATTTTAGATGTAAAATTTCTCATGATTGGTTTATGTACATTATTTTTTTTAATAATTATTTGTACATACTTTTATCTTTCAAGATTTAGAATGGCTATGGATCACTTATAAACGGACTTAAAATTTTAATGCATGTTGTAGAAATAAATAATCTTTGTAAATCCTTTCGTGTTGCAAAAAATGAGCATTTTTGGAATTTTCTCAATAGAGAATATAAAGATACATTAGTGTTAGATAATATAAATTTAAAAGCAAGCAAAGGTGAATGCATTGGTTTTTTAGGTAGAAATGGTTCTGGCAAGTCAACTTTATTAAAAATTGTTTCAGGAGTTATGGAACCTTCAGAGGGTGAGGTGATACTAAGAGGGAGAATTTTACCAATGCTTGAAATAGGCACTGGCTTTAATCCAGAGCTAGATGCCATACAAAATATAAAGTTATATTCCGCCCTATTAGGTTTAAATGCAAGTTTGTCTGAGGAACAAATTGATGAAATTATAGATTTTGCTGAGGTTGCTAATTCAAAATACAAGCCTTTGAAATTTTTCTCGTCAGGTATGTATATGAGGCTTGCATTTTCAGTAGCAAGTTTTCAAATCCCTGAAGTTATAATTTTAGACGAAGTATTAGCAGTTGGAGATCCAAGTTTTCAAAAAAAATGTTTAGAAAGAATGACTGTAATGAAAACAAATTCTACTTTGTTATTTGTTTCTCATAATATGTTGCAAATATCACAAATATGCGACAAGTGTGTTATTTTAGAAAATGGTAAGGTTGATTCTTATTTTGAAGATGTGTTTGAAGGTATCAATTATTATGAAGAAAAAATCCTAAAAATTCAACCTACTAATTATAGAAAAAATTTTGAAAAATAAATTTTTATGGAAAAAAAAAGCTCAAATAAAATAATAAATATTTCCCAAGATTTAAGTATATTCATTACTACAATGAATAGATATGACTTCATAAAATCTCTTATTGATTTTTATGAGAAACAAAAACTCACAGTTCCAATTTATATTGCTGATTCTTCAATAAATACAATACATCAAAAAATTAAAAAAGATATTTCAAAAAGTGATTTAAATATAAAATTATTTAATTTTAATAAAAATACTAAACAGATAGATTTATTTTTAGATTTAGTTAAAAAAATTGAAACTAGGTTATGTATTTATTCTGGTGATGATGATTATATTCTTTTAGATCAATTAGATTTAGAATTAAAATCTAAATCGATTACTTTCTTCAAAAATAATATATTGAATTTAAGAGCATTTGCTTGGATTTTGGATAAGAATAAAATTCCAAAGACAGTTAGTCCTGTCAGATCTATACCTTTTGTTAAAGAAAATAATGATGAAAGATTAATCGAGTTTGCGTCTGATTACAATTCAATCATGTTTTCAGTTGTTTCTAAAAAATCTATGTTAGAAGCTTTACTTTTTTCATCAAATTTCAAAACAAAAGAAATAAATGCTGAAGTTGCTATTTGTTATAAGCTAGCATTCAGAAATAAAGTTCAATTAACTGAGCAACAATGTTTAATTAGATTGGCCCATGATAATATAATAAGTTTAAGTAATGTTGGAGATACTCAAGAAGATAGGCAAGTCGATAGATTTCAATCATTACTTGAACTTTTAGGGTTTGAAAAAATTAAAAATCTTCCTATTGAATTGATACAACCAGAAAGAAATTATCTTTATGATTTGGATTTAGTTATTAAAAACACTTCTAGTATTGAAAATTTAGTTAGATCATCAGAATGGTTATTTGAATATTTTTGTAAAAACTTTTTATTTAATTATGATAAAATTTATAGCTGTGATGTTCTTTTTTGGGGTAATAAACAAACACTTAGAATTAGTTCATCATGGGTTATTTCTAAATTAAATTCTAAAAACATATTAGTATTTTTTACTTTTGAAGATTCTGAAGAAGAAAAAAAATACTTAAAAGAAAACTTTAAAAATAAAAATTTTTATTTTTACGATATTACTGAAGTTGCTTCGCCAAATGAGGTGATCCTATTTGTTTTATTTAAAAAAATGTTTAAATCTGTTTCAGTTGGAACTTTTTTGTCGATATCTGCTCTATATTCCACTGAACAAATTCTTATAAAACTTTTGAAGCCAGAAAAAACTATTTTAGTCTGGCCTCATGCATCAAATCTTTTAAACTATCCATTTATTTTGAACTTATCTAAATTAAAATTTATCAATAGAAAATTTGTAAGAATTTTATCATTGATTTTAGATTATAGAGGAATGACAAAATTTATAATTTTCAAGACATTATTAGGTTTTAATCAAATAAATATAGCAGATAAGAAAAAGCCAGAATTGGATCTTACAAGATTTATAATTTTAATAAATAAGATCTCAAAATTTTTCAAATATAAATTTGATAAAAAAAGTAGAATAAAAACAATTTTAACTAAAATAAAAAAATTAATGTTAGTTTTAATTGCTTCATTGATATTTTCTAAGCATTATGTACTAAGATTTTTAAAATATATTTTATTTAAAATTTTATCTATAATTATTTTTGTTTTAATTTTACCTCTGAAATTAATTAAATCTTTTACAATTTTAAATGATATTTTGATTAAAGTAGCAACAAAAGTACTTAGAAATAAAAGATATTTCCATAATAAACTTTTAAACGTTCCAATCATATATGGGATATCTATAGTTATTTATAATTTAATTAACAAAATATTTTCAAAAAGAGCTAAAGATTTCAGTAAACCACAAAATCAATATAGTCATGATACTATTATCACTCTTACAAAGTTAAATTACCCTAAATTTAGTGTAGCTAGTCAGTTATGGATTTATAATAAACTTGTTAGCAGATTTGATATTTTTTTCTTCACTTTATTTCCTGATATGTATAGAGAATATTTTGGTTATTTTTTACTTCCTAAAATTATAAATATCAGAATTCCTTATATTTTAGGAGGTGATAAATTTACTCAAATAGGTGGTACAATTAATGATGAAATTTTTTGTTTGTCTGATAATGAGGCCATTTCTCTTTCAAAGTTTAGCAAAAGTAATATGATTAAACATGAAAAGATTTATAAAATTCAAAAAAATAAAATTTTTAAAAAAAATAAAAACATAGCTATTATGACACTTTCTGTGGGGTTGATATCAGAAAATAATAATAAATTAACTTCATGCTTAAAAGAGGTAATAAAAATTTCTAAGGAATTAGGAATTAGTGAAATTCATTTAAGGCCTCACTATAGAGAAATTGAACTAAACAATGAGAGATTAATAGACTTAGGCAACAAATTTGGAAATATAAATTTCAGATTAATATCTAATGTATTACCTTTTTCTGATGAGGTAAAAAAATATTATTACCATTTATCTTCTATTAGTGGGAGTATTTTTGAGTCAGAAGCTAATACTTTAAAAGTTATTTTACTTAAGGAATTCAGTAAACAACAATATTCTGATATAAATCAATTTATAGAAATGTACCCACAATTTAAAATCTAATGAAGAAATGATATAATGAAAATTACTATTTTCACTGGTAATCAATCCAGACATTTACATTTAATTAGGTTATTATCAAAAATTGCTGACCAAATTTTTTGCGTTTTCGAAGTTAATACTGTATTTCCTGGAACAATAGAAGATTTCTTTAAAAATTCAAAGCTTATGAAAATATATTTTGAAAAAGTAATTAATGCAGAAAAAAATATTTTTGGGAATATAGGGTTTTTAAATAATAAAGTTAAAACACTTACTATAAAACGAGGTGATTTAAATTTACTGCCCTTTAAAATAATTAAAGATGCGCTAAAATCTGATGTTTATATTATTTTTGGAGCAAGTTATATCAAAGGGTGGTTAGCTGACTTTTTGATTAATAAAAATACATATAATATTCATATGGGTATGGCACCATATTATAGAGGTGCTGCATGTAACTTTTGGGCACTCTTTGATAATAATCCTTCTTATGTTGGGGCTACTATCATTAAACTTTCAGAAGGATTAGATAAAGGTGATATATTATTCCATGCTACACCAGAATTAAAGGATGGAGATGATACTTTTTTATTTTCAATGAGAGCAGTTGAGAAAGCTCATCTGGTTCTTTTTAAAAATCTAAATAACAATAAACTTTTTGATTTTAAACCCTTACCTCAAAATAAAAAAATGGAAATAAGATACACCCAAAATAAAGATTTTAATGATGATATTATAAAAAAATTTTTTAAAAAACAAATTGACTTAACAAACATAAATCATAAAGATTTAAAATTAATACGACATAATGTTTAAGGTTTTAAATGGCAATTAACAAGCTATTAGCAGATAGATTAGTAAGTAAAATAAATTTTAAGTATAAAAATTTTATTGTCTTAATCCTTACAAATCCCCATCATGTTGACTTATTTAATAAAATAATTAACAAATTAATTAAAAATAATAATAAAAATATTTTATTTATTCTTGATGATAGAATTCCAAAAAATTTATTAAAAAAAATTAATAAAAAAGCTGAAATAATTTTTCACCATCCAACTATTGAAAAACATAATTTCTATCTCGCCTTAAAACAAATTAAAGATATTATTTCTAAAAAACCAGACGTATTGATTAGTATGAGTTCATCTCAGTCTTATGAAAGAATTTTATTTGACAATGCAAATTGTGAAAAATTATTAATTGGTCCTCACCATGGAGATTTATATCATGACCAATTTAATCCAAAAGATCTTAAAAAAACTAGATTGAAAAATAGATTTATTAAATTACTTAATCATATATTTAAATTTATGTTTCATAATCAAATAAAAATATTTATTTTGAAGATAATAATTTACTTTTTCTATGTTTTTTCTTCAAATTACAGAGAAATAAAACAAGTTACATTTTCGGGTATATTTTTAAATTCAGATGAGTTTTTAAATTTATTTTTCAAACATTATGAATCTTCTCCTTTTTTTGATAAAGAATTTTGGTTTTTGTTCTTTGTAACTCGTGTAAATAATTTAACCTTGAATGAGACTTTTTGTTTTGATTATTCTTGTCAAGTTGGTAGCAAGCCAACAGAATTTGTGTGTTACTCGGAAAATGAAAAAAAACATTATAATGAATGGTTCTTAAAATTAAATTGGAAAGTTGTAACTCATCATATAATTGATATAAACGATTTTATTCCTTTAATAAAATCTGAAGATTATCAAATTATACTGTGTGCTCCACAAGCTATGTGTAATGCTCTTGGGAAAGATAAATTAATCAGTTGTTTAAAATTACTCAGTGATAAATACATTATAAAATCTATGTTTCACAGGCCACATCCATTTGCAACAAAAGAAAATTTAAATTTTTATGAAAAACTTTTTGAAAGTTTTAGTTATAAATTAAATATACCTCTTAAAAAGAAATTGGATTTAATTAGTAAGAAAGTTTATATAACAGGTCCAAGTTCAATAACGTCTGAAATATTTAATCAAGGTCCAATAATTGTAATTAAAGAATTTCCTATACAATTTGACAGACAAACTGATTATATACATGGAACTTATGCTATGGATTATAATGATTTTCGAATGGTACAATAATTAAAAATAAAAATTATTTTACGGCCAACCTTTTCCTATTGTTATATATTTATTTTTTGGCTCTTTAATTTTATTATTTTTTGTGGAAATAAAACTTTCGTGAAATGTAGACGATTTTTTATATTTTTTTTGATTGAGGCTTAAACCATTAAACTCCCATTCATTATAATCTTTTCTTATCCAAAATTTTTCATTTCTACACTCATTTAAAATAAAATTTAATGACGATTGTTCAATACCTAGCCAATTACAAAACAAATCTAAATATTTCAACTTTGCATTTTCAAACTTTTGAACCAAAAAAAGACCTTCTGATTTAGAAATTCTATTAAACCGTATCTCCCTACAAGCATGATCTGTTACTTTTGAATACCCATTTTTATATAGCTTCAACAAATCATGTATGTCCATATAGTTATAGCAATCTACATGATCATAACAATCAAAAGTTCTGTTAAATTTTGTTGTTTTATAATTAAATAAACTTATCATTTTTTCATGTTGTGCTTTTGGATCCCATCTAATAAAGTTTCCCAAATATATTCCTCTTACACCAACATTATTTATGTCAAAATCATCAGGATATCTATATTGCCATATGTCTTCCTCATTAAGAAAATCATATACTGATAATAAATCGTCAGCTTCAAAACCTAATAGATCATGATCTTTTCTGTATCTCCTAGACATTTCTACTTCATGTTTATGAGAAAACATACCAACTTGTTCTAATCCTTGATGCGCTCCCCAAATAATGAGTGGAATCCTTTTTTTTACAGCTATTTGAACTGGAAAAACGGTGTGTCCTGCCAAAATAGGCCAATATACACTCCCAAACTCCCTAAGAGTTGTTCTAGTAATTTTTTTAACAGATATAGGGTTAATATTTTGAACTAAAATATCACAATCAAAGGTAATTCTTAAATTAGCTAAATTATGAACTCCTAAAGGTGTATTAAAATATTTATTATAATTAACTAGTAAAGGATTCAAGCCTAAAATATGTTTAACAACATATAAAATAAAGTATGAGTCATTAGCTCCAGTAATTGGAACAATACAATCATATTTGTTAGAATTTTTTAATTTATAATCATTAACTAATTTTTTTAGTTTTTCTAACCGAAATTCCCAATCTAAAGAATTTTTTTCTTCATGAATAGTACAGCCAGAACATAAGCCATTTTTATTGATAATTATCCCTAGAGGATGATCAGAGGAATATAAGCATCTAGAACAGAATTTTTGTTTAAAATTATTATTCATTCAACTTAAATTTCTTTCAAAAATTTTTCGGGTCTAATATTTTTATTTTTTAAACTTTGCTTTAAAAGTTGTATATTATGTTCTTTATAATTTAAATAATTACCAATACAAATAGCTGAAATTTCTTTGATTGATAAAAGGTTATTTATTTGTTGAGGAGAAATACCACCAAAAGCTATCATTTCAAGGTTATATACTGGTAATAATTTATTAATTAAATCTACGTTAAAATTCCCAAACGAACCTTCATTTTTGTAATCAATCACAAGTATTTCAGAAGAAACTTTTTTTAAATCGGTCATAAAACTTTTAGAGATGGATGTATGTTTATAGTTTAAATAGTTATAATATTTAATTTCATCTTTCTTAATTGATAGTGGAAAACAAGTAATAATAGCTTGACGGCCAAGTATTGAAGAAAGTTCTTTAACTTCATTAAAGTTACTATTTAGCCATTGGTCAATTACTATTCTTTCAATCCCCTTTTGTACAACATCTATAGCATCAAATTTATTTTTTATACCTCCACCATAGATTAAGGGAGTTTTGATTTTAAATTTACTTAAATTCTCGAGAAAATCAAAGTTTGGACCTAAATTATTTCTTGATCTATCAATATCCAAAATAAGGATTTCGTCAGCTCCCCATCTATCTAAATTTTCTATTAATATAATTGGATCACCTAACGGCAAATAGTTGTTGAAATTAAAAGATTGAACAGCTAGACCGTCCTTAATAATTACTGCCCCAATAATTCTTTTAGTTGCCATTTTGAACTCTAACTAAAAATTTTTTTAGAAATAAAAGGCCCGAGCTCTGACTTTTTTCAGGATGGAATTGAACTCCATAAGTATTTTTGTGTTTAATTATGGCTATTATTTTTGGATTTTTTTTACATTCATATAATTGGTAATTAATTGGTCCTTTGTAACAGTAAGAGTGATTAAAATAGAAATAATCTTTCTTTCCTATCTTCAAAAAATTATCATTTGTATTACAATGAAGTAAATTCCAACCAATATTTGCAATATTTTCTTCATTGTTAACAATGTTACCTTGAATAATCCCTAATCCTTTAGTTTTCTTATTCTCATGAGAATAATTACATAATAATTGCATTCCAAGACAAATCCCTAAAATAAACTTATTTTCTTCCGACCATTTAATTATAAAAGATATAAGTTTCTTCTTTTTTAAATTTGTCATTGCGTAAGGAAAACTTCCAACACCTGGTAAGATAAGTAAATCACATTTACTCAATTCTGAAAGAGTATCACTTACTAAAACATGACAATTTAGTGATAGAAATATATTTTTTATAGCATATATATTACCTAAGCTATAATCTACTATTCCCACTTTTATGTTCATAAAATACCAATTCCAACTTTAAACTTTGGTTTTATAATTCCTTTTTCAATATAGAAAAGTTTTTTGTTTATAGATTTATAAATATTTTCCCAGAACTGATTATATGGAATTTCTATATATTTACAGAAACTTTTTATATATTTATCATCACATTTACCATCATATTTTTCAATTATGCTTATCCCTTCATCTCTTGAAATTTTTCCTAATCTAATTTCTTCATTAACTTGATCTGAAATTCTACCAAATCCGTATTTATAATATTTTATTACCTGATTTAATGAAACCCAATCTTCATCTAAAGAGGATATTCCAATTAAATCTCCACTTTTTTCAATTTTGTTATTATTCCTTATTAGTAGTCCATTAAGAACAGAGTAAAGTCCATTATTATTTTGAGACCAATCTTTAAATAACCACCCAATAAAAATTATTTGTAATTTTTCTTTTTTGAATTCTTTAATTGAAGGGTAAGAATAAGGAGATAGTTTGTTTTTTGGTATTCCAGTTTCGAATAGCCAATTTATATTACCACCTGCAAGTGTATTAGCATTAATTACATTATTTCCGTCAAAACCATTTTTTCCTAAAGTAGCGAGATCACCTACTTGAAGGCCAGGGTTTTCTCCCCAAAAAATTAATTTAATTTTATAGTCTATTGCTATCCTTGGCACACAGGAAAAAAGAGCAATTTCAGTACTTTTTGCCCAATTAGAAAAACGAAAAAAACCTTCTTTAAGAGCTTTTTTCCACGTTTTAGGAGACAAACTTGACCAAATAACATCAAAACCTAGATTAATTAAATTAGATATATTTTCAGTTCCTCTTCGATTAACTTGTTCAGGTGGATACGATAAACAAACCAGTAGAGGTTTTAACTTTAGTTTGTCTCTAACCCAAAGTGCTTGTCTAGTACTATCTTTTCCTCCACTAACACCAATAATACAATCAAAAAAATTATTTCTTGTTTTGCGTACAATATTTTTTTTCAATTCAGCTGAAATTATATCAAACCTTTCCTGCCAATTAATGTCTTTGGTAATAAGGAGGTAATGACAAGCAGGACAAATTGTGTCTTCAAAAAATTTAGTATTAGGTCTAGTATCAGGTTGAAGACAAGTTTTGCAATATTTCATTAAATGATTCCAAATACTAATTTTATTTTATATTTTTTCGAGCCTGATGTTTCATTGAATATAAAATAATTGATTAAGTTAATAATGTTGATTTTGAAAATCAACATTTTTTTATAAATTGATAGGTATTTAACTAGATAAAAATTTAAATTAAATATCAAAGATATATTCTTAAACAATTTAAGATTTTTTCAGTTGAACCTTTATTCATGTTTCGAAATTCAATTGGATTTTTTTCTAAATTTTGATTTTTACTTAAATCATTTATTGATTTTCTATGAATTGGGAATTGACTTAAAGTTACTGAATCAACGAATTTATCAGCAATTGAAATTACAGAAAAACCCTTCAAAAATGCAATTGAAAGAAAAAAACTTGAATATCCAATGAAGCCTCTAGTTTCACCAGTAATAAATGATTTTTCATTTATAAAATTTTTAGGATGTTGTCTAATATTAAAATTCAGTAAATCATAACCGTTTTTTTTCAAAATTTCTGAAAGAAAACTGTTTTTATATAATTGTTTTTTTGAAATAAAAAAAACATCTTTGTATTCATCAACAATAATCCATTTAGCGGATGAATTATATTTATAATTGAAGTGATTAAATAATGAAAAACTTGGATTATCAGTATCTAAAAGTGGTGATCCATACTGATAAGAATTAACAAAGTCTAAGTAATCTATTTTCTTTGTATTATATTGATAAAATATTCCATTTATAATTTTATGATATGGTTTTAATTTTAAAACCCTAGGTTGTACATTATAATTTTCGTCAACATAAAAAAAAATCTTTGGTTTTTTTCTTTTTAATGAAATTTTTTCAATTATCGAGCACTCATAAGTCATATCAATAGAAGTGCCTAGAACAACAATATTGTTATTTTTATTGTCAATATATTGTAAAACATTATTTAAGTTTTTTTTATTAAGATCCATGTAAATAGAATTTTTATTATAGTATTGTTTTAATGATTCATCTAAGACTTTTAAGGTTGCTGCTCCACCAGGATCGGTGCCTAGAAATAAACAATTACTTTCCACAGGCTTCTTCCATTAAATCACTTAAATGCTTAAGATCTTTTTTTGAATATTCATGATTACACAAAAGAATTCCTATGAATATTTCATTATGTAATTTTTCAGCATTTGGAAGTATTATGGGGTTATATAAACAACTATATCGACCACTAGTTGCGCTTTTTTTAGTGAAAACATCTAATTTGTGAATATTTTGATATCCTTCTAAAAGAGGAGGAAAATTATTTTTTTTCACATAATTGCATATTTTCTTCCTAAATTTTGTATTACCAAACTCTTTTTTCAATTTCAAAGGGTAAATGTAATAGGCATGTTCATTACCATCAATTGGTAAAACAGGATCAAAGTATTTGGATTTAGCAAAACATGAATTGAGATAATTACCTTGTAATTGTCGTTTTTGTACATTATTACCAAGTTTATTGAGTTGATTAAGTCCAATTGCAGCTTGAGTTTCAGTCAATCTATAATTAAAACCAACCATATTAGTAAATTTATAATGACTTGTGTCAATGTTTTCACCATGATTTCTTGATAAGATACACCAATTGTAAATATCTTGGTCGTTAGTTAGAATTATCCCTCCCTCCCCAGTATTAATATGTTTATGTCGATTAAAACTAACGCCAGTAGCATCTGCTAGAAAGCCAACAGGTTTTTTATTTCTTTTTACCAAAGGAGCTTGAGCAGCATCAGAAAAAATTTTGATACCTTGATCTTTCAAATGCACTAAATCCTCATATGGAAAAGATTGCCCAAAAATATCTGCCATTAATATTGCTTTGGTATTTGAATTTACTGTGTTTAAGATATCTTTTGTTCGCGGCATAAATGTATTAAGGTCAATATCCACAAACCTTGGAATAAGGCCATTATGAATAATGGCCATAACAGTGGCAGACATTGTCCAAGGTGTAACTATTACTTCTGATTTCATATATTTGTCTTCTTGAAGAGAACCAATCATTAATTGCAACCCCGAAGTCCAAGAATTGACAGAGATGGCATATTTAAAATCAAATATTTTTTTACATTTATTCTCTAGGTTTCTAACATTTTCCCCACCCAAAAATTCTTTACCCCAAGCCCCAACAAAGCCAGATAACAAGCCTGTTTGTACTTGTTTTTTTGCAACTTCTGCATCGTCATTTTCAATAGATTTATAAGTTTTTATATTGGACAATTTTTTGTATTCTTAATTTTATTTATTAATTTATAAATTAGT
>CACEFQ010000016.1 GCA_902558885.1 uncultured SAR116 cluster alpha proteobacterium
ACTCATTCATTGATCTTAATGTTCTTGTAGAGTCTTTCTCGCTTGTTAATATATTCAAAAACATTTGGTTAGCGTTAAAATCGTGTCTAACTTCGTAATTAATTAACTTAGTCAAACTTGTAACAATCCTTAATGTTACAGGATGTATATCTATATTTTTTTTATGAGAAATATAAAATAGTCTAATTATATTCAAAGGGTTTTCGGTAAATATTTTTTTATCTTTTGCATATAAACGGCCTAATTCAATATTAAAAGGATCTACCTTTTCACTTTTTTTAAAACTCAAAAAGTTTAGTCTCAAGGGCTTGTTAAATTCTGTTTCAATAGCAGCACAAAAAATTCTAGTTAAATTTCCAACGGTTTTTGCAGCAAGGAAATATCTTTTCATAAATCTTTCAACATTTTTATGTGTAATAGTGTTTTTAAAATTCATACTTTTGGCAATTTCTAACTGTGCATCCATTGCCAACCTGTCATCTTCTCTTTCTGCTCTATAATGAAGATGACATCTTACTGAAAGTAAGAAGCGTTGTGATTCAGCAAAAGCTAATGCTTCATGTTTTGATAAAGCACCCATGTTAATTAGTTTAGATATAGTATCAACTTTATATGCAAATTTCGATATCCAGATAAGAGTATGAAGATCTCTTAATCCTCCCTTACCATCTTTTACATTAGGCTCAACAACATAACGAGATCCACCAAACTGTTTATGTCTTAAATCTGACTCTTCTAATTTTGCTTCTACAAAATTTAATGTTTTACTATTTGCAATAAATGAGTTGAATTTCGATTTTAGTAAATCAAAATTTTTTTCATTACCTGCAATAAATCTTTTCTCTAATAAACTTGTAGATATTGTCAGGTCTATCTTGCTTTTTTCAATACAATCAACAATCGTTCTAGTGGAATGCCCAACTTTATAACCTAAATCCCATAATAAGTAGAGAATTAATTTTATAAGACTTTCTATGTTTTTAGTGTCAATTTTGTTTAAATTTTCTGGAACAAGAAACAACAAATCTAAATCAGAGTGAGGCGCAAGTTCACCTCTTCCATACCCACCAACAGCTATAATTGATAACATGAAATCTATGTTTCCAAAGATATGTAAGTGAGTGTTACTTAGAATTTCTCTTAACATACTATCAATCAAAATTACATTTAAACCAACATTCATAGAACCATCAGAAGTTTCTAAAAATTCCAGTCTTATCTTTTTCTTAAGTTGATCTAGTTGTTTTTTTAAATTATTGAAAAGTAATTCTTTGAAAATTTTTGAATCTTTATGATTGATTTTAATTGTTTTGAATGTGTATAATTTTTTTCCATTATTTTTAGCGTAGGTGATTGGTTCCATACTTTGAAACCATGTAGCGCTTGTATTAATTTTTTCTTCTGATCCAAAGTTACTTTTATTTGGAAAATTAACTCTAGATTTATTATATGATAGAAGTTTATTTTTTAAATTTATTTTTACCATTCGTCTGTCTCTTTGATTTGAGTTTATATAAAAAGTCTAGAGACTCACGTGGGCTGATATCATCAACATTTATCTTATCAAACTCATCTAAAAAATCATTAACTTCTTTTGAATTAACAGTTGTTACTTTTTTTATTGAATTTTGCTTAAACTGATTACTTTTATTTTGAAGATCATATAAAATTTTAGTTGCATTATCAGTTACTACTGACGGAATGCCTGCTAATTTTGCAACATGAATACCATAAGATTTATCCGCCTCTCCATCTAAAATTTTATGCATAAAAATTATTGAATTATTCCATTCTTTAACAGACATTTTATGACAAGATAAGTTTTTAAGATTTTCTTTTAAGGCTGTTAATTCATGATAATGAGTTGCAAATAGTGTTATTGGTTTAATTTTCTCATGTAAATACTCTAATACTGACCAAGCAATTGCTAATCCATCAAATGTAGATGTGCCTCTTCCAATTTCATCGAGAATAACCAAAGACTTTTCAGTAGATGTATTTAAAATAAGTGATGTTTCTATCATCTCAATCATGAAAGTAGATTGTCCTTTTGCCAAGTCATCAGAGGCACCTACTCTAGAAAATATTTTGTCAAATAAGCCTATTTTTGCTTTTTCAGCAGGGACAAATAAACCTGCTTGTGCCATAATAGATATTAATGCATTCTGTCTGAGATATGTAGATTTTCCAGCCATGTTGGGACCTGTTATTAGCGATATCAAGTCTTCATTATTTAGTTTACAATCATTGGAAATAAAAGAAACTTCGGATAGCCTCATTTGGTGTTCTACAACAGGATGTCTTCCACCAGTAATTTCTAATATTTTATCGTTGGAAATATTAGGGCAAATATAATTTCTAGATAATGATTGATTGGCTACCATAAAAGAAATATCTAATTCAGAGATAGAATGGACTATATTAAGAATTTCTTTGCCTTTTTGTAATATTTTTTTGGCAAAATCATTGAAAATTTCTAGTTCTATTTTAATTGCTTTTTCATATGAGTTTAGTATTTGTGTTTCAATATCTACAAGTTCATTTGTTGTAAATCTTGATGCTTGAGCCGTAGTTTGTCTATGAATAAACAAGTCAATGTTTCTCAATGATTGATCATGAATAGCTCTCACTTCTACGTGATAACCAAGCATTCTGTTGTGTTTAATTTTCAATGAATTAATTTTTGTAAGTTCTGAGTACTTCTTTTGAAGCTTCATTATTTGATTTAATTCATTATTTCTTAAATTTCTTAAGTGATCTAGTTCTACATTAAAACCATCTTTTACAAATCCACCTTCTTTAACAATTAAGGGTACCTCTGATTTTAGAGCTTTTTGAATATTCAAGAAAAGGGTGTAATCTATTTTTAGAGTATCCAAAATTGAATTTAATAACTTAGGTTTTAAGTTTTTTTGTTGAAAAAGTATCAAATTGTTAGCAATTTCTTTTATACTAAGGAGGCCTTTAGAAATTAATAATAAGTCTCTAGGACTACCTCTTAATAACGAAATTCTTGATAATGATCTTTCAAGATCTGGTATGCTCTTTAAGCTTTCTTGATAATTATTAATATGAACATTATTTCCTAATATCCAATTAATTATGTCATATCTATCCTGTATGAGATTGATATCATAAAATGGCTCAATTATTCTCTGCTTAAGCAACCTAGCACCACTTGCAGTTTTTGTTTCATCTATACAAGAAATTAAACTGCCTTCATAATTTCCTGATAAATTTTGAAGAATTTCAAGTGATTTTTGAGTAAAATAATCAATCTCTAGATAATCATTAATATTTTCAGATTTAATCATTGAAAGAAATGGTATTTTTCCACACTGGGTTAATTTTAAGTAAGATAATAAAACTCCTGCAGCAATAATTTCTCCCTTAGTAAAGGTACCAATACCCTCTAATGAAACAACTGAATAATATGAACAAATCTGGTCAAAACAAGATTGGTAATGATACAAACTAGGAGATTGTTTTTTTATTATAGGATGCCATTCGTCAATTATATAATCAATATCCATATCTTCAGAAATTAATATTTCTGAAAAATCTTTCTTTAACATAAAATTCGTTAAAAATTGTTTTTGATTTGAATTATTATCTTTTCCAATAAGTCTTGATTTAAAGTATCCTGTCGAAACATCCACCCATGCCACAGAAATTGAGCCATTTAAAATTGATATAGACCCTAAATAATTATTATTTTTTCTTTGTAGCAAACTGTCTTCTGTCAAAGTACCTGGTGATATTATTCTTACAACTTCTCTTTTAAGAGGTCCTTTTTTTGAGTTAAGTTTAGCTTCTTCAGGAGTTTCTGTTTGCTCGCAAACAGCAACATTAAAACCTTTTTTAATTAATTTAGGTAAGTAATTGTCTGCTGAGTGAAAAGGAACTCCACACATAGGAATATCTTTGCCATTAGATTTACCTCTTTTAGTTAAAGCAATATCTAATGCTTCTGAAGCAATAATTGCGTCTTCAAAAAATAACTCATAAAAATCCCCCATCCTATAAAATAATAAGGCATCTTTATATTTATTCTTAATATTTAAATATTGCTCCATCATTGGAGTATGTACATTTTTCACGATTAAATACTTTTCCTCAAGAATTATGTGAAGTTTTATTTATAATCGAAATATTTTTAAGAAAATACAATTTATTAAGATCTTTTAAAAAATTTAAGTTATAATCTAGAATATATGATTTTAAGTTTTTGAGGAAAAAATGTCTACCACGAATAACAATGCGAACAGCAAATCTAACCTGGAAAAAGAAGCCTTGGAATATCACAAAAAAGGTCGTCCCGGAAAATTAGAAATAACACCAACAACACCTCTTATTAGTTCTAATGATTTGTCTTTAGCATACTCCCCTGGCGTCGCTACGCCGTGTCTTGAAATAGAAAAAAAGCCTGACACTATTTATGATTATACTTCAAAAGGTAATATTGTTGCGGTTATTTCAAATGGTACTGCAGTTTTAGGTCTTGGAAACATTGGAGCTGCTGCATCAAAACCTGTTATGGAAGGGAAGTCTGTATTGTTCAAAAAATTTGCAGATGTTGATGGAATAGACCTAGAAGTAAATACAGAAGATACAGAAAAATTTGTTGATGCTGTTTCTATACTCGAACCTAGCTTTGGAGGAATTAATTTAGAAGATATCAAAGCTCCTGATTGTTTCATAATTGAACAAAGATTAAGAGAAAAAATGAATATTCCTGTTTTTCATGATGATCAACATGGCACAGCAATTGTAACTGCAGCAGGAATAATAAATGCTCTTCATTTAACCAATAGAAAAATAGAGGAAACTAAGTTTGTAAGTAATGGTGCTGGGGCTGCTTCCATAGCTTGTGTTGAGCTTTTAAAAGCGATGGGAGCACAAAACAATAATATTATTTTAGTTGATAGAGATGGCGTATTATATAAAGGAAGACAAAGCAATATGAATCAATGGAAATCTGGTCATACCGTTGATACCAAATTAAGAACTTTAGAAGATGCTCTAAAAAATGCAGATGTTTTTTTAGGTTTATCAGTTCCTGGATCAGTAACAAAAGAAATGGTAAAAAGCATGGCTGAGAAACCAATAATATTTGCAATGGCTAATCCTATTCCTGAAATTATGCCGGAGGATGTTAAAAGCGTCAGAGAAGACGCAATTGTCGCTACTGGAAGATCAGATTACCCAAATCAAGTGAATAATGTATTAGGCTTCCCTTATATTTTTAGAGGAGCATTGGACGTCAGAGCAACAACAATCAATGAAGAAATGAAAATTGCTGCTGCAAATGCTATAGCTGAATTAGCGAGAGAAGATGTTCCTGACGAAGTCAATGCAGCCTACCATGGTGTTCAACTTCATTATGGAAATGATTATATAATTCCAGCTCCTTTTGATCCTAGATTGATTTCTTCAGTTTCTTCAGCCGTTGCTAAAGCAGCAATGGATAGTGGTGTAGCAAAAAAACCTATCAATGATTTAGAGGCATATCAAAGGGAATTGGAGGGCAGGACTAATCCAATAGCTTCTATTTTAGAACCTATTAAAGCTAGAATAAAAGGTAAAAAACAAAGGGTTGTTTTTGCAGAGGGAGAAGAAGAGAAAACTATAAGAGCTGCTTTATCATTTTATAATTCAGGGTTTGGAATACCAATATTAATTGGCAGAGAAAATCGGGTTAGAGAAACTATGGAAAGGGTAAATTTAGAGGGACTTAATGAACTAATTATACATAATGCCAGCCTTAGTAAAAATAATCAAAATTACATAGATAATTTATATAAGTTACTACATAGAGATGGTCATTTGCGAAGAGATTGTCAAAGACTAATTAACCAAGACAGGAACGTGTTTGCAGCATCTATGGTGTCTGCTGGTGATGCAGATGCAATGGTTACTGGGGTTACTAGACCATTTGGTAGATGCTTTAACGACATTACTAAAGTAATATCGTCAAAGGGTAATCAAAGTTTTTTGTCTATGTCTATGATGGTATCAAAAGAGAGAACTGTTTTTATTGGAGATGTGAACATACATGATACACCAAACGCTGAACAACTAGCTAATATAGCAACAGGCATTGCTAATACAGTTAAAGACCTTGGTTATAAACCTCGTGTAGCTTTATTATCATTCTCTAATTTTGGAAGCTTTTCTAGACCTAGTTCAAAAGATTTAAAAGAAGCAGTAAATATACTTGATAAAAAACAAGTTGATTTTGAGTTTGATGGTGAAATGACACCTGAGGTTGCTTTAGATTATGATCTGATAAAAGAAAATTATCCATTCTGTAGACTATCTGGTCCAGCTAACGTTTTAATAATGCCAGGCCTCTTAGCTGCAAATATATCTTTTAAATTATTACAAAAACTTGGTGGCGGATCAATTTTAGGACCACTTATGATTGGTGGCGAAAAGCCATTCCAAATTGTTCAAATGGGTTCATCTGTATCAGATATTGTTAACTCTGCATCAATAGCTACATATAATGCTATTTTTTCAAAATAAATAATTAATTACAAAATTGCTTTAAGAGAAATTTTAGGACGAGCTCCGATATGTTTTATTATTTCTGAAGCTGCTTTGTTTCCTAAATGTCCACATTTTTCAATTGAGTGTTTGTTAATAAAACCAAACAAAAAACCAGCAGCAAATAAGTCACCTGCACCAGTCGTATCAACCAATTCTTCAATAAAAATTGGATCTATACTATGTTCAGCTTTATTTTCAAATACAATAGATCCTTTTGATCCTAGAGTAATTGCACCAAAATCAACATTATTTTTAATAGTATTTATGCTTTGAATCAAATCTGATTGGTACAAACTTTTAATTTCATGTTCATTTGCAAAAATAATATCAACATAATTTTCAATTAAATTAAGAAAATCAATTCTATGTCTATCGACACAAAATAAATCTGATAAACTTAAAGCAACTTTTTTTTTCTGAGATTTTGCTAAATTACAGCAGTGATATATTGCTTCTTTCGCCTCAGGTTGATCAAATAAATATCCTTCGATATAAATCATGCTACTATTAATAATAAATTGTTCGTCAAAAGAATTGATATTAAATCTGACACTAGCTCCTAAAAATGTATTCATACTTCTTTCTGCATCAGGAGTTACCAAAATAATACTTTTTGAGGTTTTTTCTGTGCTTTGAAAATTTTTATATTTAAAATAAATACCAGAATTATTTAGATCTTTTGAAAACAAATCCCCAAATTTATCATTACCAATTTGTCCTATAAAGGAGCATGTGCCTCCGAATGATTTAAATCCTACAGCAGTATTAGCTGCGCTTCCACCAGAAATAATTGATGGATCTTGAATATATTTTAAAATTTTATCAGATGATTCTTCATCTACAAGCTGCATTGAGCCCTTAGGTATTTGAAGCTTATTTAGAGTTTCATTACTGATCTTAGATAAAATGTCTACTATTGCATTTCCAATAAAACAAATTTCGACTTTAGAATTTTTCATTTAATCCTCAAAATGATTTTTTTTAAATAGACTTCTTTATTAACAATATTTATGAATATGAATTATGAAAACTATTCTTATTAAAATTATCTTTTGTTTTTGTATAGTTATTTCTATAAATGCATGCCACACCTTTGAACACCAAAACATTTTCATAAATAATATTAATAAGAATTCGAGTGAAGTGTTACTAGATAATAAAAATAAAAAATCGAAATTAAGTGTTAAAAATTCTATAAGAAATAACGAAATGGCACCAATAAATTTACCCAAACAAACAGAAAAAGTTCAAAAGGTAGCTTTACAAAAACAAGTAAAAATACCAAGAACTGATAACTTTAGCTTAGATAAGTTTATAAATTGGAATGAAAAAAAGCTTATCAAAACACTTGGTAATAGTCACTTTGTCAAAGAAGAAGGAAAATTGAAAAATTACCAATATCATTTTAAGGAATGTTTTATAGATATATTTTTACTTAAAAAAAACGAAATTTATTTAGTAAATTATGTAGAAACAAGGCCCACAAAATTAAACGGAAAAATTAATATTAATGCTTGTTTTGAAGAAATAAAACAAAATTTGAATTAATTATTTTCATCCACCATTTTCTAAGACATCAGCAAGAGAATACAACCCTGGTTCTGCATTAGCTGCCCAGTAAGATGCACGCAAAGCTCCTGAAGCAAAAATTGATCTGTCTGTAGCTTTATGAGTTAATTCTATTCTCTCTCCTGAGTTACAAAATAATACTGAGTGTTCTCCAACAACATCACCACCTCTTAAAACTGCGAAGCCTATTTCGTCTGATTTTCTTTTTCCAACTAACCCATCACGTGAGATAGATTTAACTTTTGACAATTCTTGGTGTCTTGCATCTGCGGCTGATTTTCCAAGCAATAATGCAGTCCCTGATGGCGAGTCAACTTTTTGTTTATGATGCATTTCTAAAACTTCAATATCCCAATCAAAGCCTAATGTTTTTGTGGCATTTGAAACTAGTTTTGACAATAAAGTCACACCTATTGAAAAATTTGCTGAGTAAACAATAGGTATTTTTTTGGAAAAAGATCGTAATTCCTTTTCTTGATCATCATTTAATCCAGTTGTGCCAATAACAAGTGACATATTATTGTTATAACATTCTTTTGCATGAAACATTGTTGCATCTGGAGCGGTAAAGTCAATAAGCACATGAGAGTTTTGAAATAAAGACAAAGGTTCAGCTTTTATTTCTTTATTAATTTTACTTTTACCTGCATAAAAACCAATATCAATGCCCACCTCGTCTTCATTAGGCAAACATGTTGCTGATGCTATTTCATATTTAGAATTTTCTAATATAAGGCCAAGAAGAGTTCTTCCCATTCTGCCATTACAGCCAGGAATAGAAATAGATATTTTATTCATTATAATCTCATTTATTATTTCAGATGTTAAGTATACACAAATTTTAAATTACTGAATTAATTTTTTAAACCTACTTGTCTTAGGGCTGATTTTCTCCAATCCTAAATCTTTTATTTGATTAAATAATTCTTCTTGTTTTCTGGAAAGCCCAATTGGAGTTTCAACATTTATTTGTACATATTGATCACCTCTTGTCCCACCACGCAATCCAGGCATACCCTTTCCCTTCATTCTTAAACGTGTCCCACTTTGTGTTCCCGCACTTAAATTCATTTTTGCTTTCGAACCATCAATGCAAGGAACCTGAATAGAATTACCTAAAACAGCATCAATAAAATTGACTGGCACCTCAATGAAAGTATCCTTTCCATCTCTTTGAAAAAAAGAGTGGTCTTTTATGTCGATAAAAATATACAAATCACCAGCTGTTGATCCTCTAGCACCAGCTTCACCCTCACCAGAAAGACGAATACGTGTTCCATTATCTACGCCAGCTGGAACGTTTACTGATAGTTTTTTATTTTTGTTAACACGTCCCTGGCCTTTACAAAGTCTGCATGGATCACCAATAATTTCTCCAGCACCAGAACATGCCGCGCAAGTTCTTTCTATTGTAAAGAAACCTTGCTGCGCCCTCACTTTTCCGTATCCACCACATTGACCACACTGTTTTGGTTGTGAGCCCTTTTTAGCTCCAGAACCATTACAATGTTCACATTTTGTAGGAACTGTTAATGAAATTTCAACTTGATCACCAGAAAAGGCTTGTTCTAGAGAAATAGATAAATCATACCTTAAATCTGAACCAGTAGTAGCAGATCTTCTGCTTGAATTTCCTCCCATACCGAACATGTCTTCAAAGATATCTGAAAATCCACCAGTTCCAAAACCAGAAAAACCACCACCTGGACTTCCTCCAGCGCCTTGAGAAAAAGCGGCATGTCCATATTGATCATAGGCAGCTTTTTTTTGAGGCTCTTTTAAAACCTCATAAGCCTCTGATATTTCTTTAAATTTTTCTTCTGCTTTTTTATCACCTGGATTTCTATCAGGGTGATACTTCATAGCTAATTTACGGTAAGAAGATTTTATTTCACTATCTGATGCTGACTTAGACAAACCAAGTATATCGTAATAATCACGTGCCATAAATTATGCCTTAAGTTTATCTTTTATTTAATTATGAAGCATCTTTCTTTTCTTCATTATCTTTTACTTCTTCGAAATCAGCATCTACAACATCCTCTTTAGTTTCACCAGAATTATCTGTTGTATCTGCACCCTCAGCATTATTGGTTTCATTGGCTTTATAAGCTGCTTCTCCCATCTTCATCATTACAGCTGATAACGCCGAAGTTTTTTCTTTTATAATTGATACATCATCGCCTTCTAGAGCCGTTTTGACATTAGAAATAGCATCCTCTACCTCTTTTTTTGCACTATCCTCGGCCTTGTCGCCTAAATCATTCAATGATTTTTCGGCTCCATGTATCATTGACTCAGCTTGATTTCTAGTGTCAATTGCTTCTCTTTTTTCTTTATCCGTTTCAGCATTATCTTCAGCTTCTTTTACCATTCTTTCTATTTCAGTTTCATCTAATCCACCTGAGGCTTGTATTGTAATATTATGGGCTTTTCCAGTTGCTTTATCTTGAGCACTCACATTTACAATACCGTTTGCGTCAATATCAAATGTAACTTCAATTTGGGGAACTCCTCTTGCAGCAGGTGCTATTCCCTCCAAATTAAATTCACCTAATGATTTGTTGTCTGAAGCCATTTCTCTTTCACCTTGAGAAACTCTAATTGTAACAGCTGACTGGTTATCTTCAGCAGTTGAAAAAATTTGGGATTTTTTTGAAGGAATAGTGGTATTTCTATCAATTAATCTTGTAAACACACCACCTAAAGTTTCAATGCCTAAGGATAAGGGGGTAACATCTAATAGAAGTACATCTTTTACGTCTCCCATTAAAACTCCACCTTGGATTGCCGCTCCTGAAGCAACAACTTCGTCAGGATTAACACCCCTATGCGGTTCTGTCTTGAAAAATGAAGTAACAGCTTCGATTATTTTTGGCATTCTAGTCATTCCACCTACGAGAATAACTTCATCAATGTCGCTTGCGCTTACACCAGCATCTTTCAAAGCAGCTTTACATGGTTCGATACTTTTGGTTATAAGATCATCTACAATACCTTCGAATTGTGATCTTGTTAATTTAACATTGAGGTGCTTTGGACCACTTGCATCAGCAGTTACAAAAGGGAGATTTATATCTGTTTGGGCGGCACTAGAAAGTTCTATTTTAGCTTTTTCGGCGGCTTCTTTCATTCTTTGAAGAGCTAATTTATCAGTCCTTAAGTCAATCCCATTTTCTTTCTTGAATTGTTCTGCAATAAAATCAATGATTCTTTGGTCAAAATCTTCGCCACCTAGAAAAGTGTCTCCATTTGTTGACTTTACCTCAAAAACTCCGTCTCCAACTTCTAAAATTGAAACATCAAATGTTCCACCACCTAAATCATAAACAGCTATTGTTCCACTCTCCTTTTTATCAAGGCCGTAGGCAAGAGCTGCAGCAGTTGGCTCGTTTATAATTCTAAGAACCTCTAAACCAGCAATTTTTCCTGCGTCTTTCGTGGCTTGTCTTTGTGCATCATTAAAGTAAGCTGGTACAGTAATAACAGCTTTTTCAACTTTTTCTCCAAGGAAGGCTTCTGCATCTTCTTTCAACTTTCTAAGTATGAAACTTGAAACTTCAGAAGGCGCGTAATCTTGTCCGTTGGCTTGAACCCAAGCATCACCATTTTTAGCAGAAATAATTTTGTAGGGTACTAATTCAGAGAATTTTTTTGAATATTCATCATTATGTCTTCTCCCTATAAGCCTTTTTATAGCAAATAAAGTATTTTCGGGATTTGTAACTGCCTGTCTTTTAGCAGGCTGTCCAACCAAACGTTCATCATCTGTTATACCAACCATAGAGGGTGTTGTTCTTGCACCTTCGCTGTTTTCAATTATTTTTGGTGATTTACCATCCATAACAGAAACACATGAGTTTGTTGTACCTAAATCAATACCTATAACTTTTGCCATCAATAAGCTCCCTAAATTCAGAATTATTACTAAATATCTATCATAAAAATATCAACATGCTTAATATGGGTTAAGTTGTTGAATTTACAAGATTTAAATAAAATTTATTTTTAATTATTTTTTTCCAATGGTTCTTCCTCTGGTTTTTTTGAAATACCTACCATTGCCGGCCTTACTAATCTATCATGTAAAAGATATCCCTTTTGTGAAACTTCAACGACATATCCAGGTTCCTGCTCATTTGTTGGAACTTCAAACATTGCTTGGTGAATGTTGTAATCAAATTTTTCACCTAGGGGAGAAATTTGTGATATGTTATTTTTTTCAAAACAATTTATCATTTCCTTTTCAACTATTTCTAAACCAATTAATAAGTTTTTTATTGGCTCGGATAGTTGTGATTTATCATTAGGCACCGCTTCCAGTGCTCTTTGAAGATTATCAACTGATGAAACTAAATCTCTTACAAAAGAAATATGACTATACTTTTTAGCGTCTGCAATTTCCTTTAAGGTCCTTTTTCTTAAATTTTCACCTTCTGCTAAACTTCTTAGTAGTTGATCTTTAAGTTCCTGGATTTCTTTATTCTTGTTTTCAACTGTTTCCTCAATCGAGATATCTTCAATGCTATTTTTATCTATTTTTTTTTCTTCAGTATTAGACTTTGAGTCAGTTCTTAACTCTTCTTCTTCCAGAGAATTTGTATCTTTATTATCTTTTTGTGATGACACCTTGTTTTTTGACAATTTAATACTCCTTCTGTGTTAATAATTAGATATGACATAATAAATATTATATTGATTTACAAGAGTTAAAAAATTATAAAACTAAAAAACAATTTGTTATCAAATTTGTATAAAATATAAACTAATTTTAACTAATTAGAGAAAACTTATGTTTAAAAGATCATCAAATAGAAATTTCGACGAATTAAGAAATATAACACTTGAAGCAAATTTTTCTCCTTATGCTGAAGGATCGTGTATTGCAAAATTTGGAAATACTCATGTTTTATGTACTGCTTCAGTAGAAAGTAAATTACCATTATGGTTACGAAATTCTGGTAAAGGTTGGATTACTGCAGAATATGGAATGCTCCCTAGATCCACTCATTCTAGAATGGATAGAGAAGTGACAAAAGGAAAGCCTTCGGGGCGGACTCAAGAAATTCAAAGACTAATTGGAAGATCCCTTAGATCAGTTGTTGACTTAAGAAAATTAGCTGAATATCAAATAAAGATAGACTGTGATGTAATACAAGCCGACGGAGGTACGAGGACTGCATCTATAACTGGCGCGTGGGTAGCACTTTATCAAGCAATTAACTTTTTACTTAAGTCAGGTAAACTATCAGAAAATCCAGTAATAGACCAAGTTGCGGCTATATCTTGCGGTATTTGTGAAAATCAAGAATTAGTTGATTTGGACTATGAAGAAGATTCAAGTGCTGAAACTGATGGAAATTTCGTCATGACTTTAAATAATGGGATTGTTGAGATACAAACGACTGCTGAGGAAAAACCATTCAATAAGGAACAATTTCAAAGACTTTTAAATCTAGCAGAAATAAGTACAAAGGATATTTTTAATATTCAAAAGAATGCTCTAGGTTTAAATTAAGATTTATGAAAAAATATATATTCAATGATAATAAAATAGTTATTGCCAGTCATAATAAAGGTAAAGTTAAAGAAATGAATGTTTTGTTAAAACCTCTAAAAATTGAGGTTTTATCTGCAAATGATTTTAATTTGAAAGAACCAATTGAAGATGGTTTATCCTTTGAAAAAAATGCTCTAATAAAATCGTCTTATGTATGTGAAAATACAGGAATTCCAAGTTTATCAGATGATAGTGGAATTTGCTTTTGTGATCTTAACAATGAACCAGGTGTTTATTCTGCTAGATGGGCAGGAGAAGGTAAAAACTTTAATCTTGCAATGTCTAAAATTAATGATTCAATTAAGAAAGTAGATAACCCAAGTTATGACTGTTTTTTTGTGTGTGCTTTATCACTAAGTTGGCCTAATGGAATTAACGTAACCGTGTCTGGCAAAATTGATGGTAAATTTTCATGGCCCCCAAAAGGATATCTTGGATTTGGTTATGATCCAATCTTTAAACCATTGGGATATGATAAAACATTTGCCGAAATGGATCCACAATTTAAACATAGTATCAGTCACAGGGCTTTAGCTTTTAATAAGCTAAAAAATTTGTGTTTTCCTAGTTTAGAAAATTGATTAATCATAAACAAAATTTATTGAGCCTTTATGTACACTGGCCTTATTGTGAGTCAAAGTGTCCCTACTGTGATTTTAATTCTCATGTAAACGAAACAATTAGTGTAAATGATTGGATAAAATCATATAAAAATCAATTATTAGCCATGAAGGAAGAATTAATTGAGAACAATATTAATTTTAGAAATCTAGATACACTTTTTTTTGGTGGTGGCACTCCTTCATTGATGCCATTAAAAATAATTGAGTGTATTTTAGAAATATCTAGAGAAATATTTGGTTTTAAAGATGATATTGAAATAACACTTGAGGCAAATCCAAGTTCGTTTGAAAGCAAAAAATTTATTAAATTTAAACAAATTGGAGTAAATAGGGTATCGATTGGTGCGCAATCGTTAAATAATAAATATTTAGAGTTTTTAGGTAGATTACACAATATTAAAGATGTGAAAATTGCATTAAACGACGCATCCGAAATATTTGACAACATTTCTGTTGATTTAATATATGCTTTTCATGATCAAAATATAAATAATTGGATAAATGAGTTAGAAAATTTTCTAAATACTTATAATTTACAACATTTATCTTTATATCAATTAACAATTGAAGAAGGGACAAAATTTTTCAAAGATTACAAAAATGGTATTATTAAATTAATAGATAATGACAAAGCTGCTGAATTTTATGAAATCTCTAACGAATTACTCAATGATTTTAAATTTATTAGATATGAAGTTTCAAACTATGCAAAAAAAGGTTTTGAATGCAAACATAATTTAAATTATTGGAATTCTGAAAATTGGATTGGCGTAGGACCAGGTGCATATGGAAGATTGTGGTCATTAGGCAAAAATAAAATTCGCATTGAATATCAAAATTATAAAAATCCTAAAACTTGGTTGTCTAAAAATTTGTTCCAACCAGAAT
>CACEFQ010000017.1 GCA_902558885.1 uncultured SAR116 cluster alpha proteobacterium
GGAGTGTAGCTCAATTGGTAGAGCACCGGTCTCCAAAACCGGGGGCTGGGGGTTCGAGTCCCTCCACTCCTGCCAAATAAAAAATATTATTAATTTATAATTATTAATTTTGACTTATATTAAAAAAAAATGTAATTAATCATTTTTTTCTTGCAAGAAAGGCTTCTGATGGCTAAAACAAACCCCGCACAATTTGTTAGGCAGGTAAGACAAGAAATTAATAGAATAACTTGGGCAACTAAGCGCGAAACATTATACGCATCTCTTAGCGTTTTTGTGATGGCATTAATTGCATCCTTATTCTTTCTATTAGTTGATTTGTTATTATCCAAAATTGTAGAGTTTTTATTGGGTCTTGGTGGTTAACTAATATTAATGATTTATTTGATTTTATTTTTTAATGATGGAATTTTGTAATGGCCAAAAAATGGTACGTAGTACATGTTTTTTCAGGCTCAGAAAAAAAAGTCTGCCAAAATCTGGAAGAACAGATTATTACTAAAGATATGGGGTCTCTTATTGAAGAAGTTTTAGTGCCTACTGAAGAGGTGGTTGAAATTAGACGTGGAGCAAAAGTCCAGTCTGAGAAAAAATTCTTCCCAGGTTATATTCTTATAAAAATGGAAATGACCGACGAAACATGGCATTTGATAAAAGCCCAACCAAAAGTTACAGGTTTTCTTGGTGGGAAAGGGAAACCAGTTGCAATAAGCGAAACTGAAGCTAATAGATTGATAGACCAAATTAGTGAAGGTATTGATCGACCGAGGTCCAGTGTCATTTATGAAATAGGCGAAGAAGTAAGAGTATCGGATGGTCCTTTTCAAAGTTTTAATGGTTTAGTTGAGGAAATCGATGAAGATAAATCAAGATTAAAAGTTACTGTATCTATTTTTGGTAGATCAACTCCTGTCGATCTTGAATATAGTCAAGTTGAAAAGATTTAATAAATTAAGCAACTTTAATTGTTGCGGAGGTTAATATGGCAAAGAAAATAGAAGGTTACATTAAATTAAATATTCCTGCTGGTGCAGCTAACCCATCTCCTCCTGTTGGTCCAGCTTTAGGTCAACGTGGTGTTAATATAATGGAGTTTTGTAAGGCTTTTAATGCATCAACAGATTCTTTAGAAAAAAATATGCCCATACCAGTTGTAATAACTGTTTTCTCTGATAAAAGCTTTAATTTTGTTACTAAAACACCTCCAGTTTCATTTTTTTTAAAAAAAGCTATTGGGAAAGATAAAGGTTCAAGCGAACCTGGTAGAGTTATGGCTGGATCAATAAAAATTGAACAAATTAAAGAAATTGCTGAAAATAAAATGAAAGATTTAAATGCATCAAACATCGATGGTGCGGTTGAAATGGTAAAAGGTTCAGCTAGATCAATGGGTTTAGAGGTTTTGGAGTAGTATTATGGGCAAAGGAAAATATCTCTCAGATTTGTATAAGAGCATTGAAAATAAATCGTTCAATGTTGAAGAAGCTATAAAACTTCTTGTCGAAAAAAAAAGAGAAAAATTTGATGAAACTATTGAAATTTCTATGAATTTAGGAATTGATCCTAGACATGCAGATCAAATGGTAAGAGGCGTAGTTTCCTTGCCTAATGGTAATGGAAAAGTTATGAAAATTGCTGTCTTTGCAAAAGACAAAAAAGCTGAAGAAGCAAAGCAAGCAGGAGCAGATGTTACTGGAGCTGAAGATCTAGCTGATGATATGCAAAAGGGGAATTTAGATTATGATAGAGTTATAGCTACACCTGAAATGATGGGTGTAGTTGGTAAAATAGGTAAGATTCTTGGGCCAAAAGGTTTAATGCCAAATCCTAAGCTTGGCACTGTAACTCCTGATGTAAAAGCGGCAGTCGAAGCAGCAAAATCAGGTCAAGTTCAATATCGCGCTGAAAAAACTGGTATAGTACAAGCTGGAATTGGTAAGATGAGCTTTGGATCTGAAAAATTAATTGAAAATGTTAATTCTTTTATTGAAGCGATACAAAAATCCAGACCATCTGGAGCTAAAGGTACTTTTATTAAAAAAATTTCTATCAGCTCAACAATGGGAGTTGGTATTAATGTAAATATATAATTATTTATATATTTATAAAAGGGTAATATTTATTTATTATCCTTAATTCAGCCTAAATTAGGCTGAACCTGTCCAAGACTGTAGGTGAATTTATCTTAATATCCTACATAGACAAGAAAGGCATTTATTGCCTAATTTTGGTAGGGCGGGCCGTGGGTAATTTATTACCTTGAATGCAACTTAAGTTTAGACTTATTAGTTTAAACTAAAATGTGGAGGCACATCGGTGAACAGAAATCAAAAAACCGATTTAGTCAAAACTTTGCGAAGTACATTTGAAGATTCAGCTTCAATCGTAGTCGTTCATTGTATTGGTCTTACTGTCGCGGAGAGTACTGATCTTCGAAATAAAATGCGTAATGATGATTGTTCATTTAAAGTTACAAAAAACAAAATAACACGTCTGGCATTAAGAGATACAAAATACCAACACATGGACGAAATGTTCAGAGGACCAACAGCTATTGGTTCATCTAAAGACCCGGTAATGGCAGCAAAAGTTTTGGTAAATTTCGCTAATGAAAATGAAAAATTAGTTATAATCGGAGGGGGTTTAGAAGATAAATCACTTTCAAAAGACGACGTGGTAGCTTTAGCAAAGCTCCCAAGTCTATTTGACCTTAGAGGTAAGCTTGTGGGTCTTCTTCAAGCTCCATCATCAAAAATAGCTAGACTAACAAAAGAGCCAGCATCTAAGGTTTTAAGAACTATTTCACAAAAATCACAACAACAATAATTTAATTTTAGGAGAAAAATATGGCAGATTTAGAAAAAATAGCAGAAGATTTAAGTTCTTTGACAGTGTTAGAAGCAGCTGACTTGGCAAAAATACTAGAAGAAAAATGGGGAGTTTCAGCTGCTGCACCAGTTGCAGTTGCAGCAGTTGCAGGTGCTGGCGATGCCCCTGCTTCAGCAGAAGCCAAAACAGAATTTTCTGTTTCTTTAACTTCCGTAGGAGATAAAAAAATAAATGTTATTAAAGAGGTTAGAGCAGCAACTGGTTTAGGACTTAAAGAAGCTAAAGATTTAGTTGAAGCAGCACCTTCTATGGTTAAAGAAGGGATACCAGAAGCTGAAGCAAATGAAATAAAGGCGAAACTTGAAGAAGCTGGTGCATCAGTAGAGATTAAGTAGCTTTTATTTTAAATTAAATAAACGAGCTTAATTTATTTAAGCTTGTTTTTTAGTTTTTTTATATTTTTGTTAAACTTTTTTATAATTAAAGGGATCATAAATGGCAGTCCAGCATAGTACTTTGTTGAATAGAAGAAGAATTAGAAGAACATTTGGTAAGATTAATGAAGTTGCGCAAATGCCTAATTTGATTGAAGTTCAAAGAAATTCTTACGAACAATTTCTACAAATGTATGATCAAGTTGATGAAAGAGTTAATGTAGGTCTACAAGCCGTGTTTAGCTCTGTTTTTCCAATCAAGGATTTTGTTGGAAGATCGATGCTCGAATTTGTATCTTACACCCTCGAAGAACCAAAATATGATGTTGATGAGTGTCATCAACGAGGTCTTACATATGCCTCTCCTTTGAGGTTAACTCTAAGATTAATAGTTTGGGATTTAGATCCTGACACAGGCGCAAAATCCATAAGAGATATGAAAGAGCAAGATGTTTATATGGGTGATATGCCACTTATGACACCTAACGGAACTTTCGTAGTAAATGGAACCGAAAGAGTGATTGTTTCACAAATGCACAGGTCCCCTGGTGTTTTTTTTGATCATGATAAAGGTAAAACACATGCTTCAGGAAAATTTCTTTTTGCTGCAAGAGTAATACCATACAGAGGATCATGGTTGGATTTTGAATTTGACCCTAAAGATGTACTTAACGTTAGAATTGATAGAAAAAGAAAATTGCCATGTACGACTTTTTTAATGGCACTTTTGGATGACAAGTCTGAAGATTATCTTAAAGAATGCATTAAAAATAATAATGAGCCAGATAGAACAAAGCTCATAGGTATGACCAGAGAAGATATATTAAATTATTTTTATGATTCTCAAACATTTAAATTTAATGTGGACAAATGGGTTACCGAATTCATCGCAGACAATTATAAAGGCCAAAGGTTGAATTTTGACTTGGTAGATGCAAAAAAAAATAAAGTTGTTGCTAAATCGGGAGATAAGCTTACACAACGAAGTGTTAAATCACTCCAAGATAATAATCTTGAATCTATAGAAATTAAAGAAGATGAGCTAACAGGTAAATTTTTAGCAGAAGATATTATTAATGAAAAAACTGGTGAAATTTATGCTGAAGCTGGAGATGAAGTTACAACTGAATTTTTGAAATTATTTAGACTTAATAATCTAAGTACATTAAAAGTTTTGTCTATAGATTCATCTATTGGACCATGGATAAGAAATACTCTGGCTCTAGATAAAAATACTACTAGGGAAGAAGCTCTCGTCGACATTTATAGAGTGATGCGTCCTGGCGAACCACCCGCACAAGAAACAGCTGAAATTTTATTCAATGGTCTGTTTTTTGACGAAGAGCGATATGACCTATCAGCTGTAGGTAGGGTAAAAATGTCTGCTCGTTTGGATCTCGAAGTTGATGACACTATTCGAGTTTTAAGAAAAGTTGACATACTTTCAATTCTTAAAGAACTAATTTCGTTAAAAGATGGACATGGAGAAATTGATGACATTGACCATTTGGGAAACAGAAGAGTTAGGTCAGTAGGTGAATTGTTAGAAAACCAATATCGGGTCGGGCTTTCAAGGATGGAAAGAGCAATTAAAGAAAGAATGAGTTCGGCTAATGAAATAGAAAATTTAATGCCACAAGACCTTATTAACGCAAAGCCAGCTGCTGCGTCCCTACGAGAGTTTTTTGGGTCAAGTCAATTATCTCAATTTATGGATCAAACAAATCCACTTTCTGAAATTACTCATAAAAGAAGAGTGTCAGCACTTGGTCCGGGTGGTTTAACTCGTGAGAGAGCAGGATTTGAAGTTAGAGATGTTCATCCTACTCATTATGGTAGAATATGTCCTATTGAAACACCAGAAGGACCAAATATAGGATTAATTAATTCATTGGCAACTTTTGCTCAAATCAATCAATATGGTTTTATAGAAACACCATATAGAAAAGTTCAAGATGGAAAAGTAACTAATGATGTTGTTTATATTTCAGCCATTGAAGAGGGCAAGTATACAATTGCGCAAGCTAATGCAGAATTAGACGAATTAAATAAATTTACTGGTGAATTATTGCCAGTTAGAAAAGCTGGAGATATAGGTTTGGCGAATCCCCAAGATATTAATCTTATGGATGTATCTCCTAAACAGTTAGTTTCAGTTGCGTCAGCTTTAATTCCTTTTTTAGAAAATGATGACGCAAATAGAGCCTTAATGGGTTCTAATATGATGAGGCAAGCCGTTCCACTAGTTAAATCGGAAAGCCCACTTGTTGGTACAGGAATTGAGGCAACAGTTGCGCAAGATTCTGGTGTAACACTTGTAGCAAGAAGATCAGGTGTTGTTGATCAAGTGGATGCAACTCGAATAGTAATTAGAGCCAACTCTATTGATGAGGCAGATGTTAGCCCAGTTGATATTTATTCATTATTAAAATTTCAAAGAAGTAACCAAAACACTTGTATTAATCAAAGACCTCTTGTTCAAGTTGGTGATTTGGTCAATAATGGTGACATTATCGCTGATGGTCCAGCCACTGAAGATGGTGAACTTGCTCTTGGAAGAAATGTACTTGTAGCTTTTATGCCTTGGAATGGGTACAACTTTGAAGACTCTATTTTGATTTCTGAAAGAATTGTAAAAGAAGATGTTTTTTCATCGATACATATTGAAGAATTTGAGGTTATGGCTAGAGATACTAAGCTAGGTCAAGAAGAAATAACTCGTGATATACCAAATATAGGTGAAGAGGCGTTAAGAAACTTAGATGAAGCAGGTATGGTATATATAGGAGCCGAAGTAAAACCAGGTGATATAATGGTTGGAAAGGTAACACCAAAAGGTGAAAGTCCTATGACACCTGAAGAAAAATTATTGAGGGCAATTTTTGGTGAAAAAGCCTCAGATGTTAGAGATACTTCTTTAAAGGTTCCACCTGGTGTGTCTGGTACAATTGTGGATGTAAGAGTTTTTTCTAGAAGAGGTATTGATAAAGATGAAAGAGCTAGAGCAATAGAAAGAGCCGAAATTGATAGATTTGCAAAAGATAGGGATGACGAAAAATTAATTCTAGAAAAAGGTTTCTATGGTCGTCTTGTAGAGTTTCTTGTTGGACAAAAAGTTGATAATTCATCGATTAAAAAATTAAAAAAGGGTGAAATTTTGTCAGATGAAATAATAAATGAATTATCACGTATAGAGCTTAGATCAATTTCAGTTGATAATGAAAAAGTTCAAAAAAAACTTGAAAAGTTATCTAATCACTTTGATGAGGTAATTAAAACCTTAGAAAATAGATTTAATGATAGGGTTGATAAATTACAAAGGGGTGATGAACTTCTTCCAGGTGTAATGAAAATGGTCAAAGTCTTTGTGGCTGTTAAAAGAAAACTACAGTCTGGTGATAAGATGGCTGGAAGGCATGGTAATAAAGGTGTGATTTCAAAGATTATTCCTGCCGAAGATATGCCTTATTTAGAAGATGGAACTCCAGTCGATGTAGTTTTAAACCCATTAGGTGTTCCGTCTAGAATGAATGTTGGTCAAATACTAGAAACTCATTTAGGTTGGGCAGCAGCTGGATTGGGCCACAAAATTGGTAAGATGATGTTTGAAGATAATGATATTAGTAGTAAAAATATTAGAAAATTTCTTTCACAAATTTATGGTGATAAACAAACTAAGTCAGATTTTTCTAAACTAGATGAGAAAGGTATTGTTAAACAAGCAAGTAATTTAAAAAGAGGAGTTCCTATGGCAACTCCAGTTTTTGATGGTGCAAGTGAAGCAAATGTTAGAGAAATGCTTAAGTTAGCAGATTTAGACGAAACTGGTCAGGTTTGGTTAACTGATGGAAGAACTGGTGAGGTTTTTGATAGAAAAGTTACTGTAGGATATATTTACATGTTAAAACTTCATCATTTAGTTGATGATAAGATTCATGCAAGATCAATTGGTCCGTATTCTCTTGTTACTCAGCAACCTTTGGGTGGTAAAGCTCAATTTGGAGGACAAAGATTTGGTGAAATGGAAGTTTGGGCACTTGAAGCATATGGAGCAGCTTACACACTTCAAGAAATGTTAACTGTAAAGTCTGATGATGTTTCTGGACGAACTAAAGTTTATGAATCGATTATTAGGGGTGATGATGATTTTGAAGCTGGAATTCCAGAATCATTTAACGTTTTAATAAAAGAATTAAAATCACTTGGACTAAATGTTAATATGGATTTAGTAGATTAATATACAATGTTATAAAACACGAATGGATATGCAATATGAATGAACTTATAAACACATTTGGACAAACAGGATCAACTCAGAGTTTTGATCAAATTAGTATTTCTATAGCTTCTCCTGAAGCTATAAAAAGTTGGTCCTTTGGTGAAATAAGGAAACCTGAAACAATAAATTACAGGACTTTCAAGCCTGAGCGTGATGGACTATTTTGTGCTAAAATCTTTGGGCCAGTAAGAGATTACGAATGTTTATGTGGTAAATACAAAAGAATGAAATACCGAGGAATTATTTGTGAAAAATGTGGTGTCGAAGTTACTCTTTCCAAAGTTCGAAGAGAGAGAATGGGACATATCGATTTAGCTTCACCAGTTGCACACATTTGGTTTCTAAAGTCATTACCATCAAGAATTGGTTTGCTAGTAGACATGACACTTAAAGATCTAGAACGAGTTCTATATTTTGAGTATTTTCTAGTTACAGAACCTGGTTTAACATCTTTAAATAAAGGTCAATTGCTAAGTGAAGAAGATTATGAAAACGCTCTTGATGAATTTGGCGATGAGAGTTTTGAAGTGTCAATTGGTGCTGAAGCTATTAAAAAAATATTAGTTGATATGAATTTGGATGAAGAGATTTTAAAAATTCGAGAGGAATTAACTAATACTGGTTCTGAAATCAAAAGAAAAAAATTAGTAAAAAGACTTAAGCTTGTGGATTCGTTTTTACAGTCAGGAGCTAAGCCTGAATGGATGATACTAGATGTTGTTCCAGTTATACCTCCTGAACTTAGACCATTGGTTCCGCTTGATGGAGGAAGATTTGCTACTTCTGATTTAAACGATTTATATAGAAGAGTTATTAACCGAAATAATCGTCTAAAAAGACTTTTAGAGTTAAGAGCTCCCGACATAATTATTCGTAATGAAAAAAGAATGCTCCAGGAATCTGTTGATGCATTATTCGATAATGGTAGAAGAGGCCGTGTTATAACAGGTGTTAATAAAAGGCCACTTAAATCGTTATCAGATATGCTTAAAGGTAAACAAGGCAGATTTAGACAAAATCTTCTTGGTAAAAGAGTTGATTATTCTGGAAGATCAGTGATTGTTGTAGGTCCTGACTTAAAGTTACATCAGTGTGGAATTCCAAAAAAAATGGCTCTGGAATTGTTCAAACCATTTATTTATTCTAAATTGGAACTTTATGGTCTAGCAAGTACAGTAAAAGCAGCAAAAAGAATGGTTGAGAAAGAAAGACCTGAAGTTTGGGACATTTTAGAAGAAGTTATAAGAGAACATCCTGTAATGCTAAATAGGGCACCAACTTTACACAGATTAGGTATCCAAGCATTTGAACCAGTTCTGATTGAGGGAAAAGCTATTAATTTACATCCTCTTGTATGCACTGCTTTTAATGCTGATTTTGATGGTGATCAGATGGCTGTTCACGTGCCTCTTTCTCTTGAAGCACAATTGGAAGCTAGGGTGCTTATGATGTCCACAAATAACATACTTTCGCCTTCTAGTGGAAAGCCCATAATAGTACCATCCCAAGATATAATTTTAGGATTATATTACTTATCTATGATTAGCGATGGTCAAAAAGGTGAAGGAATGTTCTTTTCAAAACCTACTGAAGCTTTGATGGCCCTAGACAATTCTCAAGTTCATTTGCAGGCTAGGGTGAAAATTAGAGTTGAAACATATGATGATAAAGGAAATAAGTCCATCCAATTAGTTGAAACCACACCAGGCAGAGCAAAGTTATCAACATTATTACCTTCTCATGTATCGGTTGATTATAACACTATAAATAAGCTTATGACAAAAAAAGAAGTAACTAATGTTATAGATTATGTATATAGACATTGTGGTCAAAAAGATACTGTGATTTTTTGTGATAAATTAATGGCAATGGGATTTAGACACGCTTGTACCGCTGGAATATCATTTGGAATTTCTGATTTAGAAACCCCAAAAGCAAAACATGATTTAATGATTAAGGCTGAAAAACAAGTTAAAGATTTCGAGCAACAATATCAAGATGGATTGATAACGCAAGGTGAAAAATATAATAAAGTTGTTGATGTCTGGTCTAAGTGCTCTGACGATGTGGCCGCTGAAATGATGAAAAATATTTCTACTATTAAAACAGGTGAGCCAGTAAATTCAGTTTGGATGATGGCACATTCTGGAGCTAGGGGATCTGCCGCACAAATAAAGCAACTTGCAGGTATGCGTGGACTTATGGCTAAGCCTTCAGGAGAAATTATTGAAACTCCTATAAAGTCTTCATTTAAAGATGGCCTTAACGTTCTTGAGTATTTTAACTCAACTCATGGTGCCAGAAAAGGTTTAGCTGATACAGCTTTGAAAACTGCGAATTCTGGTTATTTAACAAGAAGATTAGTTGACGTTGCTCAAGATTGTATAGTTACTGAGGATGATTGTGGGACTAAAAATGGTTTTGTTATGAGGGCTGTTATTGAAGGCGGTGATATAATTGAACCTCTTGCGGAGAGAATTTTAGGAAGAACAGCAGCTTCAGAAATTTTAAATGCTAAAGATAATTCAGTTATTCTAGATGAAGGCGTTATTATTTCAGAAGATGATATTGAAAAGATTGAAAAAGCAGGTATCGATCAAGTTAAAGTCAGGTCAGCACTGACATGTGAAACTCAACCAGGAATATGTGCTGCTTGTTATGGAAGAGATCTTGCTAGGGGAACGCCAGTAAACATTGGTGAAGCTGTTGGTGTAATTGCTGCTCAATCCATAGGAGAACCCGGTACACAACTTACAATGAGAACTTTTCATATTGGTGGAGCTGCTCAACGAGGAGCAGAGCAATCAAAGATAGAAGCTCCTTTTGATGGTAAAATACGTTTAGATAATACATCCTTAGTGACTACAGAAGATGGAAGTGAAATAGTTCTCTCTAGATCATCAGAGATGATAATTTTAGATGATCAAGGTCGAGAGAAGGCACGTTATCGTCTTCAATATGGAGCTAAGTTATTAAAAAAAGATGGATCTAAGGTTAAAGCTGGTGAAATATTGGCTGAATGGGATCCTTATACTATACCTATTATTACCGAAAAAGAGGGGACAGCACATTATGTAGATCTTGTTGAGGGTGTTTCAATGAGAGAAATAGTTGATGAGTCTACAGGTATTGGTAGTAGAGTAGTTATGGACTGGAAACAACAAACTGGGGGATCAAACTTAAGGCCAAGAATTACTCTAAGAGATGAAGATGGTGAAGTGATTAATTTACCAAATGGTTTAGAGGCAAGATACTTTATGTCTATGAACGCTGTCTTGAGTGTTGAGAACAAAAGCAAGGTAAAGGCTGGTTCTGTTTTAGCTCGTATTCCACGTGAAAGTTCAAAAACTAGAGATATAACGGGGGGCTTGCCTAGAGTTGCAGAGCTTTTTGAAGCAAGAAAACCTAAAGATTTCGCAATAATTTCTGAAAGTGACGGTGTCGTTGAGTTTGGCGCTGATTATAAAGCTAAAAGAAGAATTAGAGTAGTGCCGCAAGATAGTGAAGTTGAACCTGTTGAATATATGGTTCCTAAAGGAAAACTTTTGGCTGTACAAGAGGGTGATTTTATTAGAAAAGGAGATATGATTATTGATGGAAGCCCTGTTCCACATGATATTTTAAATATTTTAGGTATAGAGGCCTTAGCTGATTACTTGGTAAAAGAAGTTCAAGATGTTTATAGATTACAAGGTGTTAAAATTAATGATAAGCATATTGAGGTTATTGTAAGACAAATGTTACAAAAAATAGAAATCACTGACCATGGTGGAACAACATTTTTAAATGGAGAGCATGTAAATAGGTTAGAGTTTAAAAGAACAAACGAAAGAGCTGTTAAAGATGGCGTTGAGCCTGCTAAGGGTGTGTCTGTTTTACTCGGTATAACTAAAGCTAGTTTGCAAACAGAAAGTTTTATTTCCGCAGCATCTTTCCAAGAAACAACTAGAGTGTTAACTGAAGCAGCTGTTTCTGGTAAGTCCGACATATTATCAGGATTAAAAGAAAATGTTATTGTAGGTAGACTGGTTCCAGCTGGCACAGGATCCGTAGTCAACAAACTTAGGATGACAGCTAATCGTAGAGATAAAGAAATTCTTGAAAACATAAAAATAGAAGAGGAAGAACTAACTAATAATAATGATGAGAAGTTTGATTAATTATTATAAAATAATTTAAAAACTTTACATTTTTGTTCTTGACCAATTTATCAGTTAGGAATACAATCCCGCGAGATTGAGTTCTGGTTGTAATTTTTGATTAGACGCTAGCTCAATAGCAATTTACTTCTAATGTATCTGTATACCATTAGTATTATAAAGGAAACATAAATGCCTACAATTAATCAGCTAATAAGGCATGGTCGAGTTAGGCCAATTAATAAAACAAAAGTACCTGCAATGCAGTCATGCCCTCAAAAACGAGGTGTGTGTACACGTGTTTATACAACTACACCAAAAAAACCTAATTCAGCATTAAGAAAAGTAGCTAGGATTAGACTTACAAATGGTTTTGAGGTTACTTCTTACATTCCAGGTGAAGGTCATAATCTACAAGAACATTCTGTTGTAATGATAAGAGGTGGAAGAGTAAAAGATTTACCTGGTGTGAGATATCATGTTATTCGTGGTACCTTAGATACTCAAGGTGTTGCAGATAGGAAGCAAAGAAGATCTAAATATGGCTCCAAGAGACCTAAATAAATGAAGGTAATTTAATGTCTAGAAGAAGAAAAGCAATTAAAAGGCAAATAATGCCGGATCCAAAGTTTAATGACAAGATTGTTTCAAAATTTACATCTTGTCTTATGTATGATGGGAAAAGGTCAACTGCTGAAAAGATAGTTTATGGTGCTTTTGAGGTTATACATAAAAAGGTTGGCACTGAACCTATAAAAGTTTTCCATGAAGCTCTTGAAAATGTTCAACCGCAACTTGAGGTAAGATCTAGAAGAGTAGGTGGAGCAACTTATCAAGTTCCAGTTGAAGTACGTTCTGACAGAGCATTGGCTTTGGCAATTAGATGGCTAATTAATAGCAGTCGAAACAGATCAGAAAACTCAATGACTGAAAGATTGAGTGGTGAGTTAATCGATGCTTCCTCAAATAGAGGAGCATCGGTCAAAAAGAAAGAAGATACACATAAAATGGCTGAAGCTAATAAGGCTTTTTCACACTATCGTTGGTAGTAAATAAATAGGTATTAAAATGGCTCGTGGATATAATTTAAATAGATATAGAAATTTTGGTATAATTGCCCACATTGATGCGGGGAAAACCACTACTTCTGAAAGAGTTTTGTATTACACTGGTAGATCTCACAAAATTGGTGAAGTTCATGACGGTAATGCTACTATGGATTGGATGGAGCAAGAACAAGAGCGAGGTATTACTATTACCTCAGCCGCGACAACATGTTTTTGGACCAGGACAGAAGATGGTAAAAGTTTTGATAAATATTATGGCTCAACAGAAAACGAAGCAAAATTTAGATTTAATATTATAGATACTCCAGGACACGTAGATTTCACAATAGAAGTAGAGAGGTCTCTAGCTGTTCTTGACGGAGCTGTTGTTGTTTTAGATGCAAATGCAGGTATTGAGCCTCAAACGGAAACAGTTTGGCGTCAAGCTGATAGATATAAAGTCCCAAGAATTGTTTTTGTCAACAAAATGGACAAGATAGGAGCAGATTTTTTCAAATGTGTAAGCATGGTTAGAGACCGAACAGGAGCTACTCCATTACCGATAAATTTACCAATTGGTGCAGAAAATGATTTTTCAGGTTTAGTTGATCTGGTTTCTATGAAAGAGTGGGTCTGGGACTCAGAAGATTTGGGTGCATCATGGAGTGTTCGTGAAATTAGACAAGAACTAATAGAAAAAGCCACAGTTATGAGGGCGGAGCTAATAGAGCTAGCTGTTGAACAAGACGATGAATGGATGGAGAAATATTTAGAAGGTGAAGAGCCTGACGAAGTTTCATTAAGAAAATTAATACGAAAAGGAACATTGGCGATGGATTTCGTTCCAATTTTGTGTGGTTCAGCTTTTAAAAATAAAGGTGTTCAAACCATGCTAAATTCCGTTATTGATTATCTACCTGATCCACTTGATGTCCCAGCCTATCTTGGGTTTCTTCCGGGAGATAAAACAGAAAAAAGGAATATAGAAAGAAAGGCCAGTGATCAAGAACCCTTCTCTGGATTAGCATTTAAAATTATGAACGATCCTTTTGTCGGCTCACTCACTTTCTTAAGAATATATTCTGGTTCTATTAAAAAAGGTGATTCACTTCTTAACTCAACCAAAGGTAAAAAAGAACGTGTTGGTAGAATGATGATGATGCATTCAAATAACAGGGAAGAAATTGATGAGGCATTTGCGGGTGACATCGTTGCATTAGCAGGGATGAAGGAAACTACAACAGGTGATACATTGTGTGATCCAATAAAAGCTGTAGTTTTAGAAACGATGTCTTTTCCAAACCCAGTTATAGAGATAGCAGTTGAGCCAAAATCAAAAAATGATCAAGAAAAAATGTCTACGGGTCTTGCAAGATTAGCTGCTGAGGATCCTTCATTCCAGGTTTCGACGGACATAGAGTCAGGTCAAACTATAATGAAAGGTATGGGAGAACTTCATTTAGACATTTTGATTGATCGTCTAAAGAGAGAGTTTAAGGTTGAGGCAAATATAGGTGCTCCCCAAGTTGCTTACAGAGAAACCATCACCAAAGAAGTTGAAGTTGATTATACTCATAAAAAACAATCGGGTGGTTCAGGGCAGTTCGCAAGAGTTAAAATGACATTTTCACCAAATTCAGATCAGGAATTTGAATTTGTTAACTCAATCAAAGGAGGTAACATCCCTTCTGAATATATCCCTGGAGTTGAAAAAGGTCTAATACAAGCAAAAGAATCAGGAATAATCGCTGGTTTCCCTGCGATTGACTTTAAAGTAAATCTTCATGATGGCGCATTCCACGATGTTGACTCATCCGTCATGGCTTTTGAAATTGCAGCAAGAGCGGCATTTAGAGAGGGCATGACTAAAGCTTCACCAGTTTTACTTGAGCCGATAATGAAAGTTGAATGTGTAACACCTGAAGAATATATGGGTGATATAATAGGAGACTTAAATAGTAGGCGTGGGCAAGTTAATGGAATGGATGCAAGGGGTAATGCGCAGGTGATTAATGCTATGGTCCCCTTAGCTAATATGTTCGGTTATGTTAATAATTTAAGATCCATGAGTCAGGGTAGAGCTCAGTATACAATGATTTTTGATCATTATGATCAAGTTCCCCAAGCA
>CACEFQ010000018.1 GCA_902558885.1 uncultured SAR116 cluster alpha proteobacterium
TTATTTTTTTTTCGAATGGTGTTAAATTACCAATAAACCTAACTCTAAAACTATTTTCATTAATTTTTAAAATTGTCTGATCTAAAAATTGATTCAACAAACTCATTAAAAAAGAAATTTCTCTTCTAGACCTTTTCCAATTTTCTGTTGAGAAAACAAACACGGTAAGAAATTTTAATTTAAACTCTTGAATATTATTAATAATATTCCATAAATTTTCAGCACCTCTTTTATGGCCTTCGTAAGAAGGTAAATTATTGGCACTCGCCCAACGTCTATTGCCATCCATTATAATGGCTATATGTTCTAATTTCATAATTAATTATCTAATATTTCTTTTTCTTTATTTGAAAAGACATCATCAATATTATTTATAATTTCATCAGTAATTTGTTGAATTAATAGTTCATCTTGATGTTTTTGATCTTCGCTAATTTCACCATTTTTTTGAAGCTTTCTTACATTTTCAACATAATCTCTTCTGATGTTTCTTACAGCTATTTTAGAGTTTTCAGCATATTTCGCTGCAACCTTCGTAATTTCTATTCTTCTTTCTTCAGATAAAGGAGGAATATTAATCCTAATTACATTACCTTCTACCATTGGATTAAGTCCTAATGGGCTCTCTCTTATACTTTTTTCTGTTGCAGCCACTACCGAACTATCCCATACATTCACTAACAATAATCTAGCCTCTGGAACGCTAACAGTACTAACTTGGTTTATTGGTAATAAACTGCCATATGCATTTACATTTATTTGATCTAACATTGAAGAAGATGCTCTTCCAACTCTTAGTCCACTTAAATCTTTTTTCAGAGAATCTATAGCCTTTTCCATTCGAGCTTTTATCTCATTAGATTTTAGTTCAACCATAAAATTGCTCCTAATCAGAAATTAAAGTGAAAGAACCTTCACCATTTAAAACTTTTGTAAGATTTTTATTTTTGTTAATAGCACAAACCACAATTGGTATTTTATTTTCTCTAGCTAAAGATATAGCTGATGCATCCATAACTTTAAGATCTTTACTTAATACATCAAGATAATTAAGATTTTTAAATTTTACGGCATTTTTATCTTTTTTTGGATCAGCAGAATACACACCATCAACAAGGGTAGCTTTAATAATTGCATCGCAATTCATTTCCGATGCCCTGAGAGCTGCTGCTGTGTCTGTAGTAAAATATGGGTTGCCGGTTCCAGCAGCAAAAATCACCACCCTGCCTTTTTCCATATGTCTTTTTGCTCTTCTTCGAATATATTGCTCACAAACTGCAGAAATCGGTAAAGCTGATTGAACTCTTGTTTGAATTCCAATTTGTTCCATAGCATTTTGAATTGCTAGGCTGTTCATGACTGTAGCCAGCATGCCCATATAATCTCCAGTAGCTCTATCCATACCGTTTTGAGTGTTTGAGATACCTCTATATATATTACCACCACCTACAACTATACAAAGCTGAACACCTAATTTGACAACTTCATGAATCTGGTTTGCGAAGGACTTTACAACTGAAGGATTGATCCCATAAGAATCATCACCCATTAATGACTCTCCAGATATTTTGAGAAGAATTTTTTTCCAATTAAAATTATTCAAAACTATTCCTGAAATTTTATTTTAATCACTTTATACCAGCTGTTGCAGCAACTTCAGCTGCAAAGTCATTTTCAACCACTTCTATACCTTCGCCTAATTTTAGAATTTTAAAATCCTTAATTTTCACTTCGGTTCCAAGATCATTAGATAATTTTTTTAAGACATCTTTAATTTTAGTTTCACCATCAATGACTGAAATTTGTTCATTTAAAACTACTTCTTGAAAAAACTTTTGTAATCTTCCTTGAACCATTTTTTCTGCAATTTCTTTAGGCTTTCCAGATGACATTGCTTGATCAATAAGAACTTCTCTTTCTCTTTTTACTAAATTGTCATCTAGATCATCAATATCTAGGGCTTTAGGAGAAGTAGCTGCAATATGCATAGCTATTTGTTTACCTGCATCTAACAATTGATCTTCTTGTGCTTGTGATTCAATAGCAACCATTACACCTAATTTTCCAAGATCTTCTGTAACTTTATTATGAATATATGAAACTAAAATTCCTTCTGATACTTCAAGATATTCAGCTCGCCTAATATTCATATTTTCACCAATTGTTGCAATATTGTTACTAAGTTCCTGATCCACAGATCTACCAGTATCAGGAAAAGGCAAATCTTTGAGTGCATCAATGTCAGATTTATATGTAAGAACTAAATTACTGCATTTTTTAACAAAATTTTGGAATAATTCATTTCTTGCAACAAAGTCTGTTTCTGAGTTAATTTCAACCATTGCTCCCTGAATACCATTTATGCTTATACCTATTAAGCCTTCAGCTGCAACTCTGCTAGATTTTTTTGCAACAGCAGATAATCCTTGCTTTCTAAGCCAATCAATTGCATCTTGCATATTTCCATTAGTTTCAACTAAAGCTTTTTTACAGTCCATCATGCCTGCACCACTTTTTTCTCTTAATTCTTTAACCATTGATGCAGACAAATTCATTATTCTTCCTTTCTAATTTTCTATTTACATTTTTAAATAAAAATCAATAAAATTATTTAATCATTCTTAGCAGAGCTGTTTTAATTTTAACTTACTTCATAGATTTGCTTGTATTAATTTTTTCGTTACTTGTAGAATCTTTACTAATAGTATCTTCGTTTGCAGTGTCTTCGTTTGCAGTGTCTTCGTTTGCAGTGTCTTCGTTTGCAGTGTCTTCTATTGGAACATCATCTATTATTTTTTCTTCTACTAAATCTTGTGACTCACCAATGTCAATACCACTATCTTCTAAATTACTCTCTAGACCTTTCAAAACAGACGCTGCAATTAAATCACAATATAAAGAAATTGCTCTTAATGCGTCATCATTTCCAGGAATAGGATAATCAACGCCAGATGGATTGGTGTTGGTATCACAAATGGCGATAACTGGGATATTCAAATTATTGGCTTCCAAAACTGCAATTGACTCTTTATTTGTGTCAATTATAAATAAAGCGTCTGGAATACCATTCATATTTTTAATACCACCTAAGGTTAAATCTAGCTTTTCCTTTTGCCTTTCTATATTAAGTCTTTCTTTCTTAGTTAAACTATTGATTTCTCCAGATGAAATCCTTTCTTCTAAATCTTTTAGTTTTTTTATAGATTTAGATACAGTTTCCCAATTTGTAAGCATACCACCTAACCATCTGTGATTAACATAATATTGTCCACAGTTAGTTGCTGCTTGTGCAATCAAATCAGAAGCAGAACGTTTTGTTCCTACAAATAGAAATTTACCTCCATTTTTGGCAATAGATTGGACAGCTTCTAATGCTTCATATAACATGGGAACTGTTTTTTCTAAATTAATGATATGAATGTTATTTCTTTTTCCAAATATATATGGTGACATTTTTGGATTCCATCTTCTAGTATGATGACCAAAATGAACTCCAGCCTCTAGCAACTGACGCATTGTAAACGTAGGTAATGACATAATATTTCCTTTACCGGTTAATGTTAAAGTAATGTTTACGAACACCGGATGGTTAAAAAACCAAACATTACACAAGATTTGTAATTAATTAGATTAATTTCATTAATTTTGCAAGTTTTAAAATTAATAGAATTTTATGAAAATCTAATGTGATCAATTCCACTTATTGTTGAAATATTATTAATGAATTTAGATGATAATTTTATTTTTTCTTTAATTTTAATTTCAACCTGCCTTTCTTTATTTGAACTATTAATTAAGATATCAGAATGTCCATCTTCTAAAACATTTAATAATGGTACGAGTTTGTCTAAATATTTATTACTATTAGTAAATAAAGTAATATTGTATTTGTTATCTGATATATAATCATTTAACAAATATATCCTTTTTGCAACAATTCTAGAAGTTTGATTATTTTCATTTTTAATTTCAGCATCAATCAAAATAAGATTTTTTTCTATCAAATAATTTTCATATTTAAAAAAAACATCTGAATAAATATTTATGTCTAAGGAACCACATAAATCATTTAACTGGATAGATGCCCATATTCCTCTATGAGATTGTCTTTTTTGAATTTTAAAAATCAGACCGCATAACTTTATATTTTTTTTGATAAATTTTTTAGGTTCATTTAGTATTTCAATGCTTCTTCTAACATTGATATTTGATAAGATATTTGAATAACTATCTAATGGATGAGCTGAAAGATAAAATCCAAGAGTCAAAAATTCATTATCTATATTTTCTTGAAAACTCCACTTTGTAACATCTTGAAGATTAATAAGTAGCTTGTTTGAGTTATTATTGTTGAAAAGATTTGATTGATAAGAACTTTTTTCTTTTTCTATTGAATTAGAATAGCTTAACATTAAATCTATCGATTTAAATAATTTATTCCTATTAGATTCAATCTTGTCAAAAGCTCCGGATTTTATAAGACTTTCAAATGATTTTTTTGTTATTAAACCGTAAGGTACCCTATTTAAAAAATCATCAATATTTTTAAAATCACCGTATTTTTGTCTGATTTGTACAATATTTTTAATTGAATCAATCCCAACATTTTTTATAGAGGATAATGAGTATCTTATTCCAAATTCACCAGAGGGCATATCTTCAATAAGAAACTCGTAACTGCTTTTATTAATGCATGGTTGTAGTATTTTTAATCCTATTTTTTTTGCGTCATCTACAAATAAAGATAATTTATCAGTATTATTATTTTCTACAGTCATCATAGAAACAAAAAACTCATGTATATAGTTTGTTTTTATCCAAGCAGTTTGGTAAGCAATTAGAGCATAAGCAGCGGCATGTGATTTATTAAAACCATATCCAGCAAAAGCAGCAATTTGATCAAAAATTTCATTTGCTTTTTCTGTACTAATTCCTCTTTTGTTTGTACCATCTAAAAAAGATTTCTTTTGTTCAGACATCTCATCTTTATCTTTTTTACCCATTGCTCTTCTTAAAATATCTGCCTTACCTAGTGAGAAATCTGCTAATATTTGTGCAGCTCTTAAAACTTGTTCTTGATAAATAAATATGCCATAAGTTTCCTCTAAAATAGTTTCTAGACTAGAATGCATATAAACTATATTTTCTTTTCCATGTTTCCTATTTATATAACTTGGGATATTTTCCATCGGACCTGGTCTGTATAATGAAACAACAGCAATTATATCCTCAAATCTGTCAGGTTTTAAGCCAGTTAAAACATCTTTCATACCAGCAGATTCTAACTGGAAAATACCTGTGGTAGAACCAGTTGATAACATTTCATATGTTTTTTTATCATTTAAAAAAATTTTACTAAGATCAAAATTCTTATCTTTAAGTTTTATTAAAGCCTCTGCTTTAGAGAGAACAGTTAAGGTTTTCAAGCCAAGAAAATCAAATTTTACAAGCCCAGCTTTTTCAACAAATTTCATATTAAATTGTGTGGCTGGAATTTCATCTTCATTAAACTTGTATAATGGAAGTAGTTCATGCAGTGGTTTATCTCCGATTACTAAACCAGCTGCATGTGTTGAAGCATGCCTATTTAAACCCTCAATATTAATAGCAGTTTCAATTAGAGTTTGCACTTGCTCATTTTTAGCTATTTCATTCTTAAGAACGTCATTAGTGTCAATAGCTTCTTGAATTGAAATTGGTTTAGATGGAACAAAAGGGATTAATTTTGCAATTTTATCCACTTGACCATAGGGCATTTCTAATACTCTACCAACATCCCTAATAGCAGCCTTTGCCTGTAAACTTCCAAAAGTAATTATTTGAGCAACTTTATCCTTGCCATATCTATTTCTAACATAATCAATTACCTCCTCCCTCCTATCTTGACAAAAATCTATATCAAAGTCAGGCATTGAAATACGTTCTGGATTAAGAAAACGTTCAAACAATAAGCCCCATCTAATTGGATCAAGATCTGTAATACTCAATGACCATGCAACTATTGATCCTGCTCCAGACCCACGACCCGGACCAACTGGTATTTTGTTTTCTTTCGACCATTTTATAAAATCATAAACAATTAGAAAATAACCTGCAAAACCCATCTCATTAATTATTTTGAGTTCTTTTTCAAGACGAATTTTATAATTGTTTCTTTCAGCATCAGAAAACTTAGTTGTCGATGAATCAAGCCTTTGAAACAAACCTTTAATTGATATTTTTGATAGATAATCAGCTTCAGAAATATTTTCCAAACCAGGATATTTTGGTAAAATTGGATTTCTTGTTTTTACAAAAAAGGAACATCTTTTTGCTATTATTACAGTATTTTCAATAGCTTCTGGAATATCTTTAAATAAGGAAGTCATTTTGTTAGGATCTTTAAGATAATGTTCTTTAGTCAGTATCCTTCTTTTATCTGATGAAATTGTTAATCCTTTATCAATACATGTTAATACTTGATGAGATTCAAATTTATTTTCATTTTGAAAAAAACAATCATTTGTTGCTACTAAAGGAAGATCATATTCATATGCAAGATCTATTAAAATTTTTTCAGCAATTAACTGACTTTTAATACCATGTCTTTGGAGTTCAACATATAAATTGTCATTAAAAATATTTTTCAAATATTTTAACCGCTCTCTAACTAATTTTGTATTGTTTAAGGAAGCTGGTTTTGCCAAAAAACCATTTTCAATACCACCAGTTAGTAGTAAGAGTCCATCTTTGTGCTTTTCTAATTCAATTCCACAAATGAACTTTTCATAATTTTCATTACTCGAAAAAACATTAGTTAAAAATAATAAATTTTTATAACCTATTTCATTTTTAGCTAGTAAAACAACTTCTCCAGTATCTTTATCATCTTTTCCATTTTGACTAATATTTATTTGAATTCCAATTATAGGTTGGATACCACAAGAAATCATTTTTAAAGAAAATTCTAAAGCTCCAAAAAGATTATTAGTATCAGTAATTGCAATTGCGGGTTGATTGTTTTCAACACAAAACTTTGATAAATGCTCGAATGATAGCATTCCTTCAGCAAGAGAAAAATTTGAGTGTAATCTTAAATGGATAAATAAATTTTTCATTTTTAAAATTTAATTTTATAATTATTCATCACAAACAGAACCATTTTTTAAAACTATTTTTCTGTCCATTAGTTTTGCTAAATCATTGTTATGGGTAGCAAAAATACAACTTATATCTAATGATTTAACTAATTCGTATAAAATTTCAAATACGTTTTTAGCACTTATAGCATCCAAATTTCCTGTAGGTTCATCGGCTAATATTAAATTAGGCGAATTGGACAATGCTCTTGCAATAGCAACTCTTTGAGCTTCTCCACCGGACAACTTTGCAGGCCTAAATTCAAATCTGTTTTTCAAACCAAGAGCTGATAATAATTCTTTGGATTTTTTTTCTGCTTCAATTTTAGATTTCCTCATAATTAATTGTGGTAACATAACATTCTCTAAAGCAGAAAACTCTGGAAAAAGGCGATGTGACTGAAATATAAATCCAATCTCAGCCCCTCTTATAAATGTTTTACTGTCTTCACTTAATTTTGTACAATCATGTCCACTTAAACTAATTGATCCAAATGTTGGTTTTTCAAGCAAGCCTGCAATATTTAATAAAGTTGATTTTCCAGTTCCACTAGGTCCTATTAAAGAAATCATTTCACCTTTGAAAACTCTAATATTTACATTATTTAGAACTCTAATTTTTTGGGATTCTTGATTATAAATATGAGAAATATTCTTTAAAATTAATAAATCTTTATTATTCAAAATTCTACTCATATCGCAATGCCTCTGCTGGAGATATTTTAGATGCTTTCCAAGCAGGAAATATACTTGCTAGTAAAGTTAGAAAAATAGATAACCCCATAACTACTAAAACTTCATTAAAATTAATATTTGAAGGTAACGTAGATAAAAAATAAATCTGAGGAGAAAATAATTCTTGTCCAAAAAGAGTTGATATAAAATTTCTGATTGTTTCAATATTTATAGATACAATAACTCCTAAAATTGCTCCTATAATTGTACCTGTAATACCAATAATAGAACCTGTTAACATAAAAACTCTTATAATTAAATTTTTAGAAGCACCCATTGTTCTCATGAGAGCAATGTCAGATTTTTTTGTTTGAACTAGCATTATCATAGAAGATATTATATTGAATGTTGCCACAAGAATTATTAATGTTAATATCACAAACATTACGTTTTTTTCTACATCAAGAGCATTCATAAAAGATGAATTTCTTTTTTTCCAATCAATTATTGTCAAATTTTTATCTAATTTAGAACTTAAATCATCATAAACATTTTGAGTTGTTTTTGGATCATGCAAAAAAATTTCAATGCCATGAGCATTTTTTTTTGTTGACAAAAATTTTTCAGCTTTTTCCCATGGTATAAAAATAAAGTTATTGTCATATTCATACATACCAATATCAAAAAACCCACCAACCATAAAGTTTTGCTTGATTGGCAATACACCAATGGCAGTTTCCATAACATTTGGAGAAATAAGCGATATATAATCACCTACTTTTAAATTTAATCTTTGTGCAAGCCTATATCCTAATATTATATTTTGTTTTATTTTAAAATTTTCAATGGTAGTGTTATCAAGAGACTTCCACAGTAATTTTTTAGCAGGCAAATCAGACCATTTTGTGCCTCTAATAATAATTCCTGAGACAGAATTCTTAGTTTTGGCAAGAGCTTGTCCTTCCAAATATGGTGTAACAGCAATAACGTTTTGTGTGTCTGAAATTTGATTAACTATTTTATGATAATTTTCAATTGATAATCCATTTTTTTTATAAACTATTAAATGACCATTAATTCCTAATATTCTGTCTACTAATTCAGTTCGAAAACCATTCATCACAGACATTACTACAATTAAAGTCGCTACACCTAATACAATGCCAATAAGAGAAAACCAGGCTGAAACAGAAATAAAACCCTCAACTCGCCTAGATTTAATATACCTTATAGCTATAGTTCTTTCAGTTTCATTAAAAATAAAATTACTCATGTGCTTTATTTATTAGTTTGAACAAAATTCATTAGCTCATTGTAAGACAATCTAGATATATTACCACTTTTCCTACACTTTAAATCATATAATTGATCTTTTATTCCCTTTGGTCCAATTATAATTTGATATGGCAAACCAATCAAATCTGCTCTAGCTAGTTTGGTACCAGCTCTTTCATCAGTATTATCATAAAGTACTCTTAATGCATTTTTATTCATTATATTATATAAATTTAAACAAATTTTTTCACATTCATCATCACCGATTTTTAAATTGATTATGTTATAATCCCAAGGAGTAATTTCTTTAGGCCAAATTATACCTTTTTCGTCATGATTTGCTTCAATAACAGCACCCACTAACCTCGACAGACCTACACCATATGAACCCATAAAAACTGGAATGTTATCTCCTTTTCTATCTGATATATTTGCTTTCATTGGCAAAGAATATTTTTGTCCAAAATGAAAAATATGACCTACCTCAATACCTCTAGCTTTAATTAAAGTATTGTTTATGTTATCAAAATTACTTGGATCATGCTTTTCTTCTGTTGCAGCATAAAAAGAAATAAATTTATTTACTTCTTCTTGAAGATCGTCATTATAATTAATATTTGCAAATGAGCCTTCAAAATTTAGTAATTCTTTTTCTACGTAAACTTCACTTTCTCCAGTATCAGCTATAATAATAAATTCATGACTTAAATCTCCTCCAATGGGTCCTGTGTCAGCTTTCATTGGTATTGCTTTTAAACCCATTTTTTTAAATAACTGCATATAAGCTATGAACATTATATTGTATGATTTAATTGAACTCTTGTAATCAACATCAAAAGTATATGCGTCTTTCATCAAAAACTCTCTTCCTCTCATAACTCCAAATCTTGGCCTAAGCTCATCTCTAAATTTCCATTGAATATGAAAAAGATTTAAAGGTAACTCTTTATAGCTTTTTACATGAGTTCTAAATATTTCAGTTACTAGCTCTTCATTGGTTGGGCCATATAATAAATTCCTATTATTTCTATCCTTAATACGGAGCATTTCTTTACCATAATCCTCATATCTACCTGATTCTTTCCATATCTCAGATGATTGAAGCGTTGGCATTAAAATCTCATTAGCTCCCGATTTTATCATTTCTTGTCTACAAATTTCTGTGATTTTTTCTAAAACAATTTTACCAAGAGGTAACCAGGAATAAATTCCAGAAGCTGATTGTTGTATCATGCCAGCTCTAAGCATATAAATATGTGATATGATTTCAGCTTCTTTTGGATTTTCCTTTAAAACAGGAAGAAAAAATCTTGTTAATAACATTATATTTGTTCCCTAATAGGCTTATATCTAAAATTAAATTAAAACTAATTTGATTGATAGTTTATACCAGTATAAATTACAATTTATGTAATTATTAACAGGACATCAACATGAAACAACGCTCAAATAAACAATTTTCTATAAATAGTTTTCCAAGAGTAAGAATGAGAAGAAATCGTTTATCAGAATTCTCTAGAAAACTTATGTCTGAAAATAGTTTGTCAGTTAATGACTTGATTTATCCAATTTTTATTACTTATGGTTCAAAAGTGAAAGAAGAAATAAGTTCCATGCCTGGTATTTATCGGTATTCTTTAGATTTACTTCACAAAGAAGTTGAATATATTTCCTCTCTAAATATTCCTGCAATTGCATTATTTCCTAAAATTGAAAATGAATTAAAAACACCTGATGGTAAAGAAGCTCTAAATAAAAATAATTTAATATGCAAAGCTATTCAAATTTTAAAAAAAGTTAACCCAGATATGGGTGTTATAACTGATGTTGCACTAGATCCTTATACAGATCATGGCCATGACGGTATAATAAAAAAAGATCAAATTGATAATGACTTAACACTAGATATTCTTTGCAAGCAAGCTCTTGTGCAGGCGGAAGCTGGATGCGATATTATAGCACCAAGTGATATGATGGATGGAAGAGTTGGAGCTATTAGAGATACTTTAGATGAACATGGCCTTATTAACGTTAAAATAATGTCATACGCTGCTAAATATGCATCATCATTTTATGGTCCTTTTAGAGATGCGGTGGGTTCAGCGCTCAATTTATCAAAAAAATCAAAAAAAAGTTATCAAATGGATCCAGCAAATTCAACTGAAGCATTAAGAGAAATTAGACTTGATATTAATGAAGGCGCAGACATGATAATAATCAAACCAGGAATGCCTTATTTAGATATTATTAGTAAAGCAAAAAATGAATTTAATTATCCTATTATTGCCTATCAAGTATCGGGAGAGTATTCAATGATAAAAGGTGCAATTCAAAATGGCTGGTTTGATGAAGAAAAGATTATATTTGAAACCATGATATGTTTTAAAAGAGCTGGCTGTGACGGGATAATCACTTATTTTGCTCCATTTGTAGCAAAAAAATTAATTAATAAAACTTTTTAAGAATTGGCAAACAAGTCGTATTTAAAATTATGATTGATATAAAACCTAAGAGCGTTCTAGAACAACCTATTTACATGCTTACAAAAGCAACCTCATGTCCTTATTTAACTGGAAAAGTTGAAAAAAGAATAGCTACAGATATATCTTACAATAAAAATATCTATTTAGAGCTCTCAATAAATGGTTTTAGAAGAGTTGAAAATTGGATGTATAGACCTGTTTGTGACAATTGTAGCGCCTGTAAATCTTATAGAGTAGACATACAGAAATTTAAATTAACAAAAAGTTTAAAAAGAGTTTCTAAAAACTTTGATGATTTTAAGTATAAGTTAGTAAAAAACATATCAACTAAAGAACATTTTGAAATTTTTAAAAAATATCAATTAGATAGACACGCTGGTGGATCTATGTCAGATATGGATGAAGATGAATTTACATCAATGATAGAAACATCACCAATAAAAACCTCACTTTTGGAATTTAGAGATAAATCTAAAAATTTAGCGGGTGCTGTTCTTTTAGATATTGATGAAAAAAACCTATCAGCTGTTTATAGTTTTTTTGACCCAAAATTTAACAATTTGGGACTAGGAAATTACATGATTATGCAATGCTGTTTATATGGGAAAATTAAAAAATATAAGTATTTATACCTTGGTTATTATATTGAAGAACTATCTAGTATGTCATATAAGACTAGGTTTAAGCCTGGACAAATATTAAACAATAATGAATGGGAAAATTTTTAACCTCACCCGCCAATAGCTGATCCATCACTTCTTAAATCATACCCTCCTTCTTTCAGACCATTAGGATAAGACACTAAAGCACCTGCATGCCCCATAATTTCTTCATATGCCCCTACTTTTTCAACGATATGACCCATTGATTTTAAATCATCAAGAGTTTCAGAAGAAAAACGTTCTTCAATTTTTAATGAGGTCGTATCTTCACCCCATGTTTTACCAAGCAGCCATCTTGGTTCGTTAATCGCATTCTGTAGATTTAAATTTTGTATAGTATATCTATAAAAAATTGCAGCTTGTGTCTGTGGCTGACCTTCTCCACCCATAGTCCCATATGACATTACTCTGCCATCATCGAAATGAGCTAAAGCAGGTTGAATTGTATGAAATGGTTTTCTACCAGGTAATAAATGATTATGATTTCTTAGATCAAGAGAAAAACTAACACCTCTATTTTGCATTGTTATACCAGTGTTTGGTAAAACTAAACCTGAACCAAACTCCCAATAAATACTTTGTATAAAACTTATAGTATTTCCATATGTGTCTGTGGCACCTAACCAAACTGTATCACCACCTGGAAAAGAGGCAGGCCAAGGTGCAGCTCTTTGAAAATTAATTTCCTTAGCTGTTTTTTTAATAAAATCTTTTTTTAGAAATTCACTAACATGAACGCTCATATATCTCGGATCAGATATATGTTTATCTCTTATCTCAAAAACTACTTTTGTGATCTCAACAATATTATGTATTAGTTCAACATCATTTTTGCAAGTAATTGATAATTCATCAAGTAATCCTAAAATCAATATAGAGGCTAATCCTTGAGTGGGTGGTGGTAAATTAAATAATTTAGCATCTTTAATTTTTAATTCTAAAGGATCTACAAAAGTTGCTTTATAATTTTTAAAATCATCTGAATTTAATGGAGATCCTAAAATATCTAAATCAGAAATGATTTTACTAAAAACATCCCCTGAATAGAAATCTTCTAATCCATTTTTTATAAGGCAAGAAAAAGTATTCGATAATTTTGGAAAAATTAATCTATCTCCAACATTAGGAATTTTACCATTTTTTAAATAAACATCTTTAAAACCTACAACATCAAATAGCTGATTCAATTTTGATTTTATATTATTTCTCAAAGTATTAGTTACAGCAATGCCCTCTTGAGCAACTTGTTCTGCGTCAAACAAAAGTCTACTAATTGGAATTTTACCCCCTAAATTTTTAACACTAAAATCATATGCCAATTTCCAACCTGCGACGGCACCTGGAACAGTTAAAGCTGACAAAGGGCCACGTGAAGGAATAGAAGTAAAGCCTTGATTTTTATAGAATTCTATTTTTGCATTATTAGCTGCTGGTCCACAAGAATCAATTGCGTGAACTTTTTTATTTTTGTCAGAAATTAACCAAAAATTATCACCACCCATGGAATTCATATGAGGATATACAACTGATATCACTGCAGCAGAAGCAATCATAGCTTCAATAGCATTGCCACCTTGTTTTAAAATATCAGAGCCAGTTTTTGCAGCCAAATGATGGGGTGCAACCATCATATTTTTATATGACATTGTTGAATTCAGCATTGCCAATTAAAAAAACAAGGTTAGATTTTTATGAGAAGCCCTGCAATCAGCAAGATAAAGGGCCAATTCTCTGGGCAATTTACTTTGTTGCCTTACACCAATCGAGGTTGAAACAATTTTAAAATAATTTTCTAATTCATTAGCAATTTTGTCATCAACCAATTTCAACTTATTATTTTTTTGCATATACAAATTATAGGCTTTTTTGAAATCTTTTTTGACCTTAACATAATCAATTTTTTTCTTTTTTAAATTTCTATTAACTTTATTTAAACTTGAAATTATACTTCTATTATCTGGGATCTTATTCAATTCTTGTGTAAATAATTTAATTTCATCTATTAATTTTTTTGGATCATTAACTTCTAATTTAGCTGAAATATTCTTAAATCTATTTTCAAACATAGAAAATGTATCTCTAAGATTTATAATTGTATAAAGTTTAAAAATTTCGTCATAAGATCGATCCATTAATCTTCTATACTTGGATCTTTCAATTTTTTCTTTTTTAATTAAAGATTGAAAATCTTTATATTTAGAAGGCCAATCTGAAGGAATTTGAGACTTATAACTTTCAATTAAAGTTTTTTTAGCAGTTAAGTCTTTTTTTAAAA
>CACEFQ010000019.1 GCA_902558885.1 uncultured SAR116 cluster alpha proteobacterium
AGCCTAATTTAAATTACAAAATTAACAACACGATTGGGAATGATAATAACTTTTTTTGGACTTTTATTCAAAAATTTTAAAACATTTTTTTCCTTTAAAGCAATTTCCTCAATATCACTTTTTTCCAATCCTAGTGGCACTTCAATTACTGCTCTTACTTTTCCATTAACTTGTATAGGAATTTTTACATTATTCTTTTTAATATAGCTCAAATCAACTTTTGGCCAACATTCATTTGAAATTGAGTTTTTATTTCCTAAGCTATTCCACAATTCTTCAGCTAAATGGGGCACCATTGGATTGATTAAAATAAGAAGTTTGCTTGTTACAAAAAAAACAACCTTTAGATCATCATTATTTTCAATTTTATGAGAAGAAACAAAATTAAATAAACTTCTAATTTGAGCAACTGCAATATTAAAGTGAAACTCGTCAATTGCTTTTGTAACATCTTGAATTGTTGTATTCATGAATATCAAAAGTTCTTTATTTTGTTTAGAAACATTTGTTGGTAATTCATCCCTAGTGTTTCTAATAGGTAAAGATTTAACAAATTTCCAAAGTTTATTTAAAAAACGCCAAGAACCTTCAACTCCTGAATCTGACCATTCCATATCCCTATTAGGTGGTGAATCAGATAACATAAAAAATCGCGCAGTGTCTGCACCATAATTTTCAATTATTTGTTGTGGGTCAACCACATTTTTTTTGGATTTGCTCATCTTCTCTATTCTTCCAGCAATAACAGGCTCCTTTGACTCAAAATGAAAGTATTCATTATCCTTTTTTATTATATCACTCGGAAAAATCCATTGCTCTTTTTTGGTTTTAAAAGTTTGGTGACATACCATCCCTTGTGTTTGAAGAGAAGTAAAAGGTTCATCAAGATTTATAGAGTTTACATGTTTTAAAGCTCTCATAAAAAACCTCGAATAAAGTAGATGCATAACTGCATGCTCAACTCCTCCAATATATTGGTCAACTGGCATCCAATATTTAATAGCTTCTTCGGTGAAGGCACTTGAAGGATTTAGATCAGTAAATCTTGCAAAGTACCAACTAGATTCAAAAAATGTATCAAATGTATCTGTTTCTCGTATAGCTTTTTTGTTGCACTTAGGACAGTTTGTATGTTTCCATGTTGGATGATTATCCAATGGATTTCCACTTATGTTAAAATCAATATCTTCCGGTAGAGTAATTGGTAAATGTTCTTCTGGCACTGGTACCTCACCGCAATTATTGCAAAATATTATAGGTATAGGACATCCCCAATATCTCTGTCGAGAAACACCCCAATCGCGTATCCTATAAGTTATTTTCTCCTCACCAATCTCTAATTCATTTAATTTTTTAATACATAATTTTATTGCATCATCAGTATTTAAACCGTTTAAAAATTGAGAATTGCTATGAATTCCATCCCCTATAAAAGGTAGATTTTCTTTAGTATTTATGACTGGTATAATATCCAAAGAATATTTTACTGCAAAATCATAATCTCTCTGATCATGTGCAGGGCAACCAAAAATTGCTCCAGTTCCATAATCCATCAAAATAAAGTTTGCAATAAAAATTTTTAATTTTACACCATTTTTAAAAGGATGATACACAGAAAGATTTGTTTCATATCCATATTTTTCAGCTTTTTCTATATCAGCTTCTTTAGTCGAATTTTTCTCACAAAATTTTATAAAATCAGCAGCTTTAAAATCTTTATTGGAGATTTTTTTTGCAAGTGGATGTTGAGGTGATATCGCAATAAATGTTGCTCCAAAAATTGTGTCTGGTCTAGTAGTGAAAACAGTTAATTTTTCAGAAGAATTATCTAACGAAAATTTAATTGTGGCTCCATAGCTTTTTCCAATCCAATTTCTTTGCATTGTTTTAACTTTTTCAGGCCATCCATTTAAATTTTCAATTTCTTCTAGTAGTTCATCTGCAAAGTAGGAAATTTTTAGAAACCAGCCCTTCATTTTTTTCTTTTCAACTTCAGCCCCAGATCGCCAGCCACGACCGTCAATAACTTGTTCATTTGCTAAAACTGTATTTTCAACTGGATCCCAATTAACTAAAGTCTCTTTTTTATATGCAATACCTATTTTATAGAAATCTAAAAACATTTTTTGTTCAAATTTATAATAATCTGGGTCACATGTACTTAATTCTCTTTCCCAGTCGTAAGACAAACCCATTTGTTTTAATTGTATTTTCATATTTTGGATGTTTGAATTAGTCCATTTAGAAGGATGTGTCTTATTTTCTATGGCAGCGTTTTCTGCTGGAAGTCCGAATGAGTCCCATCCCATAGGATGCAAAACATTGAACCCTTGAGCTTTTTTATACCGAGCAACTAGATCACCCAAAGTATAATTCCTAACATGGCCCATATGAATGGCACCAGAAGGATATGGAAACATTTCCAAGACATAATATTTAGGTTTTGTGTAATCAATAGTGGCCTTAAAACTATTTAGTTCGGACCATTTTTTTTGCCATTTTTTTTCAATTACAGATGGATTGTATTTCATAACTATAATTATTTTTTTGCATTAACTCGTAAATTTCTTGCTTCATTTAAAATACTATTTTCAATCTTTAATGCCAAATTATCATCTGTAACAGTATCCAACCAAACATTATTTATAAGTTTTTGAACATGAACTTTAACTTTTATACCATCTGATCTTAATTCACTTGTTCTTATATGAGCTGTGATTTTTATTCTTTTATTCTTAATGTTTTTATTTATATACCAATCCGTTATTATTGTACCACCTAACGCATCAGTAGAAATTAATGGCGCAACTGATAACACATCTAAGGATGCTCTCCACAAATAACCATTTACATTTATATTGGATATATCCGACTTTGGTCCAAGTAAATCTGTTATATTTACTCCTACACTAGCATCTTTAGAAAATAAACCAGGTTCTGGTTTTTTAGTATTTCTAACTGTGTCATTATTACTCGAACATGCTGAAAAAAACATTATGATCGAGACTAATAAAAATTTTTTAATCATTAAAGATTACCTTTTCTAACTTTATGGTAAACTTTTATCAGTATTTTAAAATACATCAAACGATTTATAAAAAAATATAAAAAAAGGCGACCGAAGTCGCCTTTAATTAAACTAAATTGAAGCAATTAGAATGATGCTCCGATAGTAAGTTGTGTCATAGTACCAGAGTCAGCTGTTGTGTCAGTGCTCTCATGGTTACTTGCTGTTATCTTATAGTCATAATCAACTACAGTAATAGTAGCTTTTAAACCAGAAGCAATATTGTACTGAACTTCAGCACCAGATGCTGTGTATTCTTCACCTGAATCTTTATCATCTTCTGACTTGAATGAAAATGCTCCAATAGTCATACCGTTAGGCATCTTATAAGAAATTGAACCACCTGAGTTGTCTCTGTCTTCATCACTGGCTTCATAATTACCTTGTGATAAAACTAGTGAAATATCACCAGAAACAATCTTCATACCCATGTTTTCCATGTCAACATCTTGTGTTGAGTTCTCGTCCTGAACTGCTGCATAACCTAAAGTTATTGATGCACCAGCTGCGTCCATAGAATACTTAGCACCATATGATGTTGTATCAGTTCCACCAGCAGCACTTCTATCTGTGTGTGAAAGACCAGCTGTTAGTCCACCCATTGCAGGAAGATGATAAGAAACCTTCATTGCATCGTCTGAAGAAATAGCTGAGTTTAAGCTAATTGATGATGAAGCCATTGTTGGTGATGGCTCCTCTGCAATAAGATCCATTTCATCAATGTTATATGAATCTGCAGCATCGTCATCCATACCTAAGATAACTTTACCAAAACCACCTGCGATTGCTAGAGAAGCTTCGTCAATTGTTAAGTTACCACCGTCTGTACTTCCAACTGCACCAATGTCATATCTAAAAGTAAGATCTAAACCAGAATCAGTTTTTGAAGTAAAGTTTACAACCATATCAGTATCGCCATGGCTCATTGTAGTTCCGTCAAGAGTACTTGTATTTGAACTTCTTGAAAGATACTTGAACTCATAACTACCTGAGATAGTAACGTCTGCTAGAGCTGAGTTAGCTGTAATAGTAGCAGCAGCAGCTAAAGCTGTAGTTCCTAAAAGTAATTTACGCATTGCGTATCCCCTTATAATATGTTTTCTTAATGAAAACGGTTAATAACACTTCTACCATAGAAATGTTTAATAATTACTAAATATACGAAAGAAACTGTGAAAACTAGTGTGAAATGACATAAATGTCACTTTTTAGTTCCAGTGTTGCATTTATGCAACACGATGTAATTTAACTATCTTATTTTTTTTTAAACTAAAACGTAAGGAGAAATTATCTTGGAAAATATCCAAAAAAACCGGGAGTTAATTTTATCTAAAATAAAGGTTATACACAAAGAAAGTTTCTTTTCAAAATACCAACTACCAAAATTGGTGGCCGTTTCAAAAAAACAGGAAGATTATAAGATTGATAAGGCACTTGCATGTGGACAAAAAATTTTTGGTGAAAATAGAGTACAAGAGGCGATAAATCGGTGGCAAAAAAGACTAGAGTCTAACATAGATTTAGAATTAAGGCTCATAGGACCACTTCAAACTAATAAAGTTAAACAATCCCTAGATTTGTTTAATGTTATTGAAACCATTGACAGAGAAAGGTTAGCAATAGAAATAGCAAAAAACTTGCATGAAAAAACTAAAACTAAAAGTTTTTATATTCAAGTTAATACAGGTAATGAGCCACAAAAAAGTGGAATAGATCCATTACAAGCTGATACTTTTATAAAGTATTGCATTAAAGACTTAAACTTACCTATAGTTGGATTGATGTGCATACCACCGGTAAGCGAAGAACCATCAATGCACTTCCTTTTGTTACAAAAAATTGCAAATAGAAATAATTTGCCTGAATTATCAATGGGGATGAGCACTGATTATGAAGATGCAATAAAATTTGGAGCAACTTCTGTTAGAATTGGTTCACTTTTATTTGGTGAAAGACTAGTTAATTAGAGTATATGACCAGATTTTTTGGATTTTGTTTCAAGATATTTTTTATTATGTTTATTTGGGACTATTTTAATAGGAACTCGTTCTACAACATTTATGCCTAAATTTTTAAGATGCTCAACCTTTTTAGGATTATTAGTAATTAATTTTACATTTTTAATTTTTAGTTGCCCCAAAATTTCTTTTGCAGGGTAATACAGTCTTTCATCATCATTGAATCCTAAGTCTTCATTAGCTTCCACAGTATCCATACCATTTTCCTGCAAGGAGTATGCTCGAAGTTTATTTAATAATCCAATGTCCCTTCCTTCTTGAGCGAGATATATCAAAATTCCTTCATCAGCTTTAGCCATTAGTTTAATAGACTGTTTTAATTGTTGACCGCAGTCACACTTAAGACTGTCTAATACATCTCCTGTTATACATTGGCTATGAATTCTTACCAAAGCTTGATCACTTTTCAATGTTCTGTTTTTTCCAAAAACAAGACAAAAATGCTCATTACCTCCATCTTTTGGTCTAAATATAATAATTTCACAATTTTCAGTATGAAGAATAGGTACTTTGGCTTTTACTGACATAAATAAACTATTAGCATTTACCTTTTCATAAGATTTAATATCAGAAGTATCTACATGAATTAGGTTTTTCTCAAAAGCCCACTTATTGATTTGTTCAACTGTAACATTTGATATTATAGCCATCAAGCCAGCAGGAAGAAGTCTGGATTGTCGTAAGAGTAAAATGCAAGAAGACACAATTCCATAACAACTTTCAGGCAAAGCACCATCAATTTTAGGAATTTTATGATTAGCTAGTGGCATACATAAAGATAGAATATCATTTATATCCCAATTTTTTTTAATTAAAATTGAACATGGCCCATCAGTTCCATTTATACCGATTGCTTTGCTTCGATTTTTAGATAGAATAATAACTGGTCTTGATAGACCAAGTTTGGATAGCTCATCAATTGAGTGACTCTCTATTAGTTCAGATGCTAATAGTAAAACAGAGGTTCCCGAGTTATTGTCAGATACTACTAGCTTACCCCCTCTTCTAAGCTCAGATATTGCTCTTTCAATTTTAACTGTTAAAATATTATTCATGTGATTTTTATTTATTTAATTAGGATGACTTACTTGAAAAAAAATTTATCGATATTATTATATGAAAAAGATAAAATTTTAAACTCAATTCTTAAATATCATATTTCAAACCATAATAATTATGAAGTATTTGTTATAGAAAATAATGAAGAACTGCATCAAATTGTTATAAATAGAAGCTTTGATGCTTTCATTTTAGACTCAAATAGTTTTAAAAATGACTGCAAAAATCTAATAAACATACTTCGAAGCAAAAACGAACATATCAACATCGTTGTTTATCATGAGCCTTTTTTTAAAAGAATGATTGATAATGAAGTTCAATTATTTTTATTGGAAAAACCATTTAAATTAATAACTCTGCTTAATTACTTAGATATCATAAATAATAAAGAAATTTTAGGTAATTCTAATAAGTATTTGATGGATCATATTATATTCTCTCCCTCCAAAAAAACTATTTCTAATTTGGAAACAAACTACACAGAACATTTAACTGAAAAAGAAAATAATTTATTGATTTACTTTTATAATAAAAAAAATGAAGAGATTTTAAAAAAAGATTTATTAACCAAAATTTGGGGATTTTCTGAAAAAATTAACACACATACTTTAGAAACACATATATATAGGTTAAAGCAAAAATTAAATAAAATTGATAAAAACTTATCTTTATCATTAAAAAATAGAAATGGTCTATACTATTTAAAATATAATAACTAATTCAAATTAAGTATCAAAATCAATAGAAGTTTCTCATGAGAAAGATTTGGAAATGGCTGGGGCGGTAGGATTCGAACCTACGGTACACGAGATCAAAACCCGATGCCTTACCGCTTGGCTACGCCCCATTAATAATTGAATTACATTATTTAAAATTTATTTTCAAGAACTTTAGAACAACATACCCTGTTCAAGTTGTAATCAGCTTTTTGTCCAAACCAAATAAAATATTTACTACTAAAAAAATCACTTAAATTTGGTACATCATTTAAATTTTTGAATATACCAAAGCATGTAGATCCACTTCCTGTCATACCATAAGCAACGATATTGGGAATTCTTTTTAAATTATCCAAAACATCTTTAATTTTTGGAGCTAGGTTTGTTGCTGAAAATAAAAGAGAGTTATAAATTTTAATATTTTCAAAAAATATTTTTTTGGATTTAGGGCTAAAATTTTCAAAATTAGAATAATGTTGGAATACAGCTTTAGTTGATAATTTATAATTTGGATAAATTATGATAAAATAATAATTATTGGGAAATCTTTTTCTTCTTATTTCCTTCCCATATCCACTTAGTCTCAAATCCTTACTTATAATACATGAAGGTACATCCGAGCCTAATTCACAAGCCATTTCTAATATTTTTGAAATTGGTAATTTATTATAGTTCTTCTCTTTATTAAAGAGTTTTCGTAAAAGCACCAATGTTGCCGCTGCATCTGCAGAACCTCCACCTAAACCAGCGCCTATTGGGATATTTTTATCTAGATAAATTTCAAATTTTTTATCCCATTTTGTTTGAGATCTAAATTTTTTAATGGCTTGCAAAATTAAATTATTTTCAGGGTTAATCATGAATGAATTATTATTGTTTTGATTAAAAGTATCTTCTTTACTGAACTTAAGATAAATTTTATCAGTTAATTTTAAAAAACATATGTCACTCACTAGAAAATGAAGTCCATCTAAAAACTTATCTTTAACAAATAAATTTAGGTTAAGTTTTGCTGGTGCACAAATATTATAATACATGCTCATGTTTTCTTATTTTTTCTTTTATATTTTTTATTATCTCTTTGTCAGTTTCATATTTAAGAGCTTTATTCCACTCAAAAATAGCTTCTTTTTTTCTATTTAACATGAAATAACAGTCACCAAGGTGATCTATAACTTCAGCGCTTCTTGGAAGAATAGAAACAGATTTTTCCAAAAAGTAAACAGCAGAATTAAAATTATTTCTCTTATATTCCACCCAACCAAGAGTGTCTAAAAAATAACCATTATCAGGATCTAAAACTAAAGCTTTTTTAATTAAATCAAGAGCAAGTTGTAATTCTTGGTTTTTTAGAGCTAATTTATAAGAAACATAATTTAATGTAAAAGTATCCTGTGGGTTTTTTTTCAAAAGTTGTAAAAATAATACTTTTGCTTTTTTCCATTTGCCAATTTTGTCTAAATTAGAAGCATATAAAAACAAATCACGATCATTTGAATCAAAGTGATCTAAAATTTTTTTATAAATCTTAAGGGACTTCTGGTATTGTGCTTTAGATTTATAATAACTTGCGAGCCTATATAAAACGAGTTTATTATCAGGCCAAATATTCATAATTTTGAAAAGTAAGGTATTGTATTCAACATCCATTCCAGAAGATTTTATTATGGATAATTTTTTAAGATTAGATGCTAAAGAAAAAAATGAATTTTTAGGTATGGAATCTAAAATTTTAAATGCTGTTTCATTTGTTTTTTCAAAAT
>CACEFQ010000020.1 GCA_902558885.1 uncultured SAR116 cluster alpha proteobacterium
ATTAAATTTAAAATCTAATCCACTAAGAAAAAATTTAGGATTTGAAAACCTTGCTTCAAAAATACATGACACATTTTTAAAGGAAAAAATATCAAAAATAATTTTTGAAAAAAGAGGAGATATCTCAAGATTTAATTATTACCTTAATCGTCATAACAACGATTTGGGAAACAAAATTTTTATAAAAACAAATAGCTTAGTTCCTGGTAACTTCTATGAATCAAACTTCAACTACGACCTAATAAATAAAACAAAAGGGGAAAAAATGTTAATTGTGAAAAACATATCTAATTTAACAGCGAACACCTACGGCCTTAATGAAATTAAATTAATTAAAAGTATCACCACAAAAACGGTTGGAGATTTAGATCGTACCTATTATCTATATGTAGGACTAATAAAATAAATCCTTATCTTTTATTGAATTTTTCAAAAACACTTAAAGTCTCGGTACTAACATGATGCTCTATACCTTCAGCATCATTTTTAGCAACATCTACATTCACACCAATTTTTATTAAAAAATTGTAAACAATTTCGTGTCTTTTTTTACAATAATCTGCCAACAGTTTTCCCTTTTCAGTTAAAAAAATAGATCTATAGGGTCTGCTTTCTACCAAACCTTCTCTTACCAAACGCCTAATAATACTATTAACTGTTGGACCAGTCACCCCAAAGTGCTTTGCTAAATCCACAGCTCTTGCTTCCCCAGTTTCTCTAATCAAATCTGCTATCATTTCAGTATAATCTTCAGCTGTTTCTGTATTTCTAGCATTTCTAACCTGAGCAAACCTATCAGAGTTAATTTCAATATCATTAATCATAAGCAAAACTCCCAAAATTAGCCTAAGCTAATATAATTTTTATAAGTTTACAAATTTTTTAATTTAATTGTCTTTATAATGAATTTAGATTAAAAAACTTATTTAGAATTTACAAAATAAGGTTATCTTATGAATAATGAACAAAAAACAAAAGCTGAATCCATTGTTTTTAAAAAACTTATAGAGCATCTTCAAAATAGAACTGATGTTCAGAATATTGATCTTATGAATTTAAGTGGTTTTTGTAGAAATTGCTTGTCAAGATGGTACACAGAAGCAGTTGAAGAAATTGGTTTAAAAATAAACAAAGAGGATGCTAGAGAAATAGTATATGGAATGCCACATTCAGTCTGGAAAGAAAAATACCAAACTGATGCAGATGATGACCAAAAAGATAAATTTAAAAATTCTATTACTAAAGATCACTAACATGGATGAAAAATCAAAAAATAACGAATTATCAACTCAAAAAAGAGATGATAAACTTAAGAGTTTCATAGATAGACTTGAAAGACTATCAGATGAAAAAAATAATATAAATTTTGATATTAAAGAAGTGTTTTCTGAAGCAAAATCTATGGGATATGACCCGACGATAATGAGAAAAATATTAGTCTTGCGGAAAATGGATATTGACGAAAGACTTGAACAAGAAACATTGTTAAATACTTATAAAAATGCACTTGGTATTTACTAATAGATGGCTGATCATTTTGGTGAAAGACTTGTAGAAAAAATAAGAAAGACTAAATCTTTTTTATGTCTTGGCATTGACCCTCATTTAGATTTAATTCCAGAAATATTTAATGAAAATGGAAAGCATAATAATATTACAATAGTTGAAACATTTTGTTTTTCTTTGCTAGAGGCAGTTGTAGGAAAAATTCCAGCTATAAAACCACAAATTGCAATGTTTGAACAATTAGGACCAGAGGGTATGATCTTGTTATCATCCTTATGTAAATACGCACATTCAAAGGGTTTTCTAGTTATAATGGACGCCAAAAGAGGTGATATAGGTAGCACTAGTAAGGCATATGCAAATGCTTATCTTGGCAAAAATGCTCCATTTCCTAGTGATGCACTCACTATCAATCCTTGGTTAGGACTCGATAGTCTTGAACCATTCTTTAACAAAGCACAAGTAACAGGATCAGGATTATTTATTTTAGTTCACACAAGCAATAAAGGCTCACAAGATATTCAAGATGTTTTGATAAATCAAGATTTAAAATGTTATGAACATTTAGCCAATATTCTTAAACCCATCATTGAAAAAAACAACGGTCAGTCAGGATTATCTTCTATTGGTATTGTTTCAGGTGCTACTTATAAAGAACAAGCCGTATCTTTAAGAAAAATCTTACCAAGCGCACCATTTTTAATTCCAGGATTTGGAGCTCAAGGAGCCTCTGCTTCAGAAGCTTGTGCTCCACTAATTACAGACCACAGTTATTCTGGTCTAAAGAATTTTGGATTGATAAATGCGTCGAGAAGCTTGTTATTCCCAAAAAATTCCTATTCGGTTAATAGTATTAAAAAATGGCAAGATGTAATACTAACAGAATTAGAAAAAACTAATGATGTACTTTTAAATACACAAATTTAAGAAAGTTTAAATAATGACAAAACCAAATCAACTTGATGCATTGGGTAATAAAAGTAATATTCCAAATTATCCTGACAAGGATATTCTTGAAAAAGTCAATAACCCTAAAACAGATTTAGATTACTCTATAAGGTTAACCTGTCCAGAATTCACCTCTATATGCCCAGTAACTTCTCAACCAGATTTTGCTTATATAATTTTGGATTATGTGCCAAATAAATTTATAGTAGAAAGTAAATCTTTTAAACTATATCTCTTAGGTTATAGAAATCACGGCGCATTTCATGAGGATTGCACGATCTCGCTTGCTCAAGATATAATTGAACTTTTATCGCCTAAATGGTTAAGAATAGGAGGTTATTGGTATCCAAGAGGGGGTATTCCAATAGATATTTTTTGGCAAACTGGAAAAAAACCAGAAAACCTATTTTTACCTGATCATGATATTCCAAATTATAGGGGCAGGGGATAAGACAAATTATTTTTAATTTCAATGAAACAATATTAATAAATTTATAAGGAAATATGAATGATATCAAAAAAAGTTGATTGGCAACTAGTCGTCTTGGTTTGTTCAATGATAATTATTGTGATTATGGGAGTTCGTCAGTCTTTAGGACTCTTCTTAGAACCTATTAGTCAGTTCATGAAGGATGGAAAAGAATTTTTTTCCTTTGCAATAGGTTTTCAGGCAATAATTTGGGGTGTTGTAACATTTGGTTTAGGTATATTAATCGATAAATTTGGACCACAAAAAATTTTAGCATTTGGAATAATTTGTTATGCCTTTGGGATTTTTTTAATGAGTAACCCCAGCAACCAAGTAACATTATTTTCAGCTACTTCATTAATGGGATTTGGACTAGGTGGTGCTGGAATGGCTACAATGGTAAGTATTGCAGGTAAGGTTGCTCCTCCAGAAAAGAGATCTTTTGCAATGGGTTTAATTGCAGCTGCTGCATCTTTTGGTCAATTTGCTGTTGTTCTACCTACGATGTGGATGAATAAAGCTTTTGGATGGGAAGTAAGCTTAATAGTTTTATCTGTAATGACAATCTCACTTTTATTATTGTTACCATTATTAAATAATACAAATGATAAAAATAATAAAAAAGAAAGCTTTAGAGATGAATTACAAAAAACTCTAATTTTCTCATTGAAAGAACGTAATTATATTTTATTGATAATGGGATTTTTTGTATGTGGATTTCATGTAACATTTATAGGATTACATCTACCAGCCGACTTAATGTTTAAAGGTATTTCAGCTGAAGTTGCTGGGTGGTCTCTTGCAATTATTGGTGTTACTAACATCCTCGGCACTCTTGGATTTGGATGGCTAGGAACAAAAGTAAAAAAACCCATGCCATTAGCATTTATATACTTAATGAGGTCATTAACAATAACTATATTTGTTTTATCTCCACCATCTGCAACTATAGCTATTTTATTTGGTGCTACAATAGGTATTTTATGGTTAGCAACTGTTCCAATGACAAACGCAATTATTCTTTCATTTATAGGACCAAAATACTTGGCCACATTATCAGGTATATGTTTTATTTGCCACCAATTGGGCGCGGTGTTAGGTGCTTGGCTTGGAGGTCGATTTTTTGATTTGTATGGGAGTTACGAAAATATGTGGTGGCTAAGTGTTGCTCTTGGTATAATAGCTTTCTTATTAACAATTACGGTTAAGGAAAAACCATTTATAGTGAATTCAGAGGTAAAACAGACTAGTTAAGTATTTAATTCTTTAATATTTTTATATTCATCTAAACATTCTGGATTAGCCAATGCAGTAATATTATTTATCTGTTTATCGTGAATTATATCTCTTACTGCAAGTTCTGCTATCTTACCAGACTTTGTTCTTGGAATGTCCTGAACTGCTACTATCTTAGCTGGAACATGCCTTGGCGACGCACCTGTTTTAATTTTAGTTTTAATTTGATCAATTAATTCTTTTGTCAAATTAGAATTTTCATTAAGCCTAACAAAAAGTATGACCCTTGAATCCCCTTTCCAAATTTGGCCTACAACCAAACCCTCCAGAACTTCTTCAATTTGTTCAACTTGCCTATAAATTTCAGCTGTGCCAATACGAACTCCTCCAGGATTAAGGGTGGCATCGGATCTCCCAAAAATAATAAAGCCATTATTTTCAGTCTTTAAGATATAATCACCGTGACACCATACATTTTTATATTTATTAAAATAAGCGTCATGATATTTTTCATTATTATTATCTTTCCAAAAATATAATGGCATACTCGGAAAGCTGTTTACACAAACTAATTCTCCTTTCTTATTTTTGAGGGACTTTGCATTATCATCATAAACGTGAACATCCATACCTAAAATTGGACCTTGTATTTCTCCTCTTCTAACTACTGACATTGGATTACCACCTATAAAACATCCAACTATGTCCGTTCCTCCCGACAAGCTAGCAACGGAAACATCTTTTTTTATATAGCTATATATGTAGTCAAAACTTTCATGTATTAATGGCGAACCTGTTGAACCTATGGATTCCAAATTTTTTAATTTATATTTATCAATGATATTAATATTTTCCTTACTCAATGCGTCAATATATTTTGCTGACACACCCATAAAGTTAATTTTTTCACTGTCTACAAATTCCCATAAAATTTCTGGGTTAGGGAAGAAGGGAGAACCATCATATAAATAAATTGTAGACTTTAGCAATAATCCTGATACTAGCCAATTCCACATCATCCATCCACAAGTGGTAAAATAGAATACTTTACTTCCTGTTTTTGCATTTGCATGCAATCCCATTTCAACTAAATGTTTTAAAAGAACTCCACCATTAGAATGAACTATACATTTTGGCTTTCCGGTAGTACCACTAGAAAACATAATATATAAAGGATCACTTAAATTAAGTGGCTCAAAAAAATATTTCATTTGATGAATATTTATTTTGAATTGCATTATAATTTACAAATTTGTTATTATTATAATCAATTTCAATTCCTAAAAGAGGCACTAACACAATTTTTTGTAAGGAGGGTAAAGCTTTAACCACGTCTATTACTTTGTCAGTAATATTAATATCTTTACCATTGTACCAATAACCATCTGTAGTAAGTAAAATTTTTGGTTCTATTTGACCAAATCTGTCTAAAACTCCGTCTACACCAAAATCTGGAGATGCAGAGGAAAAAATTGCTCCTATCGATGAAGTGGCTAACATCATTATTACAGCCTCAGGCATATTTGGCATGTAAGCAGCAACTCTATCTCCTTTCGCAACTCCCTGTTTTCTCATAAAATTTGCTAATGCAGCTACTTGAGACTTTAACTCTTTCCAAGATACTTCTTTTCTAATTTTATTTTCAGATTTAAAGACTATAGCAGCACCAGAAATATCACCTAAAAGCATGTTTTCAGCATAATTAACTTTGCCATTAGGGAAAAACTTACTTCCAGGCATTTGATTAATTGGATCAATATAAGGTTCTATCCCCTTTGAACCTTTAATATTAAAAAAATCCCAAATTGAAGACCAAAATTCTGAATTGTTTTCTATTGACCAACTATGCAAACTACCAAAACTATCAAGATTTTTGTTGTATTTTTCATTTATATTTTTCATAAATTTATACATATTTGAAGAATTGACTCTTTCATCAGATGGGGACCAAATCACAGGATTAGAAACGATATTTTTTTCCATAATCAATTTACCAAAAATTAGATGTAGTTTTTAGAACAATTTTCTGCAAAAAGAGCCATCTCATAGTCTAATTCAGTAATTCCACCTTTGTCATGAGTGGTTAAAGTAATTATCACATTATTATAAACATTTTCCCATTCAGGATGGTGGTTTATTTGTTCAGCTTTCAAAGCTATGGAAGTCATAAAAGAAAAAGCTTGTTTAAAATCAGAAAATTTGAAGTGTTTGGTAAATGCTTCTCTACCATCATCTGTTTTTATCCAACCATCTATATCTGTAAACTTTTTAATTAAATCTTTACATTCCATTTCCAAAATCCTTTCTATTAACTTTATCTCTAAGTGGTTTCATGTTTGATGCATACGCTAGAAACAAATTCAAAACATAATCTATTCTACCATCCAACCAATCAGGTATATTTTTCCCATGAGAATCAGGATTAAATTCTTCTACATTCCTTATAATAATGTTTTCTGGTATCCACATTATGTGAGTGTTCTTATAAGAAGAAGATCTCAACTCAGCTATGGGGTAAGCTCCTCCATTCCCACTACTTATTGATACGATCAGTCCAGGTTTATGAGCTAATTCTCCATTTCCACATAATAAAAAAATGTTTTTTGCTGCTGGAGTTGC
>CACEFQ010000021.1 GCA_902558885.1 uncultured SAR116 cluster alpha proteobacterium
TTAGTGCAGGTGATACGATAAAAGTTGATGTAAAAATTGTCGAAGGTGATAAAGAAAGAATTCAAGCATTTGAGGGATTATGTATTGCTCGAAGTGGTGGTGGGCTGAACGAAAGTTTTACCGTTAGAAAAATTTCATATGGTGAAGGTGTTGAAAGAATTTTTCCAATATTTTCTCCTAAAATTGCTGGAATAACTGTTCTTAAAAAAGGTAAAGTTAGAAGAGCTAAGCTATATTATCTAAGAAATAGAAGAGGAAAATCAGCACGTATCGTTGAAAAAATCCAGGTTTCTAAAAAAGATATTAAAGCTCAAGTTGATCAATCCATTTCCAAAGAAGTTGCTGAAGATACAACTTCATAAAAGTTTATTAACTTTATAAAATAAATAATATTTTAGTATTCTGATCCAACTTAATGGAGTTCTAAAAATGAAACCCAGAACATTATTTGATAAAATTTGGGATTACCATCTTATTAGCACACAAGAAGATGGTGCGTCATTAATTTATATTGATAGACATTTAGTTCATGAAGTAACAAGCCCACAAGCATTTGAAGGGTTAAGAATGTCTAGCAGAGTTGTAAATTCTCCCAACAGAACTTTAGCTGTGGCTGATCATAACGTGCCAACAACAGATAGAGCTGACGGAATTCAAGAAGAAGAATCTAGGATTCAAGTTGAAGCTCTAGACAAGAATGTAGAAGATTTTGGAATACCATATTTTAACATGATGGACAAAAGACAAGGAATTGTTCACGTGATAGGGCCAGAACAAGGCTTTACCCAACCAGGTATGACAATAGTTTGTGGTGACAGCCATACCGCAACCCACGGTGCGTTTGGAGCTCTAGCGTTTGGTATTGGCACTTCAGAAGTTGAACATGTTTTGGCCACTCAAACTTTAATTCAAAAGCCAGCTAAAAACATGCTCATTAATGTTGAAGGTGAGCTTCAACCAGGTGTGTCTGCTAAAGATTTAGTTCTTGCTATTATTGGAGAAATAGGTACTGCAGGTGGAACTGGTTATGTTATAGAATATTCAGGAAAAGCTATAGAGCAACTTTCTATGGAAGGTCGGATGACAGTTTGTAATATGTCAATAGAAGCTGGTGCAAGAGCAGGAATGATAGCCCCTGACAAAGTAACATTTGATTATTTGAGAGATAAGCCCATGTCCCCAAAAGGTAAAGATTGGGATTTAGCTCTAGAATGGTGGCAATCATTGCCTTCGGATGAAAATGCATTTTATGATAAAACTATTACCATTAACGCTAATAAAATCAAACCAACCGTAACATGGGGCACTAGTCCAGAAGATGTTGTTTCAATCGATGGTTATATACCTGATCCTTCAAAGATTAAAGATGAGGACGCAAGGGCTAAGGTACAAAGATCACTAGATTATATGGGATTAGTAGGTGGTCAAAAAATATCTGAAGTTGAAATAAATACTGTATTCATAGGTTCATGTACAAATTCCAGAATAGAAGATTTAAGGTCAGCTGCAAAAGTAATAGATGGAAAAAAAGTTAAAAAAGGTATTAGGGCCATGGTTGTTCCAGGTTCTGGATTGGTAAAAAGTCAGGCTGAAGAAGAGGGTCTAAATTTATTATTTACTGAAGCTGGTTTTGAGTGGAGAGAGCCCGGTTGTTCAATGTGTTTAGCAATGAATGAAGACAAACTTCAACCTGGTGAAAGATGCGCAAGTACATCCAATCGAAATTTTGAAGGTAGACAAGGTAAAGGTGGAAGAACACATCTAGTTAGTCCTGAAATAGCTGCTGCCTCTGCAATTACAGGCAAATTAACTGATTATAATTCAATCATGTAGTTTTAGAGGTTTAACTATGGAAAAATTTAAAAATATTAGAGGTATAGCTGCTCCATTTAATTTTATAAATGTAGATACAGACAAAATAATTCCTAAACAATTTTTAAAGACAATTAAAAGAACAGGTTTAGGTAAACATCTCTTTGATGAGATGAGATTTAATGACGACGGCTCTGAAAAAGAAGAGTTTGTGTTAAATAAAGAGCCATATAGAAACAGTAATATTCTTGTTGCAGGTGATAACTTTGGATGTGGTTCAAGTAGAGAACATGCGCCCTGGGCTTTATCTGATTTTGGAATAAAATGTATTATTTCAACATCTTTCGCGGATATTTTTTATAATAATTCTTTTAAAAATGGTCTTTTACCCATTAAAGTTTCATCTGACGAAAGAGATGCTTTATTGGCAGATTCAAAAGATATGGAAAATCCTGAACTAGAAATTGACCTTCCATCTCAGGAAATTAGAAGGCCTAATGGAGCAGTTATTAAATTTGAAATCGATCCTTTTAGAAAAAAATGCTTACTTGAAGGATTAGATGATATAGGCATAACGATGCAACAATCTAGTGATATTAAAGAATTTGAAACTAAAATGTCTAATGAAAGACCCTGGTTATAATTAAAAAGTGAGTTTATAAAATGTCGTCTAATCGTACGTTAATGGTTCTTCCTGGAGATGGAGTTGGGCCAGAGGTTGTCAAGGAAACTTTAAGAGTTGTTGATTGGTTTGCAAAAAATAAAAGCATAAGTTTTAACATAAAAGAAGGTTTAGTAGGAGGTGCTTCTTTTGATAAATATGGGACTCCTCTCTCAGACGAAACGTTATCAGATGCAATTGATGCTGATGCAATTTTATTTGGTGCCGTAGGAAGCCCAAAGTACGATGGAGTTGAATTTGAGAAGAGACCTGAAAATGGTCTTCTGAGATTAAGAAAAGAAATGGATTTGTTTGCTAATCTAAGGCCTGCCATTGTATTTCCGGCTCTTGTTGATGCTTCTTCCCTTAAATCTAATATTATCTCTGGCCTAGACATCTTAATATTAAGAGAGTTAACAGGAGGTATTTATTTTGCAGAGCCTCGCGGAATAGAAAAAATTGATACTCAAATAAAAAAAGCTTATGACACTAATCTTTATACTACCCCAGAGATTGAAAGAATTGGTAGAGTTGCCTTTGATATGGCAAGAGCCAGAAATGGGAAAGTTACTTCTGTAGAAAAAGCTAATGTAATGATGTCAGGTGTTTTGTGGAGAGAGGTGATGACTAATCTTCATAAAAAAGAAGGTTCAGATATATTAATTAACCATATGTATGCTGATAATTGCGCAATGCAACTAGTAAGAAATCCTAAGCAATTTGATGTTATTGTTACAGACAATTTATTTGGAGATATTTTATCGGACTGCGCAGCTATGTTAACTGGCTCACTCGGAATGCTTCCTTCTGCCAGTTTAGGATCTGTAGACCAAAATACTGGAAAGAGACATGCTATGTATGAGCCAGTTCATGGATCAGCTCCAGATATAGCTGGAAAAGAGTTAGCAAATCCATTGGCAGAACTTTTAAGTTTGTCAATGTTATTTCGTTATTCATTTGAAATGAAAGAAGAGGCAGATTTAATTGATGAAGCTGTTTCAGGAGCTTTAGATGTTGGACCAAGAACGCAAGATATAATGGCTTCAGGAAGAGTCAAAGTTGGTACGAAAGGAATGATGGACTCAGTTATCAACAAGTTAGAGGAATTAACAAAATAAATGTCTTATAATATTGCTGTTGTTGGTGCTACAGGTGCCGTTGGTAGAGAAATGCTTCAAACTTTGTTTGAAAGAAAATTTCCAGTAAAAAATATCTTTGCTCTTGCTTCAAGATCTTCTGTTGGTAAGGAGGTATCTTTTGGTGATAACAAAATACTAAAAGTTAGCTCAGTTGATGATTTTAACTTTGAAAAAGCAGATATAGCTCTTTTTTCAGCTGGTTCAGATATAGCAAAAAAATTTGGTCCAAAGGCGGGAGTTAAGGGTTGTATTGTTATTGACAATTCTTCTTGCTTTAGGATAGATGATAAAGTGCCTTTAATTGTTCCTGAAGTTAATCCTGAAGCGATTAATGGTTATAAAAATAAAAATATAATTGCAAATCCTAATTGTTCAACTATTCAGCTAGTTGTTGCTTTAAAGCCGATACACAAAAAATATGAAATATCAAGAGTTGTTGTTTCAACATATCAAGCTGTTTCAGGAGCTGGAAAGCCAGCTATGGATGAATTATTTAACCAAACAAAGGGTATATTTGTTCATGATCAAGCTAAACCAGAACAGTTTACTAAAAAAATAGCATTTAATGTTATCCCTCATATTGATGTTTTTATGGATGATGGGTTTACGAAAGAAGAGTGGAAAATGAGGGTTGAAACAAAAAAAATATTAGATCCTAATATTGATTTGGTTGCTCATTGCGTCAGGGTTCCAGTATTTATTGGTCATAGCGAAGCGGTTTTTATTGAATGTAAAAAAAACATTGATGAAAAAAATGTTAGAAGTTTATTAAGAGATGCTAATGGTGTAACTGTAGTAGATCATAGAGCAGATGAAGGATACGTAACTCCCGAAGAAGTGGCTGGTGAAGACGATGTTTATATTAGTAGAATTAGAAAAGATCCTTCAGTGAAAAATGGTATTGTTTTTTGGTGTGTTGGAGATAATTTGAGAAAAGGTGCGGCATTAAATACTGTCCAGATAGCTGAATTGTTGGTAAGCAAAAAAATTAAAGGAGTCCCTCTTTAGTGTTTAAAATTTCAAAAATTTAAAATAATTATTATGGAATTCATCTGGATTTTTGCCGCAATATTTGCTGCAGCCTGTCAAACTGCCCGTTCTGCATTTCAAAAAAATATGATCTCCAAATTAGGAGATTATGGAGCTGCCTATATTAGATTTTGTTATGCTTTACCTTTTACTTCACTTATTTGGCTAATTTGGATAAGTATTCCTGGAAATAATATTCCTGACCTCTCTTTATATTCTCTATTTTTATGTTTATTAGGGTCAATTTTTCAAGTTTTATTTACATACGTTCTTATGAAAGTTTTCGCACATAAAAACTTTGCTACAGGAATTGCATTTTCCAAAACTGAAGTAATCCTTATTGCTTTTTTGGAGATTATAATTCTAAGTGTGACTTTTTCTACATCTATAATGTTAGGCATAATATTAGGTGTTATATCTGTATTATTATTATCTTATGCAAAAAAATCAGATAGTATTTTAAAAACTATTAAACTTCTAGTTAATTCAATTTTATCTGTAGGCACTCTTGTTGGTCTTTTGTCTGGATTGCTCTTAGCTGGTTCTGTAGTTACATTTAGAATGTCTATTATATCAGTAGAGGGTCCCCTTTTAGACAAATCACTTTTTATTTCTTTTATAGCGATTGTTTTCCAAACTATATTGGTAGGCCTGTATCTTGTAATAAATAAAAAAGATCAATTTTTAGCTGTTATTAAATATTGGAAACCTAGTTTGCCAGCAGGCTTATCTGGGACGGGAGCTACATTTGGCTGGTTTGTAGCTTTTGGCTTAACAACAGCAGCTGAAGTTAGGGCAGTTGGGCAAATAGAATTAATTTTTTCAATTTTAATTTCAGTCATTTTTTTCAAAGAAAAGATTAAAATTACTGAACTTACAGGTATCATTTTACTTGGTTTATCAATTTTAATAATTATTTTCGAAGAAAATTTAAAATTTTGAATTTTAGATTTGAATTTTTTATTTATTTAGTTCATTTATTTTAATAACAAAAAAACGAGATTAATATGAGTAGACAAAGACCACTTTCACCACATCTTCAAATATATAAACCACAAATAACTTCTATCTTGTCAATTCTTCACAGAGGAACGGGCATTGTATTATCAATAGGAAGTGTAATTTTAGTGTTATGGATTGTAGCACTTACTTTAGGTGAAAGCACTTATTTAATGTATTCAAATATAATTAATAATTGGTTTGGCCAATTGATAATTTTTGGCTTCACCTTTGCTTTGTTTTATCATTTTAGTAATGGTATTCGACATCTTTTTTGGGATGCCGGTTATGGGTATGATTTAAAACATGCGTATATTTCTGGCGTATCAGTAATAATTTCCTCGTCATTATTGACTTCTATAACATGGTTAATAGTCTATTTCAGAGTTGTTTAAAGAAAGTGATGAAAATGAAATCTAAATCTCACGGTGTAGTTCACTGGAAGTTACAAAGAATTTCAGCAATTGCAATGATACCTCTTATAATTTGGTTTGTTTCTTCGCTTATTTTTAGCTTAATCAATGGCTATGACCAATCTATTACTTGGTTACAGAGTCCTCTAAACG
>CACEFQ010000022.1 GCA_902558885.1 uncultured SAR116 cluster alpha proteobacterium
ATGTATCGAATGCTTTAATTCCAAATATGATTAAAAATAATTATGGCAAAATTATTAACATTGCTTCCACTCTTGGTTATAGACCTTTATCATATGTTGGAGCATATTCTGCAACTAAAGCTGCTTTAATACAAATTACTAAATCTCAATCAATTGAATTAGCAAAATATAATATATGCGTTAATGCACTTGCACCAGGCTACATATTAACTGACATCAATAAAAAACAATTAGAAGGTGATGCAGGTGTTTTACTCAAGAAGAAAATACCTCTCAAAAGATTTGCTACTGTAGAAGAACTTGATGTAATTATTTCTATGTTAGTAAATCCACTAAACACCTATATGACTGGTGCCACAATAGCTGTTGATGGCGGACTAAGTACAGGTCTTTGATAATAGGAGCAATTTATGGATTTTACACTTCCTGAACATATTGAAACTTTAAGATTACAAACAAGAGACTTTGTTAATCAAAAAATTATTCCTTTAGAGTTAGATATTGCATCATATGATAAACATGAAAATATAAATGAGGATTTGCTAAATCAAGTCCGTTTAGATGTTAAAGCTGCAGGACTTTGGTCACCACAAATGCCTACATCCAGATCTGGTCTTGGATTAGGTCCTATTGGTATGTCAGCCTTATATGAAGAAATGAATAGATCAATTTTTGGTCCTGTTTGTTTCAATTGTGCCGCTCCTGATGATGGTAATATGTACATTCTTAATAAAATCGGAACTGAGGAACAAAAAGTTAAATGGCTTGATCCAATAATTAATGGGGATGTTCGCTCATCCCTTGCTATGACTGAACCTGCACCTGGCGGAGGCTCTGATCCATCAATGATTAAAACTGAAGCTGTTTATTCAAATGGTAAATGGATAGTTAATGGTCTTAAATGGTATATTACTGGAGCTGCAGTTGCATCCCATTTTATTTTACTTGCCAAAACCAAAGATGGCTTAACTGCTTTTCTTTATCATAAAGATCAACCAGGCTGGAAGATTAAAAGACGTATCCCAATTATGGGCCCTGAAGAACATGGTGGACATTGTGAAATAGAGTATAATGGTCTAGAAATTCCTGACGAAAATAGGTTAGGAGAAGTTGGTAAGGGTCTTAAAATTGTTCAAATACGTCTAGGCCTTGCTCGCCTCACACATTGCATGAGATGGATAGGGCTCTCTAAAAGATGTTTAGAAATAGCCTTAGATTATGTTTCCAATAGAGAAGGCTTCGGTGTCAAACTTTCTGATAGAGAATCAGTTCAAATTAAACTTGGTAAATCTGCAATGGACATTGATATTTCACGTTTACTTGTAATGAGAGCCGCATGGAAAATTGAACATGGTAGTAAATCTAGACAAGATGTTTCAATGGCAAAAATATACGTCGCCGATACTTTAAATAATGTTTCTGATACTGCTATTCAATTAAATGGAGCTAAAGGCTATAGTAAAGATATTATACTTGAGTGGATTTATCGTTATGCACGCCAAGCAAAGTTAGTTGACGGAGCTTCAGAAGTTCATCAAATGATTATTAATAGATTTTTTAATAATTATAAAACTGATTTTTGGCATTGGGGCATTGGACACGATAGTTAATTTTTTAATATTTTTTCTATCTGTTCTAATGAATTTATAATTTGATCTGGTTTTCCAGGTAGTTTCTCTAACTTACCCTTAAATCTATTTACCCATATTGTTTTAAATCCATAATTTGAAGCTGCATGCATATCCCATGCATTACTAGAGAAAAATAATACGTTTTGTTTATTTACTCCCATTTTTTTTTCCACTAAATCATAGACTTCACTTGACGGTTTATACACTTTACATTCATCTACGGATAAAATTTCATCAAGTAAAGTTTTGATGTTCGCATTTATTACCGCGCTCTCTAACATTTTATTATTTCCGTTTGATAATATAGCAGTTTTCAATCCCATATTTTTGATATTTTCTAGAACAGTTTTAACTTCAGGATATGCTTCTAATTTCAAGTAAAGTGATAATAAGTCATCTCTTAATTTAATATTTTTTATATTTAATGTTTCCATAGCATAATCTAGTGCATCAGATGTGATTTTCCAGAAATCTATATATTCTTTCATTGAATTTCTTAACCATGTGTATTCTACTTGCCTTAATCTCCATAAACTTGAGAGTTCGTTCCATTTATCACCTACTTCTTTTGATAATTCTCTACATGCTGCATTTACATCGAACAACGTACCGTAAGCGTCAAAAACACATGTTGTAATCTTATCCATTTATTTCCTCACTTAAATATTCGTAAAAACCCTTTTTATATTTTTGTTCCCATTCCATGTACTTCTTATTTTTAATTCGTCTTAATGCAAAAATCTTTGATACTTTCAAATTTTTCATTTTTAATGATTTTATCTGATATTTTTTGTAGGCTTGATCAATTTTAATTGAAAACCCTTTTTCCTTAGTTACTGATTCTTTTTGAATGTTTAATATATAATATTCATTTTCTATCATCTCTACTTTGTTTTTTTTATTTAGTAATATCGCTGTATTGTATACATCTTGACTTCTATAATTCTCAAATTTTTGAATTAAGTTCTTTTTTAGAAATGGATGAAAGCTACAAGGAATTTCTCCTATATCTTGTATACTTAAATAACCTTTTTCCTTTCCTTCGAATTCACCAATTAAATTGTTGTTCTTGTAAACTCTTGTCGGTGCAAATGTTAAATCATTTTTTTTTACTTTTTCATACATTTTTTCAAAATAATTTTCTGACCACTCATCATCCGCGTCTAAAAAACCTATGAATTTTCCTCTTGCCTTTGAAAGCCCTAAATTTCTTGCATTACCGGGCCCAGTTTTTATACCATCTGTTTTTAAATATCTAATAGCCATATTTTCATTCATTTTAGGGACTATATTTCTATAATTTTTTCCATCATCTATTATTAAAAGAATTTCAATTTTTTTATCAGTATTAATTTTTTGATTATTTATTGAGTTTAACGTCCTTTTCAGTGTATTCACTGCTTTGTATACCGGTATTATTATTGAAACATTTATTTTCATTTTATTTCTTTTTTTTTTCTTTATATTGTCATTAGTTATAAACTTTGCAAAATTTTATTTGTAAGGAAATTTCCTAATGAATCCACTCTTGCTTCATCCCACTAATTGGAAAGACTATTCTTTAGTTGATTCTGGCGATTGTAAAAAATTAGAACGTTTTGGAAATTTCTTATTTAGTAGACCTGAGCCACAAGCCCTATGGTCACCTAGATTACCTCTCAAAGAATGGGAAAAATCTTCTGGAACATTTCTTTCTTCTTCAAATCCATTAAACGAAGATACTACTGGTAAATGGGCCCTTAAAAAGCACTTACCACTTAAATGGGAAATGAGCTATGACAATATTAAATTTTTTGCATCTCCAACTCCTTTTAGACATCTTGGTTTCTTTCCAGATCAATCTCCTCATTGGCTTTGGGCTGCAAAAAAAATTGAAACTGCTATTAGCCATTCAGTTAAACCCTTCTCTCCTAAGGTACTAAATTTATTTGGTTATTCTGGTCTCGCTTCTTTACACGCTGCCTTCCATGGCGCTTCTGTAACACACGTTGATGCAAGTAAAAAAGCAATTAACTTTGCCTTTGAAAATAGAAACTTATCCTCATTTCAAGATCTATCCATAAAATTTATAACTGACGACGCTATTAAATTTGTTAAAAGAGAAATTCGTCGAGAAAATAAATATGATGCCATCATTTTAGACCCTCCAAAATATGGAAGAGGTCCAAACGGTGAGATCTGGGATTTTTTTAATGATCTTCCAATTTTACTAAAATTAATTACTCAAATTTTAACTCCTGAACCTATTTTTATTATTCTAAACAGCTATGCGATTAGATCTAGTCACTTAGCTTTACATTTTTCATTAAATGAAACGATGAGAGAGTTTTCTGGTAAAATTGAATCTGGCGAACTATCCATTGTTGAAGATCAGGAAGATCCAAGGCAAATAAACACAGCCATCTTTGCTAGATGGGAACAGTAAAAGATTTAATTAGGATTTTTCCTAATTGATTCATAAAGTAGAATTCCTGTAGACACCCCCAAATTAAGACTATCTGATTTGCCATGCATAGGTATTTTTATCAATTGATCACAATTATTAACTAATTTATCAGACAAACCATTTTGCTCATTACCCATGGCTAAAATAAATGGTGTTTTCCAATTAGCCTTAGTGTAGTTAGAAGCTTTCTTTAATGATGTTCCAATCAAACTAATATTTTTATCAGATTTCCATTTTAAAAACTGTTCAATGTTTGAGGCTGTAATTTTTATATTAAAAACAGCCCCCATACTTGCTCTTACTGCTTCATATGAAAAAGGGTCTGTGCATTCATTAATTAAGATGCAGTCACCAGCTCCCATACCATCCATCGTCCTCAGGATTGTGCCTAAATTACCAGGGTCTCTAACATTTTCTAGAGCAACAATACATTTGTTATCTATAGAATTAGGTAAATAATGCCATTTTTGTTCAAAAACACCTAATACATTTTGAGGGTTATCTTTATGTAACAATTTAGACAATATTTGTGAAGAAACACCTACAGCATCTCCACCTAATAAAATGGTTTCGTTAGCTAAATTTTTTATAGCCAAGTTGGCTTTATTCTGTTTGTTATATAGTAAATATTTAATTTTCCAATTATTATCTAAAGCTTCTTTACAAATTCGAACGCCCTCTGCGACAAAGAGGTTTAAATCTCTTCTAAATTTACGGTGATATAAACTATTTATTAATTTAACTTTATCATTAGTTAAACTAGAAATTTCATATTGTTTTCCAGAAAAAACCAAATTGAATTTCCTAAGTTAATTTAGCTTGAGCCGAATGTTTAATCGAAGAAACAAGAGAAGAAAGACCATTTTTCCTTGTAGGTGATAAATGATCATTCAATCCTATTTGCTCAAGGAAATTTATATTTGTATCTAGAATTTCTTGAGGTTTTTTACCTGAAAAAACTTTTAACATTAGAGCAATAAGCCCCTGAACTATGGCTGCATCACTGTTCGCCACGAAAGTAATAGTTCCATCTTCATTATAATATTTATAAAAATATACTACAGATTGGCAACCTTTCATTTTATTTTCTTCAGTTTTGAGCGCTTCATCCATTTTAGGTACATTTCTTCCCATATCAATTAGATATTGATACTTATCTTCCCAAGAATCAAAAAAAGAAAAATCCTCAATTAATTGATTTATTTCATTAGTAAAATTCATCTAAAAAACTCAATAGTTAACTTAAGTTATTAATTAAACTCAATTGTATAACAAATCAAGAACGTAAGCTTGATTTGTTTTCAAACTATTAACCCACAATAATATTGTATTTTTATTAAATATAGAATAATTTATACTATTCGGGAGGTTGGAATGTTGTCACTCCGTAACAAGAGAGAAAGCTTTACCTTAGTTAATACTCCTATAGTTTTTTTTATTTTAATAATCACAACTATTTTAAGGATATATTCTTTATATGTATCCCCAATAGAATTGTCTGTTGACGAAGCGCAATATTGGCATTGGTCAAGAAACATAGACTTTGGCTATTTTACTAAACCACCATTAATAGCATGGATGATTGGATTTTCGACTTTTATTTTTGGAAATGAAGAATGGGCTGTAAGACTTTTTTCACCCATATCACATTTATTTATTTCCATAGTTTTATGGGGAAGCGCCCAATTTGTATTTGGACCAAACTCTGGGAAACTTGCAGCCTTAATTTGGATATTCACACCAGCAGCATCTTTAGGTGGATTTATAATTTCAACCGATACTCCACTATTATTATTTTGGTCTTTATCTTTGTTTTTTTTATTAATTTCATTAAGACAAAATTCTAACTTTGCGTCTTTATTTGTAGGTATTTTTCTTGGGTTCGCATTTTTATCCAAATATGCAGCTTTATATTTTTTAATTTTCTTAACTATATGGTGGATAATTTACGACCGAAGTACATTTTTAGGTATTAAAAATATATTAATAATAATTTTTACAAGTGTCTTGATAGCAAGTTCAAATTTATATTGGAATTACTTAAATGATTTTGCAACTGTAAATCACACTATTTCAAATGCAAATCTTTCAGTAATAACTCTCAACTATAATAATGTAATT
>CACEFQ010000023.1 GCA_902558885.1 uncultured SAR116 cluster alpha proteobacterium
TTAGTGGGAGTGAACAATTTTATTTTGTCCACTCCTACGCTTTGGTGACTAGACAAACCAACCAAATAATAGCCAACACTAAATATAGTCAAAAAATTCCAGCAATAATTGGGAAAGAAAATTATATTGGAGTTCAATTTCATCCAGAAAAGAGTGGTAATTCAGGTCAAAAATTTATATATAACTGGCTTAAATGGAGTCCATAATATTAGAGAGATTAAATGGAAACGAAATTTAAAAAATATAATGTTAAAGCAGAATTGTGTAAAAGCTTAAGTAAGGTTGATCTGCAAGAATTATGTGATGCAACTGAAGAAGCAATTTTAGCTGGAGGTGGCTTTGGATGGATTTCACCTCCATCATTAAAAACACTTCAAGATTATTGGAAAGGGGTTTTGCTTATACCAGAAAGAGTTTTGATCATTGGAAAATTAGATAATGTTGTAGCTGGTTCTGCTCAGCTAATAAAACCAGCTAAAAATAATGAGGCTCAGTCACATTCTTGTGTATTAAGTACTTTTTTCTTTGCATCTTGGGCAAGAGGTTTTGGTCTTGCTAAAGCTGTTTTTGAAAAAGCTGAATTAAAGGCAAAACAAGATGGTTTTAAAATTATTAATTTGGAAGTAAGAGAAACGCAGTCACGAGCAATTCAATTATATGAACAGGCTGGATATGTAAGATCTGGTATGAATCCAAAGTCAGTTTTCATAGATGGAAAATATATAGCTGGTTACTATTACTATAAAGAACTTAAATAATGAAAAATAATTTTTTCACATTATATCCAGCTATCGATATTAAAAATGGAAAATGTGTAAGACTTCTTTTTGGAGAAATGGAAAAAGAAACAGTTTATAATAACAACCCATTGGATCAAGCTATGTGGTTTGTTGATCAAGGTGCAGAGTGGTTGCATATTGTTGATTTAGATGGTGCGGTTGCCGGTAAGAATGTAAATAAAAGAGTAATTGAAAAAATATTACATAAACTTCACAATAAAGTTAAAATTCAAATAGGTGGGGGTATAAGAAATATTAATGATATTGATTTTTGGATACAGAATTCAGTAAATCGAGTAATTTTGGGGACATTAGCTCTTGAAAACCCAGATTTTATTAACAAACTCGATAAAGAGTATTCCAAAAAAATAGTTATAGGTGCAGATGTTAGAAGTGGAAAGATCGCGTCTCATGGTTGGAAAAAACAATCAGATATACTTGCTGTAGACTTAATCAAGAACCTAGATTCTTCTATTGTTAGTTCTGTGATATACACTGATATAACTAAAGATGGAAGTTTAAAGGGTGTAAGTTTAGAACAAACGATTAAATTTGCCAAATCAATTCCACACTCAGTTATTGCTTCAGGGGGGGTTTCCTCATTGAATGATATTTCAAGATTAGCTAAAGAATTTTCTAATGGAGTTCAAGGAGTTATAATCGGAAGAGCATTATATGATAAGAAGTTTACGTTCTCAGATGCGTTGCAGAAAATAAAAGAGGCAAAAATCCAATGCTTTCAACAAGGGTTATAGCATGTCTAGATGTCCACAATGGTAGGACAGTCAAAGGCATAAATTTTATTAACTTAAAAGATGCTGGTGATCCAGTAGAACAAGCAAAGCAATATAGCAAAATAGGTGCAGATGAGATATGCTTTCTAGATATTTCTGCTACTCATGAAAAAAGAAGAGCTATGTTTGATGTAATTTCAAAAACAGCCGAATCTTGTTTTGTTCCACTTACTGTTGGAGGAGGTGTAAATAATCTTTCTGATTTCAGGGACCTATTAAACTCTGGAGCAGATAAAGTATCAATTAATTCATCTGCAGTTTATGACCCAAATTTAATAAAACAATCCTCAGATAAATTTGGAAATCAGTGTGTTGTTTTAGCAATTGATGCTATAGAAAATATAACTATGCCAAGTGGATATGAAATAACAACTCATGGAGGAAGAAAAAAAACAAATATAGATGCTCTTAAATGGGCAAAACAAGGTGTAAAAAATGGAGCTGGTGAAATTTTATTAACATCAATGAAATCAGATGGAACAAAAAAAGGTTACAATTTAAAGCTTACAAAATTAATCTCTGAAAACGTTTCTGTTCCTGTAATTGCATCAGGTGGAGCTGGAAGCCCAAAAGATATGGTTGAAGTTGTATTAGAAGCTGGCGCATCTGCTGTTCTAGCTGCATCAATTTTTCATTACGGTGTTCATACAATACATTCAGTAAAAAAAGAAATGTTTGAAAATGGGATACTTGTAAGAGATTGTGAAAATTAGAATGAATGAACAAATACTAAAAGAATTATTTACTGTTTTAAAACAGAGAAAAAAAACAAGTGAAAAAATATCATATACATCTCATTTGATTAAAAATCCTGAATTGTTAGCCAAAAAAATTGGGGAAGAAACATCAGAACTGATTATAGACTTTATTAAAAAAAATAAACAAGGTGCAATAAAAGAATCTGCAGACTTAATTTACCATGTTTTAGTTGTCTGGATCTCTTTGGGCATTAATCCGGAGGAAATTTGGAATGAATTATCTTCTAGAAAGTTCGTATCAGGAATTGAAGAAAAAAAAAATAGAGGTGTAAAATGAATAGTTCATATGATGTAAACAATATATTTGCCAAAATATTAAGATCTGAAGTTCCTTGCAATAAAATATTAGAAAATGAATTTGCTTTGGCTTTTTCTGATATAAACCCTCAAGCAAGAATTCATATATTAGTAATTCCCAAAAATCCTTATATCAACTTTTATGATTTTACAAAAAATGCTTCAAACAAAGAACATGAAAGTTTTTGGAAACTGTCTACTGATGTTATTGATTACTTTAAAGTTGAAAAAGATGGTTTTCGAATTATTACAAATTCAGGAAATAATGGTAATCAAGATATACCTCATTTTCATGTTCATATTTTGGGTGGAGAGAATTTAGGTAGAATGATAGGTTAAGTGTTAAATTTCGAATTTCTTCTCTATAAAATCCCAGAACATCTCTTCAATTGCTATTGAATCCAAGTTTTTAATTTCTCTTATTCCAGTGGGAGAAGTTACGTTTATTTCTGTGATGTAGTCACCAATTATGTCAATTCCAACAAAATAAAGTTCTTTTTTTATTAAAGAATGTGAAATTTCGTTACAGATAAATTTATCTCTTTCGGTAAGTTCTGTTTTTTCAGGTTTTCCTCCAACATGCATGTTTGATCTACTTTCACCTATTTTTGGAATTCTATTAATTGCTCCAACTGCTTTTCCGTTTAATAAAATAATTCTTTTGTCCCCGTTTCTAACGTCTTTTAAATACTCTTGTATCATCAGAGGTTCTTTATTTTGGCTAAAAAACATTTCTAAGACTGAATTTAAATTCTCATCTTCTGGTAGAATATGAAATATACCCTGTCCACCATTACCATATAGTGGCTTAATAATAATGTCTTTGAACTTTTTCCTAAATTCTTTAATAGCATGGATATTTCGACTTATTAATGTTTTTGGCATTAAATGTGAGAAATTTGTAACAAAAATTTTCTCTGGGCAATTTCTAACTTCAAAGGGGTTGTTTACGACTAATGTGGATTTTGGTAATTTTTCAAGAATATGCGTTGCACTTATGTAAGCCATATTGAATGGAGGATCTTGTCTCATCATAATTACATCATATTTTGATAATGGTTTTGTAATAGCTTTGTGATATTCAAACTCAAATAAATTATTAGATGAAGACAATTCTAATTTACAGATATTTGCTAAAACATCATTATTACTGAATATCAAATCCTCGGGAGTGAAAAAACTAATATGATGTTTTCGTTTTTGAGCTTCTAAAGCAAGAGCAAAAGTAGTGTCACCTTTGAGATCTAATTTCTCCAATGGATCCATTAAGAATGCAATGTTAAGATTGCGCATCATCTTGTATCTTTATTAAGTATAATATAATTATAAACTTCTTTAATAAATCTTGCGCTTGAAGCATGACTTTTTACCAGGTTCATTTCTAGTTCACTATTGGCAACACCACTGATATAGGCTTTATCATTAACAACATCTATTGAAAAATTAATACTATTAATTGATTTATCTGCCATTATTCGTGCTCTTATTTCGCCTAATGATGCTATGTCTCTTGCAATATTTTTTATAGAAGTTGTGTCAGTGACTTGTATTTCATTATTAACTTCTTTAACACCTCTTATTTTCCAAGCCAACTTCGTAAACTCAATTTTATCGTTTGGATTATTTAATTTTCCTGTAAATAAAACTGAACCATCATTAACAAAAACTTTTGTGTCTGCAATTAAATCTTTATTATATTTAAAAATCAGATTAGATATTTTTGTCTTTATAAGGTTATCATTAATAGATGTACCTAAGCCTTTTTCTTTAGATACAGCACCAAGAGAAAACATTCCAACAGTACCAACTAACGGAGCACATGACTGCAGAAATAAAGTAATAATTGATATAAATAGTAAATTTCTCATATCTAAACCCTTTCTAAATAAGGAACAATAAATTAAAAATAATAATTGTCATTCTTAATTTAAAGTAGATTTATCATTTCTTATTTTTATTGCTTCATTATAAACTAACCTTCGAGGCAATTTAGTTTCTGTTGTAATTTCATTTACAGTGTCTCGAAGAGAGAGTTTTTGAAGCTTATTTTTTATAATTACACTTAATGCCTCAAGATTAAATTCTTTTTTTGCATAACCATCTATTATTAATATAATTTCCCCTTTTAAGGGGTTGTTATTTTTCTCTCTTTTATTAACAATCTTTATGATATCGTTTAAATTTCCATTAATAATTTCCTCGTAGGTTTTTGTAAGTTCTCTTGCAATTGAAATTTTTCTGTTTCCAAAAACTTCTTGCATTATTGTAAGAGTATTATTGATTCTCAAACAAGTATCAAACCATATTCCAGTCATAACGTTTGTTTGAGCGGCCATAAATTGTTTTTTTTTTAAATTTTTTTTAGAAGAAACGAATCCTCCAAAATAAAACTGATTTGTTGGTAAGCCAGATAATATTAACCCATTAATAACAGAAGAAGGACCTGGTGCATGGGTTACTTTAATATTATTTAAATGGCAATCTTTGACAAGTTTATAACCAGGATCAGAAATTAAAGGTGTGCCTGCATCACTTACTATTCCAATGCTTTTTTTTGCAAGGAGTTTACTAATAATCTGTGGTCTTTTATTTGCAGCATTATTATCGTTATATGATATAAGATTTTTACGCTTAATATTAAGATAAGTAAGTAATTTTTTTGTTTTTCTAGTATCTTCGCAAA
>CACEFQ010000024.1 GCA_902558885.1 uncultured SAR116 cluster alpha proteobacterium
CCTGGAGCACTTTTAATTGGTTGATCTCTAATCACTGGTGCTTTTACTAAACCGTCAGATGATAGCATTTTTGCAACTCTTAATGTTGGTTGAGCGCCTTTTGATAACCAGTATTTTGCTCTTTCAACATCAAGAACTAATCTTTCAGCATGATCTTTAGCTACCATTGGATTATATGAACCTAATCTTTCTATAAACTTTCCATCTCTTGGTGATAATGCTTCTGCAACCACGATTTTGTAAAAAGGCCTCTTTTTTGCTCCACCTCTAGACAATCTTATTTTTAACGCCATTTTTTTTCCTTATAATTAAGTTATTGTTTAATAAATTTATCTTCTTTTTTTAGACGGTTTTCCACCTAACCCTGGTAAACCCATATCTCCAAATCGATTTGCCATATTACCTAAGTTAGGCATATTACCGCCCATCATTTTTTGTAATTCGGCCATCTTATTGGCATCCATAACTGAATTTTGACCATCCCCTAATCCATGATTTGGACTTGCTCCTCCAAGTGAAGACATCATATTTTTTAATCCCCCAAAACCACCCATTTTACCCATTTTTTTCATCATACGAGCCATGTCTTGTTGTTGTTTCACAAGTCTATTTACATCAGAAACAGCTGTTCCTGATCCTGAAGCAATTCTTTTTCTACGAGAAGCGTTTAATAGAGAAACATTTACTCTCTCTTTTTTTGTCATAGAATATATTATAGCTTCTTGTTTTGAAATTGCTTTATCATTAAAATTATTAGCAGCCATTTGTTTCTGGAGCTTACCAATACCAGGGAGCATGGACATTATTCCACCTAAACCTCCCATTTTTTTTAACTGTCCAATTTGTTTTAACATATCATTCATATCAAAACTGCCCTGTGACATCCTTTTCATCATTTGAGCAGCATCTTCTTCTGCGATAGACTCTGCAGCTTTTTCTACAAGCGAAACTACATCACCCATATCTAAAATTCTTCCGGCTGCTCTGTCAGGGTAAAAAGGCTCTAATCCATCAAGTTTTTCAGAAATACCAACAAATTTTATAGGGCATCCAGTTACCGATCTCATTGATAGTGCTGCACCACCTCTTGCGTCACCATCAGACCGCGTTAAAACAACGCCTGATATTTTAATTAACTCTGAAAAAGCTTTCGCAGTCTGGACAGCATCCTGACCTGTCATTGCATCAGCAACTAATAAAGTTTCGGATGGTTTGGATAATTTAAAAACCTCTTTTGCCTCAGACATCATGGCTGTATCGAGCGTTGTTCTACCTGCAGTATCAAGTATTAAAACATCTATTGCTTGTACTTTAGATGCAGCCATTGCTCTTTTTGTTATTTTTTCTGGACTTTCTCCATCAATTTCTGGAAGTACTAAAACTTCTGCTTGTTCACCTAATATCCTTAATTGTTCTCTAGCTGCAGGCCTGTAAATATCAAGCGATGCAAGCATAACTTTCTTTCTTTTTTTAGATTTTAAATGAAAAGCCAACTTACCAGCAGTTGTAGTTTTACCAGAACCTTGAAGACCCACTAACAATATAACTGCAGGAGGAGCATGATCTATTAATAACTCCGATTCTGTGGAGCCAAGTACTTCTACTAAAACGTCATTAACAATCTTGATAACTTGCTGGCCAGGTGTAACCGATCTTAAAACTTCTTCACCAATTGCCCTTACTTTAACTTTGTCAATAAATTCTTTAACAACTGACAAAGCTACATCGGCTTCTAGTAGAGCTGTTCGCACTTCTTTAAGTGCGTTTTCAACATCACTTTCAGAAAGAGCTCCTCTTTTTGTGAGTCCTTTAAAAACATTTCCAAGCTTATCAGTTAAGTTTTCAAACATTTTAAAACCAATTAGTTATTATAACCACAATTACGCCCGTGCTTGAAACTCAAGGACGCGCGTTTACGAATTTTTAAAAATAATTTGATGTTTCAGTATAGAATTTTATCGATCAAGTCAAGCATAACTAAAATAAATCACTAATCCAAACCAGCTAATGCCTTTGAAAATGATGAGGCTTCAAAAATTTGTAGATCATTTAATCCTTCACCAACACCAACTGCATGAATAGGAATTTCGAACTTTTCAGCTAAAGATACAACAACTCCACCTTTTGCACTTCCATCTAACTTTGTAATTATCATACCTGTTAAACCAATAGATTCGTCGAAGCTTTTTAATTGAGAATGCGCATTCTGTCCAACAGTGCCGTCTAAAACTACAACTTTTTGATGTGGAGCATCATGATCTAATTTTGATACAACTCGACAGGTTTTTGTCAGTTCGTCCATTAAATCTTTTTTATTTTGTAATCTTCCAGCTGTGTCAATAATAACAATATCAATATCTTCTTTTTTTGCTAGTTCAAAAGCTCTAAAAGCTACAGCAGCTGAGTCTCCTCCTTCTTCTCCAGATACCACTTTTGCACCGACTCTCTTTCCCCACGCCTTTAACTGTTCTACCGCAGCTGCTCTAAAAGTGTCTGATGCAGCTAAAACAACTGATTTTTGTTCAAGTCTAAATTTTTCTGCTATTTTGGCAGCGGTAGTTGTTTTTCCAGAACCATTAACGCCTGCTAAAAGCAAAACATGTGGTTTAGAGTTAACTTTATCATAAAGGTTTTGTTCACGAGGCAGTAAAATTTGTTCAATTTCTTTAGCCAGAGTTTTTGCGATTTGTGTCTTTTCTATTTCTTTATTTTTTTTTAATTCGAATTTCTGATCTTTAATCTTTTTTGCTATTCTACCGGCAACTTCCACACCAAGGTCGGCTAATATTAATTGATCCTCAATATCATGAAGTGTTTCTTGATCAATTGTTTTTTTTCCTGTTATAGAAGCAATCGCACCTTCTACCTTAGATGCTGATTTGCTTAATCCAGTCTTTAATTTTTTAAACCAATTTAATGCCATTAAGTTTAACTCTTTTTTTATTTATTTCAGTTTCGAGTAGTTCCTAGCAATCCATAATGGTTAATTTCTAAAATTTTAGTAGAAACAATTGTGCACGCTTCAACATTTTCTTTTAATTTTATTTTTGAAAAATTTGTAGCATGACCAACTGAATTATTTTCTATTAAAACTTTTTGAGTAGTTCCAATTTGACTAACTAAAAACTTATTATGTTGTTGTTCAGCTAAATCTCTAAGCTCTTTAGCTCTCTTTTGAATAATTTTTTTTTGTACTTGTGGCATATTTGATGCTGGAGTATTTTTTCTGTTAGAGTATGGAAAAACGTGAATATATGTAATGTTAGCTTCTCTTATTAATTGCATACTCTTATGGTGAGCTTTTTCATCTTCAGTAGGAAAGCCCGCTATAAAATCACCTCCAAACACAATATCATTTCTTCGTCTTTTTGCTTCTTTTACAAAATTAATTACGTCTCTGTAAAGATGTCTTCTTTTCATTCTTTTCAAAATAATATCATCACCATGTTGAATAGATAAATGAATATGAGGCATTAGTCTTTCTTCATGCTCAAATGCATCCATCAATTCAAAATCAACTTCAGCTGGATCAATGGAAGACAATCTTAATCTATGTAAATTTGGGATATTTTTTAAAATTTTTTTTACTAACAATCCTAAACTTGGCTTCCCAAAAATATCAACACCCCAAGATGTTAAATCCACACCAGTGAGAACAATTTCTTTTACTCCATTCTTTAATAAAGAATTAATAGAGTTAATTACATTTTGAGTTGATACTGACCTGCTAGGGCCTCTTCCAAATGGAATAATACAAAATGTACACCTATGGTCACATCCATTTTGAACTTGAACAAAACCGCGTGTGTGTTTGTTGAAAGATTCAATTAGATGCTCAGATGTGGTTTTAACTTCCATAATATCTTGAACAAATACATTTTGATTATGAAGTAGACTATTATGTTCTGGTACAAATTTCTTCCAAAAATTTTCATCAAGCTTTTCTTTGTTACCTATTACAAAATCCACTTCTGGCATAATATTCCATCTTTGAGGATCTATTTGAGCAGCACAACCTGTAACCAAAATTTTAGCATCTGGTCTATTTTTTTTAGAAGTTCTTATTGCCTGTCTTGCTTGGCGTTCAGCTTCACTAGTTACAGCACAGGTGTTGAAAATTATTAAATCATTATGACCATTGTTACTAGCAAGGTCACTAATAACCTGACTTTCCCAAATATTTAGTCTACATCCAAAAGTCTTAATGTCAGGTAATGAGTTTTTATTTTTTGAAGTAATGTTCATTTATTCACCTATAAATCCATCAAATACTCTTTCAGTGTCGCCAGAAAGTGTTACAGATCCGTTATCAAGCCATTTAATAAACAAATCTCCACCGTCTAAAACAACTTTATTTTCTTTAGCACTTTTGTCTAATGAAGAAGCAGCAACTAAAGTTGCACACGCTCCAGAACCACATGCTGAAGTCATACCCGCTCCTCTCTCCCAAACTCTCATTCTTAGAGATTTATCTTCTAAGACAGATACAAATTCAATATTTGCAAATTCAGGAAAAATCGAATGTTTTTCTAACCTAGGACCGATAGAGTTTATATTTAAATTTTCAAGCTCTTCTACTTTATTTATGAATATAACTGCATGTGGATTTCCGATAGATAAACAAAAAGCTTCAAACTCATCTAATTTGACATGTTGTGTATCTTGTTCCTTTGATAATGGTATTTCATTCCAGCTTAATTTGGGAACTCCCATATTTACAGTAACCAAATTATCAGTTTTCGAACAAAATAAATCATTACTGATGCTTTTAATAGTTAGAGAATTTAGGTCATTCTTTTTCATTAGATAATCAGCAACGCATCTTGTGCCATTTCCGCAAGCGCCAGTTTCTGAGCCATCAGAATTATACATTTTAACTTTAAAATTTTCAGGATTATTTGTGTCTTCAATGATCAAAACTTGATCACATCCAATTCCTATGCGTCTATTGCTTATTTTATTTATGAATTTTGAATCATG
>CACEFQ010000025.1 GCA_902558885.1 uncultured SAR116 cluster alpha proteobacterium
TATACTACCTACGTTTATATTTTTAAATAAACCATATTTTGTCATTAAAACAGATTTCAATCCATAACTATTAGCACCTAAAATATCTGTATGTAGAGTATCTCCAACCATGCCTATTCTAGATAACGGAATGTATCCCCCTGATAGCTCATTTAGTCTATTTATAGCCAGTTCAAAAATTGTAGGAAAAGGCTTTCCTAACCAAAAAGGGAGATGAATGCCTTTTTTTATAAGATGTGATACATAATATGCAGGCTCCATACTAAAATTTTTTTCATGTGGAGCTACTAAGTCTGGGTTAGCTACAAATAAAGGTCTTGGATTTGCTTTTAAAGAATCAAACAAAATTTCTTGCCATACAGTGTCCCATTCTAATGTTCCTAGTAATATAAATGAATTCATTTCATCAAACATATCAAGGTCTTGTTCAAGTTCAAAACACCTTAGGTTAGGTATGTTAAAATTGTTACCAACATTACCCAAAACACCTAAAGGGCCATCAGGTTGATTTAATGACAAAAATATTTCAGCTGTTTCTCTACTTGAAATTATCTCATCATTTGAAAATTCCAGTCCTAATGAGGCAAGTTGATCTCTTTTTTTAAATGAACTGCTACTTGCTCCATTGGTTACAACAAGAAGAGTAATATTTTTTTGTCTTGCTTTTTCTAATGTTTCAATGATTCCAGGAATTAGAGAAGAACCGACATTTAACACGCCAAACGCATCCAACAATAAGGCATCAAAATTATCTAAAATATTCTCTAATCTAGGGGCTAAAATTATGTCTTGGTTATTTTCTTGATATTTTGGAAAAAAATCTCGCATACTTTCATAAATATTTATGACAGAATCTGCATTCATGTCTTTAACTGGTGGAATTATAAATTTTTGATCAAATTGAAATTTTTCTAATACAAATTCAGATTTTACATTAAAATTTTCCATATTTATTTTAAATCCTCTAAATTATAACTATTTTTGAAAGGATAAAAATGTCAAAAAAAGTGATAATAATTGGTTCAGGCATAGCAGGAATTTCTTCATCATTAAAGCTAAAATCTTATGGTATAAATTCTATCATACTAGATAAAGGTGATTTTATAGGTGGAAGAATAAGTACTAGAGAAGTAAAGAATGGTTCTAGTTCAAGTTTTTTTTTTCATGGTGCTCAATTTTTTACTGCCAAAACACATGAATTTAAAAAAATTATTAGTACTGGAATTAATGGGAAATATATTAAAGAATTTGGAAGTTTTGATCCTAAAAGATATAGGGGAAACAAAACAATGAGAAATTTTTTGCTAAATCTATCACAAGAATTACACATCCAACAAAAAGTGAAAATTATTGGAATTAAACCAGATCATAATAAAATTAAAGTTCTTGATAATAAAATGAAAGAATGGATAAGTTACGATGGGGTCATTTCAACACTTCCAGCACCCCAAAACTATGAATTATTAAATCAATTCCCTTCTTTACAGAAAACTCTCAACACAGGATCATATCATGCGTGTATAGCCCTAATGTTTACTTTTGATGAAATTCCATTAGGTCTAAATACTCATTATGATTTTTATAAAAAACCAGGAATATTGAGTTGGATGGCTGCAGGTAGCAACTTAAATGTTTGGACTGCTCATACCAATGAAAAATTTTCAGATTTAAACTATCATAAAGATAAAAATTTTTTAAAAAAAGAAATAATGTCTTCTATAAAAAAGTTTTTTTCTAGATCAAAGATAAATTTTCATAGTTTACATATTTGGAGATATGCTAAGGTAGCAATTAAGTGCTTAGGGGCTCAGATTGATCCTAAATACCCAGTTGCAATTGCAGGAGATTTTTTGGAGGGTTCAAATGTTGAGGCTGCATTTATTTCTGGGAATAAAGCAGCTAATTTAATTTTTGATAGGCTAAAAAAAATTTGATTGGTTAATTTGTTTAATTTTAAAGAAAGAATAAAATGATTAAAGTAAAAAACTCAGTTATGAAACTTGTAGAAAACGCAAAAAAGAAAATTAATAATTTAGAAGTGAGTGATGCTATTAAAATACACCCCATAAAGACAAACTTATTCATTGACGTAAGGGATATAAGAGAAATCCAAAAATCTGGACGCATATTTGGTGCAAAACATGTTCCAAGATGTATGTTAGAGTTTTGGATAGACCCTGAAAGTCCATATCATAAAAAATTTTTTAATGATAATTATCATTTTATTTTTTATTGTGCATCTGACTGGCGTTCGGCACTTGCTACACTTTCAGCTAATGAAATTGGACTTTTAAATACATCTCACCTAGTTGGAGGTTTTAATAAATGGTTAGAAACAAATGGACCAATTGAAAAACCAAGATAATTTATTATAATAGTCTTCGATATAAGAAAGTTATTCATATTTATAATATAATACCAATAATTTTTGTAATATTATGGTCTTCGGCATTTATTACTAGCAAAATAATAGTTGATAATGCCCCACCTTTTCTTTCGCTTTCAATAAGATTTGGGATAGTTACCTTCTTATTTTTCCTGTTTTTCTTTTTTTTTTCAAAAGACAAATATATTTCTTTTAAGGCTTTTAAAAACGCATCCATTAGCGGGTTATTATTTCATGGCTTATATTTAGGTGGAGTTTTTTTTGCTTTATCTAAAGGTATTTCAGCTACCCTTATTGCGTTAATTGTTTCATTACAACCTATTCTAACATCTTTTCTTGCAAAAATTTATTTAAATGAAACCCTAACTAAGTTTCAGTGGTTAGGAATCCTTATAGGATTTAGTGGTGCAATTATAATTATAATTTCTGATTTAATTGATGGTCTAACACCAGTTGCGTTTTTTGCTGGAATTGTTGGTCTGATTTCTTCTTCAATAGGTATTATTTGGCAAAAAAAAAGGGGGTCTGATTTATGTCTATATGGAAATAATTTTTTACAAGCATTGAGTGCTTCAATTTTTCATCTTCTATTAGCACTTTGTTTTGAAGAATTTTTTATAAATTTTTCAAATGATTTTATTTTAGCTATGTCATGGCAAATATTTGCTATTTCACTTGGTGCATTTTTAATTTTGATGTGGTTGCTAGCCAATAATAAGGCCAATGAAACATCTACTTTGTTTTTTTTGGTTCCTCCTATTTCTGCTTTACTTGCTTTTTTAATATTAGATGAAACATTCACTTCTTTTGACTTCTTGGGTTTGTTTCTTTCTTGTCTTGGGGTATTTATGGTTTCAAAAATTCAGATCAAAATTTAAAGATTTTATACTATTGTTTTTATATTAAAACATTGTTAGTCTAAGCTTATCATAGTCTTTTTGTGTGAGAGAGTTATTTATAACCGCCGAAGGAGCAACCGCCCCGGAAACTCTCAGGCACCCGAAACACAAAAAGTTGATAATCTGGAGAGTGATGATTTTATCATCCACCGAAGGGGTAAGCCATTTTTGGTCAATCTTTCAGGTTCCGTGACAGATGGGGCAGTATCTAATTTAAAAAAAGTTTGTCACGGAGTTTATTATGAAAAATATAGCTATAATAGGAGCAGGCATAACTGGAATAACTACTGCTTACCAACTTTTAGAAAGAGGTTATACAGTATCCGTGTTTGATAAAAATCGTTATGCAGCTATGGAAACAAGTTTCGCAAATGGTGGCCAGTTATCTGCTTGCAATGCTGAAGTTTGGAATAGTTGGTCAACAATAGGTAAAGGTATACAATGGATGTTAAAAAAAGATGCACCTTTGCTTTTCAGTCCTAAGTTAAACTTTCATAAAATTAGCTGGATAATGGATTTTATAAGTAATATTCCAAACCACAAAACAAATACAGTTTTAACCGCCAAAATGGCTATAAATAGTAGGGAAGAATTCAAAAGAATTTTAAAAAAAGAAAATATTGAACTGGATCTTGAAGAAAAAGGAATCATGCATTTATGTGAGTGTGATGCATCATTAGCACATGGTAGAGAGGTAAATAAATGGCTATTGGAAGCTGGATTGGATAGAAGAGAAATTTCTGTAGATGAAATGTTATCTATTGAACCAACTTTAAACCTTAAAAATTTTATTGGTGGATTTTACACAAAAAGTGATATGTCTGGAGACATTCATAAATTTACAAAATTACTAGCTGATGCTTGTGAAAGAAAGGGTGTAAAATTCTATTATGAAACAGAAATTGTTAAAGTCAATCATGATAAGAAACAACCAATACTTACATTTAATCAATCTAATGATATTCAAAAACAAAATTATGACGGGATCGTAGTTTGTGCTGGTGTTAACAGTAAATTTATAGCAAATAACTTGGGTGACAAAATTAATATATATCCTGTTAAGGGATATTCGATAACAATATTACTTAACGATAAAGAGAGCGTCAAAAATGCTCCTTATGTATCTTTGTTAGATGATAAAGCTAAAATTGTTTCAAGTAGATTAGGAAATAATAGATTTAGAGTGGCTGGTACTGCTGAGTTTAATGGTTATAATAAAGATATAAGAGCTGATAGAATTAATCCTCTCATTAAATGGTGTAACGAGCTGTTTCCTAAAGTGTCTACTGAACACGCTATACCATGGGCTGGCTTGAGGCCTATGACACCAAACATGGTGCC
>CACEFQ010000026.1 GCA_902558885.1 uncultured SAR116 cluster alpha proteobacterium
ATGGATTACGCAAAAAAATCTCTTTGCTTTCGTATGGATGATCAAAAGCAAAGATTTGCAATCTCTAGTGAACCAGGAAATAAACTGGCCTTTTTGGGTTGGGAAGTTGAAGATAAGTTAGATCTACAAACTTATGCTAAAAGATTAGAGCACATTGGAGTACCTGTTCAAATTGGTGATAAAAACCTTTCAGATATGAGATTTGTAGATGAATTGATATATTTTGATGATCCCGCAGGGAATAGAATTGAGCTTGTCTATAACCCACATCTTGATACAAATCCATTTGTTCCAGGTCGACCGATTTCTGGTTTTAAGACAGGAGCTTGTGGTTTAGGGCATGCAGTTTTGCATGTGTCAAATATTGATCATTTAATTCCTTTTTACAGGGACACCTTAGGCTTCAAAGTGAGCGATTATAGTTTTGATCCTATTTCACTATGTTTCTTCCATGTAAATGGACGTCATCATAGTTTTGCGTTAATTGGTACTGGGCAAGAAGGTTTTCACCATTTCATGGTAGAGTACCAAAATTTAGATGATGTTGGGCAAGGTTATGATTTACTACAATATGAAAAAAATGGAATAGCTTATACCTTGGGTCGACACACAAACGATTATATGACTTCTTTTTATGCACATACTCCTTCAGGTTTTTTTATTGAAAATGGATGGGGTGGCAGGATCATTGATCCTACTACATGGGTTCCTCATGAAACAAACGAGGGTCCAAGTTTCTGGGGGCATGAAAGATTATATTTGCCTGATGATGAAAGATTAAAGTTTAGGAAAAAACGTATTGAAACAGCTCAACAAGGTAAAAGATCACCTATGATAATTGATTGCCCTTGGTTATATCAAAATATTCAAAAAAAATGAGTACTTTAGATTTTGATATTATTATTGTTGGTTTTGGACCTGTTGGTGGAACTCTAGCTAATTTGTTGGCTATGAACAATTTATCTGTACTTATCTTAGAAAAAGAAGCTGGTCTTTATAACCTACCAAGAGCAGTTCATTTTGATGACGAAGTTATGAGAGTGTTTCAAACTATAGGAATTACCAAAAGTTTAGTTAAAAAATTAATCATTAATAAAGGTACAAGATTCTTAGACGAAAAAGGTAAATTAATTTTAGATTGGCCAAGGCCAAAAGTAATAACTGAAAATGGATGGTACCCAAGTTACCGTTTCCACCAACCTGATTTAGAAAAAATTCTTCGTCAAAAATTAAAAACATATGACAAAGTTATTACCCTTCAAAATTCTGAAGTTGTTAAAACAATAAATCATAAAAATTTTTCTGCTGTTGAGTATAAAAACTTAAAAACTGGGAATATCTTCTCTGTTAGATCAAAATATGTCATTGGTTGCGATGGCGCTAATTCATTTATCAGGGACGAGATGAAAACTGAAATGGAGCATTTAGGTTTTGAGCAACGTTGGGCTGTAATTGATTTAATTTTAAAAACAAAAAACATAAACTTACCAGATAGAACTATACAATATTGTAATTCTAAAAGACCAACGACGTATTGTAGAAACGTAGGTAGAAGAAGAAGATGGGAAATAGCTCTTAAAGAAAATGAAAGTACTGAAAATTTTTTTAAGGATAAAACTCTGTGGAATTTTTTAAGTCAATGGATATCTGAAGAAGATGCAAAAATTGAAAGAAGAACTGTATATACATTTCAATCAGCTATTGCAAAAAAGTGGAAAAAAGGTCGTTTATTTCTTGTTGGAGATGCAGCACATCTGACTCCACCATTCATGGGTCAAGGTATGTGTGCTGGGATAAGAGATGCCTCTAATTTAGCTTGGAAAATTAATATAAGCTGTAAAATTGGACACAATGAAAAATTATTAAAAAGTTATCAAAGTGAGAGATCTTCAAATGTCAGAGATTATATAAATACTGCGATGAAAATGGGTGAGTTACTAAATTCTATTGGTGGATCAAATGTATCTGACACTGTTTATTTACAAAAAGATGGTACAATAAAGATGAATTCTATTAAACCTAAACTTGGTGAAGGGTTAGGTAATAGTATAGACAAAAATAGGGGAAAAATTTTTCCTTCTTTCAAATTCAATTTTAACAAAGAATTTGATGATTTATTCTCATGCGATCCAATCTTAATTACAAATAAAGAGATAAAGAATAAAAAATTTAAAATCAGTACTTATAATGTTTCAGACATACCAGAGATAGAAGAAATACTAAAAAGTTTTAATACTAACAGTTTAATAATAAGACCAGATAGATTTGTTCTTGGAAGCACAGATAAAACTGATTTGAGAGATTTCTCTCAATTATGTCTAAAAGATATTTATAATATAGGATAAATATGTCAGGGTTCCAAAGATATAAAAAAATTTTAGATTTGTTTTCAGAAGAAAGAAGCTCCTGGACAGTTTCAGAAATTTCTAACATACTCAACACACCTTCTAGTACTATATATAAAATTGTTAGTGAAATGGTCCACGCAGAATTTCTTGAAAGCGCTGCTGGATCTTATTTTAGGTTGGGACCAGCACTCATTAAATTCAATAGAACAATTAACTTATCTGATCCTTTAGTTAGGGCTGGACAGCCATTTTTAGAAAAACTAGCAAATGAAAATCCCATTTCAAGTGTAAATGTTTTAGCTAGACTCTATGGTAATAAGGTCATGTGCGTTGCAGATTATAAGAGTCCTTTTTTTAAAAATAACACTAGTTATCAAAAAGGGAAATTAATGCCTTTGATCTATGGCGCAACTTCAAGGGCAATAATTATGCAAATTACTGGAAAACGTTTGCATGAGATAATTAAATCAGAAAACTTTTTTTCAGACGAAGACAAAAACAAATTTTTAGAAGGTTTAAAAAATGATAGAAAAAAAGGATATTGTTTCACAAAAGGTCAAGTAGATGATGGGCTTATTGGTTTTGCTGTGTCAATAAGCAGTAAAAAACTAGGTATTGAAGCATCTTTAAGTTCAATATTTAATTTAGATGATTTTCTCTTAGAGCATGAGCCTATAATTTATGCAAATCTAACAAGCTATGGCTTACTTGTAGAAAAATATATAAACGAAATTTTTGATGATATTCAAAATTATCATCATGAAACAAATTAAATGAGGTGAATGAATGACATTAAATGCTGTCCAAGCCGATATATATTTACACCATCTTGAGATTAAAAGTAATGATCCAGACAAACTAGCTGAATTTTATTCAAATGTTATGGACATGAATTTGAAAAGAGTATCAAATCAGAAGTTTTTATGTGAGGGCCCTAATCGGAAAATTATAATTAAAAAGGGAAAAAATAAGACATTAGGCTATGCTGGAATGATTTGTAAAAATGAAGAAAATTTAGAGAGATATAAAAAATTTTTAATACAAAATGAATGTGAAATTAATAATTTTGAATCAGAATTTTACAAATCTGGGTCTTTTTCATTACACGATCCTGATGATAATATGATTTGTTTTGGTGTCTTAAATAACGAAAATAGTTTTTGCACCAAAAGTATTCATGCACCATTACAACATCTAACTTTTGCATCTAAAGATGTTGAAAAGTTTCAAACTTTTTATGAAAAAAAACTTGGTTTTCAAGTAACCGACAGAGTGATAAAAAGCTCTGGTGAACTTGCAACTTGTTTTACAACATCCAACCACGAACACCATACAATTGCATGTTTTAAGTCTTCAAAAAAGGGAGTTGATCATCACTCATATGAAGCGGGTGAGTGGAATAATATAAAATTGTGGTGTGATCATTTTGCTAAAAATAATATAAAGTTAATGTGGGGTCCTGGTAGACATGGTCCAGGAAATAATTTATTCGTATTCATCGAAGATATTGATGGAAACTGGATAGAAATATCTGCTGAATTAGAAACAGTACATGGTCGACTGGTTAAAGACTGGCCCCAAGAAGAAAAAACCCTAAATTTGTGGGGAAAAGCAATTATGAGATCTTAAGAGAGGAAATAAAATGAAATTATTAAGTTTTACTAGACTAGGAAAAACAGGTTTTGGAGCAGTTGTTAAAGATGGAATTATTGATCTTACTGGTAAACTAGATCCAGAAATTAACTCTTTAAAAGAATTAATATCACTTAACATGGAATCTGAAGCTGAAGAATACATAGCAGGTAAAACAAAAGATTTATCTTTTTCAGATTTTACTTTTTTACCTGTAATTCCAAATCCAGAAAAAATTATGTGTATTGGTTTAAATTATTTAGAACATAAAAAAGAAACTGGTAGACCTGATGTAGATAATCCAACAATTTTTACTAGGTTTGCGGACTCTCAAGTTGCTCACTTGCAACCTTTGATTAAACCTGACAACTCTGATCGTTTTGATTATGAGGCTGAAATGGCAATTGTTATCGGTAAAGGCGGGAGGTTAATCTCCGAAGAAGATGCGTTAAATCATATTGC
>CACEFQ010000027.1 GCA_902558885.1 uncultured SAR116 cluster alpha proteobacterium
AAAAAAAAATATTTCTATGACATTTTAGGTAGAATTAATCAGCCAACTTCAATAATAATTGAAGACAACCATCATAAATAATTATTTCTTTACATTTAACTTATAATCTTTAAAAGACTATTGAAAGATATTCAAAAATACTACTTCTAAATATTTGGAGAATTTAAATGTCAAACACACTGTTTCCAGTAATATTAGGAATACTTGGTTTATTGTCTGCTTACATAATTTATATAAGAGTAAGATCTTCATCTGAAGGTGAAGGCAGAGTTAAAGAGATTGGAGATGAAATCCATCTCGGAGCCATGGTTTTTATGTCTGCTGAATATAAACGATTAGCTTTATTTTGTTTGGTATGTATCGTTGCATTATATTTTTCTTTAGGTTGGCAGACGGCAATTTCATTTTTAATTGGTGCATTATGTTCAGGTAGTGCGGGTTTTATTGGCATGTATTCCGCAACTAAAGCAAATGTTAGGACGGCAGTTGCGGCTAAAGAAAAAGGTGCTTCAGATGCTTTAACCATTGCTTTTTTTGGTGGATCGATAATGGGATTAACAGTTGCTGCAATGGGACTGGTTGGCATAGGTGTTTTGTTTTTTTATTTTGGAAAAAATGTGGAAACTATTCATGCAATTGAAGGTTTTGCAATGGGTGCTTCTTCTGTTGCATTATTCTCAAGAGTTGGTGGCGGAATTTTTACTAAAAGTGCTGATGTTGGAGCTGATCTAGTTGGAAAAGTAGAGGCAGGTATTCCTGAAGATGACCCTAGAAACCCAGGTGTTATTGCAGACAATGTTGGAGATAATGTGGGGGATGTAGCAGGAATGGGATCAGATATTTTTGAGTCTTATTGTGGTTCTATGATTGCTTGTATTGCTCTAGCTGCATCGATGACTAGTGCCGCAATCACAAATTTAGGTGGAAATCAGTATATGTTACAATTTATGCCTCTAGCTTTAGCTTCATTAGGCATAATATGCTCACTTTTAGGAATAATCACTGTTAAAATATATTCATCTAAAAGCGCTGAGATTGCTCTAAGGTATGGTACAATTGGATCAGCAGTAATTTTTGTAGTATTATCCTACTTTTTAATTAAATTTATGAATGTATCTTATGGTGTTTGGATTGCTGTTTTAGTTGGTGCTGTTGGGGGTATAATTGTAGGTTTAGTTACAGAATATTACACAGGTGGAAGTCCTGTAGAAAAAATTGCTAAAGATGGTGAAACCGGATCAGCTACTGTTTTAATTTCAGGTCTTGCAACCGGAATGCAATCAGTAGCAATCCCAGTCTTTACGATTGTATCCATAATTTTCATATCTAACTATTTTGCAGGTTTGTATGGTGTAGGTATTGCAGCTGTTGGAATGTTAAGCACAGTAGGAATAACAATGGCGATTGATGCTTATGGTCCTGTGGCTGACAATGCTGGAGGAATAGCCGAAATGGCAGAAATGGGTAAAGAAACAAGAATGATTACTGACTCTCTTGATGAGGTAGGAAATACTACCGCCGCTATTGGGAAAGGTTTCGCGATAAGTGCAGCTGCACTTGCTGCTTTGGCTTTAATTAGTGCTTACATAGAAAAGATATCTGTAGCTGATGAAAGTTTTGTTTTAGCTATAAATGATCCTTTAGTTTTATGTGGAATGTTTTTAGGAGGAATTTTTCCTTTTTTGGTAAGTTCTATGACTATGACAGCCGTAGGTGATGCTGCATTCGATATGATTAAAGAAATAAGACGTCAGTTCAAAGAGATTCCAGGCTTGCTAGAAGGAAAAGCTAAACCTGATACTGCAAGATGTGTCGATATTGCTACTAGAGCTGCTCTTAAGAAAATGATAGCACCTGGAGCTCTTGCTGTTTTATCCCCAGTTATAATTGGCTTTTCTCTGGGTCCAAAGGCTCTCGGTGGCATGTTAGGTGGAGCTTTGATTTGTTGTGTTATGATGGCATTAATGATGTCAAACGCTGGAGGAGCTTGGGATAATGCAAAGAAGTTTGTTGAAAAGGGTAATTTTGGAGGAAAAGGTTCTGATGTTCATAAAGCTGCTGTAGTTGGTGACACAGTTGGAGATCCACTGAAAGACACTTCTGGGCCATCTATGAATATTTTAATTAATGTTATGGCTATTGTTAGTTTAGTGATTGCACCCTTATTAATTTAGATAAACGAATCATTTATGAGTTATTTTCATTATTAAAATTAACAATTGCAGAAAAATCTAAATGCCCAGTTTGATTTTTTATCATATTTTGAAAATTTTCTTGAGCTTTAATTCCAAAATTAGCTTTTGATCCTGTCCTTTTTATTGCCTCTAATGCTATTGTTAAATCTTTAAGCATAAGATCTGCAGAGAAGCCTGGTTTAAAATCATTGTCTGCGGGACTGTTAGGTCCAACATCTTTAATTGGACAATAATTATTTACAGCCCAACAATATCCACTTGAAGTAGATAAAATTTCAAATAATTTTTCTGGATCTAGACCTAAATTCATACCTAAATTAAAACTCTCGCCTACACCAATCATTGTTATAGCTAATAGCATATTATTACATGCTTTAGCAGCCTGCCCAGAACCAGCTAATCCACACAAAACTGATTTATTTCCCAAAATATCAAATACTGGTCCCATTAAATCAAATGCTTCTTTGGTTCCACCAATCATAAATGTTAAAGTTCCTTCTTTTGCTCCATTCACGCCTCCAGAAACTGGAGCGTCCAAACATAACAAATTATTATCTAAACATTTTTGATGAATTTCTTGAGCATCACTTACGTTAATTGTAGAGCAATCAACAAATAAAGTATTTGGATTAAGATTTTTTTTGATACTTTCAAAAACTCTTTTAACCTCGTCACCATTTGGAAGCATAGTAATAACAATCTCAATTTCTTGTGAAATATCGAGTAAGGTTTCAGCTTTTTTCATTCCAAATTCAACAAGTTTATCTACAGATTCATCATTTATGTCATATCCTAAAACTTCATATTTAGCATTTAGAAGATTTAAAACCATTTTAGATCCCATATTGCCTAAGCCAATAAAGCCAATTTTTTTCATTTAATTTCTCCTTTTATAAATTTTTCATTTATTAATTGAGTTAAGGGAAGTGTCTGTGTTTTTGCTAATCTTTCAGAGGGTAATTTATTTTGATAAATTAATAAGTCATGCTTTAAACCAAATATAAAAGGATACCACTCACGGGATAATTCACTTTTCCAACTCCATAAAAGATATTCAATGGCTTCAAAAATATTTTTATTATTTAATGATGAGGTGAAATTAGAGTGCGTATTAAAATAAGGTTTTAGAAAAAACTTTTTTATATTATTAAATTTTATAGGTACATGATGACTATTAAGAGTTTTTCGCCAATTTACCCATGGATTTGTTTCGTTCATTGTATTTGAAACTATATCTAATATTAATAAATCAGTATAAATCAATCCTGTAGGATTGATCATAAAATTTTTTAATTTTTTTCTTCCTAGGTAAGGCCCAATATGTAACCGCCTGGGGCAGTAGTCATTTGAGTAAAAGTTATCCCAATAAATTATTGTATTAGACAATGTTTTATTAGATATAGAATAGTCTGACAGTGATTTGGAAACAATATTTTTACCACAATAAAATACCGATATATCTTGATTTAGTACTTTACCAAGATCTAATAAGTAATTTGGAGCACTACTTATTAATTCATCTGCATATACTCTTGGTACAAAATATATATTTTTTTTTAGCCTTCTTGATAATTCGTTTGCTAAATCACCATGACTTTTTCCTTCCGAAACTTTTTTACCAAATAAATTTACAAAATTTTCTGGAATATCGTCCATAAGCAATGCTATTGACGTAGCACCATCTTTTAATAATTGTTTTGCTTTCTTGAGTAGTAAGTTAAAGTCATT
>CACEFQ010000028.1 GCA_902558885.1 uncultured SAR116 cluster alpha proteobacterium
CCATAGAAGAAATTGCAAGAGCGGCAACTGCTTTCATAGAAAAATGTCTTAAGACTGTTTCATGAGCGAATATAATTCCTGCTAAAGGTGCTCCAAACCCTGCAGAGATTGCTGCAGCAACACCGCTTCCAATTATAATATCATGAGGTATTTTAGGAATAAATTTTTGACGCCTTATAAATGATGATACAATTGCACCAAAGTGCACTAGAGGACCATATATTCCTACTGAAGCACCACCACTTATAGATATAAAGGATGCTAAAGTAGACCCAAAGCCACCTTTTAAATCTAAAATTCCAGCTCTATGATGTGCTGCATAAATTGTATCAGCAGGGCCAAACCATCTAGGTAATTTAAGATAATACATTAAAAGTCCTACTAGCATAGAACTAGGTACACATATAATTAATGGAATTAAGTTAAGTGAAATATTTCCAACATCAAGAGATAATATAAAATCTTTGTTATTAAATATAAAATTATATATATTTTTTGCACCAATAATAAATAATTGGGCAACAAAAGATACAATAGTTCCAACTACTGCTGCAATAACTAATAATGCTAAGCTATCTCTTACCGCTTTTATGTTTATTTTTTTAAACATTATGAGCTCCAATCAAATTACTACATAATTTTTGATAAATGTCATTTCAAAATATAAGAAAATGAGCTCATTTTAGTTCCTTTTACATATAAAGGCATAAAAATTGCAATTAAGTGGTCGTACAATGCATTAATAACAATCAATCAGGTTTTACATGGCAGTAGATTATTTAAGTGCAATTAATCAAGGTGGTAGTGGTTTAAATATCACTCAAATTGTTGACAGCCTTGTAGACGCTGAACAAATTCCTCAAGAAAACCAAATTCAATCCAAAATTGATGCCAGAAATACTGCTATTTCTGCTATTGGTGAAATTAAAAGTGCATTATCAAAACTTTCAACGTCTTTAAACATCTTGACTGGCAATACATCATTAAAAGTAAGTTCAACTAGTTCAGCAGTTAGTGCAACCATTTCTGATCCATCTACGGCAGTTGCAATAAACTCTAGTATTAGTGTTTCAACACTGGCAAAAGGCCAAACCTTAGCATTTGAAGATTATACTTCAAATACTTCACTTGTTGGTGCTGGAACTTTAGTTTTAGAAAGAGGGGACTGGTCTTCAGGAAGTTTTGTTGCTAGTGCGACGGTAACTTCTAAAACACTTACAGTTACAGAAACAGATACATTAGAGTCATTAAAAGATAAAATAAATGCACTAAATTATGGAGTTACAGCGAGTGTTTTAGGTGCAGGTGATGATACATACACTCTTGTATTAAAGTCACAAGACGGAAAAGAGAATGCACTAAGGATAACAGCTACAGAAAGTCCGTCTGGTTCTGGTCTTTCAGCTATTGACAACACAACAACTAATGCTTCAAAACAAAAACTGGCTGGATCGGATGCAGCTTTTACTGTTGATGGTATTTCACTTACAAGGTCTTCCAATTCAATTACTGACCTATTTACTGGTTATAATGTAAATTTACATGCGTCTACTACATCGAATGGAGTAGATACGCCTGCAAATTTAACTGGATCAGTAGATACAGGTGCAGCAACTACAAACCTACAAGCTTTCGTAACAGCAGTTAATGATGCAAGAACACTCTTGAATGAAAAAACTTTTAGAGGTTCAACTACTAAAGATGCTGGTGAATTATCAGACGACCCTGTTATTAAAAGTATTGAAAATCAATTGAAATCTCTTACTTCTTCTCAATTAACAGGATTTGGAGCAAATGGTGTTTATTTGTCAAATTTAGGAGTTAGGACAGAAAAAGATGGATTACTAAGTCTTAATACCACTGTATTAGAAAACGAACTAAAAAATAATCCAACATCACTGGACGCTATATTTAATTCAATGTATTCCTCCTCTTCTAGCTTACTTTCAGTTAGTGGAGGTACTAGCTCTAAACCAGTAGCAGGATCTTATGCCTTCGCTATGACAGCATATGTATCAGGTGCCTTTACTGGTCTTGTGAGTAATGATGCAACACCACAAGTTACTGCCTCTAATAATACCATTCAAGTAACTGTTGATGGAACTCAATCAGGAACAGTAAGTGTGCCTGCATCTCATTATACTTCAGAAGCAGCACTTGCAACAGCTATTCAAACTGCAATAAATGCAGATAGTACCCTAAGTGCTGCTGGAAAATCTGTTGTTGTTACTCATGCAAATGGCAGTTATTCGATTACTTCAGGGTCAATTGGCACGTCATCTTCAATGGTTGTCAATGCCATAGGAAGCAACCTTGACGGATTTCTTAAGTTTGTTGGTACCACTGATGCAGATAATGTTGGTACATCTCAGTCTGGTACTGCGAGCACAGCATTAACATTAAATGGAGCTTCTGTTACCACAACTGATCCAGATGGATTGGTTGATAACGAAACACGAGGCAGTTCAGGTAATTTTACACTTGACGGTGCACAAACTAGTTCAGGTTCTGCAACCAATCTAAATTCATTTGTAACTGTAGGAAGTTCAAATAATTTATCATCTGTAACATTTACCATTACAGGAACAGATATCAATGGAAACGCACAAACTGAAACAATTACTGGTCCTACTGCCGGTAACACAGTTACAGGAACCAAAATTTTTCAAAATATTACTCAAATTTCCTCAAATGCTGCAGCTGCTGGAGTAAACGTTGGTACAAAGTCGGCTTTTGTTGATCTTACTGGAAAAAGGCCTTCAATTATAAGTGCTGGAGGAGATGAGAGTGGTAAAACTTTTACAGTTGTAGGAACAGATATGTCTGGTGTTGCTCAAACTGAAGTTATTACAGGGCCAGCTGCAAATGCCACAGTACTTGGTTCTAAGACATTTCAAACAATTTCATCAATAACTCCTTCTGCTAATACAGCAGGTTCTATTACTTTAGGTTTTACTGGGGCAGGAATAACAACAACTGGTGTTACAGGATCAGCTACATTAGACAGCGTAGCTATGGCAGCAGATGTGTCTAACAATACTTTTACTATTACCTCTGGTAATGCGGCAGGATTGAAAGTAAAATATTCTGGTCTTGGTGCCGATGCAACCGTTTATTATGGACAAAGTCTTATTGAAAAACTAACCACTTTTTTAAGTGATACTTTAAATACATCTAATGGTCAGTTGTCGACAAGAGAAACAACTATTAATAAAGAAGTTACAGATCAATCAGCATTATTAGTTGACTTAAATTCTCAGATGGAATCTCTTAGAGATAGATATATTCAACAATTCACAAGCATGGAACAAGCTGTAACTAGCTTAAAATCAACAGGTGAATATCTCACAAATTTATTTGAAGCAATGAATAAAGACGATTAAATACTACTAAATATAATTTTTTATTTTTGGCATTTTTTTTGCTTTATGTAACTAAAGATTTTGAATGACACATAACCCATTGTTTTTAAATGATTTATTTGCAAAATTTAAATTTTTTAATTTGAGTTTTAATAATTTTTAATCAATAATTTTCACTAATTAATAAAAAAAATTAAAGATTTTTTCATGTGGTCGTACCTAATTATGAACAGCTTATTGTGGAGATTTGAGCGGTGGAGATCATAATTTTTCTCAACAAGCGATGTTCATACTACTTTAAACATCACATGGAGAGATGATTATGAATAGCATACATACTA
>CACEFQ010000029.1 GCA_902558885.1 uncultured SAR116 cluster alpha proteobacterium
TTAAAAAAGTGAAGTTAGATTTTTTGTTTAAATGTAAGATTAAAAATATAAAAATTAGTTTAAAATCAAACTTAGTTAGTTTGCAAACAAATAATGGAACAATAAATGCAAAAAAACTTTTAATTTCGCATGGAACCAAACTTAAAAAAATTCTAATAAATTCTTCAATTTATAAAATTAATCAAATCATACAACGAAGGCCTGCAGTTCATTTGTTTATTCAAGATACTTCAGAAACGAACATACATGAAGCATTATTTATGTTTGACACTGTTATAAAATATGTTCATGACGTTTCACGTTTCACGGATGAAAGAAAGTTAATTAAAGGAAAGAAAAAAGTATTTGTTTTTGCTCTTAAACATGAAGTTAGAGAAACTCCAAATTTAAAAAATGTCTTATTTGACAAATTAAAATCTGCAGGTATTATTGGCTCAAATTCAACCTTATTATCTTATAAATGGACTAACTATTACTTACCTTCACTTTCGAATAACGAATTAAACAAAATTAACAAAAAATCAAATGGAATAGTCAAAATTGTTAAAAGTGAAAATTTTTGTAAAGCTATAGCGGAATATTCAAATAAGTGGGAAAAATCAATAAAATATTTAAATAAACTTTGAATTCATCTTAAATATTATTTGTATAGAGGATAATTATTTGAAAAATAAAAAAGAGTTTGAACCTGTTCAGGTTGATCAATATTACCCAAAGATTGTTATTCGTCTTTTAGAAAAAATACTGAAATTAAATTCCAAGAAAATTGTTCTGTTTGGATTTAGTGATAATATGAAATGGCTAGTGTCTCTTTTATGTCAAAAATCAATTGAAGTTGATTTGTATGATTGGAGACAAAAGTTCATTAACTATGATTGTGGGGGTAAATACATACTTCATGTCGATAATTTAAAAGATGATCCAGATACTTTTATAATAGTTTGTGAAGAAGAAATAAACTCTTTAAAAAATGGTATAAGTTACCTTCAAAAGTTAGGAAAAAATAAAATCAACGTTATTTATGATAAATCTTCTCCTAATCTTCCATTTAGGGAAGAAGAACCTTTCAAAAGTATAGCCTCAAATGCTCAAAATAGAGCAATTTCGATGATTTCTGATACTCAACTTTTTGATTTAATTCAGTTTATTAAGCAAACTAGAAAAGTAGAAGGAGATGTAGTTGAATTTGGTTCATTACATGGAGGATCAGGTGCTGTTATTGCCGAAGCTGTAAAATATTTTGGAGAAAAACAAATTTGGCTTTTTGATACATTCGAGGGAATTCCTGTTTCAAAATATGGTCTAGACTATAATTGGAATGGATCTTTCTCAAACAATTCCTTTTCAGAAGTTAGAAACGCTTTTAAGGATTTAAAAAATGTGAAAGTTATAAAAGGTAATATTGGAGAAACCTATAAGTTAGTTCAAAATAAAATAAGTTTTGGTTACATAGCAAGTGACACTTATGAAACGGTAGAGATTTTATTAAAATTTCTTTGGTCTAAACTTTCAGTGGATGGTATTATATGTATATGTGATTATGGTTCATTTCCTAACGCATTGCCATTAACTGTATTTGTAGATGAATTTATAGAAAAAATTGAAGACGAAGTATTTACATACAGACCCGATAAGTTTGGTATATTTTTAATTAAAAAAAAACATAAATAATTTTTTAAAAACCTTACAAGAAATTTCAGAGTCTATATTGTTTCCATTTTCTGAAGACATCATTATTTATTTTTAATAATGATCTTTTACTAGATAAATATTGCATTATTTCTTCTAATCCAAAATTTTGTATTTTTTGTTGTTCAAAATGTAATATAATATTTTTAATAATGTCAAAATCCTCTTGAGTATCTAGCGTAAGTTCTGGTAAAAAATCAAATTTATTTTTATACTCAAAATTATATAATTTGAAGATACTTGGGTTTAATCTAATAAATAGGGTTCCATGTTCTCTAATTTCAGGTTTTATACACATAATGTCTGATTTTAACAAAGCTCTTGAATTTAAAACTTCAACTTCAAACCCAGGAGGAAAGGTTGTTTTTAAATCATTTCCAACAAAATCATAATTTTTTAATAAACAAAATTTTCTAATTGCACTATCAATTATTTTAGGATCATTTAAAATAGAATCGCCATATATCTCTACGAAATTTTCTAATTCATATTTCTTCACGGCAATAACCATTCTTTTTAAAACATCTTGCTCAGGTCCTCTAGAAAATTTAATTTTTCTTTTGTTACAAAATTGAACGATTTTGTTATCGAGTTCGTTTTCACTAGTATTAACTATAATATCTTTAACATACTTAGCTTTTAAAACTCTCTTAATTAAATAATCTAAACATGAGATACCATTTATTTTCATAAGAGTTTTACCAGGAAGTCTTGTGGAACTCATCCTGGCATTTATAATTACGGTGAATTTTATCACTATGAATATCTACCTTAGAATTATTTATGGCTTTTGAAGAGTATAAATACTATAACTTAACCAACTCAAATTTAAAGAAATTTAATTATGCTTTTCAAAAATACTTTTTTATTGACTGGGGGATTAGGTACATTAATAGTTATTAAGGCTCTGCAAATTACTAATATTAAAAAGTTAATTTTTAGCGTAAGTAGTGTTGATAGGAGCCACCAATATTTGCCTATTAACGAATCTCGTTGTAATTAACTTATATCACCATATGGAAGAACAAAGGACTTAAATTATGGGTAATAAAAAGCTTTTGAGTGTAATAGTTTATGTCAAAAATAATTCTGATTTCATTGATAAATGTCTACGATCCATTAATTTTAAAAAAAAACATGAAGTTGAAGTAATAGTTATAGATGGTAATTCAAATGATGGTACTAAAGAAATAATTTTAAAATATGAACCTTTAATTGATATTTTTCTTTCAGAAGACGATCATTCCGCAAACGATGCTATGAATAAAGGAGCAAAGTTAGCTACAGGTGATTTTATAACTTTTCTTTCATCAGACGATGAATATATACCAAAAAACTTAGATAAAAGCCTCGAATTTATAAAGTTGTACAAAAACTATGATTTAATTAATTTTAATACTATTATTGAATTTGAAAATAAAAATCAGAAACTATTTATACGTGCATCTGAAAAAAGTTTTTCAGAAATAATTAAAAGACCATTTACTAATAGTAGATTTTACAAAAGAG
>CACEFQ010000030.1 GCA_902558885.1 uncultured SAR116 cluster alpha proteobacterium
TATTGGAACGGATCTTAGTTAGGTAAACAGTTTTTATTATGAAACACCCAAGTTGGAATGGTGTTTAAATATTCCCAACAGGACAAGGGAGAAATAACCCTTACAGATTCTGATAGTAAACATATCTGCATCATATATCTGACCGAAGTTAAAGTAGATTAAGAACCTAATTGCGTTGTGCCAAACTGGAACGGATTAGGGGAATGGGATATCGGACTTCTCACCCAACCTATGTGTATAGGTTTATCTGATATGTTGTGTACTTGGTCATCAGACTCAAAAACACCTTAACCTTTGAGTAGGTTAAGTGTGTCCAAAATCATCACCTCAATAATCAAATTAAGGAGTATAAAATGGCAATCATAAATAATTTAAGATTTGGTGTTAAACCTAAATATATACCTAAACCTATTACTAGATGGGGTATTAAAATTAAAAAACAAAATAAAGTTATAAAGGATAAGAAAAATGAGAACACATAATTATCTATGTAGAATAAATGATGATCAATGGATTGATTTAATGAAGATAAAGTCATTAGACAAAAGAAGTTTCAATTCACTCATTCAAGAGGGATGTAGATTAGTTGTTCAAGAAAAATTAGGTATTATATCTAAACAAAGAAAACAGAGGAATAGTTTAAACAATATGACTCTTTAACCTCAATAAGATAATAATTATTCAACTTTTTCACAAAAAACAGATCGTTCTGTGACCCATTTGTAACCACTTTTCTCAGAAAATTCTTTTTCCTTTTTTATATATTTAACACCTTGTAAATCTCTTCTTTTTCCATCATTAGATACCCATCCAAAAGCATAAGTGTCGTGACGAATTTGGATATATTCTCGAATTTTTTTTGTGTTTTTAATATAATGGTTTTTTCCTCCATCCATAAGATATTTTCCATCAAAATAAACATCTGACGAGGTATAACTAATTTTTGAGCAATCTTTTTTAAAGGTAAAATCTATCTCGCAATGTTTTTTAAATTCTGTGACTTCAACTTTAGTTCTAAAAGGTGAAAATGATGAAGTTCTGCATAAATATTCCCCATTAAGTGAATGTGAAAAAGATTGTGAGTTATATGTTATAAAAGCAAAAGATATAAATAAAATTTTTAAAATTAATTTTTTCATTTTTAAGAACCATTTTTTATGGATTATAACATTTATAAAATTATAAAGTCAAAAACCCCCACCCCTTAAACTGACAACCACAACCTAATCTATAAACCACGATAGTATCCAGAGAGAAATATTAATTAAACACCCTCAGATATTGACACAGATTTGACACAGTAAGGCAGTAAATTGTATTATTATTCAATAATAAATCTGTGAGAAAATAAGGGTTTAAAGGAAGGGTTTAAAGGGGTCAACTGGATAGAGTATTTGACTTCGAATCAAAAGGTTGGGGGTTCGAGTCCCTCAGAGCGCACCAATAATTTTTATAACACATTGATATATTTATATTATTTTAGGATAGATTATAAACTGTAAAACAAACTGTGAAATAATTCGTACCTATTTATTTTGATTATTGAGTATTCATATACGTCTAAAAGTTATAAATATTTACAATCATTTCTATTCATATATTTTACATTAAATAAAAATTAATTATGATTGAATAATGATGTACTTAAGAAAACTATTTTTGATATTTTTTGTGTCTATATTTACTATATCCTGTGATAATTCAGATAATTCTTCCAATGTAATTGTAAAAATATATGGATATGCTGAATATGATTGTACAGACAAAAAGTATAGACTTACTAAAGAAACACCAATGATACCATTTTTGAAAGTTAATAAATGGTATTCTCAAAAACAATTTCATGAAGCTCACTATGAAGATACAATAAAACCATTTAAGGATATGCCAATGAGCGAGGATAGTCTTAAAAAAATTGCGCCAACTTTAGAATTAAGTAATCAATTTTTATATGAGTTTACTAGGGGAGTTGATTGTGAAAATCCTAAAGATATCTTATTTTAATTTTAAAAAAGGAGATTAACATGTTTAAGGTATTTTTTTTATTTTTTGCATTATTTTTGTTATCAATAGCGAAGAGTTACTCTAGCAGTAGTTGCTACAATATTTCAAACAAAGATAAAAAAAATATGTGTTTAGCTAAAGCTAAATCTCAAAGTAGTTATTGTTACAACATATCAAATAATGATACTAAGAACATGTGTATTGCAGTTGTAAAGGGTAAAAAGTCATACTGTTACAATATTAGAAGTAGAGATGAAAAAAATATCTGCTTATCAAACTTTTAAATGTAACAAAATCTTTTTTAACATCTAAGCATATTTTCATTCACTTAGGACTATTCCAATACGGGAACATTTTTACATGTAGAAAAGAATGTTGTACAACAATCATCAGGCTCACAAACCCCTGAACTACAAGGTGATAAAGAAAGAGTGTTAGTACAGTTTAACTAGGACCATCATTCCTGACTCATACAGACTCATACAGCCAATGTAACCACATTGGATGTATGAATGACTCTGATAACAGTAATGACTCTGTATGACTCTCTATGACTCATTAAAGTGGTTAACATCTATTTGAGCACATCTGTGTAAGAGCATATGTATATATATCGTAGGTGACCGGCATGGTTCATGCCATGGGGGTACACTTTAAATGTTACATATAAGTGTCTTTAACTTCTTAATATAATTATCATTTACGTAGGACTATTCCATTACGGGAACATTTTTTAATTGTGAAAGAAACTGTGAAAGAAAACGTGCCTGTTGACACAGATTCAGTAATACATAAACTGAGGCTATTGCTAAAGTTCAGTTGTAATTGGTGCACTATAGATGAACATAACTTCACTCAGAGCGCACCATTTCACTCTAATATGACGTGTTAACACATTGATATGTAATCATATTTTGTATTGTTCGCTTGGAGCGAAGACCAAACGGTAGACCATTTAAAGGTTTAAAAATTATAAATTTGTAATTAATGTAATTATAATTGCTCTTTACCTTTATCTATTGTTTTGATTTAATAAAGATATATATCAAGGAGTAAAATATTGAATCAAAATTTAATATTAAAAACTGCTTCGGATGTA
>CACEFQ010000031.1 GCA_902558885.1 uncultured SAR116 cluster alpha proteobacterium
ATTATATTTGTTTCCCATAGTATCCTTGTTTTTAAGAAACCAATCTATAGTTCTAAAGATACCTTCATTTATAGGAGTTTTTGCTTTAAAACCAAAATTTTCTGCAAGTTTAGTACTCATAATTCTTTTAGCATCACCTTTTGGTTTTGATATATCCCATTCAACTTTTAAAGGACCATTAGGAACTTGATTGGCAATATTTTCTGCTATTTCTTTAATCTTAATTCCGTTGCCCGATCCTAAATTTACAGGTGTTGTTACTCCTTTCTCAACCATCATCAACATTCCTTCAGCTACATCTTCAGAAAATATGAAGTCTCTAATAGGAGAGCCATCTCCCCATACTGAAAGTGAGTTCCTAGAGTTTAATGCTCTATTAATAAGTGAAGGTATAACCATTGCATTATTTGGATCAAAATTATCAAATGGGCCATAGACATTTGCTGGTCTTACAATTGAAATATTTTCTAATCCATATTCTATTTTGTAGGCTTCCGCTTGAAGTTCACAAATCCTTTTAGCCCAGCCAGCAAACTTGTCATTATCAGATGGAAAAGTTTTCCATACATCGTCTTCATAAAAAACCTCAGAAGGAGAGTAAACTCCTACTGATGAAGTAAATAAAAATTTTTCTATGCCAATTCTTCTTGCAGCTTCCATCATATTAAAACTAAATTGAATTGTAGGAACTAAAAAGCTTGCCGGCTTAGAAGCTGTCATAGCTGGAGATCCTTTTACACCAGCTAGATGAAAAATTATCTCCTGATTCTTGCAACAATCTAAGCATGAACTCAATTCTCTTAAGTCAGTTTTTATGAATTTTACTTTTTTACTTAAGTCTTTAGGTTCATCAAGTGAAACAACTGACACATTAGCATCAAGACTAATTAATTTTTCAACTAATGGCCTCCCAATTAAACCAGTTCCACCTGTAACAAGGACTTTTTTATTTTTAAAGAAGCTCATTTTGGATTTACCTTATATTTTTTGGATTAATATTTTGTTTCCACCATGTTATGGTTTTTTTTAATCCTGATTTAAGTTCAGTTTTTGGTTTCCACCCTAATTCTTTCTTAGCTAGGGAGTAGTTCAATGATAAACTAGTTTTTATAGATGGTTGAGATGTATCGTTTTCAATTTTAAGATTTTTTCCAGATACATTAATTATTGTTTGAACAACTTCTTTAATAGATCTAGAAACACCCTCTCCACAATTATATAATCTATATTTGGAAGATTGTTTCTTTAGAGCAAGGTAAACAAAATTGGTAAGATCATCAATATATAATAAATCACGCTCTTCTTCGCCAGTTCCCCAAATAGTGATTTTTTCGCTTGCCAACATAACTTTAGAAATGGAGGCCCCCAAAAAGTGACTTTTCTGAAAATCAAATTTATCGTGGGGTCCATAAATGTTTGAATGTCTTATTGCTGTATATTTAGTATTAGAAATTTTTGAAAAGAATTCGCACATTTTTTCTAAATATAATTTTGTATGACCTACTCCAAAATATCTTTCGACTAGTGGCATATTTGGATTAAAATCATCTTCTTTTAGAGGCAATATGTTTGATTGATACATAACAGAGCAGCTAAAAAAAATAACATGTTTAACTTTGTTTTCAAAAGCTGAACGAAATATATATGAATTCATTACTGCGTTATCAGTGACATGGATATAAGGCTTAGTGACAATATCCTTAGATCCTGAAGTTGTAGCAGCTGCTTGAACAACAACATCAATATCTTTTAACAAAGAATTAACTTTTTTAGGATTTCTAAGATCAGCTTTATGCCAAATTACATTTTTAATATAATATTCTGGTCTTTTAAAATTAACAGCATGCACTTCAAATTCTTCTAAATTAGAAAAGAACTCTGTTAGATTTTTTCCTATAAATCCGGTTGCTCCACATATCAGAATTTTTGTTTTTTTATTCAAAGTTAATTATCTCCTTTGTTTTTTTATAAATATCTTCATTAATATAAAATTCATATGTTCTTATAATACCATCTTCTAATTTTGTAGAAGCGTTCCATCCCATTTTTTTTGCAATTTTATTATCTAAGCATTTAACAGGCATTCCATCAGGTTTAGTGTTGTCAAATATTATCTCTCCCTTAAATTCAATTACTCTCTTGATAATATTAGCTAATTTTCTTATGGATATGAGATCACCTGTTCCAATATTAATTAGTTGATTATTTTTGTGAAGAAATTTGTAAAAATCTTCTTTTTTTTGGGACATAAAAAACACACAAGCTTTTGCTAAATCGTCAACATATAAAAATTCTCTAAGAGCATTTCCAGAACCCCAAACTTCAACATTTGGAAGATTTTTGGATTTAGCATTATGAAATTTTTGAATTAAATTGGGAATTACGTGTCCACTATTTAGGTCAAAATTATCGTTTGGTCCATAAGCATTTGTAGGCACGATAGTTCTAAAATCAGTTTGATATTGAAGATTAAAGCTTTCACATAATTTTGACCCTGCAATCTTAGCAATTGCATAAGGTTCGTTAGTTGGTTCAAGTCTACCTGTAAGTATTGAATTTTCAGAAATTGGTTGAGATGTTTCTCTAGGAAACATGCAAGAACTTCCTAAATAAAGCACCTTTTGGACATTTGTGTCAAATGATGCTTTTAATATATTTGTTGTAATAACTAAATTTTCATATATGAAATCAGCCCTTAATGAGTTGTTTGCTAAAATTCCACCTACTTTTGCAGCTGTAATATATACCTCATCAAAACTAAAAGTATTAAAAAAATCTCTAACTTTACTTTGAT
>CACEFQ010000032.1 GCA_902558885.1 uncultured SAR116 cluster alpha proteobacterium
ATTTAAGTAAAAATCTGCCTATAGTTAAATTACTATAGGCAAAATTAATTTTTTTTTTAGAATGTGAATAATAGTAATAGCGCAATAACTAGTGCGAAAAGTGCTACTGCTTCTGTTAAAGCAAATCCTAAAATAGCTATTCCAAAAACTTCATTTTTTGCTGCTGGGTTTCTTCCAACAGCTGTAACTAATGAAGCAAAAATATTACCAATTCCAACTCCAACTCCAGCTAGAGCTATAACAGCTAAACCAGCTCCTATTAACTTTGCGGCATCCATTTCCATATTTTTTTCCTTTCTTAAGTAATTTTTAATTTAGTAATGAATTAGTGTAAATGTATTGCGTCATGAAGGTACATACATGTTAAAATACTGAAAACATAAGCTTGAAGTGCGGCAACTAAAAATTCTAGTCCAGTTAAACCAATAACTGCTAAAAGAGGTAAGATGGCTCCTGCTTTTAAAACGCCACCTGCTGAGCCCATCATTATAATAAGCCCAGCAAATACCTTCATCATTGTGTGTCCGGCTAACATATTAGCAAATAATCTGACAGATAAGCTAATTGGACGGATAAAGTAAGAAATAATCTCAATTGGTATCAGTAGAGGTGCTAGGCCAATTGGGACACCAGATGGAAAAAAATATGTAAAAAATTTAAAACCATGTTTAAAAACTGCAATAATTGTAACACCTACGAATATAATCGCAGCCAATGTAAAGGTAACTACTATTTGTGATGTAAAAGTATAACTGTAGGGTATCATTCCAAGCAGATTTCCAAATAGAATGAACATAAATAAGGTGAATATGAATGGAAAGTAAGCTTGGCTACCTTTGCCTGCATTTTCTTTAACCATATTTGCAACAAACTCATATGACATTTCTACTAAAGATTGAAATCTTCCAGGTATAAGTGCTTGCTTTCTTGAACCAAGATATAAAAAACAAACTGACCCAAGAATTGACAAGATCATAAATAGAGACGCGTTCGTAAAGGATACATCAATACCCATAAGGTTAAGTTCGTATATAGTTTTAATTGTAAATTGTTCTACGGGTGAATTCATATTATTTATCTTTTTTTTTAAAAAATCCCATCTTTAGGCCTTTGCCAGTCAAAATTCTCCAAAGATTATATATTCCAGCTACACCACCCAATATAAATAATAGTATTAGAAATAAGGGAGTGGTATTAACCCATTGATCTAATGTCCATCCTATGCCCGCACCAATTATTAAGCCTGCGAGTAATTCTGTTCCGACTCTATAATAAATATTAAGTGAGTCTGTGTTTTTAAATGTTTGTTTATTATCCTTCTTAGCTAGTGCAACGTCTATTCTTTTTGATAAATTTTTTTCTTTATTTAATATGCTCATACTATACTTTCAACTGAAAACTACAAGCGTGCTTAAATTATTTTGAGCTAACAAATAAGTCAAGAGTTTACTTCAAAAACTTTAATTAGACTATATCCCTTATTTTATTTGCTCGTTCTAAATCAACAGAAACAAGTCTACTAACACCTTTTTGTTCCATTGTGACACCAAAAAGCCTATTCATTTTAGCCATTGTCAATCTATGGTGTGTTACAACTAAAAAATAAGTTTCTGTTTCATCTACTATTTTATCCAACAAGTTACAGAATCTGCCAACATTATTATCATCTAAAGCAGCATCTACTTCATCTAAAATACATATTGGAGCAGGATTACATAAGAAAACAGAAAAAATGAGGGATATGGCTGTTAAAGCTTGTTCTCCGCCAGATAACAAGGAAAGTAATTGCATTTTTTTCCCAGGTGGACTTGCTAATATCTCCAATCCAGCTTTTAGAGGATCATCATCTCCAACTAATTTCAATTCAGCGTCACCACCTCCAAAAAGCTTTTTAAAAAGATTCTTAAAGTTTTTATTTACAACCTCAAAACTATCTGTAAGACGTTGTCTGCCTTCTTTATTTAATTCAAAAATTCCACTTTTAAGTTTTTCAATTGCTAATTCTAAGTCAACTCTCTCCTTAGACATTAATTCAATTTTCTGTTTCATCTCGTTCATTTCTTCTTCAGCACGTAAATTTACAGCACCCAAAGATTCTCTTTCATTTAATAATCGTTGAACTTTCTTTTCCAGAGTTTCAACTGATGTATTTAATTCTTCGTTGTCATTTAAATTAACTATTTCTTTTAGCTGATTCGACTGAACCCTGAGTTTTTCATGGACCCTATCATCGATATTTTCTATTTTTGTTTTAGCTAGATTGAGTGAAGCCTCTACTTTTATCATGTCTTCACGGAAAGATGCTAAATTTTGCTCTGATGATTTTTCTAATTTTTCTGCTTCATTAAGTAATGTTTCAGTTTGTACTAACTTATCTGCAGCAAGATTTCTGTTTTGCTCAGCTGTTTCAATCTTAAGATTTAATTCAATTGTTTTATCCACAAAATTATCTGGTAGCTTCTCAAGTCTTGATTTATCTTCTTTCAAGTTATCTAGTCTTACTTTCAAAGATTTAACTCTTGTTTCTGCCTCGTCTTTTCTGTTTTCCCAATCATTTTTTTGATTATTAATTTGAATTAG
>CACEFQ010000033.1 GCA_902558885.1 uncultured SAR116 cluster alpha proteobacterium
AAAATTAGTTGGTAAGAGAAAAATAATTCCATTAATAAGTAAAGGTAAAACTATTGAAGGCACTATAATTGGACTATTTTCTACAATTATCATTTCTTATTTCATAAAGGATTTAATGAACTTTAATGTTATATATTCTTTAATTTATGGTTTTTTAATAGGAGTAATTGCTTTTTCTGGTGACCTTTTAGAATCTATCTTTAAAAGAAAAATAGGTGTAAAGGATAGTGGAAAATTAATTCCAGGACATGGAGGTTTAATGGATAGATTGGATGGATATTTTTTAGTAATACCTTTTTTATATATTTCCATTAATTGAAAAATTTAATAATGAATAATAAAAAAAATATCATATTGTTAGGAGCAACAGGTTCTATAGGTGAATCTTCTTTACGTTTGTTAAGAAAAAATAAAGAAAAATTTAATCTTGTTGGTGTGTCTGCTCATAACAATGTAGAATTATTAAGCAAAATAGTAAATGAATTTGATGTTCCTAATGTTGTATTATCTGATCCTAAAAATGCTAAATCATATTATGGTAAAAATGAGTTATATGTAGGTCATTCAAGTTTAATTGAATTAGCAAAAATAAAATGTGATGTTGTAATTTCTGGATTAATTGGAATTTCAGGTTTATACCCAGCATTTGCTGCCATAAGTGCTGGAAACAATCTTGCAATAGCTAATAAAGAAACACTAGTTTCTGCTGGTAAAATATTTATGAAAAAAAGTCTTGAGAAGAAAGTTAAAATTTTACCAGTAGATTCTGAGCATAGTGCAATTTTTCAATGTCTAGAAAAAAATAATATTACTAATCTTGATTTTATTACTTTAACTGCATCAGGAGGCCCTTTTTTAAATATGCCAATTGAAAAATTTAAAAATATTAAACCAAAAGATGCAATAAAACATCCTGTTTGGAAAATGGGTCAAAAAATATCAGTAGATAGCGCAACAATGTTTAATAAAGCTCTAGAAATCATTGAAGCGTCTGTGCTTTTTAACATTGAAAGTGATAAAATTGAAGTTGCTGTTCATCCTGAACATATTATTCATGGTTTAGTTCATTATAAAGATGGTTCAATTTTAGCAAATTTAGGCTTTCCTGACATGATAACTCCTTTAAGTGTTGCTCTTAATTGGCCTGCAAGGATAGATTTAAATTTAAAAAAATTATCATTAAACAAAATAAGTAATCTAAGTTTTTTTGAACCTGATTTTAAAAAATTTCCAGGATTAAAATTAGGTTGGGAAGTACTTCAAAATCCTGATTACTCTCCAATTATTCTAAATGCTTCAAATGAAATTGCTGTTGACGCTTTTTTAAAAAATAAAGTTAAATTTACAGATATATATAATATAGTTTACGAAACTTTAAATTTTTGTAATCCATCCGTTCCTCAAAATATCGATGATATAATAGAAATTGATAAATTATCGAGAATGAATGCATTAAATTTAATTAAAAGGAAATTTTACAAATGATTGATAGTGGTTTTTTTTCTTCATTAATTGGTTTTTTTATTGTTTTAACTCCTTTAATATTTTTTCATGAACTCGGTCATTATTTTGCCGCCAAAAAATCTGGAGTGGGCGTGGAGTCCTTTTCAATTGGTTTTGGACCTGAATTATTTGGTTATACTGACAAAAATAATACTAGGTGGAAATTTTCCTTAATACCATTAGGTGGCTATGTAAAGATGAAAGGTGAGCTCATAAATCTTACAAAAAATAATAACAAAAACTTATTTGAATCAGATACTTTTTTGCAAGCAAATTTATTTTCTAGATTTTTGATTGTTTTGTCTGGTCCTCTAGCTAATTTAATTTTGGGATTACTTTTAATTACTAGTCTTTATTACTTCAATGGTAGATATGTATCCCCACCAATTATTAATGAGGTATTAGATTCTAAGCCAGCTAAGTTAGGTGGGGTCATTTCTGGTGATAGAGTTATAAGTATAAATAAAGAAAAAATGCAAAATTTTTCTGATATAAAAAATATTGTTGAAAACAATCCTAATAAAATTCTTTTGTTTGAAATTTTAAGAAATGATAACGTTATTTATACTAATATTATTCCGACTGAATTTTATGAAAAAAAATCAAAAAGAATATTGGGTAGGATTGGTGTTACTGCCGCACCATCTGAATTAATTACATTATCTATATTGCCAGCTATAAAGTTTGGAATTTTGGATTCCATTAATATAACAATTGAGTGGTTGAAAGGCTTAAAGTCTTTGTTTATGTTTGAAGTTGATAAAAAAGATGTGCTTGGTCCTATTGGTATAGCAAAAATTTCTGGTACAAGTTTTGATAGAGGTTTTACCTCAATAATTTTTTTAATGGCAATTTTGTCTATAAACTTAGGATTAATAAATTTATTACCAATACCAGCTTTAGATGGTGGGTATATTTTACTTTTTACTTATGAGTTGATATTTAGAAAACCTT
>CACEFQ010000034.1 GCA_902558885.1 uncultured SAR116 cluster alpha proteobacterium
CAAATACAAAATTTAACAACGATGTTTTAAATGCATTTACAAAAGACTTATATAATTCAGGTATGTTTAATAAGGTTAGTTTGAAAGTTAATAATTATACTTTATTTATCAATGTTGAAGAGTATCCTATAATTAATGAAGTTTCTTTTTCAGGAAATGATTTGTTAAACGATGAAATGCTTAACAAAATAATTTTAATAAATTCAAGGGATATTTTTAATAAAAATAATCTAAGTGATTCAATTGATAAAATAAAAGTAGAATATCAAAAAATAGGTCGTTATTTAGCTGAAGTAAATATTAAGAAAATTGATATAGGTGAAGGTAGAGTAGACTTAATCTTTGAAATTAATGAAGGATCTTTGCTCGTTGTTAAAAATATAAATTTTATAGGCAATAAAAATTTTTCTAACAGTGAGTTAAGGTCAAAAATATCAACTAAAGAAGATGCATGGTATAAAATTTTTGGTTCTAACAAATTTATACCTGAACGTTTAGATTATGATAAAGAAAAACTGAGAGAATTTTATAGACAAAGAGGTTATATAGACTTCACTGTTAAAGTTGCTAGAGGAGATCTTCTGCCAGATTTTTCAGGTTTTAATATAAATTTTATAATTAATGAAGGTCAAAGATATTCAGTAGATAAAGTAAATATTAAATCTTCACTTATTGATGATAAAAAAAATAAATATTTATTAAAGGAATTGTTTTTACAAAAAGGTGATTTTTTTGACTCACGAGCTTTAGATGAGTCTATAAAATATTTGATTAAATATTTTGAAAACACAGGTTATAGTTTTGTAAAGGTTGTACCTTCTAGCACTAAAAATAAAAATTTAATTGACTTAACCTTTAATATTACTGAAGGTGATAAAAAATTTATAAATAAAATAATAATTCTTGGTAACAATAGAACCAATGATAGTGTAATTAGAAGAGAATTATCTTTTTTAGAAGGTGACCCTTTTAATAAAGCTAAACTCAATTTATCTATTAATTCTCTCAAAAGGCTAGGTTATTTTGAGTCGGTAACCTATAAATTACAAGATACAAACATACCTCAAAGCATAGATATAATAATTAAAGTTAAAGAAATTAATACTGGCTCTGCTACATTTGGTGTTGGTTATTCTTCCTTAAATAATACAACTTTTACTTTGGGTTTAAACGAAAGAAATTTTCTTGGTGAAGGAAAAAAATTACGTTTTGAAGCAAACTTATCTGAACAAAAAACCACCTATAACATTGGTATGACTGAACCTTATTTTTTAGATAGGCATCTTTCTTTGTTCGGAAATATATATGATCAACAAAGTGAGAATTCTAAAGGAGATGTAAAAAGTAACAAAACTGGATTTGATTTAGGAGTTGGTTCAAAATTAAATGAAATGTCTCAAACAATTAGATATAATTTTTCTGCCTCTGAATCTACTACAGCTAGCACTTCAACTGCCGCGTCTATAACTGGAGAAGAAGGAAAAGAAATCAAAACTTCATCAATCACCTATAGTTTATTTCATGATACTAGAGATAATTATTTTAATCCAACATCTGGTTATAGATGGCGGTTTGATAATACTATTGCTGGAATTGGTGGCGATGCAAAATTTTATAAATCTGTATTTAATTTAAAATCTTTTCATCCAATTAATTATGGTGATTATATATTAGGATTTAGAAGTGGATTAGGTTTTATTACATCCATTGATGATAAAATTACTTCTTCAAATCGTTTTGTTTTGGGTGGAAAAACTTTAAGAGGTTTTGATAATGCAGGAGTTGGCCCACGAGATACAGGAAATAATCAGGCAGTAGGTGGAAATAATTTTTATAATTTATCTTTTGAATTAAAATCCGATAGATATATGCCTGAAGACACTGGTTTGGAATGGTTTGTTTTTTCAGATATAGGTTCATTATGGGGAACAGACTACGAATCAGGAGTTAAGGGTTATGATGACAAAGAACCAAGGGTTACTAATGGGTTTGGTTTAAGTATGAATACTCCTGTTGGACCATTACAAATGGTATGGGGCTTCCCTGTACAAAATGAAACTTATGATATTGAAGAAAATTTTCAATTTTCTATAGGTACAAGTTTTTAGATTTTATATTGGACTTGAAATGTTTTTTTTTGATTTGTTTGTTTTTTCAACTTTAATTG
>CACEFQ010000035.1 GCA_902558885.1 uncultured SAR116 cluster alpha proteobacterium
GTTTTCAAAATTGTTAAGTTTATTTTTTATCTCACTTAAAAACATATGGTTTTTATTATAAGTGGACAAAACTTTGTAATTTTTTTTTATTCCCTCGCTAACAATTGCATGACCAAATTCATTTGAAGCACCTATAATAATTAAAAGCTTACTCATTTTGAAATTACTCAAAAAACTTAACGCTATTTTGGTCATCATTTAAGATTTTTGTTCCATCAAATTCAAAAGAAAAAGGTACTTCAATAAGATGTTTCAAATCCTCTTTTACCTGATTTTGTTTTTCTAATGGAACATAAAAACAAAAAAACCCTCCTCCTCCGGCACCTAAAATTTTACCTCCAAGTGCCCCAGCATTAATTGCTTTTTTATAAGTTTCATTAATTATCTGATTGGAAACACCTTTGGATAATTTTATCTTTTCAAGCCAATTTTTGTGCATTAACTTTCCTAAATTATCAATAGATTTCGAAGAATGTAGAATATCTAAGGCATTATCAACGTTATTATAAATTTTTTTAAGAACATCATAATTTTCTGGAATTTTTTTCTTCTTATCTACTGCAATATCATGAGAATTTCTTACTGTTCCAGTATAAAATAGCAAAAGGTTTTGTTCTAATTTATTTTTAGTTTCACTTTCTAAATTTAATGGAGATACAATATATTCTCCACTTTTCAAAAATTTTAAATGATTAATTCCACCATGAGCCACTTGTATTTGGTCCTGAACTCCACCAACTTCTTTAATCGCTTTATGTTCTAAATCAATAGCTTTTTTAGATAATTCATATTTATTTAACTGTTCTTTTTTGAAGAAGTTATTTAAAACATTTATCAAACCAACAGAAAATGAAGAACTGGATCCTAATCCACTTCTTGCTGGAAGATCACCAACATGGTGAATTTCAATACCATTAACTGGATTATATAATTTTAAACCTTCTCTAACAGCTGGATGTTCAATATCATTTATAGACTTTTTTAATTCAATCTTTGACCAAACAATTCTGTGTTTGTAAGTGAAGAATGGGGGTAAATTTCTGATACTAATATAACAATATTTATTAATTGTTGTAGATAATACTTGCCCGCCGTGATTAATAAACCAATCTTCAAAATCAGTTCCACCACCAAATAAAGAAATACGAAATGGAGTTTTAGATACTAACATTTTATCTTAAGAGTATATTTTGTGGGTTAGTTTTGACTTTATGTCTCCAATATTCAAGTAAGTCATGCATAGTTTTCTCGAATTTAATTTCAGGTTTCCAACCTGTATGATTTCTAAACTTGGAAGTGTTAGGTATCTGAAGATCAGCATCTATGGGCCTCAATCTTGATTTATCAATCTCAATTTTAATTTGTTTTCTCATGGATGTTAATGAAATTAAGTAGTCTAACAATTCTCCGATTGTAATAACTTTTTCCCCACCAATATTGTAATATTCACCAGCAATAGGATTAATTGTTAATAACATATGATAAGCCCTAACAGCGTCTCTTACATCTGCGATAGTTCTTTTTGAATCTAAGTTTCCAACATAAATTATAGGCTTGATTAATCCTTGCTCTATCATAGCAATTTGCTTTGCAAAACTAGATTCTGCAAAAATATCACCCCTCCTTGGGCCTGTATGAGTAAACATTCTAGTACTCATAACCATCATATCATATGCTTCAGCATAAAAACGAGCAATCATATCTGTACCAATTTTTGAGATTGCATATGGAGATGCTGGATGAAATGAGCAATTCTCATCAATTGGAATTTTTTCTTTTGGAACCCTTCCAAATACTTCAGACGAAGAACATATATGAATTATGGCATCTTTTGAATACTTTTTTAATGCGTTTAAAAGTCTTTCAGTGCCTTGTATGTTTGTGTCATATGTATCGTCTGCGCTTGTAAAACTTGTTTGAGGAAAACTCTGAGCAGCTAAATGAAAAACATAATCTGGTTTTGACATCTCAACAATATTATTGACGGAGTTGCTATCTCGTAAATCTCCCATTAAAAGAGTTATTCTTTTT
>CACEFQ010000036.1 GCA_902558885.1 uncultured SAR116 cluster alpha proteobacterium
CAGTTTGCGCATTATTTTTAAGTACAGGATGTCTGCAGAATTTAGCAAACTCTAATTTTTCACCAACCAATAGTTTTAATTCTAAAAAAATTAATTCTGAAAGTGATGGAATAGTGGCTTTAAAAGAAGTTTTTGATAGTTCAGTTGAAAAAATACCAACTCTATCAGCTGTAGGTTATGCCGTTGTTTCTAGTCAACCTGGTAGAACAGATGCACAAAAAAGATTGATGGCTATTAGATCTGCTAGAATGGCAGCAATGAGAGAATTAGCCGAACAAATCCATGGCATTCAAGTTGACTCCAATACAACAGTAATAGATCTAATGGTTCAAAACGATACATTTAGAGCTGTTGTTAAAGGAATTATCAGAGGTGCTAAAACCGTAAGAATTAATCCCACTGGTGTAGATACTTATGAAACAGTTTTAGAAATTGATAAAGATATGATGCTTATGATGTTAAAAAGTGCAAGAAGAACATAGTAAATTATAATGAACAAAATTATTTTAAAATTTATTAATCTATATAAAATTTTTATATTTATAGCGTTGTTAACGTTTAATTTTGATTTGTATGCGAAAGATAAATCTAATTTCAAACAAGTTGAAGCAACGGGAAGATCAATTTTACTACCTGAAAATATTGAAACTTCTAGAAAAAGAGCTTTAGAAGATGCAATATATATAGCTGCTCTTAAAGGTGGGGCCAATGTTAATGGATTTTCGGCGATTAATTCGAATACTATAATTAATGATCAGTCAGTGATAAAGGCGACTAATAGAGTACTTGATTTTAAAATATTATCTGAGACACAAAATAAAGAATACCTCACTATAAAAATAAGTGCTATTGTAGGAGGTCAATTATCAAAAATTAATTGTAAAATTAGACCAATAAATATCAATTTATTCAAGGGATCAATTACAGTTGATACAAACGTCCCTTCAGAATTAGCTAGATATACTTCCTTATGGTATAACAAAACATATGAATTTATATCTAAACTGCCAAATGTTGATATAAATAACTTTCAAAATAGACAACTTAATAAAATTATTAAATCATCTCAAAATCCTTCTTTTGATTATAATGCAATTACTAAAGGTATACCGACAATACATCCGGGTAATTATAGCCTTGTTCCCAAAATAGCTCTAACTAAAACGAATAAAAATAGTTTTGCCAATTACTTATTAACAATTTCATTTGATTTATATAAAGGACAAAAAATTAAGTTAGAAACATCAAAAAGCTATAATCTACTCATTGATTATCAATTGGAAAGTAAATTCCAGTTCTTAAAAAATATTACTATATTGGATATAGATAAAATTGACCAAAATGTGAACAATCATTTGTTAAAGGTAATAAACAGTTTTTTTCATGATATTAATTGCATACCCTTAGAAGGCAAACTAACTATAAATAAGGGTAAACTTCAGGTAGATTTGGGAAGCAAACAAGGACTTAAACAAAAACAAATTGGTCTGGTGAATGGGATTAAGATTCAAAATTCTATGTTAAATGACAGTATACTAATAGTGCATACTGATGATGTTTTTGACAATCACAGTACTTTGTTACCTTTAAATGATAATATTAAATTAACAAACTTGAATAATAAGATTGTTAAATTTGTGGAGTAATATAATGATAAAAATTAAAATATTGTGCTTTTTTATACTATTTATTATTTCTCTTTCAAAATTATCATTTTCGGAACCGTTTGTTGTTTTAGAGTATAGGGGAAATTCAGATCGTGGGAATTTGAGTTCTGATAATTTATTTTTAAAAGATTTAAATTATAGTGCAAATCACGAAGTTGTAAAAAATGAAACATTAAGCGACATTATGCTAAATTACTATGGTTCTAGCGCATTTAATAATAGAATTTTGAGTTTAGCAATTGTTCACTATAACAAGAAAGCTTTTGTTAGAAATAATCCAAACTTTCTTTATTCAGGTAAAAAGCTATACCTGCCAAGTATTAATGAAATTAAAAATTTGAT